>NZ_DATGWT010000044.1:0-31856 GCF_035299325.1 Lacibacter sp. | reverse complement strand
CGGCGTACACATTGATCCGAAAGGAACAGAAGAAGAAAAGAAAACAGTGATCAAAACTGTTGCTTTCCCAACTGATGCAATTACTGTACAAACAGCAGAGGATGCATACAAAGCGATCTTAAAACAAGTTGGCGCATCTTTTCAAAGAGATACAATGGATGCACGCATCATCAACGATGTGATCAACAGAACAGGAGCGATCATTGATGTGCAGGGACATTATCCGCATCATTCAGCCTTTGAACTCACCACCAATGCATGGCCCGTTTTGAAATCCTTACCCTCTCCCGCTGATACAGACAAAGATGGTATGCCTGATGAATGGGAAAAGAAGAATGGATTAAATGCAAATGATGCAACAGATGCAAGTACAAATAAACTGCATCAGCATTATACCAATATTGAAATTTATATCAACAGTTTAATTAAGTGAGATGAAAAAAGTGTTTTTATTATTCGCTCTTCCACTGTTTTCATTAATGATACCAGCCAAAAAGAAGATCAAACTATTTATTGCAGGCGATTCTACAGCCAGTATCAAAGATGTAAAAGCATTTCCCGAAACGGGTTGGGGAATGCCCTTTGTACATTTCTGGGATTCAACAGTAACCGTCGTAAACAAAGCAAAGAACGGACGAAGCACTTCTTCTTTTCAAACAGAAGGCTTGTGGAAATCGATCATGGATGAAGCAAGCGAAGGCGACTATGTGTTCATTCAATTTGGACACAACGATGAAGTGCCCACCAAGAAAACAGCTACTACGCCGGAACAATTCAAAAACAACCTCAAAAAATTTGTAACAGAAACAAGAGAAAGGAAAGCTGTCCCCGTATTGCTTACTTCGATGGCAAGAAGAAAATTCGACAGCACCGGAAAGATCATTGGCACACACGATGAATACATGAAAATTACACGGGCTGTTGCAACAGAAGAAAAAGTTGTATTGCTGGATATGGATGTAATTACGCAGCAGCTTTATCAACAGTTTGGTCCGGATAATTCTGCATTTCTGTTTATGCAACTGAAACCAGGTGAACATCCCAATCATCCACAAGGAAAAGATGATAATACACATTTTAATGAGTTTGGTGCACGATTGGTTGCACAATTAATATTGAAAGAAATCCGTACGCAACTGCCCGAACTCGCTACACGAATTGTTAACGCAAAAGAATAATTTGATATAGGCAGCCACTATCTGCATAGGCTTGACAACAGAACAGAAATACGATATGAAGAAATGTTTAGCTATACTTATATTAATCCTTAGCTGCAGTTTAGCTGTTGCTCAAACAGCCAATCCGCAGCAGTACAAATATGTATTTACAGTGGCGAAAGATGGCAGTGGTGAATTCAAATATATTCAGGATGCCATTGATGCAATGCGTGTTTACCCATTAGCTACCATTACACTGTATATTAAGAACGGAGTGTACAACGAAAAGATCGAACTGCCTGCTACGAATACCGATGTAACATTTATTGGTGAAAGTGTAGAGAAAACGATCATTACTTTCAATGATTATTCAGGAAGAGGAAAACATACCACCTTTACTTCTTATACAGCAAAAATTTCCGGCAATCGTTTTATTGCAGAGAATATTACGTTTGCCAATAGTGCAGGTCCTGTTGGACAGGCATTAGCATTATATGTTGATGCAGATAAAGCCATTTTCAAAAACTGTAAATTTCTTGGCAACCAGGATACCATTTTCGCCGCAGGTGAAAATTCCCGTCAACTATTTCTCGATTGTTATATTGAAGGAACAACAGATTTTATTTTTGGACCATCAACTGCAGTGTTTCAAAACTGTACCATCCGTTCCAAAACAAACTCCTATATCACAGCAGCAAGTACAACTCACGGCAAAAAGTTTGGTTATGTTTTTCTCGATTGCAAGATCATTGCTGATTCAGGTGTAACAAAAACGTTACTTGGCCGGCCATGGCGTGCACATGCAAAGACGGTGTTTATCCGTTGCGAAATGCCGAAGCAAATTGCACCCGAAGGCTGGAGTAACTGGAACAACCCGGCCAATGAGCAAACTGTTTTCTATGCAGAATATAAATGCACTGGTGAAGGTGCGGCAATAGCAAAACGTGTTGCTTGGAGTAAGCAACTAACCGATAAAGAAGCAAAAGAATATACTTTGGAAAATATTTTATCGAACAATAGTCTGGTAAAAGAAGAAAGTGGTTGGTTTCAGCAATCAAGAAGTAAACCGTTTAAATGGACTGAAACTAAAAAGCAGTGAGGGTTTATGGTACTATGCTATGTTTAAATAAAAGATTGATCTTATCTTGTTGAACGCTTAAAAAACAATAGTATGAAATTAGTTTTATTGATAAGTTCATTTATGGTAGCAACAGCAGTGCACGCTCAACAGGAAATGCCTTTGTACAGTGGTACCATTCCTAATTCAAAATCTGCGCCGAATAAAGAAACTGCAGTATCGAAAGATAATGTTCTGCGTATTTCAAAAGTGAGTGTGCCAACGCTTACAGTGTTTAAACCGGCAAATGCCAATGGCATGTCGGTCATCATCTGTCCCGGGGGCGGTTACGGTATTCTGGCCTTTGATAAAGAAGGCACACGTGTTGCAGAAGAAATGAACAAATGGGGCATCACTGCATTTGTATTGAAATACCGTTTGCCCGATGATACAACAAACATCGACAGAAGTCTTGCGCCTTTGCAGGATGCACAACAGGCCGTTCGGTTAGTGCGCAGTAAAGCAACTGAATGGGGATTGAAAAAAGATAAGATCGGCATCATGGGTTTTTCAGCAGGTGGTCACTTAGCATCAACAACAGCAACTCATTTTAACAGAAAGGTAGATGTAACAAACAAAGACACGACATCTGTACGTCCTGATTTTGCTGTGCTTATTTATCCTGTGATCAGTTTCGACAGCACTATTACACACAAAGGATCAAGAAACAATCTGGTTGGTGCAACTGCATCAGCTGATCAAATAAAATTGTATTCAAACGAATTACAGGTATCTGCTAAAACACCCCCATCGTTTTTAGTACATGCAGGTGATGATGGCGCAGTACCTGTTGAAAACAGTATTCGCTATTACCAGGCTTGTGTAAAATATAAAGTACCGGCTGAAATGCACCTCTATCCAAAAGGTGGTCATGGTTTTGGTATGTTCAATAAAACAACAGCTGATAATTGGATGGAGCGTTTGAAGAACTGGTTAACAGCTTTGAACTAACAATTATGTTTTTGTTTGGTGCTATCTTGTAAACAAACTATAAAATGATGAAACCGATCAATACAGCAATATGCTCCTTTGGAATGAGTGGATGGGTATTTCATGCACCATTCATCAGCACTCATCCCGGCTTTAACTTCTATGCTGTATGGGAACGAAGCAAGAATCTTGCACAGGAAAAATATCCTGCTGTTAAAACATATCGTACACTGGAGGAAATGTTGGCCGATGAACATATAGAGTTGGTTGTTGTAAATACGCCTAACATCACGCACTACGATTATGTGAAGCAGGCATTGCTTGCAGGCAAACATGTTATCTGCGAAAAACCATTTACAGTTGAAGTGAGTGAAGCAGAAGAATTGATTGTATTAGCGGCAGAAAAAAATTTAAAGCTTTCTGTTTTTCAAAACAGAAGATACGACAGTGATTACAAGACCATCAAATCGGTACTTGATCAAAAGCTGTTAGGTACTATTGTTGAAGCAGAATTTCATTTCGATCGGTACAAAGAGGAGATCAGTCCGAAAGCACACAAAGAAGTAGCGATGAAAGGAACCGGTGCTTTGTATGATCTTGGTTCACATCTCATCGATCAGGCATTACAGTTATTTGGTATGCCAACTGCAGTTTTTGCTGACATTGCCATCATTCGGCCAGTATCGCAGGTAGATGATTATTTTGAAGTGTTGCTCTACTATCCTTCATCAAGAGTACGCATCAAAGGAAGTTACCAGGTGCGTGAAGCATTACCCGGTTATGTAATACATGGAAGCAAAGGTTCGTTCATCAAACCAAAAACGGATATGCAGGAAGCACAACTGCAGGCACACATGTTACCTACTGATGAAGCTTACGGCATTGAACCGGAAACGGAGAAAGGGTTGCTGCATACAGAAACAAACGGCAATATCATCAGAGAATATATCCCCTCCCGGAAAGGAAATTACACGGCTTATTACGAAGGTATTTATCAAGCCATTCGTAACAACGCTCCTCTTCCTGTTACTGCGGCAGAAGGAACAGATGTAATCCGCATCATCGAAGCTGCGTTCAAAAGCAATGAAGAAAAACGTGTAATAGAATTATGAAGAAATTATTGACGATAAGTTTACTCTCAGTTTGTATGCATGCAAGTGCACAAACCATTTCAAAAGCATGGGTAGCAGATAATGGTAATGGTACATTTAAAAATCCTGTGGTAAATGCTGATTACAGCGATCCCGATGCTATTCGTGTAGGCGATGATTTTTATATGGTTTCTTCATCGTTCAATCATATCCCCGGCTTGCCTATTCTTCATTCAAAAGATCTTGTCAATTGGAAATTGATTGGTCATGCATTAAAACGTCAACCGCCATTTGATCATTTTTCCGCTGTGCAACATGGAGGTGGCGTGTGGGCTCCTTCGATCCGTTTTTTCAACAATGAATTTTATATCTATTACCCCGATCCTGATTTTGGTATCTATCTCACCAAAGCAAAAAATATCAATGGCCCATGGACAGAACCCATTCTTGTTGAAGCAGGAAAAGGTTTGATCGATCCTTGTCCGTTGTGGGATACTGATGGAAAAGTTTATCTCACACATGCCTATGCCGGAAGTCGTGCAGGAATCAAATCGATTGTGGTGGTAAAGGAAATGAACAGGGAAGGAACAAAAACCATCGGCGATCCTCTATTGGTATTTGATGGAAAAGAAACTGATCCCACACTGGAAGGACCAAAGTTTTACAAACGCAATGGTTACTATTACATCTTCGCTCCTGCCGGTGGTGTTTCAACAGGATGGCAGTTGGTACTTCGTTCAAAAAATATTTATGGCCCTTACGAACGCAAAGTAGTGATGGACCAGGGAACAACTACTGTGAATGGTCCGCATCAAGGTGCATGGGTTACAACTCAAACGGGTGAAGATTGGTTTTTGCATTTCCAGGATAAAGATGCTTATGGAAGAGTTGTGCATCTGCAACCAATGAGTTGGAAAAATGATTGGCCGGTCATTGGTGTTGATAAAGATTTGGATGGAAAAGGTGAGCCGGTAATGGTTTCTAAAAAACCAAACGTTGGCAAAACCTATCCAAAAGTAACAGTTGCAGACAGTGATGAATTCAATTCACCCAAGCTTGGTTTACAATGGCAGTGGCAGGCAAACCCTTTGCAATATTGGGCCATGCCAACACCCAGTGGTTTTTTACGGATGTATTCTGTGCTGAAAGCAGACTCTGTTTCATCAGCATGGAACTATCCAAACATACTTGGCCAGAAAACACCGGCAGATGCATTTACAGCAACTACAAAAGTTTCTTTTCAGCCAAAATGGGAAGGCGAGCGTTTTGGCTTTATTGTACTGGGGGCCGATTACGCTGCTGTTTCCATCATCAAAAAGAAAGACGGCAACTATATTTCATTCGCCTCCTGCAAAGAAGCAGACAAGGGTAAAAAGGAAACAGTACAGGATGGTGAAAAACTCAACAGTAAGGATATTTATTTACGTGTAAAAATGTTGAAGGGAGCTGTGTGTGAATTCAGTTATAGTGAAGATGGCAGCAACTTTAAACCCATTGGTGAGAAGTTAACAGCAAAGCCCGGACGCTGGGTAGGTGCAAAACTGGGATTATTCTTTACACGACAGAATAAAACAAACGATGCTGGTGCGGCCGATGTGGATTGGTTCAGGATTGAACAATAAGATTGCAGCGATCGCTTATTACAACACAATTAAAATTGCCATATGGAAAGAAGATCATTCGTAAAATACACTGCAGCAGCAGGTGCATCTTTAATGCTGCATCCTTTCTCTTCAATTGCTGCCGGTTCAGCAACCAAATTAAAACTTGCACTCGTTGGTACCGGCGTTCGTGGTACGGGTTTGTGGGGCAAACAAATTGTAAGCGAATTTAAAGATGCCTGCGAATTTGTGGCGCTGTGCGACATCAATCCCGGCCGCCTTGCTTATGGTAAAGAGTACATGGGCGTAAGCTGTCCTACGTTTGTAAACGTAGATGACATGCTGAAACAGATCAAAGCAGATTATATCGTTGTTACAACAGTTGACTCTACACACGATGAAATAATTGTGAAAGCTCTCAATGCAGGCTTCAATGTTATTACTGAAAAACCAATGACCACCGACGAAGATAAGTGTCGGAAAATCTTAGAAGCAGAGAAAAAATCAGGAAAGAAAGTAACGGTAGCTTTTAACTACCGCCACAGCGTACATGCCATGCAGTTGAAAGAATTGCTGGCAGCTAATCGTGTTGGAAAAATAACTTCTGTTGATTTTAATTGGTATCTCAACGTACATCATGGAGCTGATTATTTCCGTCGCTGGCATGGCCGCATGGCGAAAGGCGGTTCGTTATGGGTGCACAAAGCAACCCATCATTTTGATCTGCTCAACTGGTGGCTCAATAGTGAACCTGTTGAAGTAAGTGCATATGGCTCGTTAGAACATTATGGAAAAAACAATGCCTTCCGTGGTACCAAATGCCGGGGTTGCGAACACAAACCCAATTGTAAATTCTATTGGGACATTATGGCCAATAAACACAACGTAAACTTGTATGTTAACAACGAGCAGCACGATGGTTATATCCGTGATGGCTGTGTGTGGAGTAACGATATTGATATTTATGATAAGATGAGTGCACAGATCATTTATGCAAATGGTGTAACTGTAAACTATTCACTCACTACTTATTCGCCTTACGAAGGATGGCAAATTGCTTTCAATGGTATGAAAGGAAGAATTGAAACATGGGAAGATATCCCTTACCTGCAAAAAACAAAAGTAGATGAGGAAAAACGCCATGCCATTGAAATGAGCAATGCTGATGACGCCATTGCAGGTGAAGCAAATGAAATACTTGCGTGGGATAATTTCGGAAAAGACTTTGAAGTATATACCACAGCAAAAATCCGTGGCGGACATGGTGGTGGCGATATTCGTATGCAGAAACGAATGTTTACCAATACCAACGATAATCCACACCATGTAATGGCCGGCACAAGAGAAGGTGCTATGAGTATATTGATCGGAATTGCTGCAAGAAAAAGTATTCAACTCAAACGCCCGGTTAAGATCAGTGAACTCACCGATCTTGTGCCGATGGCCAACAGGTTCTAATTTCCTTTCATTTCAAACAATTCAAAACAACCAATCATGAACTTCAGAAAACATATCTTCTTTTTCCTCTTCCTTATCAGCACTGCCATTTCATTTGCACAGCCAAAAAAAGAAGCACAGGTAAACGCAGCAGTTGAAAAACTAAAACTAGCGATGGTTAGTGGCGAAAGAGCTGCACTGGAGTCGATTGCGGCTGATCAGCTCAGTTATGGGCATTCAAGTGGATTGGTTGAAACAAAAGCTCAGTTTGTTGAAAAGATAGCCAGCGGCTCTTCTGATTTTGTAACGATCGAGTTGAAAAATCAAACGATCACGATAAGCGGAAACACAGCCATCGTACGTCATGAACTGCACGGAACCACCAATGATAACAACAAGCCTGGCGAAGTGCATCTCAGGATCATGCTTGTATGGCAAAAACAAAATAAAGAATGGAAGTTGCTGGGGCGTCAGGCAGTCAAAATTACCCCTTAAAGCAGTCAATAACACTCCTTCAACAGGCAATAAACTGATAATTTTATCTGGTTGATTTTGAACCGTTTTTACGCAACAATTCCCGGTATCGTTTGCGTAAATAAACAACCTGATTTGCTTGACCGGGTTGGCAGTTAAAGGTAAAATTGTACCCCGAAAGCGGCGTCATTTCGATCTTTTAACGATTCAACATTGTCATGAAAAAAATAATCATCATACTATCTTTTCTTTCTACCGGTTTACTGGCATTTTCACAGTTTAATGCAAAGTTGCCGGTGATCATTGCTCCTAAATTCAAGAAAGACACAATCAACATCAAAAAGTTCGGCGCTCTTCCTGATGGTAATACACTTAACACAAAAGCAATCAACAACGCCATAGATGCATGTAACAAAAAAGGTGGTGGTGTGGTATTGGTTCCTGCAGGTTTATGGTTAACGGGTCCAATTGTATTGAAGAGTAATGTCAATCTTCATTTGGCAACAGGTGCCACCTTATTATTTACTGCCGATAAATCACAATACCCATTAGTAAAAGCAAATTGGGAAGGGTTACCACAAATGCGTAACCAATCGCCCATTTCTGCAACCAATGCAACCAACATTGCTATTACCGGTAAAGGAATTGTTGATGGTAATGGTGATGGATGGCGTTCTGTAAAAAGCGATAAGCTTACTGCAGGTCAATGGAAAAAATTAGTAGCATCAGGCGGTGTGGTGAGTGATGATAAAAAAACATGGTATCCTTCAGAGGCTTTTATGAAAGCAAGCAAAGGGCCTGCGAACCCCGGCGAGATCAAACCTGGACGTGATGCTGCTTACTTCGAAAGCATTAAAGATTTTCTTCGACCAAATATGGTGTTGATCACCGAATGCAAATACATTTTACTGGAAGGTGTAACCTTTCAAAACTCTGCAGCCTGGTGCCTGCATCCGTTGATGAGTGAACATTTAACTGTTCGCAACATCTTCGTGAAAAATCCCTGGTATGCACAGAATGGTGATGGTATTGATGTGGAAAGCTGCAGCAATGTACTCATCGAAAATTCGGTGTTTGATGTGGGTGATGATGCCTTGTGTATGAAAAGTGGCCGTGATGCAGAAGGCCGCAAACGTGCAATGCCCACGCAGAATGTAATCATTCGTGGTTGCACAGTGTATGCATCGCATGGTGGTTTTGTAATTGGTAGTGAAATGAGTGGTGGAGCCAGAAACATGTACATCAGCAATTGCACCTTCATTGGAACAGATATCGGTTTGCGTTTTAAAACAACAAGAGGTCGTGGTGGTGTGGTTGAGAATATCTTCATCAAAGACATCTACATGAAAGATATTCCTGCTGAAGCCATTCTGTTTGATATGTATTACATGGCGAAAGATCCTGTTCCGCTCTTAGGTGAAAAAAGAGAATTGCCAAAAGTGGAAGTAAAACCGGTTGATGAAACTACGCCTGTGTTCAAAAATTTTCATATCAGCAATGTGTATTGCAATGGAGCAGCCAAGGGTATTTTTATTCGAGGACTTCCTGAAATGCATGTAAAAGATATTGTGCTGGAGAATATGGTACTGCAGGCCGATAAAGGAATTGATATACAGGAGGCAAGTGGTATCAGCTTCAAGAACATCCAGATCATTTCTGCGGATACAAAACCTGTGATTGACATTCTCAACAGCGATAATCTTTCGTTTGATAAGATCACTTATAAAGATGGCAGTGAAGTGTTGTTTCGTGTTAGTGGCGACAGGAATAAAAACATCAGCATAAAAAATACAAATGGCGCTAACGCAAAAGAGAAAATACTCTTTGAATTTGGAGCCAATGTAAAAGAAGTAAAATGGTAAGATAGAATAAGCTATAAACGACGCATATAAAAAAGGAACATGAACAAACTCTTCATAATCGCATTGCTTGCATTCGGATTACAATCAACCGCTCAAACAAAATATAGTGAGAAGGTTGCTGCCACAGTTGATAAAATATGGCCCGATAGCTTACCCATCGGCAGCAGAACCAAGTGGAGCTACGACATGGGTGTTGTGCTCAAAGGTTTTGAGAGCCTGTGGATGCGTACCGGCAATGTGGCGTATTACAACTCACTGAAAAACCGTATCGATTATTTTGTACAGAACGATGGCAGCATTAAAGGTTACGAACTGGAAGAATACAACATCGATCATGTAAATAATGGCAAGTTGGTTTTAATGCTGTATCGTATTACCGGTGCAGAAAAGTATAAGAAAGCAGCCATGCATCTGCGTGATCAGCTGCGTACACACCCACGTACAAACGAAGGTGGTTTCTGGCATAAGAAAATTTATACCAACCAAATGTGGTTGGATGGTTTGTACATGGGTGCTCCTTTTTATGCAGAGTATGCCATGCTTTTTCACGAAGACACAGCCTTTAATGATATTGCCAACCAGTTTATCTGGATGGAAAAACATGCACGTGATCCCAAAACAGGATTGCTTTACCATGCATGGGACGAAAGCAAACAACAGCAATGGGCCAATAAAACAACCGGCACTTCACCACATTTCTGGTCAAGAGCCATGGGTTGGTATGCAGATGCATTAGTTGATGCACTCGACTACTTCCCTGCTGATCATCCAAAGCGTAAAGACCTCATTGCAATATTGAACCGTTTGGTCAATGCCATCGAAAAACAACAGAACCCAACTACTGGTTTGTGGTACGATGTGATGAATTACAACGGGCCAGGTAAAGAGAAAAACTATTTTGAAGCATCAGCTTCATCACAGTTTGTATATGCTGTTGCAAAAGGTGTACGCAAAGGATATTTACCTGCTACGAAACTTGCCATTGCAAAGAAAGGATACGACGGAATCATCAAACGTTTCATTAAAGAAGAGAACGGCCAAACGAATTTACATGGCACAGTGAAAGTATCGGGACTTGGCGGCAAACCTTACCGTGATGGAAGTTTTGCCTATTACATGAGTGAAGATGTAATTGTAAACGATCCGAAAGGTGTAGGAGCTTTCCTGCTGGCTGCAGGCGAAATGGAACAGTTACCTACTCAATCAATTGGTAAAGGAAAAAATGTAGTGCTCGACCGTTGGTTTAACAGTGAGAAAAAGAAAGATGCTGGTGATGAAATGAGTTACTGGCACTACACATGGGAAGAAAGAAGTCATGGTGGTTATTATACATGGGGAACTATTTTTGAACGCTATGGTGCCACATTGAAATCACTGGATGTTGCCCCAACTGCAAGCAACCTCAGCAAAGCATCGGTGTATGTTATTGTTGATCCCGATCACGTAAGAGATAACCCGCAGCCGAATTATGTTACAGCAAGTGATGTAACTGCTATCAGCAATTGGGTTAAGGCAGGCGGTGTATTGATCTTGCTGGCAAACGACAGCAACAACTGCGATCTGAAACATTTCAACCTGCTGGCAAATAAGTTTGGTATCACCTTTACCGATAACAGTTTGAACATGGTGAAGAATGATACGTATGTACAGGGCGAAGTATTACCCGGCGCCAATAATCCTGTTTTCAAAACAACAAAGAAGATGTTCCTGAAAGAGATCAGTGAACTGAAGGTGAAAGCTCCTGCAAAAACAATTGTAACAAAAGACCATGCAGCAATCATTGCTGTGGCGAAGTATGGTAAAGGAACCGTGTTTGCAGTAGGTGATCCCTGGATTTATAACGAATACATCGATAACCGGAAATTATTACCGGCCGATTTTGAAAATTATAAAGCAGCTGAAGACCTTGCCAAATGGCTGCTGCAAAACGCAACGAAAAAGTGACGGCATTGCTACGATATAGCTGGATGGGTTTGATGTTTCTTTGTTGTATAACAACACAGGCGCAGAAGAAGATCATTGTAGATGCAAAAGGTAAAGGCGATTATAAGACCATACAGGGAGCACTCAACAGTTTAAGTGATTCGGCTGCAACAGCCCGGATCATTTTTATTAAGAAGGGTGTTTACAGAGAGAAGCTCTACATCGAAAAACACAATATTGTTTTCGAAGGCGAGGACAAAGCAGCCACCATTATTACTGCTGCCATTGCAAGAGACGAATGGCGTTGCGAACACAACGATGATTGGGGTGTAGCAACCATGAACGTAAGCGGCAACGACATCACACTCAAAAATCTTACCATCAACAATACCTACGGATTCGATTACTTACAGGATCGTGTAGTAAACTGTCCGCAGGATACCATCAACAAACAAAAAACCATTTCACGCAACAGTCACCAGATGGCTTTGCGTACCATGCATTGTACAAGGTTGAAAGCCATCAACTGTCATTTCAAAGCCTATGCAGGTGATACGGTTAGTCCATGGGATGTCGAGAATGGCATGTGGTATTTTAAAGATTGTATAATGGAAGGTGGTGTTGATTTTTATTGCCCACGTGGTTGGGCATTTGCAGAGAACTGTGAGTTTATTGCCAACACCGGCTCTGCAGCAATATGGCATGATGGTTCAAAGCATGAAGATTCAAAAACCGTTTTGCTGAATTGCAGGTTTAAAGGTTATGATGGTTTTTTGCTGGGCCGTTATCACCGTGAAGCGCAATTCTATCTTATCAATTGTTTGTTTGCAGACAATATGAAAGATGCACCCATTTACAAAGCAGGCAACAACAACCTGCAGTGGGGCGAACGGATCTACTATTACAATTGTCACCGGAAAGCAGGCGATTATGCCTGGTTCAATAATAATATCAGTAAGGAATTGGTTCAAAAGATCAATGCGCAATGGGTGTTTGGTGAACGATGGAAACCTTAGAATTATGAATAGCTGTGATCATTAAACAAGAAGATCATTACTGTTCAGTTAAACATTTAAAGTGAGCACAAGATGCAGTTATCAAAAGAAACGTTATCGAAATTAAACGGCACGGTACAGTCTGTTCCAACAGATGCATTGTTTGCATTACCTGAAAAAGTACTTCAGTTTGGTACAGGTGTGTTGTTACGTGGTTTGCCCGATTATTTTATTGACAAGGCAAACAAGAAAGGCATTTTTAATGGCCGTGTGGTGATTGTGAAATCAACCGATAGTGGTGGCACAGATGCATATGAAGTGCAGGATGGTTTGTTCACCCATTGCATCAGTGGTATCCGTCAGCAAAAAATTACGGAAGAGTATATCATCAACGCATCAGTAAGTCGTGTACTTTCTGCAAAATCACAATGGCAGCAAATATTGGATTGTGCTTCCAATCCTGAAATGGAGATCATTATTTCCAATACAACAGAAGTTGGGATTGTGTTGGTAGAAGAAGATAAGATCAGTAACAATCCACCGGTATCGTTCCCGGGTAAACTTCTTGCATTCCTGCATGAACGTTATAAAGCATTCAATGGCGATGTAAATAAAGGAATGGTGATCGTACCAACAGAACTCATCACCGATAATGGAACAAAGCTCCAGGCAATCGTTATGGAGTTGGCGCATCTCAATAATCTTGATTATGCATTTATCGATTGGCTGGAAAATGCAAATACATTCTGCAATTCATTGGTCGATCGTATTGTGCCGGGTAAACTTCCTGTTGCACAACAAAAAGCAACGGAAGCAAAACTTGGTTTCACAGACGAACTAATGATCATGAGCGAACCTTACAGCTTGTGGGCCATTGAAACATCAAATCCAAAAGTAAAAGAGGTATTAAGTTTTGCAAAAGCAGACGAAGGCGTTGTCATTACCAATGACATTAATAAGCAACGTGAACTGAAACTGCGTTTGCTCAATGGCACACATACATTCTCCTGTGGCATTGCCTTCCTTTCGGGTTTTGAAACCGTGAAAGAAGCGATGGAAAACAAGACGATGGGTCTATATGTGTATGATCTCATGCATCACGAGATCGCACCCTGTGTAAGCAATGAAAAAATTTCGGTGCTGGAAGCACGTGAATTCTCAAGTAATGTTCTCGATCGTTTCCGCAATCCGTTTATCGATCATAAATGGATCAGTATTACATTAAATTATTCGCATAAAATGCGCATGCGTAACATACCTTTACTGCTAAAACATTTTGAACAGGATCTGTATGTTCCCGGTTCGATGGCATTGGGTTTTGCAGCATATATTTTATTTATGAAGTGCGAGCCAAGCGAAAGCGGCACTTACTATGGCGAGGCTAACGGTGTGGTTTACCCGATTCAAGACGAACACGCAGGTTATTTCCATCAGGTATGGAAAACTAACAAGCCGTCGGATGTAGTGAAAAAGACATTGGCAAACGAACAAATATTTGGACATGATCTTTCAGAATTACCTGGCTTTTCATTTGCAGTGAGCTCATATTTAAAAGCGATGATGGAAGAAGGCGTATTAAATACGGTAAAAAACTACCAACTGAACAGGGACAAAGTTGAAAGCAATGAAGCCTGATGTTTAAAAGAAAGTAAGCAACCAATACAGATATCGACAAAACGGATCACATGAAAAAATTTCTAGACAGTAATTTTTTACTGCAAACCAAAACTGCCGAGCAACTCTACCACGAGTTTGCAAAGCATATGCCCATCATCGATTATCATAATCACCTGCCACCGGAACAAGTGGCAAACAATATCAACTTCGAAAATCTCACGCAGGTGTGGTTGTATGGTGATCATTATAAATGGAGAGCCATGCGTACCAATGGTGTAAATGAAAAATTCATCACCGGCAATGCCAGCGATTGGGAAAAGTTTGAACAATGGTCCGCAACGGTTCCGTATACCTTACGCAATCCTCTCTATCACTGGACGCATCTTGAACTCCAACGCTATTTCAACATTGAAGAAGTATTGAATGCAGATAGCGCCAAACGTATTTATGATGATGCCACGGCACAATTGCAGAATGCATCACACAGTGTGCAAGGTTTATTGCAACAGATGAATGTGAAGCTTATCTGCACAACCGATGATCCTGTTGATGATCTGAAATATCATCAACAACTTCGTCAGCAAGGCAGCTTTACAAAAATGAATCCTGCCTTCCGTCCTGATAAAGCCATGAATGTTGATGATACCATCGGCTTCAATAATTATCTTACCTTATTGGAAAAAGCAGCTGATACTTCTATCAGCACCTTCAACGATTATTTAGCTGCATTGAAAAAGCGTCATGATTATTTTGCAGCAAATGGCTGTGCAGTATCTGATCATGGATTGGAAGAGATCTATGCCGAAGATTATACACAAACAGAGATCGTTGGCATTTTTGCACAGGTACGCAGCGGTGGTAACTTAACACTTGAAGAAAAGAAAAAATTCAAGAGTGCCATGCTGGTGATCTTTGCAGAATGGGATCATGAAAAAGGTTGGGTACAACAATACCATCTTGGCGCATTGCGTAATAATAACAGCCGCAAGTTGCAGCAGTTAGGTCCTGATACAGGTTGGGACAGCATCGGTGATTTCTCACAAGCAAGAGCACTTTCAAAATTCTTAAACCGTTTAGACAGCAATGATAAACTGGCGAAGACCATCATCTATAACCTGAACCCTGCCGATAATGAATTGTTCGCAACCATGATCGGTAATTTCAATGATGGTTCTGTTGCTGGTAAAATACAATGGGGAAGCGGCTGGTGGTTCCTCGATCAGAAAGATGGAATGACCAAACAGATCAACGCACTCAGCAATATGGGTTTACTCAGTCGCTTTGTTGGTATGTTAACTGATAGCCGCAGTTTCCTTTCGTTCCCCCGTCATGAATATTTCCGTCGCATACTTTGTAATATGTATGGCGAAGAAGTGGAGAATGGTGAATTGCCGAATGATCTTGCATTGATTGGTAAAACCATCCAGGATATCTGTTACAACAATGCAAAACAATATTTCAACCTGCAGCATCTCGATGCAGCAGAAACAGTAACATCAAAAAACATATAATCGATCATGCAAACATTGGATCTCTTTAACCTTTCAGGCAAAACAGCATTGGTAACCGGTTGCGATACCGGTCTTGGTATGGGTATGGCAACTGCATTGGCAGAAGCAGGTGCAGATATTGTTGGCGCTTCTATTGTGGAAGATTATTCAGCTGTGAAAGCAGCCATTGAAGCAACCGGCCGCAAGTTCACGTATCACCGTGTTGACATTGGCAACCGTGAAGCGCTGTATGCGTTCATCAATAAAGTAAAAGCAGAAAATAAAATAGATATCCTTGTAAACAATGCAGGTATCATTATGCGTAAACCTGCTGCTGAACATCCAGATGAATATTGGGACAAAGTAGTTGACATCAACCTCAATGCACAATTTATTTTGGGCCGTGAGTTTGGTAAACATATGATCGATAATGGAGGTGGCAAGATCATCTTCACCTGTTCATTGTTAAGTTTCCAGGGCGGTATTAATGTACCGGGTTATACTGCAACAAAATCTGCGGTTGCCGGTTTGGTTCGTGCATTTGGTAACGAGTGGGGAAGTAAAGGTGTTTGTGTAAATGGAATTGCCCCGGGTTATATCGCAACTAATAATACACAGGCGTTACGTGAAGATGCAGACAGAAGCAAATCAATCCTTGAACGTATTCCTGTTGGTCGCTGGGGTGTTCCTGATGATTTTAAAGGACCGATTACTTTCCTTGCATCATCAGCATCAGATTATGTAAACGGTACAGTGTTGTTTGTTGATGGTGGATGGATGGCACGTTAATACAAGCCGATAGTTAATAGTAATTAGTCATTTGTAATAAGAAAGTCATGGCAATAAAAAAGGCAACAGCTCCGGCTCTGCAATTGAAAGATTATAACAGCAACACCTACATGGATGGCGATATGGAAGTACGTTTTGCTGTGGGACCGGAAGAAACAAAAGGTTTCGATACACAACAGCTCATCGATAATTTTTTAGTGAAAGAGTTGATGGTAGCTGATAAACTGAAATTGGTTTATACGCATTACGATCGTGTAATTATTGGTGGTGCAGTTCCTGTATCAAAAACATTAACTCTTCCCAATCACCCTGAATTAAGAGCGGAGTACTTTTTGGAAAGAAGAGAACTTGGCATCATTAACGTTGGTGGTAAAGGAACCGTAACAGCAGACGGTAAGAAGTTTGAAGTGGAGAAACTTTCCTGTTTGTATCTGGGTAAAGGAACACAGAAAGTAAGTTTTAGTTCTGCATCAAAAAAGAATCCTGCTGTGTTCTATTTATTATCATCACCCGCTCATGCAACTTATCCAAATGCGATGTTCACCAAAGAACAGGCATCACCGGTTGAGTTGGGTGCAGTTGAAACAGCAAATAAACGTACCGTTTATAAATACATTCACCTCGATGGTTTGAGAAGCTGCCAGTTGGTAATGGGTTTAACGGTACTTGCTCCCGGCAGTGTTTGGAATTCTATTCCACCACATACACATACCCGCAGAATGGAAGTGTATTTGTATTTCGATTTACCGGAAGGACAACGTTTGTTCCACTTCATGGGTAACCCAATGGAAACAAGACATATGGTGATGACCAATAACGAAGCTGTGATCTCTCCACCCTGGAGTACACACTTTGGTTGCGGTACTACCAACTATGGTTTCATTTGGGGTATGGCCGGTGAAAATTTAGTTTATACTGATATGGACCCGGCTCCGGTTCCAACGCTGAAATAGTTTATGAGTAAAGTGCTTTGTTTTGGAGAATTGTTACTTCGGTTGCCGCCTGCGAATGGTGGTGAATGGTTGCGTACCAACCAGGTGCCCGTGTTTGTTGGTGGCGCCGAACTGAATGTAGCAACAGCATTGGCTACCTGGCAAATACCGGTGAAGTATTGCACCGCATTACCTGATAATATCATCACCCGTGATATTATTTCTTTCCTGCAAACAAAAAACATCGACACCTCTCCTATCATTCTTTCCGGCGAACGCATTGGATTGTATTATCTGAAAGAAGGTGCCGATATGAAGAGCGAAGAGAATGTGTTCGACCGGAAATATTCTTCTTTCTCTACACTTAACACAGGTGTGGTGAACTGGGATGAGATTTTGAAAGATGTAGAATGGTTTCATTTCAGTGCCATTGCTCCTGCTGTGAGTGAAAAAGCTGCAGCGCTTTGTCTGGAAGCAGTAAAGGCCGCATCGCAACGGAACATTACCATTTCTGTTGATTTGAATTATCGTTCACTGTTATGGAAGTATGGTAAACAGCCTTGGGAAATCATGCCCAGCCTTGTAAAGTATTGCGATGTCATTATGGGCAATATCTGGTCAGCACAAACATTACTTGGTGTTTCTGTTGATGATAAACTGTTACAACCACGAAGCAAAGAAGTGTTTTTGCAACATGCTACGTTTACTGCACAACAATTATTCGATCGTTTTCCGAAATGCAAATGGGTAGCCAATACATTTCGTTTTGATGCAGAAGCTGGTAACATCAGTTACTATGCATCTTTAAATACAAAGACGGAACAAGCCATTAGTCCAGTGTTTGCAACAGATAAAATTGTAGATAAAGTAGGTAGTGGCGATTGCTTTATGGCCGGCCTGATCTATGGGTTAAAATCACAACATGCATTGCAGGATGTGATCGGTTTTGCTGCAGCTGCTGCTTTTGCCAAGCTGCACGAAAAAGGCGATTCAACACAAAACACAGTAGAGTATATTCAACAGGTAAGAGCAAAATTTGAAACAACTAAACAACAATCATTTATTTCCTAGCATTTAAAACAACTGATATGTCGAAAAAAGTAGTAACACTCGGAGAGATTATGTTGCGTTTGTCAACCCCCGATTTTAAACGTTTTGTACAAGCCGATACATTTGATATCACTTATGGTGGTGGCGAAGCAAACGTATCTGCTGCATTATGTAACTATGGTTTAAACGGAACATTTGTTTCCAAAGTACCTAACAATCCAATCGGTCAATCGGCCATTAATCATTTACGTCGTTATGGTGTAGATACGCAGTTTGTTGCAAGAGGTGGCGACCGTTTAGGTATTTACTTCCTCGAAACAGGTGCATCCATGCGTGCATCACAAGTAGTGTATGATCGTTCAGGTGCATCTATTGCTGATGTTGATGCAAGTGAATTCGATTGGGATAAAATTTTTGATGGCGCTGTATGGTTCCATACAACAGGTATCACTCCTGCATTGAGCGATAAGGCTGCTGCATTAACGGAGGCTGCATTGAAAGCTGCAAAAGCAAAAGGAATTACAACTAGTATCGATCTCAACTACCGCAAGAAATTGTGGAGCAAAGAAAAAGCAAGAGAAGTAATGACCCGTCTTTGCCAGTATGTTGATGTTTGTATCGGTAATGAAGAAGATGCAGATACCACATTAGGATTTAAAGCTGCACATACCGATGTAACCAAAGGTGAATTGAACCTCGATGGTTTTAAAGATGTGTTCAAACAAATGCAGGCGAAGTTTGGTTTCAAATTCATTGCTTCTTCTTTGCGTGAAAGTCATAGCGCAAGTGATAACGGCTGGAGTGCATTGGTGTATGATGGTTCTGAATTCTATCATACCAAACAATACAATGTACGTATCGTTGACCGTGTAGGTAGCGGCGATTCATTTGCAAGTGGTTTGATCTACGGTTTAGTTACAGGCATGCCGATGGGCGAAGCAGCTGAGTTTGGTGTAGCTGCAAGTGCATTGAAACATACAATACCGGGCGACTTGAACCATGCAACATTAGCTGAAGTAAAAGACCTGATGAAAGGCGATGGCAGCGGAAGGGTACAACGTTAATCAGTAATGAGTGATGAATGATGAGCAACTCATCATTCATTACTCATCATTCATTTTATAATTTACAACGATGATCATTGATACAATCAAAAATGCACCCAAATACTTTTCAGCACATCCGTTGTTTGCAAAAGCATTTGAGTACATTCAGCAAACCGACCTGGCGAATGCAGCCGATGGTAAAAGTGAACTTGCAGAAGGTTTAAAAGCCATCATCAGCAATGGACCAGGTAAAACAAAAGAAACCAGTCTGCAGAAGTTTGAATGTCATAATAAGAATATCGACATTCAGCTTTGCATTAAAGGTGTTGAAACCATTGGCTGGAAACCAAGAGAAAAATGTGTTAACCCTAAGGGTGAGTACAACGATGAAAAGGATGTGTTGTTTTACGACGATGCTCCCGATACTTATTTCCAATTGACCGACGGACAGTTTGCGATCTTCTATCCGGAAGATGTGCATGCGCCAATGATCGGTGAGGGAGAGATTAAGAAGTTGGTGATTAAAGTGAAGATATGAGTGATGAATGATGAGTAATGAATAATGAGTAAAAACTAAAACGATTCAAATGAGTAAAACACAACAGATATCAGATGCAATTGTACAACAGGGTATTCTCCCTTTGTATTTTAATCCAAGCGAAGAAGTAAGCCTTGATGTATTAAAAGCAATTTACAAAGCAGGTATTAAAGCAGTAGAGTACACCAATCGTGGCGATGCTGCATTGGCCAACTTTACCAAAATGGTGCAGCTGCGTAATGCTGAAATGCCCGGTTTGTTATTAGGAGTTGGTACTATTAAGAACATGCAACACGCAACAGATTATATGAAAGCAGGTGCTGACTTTTTAGTAAGCCCCGGCTTTGTTCCTGATGTTGCAGCCTATTGCGTAGCCAATGATATTTTCTATGCTCCCGGTTGTATGACACCGAGTGAAATTATTGCAGCAGAAAATGCAGGCATTAAATTCATTAAGTTATTCCCGGGTAATATGCTGGGCACAGAGTTTTTAACCACTATTAAAGATATCTTCCCTAAATTGTTGTTTATGCCAACAGGTGGCGTTGACACAACCAAAGAAAGTATTGAGAGTTGGTACAAAGCAGGTGTATGTGCAGTGGGTATGGGCAGCAAACTCATCAGCAAAAAATTAATGGAAGCAAAAGATTATGCGGCCATGGAAGAAGCAACGAAACAAGTGCTGGAAATCATCGCATCAGTAAAAAAATAATAACCACTTCCCGTTTCAGAACAGATCAAAATGTTTCACAACGGCGGATAAAACAACGAACATGCAGCAAGCCATAGGTAAATACAGGTGGACGATTTGTGCCCTACTCTTCTTTGCAACAACCATCAACTATCTTGACAGGCAGGTGTTGAGTTTGCTTCAACCTACCCTTGAAGGGGAATATGGGTGGACCAATACCGATTATGCAAACATCACTATTGTGTTTCAGTTGGTGTATGCCATCTCTATGCTTTTTGCAGGAAAGGTGATTGACAGATTGGGTACAAAGAAAGGATTCATCTGGGCAATTGTTGTATGGTCGCTCGGTGCAATGATCCATGCTGCAGCTATTCCGATTGGTACAGGCTTAAGTAAGATCATTGCTGCATTAGGTATGTCGATCGGTTCTGTTTCTGTGTTAGGTTTTATGTTAGCCAGGGCCGTACTTGCCATTGGTGAAGCAGGAAACTTTCCCGCTGCTATTAAAGCCACTGCCGAATATTTCCCCAAGAAAGAACGCTCACTGGCAACGGGTATTTTTAACTCGGGTGCCAATATCGGTGCCATCGTTGCTGCTCCTGTTGTGAACTTTTTATTGAGTGTTTGGCATTGGCAAGGTGCTTTTATTGTAGTGGGTGGTGTTGGTTTCTTATGGATGGGTTTATGGATCTGGTTCTATGATAAGCCTGAAGAACAAAAAAGATTATCAGCTGCAGAATTCAACTATATACACAGTGGTGAAGATGAAGTAGCAGGTCCTCAAAACGAAAAGCAAAAAGAAAAAGTATCATGGGGCAAGTTGCTCGGGTATAAACAAACATGGGCCTTTGCTTTTGGTAAGTTTATGACCGATGGTGTATGGTGGTTTTTTCTCTTCTGGCTTCCGGCATTTTTGAAAGCACAATACGGCATGACGAAAGCTGATATTAATATTCCCATCATGACGCTGTACAGCATGACCATGATCGGCAGTATTGGCGGAGGCTGGCTTCCCATGTATTTTATCAGGAAAGGTTACCTGCCTTATGATGGCCGTATGAAAGCCATGCTCCTGATAGCATTGATTCCACTGGTGGTATTGCTTGCACAACCATTCGGGCATATCAGTTTCTGGGTGCCGGTATTGTTAATTGGTATCGGTGCATCTGCACACCAGGCATGGAGTGCAAACATTTTTACTACGGTGAGTGATATGTTCCCGAAAAAAGCCATTGGTTCTGTTGTAGGTATTGGTGGTATGGCCGGCGGTTTTGGTGGTGTTATTCTTTCGAAACTGGGTGGTTTTTTATTCGATAAGTATAAGTCGTTTGGTATTGCCGAAGCATGGGTAAAAGCAAAAGCAAATGGTTTAGGTAACTATGTTGACCAGATCCTCAATTTGAAACTGGTGACCAAGTATGGTGATGCCATTGACCTGAATAAATCAGAATTGGGTGGGGTACCGGCTGAAGTGGCCACTCAACTCAAAAATATTGATGCTGCTGCATTTGACCAGATCGTGCAATTACAAACGCCGCTGGTACAGGCGCAGATGACGACGTCGTACACGATCATGTTTACGATTTGTGCGTTAGCTTATTTGGTCGCATGGGGAGTGATGAAAACACTGGTGCCGAAGTATAAAGTGATTAATGATTTGTAAGACAAGAAAGATATTTCAATCAAAGTTGCCAACCATAAAAAGGTTGGCAACTTTTTTTTACAGAAGATTCACTTCTCAAATAGACTGCAAACTACCCTCCTAGTTTCGTATTCTAAATTATAACGCATGATCCTTATTGCACAGCTTACCCCTCATCAACCCGAACTTAAACTGCTTATTCATGGAGCTTACGTGAACTGTAGTATTCTCAGTAAACAACTCAACACAAAAGATCCTGATCAACCACCACTCAATATCGGTTGGCGCATTATCGATCGATCACAAACAGCTGCTTCACCCGATTGTCTTGTATTGGCAAACCATGCTGAACATGCGGAGATGTATCAATTACAACCTATGAGCGAAGTGATGCATCATTCGCCGCATAATCTCAAAGAATTTTGTGTGAACACCGGCGACTATCAATTAGCAGGCTATGAACAGGTAACTGTGTTGCTGGAAATTGATACGGCAGTTTAGGAGTCAACTAAATGCTGCCTGCCGTATCTTTCCTGCTGAAGCAGTGTTGCCGTTCCATGATCTATTACCAGCATTTTTACCCGGAAGAAGTGAGTCCGCAATTGCTTGATGCGTATTTAAGCAAGGGCTGGTACCGTATTCACCAGATGCTCATCACTACCGATCTTATTGCAAAAGAAGATGAGTTTTTTGCTGTGTTCTGGCTACGTTATCGTTTAAAAGATTATCAACACAGCAAGAAAAGCAGGAAGCTGTTGCGTGCATGCGAACAATTCAGTTGCAATATTGAACCTTTGCAATTCACCGATGAACTGGAAGAGCTGTTTACCAAATACAGGCAAGAGCTTGATTTCGACATCAGTGATTCAGCAAGGGCTTATTTAATGGGCGACCGAACTGAAAACGTTTTCAACACACAATTACTTACTCTTCGTTACAATGGTCAACTGATTGCAGCAGGTTGTTATGATGAAGCGGGAACATCACTTACAGGTATTTTAAGTATTTACGATCCTGCGTTTAAGAAATACAGTTTGGGAAAGGTGTTGCTCTTGAAAAAATTAGAAGAGGCCATCCGTTTACAAAAAACATATTTTTATCCCGGGTATATCAGTCTGCATACAAGCAAGTTTGATTACAAATTATTTCCTGACAAAGAAGCTACAGAAGTGTATAACCGTTTGACGGATGCATGGCAGCCTTATGTTAGCAGCAACCTGCAGGAGTTGTATGATGCGATGCTGATGGAATTTTTGAAAGAACAGCAGGGATAAAGAAAGAGCTGCTATTCCGGCTCAAGCTCAATATATGACTCTCGTTCATACCCCAAATAATCACCCGTTGGATTTACATTCGTTTCTACCAAGTCATCTTTCCAAACCATTTTCTTATGCCGCAACTCCTGCAGCTGACAAAGAAAACTATTTTGCGACATTCGGAACAATACCCAATAGCGGGGTGTTCCAAAAAAAGTAGTCCATTGCCGTTCAATATTAATATAGATAAGTTCACGATGTCTGTTCCCTCCTCCTCTCACATTAAAAGACCAGGTACCTGTCAAAATCATAGTGTCCTTATCTCCCATGTAATCTTTCATTTCAAACTGACCTCCCTTGCTGAAGGAATACAGAATAGTCCGCTTAGATGTTCCCTTTGTTATTAACGGTGCTCCATTGATATATTCTACTATCGAGTCGGCAAATACACCGTTCTCCAGTTTTTGAAAAAATTCATCCTTATGAGTTGTGTATTTATTCACCTGTTTAACAAAAAGTGTTTTCACTTTCCACCTTCCCTCTACTCTTGCCTTTCTCGAACGAAAAGAAACAAAGGGGTCATCCTCTCCCTTTCTGAAACAGGATAAAAACGTAGAACTGAGTAATAAAAAAAGAAGTAAATATTTTTTCATTAGCTGATGTTTAATTGAAAACGAATAACTGGCTGCCATTTATTGCGGCTCCAGTGTTACAATAGAACTGCTGAAGGATGAAAGGTGATTTGTTCCACTTATATCCGGTTTATATTCAGCATAATCCTCCCACACCATTTTCCTGTGTCTTAATTCCCGTATTGTACTTAAATGCTGGCCTCCGCTCCATTGGCTCACAAAGAGATTTCCGTCAAAAAACATTGAGGTGGAATACGTTTCGGAGGGATAGATATAAATAGCAATTTTCTTCTTGATATATTCCGATTTGTCATTAAACCCCCACTTCCCTTTTATAATGGTTGTATCATCATCTGTATAATCATACATACGGTAATTCCTGTTCTTGTCAAATTCATAATAAAGTGTACGCTTGCCTTTTTTCACTCTTATCTCTCTTACCTGGTTATTGAAAACAAACGTATACGAATCAATGTACTCACCTCCATTCAGTTTGTAAAACCATTTGTTCACTTGCGAACCATCTCCGTAAGAAGAACTATCAACCTTATTTATAGACGTTACCCTCCACTTCCCTGCAACCCGGTCTTTACGGGTACGTAACGAAACAAAAGGGTCATCTTCACCTTTTTTAAAACAGGAGTCCAGAAAAACCACTATTGAAAAAAGCAATCCGATCCTTAGCAGCATAGGTATAACAGTTTTAAAAGGGGTAAACATATCAGGTATCAAAATAGTGCTTGTTTTGGTAGTATAGTAAATTCCTGAATCACAACTGCACAGCTTTCTTATAACTGTGCCTTTTATCGCACCAGCGTGTAGCCTGGCAGTGCATGCACCACCTTCTGCCAGGGATGAGTGGCCGAGTTGCCATCAAAAGACAATCCGATTAAAGTAATTTTTTGAAATGAAAAAATGTCAGAATCTTATAATTCAAAGATTCTGACATAAAAAAAACCCCGGTCACTTATTTTCCTTTAGGCGTATTTCCCCTTCCACCTCCGGATGGCTTTCCGGTTGTACTCGGGTAATTCGGGTTCGCTACAGGCTTAGGGGCCGGTGTCGGTTTTGACGTTGTTGCTTTTGCCATGTTAAAATAATTGAATTGA
Organism: Lacibacter sp.; assembly: GCF_035299325.1. Classification (GTDB taxonomy): domain Bacteria; phylum Bacteroidota; class Bacteroidia; order Chitinophagales; family Chitinophagaceae; genus Lacibacter. The sequence goes on along the minus strand of NZ_DATGWT010000044.1, from coordinate 6,477 downwards.
TTAAAAATTTATAAAGTGTAGTCTGATCAAGCTTTTTGCTCTGGATTAATCAAACATCCCTTTCTTATTCTTCAGTAGAAGTTTTGCCTGTTCAGAATTTGATGTGTAATAACCCGGATCAGCAATAGCCAAATGTTTCGACTGTAAAAAGTCAATCCTCTTTTGTCCAAGCAATTCAATAAATTGAAGCCTGCGCTCATAGTTCGTTTTTTTCCAGGAAACCTTTAAAATAACCACAAGCAATTCAAGAAATAAGAATAAGAGAGTGAAAGCCACATAAACGATTGCCATGTAACGATTGCTTAAAGCAAGCTGAAATAATGCTTCCACCCGAATTAACAAACCGTCAGGATTAAAATTTGCAGTCACATCTTCCCCTGCTTTTTCAATAACAGTAGCTTTCACTGCATCCAGGGAATCCTTCTTATTTTGTAAGGTCTGCAATTGTAACTTCCGTTCCTTTGCTTTCTGATTTTTAAACGCAGTCACTTCGCCAATTCCTTTGTTTCCAGTCCCGCTTGATCCATCCGCTTCTTTAACTGCAGCCTCTTCTCTTTCGTTATATACTATCTCGGCTCGTTGAATCGCAGTATCTAATAATGCAACATTATAGTCAATATAAAAAGCTTGCTCAGCTCTTCTTTTTGCAGCCTCAGTTTTGTTCTGCTTCAATACACTCACTTCTGTGTCAATATCATTCTTAAAAACAACCTCATCAATTGCAATACTCCCAAGCAGGGCTGTAACTAGTCCGGTAAAGAATCGGAAAAATGTAATCCATCCATTGCCATTCGCCATTAGAATCATCTTCTCAGTTGCAAAAATGAGAATGGCACAAATGGCAGCAACAAGTAAAGCATTCAATAATCCTGTATGTAAGACCATATAACTTAACAAAAACCCATTTAAAAACCAGATCAATACGGGTACCATCAATGCGATACCAAGCGCAACTATTTTCTTTTTACTTGCAGGAGTGTCTGTCGCAAGCAAATTGTAATTGTCTCCTGTTAAGAAGCAGGCAAATTTGATCATAACTATAAATTTTTATTGGTTAAACAATCCTGTACTTGAAGCAAAAAACTTCTCCTGCTGATAACGCTCAACACCCTTAATAAAGCCTATTCTGTAATGATGTAAAGCCCCACTTACGATTCCGTCACCTTCTATAGACAGGATTTTTTGGGTATCAAGCTCATGAATTTGTATTTCTACCTGCTTGATACGCTCCTTTAGTTGCTCCTCAATAATGGCAGAAATTCCGGTTATCTTGATCAGTTGCAAACGCAGTTCGCCCGTTTCCAACCGTTTAGTGTCCATCAACCGGTCAACACTAAGCCTGAAATCTGAACGAAGGACTTTTAATTTACCATTCATAAACTCAGCCTCAGGATAACTATACCCTTCTTGGAAGCCAATCAATTCAAAATCTTGATGCAGGAAAGACTCAAGCGGATTTACACTCATTAATGACCTCCTGTCTTGTATTGCGCCTTCTTCATCAACAAATAAATTGCGGTCGATATACTTTACGGGTGATTCCTCTTGCTGGGTATTCGAAGCAGTAGCTGCTGGTTCTAAGGTCTGTTTACTTTTACGAAAAAAATTCATGAATGACATAGAAAAAGGTTTAGTGTTTGAATGATGGAATAAAATAAAGTTGATGCCCTGCAGTATGGCATTCGTCACATAAAGTGATAAGAAGCCTGTTTGGGTAATCCCATGGTACAATACGTAATCCGGATTTTGCATCAACATTGTACTGGCGATGATGTACTTGCAAATGCCGGTCTGATCCGCAATTCCTGCAGCAGCCTTTGTCACGGTGAAGTATTTCCTTCCGTTTCTTTTTCCACTCTGCTGTTAATAGCAATTCCCTGTATGTTGTTTCGTAAATCATAACTGGTTATTTACAAGTTTATCGCCCATGGATGCAATCTTTTTGCATTGTGACCTTTCTTGGCTATTTTGTCGTTGTTGTTTCATAGAGCAAATATGAAATAGCAGCATGCAACCTTATTGCACCCAAAATGTAACCTCATAATGAAAAGAGAAAAAATTACACACGAGCGTAGGCACATACGCCTCCGGCTGGAGATTATTGACGAACTCTTAGGCAGTCCTGTAAAAAGAACTTATGCTCAATTACTTGAAACGTTGAGCAAATCTCTTATCATGAGAGATGAAGTGCCCATCCGGCTAAGGAAATTACAAATGGATATTGCTTACCTGGAAAATACAATGGGTGCCCCCATACATCGGCCCGATAAAAAAGATAACCGGATCTATTACACCGAACGTTTTTCACTAAAAAATGTGCCTGTGGATGATGATGATATTGCGATCCTGAAAAACGCAGTACAGATATTGAAGAAAGCCACAAACATTAAGCTCACAGAAGAAGTAGACGAAATCATTTCCCGCCTTGAGAATAAAATTCACACAAATGTGCCCGACAGCAGCACCATGATTGCGTTTGAAGAACACACAGAAGCAAACGGGAAAGAATACTTTGACGAAATCTTTTCTGCAATTAAACTGCAGCAGCCAATTAAGCTAAACTATCAGCCATTTGGTAAAGACATAAGAGAGTGGTTGGTGCACCCCTATATGCTGAAAGAATACCGTAGCCGCTGGTTTTTGATTGGAAGAGTTGGCAATAATCATTCACTGAGTAACCTTCGGCTCGACAGCTTAAAAGGAAAAATAAAAAACAGCAACGAAAAATTTATTGAGAACGACCTCTTTGATCCTGAAACTTATTTTAATGATGTGATTGGCGTAACCATCCCAAAAGATACGCAGCCAATAGACATTGTAATTAAAGTCGCGGCTTCATCTGCCGATTATATTCGTACAAAACCAATCCACAAATCCCAAATCATAAAAAAAGAGAATAAAGATGGCAGTATGCTTATTACATTAAAGCTGCTCAATAACTACGAATTAAAATCGCACCTGTTAAGCTATGGACCGGCCATTGAAGTAACAAAACCCGATGTCTTAAGAAATGAACTGAAAGATATCTATTTAAAGGGAACCACTTTGTATGAGTAGCCTTACTTTACTGCGGCCTGATTTAAACGATCAATAATGCGGATAACGTTGCCTGCCTGTTCAAGCGAAAACACACCACTGATTCCACGGTCATCAATATCAGTAAATGGCTTTTCAAACAGCATCTTTTTATCGATCTGTCCGTTAACCGAAAGGTAGTTGATGATAGAGTTAATAAAGTTGATCTGCGTAGAATTGAGATTTCCCTGCGCCAGGAATTCACCAAATGCTTCTTTAGCAGCATTTACATCTAAGCCAAGAATGCTACGTATGAACACAACCAACGGTTGCCCCTTGGTTACTTTTGAAAGCAACTCTTCATTGCCATGTTCATCAATACTAAACAACAAACGCTGCAGCTCCACAAGTTCCTGTTGGGTAATCGGAATATTCTGGCGGATGCGGTGAATGGTAATATGGTGCTGGTTCTCCCTTAAAAACTTTTCAACCCTTTTCTTATAAGCACCCAGTTCCTGGTACTGTGCAATAATCTGCAACTCTTCCACTTCGCCGATCTCATCGGTAAAGTTGGTATAAATATGCGGTCGCTGTTTTGCTTCAATATATTTGATCAGGTTACGCAAAGCAAGTCTTGTATCATTATGTCGTTGTGCCTCAGATCCCTGCCAGTATTCATCATCTTGCACGAAACGGATCAAATGTTCTTGTTGCTTTACTTCGGGGATACTCAGTTTTTTTAACAGCCCCCTTGTGGCTTCTTTTATCTTCGCTTCATAATGTCGCTGCCGGCCACTTTGTTCTTCTGCCGAAAGAATATAATTCAGCATGAGCAAATCAAACCACCTTGCACTTTCATCTGAAATAGTATCGTTGTACAAATATGAAAGATGCTTTTCAATTTCAATCACATCTAAAACACTTAGTGAGTTCCACGCATCTTTATTGCGGTATTTTTCCACGTACTGTAAATGCATGCGAACACGAAAATCATCATCCCGAAACTCGCATACCGCATGATGCAGTTCGTCCAGAAGTTCCTGTTTTAACGCAGCACTATTGCCACCTGCTGCTTTTGTTTCAAGCAGAAATGCAACATTCAGCTTTGCCATAAAAATCTGTTGACTGAGTGTTCCCCTTACTACAGTTTCTGCTTCATCGATATTGCTGCTGAAAAACTCCAGATTGCCGCATACATCAAAAATGAAAAAACACTCTTTATCCATGCCCTCACCAAAAACATCCGGGCACAACCTTGTGCCCCTGCCCACCATTTGCCAGAATTTCGCTTTCGATCGAACCGTTTTAAAGAAAACCAGATTGAGAACTTCGGGTATATCTATACCTGTATCAAGCATATCTACCGATACCGCTATCTGAAATTCTTTATTAGCTGCATCCGAGAAACTGTAAATCATGTCTTGTGCGTTATACACCTGGTTATCTATTACTCGCAACAGTTTCCCGTTGTATTGCGGGTATCGTTCATTAAAACATTTTTCTATGAATACTGCATGATGATGATTCTTTGCAAAAACAATCGTCTTTCCAATTAAATCTCCTCCTTCAATTTTTTGCCCACGCTGCATAACGAGGTCCAATACTTTGTTAACTGTATCCTTATTAAAGAACCATGTGTTTACAGCAGTGTTGGCCACTTCATCCGGTATCTCCCCGTAATTTTCCAAAAACTCCTGTTCGTATTCTCTTTTTTCTGCTTCCGTCAGCTCGTTATATTTCACACCTTCTCTCGGAAAACGTACAGGTACTTTCATTGCTTGTGGCGGTACCAGATATCCATCGCTCACTGCCGTATCAAGTTCGTAAGCAAATGTGGGATTGTGCACTTCCAGACCAAACAACTCATAGGTATCTTTGTCTGTTTCTGATTTGGGTGTTGCAGTAAGACCTATATAGATCGCATCAAAATATTCAAATATGGCACGGTACTTCATGTATACGCTACGGTGAGCTTCATCAATAATTACTACATCAAAATGCCCTGGCCCATAATAACGTTTCCCTTCCTGCTTTACACTATCAATGCGGTTCATTATGGTTGGGTAAGTGCTGAACACAATTCGGCTTGCAGTATCTTCATCTTCTTTGGTAAGATCAATAGCAGTGAGCTGTGGCAGTAAAGTATTAAATGCATTTTTGGCCTGTGTTACCAATGCATTTCTGTCGGCAAGAAATAAAATCTTTTTAGCCCAGTTCGCTTTTGTTAAAATGTCCGTAAGTGCTGCAGCTGTTCTGGTTTTACCACTGCCCGTGGCCATTACCAGTAACGCACCCCTTGCTTTTTTCTCCAGTGTTTCCTGTACACGCTTGATTGCTTCTTCCTGGTAATAACGCCCCGCAATTTCTTTGTTTAGATCTGTTTCACTCAACCGCTTTCTTATTTCCCGGCGATTGATTATTAACTGCAGCTCATCTTTTGTATAAAACCCTTGAACCTGCCGTGGCGGATAAAACTGGTCGTCCCATAAATTTGTTTCGAACCCGTTGCTGTAAAAAATAACAGGTCGCTGGCCAAACATGGCTTCCAGGCAATTGGCATACAACTCTGCTTGTCGCTTTCCTTTGTAGGCATCAATAAGTGTACGCTTGGCTTCAACTACAGCAAGCGGCTTACCGTCATCGCCCCACAACACATAATCGGCATAACCAATACCCCCATCATGCGGCATACCTTTAACTTCAAACTCAAGAACATTGGGCAACGATAAATTCCATCCTGCTTCTTTTAGTAACGCATCAATGTAAATACGCCTTGTTTCTGCCTCGCTGATGCTGAGCGGAACTGTTGTTGCCTGGGCGATATTTTCCTGCTTAATGGTTTTTGTTTCCAATAACTGCTGTTGTAGCACTGTGGCACCATGTGCATTACGCAGTAATTCTTCATTAGCACGCACCAGTTGTTGCTGCACCTGTTCATACTGTTCGGCTAATTGTTGAAGCTGCTGCCGGGTTCGCTCCACAGCATCTCCTTCGGGCAGTATGGTCTCATCAAAAATTGTTACGGGCGTTTGTGAGCGGCTGTACAAACGCACCACCCACAACGAAAAATCGTGTAATATTTTTAAGCTGGCCAGCGCATCCCGTCTGTCTGTACGTTGTGTACCATGCGCCGCATTGTTGCCTATTTTACGAATGAGGTTAATGTTGCGAAACAACGCTAACGGAATCAGGGTTTTAAAACTCTGCTCATGCATTAATGAGTTAAGTGTAGTATCCGCCGGTATTTCCAGGTCTTCATCATGATCATATAACCATTTTACAAATTGCTCAAGGCTTTTTCTGCAAAGAATAGCACAATAGTGGAAAATCCACTCAAATTGACCCCCTGCTACCGGCTTAAACTGACCCCCACTGGCCATAGTAATGTGACCCCTTTCGGCCATTGCAAACTGACCCCCTGAAGTTAATAAAAAGATTAGTTGTTTTTGTAGCATAAAAACA
>NZ_DATGWT010000043.1:0-99901 GCF_035299325.1 Lacibacter sp. | reverse complement strand
TAAAAGAAGCCGGTGAATATTCACCGGCTTCTTTTATTCGAATGATGGGGTTGTTATTGACAATCTGTCTTTCTTCTTGTATCGATCAGGTATTGCACTTTCCAAACTCCATTTATCCGTACAAGCTGAAATGAGTTTACTCCACAATGACTGAAGGTTCCTTTTAAATAAAATTCATACGGTGTCCAAACACTTGCCAATGCTCCATCAATATGCACTGCACCAAAAGTGATACGCTCATCAGCATCGCCTTTATTTGATTTGCCCACAAAGGATGCAAACTGATTGATATTGTCTGTACGTATGGTTGTTGCGCCTTCTTTTGTGCGGCTGATGGTTTGCAATACAGCCCAATCAGAGAACACATTTTTTAATGCAACTGAGTCTGCATTTTTCATGGCTGCAAATAAATTGTTAACAACAGTCTTTACAGAATCTTCTGTGCTTTGTGCAGAAGCATTTACACCCATGAGTATTGTTAAATAAAGCGTAAGAACACATTTCATACCTGTTGTTTTAAGCATTTGGCAAATAGTTTGAAATACAAGTATAAAACATACCTACTATGCTAAACTTAAAATTCTACAAATGGTCATTAGCCCTGATGATGATCGTAGCAACTACTTCAGCATCGGCTCAGATATTTCCGAGAGGAGGAGATATTTTCGGCAACCGTACAAACCGCCCGGTTGTAAGACAGGATGGTAGCCGCCAATGGCCCGACGGAACAATTCAATACCCGGATGGTACAACACGTTACCCCGATGGCGCTGTGCGTTATCCTGATGGCCGTATGAGCTATCCACGTAATCAACGTAACAGCAGCTACGGAAATAACAACAATTGCAACCACGGCAATTTGCCTCCGGGCCAGGCCAAGAAGATATATGGTGGACATGCAAAGGATTATGCAAAAGGAAGGGGCAAGGGAAATAAGAACGGCAATTGCAATCATCGTCACGATGATGACAGGGATTGGGACGACAGAAATGTAAGAACATATCCTCAGCAATACCCGCAGTATCCAAGTTATCCGCAGAGATATCCGAATAACACACCGCAAAACGGTGGCAAAAGACCAAGTCGTACGAGCAACCCTAACTTGTAAGTAGCAGAAGTTGAAATAAAAAGCCTCCTGATGTATTCATCGGGAGGCTTTTGCTTTATGTGTTGTTCGATCAATAACCAAGTATCTTCAGCATACTCTGTGCTGTTTGTTCTTTGGCATATACCCAATCTACCAGCTTTCCATTCTTATCGTGCCCGACAATGATGTGCTTGGGTGAAGGGATCATACAGTGCTTAATACCACCGTAACCGCTGATCTGATCCTGGTAAGCACCTGTATGGAAGAAGCCAACATACAAAGGCTCTGTGCTGTCTCCGTTTAATTTTGGAAGGAACACTTCATTGATATGCTCTTCTGAATCATAATAATCATGACTGTCGCAGGTAATGCCACCGAGCACCACACGTTGGTAATCGTTATCCCATTTGTTGATAGGTAACATCAGGAATTTTTCACCTATACCCCATGTATCAGGTAAGGTGGTAATGAACGATGAATCGATCATATACCAGTTCTCTCTATCATTCTGTGTTTTTTGTGCAAGCACAGAATAAATATGAGCCATGCTCTCTCCCACGGTGAAACTTCCAAACTCCGTATAAATATTTGGCATTGGAACACCGGCTTTCTTACAGGTCTTTTTAATGGTCGCTACTATTTCATTGATCATGAACTGGTAGTCGTATTCAAAACCGAGAGAGTGTTTAATCGGAAACCCACCACCGATATTAATTGAATCCAATTCAGGACATATCTTCTTCAACTGGCAATAAAGGTTCACTACTTTATTCAACTCACTCCAGTAATATATATCATCTTTAATTCCCTTGTTCAAAAAGATATGCAACATCTTCAACTGGAAACGATCTTCGTTTCCCTCGATCTTGTCAACATAAAACTCAAGAATATCTCTTGCACGAATTCCAAGACGGGATGTATAGAAAGGAAAATTTGGTTCTTCTTCTGCAGCCACACGAATACCTACTTTAAAAGGCACTTTCACTGTTTTCTTATATTGCTGTAACTCTTCTTTATTATCAAGAACAGGTGTTACATTTTTGAAACCAGTATTGAGCAATTTTGCAATACGTGTGATGTAACTTTTCTGCTTATACCCGTTGCAAATGATCTGTATATCCTTATTGATCTTTTTCTTTTGATAGAGCTTGTTGATAATTTCAATATCGTAAGCAAACGAAGTTTCCAAATGAACTTCATTCTTCAATGTTTCTTCCACCACAAAAGAGAAGTGACTGCTCTTGGTACAATAGCAATAAAAATATTTGCCCTCGTACCTGTGCTTTTTAAAAGCAGTGTCAAACATCTTCTTGGCTTTTTTGATCTGCATCCCGATCTTGGGCAGATAGGTAAGCTTCATGGGTGTACCATACTTATCGATCAGGGCTTTCAGATCAAGATGGTTAAACTGCAGGTAACCGTTTTGTAAATGAAAATCTTCTTGCGGGAAGTTGAATGTTTGATGCACCAGGTCGGTGTACGTTTGGTTGGTCAGTTGAAAATTTCGTGGGTCGTTTGTCACCTTTAATTTTTGCACAAACTTATCGTAAAAATAAATGCAGGGGCATGAAGATTTTTTTGCCGCCACGAAGACAAGGAGAAGAAGCCGTTAGCCACCAGCCGTTAGTAGTTAGCAAAAACAAATAGCCCCAACATTTCTGTCGGGGCTATATAAAAATCACGTGATGATTATTTTACTGATGCAACCAGTTGCTTAAAGCTTTCCGGTTCATTCATCGCCAAATCAGCAAGGATCTTACGGTCAAGATCAATGTTTTTTGCTTTCAGCTTGTTGATGAATACAGAATAAGTCAATCCTTCTTCTCTTACTGCTGCGTTGATACGGGCAATCCAAAGCGCACGGTATTCACGCTTTTTCAGTTTACGACCAACATAACTGTAGGTCATACCCTTTTCAACTACGTTTTTGGCAACTGTATAAACGTTTTTACGTTTGCCATAGAAGCCTTTGGCTTGCTTGAGAATTCTTTTGCGGCGTTGCTTCGATGCAACTGCGTTTACTGAACGTGGCATATCTTAATGTTTTTAAATTATAAATTGGGTTTACAGCTGCATCTTATTTAAGACGCAATAAACGTTTTACAAAGTGTACATGAGATTGTGCTACTTCTCCGTCCAGACGCATGTTACGCTTACGTTTCTTTGATTTCTTTGTGAGGATGTGACGTTTGAAACTCTTTTGATGCATGATCTTACCAGTGCCGGTTACTTTAAACCTTTTTTTGGCACTTGAGTTCGTTTTTACCTTTGGCATTTGAATGCTCTTTAAGAATGATACCCTGCTGGCGGCTCTGCACAGGCAGAACACTTAGGGGGCCGTTTGGGCAATACCGGCTGTTTCCAGCCTCCCGATTTGGGAGCGCAAATGTAGGCAATAACTCCGGAAAAGATTGGATTGGGGGTAGTTTTTTTATGCCTTTTCGCAAAGATGGCCACGGAGCAAAGTCGCCAAGGCAGCTTGTTACTTATCCTTTGGCAATTGGGTTTTGGTTTTTCACACAATTCCTTGTGCCTCAAATAAAAAAACCGCCTCTTAGGAAGGCGGTTTCTGCTATTATTCAGCGTTTTCTTTCTTCTTTTTCGCCGTTCTTGGCGCAATGATCATCAACATCCGCTTTCCTTCCAATTTAGGAAACCCTTCCACCTGACCTGCATCTTTCAGGCGCTCAGCAAATTTCAGCAACACGAGTTCTCCCCTTTCTTTAAACTGGATGGCACGACCTTTAAATTGAACATAAGCCTTTACCTTATTACCTTCTTTCAGGAAGTTTTCAGCGTGTTTGGCTTTAAAATCAAAATCGTGATCGTCCGTATTTGGTGTAAAACGAATTTCTTTCAGTTCAGCCGACTTACTTTTCGACTTCATTTCCTTTTCCTTCTTCTTCTTCTCGTAAAGGAACTTATTGTAGTCGATTGCTTTACAAACTGGCGGTACCGCTTGCGGAGAGATCTCCACCAGGTCTAAACCAAGGTCTTGTGCAATTTGTAAAGCTTTCTGAGTTGGGTAAACGCCCACCTCAATGTTGTCACCAACCAGGCGTACTTCCGGTACACGGATCATGTGGTTGATGCGATGTTCTGGCTCTTTACGGGGAATAAAACGTCCCCTCGGAGGTCTTTGTGGAAATGCCATATTAATTCTGCTTCCATACCCCTTTCAGGAAGCAACTGTTCATTTGTGTTTATAATTCTCTTCAGGGGCAGAAGAGAAATTAATTATTCTGATTTTCTTTCTTTGATCTCAAGTGTTGCAGCAGCGATGAATTCATCTGCATCAAACACGCCTGCATCACCTTTACCTTGTTTACGAACCGCTACTTTTCCCTCGTTCACTTCTTTCTCACCCACTACCAGCATATAAGGAACTCTCGCAAGCTCTGTATCCCTGATCTTCTTACCTATTTTTTCGCTGCGGTCGTCAATCTCAGCACGAATATCTGCTTTTTTCAGTTTATTCAACAGGGTTTTTGCATAATCCATGAACTTATCACTGATCGGCAGAATTTTCACCTGCAATGGTGCCAGCCATAACGGGAACTTACCGGCATAATGCTCTAATAAGAAACCGATGAAACGTTCATGGGTACCAAGCGGCGCACGGTGAATGATCAACGGCACTTCCGGTTGGTTATTCTGATTCGTAAACGAAAGTTTGAACTTGTTACCGCTGTTGAAATCCACCTGGTTGGTTGCAAGAGTAAACTCACGGCCAATAATACTCCAGATCTGTACATCAATCTTCGGGCCGTAGAAAGCCGCCTCATCCTGCACTTCAATAAACGGAATATTTGATTCGATGAGCACCCTGCGTACCATCGCTTCGGTCTCCTGCCACAGTTCCGGTTCGTTCACATATTTCTGACCAAGCTTGGCAGGATCATGTAAACTCAAACGCATCACATATTTGTCAACACCGAATATTTTGAAATACTTCAGGTACATATCATTCACCGCACGGAACTCATCAGCAAACTGATCACGGTTACAATAAATATGTGCATCGTTCATGTGCAGGCAACGTACACGCATCAAACCAAACAACTCCCCACTCTGTTCATAACGGTAACAGGTACCGTATTCTGCAATACGATATGGAAGATCTTTATAGCTCTTTGGTTCAGCATCAAATATTTTATGATGATGCGGACAGTTCATTGCCTTGAGATAATATTTCTCTCCATCCATTTCCATTGGAGGAAACATACTATCTGCATAATACGGCAAGTGACCACTGGTGAGGTACATGCTTTCTTTTGCAATATGCGGCGTAACCACACGCTTGTAGCCTGCAGCTCCTTCAGTTTCCTTTGCCAGCTTTTCCAACTCTTCAATAATGATGGTACCATTGGGCATCCATAAAGGCAAACCCTGACCCACATCATCATCCATTGTATAAATACCTAACTCTTTACCGAGTTTGCGGTGATCTCTTTTCTTTGCTTCTTCCAGCATCGCCAGGTATTCATCCAATTCCTTTTGTGAGGGGAAGGTTACACCATACACACGGGTAAGCTGTTTGTTCTTTTCATCACCTTTCCAATAAGCTCCTGCAATAGAAGTTAATTTAATTGCTTTGATAAAACCGGTGTGGGGAATATGTGGCCCACGACAGAGATCAGTAAACTCACCTTGTGAATACAAGGTAATGCCACCGTCTTCGAGGTTCTGCAACAGATCAAGTTTATATTCATCGCCTTTCTCCGAGAAATAAGCAACTGCATCCTGTTTGGAAATTTCTTTGCGCTGGTAAGGACTGTTCTTCTTAGCCAGTTCGTTCATCTTCTTTTCCAGTATCGCCAGATCTTCCTCGTTCATCTTGCGGTCGCCGAGATCCATATCGTAATAAAAACCTTTCTCCAAAGCCGGACCTACCCAGAATTTCACACCGGGGAATAAAGATTCCACAGCCTCTGCCATTAGGTGAGCACTGCTATGCCAGAACGTGTTCTTTCCTTCAGCATCATCCCACGTCAGCAGTTTCAAAGAAGAATCATCGTTAATGGGGCGTGTGAGATCCCACACCTGTCCGTTAACATTTGCGGCCAACACTTTTCTTGCTAATCCTTCGCTGATTGATTTGGCGATGTCGAGGGCTGATGCACCTTGCTCATACTCCCTTACTGCGCCATCGGGAAAACTGATCTTCATGAACTTCGTTTGATTTTTTAGGTGGACAAAGGTAACGAATCATTGCTGAAGGAAAATTAACAAAGCCTTTCGCCAACCCTTTTTTTTCAAATGTGTAATTTGCAGGAGTATTGAACAGAACTTACATCATGAAGAAGACTCTTTTACTGGCTTTCCTTTTTTGTTCGTCCATAACCTTTGCGCAAAAGTACAGCGGACAATGGAGCGGCAGCTTTGATGCCAAAGGCGATCCCGGTGGCTCACGCACCGAATATTTCCTTGAGCTTGAAGTAAACGGGAACAAAGTGGAAGGCACATCAACCACCTATTTTATTATTGAAGGGAAACGTTTTTATACCATCTGTGCCATTGAAGGCAATCTCGATCCACGCAGCAAAACCATTGTTGCCAAAGAAACAAAACGGGTAAAGGCCAATACACCGCAATGGTTTAAAGATTGTTTCCAGGTACATACGCTCACTTATTTTAAGAAAGGCGATACCGAAGAACTGGAAGGAAGCTGGAAAGGCGCACGTGATGAAGATAAATGTGGGATGGGTACAACCGTTCTTTCACGCAAGCAGTTGGTGAAAAACATCATCACTACACCACCTGCGCAAAATAACAATACGGTACGGACCAATCCCAAGCCGGCTCCAACCCAACAAAAACCAACAACAAAACCAACCACTCCGCCAAAAGAAAAACCGGAAGTTGTAAAAACACAACCGAAAAAAGAAACACCTGTTACAACAGGTCCGGCCATTACGAAAGTGGACAATCAAACAGAAACAAAAACAAACGCTGAAGTAAAAGCAAATATTCCTGCACCTAAACTGCCGAATGGTTTAGAGAAACGTGAAAGCAAAGTATTTGAAACTATTCCGATTGAAGAAGAAGATATTACGGTGAATTTATATGATAATGCAGAAATCGATGGTGATATTATTACTGTGTTATTCAACGGTGAAGTAGTTGTTTCACAAAAAACACTGAGCGATAAACCCATTGTTGTAAAACTGAAAGCAATACGTGGAAGAGATAACACACTTACCATGTACGCTGAGAACCAGGGACGCATACCTCCCAACACAGCCATCATGCGTGTGCAAAACGGTGAACAATACCACAAAGTGTTTTTAAGTGCAGATGATAAGAAGAACGGTAGTGTGGTGTTTCGGTTTAAGAGTTGATAGATGTCTGTTCTCCTGAAAGGAGACTGCACATCGTTTAATAATATTTTAAAAGCCATTGCCAATGCAGTGGCTTTTTGTTAGTTCGTGTATATATTTACTTTTATCAAAGCAAACCAACCCCGTTTCTAAATAACAAAACAACCTGTATGAAAGCAAAAGACCTTTTTATTATCATCCTAAAAGTATTTGGTATCTATCTCATTAAAGATGTTTTAACAGCTATCCCTCCTGTACTAAATAGTTTTTTTCAAATGTTTGAGGTATCAGGTGCAATGGCCTTCTTTTCTCTTATTATTTCTTTGCTATACCTTGGAATATATGTAGGAATTGTTTATCTGCTTTTATTCAAAACAAGTCTTCTTGTTTCCAAACTCAAATTAGCATCCGAATTGAGCGATGAGCCTCTGGTTGTTAATTTGCATAGATCTTCAGTTTATACTATTGCCATCATTATTACTGGCCTTCTAGTTTTGACATTTTCTATTCCCGACCTTGTTAAACAGATCTATTTCTTTTATGAATTCAATGATTCAAGAAAAAGATTATTTGCGCCATCTCCTTTCGATTATAGCAGAATGATCATAGCTATTACTGAAGTGATTATTGGATTATTATTCTTAGGCAACCAGAGAACTTTAGTAAACTACATTGAATCTAAAAGGAGGAGAGCCAAAGAAGAATCAGATGAATAATATATAAAAGCTGATTGGTTTGTTTTTGACGAGAATCAACCGGAGGTGACTGCACATCTTTATTGAGAAACAACGCTAAAATAATTAGAGAGCCTCTGCGAATGCAGAGGCTCTCTAATTATTCACACGCTTCTCAAGCTTTGAAGAGAAGTAAAAAATTACCTATTACTCCTCCTCCTTCACAAGAGGAACAGTTGAAGACTGCTCACTAAAATGCTCCCTCACTTTCACGATCATTTGCGGCTCGGTCATTTGTTCTGAACTGTCGATGGAAAACTCTTTCTGTTTAAACTGTGCATCGTCTTTCAAATGATTTTGAAATTGCTCCTGTGCATTGCCCGGACCAAAAATGTAAATCTCTTCATAGGCCTGTAATAGTGCCGCAATTGATTTATAATATTTCAAAAGATCCGTTTGCTTGGCCTGTTTTCTCGAGTCCTTATCACCGGACCGGTCGTGGATTTCTGCTTCTATTTTGTCCTGGATTATATAATCGCCTTCTTCATAATCCGGTGCCGGACGTATCACCACCGCTTTCGTACTGTCGAGATAAACTCCGGCCACTCTTTTCTGTTGCTGCTTCATGTAGTTTTTTATTTTAAAATACTGTTGTTAAGAATACTGATTGCTCACTGCGTTTTGTAAAAGAAAACTTATTTAATACTTTCCTCATTCTCCGGAAACGTTTCTTTTTGTGTAACGCTCTGAGCAGTTAAGAAATCAAGCAAATACTGATTGAATTCATCGGGCTGTTCGAGATTTGATACATGACCTGCATTGTCGATCACATGCATTGTTGACCCTTCGATCATTTGATGCATAAAATCTGATTGCGCAAGTGGCGTTACTGTATCTTCCCTTCCGCAAATGATCATAGTTGGAATACTGATGGCACCTAACGTAGAACAGGTTTCAGTCCGCTCAGCAAGAGCAGTTAACCCAGCCGTAATAATATGCTGAGAATTTTCAAACACAACTTTGCGTAGTTCTTCCACCAATTCTTTTTTATTACTCAAGCTGTCTCTATGAAAAACATTTTCAATAAAGCCATCGTTGAAATTTTTCACTCCGTTCGCAGAAATATCATCAATCGTTTTATAGCGCTTTTCTTTTACTGCAGGCGTATCGGCAATACATTGTGTATCGCAAAGGATCAATGCTTCAAAGCGTTCCGGAAAACGTTTATGTGCATTGAGTGCAATAAAACCACCCATAGATAACCCACAAACAATTGCTTTTTCAATTTTCAAACTGTCCATGAACTGCAGCAGATCTTCTGCAAACAGATCAATGCTGAGGATCGACGATTCATCTTCTGAATCTCCAAACCCACGAATATCGCAAGCAATCACACGATTGGTTGTTTGTAAAAATTCAAGCTGCTTCCTCCACATTGCTTTGCTGAAGGGATAGCCATGTAAGAAGATGACCGGTGTGTCACCTTCACCCAAATCATCATACGATAAATTAAAGTTGCTTACCGGAATACTTAGATCGTATCCTTTCATTTCTGTTTGCATGGCGTTCGTTTTTAAACTGTTTCGTTGTTGCTTCTGTCAGTCGCAAACACAAGCGTATTCAATCCTTTCACTTTAAGCTTACCACTTGTAAACATACTGATTGATAGCCCCTGACCTCTTACATGTTTTGTAAAAAGAGTTGCAGAATTCACACGTTGATATTGCAGGGTATTGAGTTATTGCCCAAAATATACCAATGAAAAACCAGCTGTTTACCGAACAGTTGTTATTTTTAAACAGTCGGTTGATTGTTTCAACCGTTCTGCTAAAAATCCACAACTTTTTTAAGATATAGCAATCTGTTTGTACTTTCGTCCACTGAATGCAGGGAAAAAGCAGAAACATAAAATTCACCAACCAACTCTATTTGTCAGTTAAGGCAGCTTTTAAATACAGCCTGTTCCTGATTTTTGTGTTTGCGTTTTCGTTGCAACAGTTTTCAGCATTTGCTTATACGCAGCTGGCAGAAAACACAAAACAAGAAAACGGTTCCCGGCTTCATTCGCAGCAAATCTTTTCTAACCCACAGATTTCTTATCATCTCCCCATCCAGCCTAACCCTTTAGAGTGGGAAATGGAATTTCTTGAAGAGGAAGATGACTACAATAACAGAAAGACCTCGGCTGATGATTGCAGGAATCATTTTAGCAAGACGCATTCATCAGATGAATTAGAATATACGACCGGTTTAAAAAGCCGGTACTTGCAACTGACATCCTCTGTCAGCAATCGCCCCTCTATTCCTTTTTTTATTCTCTATCATTCCTGGAAGAGCCACCTCTCTTAATTTTTCGGTAACAATCTAACGTTTGCAGTATATGGACCATTCCATATAGCCATCATTGCATTAGAGCATTCATACAAAGCTTAATGGATGTTCTGTTTTATTTATTCACCACCTTAAATCGATATTTTAATGAAGAGGATATTTATTCTCGCCATTGTGGCAACCGCATTTATTTTTTCATCCTGCAAACACAAAACAGAAGAAAAAGAAGCAGACACAAAATTCTTAGTAACCAGTCCCGTTGAACAGGATACGATCGTTTATAAAGAATACGTTGGACAGGTACAGTCTGCCAGTCATATTGAAATAAGATCGCAGGAGAAAGGTTACCTCGAAAAAATCTTTGTAGATGAAGGACAGTTTGTAAAGAAAGGAACGCTGCTATTCAAGATCATGCCCGTTATTTACCAGGCCGAGGTAGCAAAAGCAAAAGCCGAAATGGAGTTTGCTGAAATTGAATACAAAAATACTAAAAGTCTTTCCGACAATAATGTTGTATCGCCCAACGAACTGGCGCTTGCAAAAGCAAAGCTCGACAAAGCAAAAGCCGAGCTTTCATTAGCGCAGGCTCATTTAGGCTTTACAGAAATACGTGCACCATTCGATGGTATCATGGATCGTTTTCAGAAACGTTTAGGAAGCCTGATTGATGAGGGTGAATTGCTCACCACGCTTTCAGATAACAGCAGAATGTGGGTGTACTTTAACGTACCTGAAGCCGAATACCTCGACTATATCCGGAAAGCAAAAACGAAAAACGCACAAAGGGTGCTGTTGCAAATGGCCAACAAAGAGTTGTTTGATGTACCCGGTGTTGTTGAAACCATTGAAGCCGATTTCAATAATGAAACAGGCAATATCGCTTTCAGGGCAACATTCCAAAATCCAAAAGGAATTCTTCGTCACGGAGAAACAGGGAATATCATGATGCCGGTTACGCTGAAGAACGCCGTACTCATTCCGCAAAAAGCAACCTTCGATGTGCTCGATAAAAAGTTTGTGTACATCGTTGATGAAAATAATGTGCTGAAGGCAAAACAAATCACCATTGCACAGGAACTGCCACACTTATATATTGTTGCAACAGGTCTTAGTGCAAAAGACAAAATTCTTGCAGAAGGTTTAGGCAAGGTGAAGAACAACGAGAAGATCACCTATGAGTTTGTTCCTTTTGCAAAAGAATTAGCTGAGTTAAACAATTTACACGCCGAGTAAGGCAGGAACCAAAAAACAAAAGCACAATGTTTAATAAGTTTATTAAAAGACCGGTTCTTGCTATTGCCTTATCCATCGTGATCGTTTTCATGGGACTATTGGCAATAAACACATCACCGGTGGCACAGTTTCCTGAAATAGCTCCACCAAGGGTAAACATCTTTATTGAATTCCCCGGTTCCAATGCAGATGTATTGGTGAAATCAACACTTACCATCCTTGAACGTGCCATCAATGGCGTGCAGGGCATGCAATATATTTTGAGTGATGCTACCAGTGCAAGTGAAGCAACGATTGAAGTGATCTTTGAACCAGGCACCGATCCCACACTTGCTGCGGTACGTGTAAAATCAAGAGTTGACCAGGTGATGACCAACTTACCTCCGTTGGTGCAACGTGAAGGTGTGATCATCTCGCCGTTGCAACCAAGTATGTTGATGTACCTGAACCTTTACAGTAAGGAAAAAAATGTTGATGAAAAATTTTTATTCAACTATGCAAATACTTACATCTTACCTGAACTGCAACGGATAAAAGGGATGGGCTTTGCACAGGCAATCGGCAGCCGATCATTTGCTATACGTGTTTGGTTAAATCCTGAACGGATGAGAGCCTACAGCATTTCTGCTGATGAAGTATTGAAAGCAATTGATGAGCAAAGTGTATTGGCAAGGCCGGGAAGAGTTGGTCTCAGTTCCGGAAAAACCGCACAATCGCAGGAATACGTGTTTACATATAAAGGATGGTACAATACACCGGAGCAATACCAGGATATTATTATCAAGGCAAATGCTAATGGTGAACTACTGAAGCTGAAAGATATTGCTGAAGTGGAAGTAGGAAGTGAGTTTGTTGATATCTACTCAAACAAAGATGGCCATCCTTCCGCATCGCTTGTACTGAAACAAAATCCCGGCAGTAATGCCAGTATCGTGATCGATGAAGTAAAAGCAAAACTGCAGGAGTTGAAAAAAGATTTTCCACCGGGTATTGATTACGAGATCAATTACGATGTATCAAAATTTGTGGATGCATCCATTGAAAAAGTATTGCACACATTGGTGGAAGCGTTTATTCTTGTGGCCATTGTTGTATTTATTTTCCTTGGCGATTGGCGCTCTACATTCATTCCCATTCTTGCTGTACCTGTATCGCTTATTGGTGCATTTACATTGATGAAATTCTTTGGGTTAAGTATTAACCTCATTACGTTATTTGCATTGGTGCTCGCCATTGGTGTGGTGGTGGATGATGCTATTGTGGTGGTGGAAGCTGTGCATGTGAAGATGGAAGAAGAAAACCTCTCTCCTTTTGCTGCGGTGAAGAAAGTAATCCGGGAGATCAGTGGCGCCATCATTGCCATCACATTAGTTATGATCTCGGTATTTGTACCGGTTGCATTTATGAGCGGACCTGTTGGTGTACTCTACCGTCAATTTTCATTAACGATGGCCAGCGCCATTTTTATTTCCGGTTTTGTGGCGCTTACGCTTACGCCGGTGTTATGTGCCATCTTACTCAAGAACACGCATGGCAAACCAAAAAGGAAAACACCAATCAGTATGTTTCTCGATTGGTTTAACAGAAGCTTCGAACGTGTTACAGGTAAGTACACCAAATTCCTGACGCTGATCGTAAACAGAAGAGTGGTTACGTTCGGAGTTTTAATTGCATTTGCGTTTGGTATTGCCGGCGTCAATAAAGTGTTACCTGCAGGATTTATTCCCAGTGAAGACCAGGGACAGATCTATGCCATCATTCAAACTCCTCCCGGTACTACACTTGAACGTACCAATGAAATATCCAGAAAGCTTCAGTTCATTGCAAGGAAAATTGAAGGTGTTGCATCGGTTACTTCATTGGCAGGTTATGAAATTCTTACCGAAGGTCGTGGATCAAATGCAGGTACATGTTTGATCAACTTGAAAGATTGGTCGGAACGAAAACAATCGGTGAAAGAAGTAATTGAAGAGTTGGAAAAAGAATCAAAAGATCTTCCGGCTAATATCGAATACTTTGAACCACCGGCAGTTCCGGGCTATGGTACGTCGGATGGTTTCTCCCTGCGTTTATTAGACAAAGGCAGTGATGTAGATTACCAGGAATTCGACAAAGTGAATGCAGAGTTTTTGACAGAACTGAAAAAAAGAAAAGAGTTGAATGGCTTATTTTCTTTTTACTCAGCCAAGTATCCGCAATATGAAATTATTGTAGATAATGAATTGGCCATGCAAAAAGGAGTTTCTGTTGGTGATGCCATGGAAAACCTCAACATCATGATCGGCAGTACCTACGAGCAAGGCTTTATCCGTTTCAATAACTATTATAAAGTTTATACGCAAGCCGGTCCTGAATTCAGAAAACAACCATCCGACATTCTGAATATGTTTATTAAGAACGATCATGGTGAAATGGTTCCCTACTCAGCTTTCATGAAAATAAAAAAGACACAGGGACCAAATGAAATTGCACGTTACAACTTGTACATTTCATCACTCATTAATGGTATACCGGCGAAGGGTTATTCATCAGGCGATGCGATCAGAGCAATTAAAGAAGTAGCTGCACAAAAACTACCACGTGGTTATGATATTGCATGGGAAGGCCTTTCATACGATGAAGCAAGAAGAGGAAACGAAGCATTGTATTTATTCCTTGTGGTACTCTTCTTTGTGTATTTAATTCTTGCTGCACAATATGAAAGCTTTCTGTTGCCCTTTGCAGTGTTACTTTCACTTCCGCCGGGTATATTCGGTTCGTTCCTGTTATTAAAAAGTATGGGATTAGCGAATGATGTATATGCGCAAGTGGGACTGATTATGTTGGTTGGTTTACTTGGAAAGAATGCAGTACTGATCGTTGAGTTTGCTGTGCAGAAACACAACAAAGGCGCTACTGTTCTTGATGCAGCCATTGAAGGTGCAAGAGCCCGTTTCCGTCCCATCTTAATGACATCGTTTGCATTTATTGCGGGTTTGATTCCATTGGTACTTGCTACCGGACCGGGCGCTGTTGGCAACCATACCATAGGTGCATCTGCATTAGGTGGTATGTTATTCGGAACCATTTTCGGTGTCATCATTGTCCCGGGACTTTATTTCATATTCGGCAAACTGTCGGAAGGCAAACATCTCATCAGGGACGAAGATGAAAATCCGTTGAGTGAAGACTTTGTTGAAAGCCGTTCCGAGGCTGCACTGACGAAGAAAATCAAAAAATTAATCAAACGAATCAGAAACACAAATACAAATGAAAATGAAAATAACAGCTAAATACATTGCACTTGTTATCTGCATAGTATGGTTGGGTGCCTGTAAAGTACCTGCTGTTAGCAGTAAACAGGAAAACAAATCTACTCCCGTTGCTTACGCAAATTCGAAGGATACAACCAACTCGGTACAAATAAAATGGAAAAACTATTTTACCGATCCCAATCTTCTTGCATTGATCGATACAGCGCTCAACAATAACCAGGAGTTGAATATTACCTTACGTGAAATCGAAATGAGTAAGAATGAGATCATGGCACGTAAAGGTGAATACATGCCGTTCCTACATTTGAAAGCCGGTGCTGCTGCCGACAGAGCAGGTAAATACACATGGGATGGTATTTCGGAAGAAGATTGGAAATCAAGTCCGGATAAAGGCCATCCATACATTGGCGAATTCATGGTAGGTACCTACTTTACCTGGGAGCTGGATGTGTGGAAGAAACTACGTACTGCAAAAAAATCAGCGGTGCTGAGGTATTTATCAACCATTGAAGGAAAAAACTTTATGGTTACAACGATCATTGCAGAAATAGCCGAATTATATTATGAGTTGATGGCACTTGATAATCTGTTAGCGATTATTCAACAGAATATTGAACTGCAAAGCAACGCCTTGCAGGTAGTGAAACTGGAGAAAGATGCAGCGAAGGTTACGCAGTTAGCTGTTAACCGCTTTGAAGCGCAATTACTCAACACAAAAAACCTGCAATACGACATACAGCAGAAGATTGTTGAAACAGAAAACAAGATCAATTTTTTGGCAGGGCGTTTTCCTCAACCTGTTGTACGCAACTCGGCTGCGTTCAACAACCTGGTGCTTGATCCGATCTTTGCAGGTGTCCCTTCTCAACTGTTGTCTTATCGTCCGGATATTCGACAAGCTGAGTTAGAACTTGCAGCAATGAAATTAGATGTGCAGGTAGCGAAGGCGAATTTCTATCCATCGTTCAGTCTTACGGCCGGTGTTGGTTTGCAGGCGTTCAATCCGGTGTATCTGATCAGACCCGAATCGATCCTTTATAATTTAGCAGGTGACCTGGTTGCACCATTAATCAATAAGAATGCAATTAAAACCACTTACTTCAATGCCAATGAAAAACAGATACAGGCTGTCTATAATTATGAGCGTTCCATTTTGAATGCGCATATCGAAGTGGTGAATCAACTTTCAAGAATGGACAACTTCACAAAGAGTTATGAAACGAAGGCAAAAGAAGTGGACATTCTCACACAGTCGATCACTATTTCAAACAACCTGTTCCGTTCTGCAAGAGCAGATTATATTGAAGTGCTGTTAACGCAACGGGAAGCATTAGAATCAAAAATTGATCTGATTGAAATCAAGCTGAAACAACTCGATGCCAAAGTAAATATTTATAAAGCGTTGGGTGGCGGTTGGAATTAAGAGAAAAAATAGCAAACAAAGAATGCCCATGAAAAACGGGGCGTTCTTTTCTTAGTACAAAAACTCTGATTAAAATCCTGCAGCTAATGATAGCAAAAATGACATATTCTTCTTTACCGGCTTTCCGCTGCGATCAAAACTATCAGCAGCGCTATTCATATATTTCATTTCTGTTCGCACACTTAACCAAGTTGAAGCAATAAAGTCGAAATTGAATGAATAACCACTCACTTGTATACCCGTGGCGGGAAATGCCGTGATAACAACAGAATGTGGATCACTGTAATATTCTCCACGTGCACCCGCATTCATTTTTTTATTGATCTTATATTGCAGCAGTGCCGCACTTCCCCACCATGTTTGTCCGCCTTCCACACCTGCATCAAGCAGGAAAGCCATATTCATTTTTTTGTCGAGTTCATAGGTAATGTACAGGTTATGAAACACACGAACAAGAGCAGCAACTGAATCAGGTTGCTCATTACCTATAAAGGAAGATGAATTAAATAACCACTTTTCGTTAGGCTTAAATACCAATTGCGTACCAATGGCTTTACTCTTATTATTTTCTTTGATATTCTGCCAACCGTTGAGCAGCAATACAGATGCCGACCACCTGGAATTGAATGCATAATTTAACTTCAAACCTGTTTCAAAATAAGGCGAGTTCTCTGCAAGCAGACTACGGCTCAGGTTCCAGCAATCTTTACTGATAGCTGATTCTATTCCAATGTGAGAGGGAAAAATCCCTGCTTCAGCACTAAATTTATCTGTAAACCTGTAGCCGGCATTTGCTTCATATACATATTGTAACCAATGTGGCTCTGCCGCTAAATTATACCGGGCATAATCGCCCGCCATTAATGCCAGGTTCCCCTTCCACTTCGCACCGCTGTATGATAGTTTTACCAGCGAAAGATTTACTGATGGACTATTATGCTTTTTATGATTATACACAAACGGCGGCCGCTCTTTTGATAACGGTTCATTAAAGTCATATTGATAATACAGATCAGCAAAACCGCTTAGTTGCCATTGCTTAGCGGCAACGCTATCCTGTGCATGTATCGGGCAGACAACAAACCGCAGCAGTATTGCAACAAACAATTGTTTCATTCCGAATAAATAATTAATACGTAACGTCTATGGAACCCGAATACGTTGTTATGATATCCACTTCTCTGAATAAAAGTATAAAGAAGTGTCAAGAATGATTACCCGGCATTAAATAAATAACTTTTTGGATCACTACGTATAACAGCGCCAATGCCACGATCCAGAAAAACAGCACGATCAAAACAGAAACAATATTGTTTCGTTTATCCTTCATACTCTTCTATCCGCTTTAACCGAAGATTACTTACAGGCGCAACGATTAACGGAAACTTTTCTACCGTTACATTACTCGGATCTAATCCAAACCCTCTTTCTTCTGAAAGCGAAATTTCTTTTAACCAGAAATGGAACTTCATCATAATACGTTCCCAGAAAGGCAATTCATTATCCTGGCTTAAATACTTTTCCATAACAATGAACTGCACATCACCGGCAATATGATTCCGTTCAAGGCTCACGTAACGGCTCGTTACATTCACTTCACGGTTTTTCACAAGGTCTTCCACTACTTTCCGGAACATGCTGTCAATGCGTGTCTGTACCCTGAAGCCTAAGCGGAACTCAATCCGTATAATATCGTTGGGAATGATATGCGTAACGCTATACTCCGTTGTATAAGGATCATCAACAGTATCAACGTGAATAAACCAATAGATGTCGGCCCGTTTGGGCTTTCTGTTCATGATGGAATAAATGATCTTATGTTCGATCTCCTTGGGGTTATCAGCACTGGTGAGATAAATAAGATGTGTTGCATACTTAGGTACTGTAACATCGTTACTTAATTCCTGCAGCTTTTGTATGTAGTGATCAAGACGAACAAATTCGATGTATCGGTTCTTGATCTTTCTTGCTTTGAACCAATCATACATCACAAAAAACAACAGCCCTCCTACCAATAATGTAACATAACCGCCATGTGGAAACTTCTCCAGATTTGCATAGAAGAAACTGAACTCAATGGCAAAATAAACAGCCAGGTATAAATAAATAAATGCGGGTTTTGTGCGCCTTGTAACAAGATAATTTGCAAACAATACCGACGTTGCGATCATGGTAACTGTAATGGCAAGACCGTATGCTGCTTCCATATTGGAAGCTTTCTTAAAGAACAGCACGATACCAATACAACCTGTGAACAACAAAAGATTTACGGCAGGTATATACAACTGTCCCTTTGCCTCAGTAGGATAATTGATCTTGAATTTCGGGAAAAGATTAAGCCGCATAGCCTCACTCACAAGCGTAAACGATCCGGAGATCAATGCCTGGCTGGCGATGATGGTGGCAGCAGTGGCAATGGTAATACCAAAGTAAATAAACCAATGCGGCATGATACCGTAAAATGGATTAAACCCGTCTTCGATCAATGAAGAACTGATGACCTCACCGTTATGATTCAGCAGTAACCATGCACCCTGCCCAAGGTAATTGATGATCAGACAGGTTTTTACAAATATCCACGAATAACGGATGTTCCATTTGCCGCAATGGCCAAGATCGGAATACAATGCTTCTGCACCTGTGGTACATAAAAACACACCACCCAAAATGTAAAACCCTTTCGGGTAGGCAATCAACAGTTTGATACCATAGTAGGGATTAAATGCTTTCAGTATCGACAGGTCCTGCACTAACTGGGCAAATCCAAGAGTAGCAAGCATAACAAACCATACCGCCATCACAGGCCCAAACGAACGACCGATAAAAGCTGTTCCAAACTGTTGCAAAAAGAAAAGGACTGACAGGATACAGATCACAATGATGATCACTGTCCATTGGCTGATGTCATGAAATGCAGGAATTTGTTTCAAGCCCTCAATGGCCGATGTTACAGAAATGGGTGGGGTGATCATACCATCTGCAAGCAAAGCAGCACCACCAATCATTGCCGGTATCACCAACCATTTTCTTCTTCTGCGCACAAGCGCAAACAAAGAAAAGATGCCGCCCTCACCCTTATTATCCGCACGCAATGTAAGGATAACATATTTCACCGTTGTTTGCAGTGTAAGGGTCCAGATGATCAGCGAAAGAGCACCAATGATCAGTTCTTCCGTAATGGTCTTTCCACTTGTAATGGCGTTCAAAACATAAAGCGGAGAAGTACCAATGTCACCAAAAATAATTCCTAATGCAATCAAAAGACCTGCAACACTAACCCTGTTATGCGAAGACATTTATCATTTAATTTTGAAGAACAAAATTAGTTGGGCTAATCAGCGGAAAAGAAAAACGGCCAAAATCCTTATAAAATCTTTATACCGTTTAAATGCATGTTATCTTCAATAAAATAAACTGCGGGCTACATTTGCTCTGAATGTTACAAGATGAATAAACTGCTGTTCAATAATCTCACAAAAACAAAGCAATACCTGTTAAGCATTGCTGTTATTATCGTTGTTGCAGCAATTTGTTTTTTGTTTTCTGATTTCATTGGTTACAGGGTGGCAGCACTGGTATTATTGGTAACAGTATCGTTGCTGGCAATGATCTTTGATGTGTTTCCTGTTTTATTTTCGGCTGTACTAAGTGCCCTTATCTGGGATTTCTTTTTTATACCCCCACGCTTTACAATACATGTTGATACCACGGAAGACACGATTCTGCTGCTGATGTATTTTGTGATTGCATTGATCAATGCCGTGCTTACTTATAAAATACGGCAGATCGAAAAAGATGCACGGCTGAAAGAGGAAAAAGCAAACAGCGTAAAGCTTTACAATACTATTCTCAATTCCTTATCGCATGAATTGAGAACTCCTATTGCGGCTATTATTGGCGCTACTGATAATTTGCAAACAAACCCCAATCTCACGAAAGAAAACCATGAGCAACTGATCGCAGAAATTGCAAAAGGGGCTTTCAGGTTAAACCAGCAGGTAGAAAATCTCCTGAATATCTCACGCTTAGAATCCGGGCACATACAACCTAAATACGACTGGTGCGATATAGAAGAATTAATTTACCAGGTTGTACAGTCGGTTGAAGAGAATCATAAGAACAGGAAAATAAAGATCAGCATTAAACCGGGACTTCCTTTTTGCAGTATCGACAAAGGCATGCTTGAACAGGTTTTGTACAATCTCTTAAGTAATGCGGCTATACATACCCCGGATAATTGCAGCATCACTATATCAGCAGTGTGTCATGCAGACATTCTGCAAATAATAATTGAAGACAGCGGTAATACATTCATTGACACTGAAGCTAACGATATCCTCAATAAGTTTGATCGAAACAGTAAAAGCAAAACAGCAGGTTCGGGTCTTGGTCTCTCCATTGTAAAAGGTTTTACGGAAGCATTAGCCGGCAATGTGGAATTGGAAAAATCTTCATTGGGTGGTGCAAAATTTACAATATCGCTTCCTGTGCAATCAAACAGATTTGAAACAATAAAAGCATGAACAAATCAGAAATATTAATTATCGATGATGAACCCCAAATGAGGAAGCTGCTGGAAATTACATTGCAAAGCAATGGTTATTTATCGAAAACGGCCGCTTCAGCAAAAGAAGGTTTGATCATGGCTGAGAATCATCCGCCGGAATTGATATTGCTCGATCTTGGTTTGCCTGATGACAGCGGCCACAACGTATTACAAAAACTCCGGCAGTGGTACACAAACCCCATCATTATTCTTTCGGTACAAAAAAATGAAGCGGATATTATTAAAGCATTGGACAATGGTGCAAATGATTATCTGTCGAAACCGTTCCGCACCGGTGAGTTACTTGCACGTATACGCTCTGCACTACGAACGATCAATACTGATGAAGGCGAAACAACCATCTCATTTGGCGATCTGAATGTTGATCTCTCAACAAGATCTGTCTGGAAAAATAGCCAGTTGTTAAAACTTACTGCAACAGAATATAACCTGTTAGCCCTGCTCATCCGTAACGAAGGCAAGGTTCTCACCCATCAATATTTACTGCGTGCGATCTGGGGTCCGGGGTATATCAACCAATCCCAATACTTGCGTGTGTTCATTGCGCAGATACGCAAGAAGATCGAAGACGATCCTAACAGGCCTCTTTACCTGTTAACAGAAGCAGGTGTAGGTTATCGATTTGTGAGCAGTATGAATTGATGCATCCTGTGAATGATCAGCCAATCTTTTGATTAGCACATGCAGTTGGTACAGGAAATCGGGATTGTAAATTTCTTAAAGTAATCACCGAAAAATTGGCGTTTTTCCTGACATTTTTTTAGTCAGGAAAAGACAAATTTTCTTTTTACAGGTTTGAAAATTTCAATGGCATACGGGTTGATGAATACTACCTGAAATTTATTTTATAACCATTAAAAAGGAGGTACGTATGACACTCGTAAAAAGAAATGGGAATTTATTAAATCCATTTCCCATGCTTTTTGATGATTTCTTTAACCGGGATTTGTTTAATTGGAACAGCTCCAATTTTTCAAACACCAATACGACAATTCCCGCAGTGAACATTAAAGAAACAGCCGAACATTATGAAGTTGAGGTTGCTGCACCCGGAATGGCTAAAACAGATTTCAAAATTGAACTTGACGGAAATTCTTTGACCATCAGTTCTCAAAAAAGTAATCAAAACGAGGAAAGAGAAGATGGTAAATATTTCCGTCGTGAATTTAGCTATCAATCTTTTCAACGGACGTTTACTCTACAAAAAGATGTAGTGGATATTGATAAGATTGAAGCGAAATATGAAAATGGGTTGCTGCATCTTTTGATCCCTAAAAAAGAGGAAGCAAAACAAAAACCACCAAGGCTGATTCAAATCTCCTGATTGTTTGTTTTGCATTTATTAAAACGAAGGCTCCCTCATTTTTTGGAGGCGGTACTTCGATATTCTGAAATTTAAGCATGTAAATCTTTTACGTCGATTCTATAGTTTGGCGTTAACCAGGTTTGAAGTCAGCAGACTGTGATAGGTATTTGTGTTGTTCCTCTGGTAAGCTCAAAAACAAAAAGCGGTCTTCTTTATGTTGACCGCTTTTTATTTCGCTTAAATTTTAATTGCACATTACTTAACTGTAACCGAATTTTTATTCGCATGCACAATACCTGCCAGTAAGCGACCCTGTGGTGCTTCTTTTGAACTGTAATAAAGATAGACGTTGCCGTTACCCCGTTTATCCTGGGAGTCAAGTATTTCTTTTACCGCCACAGTGATGGCAAAGTTTTTTCCCTCGCTGTTATCAAACTCCCAACGCTTTACTGTTTTTTGATCTGAATTCTTCAGTTCCAGTATGCGGCTTTTACCGGCCATGCCGCAATGATAATATTTCACCTTCAGTTCACTTTTGCTGTGTGCTCCTGTGAGCTGGATATTCTTCAACTGTTTCATCTCCTGGTTAAACTGCTGCAGCACCAGTTTATTATCAATGTAAATTTCGAACCCCTCCCCACCCATTGGTGTAACGAACGAATAAATAAAAGAGCTGGCCGCAACCAGGAGTACCATAACGAATAACTGTTTCGCTTTCATAACTATTAATTTAAAAATGATGTAATAAATAAACAGTGTAAAGTTGTGAAAGCGTTGAGGGTTCTGCTAATTAGTTTGACCAATGGGCTTTGTTGCTTGATGTAATGCTGAAACTGACTTATTTGGATGAGTTACTTCGATAAAGTAGCTTTATCTAAATTCAACATTCATGAATTGGTATAACATAAAAAATATCGACAGCATTGATTCGCCTGCATTGCTCGTCTATAAAGAACGTGTGCAACAAAACATCAACTATGCGGTAAAGATGATCGGGGATATCAACCTGCTTCGTCCGCATGTGAAGACGAACAAAACATCTGAAGTATGTGCCATGATGATGGAAGCAGGAATTACAAAATTCAAATGTGCTACCATTGCCGAAGCAGAGATTCTGGCCATGTTAAACGCAAATGATGTGTTGCTGGCTTACCAACCTGTTGGACCAAAAGCAAAACGGTTATTATCGCTGGTACAGCAATATCCAAGAACAACATTCGGTTGTGTTACAGACAATGCAGCTACAGCAAAAGCATTATCAGCATTATTTTCTTCTGCTAACGAAACCATCAATGTGTTTATTGATCTCAACACCGGTATGAACAGAAGCGGTATTAAACCATCAAACGCATTTGCATTGGCTGAACAATTGATTTCACTACCCGGCATTCAGTTCGAAGGCCTGCATGCATACGATGGGCATTTGAGAGATACTGATCTTGAACAACGTCAGCAAAAAAGTGATGCAGCATTTAGTGAAGTGCTTGCTTTGGCAACACATATTGAAAAACTTATCAGCAAATCAATAACGATTGTTGCAGGTGGCTCACCAAGTTTTCCTACGCATATCAAGCGAAACATTGAATGCAGCCCCGGCACATTTGTTTATTGGGACTGGGGTTACAAACACCAGGTGCCTGATGAACCGTTTGATTATGCAGCACTCGTTCTTACAAGAGTGATCTCCGTTGTTGATGAGCAAACCATCACCACTGATCTGGGACATAAATCAGTTGCTGCAGAAAATCCATTTCCACGTGTTCATTTTTTGAATGCAGCAGATGCAACACCCTTTTCACAAAGTGAAGAACACCTGGTGTTGAAAGTTCCAGACAGTTCAGCATTCGAGGTGGGTGATGTGTTGTATGGTGTGCCTGTTCATATTTGTCCTACAGTTGCGTTGTATGAAAAAGCAGTTGTTGTTGAAAATAATGAAGCAGTTACAACATGGAAGATAGTCGCAAGAGACCGTGCAATAAATATATAACCGGCATCAATTCCCTTTTTTATGCTTACCGGAAATTACAAACAGTATGATCAGCAATAAGAGAATAGCAAAGAAAAGCGCACTCAAAAACGGATTATAGTATATGATGGACAGCAGACAAACTGCAGCCAGCAGCAACGCAATAATTGGAAAGTATGGATAAAGCGGTGCTTTGAATGGCCGCTCAAGTGCTGGTTCTTTTTTCCGCAGCACAAATAAACTAATCATGCTGGTGATATACATCACAATTGCGCCGAGCACAGAAAAGATGATCAGCTCATTTGTCTTACCTGATACGATGGCAATGATACCGATGATGCCACCAACGATCAATGCCCTGTGCGGCGTTTGAAAACGTGGATGCAGTTTTGCTAAAGCCAAAGGCAGATAGTTTTCCCTTGCCAACGAAAACAACTGCCTGGAATAAGTGAGAATGATACTATGAAATGATGCGATCAATCCAAACAAACCGATACCGGCAAACAGTTTTGTAAACTGGTTCTCTTTTCCCAATGCAATACCAACCGCTTCAGGCAACAAATAATCGATTGTGGTTAACTTTTTCCAATCAGTAAGTCCACCTGTGAGTATCATTACACCTAATGCCAGCAACACCAATGTTGAAATACCTGCAACATATCCTTTAGGAATAGTCCGTTTGGGATCCTTTGTTTCTTCTGCCACCATCGATACTCCTTCAATAGCTAAATACAACCAGATAGCAAACGGCAAGGCTGCAAACACGCCTTTCCAGCCAAAAGGCAAACTATCGTGCATAAAATTCTTTAACTGAAAATGCGGAGCTACTATTCCCATAAAAACCAACAGTTCAATCACTGCAAGCAAGGTTACCAGCAATGTAAACAATGCCGATTCTTTTATGCCCAGCATATTGATTGCTGTAAACAGCACATAACAACCAATAGCGGTGTACATCACATTCATGGATGGAACTAAAAAATGAATATAGCTGCCCAGTGCATAGGCAATAGCCGGGGTGGCAAATAAAAATTCAATCAGCGTGGCATAGCCGGCAATCAAACCACCAAGCGGACCAAGTGCTCTGTGTGCATATGTAAACGGACCACCCGCATTAGGGATTGAAGTGGTCAGTTCCGTAAAGCTGAAGATAAACGTGATATATAACACGGTTACTGCAAGTGTGGCAATGAGCATACCCATGGTGCCTGCAACACCCCATCCATAGTTCCAGCCAAAGTATTCGCCTGAAATAACCAATCCAACAGCAATGGCCCATAAATGAACTGCCGAAAGCGCTTTCTTTAAACCGGGTTGTTTTGTTACCATAGTTTCTATAACAGTATTTTCAAAAATAACTTTTCTTATCGTTCATTGCAGAATAGTAACGAAGAACAATTTGTTGTGTGAGCATAATCAGTGATGTGCGTCTGTTCTTATCGTATCTTTTACTTGTTTATCTACAATTGTTTATTTCATGTATCATAAAAAAAGTTTTTCGCAAAAGCTGCTAAGGTTCTGGAAAAAACTTGGCCCTGGTTTAGTAACAGGCGCAAGTGATGATGATCCTTCGGGCATTGCAACCTATTCGCAGGCGGGTGCTGCTTATGGTTTAGCTACACTTTGGACGTCCATTGTTGCCTTTCCACTAATGGCTATTATTCAGCAAATGTGTGCACGCATTGGTTTGGTAACATCACAAGGCTTAACAGGCACACTAAAGAAACATTATCCCAGGCCGGTATTGTATATCATGTTGCTGTTCAGCTTTCCGGCAATTGTCATGAACATTGGTGCTGACATTGCCGGCATGGGTGCCGTTGGCAATCTTTTGTTCCCAAGTATTGATGCTACTTATTTCAGTGTTGTGTTTACTGTTATCCTGTTGGGATTAATTATTTACCTGCCCTATCAAAAAATTGCTGCTGCCTTAAAATACTTATGCATTGTAATGCTTGTGTATTTTATTGTTCCTTTTTTATACAAACAGGACTTCGGGGAAATTTTAAAAGCAACATTTATTCCTACCATCAAATTCGATAAAGATTTTATTGCCATTCTTGTAGGTATACTCGGCACCACCATTTCACCCTATTTGTTTTTTTGGCAGGCTTCTGTTGAAGTGGAAGAAATGAAACACAAGAAAAAACGCTTGGTGATTGATAAAAAAATGGTACATACTATGAATAAAGATGTAGACCTTGGCATGACCTTCTCCGGACTTGTGATGTACTTTATTATTCTTACTACAGGTACAGTTTTGTTTAAAGAAGGTATTCACCAGATCGATACGGTTGAACAAGCGGCCAGTGCATTAAAACCTTTGGCCGGAGATTTAGCCTACCTGCTTTTCTCCATTGGTGTTATTGGCACGGGGCTGATTGCTATTCCGGTATTGAGTGGCTCTATCTCTTACATCATTACCGAAACATTTGGATGGGAAGAAGGGCTTGATAAAAAGTTTCACGAAGCAAAAGCTTTTTACATCATCATTGCTATTTCACTCATTCTCGGCTTATCACTTAATTACATTGGTATATCGCCCATCAAAGCATTAATATATACAGCCATCCTCTACGGCATTACAGCGCCTGTCCTGATTGCCATTATTCTGCATATTTCCAACAACAAAGTAATTATGGGCGATAATGTTAACAACCGCACAGAAAATATAGTTGGTTTTATTGCTTTGGCTATCATGACCATCAGTGCCGGCGTTTTATTATACCTGCAATTTGTCTGAAACGAGGCACTGTCGCTCCTCTTCGGCCAACCTGTTTCAACCCAATTTTTATTTTTATTTTTTTTCAACATCAGGTGTATAACAACTTCTCTCCGTTCCGGCGATTCGGGTTTATTTTACAGTCCGTCTCGGTTGACAATACGCTTTTCAGCGCATTGCATTAAAAGGGAATCAGGTGTAAATCCTGAACTATCCCCGTAGCTGTAAGTTCTTTAGATGAGTAATCAGTAATGAATAATGAGTAAAGCCCCGGCAACCACTCATTGCTCATCATTCATCACTCATTCTGTTGATTCTACACACCACTGTTCCGCTTCAAGCGGGATGGGAAGGTACTCAGCAGCGAACAAGTCAGAAGACCTGCCGGTTGGAAATTTTAGTCACAACGCTTTCGGGAGAAAAGCATTTGTACTGATCGTTATCGTCACCCCTAAAGTGGCTCACGCTTTCAGCACTATACTTGTCTCCAAAAGTTAACACGTAAAAGAAGCATATATGAAACAAGAAGAAGAACTCCTTTTGAAGGAAAACAAAGACCGTTTTGTTATTCTACCCATCAACTATCCTGAAATATGGAAACATTATAAGCAGCACGAAGCCAGTTTCTGGACGGCTGAAGAAATTGACCTGAGCGGTGATCTGAAAGATTGGGAAAATCTCAACAGTGGCGAACGTCATTTCATTTCGCATGTACTCGCCTTTTTTGCAGCAAGCGATGGTATCGTAAACGAAAACCTGGCTGTGAATTTTATGAGCGAAGTGCAATTACCTGAAGCAAGATGTTTTTATGGTTTCCAGATCATGATGGAAAACATCCACAGCGAAACCTATGCACTGCTGATTGATACGTACATAAAAGACCCGCAGGAAAAACATAAACTCTTTCATGCCATCGATACCGTTCCTGCTGTTAAGAAAAAAGCAGAATGGGCCTTGCGTTGGATCGAGAACGGAAGCTTTGCTGAACGCCTCGTTGCATTTGCAGCAGTGGAAGGTATTTTCTTCAGCGGCAGTTTCTGTTCTATTTTCTGGATGAAGAAACGTGGTTTGATGCCGGGTTTAACATTCAGCAATGAGTTGATCAGTCGTGATGAAGGTTTGCATTGCGAATTTGCCTGCTTACTCTATAGCATGTTGCAAAACAAACTCAGCGAAGCAGAAGTAAAAGCAATCATCACTGATGCAGTGGAAATTGAAAAAGAATTCATCACTGAAGCATTGCCTGTTGCATTGATTGGCATGAATGCAAAACTGATGCAGCAATACATTGAGTTTGTTGCTGACCGTTGGCTGGCAGAATTAGGTTGTGCTAAAGTGTACAACGCCACCAATCCATTCGACTTTATGGAAATGATCTCCCTGCAAGGCAAAACAAATTTCTTTGAGAAGCGTGTGGGCGATTACCAGAAAGCCGGTGTGATGGGCAATAAAGAATCGCAGGTGTTTTCAACGGAAGAGGACTTTTAAGATGTCGGATGTTCGATGGCTGATGTCGGATTTTAAATACATCAGACATCATACGTCAGAAATCAGACATCATTCATTATAAAACTTACACCCCATTATGTTTGTAGTTAAACGGAACGGCAAAACAGAATCGGTAAAATTCGATAAGGTTACAGCAAGGATTGAAAAGTTGAGTTACAGCCTCAGTCCGATGGTGAACCCTATTGATGTTGCCAAGAAAACAATTGAAGGTATTTACGAAGGTGTGGCTACAACCGACCTCGATAACCTTGCAGCAGAAACTGCAGCTTCACTCACCATTACCCATCCTGATTATGCAATTCTTGCATCACGCATTGCCGTGAGCAACCTGCATAAGAACACCATCAAGAGTTTTTCGCAAACCATGCGAAACCTTTACAACTATGTTGATAAAGCAACCGGTAAAAAATTACCGTTGATTGCTGATGATGTAATGAAGATCATTGAAGACAATGCGGAGCTGTTAGACAGCACCATCATTTACGACAGGGATTTTGCGTTTGATTATTTCGGTTTTAAAACACTGGAAAAATCGTATCTCTTAAAGATCGATGGAAAAATTGCTGAACGTCCTCAACACATGTACATGCGTGTGGCAGTGGGTATTCATAAAAACGATATCGACAGCGTAATTAAAACGTATCACTTAATGAGTGAACGTTGGATGACGCATGCCACTCCTACTCTGTTCAACGCAGGTACACCCAAACCACAAATGAGTTCATGTTTTCTTTTAACCATGAAGGAAGACAGCATTGATGGTATTTATGATACGCTCAAGCAAACGGCGAAAATTTCGCAGAGTGCAGGTGGGATTGGTTTGGCGATTCACAACATCCGTGCAACAGGTAGTTATATCGGCGGCACCAATGGTACCAGCAACGGTATCATCCCCATGCTGAAGGTATTTAATGACACTGCCCGTTATGTTGATCAGGGCGGTGGTAAACGTAAAGGTGCGTTTGCTATTTATCTCGAACCATGGCATGCGGATGTATTTGAATTCCTTGATCTGCGTAAGAACCACGGTAAAGAAGAAATGCGTGCAAGAGATCTCTTCTTTGCATTGTGGGTATGCGATCTGTTTATGAAACGTGTAGAAGCAAATGGCGAATGGAGTTTGTTCTGTCCAAACGAAGCACCGGGCTTAAGTGATTGCTGGGGCGAAGAATTTGAACAGCTTTATACCAGATACGAAGCAGAAGGAAGAGCAAGAAAAACCATCAAGGCACAAGACCTTTGGTTTGCTATACTGCAATCGCAAATTGAAACAGGTACACCGTACATGTTGTATAAAGATGCGGCCAACAGCAAATCAAATCAGCAGAACCTCGGTACCATCAAGAGTTCGAACCTGTGTACAGAGATCATGGAATACACAAGTCCTGATGAAGTAGCTGTGTGTAACCTTGCATCATTGGCACTCCCCCGTTTTGTGATTGACGGAAAGTTTGATCATGAGAAATTATACGAGGTAACCTACCAGGTAACCAAGAACCTCAACAAGATTATTGATAACAACTATTATCCTGTTGAAGAAGCAAGAACATCGAACATGAAACACCGTCCGGTTGGATTAGGTGTACAGGGTTTGGCAGATGTGTTCATCTTATTGCGTTTGCCGTTTGAAAGCGACCTCGCAAAAATGCTGAACAAAAACATTTTTGAAACCATCTACTTTGCGGCCATGACTGCAAGTAAAGACCTGGCAAAAGAACAAGGTGCGTATGAAACCTTTGCAGGTTCACCGGTTTCAAAAGGAATTTTCCAGTTCGATATGTGGGGTGTTACTCCAACCGATCGTTGGGATTGGGCCACACTGAAAGAAGAAGTAAAACAATACGGTGTACGTAACTCGTTGTTGGTTGCGCCAATGCCGACTGCTTCTACTTCGCAGATCTTTGGTAACAACGAATGTTTTGAACCATATACGTCCAACATTTATACACGCCGTGTATTAAGTGGTGAGTTTATTATTGTGAACAAACATTTGCTGAAAGACCTGGTGAATCTTGGTTTATGGAACAACAGCATGAAAAATAAGATCATTGCTGCCAATGGTTCTATCCAGAACATTGATGAGATACCTGCTGATGTGAAAGAACTATACAAAACAGTTTGGGAGATCAAGCAACGGAACATCATTGATATGGCTGCCGATCGTGGAGCGTATATCTGTCAGTCGCAATCGTTGAACCTGTTTGTAGATAATCCGACTGCTTCTAAACTTACTTCAATGCATTTCCACGCATGGAAGAAAGGTTTGAAGACCGGTATGTATTACTTGCGTACACAAGCGGCAACGCAAGCGGTGCAGTTTACGGTAGAGAAACAGGCGAGCGCTGATATCAGCCCGGTGATTCCTTCAACTGAAAAAACAAACAACGCACAAACCACAACCGACATTGAACCTACACAAGTAGATGGCCCAACCTGCAGCATGGAAGATGGCTGTATCAGTTGTGGTTCGTAAATGATAAAGAAGCAAATTAGAAATCCCCTTGTTGATGAAGCAAGGGTTTTTTTTGTTGTAAGTGTAGTGCTGAAAATTATAAAAAAAAGCTGTGTATATTTATTCGTTATGGGCCATTTTTTAGAATAAAGCATATGCAAAAGCAAACAATCATTGGTATCAGAAGAGGCAATATGTTTTCAGTTTATTCTATTGGATTGCTCGGAATTATATTAATTTTTGGCCTATTACATTTTTTCGTAAAATTCCCTTTGGAGAAGTTAATTAACCCATTTTCTCTAATTCCAATTTCAATCTTATTGATTGGTTTTTTGTTATCCTTTTTAAAATTCCTTGATAAAAAACAGATGATCATTATTGATAGCAAAGGAGTTTCAATGAGAAAATCTCGCTTCCCGTTCTCTGGTTTAGAACAAATAGACTGGAACGATATTCAGAGTTACAATGCAAAAGTTGAGCAGTTCAGGAATGGAGCTACAAATTTTCTTGTCATTAAAAGAAAATCAAGGAACAAAAAATATTATGTTGACCTCTTTGACATAGAAACAAATAATGGCGATATACTAGCTGCATTAAGAAATAATTCTCTCGCAGGCAACTCTGGCGAAACCGACTCGCCGTAAAATGGAAAAGAAATGAAGTAATCACGTCGAGCTCTTTTCAGATAATCGCCTACAAAGAAGGGGTATCAATTAAAGTCATAAATTAGATTTTTTATAAGCAACATTCTATGAGAATTTTCATCATTATTTCAGCATTGTTTGTTTTCAGTTTAAGAAGTCAATCCCAAGTTATGATTAACATTGACTCTCTTACAGAAAAAATGTGTACCACATTCAAAACAGAAAAACTTGATAACGATTCATTAAGAGTTATGAATATGTTTAGTAAACACTTGACATCTTATGCATCGAAACTTACTGAGCAGGAATTGGATAGCATTTTCAGTAAATGCTTTTTTAGATTACAACTTTCCTGTAATGAATTCAAGATAGCTCTTGAACAACAAGATATTAATAAGGGCGATTTTAGCGCTGTTGATACGTTACTACAATCTCTTGCAACACAAAACGAATGCTCAGCTTTTTTCAAAACTCAAAAATTCATGTATTTAGAACCCACTGGCGACACTACTCATGTTTTAATGACGAAAAACAGCTGGACAGATCATTTTAAAGATGGAACGATTTCAAGATTATCATTAGTAAGAACAAATGACTATGATTTTGAGTTAACATTTATTGAAAGCACAAATTTTACAAGAAAAAACCTTAGTAATGCTGGCGACAAGTATCATTATAGAATTCTTGAAAAGAAAGAAAACTACTATATAATGCTTCTGTCAATTCCCGGTAATTCAAGAAGATATAAATTCAAAATGTACTTTTAAAACCCCTTCTGTCCACTCTGCTCTTCACAAGCTCAACAACTTATCAAAGAACATCATTGCAATCCGCTCGCTGTTGTTGCATCACACAAGGGCGTTTGACGCTTATTGAACACCCGCCTGCTTACACAGGCAAAGGTGTTTGTACTTCTTTTATCAGTATGCGCTTTAAACCCGATGGCATTTTCCAAACCACTTCTTCGCCCTGCCGAAAACCAATAATAGCAGCGGCTATCGGCGAAAGAACAGATACAAACTTTCGTTTAATATCAGCAGCCGAAGGCAGTACAATGGTAAACTCATGAATCTTTTTTGTTTCTGCATCTTCTATACTTACTTTCGATCCGATACGGATGGTATTCGGTGGAAACGATTCATTCTTCACGATGATAGCCCTTGCAATTTCATGGGCAAGACTCATTTCATCCTGTTTAACAGAACCGGGCATTGATACGAGTTGTTTCAGCTTAGAAAAATCTTCTTCGCAAAGAACCACAGGGTTCAATTCGTTGTTCATAATTGCTGTATTTAAAAATGAAAAAATAAAAACCTCCCTATCGGTTAACTACCAACAGGGCTAAACGGGAGAAAGATGAACATGTATCTATTGCAGTAATGCATAAACGGCAAAGCTAACCGAAAGAACTTGCTCTAAGTGTTATCAACTTGTGAAGGGTTGTAAGAGCTTACTAAGTTTGAGAGAGTC
Source organism: Lacibacter sp. (assembly GCF_035299325.1). Taxonomy (GTDB): domain Bacteria; phylum Bacteroidota; class Bacteroidia; order Chitinophagales; family Chitinophagaceae; genus Lacibacter. Next base: position 66,943 of record NZ_DATGWT010000043.1, on the reverse strand, counting down.
GCAGATTACGCAGATAAATGCGAATCAACACTGATCAGATCCGATTCAATCAGCTATAATCTGTGTTTATCAGTGTTTCTGTTTTTTTAGTACTAAAGGTTACAATTTAAAATTCAACGTAACACTTGGTATTACAGGGAACAACGACACCTGTCTTGCTTCCACTTCCAATGTTCCCTGCAAGGGGTTTCCTTTTTGATCGTAGTAAATGAAGTATGGATTTTGACGGCTGTATGCATTGTACACGCTGAACACCCACTCCATTTTCAACTTGCGTTCTCTCTTCGGTTGTGGTGTAAAAGTAGCCGACATATCCAGGCGATGATAAGAAGGCAAACGGTATTGATTAATGCGGCTGTACTGCTGCGTTAGTACACCATCCACTAAAAAGAAACGTTCAGGCAGTGTGAATGCATTACCGGTGCCGAATACAAACACTGCTGAGTATTTCCATTTTTTGTTTTGCTGGTAGTTGGTCACAACGCTCAGATCATGCCTGCGATCGTACCGGCCGGGATATTTATCACCATCATTCAACTGAGGAAACCTTCGCCATGTCCAAGATAAAGTATAACCGATCCAACCCGTGAACTTACCCCTTGCTTTGTTTACATAGAACTCAGCGCCATAACTCCATCCTTTACCGAACACAAAACTTTCTTCGGGATCACCAATACCCGGTGTATACCCTTCTTTGTATTCGATCTGGTTCTGCATGCTTTTGTAATACACTTCAACTGATGTCTCCCACATATTGTCTTTAAAGTTCTTAAAGAAACCTGCTGCATATTGCCAGCCGATCTGTGGTTTTACTCTGTACGTACTCGGCACCCATATATCTGTTGGCAATGTTGTACCGGAGTTACTCACCAAATGAATGAACTGCAGGTTACGTGTTACAGCAGCCTTCAACGATGTTTCATCATCTAATGCATAACGAAACGTAACACGTGGTTCAAATCCACCATAGGTTTTTATGTTGTCGTTACGGCCATACACAGTGCTGTCGAGTTTATTACCATCGGGGTCCTTGACAAACAGTTTGTATGGGCCTACCTGCTGAAAGCTGGTGTAACGGATGCCGTAATTAATTTTCAACGCATCATTCACTTCCCAATCATCCATGATGTACGCAGCCATTTCATGTGCAAACTTGTTGTTCACGGCTTGTGGTTCAAACGTGATATCACCACTTTTACCACTGGCAGTTTGCGGATTGAATTTATGATACGTATAGTTAATGCCATACTTCAACTGATGCCCGCTTACAGGATAATAATCAAAATCGATCTTGGCACTAACATCACGTATAGCAGAATTGAGATTGATCTCGAAATCACTTTGAGTGCCACCAAACGCAAACCGGTAATCGTTCCACACCAATGAGGTGTTGGCAAAGAGTTTACTGTTGAACACATGATTCCAACGCACTGTTCCTGTTGAATTACCCCAGGGAATACGTGCGCCAAAGCTGCGTTCTTTATTGTTGAATGTAAATACATCTCTTCCGAAGTAACCACTTGCATACAAGCGATCTTTCTCAGAAAATTTATAGTTGAATTTTGTATTGAGATCGTAGAAATAATAACCGCTGCCGTAAAACGCACTTTCTTTTTTAATGAAAGGCTTTGCGAGAATATCTACATACGTACGTCGTGCTGATACAATGAAGGATGCTTTCTCTTTTACAACAGGACCTTGAATGGATACACGTGAAGAAATAGTACCAATACCACCTTCCACCTGGAACTTTTTGTTGTTCCCTTCTTTCATCGCAATATCAACCACACTGCTGATACGGCCGCCGTAATTAGCAGGCATACCGCCTTTAATCAGACTCACATTCTTCAACGCATCGCTGTTAAATACCGAAAAGAAACCAAACAGGTGACCCGGATTATACACCACTGCATCATCCAGTAAAATCAAATTCTGATCGGGGCCACCACCACGCACATACAAACCACTGTTACCTTCGCCTGCATTACGTACACCCGGCAACAGTTGCAATACTTTAATGGGATCAACTTCACCTGCCAATGCAGGCACAGAACGGATCTGGTTCATGCTCAGTTCAAACTTCCCCATCTGTGCAGACTTCACATTGAGATCACGTTTTTTGGAATAGATGATTACTTCCTGTGCAATGGAAATACGTGGAGCAAGATCGAAATTGAGTTGAGTATTACTCTTCAGATCAAGCTCAATTTCTTTAGCCACAAACCCAACATGAGATACGGCAAGTGTGTAACTGCCTTTCTCAAGTGTGATAGAATAAAATCCGTATTGATTGGAGCTGATGCCTTTTGTACGGCCTTTCACGCTTACAGTAGCGCCAATGATGGTTTCGTTACTGGTGCTGTCTTTTACATATCCGCTGATTGTGAATTTCTCCTGTGCATTCAACGATTGAAGAAGCAGGAAAGAAATAAGTAACCCGGTTACGTGTTTTAAATAGTGCATTCGGAAATTTCCAGTTTTTAGAAGTATCCTTTATTACAAGTGATCGGCAGCAATTGTTTGAATGATTGTGGACCCACCCCTTTCAATCATTCACATATGTAAGAGACTGCCGCCCCTCCAGGGAGGGGATAGACAGTCTGATATTTTGAAATTGGTTGAACTAAAAACTACTAACTACCGGCTAATTACTACCGGCTACCCACTCATCATTCATCACTCATTACTCATCTCAGTATTTCAACGTCTCCTTCACTTCACCGCAAGTCAACATTTTTTTGCCGAAGTAAGGATTCATAATACTATCAGCATTGCTGAGCCAATAAGCACCTTTATTATCAAAGGCCATCGGGCAATATTGGTAATAGATGGTAGCACCTGAAGGTTTGATCACACGCACCATATCATAAAATGCATTTGATACCATTTCAAATGATTCACGTTTTTTCTCCAGTTCTTTTTCACCCAACATTCCGCTGATCTCTGCTGCAACATCACCTGCACGGCCATTGATGCTGGAGAAACCAAGCGTATCAAATTTCTGTACTTCATCCAGCTTCAAACTGTCGAGCAGGGTTTTCAAGGCTGCACCTGCTGCATTCACTTTCACTGTATCGCTCGCAACAAACGCATCTTTCAGGCTGTAATACGCATTCAACACATTGTTCATCGATTGGTTGAATGTTTCGCTGTATGCATAACCGGCTGCAGCTTTCGGTTCAGTCGTTGTTGTTTCTTCTGTTTTGTCTTCTTTGTTTTTACAGGCTACCGCTAAAAAAATTACGGAGAGGATAAGCAAAGTCTTCTTCATAAAAAAAATTTTGGCAAAGATAAGACCTACGGGGTTTGCCGGGACAGATTCCAGCGCTGTAAACCTCACAGGACTCATCCGGCAGGTTCTCATTCGTACTTCGTACCTCTTACCTCCTACTTCTTACCTCTCACCCCGCACTTAAACCTTATCTTTGCGGCTCATTTTTAAGAAAGAATTATGTTAGCTGGTTTTCAGAATGTAACGTTTGAGTTTGGTGCAAGAGCTATTATAGAAGATTCTACCTGGCATATTCATCCCAATGAGCGCATTGGTTTGATCGGGTATAATGGTACGGGGAAATCGACCCTGTTGAAACTCTTGGTGGGCGAATACCAACCTTCCAAAGGTGAGGTGATCCGCAGCCGCAATACCAGCATTGGTTACCTGCACCAGGATCTGCTTAGTTTTGATACCAGTGAATCGATTCTACAGGTGGCGTTGGGCGCATTTGAAAAAGTACTGTTACTCGAAAAAGAAATTGAAGAGCTGGGCATCCAGTTAGAAAAGAATCATGAAGATGAAGCACTGCTCCATCTTTACAGTGATAAGCTGCACGAAATGGATACGCTGGATGGTTACAACATCCATCACAAAACAGAAGAAATTCTGCAGGGGCTTGGTTTTGCCAATGCCGATCTGCAACGTCCTTATAAAGAATTCAGTGGTGGTTGGCGTATGCGTGTGCTGCTGGCGAAAATGATCTTGCAACAACCCGATCTGTTGTTGCTCGATGAACCGACGAACCACTTGGATCTTCCCAGTATTGAATGGTTGGAAAAATATCTGTTGCATTACCAAGGTTCGGTAGTGATCGTATCGCATGACCGTTGGTTCCTTGATCGTATGGTCACCAAGATTGTGGAAGTGTTTCAACAGGGTTTGCATATTTACGGTGGCAACTATTCTTTCTACCAACAGGAGAAAGAGATAAGGATGGAGTTGCAGATGAAGGCGTTTGAAAATCAGCAGGACTTTATCCGTCAGCAGGAACGCTTTATTGAACGTTTCCGTGCAAAAGCAAGTAAAGCTGCTGCTGCACAAACTGCTATTAAGAAATTAGAAAAGCTGGATGTGATTGAAGCGCCAACGAATGACCGTCCGAATATCCGCATCAATTTTGCGATCGATAAAATGCCGGGTAAAGTATTGTGCGAATTAAAACATGTAAGCAAACATTACGGCGCCACCAAAATTGTAACGAACGCAAGTGCAGAAATTGAACGTGGTGATAAAATTGCATTGATCGGTGCGAATGGTAAAGGTAAATCTACCCTGCTCCGCATTATTGCCGGTGTTGAAACATTTGAAGGCGAACGAAAATGGGGACATAACGTTGATGAGAGTTTTTATGCACAGCATCAGTTGGAATCATTAGGTCTTAATCATACACTGCTTGATGAATTAAAAACCTGCGGCACTCAGAAAACCGACCAGGAATTACGCACCCTGCTTGGTTGCTTTTTATTTGGTGGCGATGATATAGATAAAAAAATCAAAGTATTGAGTGGTGGTGAAAAAGCAAGAATTGCGTTGGCAAAAACGATCATCAGCAAGGCCAACTTCCTGATGCTCGATGAACCGACGAACCATCTTGACATGCATTCGGTTGAATTACTGATCGAAGCATTGAACAAATACCAGGGCAGTATTATTTTGGTGAGCCACGATCGTTTCTTTGTTTCACAAACAGCCAATAAGATCTGGGAAATTGTGGATGAAGAGATCAAGGAATTCAAAGGAACGTATAACGAATACTTAGAGTGGAAAGAACGTATGGCGAAAAGAGCAGCCGATAGTAAAGAGCTTGCTGCCAGTGAAAAAAAAACGGAAGTAAAAAAAACAGTTGAGGAAAAACCGGTAGTACAACAACAGGCACCTGTTGCTGATACCAAACAGGTGATCAATAAAGAAGCGAAGAAAGAATTACAGAAGCAGCAGCGCATTTTGCAACAACTGGAAGAAAAGATCAATGCTACTACGATTGAAAAAAATAAAATGGAAGCACAACTATCCGACCCTTCTACGTATTCTGATAAAGACAAGTTCAAACAAACGGAGACTTCTTATCAAAAGCTGAGCAACGATCTTAAACAGTTGAATGCAGAATATGAAGCGGCATTTGAGAAGGTGATGGAGTTGGAGAGTAAGGCGGGATGATTTGTGAGTGGGTAATTGTCAATCTGCAATAAACAAACGTTGTTGTTTGCGTTAAGTAACCAAATTACTAGTCGCTAACCCGAGAATGAAATAAAATGAAGACAATAAAATTCATTGGCTATTTATTCCATCGTTATTATTCAAAAGGGCCAAGAGCTAATATCCCCTATTTCAGTGCCATTTGTTCAATGACATTATTAGGATTCATGCATCTAATGCAAATCCTCATTCTTCTCAACAGCATTTCCGACATCACGACTGATAAGTTGGCTAAGAGGTTAATAGTTTTTTTGACAATGCTGCCCATATATTTCGTGATGACGATTCTTTTCAAAAAAAGTGATTTAGCTCCACTTAAAGAGAAATATGATCGAGATTGGGACAAAGTTTTTAAAGGTAATGTCTGGCTGGTGTTTTATGTAATCGCTTCATTTACCTTAATAATTATTCTTGCTTTGTGGAAAAAGCAATTGCATAATCCTTCCTAAAATAAAAAAGCCATCCTTAAGAATAAGGACGGCGTATTTACCTATAAGAGAACCAACAGTTCGTTGAATATATTTAGAATGATTGCTCGCTTACAATTCTGTAAGTGCCATCATTATTTATTTGTTTAATGCGGTAGAATGTTTTTGCAGCAGAAGCTTTTTTTGCTTTGTATTTGTACGTGTAGTGTTGATCATTAGCAAAACCGCCTAATACAATAGCAGATGTTTTAAATGCTTTGCCATCAGCACTGGTTTCGATCTCGTAATAAATGTCTTTGGGTTCGTTGTCTGCTTTCCATTGCAGCACAATAGAAGATCCTTGCTGTTCAAACTGAACATCATAAACTTTCGGCCAAACTTGTTTGGAAAAAGCAGTTCCGGAGGTGGCTGTGTTTACACACAACAAAAGCATGAAGGCAGCAATTACAGGTACAAATTTCGTTTTCATATACAAATTGATTAATAGACAACCTTGGGTATAGGACTGGAATCAATTTGGTTAATAGAGGAATTTTGGAAGGGGCTTCCGGATATGAGATATTAAAAAGGGAATTAAATCGGTGGAGAAAATTTGTTAGGGCCGGATTCAATTCTGACCGTAAAATTACTGTCTTCTTTTACATATGCAAGTTTTTCGCAAAATATTTTCTGTCTTTTTTCTACGGCAGCTGAGATCATCTGCTGAAACTCAATACAGGCAAGGCTTTACCTTATTTATAATTAAACTTCATGCCCACGCAGGCAAAGAAATAATTGGGTATATAGTTTGCTGAATAGTAAAAATTTCCTTTTTTGAAGCGCTTGGTATTGTATTCGATACCCCCGATCCAGGAATTTGTGTTGAGGGATTTGTGGCTGCTCGATACCTGTTTGCGCACATATCCGCCATACATTCGAACCGACTTTGATAATTTATAACCCACCTGAACATTCATTAATAAGGGCTGTGCATTATCGATCAATGCAAAATAGCCAATACCGATGGTTGTTTTTTTCTTTAATGAATAACCTACCTGCAGATCAGCACCGGCGTTACCGTTTGTTGTAACACCTCCCCCGGCTTGTAAAAAAACCTGTGAACGGACTGCAGTAAAACTCAGCATAAACACGCAAAGACCTAAAACCTTTTTCATTCATTTTCTCTTTTATATAAGCAATTGGGATGACGGCCTTTCAAAGGTTTGCTTACGGGTCTTCAGTAGAATTGGATATACGTGTAATGAATTATTACAACTAAATGAAAAGGTTGTTCGGTGAGAAACCGGGTAGCGGATGTTTATCGGAGGAAATTGGTACGGAGGGGTTTTAAGAAGTTAGCCAGCAATCTTTCAGCCATAAATATAGAGGTTAATTTAAGAAACTGGTTGTAGAATTTATGCGACAAGAAAAAGCCTCATGATATGAGACAGTGTGACGGCATAAAAAAATCCCGTCGTTCAACGGGATTTGATGTTTTTGTGATCCGGATTGGATTCGTTGCAATGCCCTCCCGATTAGAAATCGGGATGCTCTATCCAGCTGAGCTTATGAGCAATTCAATATACTTTCGGCTTTTCTTCCTTTTAATTTCCAACTCTCTTCTTCTGGCCATGGCCAGTTCTTCAAAAGGCTCCGCATACAGCAATTCCCACGGCATACCTGTACTGGTAAATTTCTCTTTACCTCTGTTGTGATCATTCAAACGTCTTTCCAAATCAGATGTAGAACCCACATAGTATTTATTAAGTTTTACACTAAAAAAGTATGTAACAATGTGATGGCATAAAAAAATCCCGTCGTTCAACGGGATTTGATGATTTTGTGATCCGGATTGGATTCGAACCAATGACCCTCAGCTTAGAAGGCTGATGCTCTATCCAGCTGAGCTACCGGACCAGCTGTTTAATTAATATGTAGTAGCGTCTTTGAACCTTTGACCCTCCCGATTTAGAAATCGGCATGCTCTATCCAGCTGAGCTACCAGACCAGCTTTTGAATAAGAGGCAGCAAAGGTAATTTTTTGTACCATTGCATCCAAACGTATTGTGCATGGATGTTCAGATAGAAGATAGTTGGAAACAGGAGCTGAAACAGGAGTTCAGCAAAGCTTATTTCCAACAGATCGTTGCCTTTCTTAAAACCGAAAAGATACAGGGCAAGACTATTTACCCGCCCGGCTCCCTCATTTTTAATGCCTTTACACAAACTCCTTTCAACAATGTAAAGGTGGTGATCATTGGCCAGGACCCTTATCATGGGCTAGGCCAGGCACATGGACTTTGCTTTTCGGTACAGGATGGAATTAACCCTCCGCCCTCACTTATTAATATCTACAAGGAAATAGAAAAAGACATGGGCGTTGGTATGTCGGCCAAGCATGGCAATCTCACGAAATGGGCACAACAGGGTGTATTATTGCTCAATGCTTTTCTAACGGTCAGGGCAAACGAACCTGCCAGTCATTCGAAAATTGGTTGGGATAATTTCACCAATGCTGTTATCAAAGCTATTTCAGATCATAAAAAAGGAGTTGTGTTTTTGCTGTGGGGAAAATTTGCACAGGAAAAGCAAAGTCTTATTGACGAAACCAAACATCATGTATTAAAAGCAGCACACCCCTCGCCTTTCAGTGCCGACAAAGGTTTCTTTGGCTGCAAACATTTTTCCAAAACAAACGAATTGTTATTGCAGGAAGGACTTGAACCTATTGATTGGAAACTGCCATGAACATTTTAAAAAACATACTCGGACGCATATTCGCTGTGTGGGCAATGATTACATTCATTGCTACCATGCTGATTATTTTAATACCTACCTGGGCAATGGGATTGTTGCCTGAACCAAAACGCACACGCTGGTTTATTGCCATGTCAAGAATTTGGATGGGAGTATGGTTACCATTAGCCGGTATTCGTTTAGTGATAAAGGGAAAAGAAAAGTTTAAGAAGGGCGAGAACTATGTTGTGGTGTGCAATCACAATTCTTTTATGGATGTGCCTGTTACATCGCCGGGCATACCCGGCGCCAATAAAACAATTGCAAAAATTGAAATGGCAAAGATCCCTTTGTTTGGAATCATCTATCGCAGAGGAAGTGTGTTGGTTGATCGCAAGAGTGAAGAAAGCAGGTTGAAAAGTTATGCTTACATGCGACGTGTGCTGGATATGGGTTTGCATATGTGCATTTATCCGGAAGGAACAAGAAACAAAACCAATCAGCCGTTAAAAGACTTTAAAGATGGAGCTTTCCGTTTAGCCATTGAAACAAAAAAAGCCATTGTACCTGCTGTATTATTCAATACAAAAAAAGTATTACCCCAACACAAAGGCTTCTACTTCTGGCCTTCAAAAATTGAAATGCATTTTCTCGATCCTATACCAACAAGTGAGCTTGGTAAAGAAGATGTAAAACAACTTCGTGACAATGTGTTTGAATTAATGTGGAATTATATTGAATCAAGAAAATAACGAACTACTCCGGTAAATTATAGAAGAACTTCGAACGGTTGATACGGAGGTCACGCAACAATCCTGACTTTGGATTAATACTTATACTGAATGAACGGTAAATACCAACCGGTGTAACATTAATGGCCAGCTGCCAGCAATGAAGATCTCTCGAAATAGAGGTGGTTAAATATTGTAATGTTTTTGTTTGAATATCAAACACACCATTCGCCTGCACTTTCCATTTCTCTGTTAAATTAAAATCACCGTTGAAGGTCACTGATTGAGTGATCAATGTTTCAAATCCAGAGTAATCAAGTTTTAACTGGCGGTTAAGATTCAATGAATAGCTGAGGTTCAAACTCCAGGGAATATTAAAATCAGCAAACTCGCCCGGATTACGTTGGATTGCATTCAACTCACGGCTTTGTTCATCGAAATCGGCATTATTCCGCCTGTTGCGTTCTGATTCCTGTTTTTCCTTTTCTTTCTTTTCGTCTTTTGGTTTGCTTTTGAATTGGGTACTCACTGATACAAACCCGCTGGTAAAACGGCCTAATGAAAACTTATCGGCCTGCCAGGCATATTGCCGTTTACGGAAACCTGTTTTAGTATCAACCTGGTAAGGCGAAACGTTTGCTCCTGCCGTTAAATTGATCTTTTCAAACAAATTACTACGCAGGTAAAAATTAAAATCACTTAATGCAAAAGAATCGGCAAGCATATTGTAACTGGTGCTCATGCCAAAACCATCAATCAATCTTATCTTTTTTTCCGCCGCTTCTGAAGTATCTTTTTTATCACGCACTTTCATCTCCAGGTTATTATCGATTGATAAATTGATGGAGCCCGAACGGCCATCAGGAATATTCGCTGCCTGCGAGCCATTAAATTTATCGAACCACAATTCTCTTCCTGTTGAATCAACCTGTGATCGGTACCATTTACTTCGGTTCATATCCGGCCTGTACCCTAAACCAAATGTTGGACGAATGACATGACGCAACGCTTTTACATTCCCTTTCTTAAAATCAAGCTTGCCAAACACAGCCGTGCTGAAGTTTAAACCAAAACTCATTTGCCGTTCCTGGTAAAAACCTTTTTCACTTACCGTTTCAACTGATTTTGTTGCAGGATTCCAACGGCGAACAAAAGTGCGTGAATGCCATGTTTCATCATAACTGATGGCAGGACCAACCTGCAGAGGCCCCAACGCAGGCAATGAAAGCTGAATAGGAATGCTGTGTCTTGCACTCCAGTTCAACGTATCAAGTAAATGTTTGAGTGTAAACGTTGTGTCTGTAAATGAGAACTGGTTACGGAACGTACCGTTATACGACACGCCTAATTTTTCGTACCATTTAGGTGTACCCACCAACTCTTTTTTCTGAAAAGGATACAGAGTGTTCACTGTAAATCCAATATCCGGCAAACTGATGTTATACTGTTTTGAATTTGTATTCTGGCTATGGTTTGCTGTTACCGATAAATTATATGGCTTACCTGCCCAGGTACGTTGGTAAGCAATGGAAGATTGTAATGTATTATTAAAGTTCTGCGATGCATTATTGGGAAAATAGCGGTTAAACAAACTCGTGGCAACGTTTACACTTGCACTGAACGATTGTCCGGGTCTTGCCTTGCCATCTAAACTATGATTCCATTGAACAGAAAAGTTACGGTTAGGCGGCACATAATCAGGATCACCTTTGAAACCGATTTTTGTATTGAGGTAACTGATGTTAAAACCGCCGCTGTAACGGTAACGCTTACGGTATGTTGGTGAAAGAAACAAGCTGTACGAACCATATGAATAAATATTGGCCCTGATGGTGGCATCCCAATATTCACCAACTGTTTTATAATATCCCAATCCTTCCAAACCAAAACCAAGCTGATCATTCGCTACAGGTTGAGGAGGTAACAATCCTGTTCTCCTGCCTTGCTTCATCGGAAATAAACCAAACGGTAAACCAAGAGGGATCGGTACATTTTCAAATTCAGGTCGCACCAAACCTGTTACAGCCACTTTATTACTGATGAATTTTACTTTACGTGCTTTAAACGCAAAGTGAGGTGTATCGTAATTACAGGAAGTAAATCTTGCTTTCTCTGCGAAGAAAACTGTGGGGCTGATGCGTTTAACCTTCTCACCGTAAATAAACATCTCCCCTTCCTGGGTATAAGTGCCGATGGTTAAACCACGTTGAGTTTTAAAATTATAGCGGATGGTATCAGATGTAAATGCACTTTCTGCCTGTTTAAAGGCAGGCACTCCAATCCGTTTTCCTGTACTGTCTTTTGTAGAAAAAGCAGTAAGAATCTGCGTAGGCTGATCAAGCCGTATAACAGCGGCATCGAGTGCCACATCTTTAAATTTAACCGATGCTTTGTTATAAAGGAAGATCTGTTTGCCTGGTATATCGATTACCATTGAATCTTCTGCTTCAAAGTCAACCTGTGCATCAATGGAATCTTTTGACAGTTTAAGATCAAACGTATCGATCTTTTGGATCATTGAGTCCTTACGCTGTAAAGAATCGACAAGATTGACTGAATCTTTTTTCACCGGCACCGTATCAATTAACATTCTGTTCTGCTGCGCTGTTGATCCTTCTCTCGTCTGTAAAGCAGGTTTAGTGATCGGCTTCTTTGCTGGTTTAACAGGTGTTGTATCAGCAACTGAAAATGTTAAAGCTTGCAGAAAATGCGATGGCGAATGAAATGCAGAACGACCACTTACCGTTAGGCCATAGAGCAGCAATGCTGCAACAGCGGTGATGAAAACAGATTTATGATTAACTTTACGGCGTTGGAACATATACGGTGGCGACAAAAATAGCCACAATTGCATTAACGAACTGTGAATGTTGCTTTTGAATTACTAACGCAAAACGAAATTCGAACTATGAACAAGAACTGGTTTCCCGGAATTGCCTGTTTGCTGATGTTGGGTCTGGTGGCTATCTCCTTCACCAGTAAGAAAAATAATGCTGCAGCAGCAGGAAAGATCAGGACCATTATAGTAGATGCAGGTCATGGTTTTAAAGGGACCATCGGCGCACGCCATGGCTCTTTTGGTACAGAAGTATCGGAAGATCAGATTTCGTATGAAGTTGCCAAACGACTGGTGGCCATTCTTCAAAAAGAAATGCCTGAAGTAAAAATCCTTGAATCAAGACCTACCGTTTATTTTGTAGAGAACAAGGCACGTGCTGAATTTGCCAATAATAATAAAGGCGATCTGTTTGTATCGATCCACTGTAACTATGTACCTAAGTTGAGGGAAGTAGTGAGAACAGGTTCCCGTAAAGAAACCTATTATGTTACAACCGGAAAAGGCAAAAGCAAAAAACGTGTAAAGAAAACAAGAACAGTTCCTGTATATAAAACTTACTACCACGCAAACCCTGCACACGGTACCGAAACATATGTATTTGCTGCACACAAGCAAGACGATAAAGAAGATTTCATTCTTGAAAACGGTGATATTTTCAGCAATGAGGAAGATGATGGAACCATTAATGTTAACATTAACGACCCGATTGTTAAACAGCAGGTGGCATTATGGACCAAACAGTTTTTTGGCAACAGCGTAAAACTGGCTTCTATTGTTGAGGAAGAATTTGTAGGCATCGGCCGCTTCAGCCGTGGTGTAAAACAACGCCAGAAAGGTATTTGGGTATTGCAGGCCACTGCTATGCCAAGTATTTTGATCGAGCTGGGCTTTTTATCGCACAGACCAGAAGAGGAATACCTCATCAGCGAAGAAGGCCAGCAACAAATGGTTGAAAGCATTGCCCGCTCTATCAAGCGCTACAAAGACCTGGTGGAAAAGCCTGCGGTGCAAAATGCGGCTAATAATTCCCGTAAGTAATTAGTTTACACTTTTTAACAGCTGTTTCTCCCCTTCTTCATTGCGGCGGGTAAACATTTCTTATTTTTGACTCAGGGAAGGCAACAATTAGCCTTCCTATCACCAATTAATGAAATGAGCCATACTATTTTCGGGCTGTTTTACTAACCGGCTAAGAAAATTTTATGGCGAGTGATCCCGGTAACCATCGGGGTGGCTAAAAAGCAATTAAACACACATGCAAGTTTCAAACGAAACCAAAGTCGGCGCCTTAACCGTAATAGCTGTTACCCTTTTGATCCTCGGTTTTAATTTCCTGAAGGGCAAAACCCTCCTCAAAAAATCAAATGTGCTCTATGCACGTTTCCCCGATGTAGGTGCACTTGAGCCGGCCAACCAGGTAAAAATAAAAGGTTACCGGATTGGTAATGTGTATAAAATCGATAAGCTTGATAAAGATGTAAGTGAAGTGGTGGTAACCATTAACCTGCTCGATGAAATCAATATACCCAGCAATTCAGTGGCTGTTATTAACAGCAGCCTTACCGGCAATTCATCTATCAGCGTTGTGCCCGGCGATTCCAAAACCTTTCTTGCGAAAGGCGATACATTACAAAGCATCAGCAACCCCGATATCCTGTCAAAAGTGATGACAAGTATTGACCCGGTGATGGCTAATGTGAAACAGGCGGTTGATTCGCTGAAACTCTTATTGAGCAATGTGAACAGTATGTTTGATGCGAATACAAAAGCCAACCTGAAACATACCATTGCCAATCTGAAAACCACATCCGATAATTTATCGGTGATGCTCAATAGCAAAAATGGTGCGCTGGCAAAAACATTAACCAATGTTGAAACCTTTACCACCAATCTTAATACCAACAACGAGAAGCTGAATACCACGATTGAGAACTTCAAAACAACTTCTCAAAAGTTATCGGAACTGGAATTAAAGGAAACAGTTACCAATCTTAACAACAGCATCACACAATTACAGGGAATTTTGCAGAAAGCCAATAGTAAAGATGGTTCACTTGGTTTGCTGATTCATGATCCGAAACTTTATAACAACCTGCAGAACACAACTCGCAGCTTAAATATTTTGCTGGATGATTTCAAACTGCATCCGAAGCGTTATATAAATGTTTCTGTCTTTGGGGGCAAAAAAGATAAATCCGAACCATTGAAAGCACCATTGGCCGATAGCATCTATAACAATCAAAAATAATTGAACGTGTTTGTTCGCATTGGTTTACTGTGCTGTTTGCTTTTTTGTGTGAGTGTATTATCTGCCCAGCAAAAAACACTTCCTCCCCGCCCCTCACAATCAAGTGACACGGTCAGGGTCGTTGAGATCCTGAAGACCAATCGTTTTGATTTCAGAACAATTGATTCTGCTACTCAATTGCAGATACTTGTTGGCGATGTGCATATTCGCCAGGGACGCACTTTGTTCTGGGCCGATAGTGTTGTGTACAATGAAAAAACAAATTTCATGCAGGCCTATGGCAGTGTACACATCAATGATGCGGATTCTGTCAACATCTATTCTCAGTACATGCAATACGACGGTACGAAGAAATTAGCCACCTTTCGTGATAAAGTAAAACTCAGCGATGGCAACAGTACTTTGTACACCGATGAGATGGATTATGATATGAACGGCAAGGTTGGTACTTACCGTAATGGCGGCCGTATTGAAAGCAAACAAACTACACTCTACAGTAAGGAAGGATTTTATTATGCCGATATAAAAGATATTTATTTTGTTGGCAATGTAAAAATGAGTGATCCTGAAGTTGCACTGGCAAGTGATTCGTTGTTATATAATACCAGCAGCCAGGTTGCAACATTTATTGCGCCAACAACCATCAAGAGCGGAAAATCGATCATTAATACAAGAGAAGGTTATTATGATCTGAAATTGAAGAAAGCAAAGTTCGGCAAACGATCAATCATGCGAGACAGTACTACCTACATGATCTCAGACGATTTTGCATTTGATGATAAGACCGGTTACGGTGAAGCAACAGGAAATGTTCAATACAAGGATACTGCACAAGGTGCATTACTTTTTGCCAACAGGGTTTTCTTTAATAAAGAGAAAAAGAATTTTCTTGCTACGGAAAAGCCGGTGATGGTAGTGGTACAGAATAAAGATTCAGTTTACATTGCTGCTGATACGATCTATTCAGGATTAATGCGGGACCTGGCAGGAATGAAGAATGGCTATATCAGTGCGTTTGATACATTAAAAGGCAAACAGATCATCCAGGTTGATTCCATTTTAAAGAATGATTCGAGCACTCTTATAAAAGATTCATCGTTGGTTATTGCTGACAGTATTGCTGTTCAAACAAAAGATACCATTGCAGCAGTCGTTGAAAAGCCAATCGTTGTTGCACAAAAAGACAGCATCAGCAATCAACCTCCTCCACTCAAAGTAAAACCCGTATTGGTTTTAAATGATTCAACAAAACTGCCAACAGCCGACAGTAATGCTGTTGCTGTAATGGATTCATCTGCCATCAAAAAAATACGACCCAAAGAAGAAACAGATACCCTTCGCTTTATCACCGCCTTCAGACATGTACGCATCTTTAATGATTCATTGCAGGCCGTTGCTGACAGTTTATTTTATTCAGGTGTTGATAGTGTATTTCAACTCTTTCATAACCCTGTTGCATGGAGCAAAGGCAGCCAGGTAAGCGGAGATACCATTTTCATCTTTACCGAAAATAAAAAGCCGAAACGTCTCTACGTATTCGAGAATGGTTTGCTTGTGCAAAGTGTAAAAGAAAGTGCAAGTTTTTTTAACCAGATCAAAGGACGCACCATTAACGGTTATTTTATAGATGGTGAACTTGATTTTGTAAAAGCAAAAGGCACGGCAGAAAGTATTTATTATGCGCAGGATGATGACAGTGCTTTTGTAGGTATGAACCGCACTACTGCAGATATGATCGATATGTATTTTAAAGACCGCAGTCCGCAGAAAGTAAAATTCACCAGCTCGGTAAAAGGCACCACTTTCCCTATCCGTCAATTACCGGAAGAACAAAAGAAACTGCAGAACTTTCAATGGCTCGAAGACAAGAGGCCAAAGAATAAACTGGAGTTGTTCCTTTAATAAAATAACATTCTTTCAAGAAGAAAGACCGCAATTGCTGCAAAGAAACCAACCAATGCCAGCCAGCTTATTTTTTTGAGATACCATACAAAGTTGATGGCTTCAATACCCATTGCAGCAACACCTGCTGCCGAACCAATAATAATGGCGCTGCCACCAGTGCCGGTTGTTAATGCAAGAAATTCCCAGAACGGATGATCAGTTGGATAAGTTGTAAGATCGTACATGCCTTGCGCTGCCGCAACCAGCGGAACGTTATCAACTAATGCTGAAAGTAGCCCCAACGCCGTTCCAATTAAATAATCATTTTTGAAGAAAGAATTGAGATGCGTAGCAGCTTCTTTCAGCAATCCGTTTGATTGTAAAGCTGCAACAGCCAATAAAATTCCAAGGAAAAAAAGAATGCTGGGCGTATCGATTTTTTGTAAAGCCCCTGCAACACTATAACGTTGCATCAGCCTTTCTTCTTTCTTTTTGTGAAGAACAGTTGTAATGATCCACATACAACCCAATGCAAGCAACATCCCCATAAATGGCGGCAAATGTGTAACAGTTTTAAACAGCGGTACAAACACAAGGAAACCCAACCCGGTTGCAAGAATAATTTTACCATCCCTTTTATCTGTTTCAGTCGATGTTGCTTTTGGCATGGCAATGATCTTTTTCCCTTTGAACCTGTACATCACAATCAAAACAGGAATAATAGCTGCCACCAAACTTGGCAGAAACAATTGCTTAATAATATGTGCAGCGGTTATTTGTCCGCCAATCCACAGCATAGTAGTGGTCACATCACCCAAAGGCGACCATGCACCACCGGCATTTGCAGCAATAACGATCATACCTGCAAACCAAAGACGATCTTCTTTTTCACTCAGCAATTTTGTGCATAAGGAGGTCATTACAATGGTTGTGGTTAAATTATCCAGTATGGCCGATAAGAAAAAAGTAATGAAAGAAACAATGAGCAATAACCTGCTTTTGCTGGTTGTATTGATCTGCCGGGTAATGATGGCAAAACCATTGTGTGAATCAATCAGCTCCACAATCGTCATGGCACCCAACAGGAAAAACAGGATCGATGCAATATCGCCTATGTGATGCATCAACGCTTCGTTTACATCATGTGACGATGAACTGTCAAGCATAAAGATGGTCCAGCAAAGAGCACCCGTCATCAATGCAGTTGCGGCTTTATTAATTTTAACTGCATGCTCAAATGCAATCGTCAAATAACCAAGAATGAAAACAGTAATGATCAACGCAGCAGCCATTGGAAATTGTGTTAGAGGCGCAAATATAAACCATAAAAAAAGAACGATCGTAATTACGGCTAAGAGCAATAAAGCAGAACAGTACGTAGTTCTTTCTATTGTTATGTTTTCTTTCACACAGTAAACGAAGAAATCAACGTTTTTGAAAACAACAGCTCGTTACAGTTTAACAACTCATGCAAACACCCCCGATTGATTGGCATTATTTTAGTTAATACGATCACAACTTCAACACTATGATTCAAAAAGGAATTCTTGTATCGTTTGTTTTTTTACTTACTGTTGTAACCTGTTCCTACGCACAATACCGTCACCAGGCAGGTGTTCGTTTAGGCAGTGCCGACCAGGTTGTTTCCACCGGATTCACGTATCGCTATCATTTCAATAACGGCAAAGCTGTGGAAGCAATTCTGAATCTCAGAGATCCCATTTCATTGGGTGCTCTGTATGAAGTGTTCAAACCCATCAATGCCGTTCCTAATCTGCAATGGTTTTATGGAGGCGGTGCTTATGTTGGTTTTAAGGGAGCAGATAACCTTGGTATTGCCGGCATTGCAGGTCTCGATTACCAGTTTAATGAAGTGCCCATCAATTTATCCATCGATTGGAAACCTGAATTAAATTTCATTCAGTCGGTTCGCTTCCGTGCATCAACCGTTGCTGTATCCGTTCGATTCTCGTTTCTCAAAAAATAATTTCGTTCTCTTGGTTTCTGAAAAAGGTCTGATCTTCATCAGGCCTTTTCTTTTTCATGGAAAAGGTTGCCAACCTTTCTGCAAAATAGTTTTAATGATCAGGTACAATCAAGGTTGGCAACCTTGTAAACACAACCCTTTCTTTTTCATCTTTGCTATTGTAACTTTAGTATATGAAGATCTTCACCTCTGAACAGGTAAGAGCATGGGATGCTTGTACCATAGCACTGGAACCAGTTGCTTCCATCGATTTAATGGAACGTGCTGCCATTGCATGTACCAACTGGATATTGCAACATCAGTTCTCAAAAAACAAACTGCACATTTTCTGCGGCAAAGGAAATAATGGTGGAGACGGACTTGCGATTGCACGTCTCCTGTTACAGGAAGGTGTTTCTGTAGTTGTGTATATTTTTGAAACCGGCGCAAAAGGCACCGATGATTTTCAACATAATCTTGAACGGCTGCACAAGCTCACCAAAGAAATTCATTTCATTCAGTCAGCAGACTTCTTTCCTGCATTAACAGCTGATGATGTAGCGATTGATGCATTACTGGGCACCGGCTTAAACAAACCGATCGATGGATTAATGCTTCAACTCGTAGAGCATATCAGTAACTCCCCTGCCGCTGTTATTTCCATTGATATACCAACAGGCATGTTTGCTGATAAAAGCTGTAAAGAATATACCTGCATAAGAGCCGATCATACATTGAGTTTCCAGGTGCACAAACTCTGTTTTATGATGCAGGAGAATGCAGATTGGTTTGGCGAAGTACACCTGCTTGATATTGGTTTGCATCCGGCTTATTATCAAGAGACAATTGCTTATCATCAACTCATCGATCAGGAGATCATTCGTTCTGTTTACAAAAAACGAAAACCATTTTCGCACAAAGGCGTGTTTGGTCATGCATTGATCATGGCGGGCAGTTATGGGAAAAACGGAGCAGCCGTTTTATCTGCAAAAGCTGCTTTGCGCAGCGGTGCAGGTTTGTTAACGGTGCATACACCTAAATGCGGCTACACTGTATTACAATCAACAGTGCCGGAAGCAATGCTTGAAACAGATATTGAAGAACAACATCTTTCCAAACTACCTGCAGACATGTCGAGATATACTGCAATTGGTATTGGACCGGGTATTGGATTACATGAACAAACAGCAGAACTTTTAATGAACCTGCTGCGTACTGCACATCAACCTGTGGTAATTGATGCAGATGCATTAAACCTCTTATCGATCAAAAAAGATCTCACCAAACATTTGCATGAAGAATGTATCCTCACTCCTCACCCAAAAGAATTTGAACGTTTATTCGGTAAAACAAATAATGATTTCGAACGTAAAGAACTGGCGCTGCAGAAAGCAGAAGAGTTGAATTGTGTGATCGTACTGAAAGGCCATCATACATTTATCGCAAGTCCTAATGGTGATGCTTGGTTTAATAACACAGGTAATTCCGGAATGGCAACTGCAGGCAGCGGTGATGTATTAACAGGAATATTGACGGGTTTGCTGGCGCAAGGTTATAATGCAGAAGATGCAGCGATACTCGGCGTGTACATTCATGGAGCTGCAGGTGATCTTGCTGCACAGCAATTATCGCAGGAAGCAATGATGGCAGGTGACATCAATCAATACATCGGTAATGTATTTCTTCAACTGTAACAAACTAAATACATGCAGTTGAAGATCTTTCTGAAATCGTTTAGTTCTATCCTGCTGCACATATTTGTTTTGATCGAAGTTGCAGCACAAACAAATAATGATTCATCTGTCAATAAAAGTCATTTAATTGCTTTACCGGTTATTTCCCGATCCATTGAAACTGATTGGTCGTTTGGCGCAGGCGGTACTTATACATTTTATACAACACGGAAAAAAGATTCTACTACCCGAACCTCCTCTATTCGTTTTCTTGGAACTTATTCACTGCGAAAACAATTTTTGTTTACAGTGAATGGACCGGTATTCTTTCCCGGTGAAAAATATATTCTCAACAGTCATTTCTCCTTCAGTTCTTTTCCTGATCGCTTTTGGGGATTGGGAAATCACACACCCGACTGCAA
Source organism: Lacibacter sp. (assembly GCF_035299325.1). Lineage (GTDB taxonomy): Bacteria > Bacteroidota > Bacteroidia > Chitinophagales > Chitinophagaceae > Lacibacter. Next base: position 46,567 of record NZ_DATGWT010000043.1, on the reverse strand, counting down.
CGAAGAAGAATATAATTTCAGGCAATTCTATATACGGTTGCATGGTGAACGTTTGATTGGCCAAAAATTATTTGCAGGACTCATTTATGATTTTCAACGAGTGATTAATATAAATACACAACCAGGCGGTTTGTTTGATCAGCAAAATGTTGCAGGTAAAAATCCTTATCAGGTATCGGGATTGGGATTAAGTTTTTCCTGGGATACACGCAACAATACTTTCTGGCCAAACAAAGGACATTTATTCTCGTTGCAGGCCACGCATTATACATCGCTGTTGTTTTCTGATCATCGTTACAATAATATTATTGCAGATGCAAGATGGTTCATGCAAATCAACCGTAAGCAGATACTTGCATTGCAGGGTTATATCTTTTTAAATACAGGTGCTGATGTGCCTGTCAGGAGTATTGCCTCACTTGGTGGCGCCGACCGGATGCGGGGCTTTTTTAACGGCCGCTACAGGGATGATCATTTGCTGAGTTTACAAACAGAATATCGTATTCACTTATATAAACGCATCAGTGCCGTTGGTTTTGCAGGTATGGGTGATGTGGCAGGTCGTTTCAGTACACTTTCATTACAGCGTTTGAAGTATTCGTATGGTGGCGGACTTCGTTTTGCGGTAAACAAAAATGAAAAGCTGCATATCCGTTTCGATTATGGTTTTGGAAGTGGTAAAGGCAACAACGGTTTTTACCTGCAGTTTGGAGAAGCGTTTTAAGAAATAAAAAAGGCAGTCCGCATAAACGGACCGCCTTTGAACTTAACCCCTGCCCGACGGCAGGCGGGAAAAACCAACCTAACTAATCTTTATCTCCTGTTGTTTGGTTTGCGCACCTGCAATAACAGGTAAGCTCACCTGCAACACACCATCCTCATACTTTGCTGTAATAGCAGTAGCATCAATGGTTTCATCTAACGTGAACGTACGTGCAAAACCGCCACGACTGTATTCACGTAATACCCAATTGAATCTTGGAAAGCCTTCCGGTGGTGTGTAGGAAACAGTTAACTCATTCCCTTTTACATTCACCGCAAAATGCTCCTTGATTCGTCCGGGTGCAAATACCAGCATTTCAAAACTGGATTCGGTTTTGTAAATATTAACTGCGGCTCGTTGCATTGAACGGTAAAGCAGGTGCCGTTTGCTGCTTCCGTAGTGATCGCCTTTTGCGGCGTGTGACTGATGATACATAGTCATTTCTTTTTTGTGAGAAAAAATGTTTACCCCAAAACAGACGGACAATTAAAAAAAATACTTTAACCGCTTTGGTTAACCATACTGCACAAAAAAACCCAGGCAATGCCCGGGTTAAAAAAATGATTGAATACCTTATGTACAATGCGTAATTTATTCAACACCCTGTTTGTTTTCTACATTTGTGGTTGTCACTTTTTCTTCCGGGTAACGACCGCAACGCTTCCACCACTCCTGTTTAAAACGGGCTTTCTCTTCATCCGTCATGGTGCTCCAGTTTTGTTTCCAGGCCGGGCCACCTCTGTGTTTTCCTTTTCCGCCAAAACCGCTGAACAATATCTTACTCAATAAAAGTATACCTATCGCCTGCCAGAACGTGATCACATGAAAACCTGTTGCCGGCACCAATGCTGTATTCCACAAAAACATCACCAGCCATCCAAACCCAAACACGGCTGCAATAATCAGCACGGGTATAAAGGCCATCCATTTTTTATTCCTGTTCCTCATCATCGTTAAAAATATTAATTGTTTAGAAAATCGTTGTACAATGTTTCAAGTCTTGTACGCAGGTGTAACACTGCATACCGCTTGCGTGAGATAATGGTTTTAATATTTTCATTTTCACGGTCGGCAATTTCCTGCAGCGTCATATCTTCCAGTTCGTTCCACACAAATACGTTTTGCTGTTTTTCCGGAAGTTCCTGCAGGGCATCCATCAATTCATCCCAAAACAAACGCTGCATACTTTGTGTTTCAGCATCTTCATCATCACTCCGGAGTATGGATGAAAAGAAACTTGTCCCCTCATCATCTTCGTATGAATAGTCATCAATCAACGCATCTTTCTTCTTTCTCGATTTATCGATAATACGGTTACGGGCTACCCGGAATAACCATCCGCCTATATTATTAATATCGTCCACAGCCGGTAAGTTGCTGAATTGGTACCACACATCCTGCAGAATGTCTTCCGCATCTTCGTTTGTCTTTACACGACTGCGTATAAAGCCAAACAACTGCCTGCTGTAGTTGCTGATGGTTGATATGATTGTTTGCTGTTTGGCCATTGCCTCCATGCCATCGTACATTTGAATAGGTAGACGAAGGCTATTTTGATTTTACTTTAAAGGTGCGGGAAAAAGTTGAACCGGCTGTTTATTGCCATGACCCATGCTGTTCAATAGGACATAAACCAAATTATTAGAACCTATAACTTCAGGTTCGCTATTTTGAACTGCAACTTTTTATAGAATTCCATTAATTGATCTTCATCTTGGGGATTTTCGGATGTTTCATCAATTATTTTATCGAGTTGTCTTTTTAAACTTTCAGTAGGGTAGTTTTTTAAGAAATCTATCTGAAAATTGACATAAAGGGAGTGACCTTGTGTTTTTGCTTCCAATGCAAGTTTTAAAGAGTTGGATATAAATCGGATTACATTTGATTTCTCATAGTCAGATAGAACCCTTTCACTTGAATTTGGAGTTAAGGCTAACTTTAGGGCCATGATTTCATCCTTCAAATTTTTAACTTTCGTATCAATATCTATTTGAGTCATAATATCATCAAATGAGTACTTGTAAGAATTTAACCTATTTAATATTGCGTTTTCTATTTCGCAGAATATTAAATAGCAAATATGCTAAAAAGGGAATACCTATATAAACTATAAGTTCAGTTAAGTCGTATACATTGATCCCATATGAGCTGTTACTAAAAGGCCAAAAGAACTCACTTTTCTTAATCTGATAATGTGTAGCATCTGAAAAAGTTGGTCTATTAAATACATTATACTCTTTCTGTATCGATGATTCTAAACCGCTCTTTGCCAATAAAAACATGTGCCCTACAATCCAAATTGCAAGTACCAATCTAAAAATTTTCATATTTAGCGTTTACGGTTCATGACACCACTATTTAATGCGGGTCAAATTTAATTTTAAGCAAAATAGTCGTTTTCTCTTTTGCCTCTGTGGTATGCTAAAGAAAAAAAACGCCGCCCTTGTTGTGTGTTGTCATCAGCAAGGGATTTCAAGAATTTGTCCATCCTTCGCTGATGAAGCATAGATAAAGGCAGGATAAAGCCTACTTAAAGCGTGGTAAAAGCGCTCAACAGGTAAAAAACAGACGGTGCCAACGCCAAACAAAAAGATACATGAAGCACCAACACGCCCGCCACATAACCCTTAACTCTTCACACATAACCAAACTCAGAACTTTTCACCAATACCTCTTAACCCGTGACCAAAACTAAAAAATCAGCACGAACGAGCCCTTTTTTCCCGCTTTTCCACAACCATTAACGCCCTATACTATTTTACACCCATTCCCCTATCTTTGCCGCCCTTGATCACACTGGCTTTTAGGGTGATCTTAATAAAAATCAACAACATAGAATTATTGTTTATGGAGAATTTGATTTATCTCGTTCCCGCTATGGCAGTCGTTGGCTTGCTGTACATGTTTGTGAAGTACAACTGGGTTTCAAAACAGGAAGCCGGTAACCCACGGATGCAGGAAATCAGTAATTACATTGCTGAAGGTGCAATGGCCTTCTTAAAAGCTGAGTGGAAAGTGCTTGGCTACTTTGTGGTAATTGTGGCTATTCTTTTGGGTGTAATGTCAATGGCGAACCCTAACAGCCACTGGAGTATTGCCCTCGCTTTCATTGTGGGTGCAGTTTTTAGTGCAACTGCCGGTTATATTGGTATGAAGATCGCTACCAAAAGCAACGTACGTACGGCACAAGCTGCACGTACAAGTTTAAGCAAGGCATTGAATGTGTCGTTCACCGGTGGTTCTGTAATGGGGCTTGGTGTGGCAGGTTTGGCTGTGCTTGGTTTGGGTGGTTTGTTTATTATACTGAAAGCCATCTTTGTTCCTGCAGGTGCAGATGTAAATGGTGCAGAAATGCTCACCGCTATTGAAGTGCTCACGGGCTTTTCATTAGGTGCTGAGTCAATTGCCCTGTTTGCCCGTGTGGGTGGTGGTATCTATACAAAAGCGGCCGACGTAGGCGCTGATCTGGTTGGTAAAGTAGAAGCAGGTATTCCTGAAGACGATCCACGCAACCCGGCAACCATTGCCGATAACGTTGGTGACAACGTTGGTGATGTGGCGGGTATGGGTGCTGATCTGTTCGGTTCTTATGTTGCAACCGTATTGGCAACAATGGTACTCGGTCAGGAAACCAAATCAATCGATGCATTTGGTGGTATGGCTCCTATTTTATTACCCATGATGATCGCCGGTATCGGTATTCTCTTTTCTATTGTTGGTACCTGGATGGTTCGTGTAAGCGATAATGCAGGCATCAGTACAGATAATGTACAGAAAGCCCTGAACATGGGTAACTGGGGATCAATTGTTCTTACAGCTATTGCCTGTGTTGGTCTGGTTTATTTTATCCTTCCTGAAACAATGGTGCTGCGTGGTGCTGAATTCACCAAATGGGGTGTATTGGGCGCTATTGCAGTTGGTTTGGTAGTGGGCGCTTTAATGAGCATCATTACAGAATACTATACAGCTATGGGTAAACGCCCTGTGCTGAGCATCATCCGCCAGTCTTCTACCGGTCATGCAACTAACGTAATTGGTGGTTTGGCTGTTGGTATGGAATCTACCTTCTTACCAATTCTTGTTTTGGCTGCCGGTATTTATGGTTCATTCTTATGTGCAGGTTTATATGGTGTGGCTATTGCTGCTGCAGGTATGATGTCGACTACTGCTATGCAGCTGGCGATCGATGCCTTCGGACCAATTGCTGATAATGCCGGTGGTATTGCTGAAATGAGTGAATTACCAAAAGAGGTGCGTGAAAAAACAGACGTATTGGATGCGGTTGGTAACACCACTGCTGCAACAGGTAAAGGTTTTGCGATCGCTTCTGCTGCCTTAACAGCCTTGGCTTTGTTTGCTGCCTTCGTTGGTGTGGCTGGTATCAGTGGTATCGATATTTACAAAGCTGATGTATTGGCTTGTTTATTTGTTGGTGCAATGATCCCCTTCATCTTCTCTTCACTGGCCATTCGTGCAGTGGGTGAAGCAGCCATGGCAATGGTGGAAGAAGTGCGCAGGCAGTTCCGTACCATTCCCGGTATTATGGAAGGAACAGGCAAACCTGAGTATGATAAATGTGTTGCCATTTCAACAGAAGCTTCTATTAAGAAAATGATGTTGCCTGGTGCTATCACCATCGCTTCTCCTTTGATCATTGGTTTTGCAATGGGACCTGAAGCATTAGGTGGTTTCCTTGCAGGTGCTACTGTAAGTGGTGTGTTGATGGGAATGTTCCAGAACAACGCCGGTGGTGCATGGGATAATGCCAAGAAGAGCTTTGAAAAAGGTGTTGAGATCAACGGCGAAACATTCTACAAAAAATCGGAGCCACATAAAGCATCTGTTACGGGTGATACAGTGGGTGATCCGTTTAAAGATACTTCTGGTCCATCAATGAACATCCTCATTAAATTAATGTCGATCGTATCATTGGTCATTGCTCCTACCCTTGCGCAGATGTATGGCACAGGTGGTCATGCAAACCATGAGCAAAAGGTTGAAGTTAAAATGGAACAAACAACTTCATTAACAGATACAAAATTTGAAAATCCATTTGTAGCAGCTATTGTTGCTGATGGTTTAGTTGATGCAAAGAAATTCAGTATTGAATTGAAAGACGATCAACTGAGCATTAACGGTACAGTACAACCGAAAGAAGTATTGGAGAAATACCAATCGCTGCTGAATGGCAAAACAGAATTAAAGATCGATGTGAATTGATCGGTCATATTATAGATTTCAATGAACTGACCCCGGGATTTTTCCTGGGGTTTTTCATATCCAGCCAAAAAAAATCCCTCCAAACTCCCTTTTCGTTAAAACTGGAATGATGTTTGAATTAGTATGCATCACGAATTGGATTCTAAAACAATAAAATTTACTTTATGAAACTGAAATTCAGTACAATTCTTTCAGGAATTGTGATCATGACTACGGTATTACTCTCTGTCGGTTGCCAGAAGAACAAGAGCAATGGCGATAAACCCCGTTTACAGGTTCGCTTAACAGATGCTCCTGATCCTAACGTAAAGGAAGTTTGGGTTGATATTAAAGGTATTGCTATTAAAATGGGTGATAGTGCCGAAATCACTTTGGCCAACTCTTATCCCGGGCTTTATAACCTGCTCAACTTTACCAACGGCAAGGATACCCTCCTAGCAGATGCAGAAATTCCTGTAGGTCGTATTTCACAGATTCGCCTGTTACTTGGAGATAACAATTACATCATTACAAAAAGTGGTGAAAAAATCGCCCTTACTACACCCAGTGCACAACAGTCTGGCTTGAAAGTACAGATCCAGCAGGATGTTACGGGTGGTATACTCTATCGCCTCATATTAGATTTTGATGCAGGTAAATCAATTGTAAAAGCAGGCAACAGTGGTCAATATATATTGAAGCCAGTATTGCGTGTTCTTTCCTTTGTTCCATCTGGTGGCAGCGTGAAAGGTGTTGTTGCACCTGATTCAATTGTAACAGCAATTTATGCCATCAAAGGACCAGATACAATCGCATCAACCTTTACACAAGTCGGTAACGGTAACTATATGATCAAGGATATTCCTGCAGGTAGCTACAGTTTCTCTTATGTGCCTAATGATACGATTCATAAAACAGCAGCACGTACAGTGCCTGTAACACTTGGTCAGATTACCATAGTTGATACAGTGAAACTGGAGAAAAAATAATTGTTTCCTTTGATGTCCGTTTAAACCGCCCATGTCTGGGCGGTTTTTTTATGCCCCTGCTTTTGTTAACCATTTCTGAATTTTACGAGCGGTCTTGGTTTTTACGAACAGGGTCGTATATTTGATACGAAACAAGTCGTAAGCAATGAGTATAAAGCAAATGAAACCTACGGAAAGTGAATTGGAAATCCTTCGTGTTTTATGGGAGCGTGGAGAAGCAACCGTAAGAGACGTACACGAAGAACTCAGCAAAACAAAGGATGCCGGTTATACCACCACCCTTAAGTTGATGCAGATCATGCATGAAAAAGGAATGGTGAAACGTGATGAGAGCAGCAAAACGCATAAATACACTCCTTTGATCTCACGTGAAAAAACACAAAAGCAATTTGTAGGTAAGATGATCGATACCTTGTTCCAGGGATCTTCTTCACAACTGGTGATGCAGGCCCTGGGTAACCACAAAGCATCAAAAGAAGAACTGGATGAAATTCAAAAACTAATTGATAACCTGAAACAGCAGTAACCGCATGCAGGATCTATTCCAATCTGCATTTTTACAGGCTTTGGGAAAAGCAATTGCCGACAGTATCTGGCAAATGGGTCTGTTGTTTTTGCTTTATCAGCTGCTTGTATTTTTATTCCGCATTAAACAGGCTACCGTTAAAAACTTCATCAGTACTGTTTTTTCATTGGGCGGATTTGTATGGTTCATTTCAGGCATTGCACTGCGCTGGCAACAGCAACTTCAACAGAAAACAGCACTCATCATCAGCGAAGGGAATTTGAATAATTCGCTGCTGAGCAGTTTTACAAAAGATAATCGCTGGGAATTATTCTTCAACTGGCTCGATTATAAAATACAGTTTGTTCTCCCCTATCTCTCCATTGCATACTTATTTGTATTGCTTTGGTTTGGGGTGAAACTGATGGTGCAGTTACAAGCCGCCAATTCATTACGGTATAAAGGATTGAGTTCTGTTAACGATGATATGCAGGAATTCTTTGCATACCTGGTTGAAACAATGGGACTGCAACGACCTGTTCAGCTTTTCATCAGCAAACAAATTGATATACCTGCTACCCTTGGTTTCTTAAAACCAATTGTGCTGTTACCTGCAACTGCAGTTACACATTTAACTGCCGCACAGTTGGAAGCAGTATTGTTACATGAGTTGGCGCATATTAAACGCAATGATTATTTCTGGAACCTGTTACTTTCTGTTTCAGAAACCATGTTATTCTTCAATCCATTTGCATTATTACTCATTGGTATTGCAAGAAGAGAACGGGAAAACAGTTGCGATGATCATGTAATGAACTTTCAGCAAAATGCAGCTGTGTATGCAGAAGCATTACTGAATGTAGAGAAAGCAAGAATTCAAAACCCGCAACTGGTAATGGCACTTGGTGATAATAAACATCACCTGATGGACCGTGTGAAACGCATCCTGAATATGCCTGCTGAGAAAAACAAGATCAGCACCAGGTTACTGGCGTTAGTCCTTTTCACGATTGTATTTGCATTGATGGGTTGGCTCATCAAAGAACGCCAACCGGTTAAAGAAGAAATGAAGCAGGCAGTATTGAAAGAGCAACCCTTAAAGGAAAAAATTAAGACCGTTTATTTTACAACAGACGCCGTGGTGAAACAAAAGAATGATGCGGTGTTGCTGCGTGATGATAAACAAAAAATAAGACTCGAACTGAAGGATAAAATAAATGAAGAAGATATTCTTGTATGGAATGAAAGCGAAGACAAAGAGATCAAGTTTGATAAAGTGATCTTTAATGATCTTCCTGTTGAGTGGTTTGAGCAATTGGTAAAACCAGGCGTGCGTGTTCGTTTACCTGATGATAAGCAAAGACCGGGCATACTGTTGCATCATGGCCCCGACTCTGTCTTTATTGCCGAACGGGAAAGAGAAATGGAATTATATGTTGAAAATGTTGATCGTTTAAAACAGTGGCGTGAGCGTTTTCCGCAACCCAAGATGCGTAACAAAGGTGGCGCAACAATGATGCAGTATCCTAAAGGCGCAAACTTTGATTCACTCATGCAAAAATTAAGCGGTCAGTTTAATTTCACCTTTGAAGGCAACCACCCACCTCCTGAGGTTATGTTCCGTGAATACTTTTCAACGGAAAGTTTTTTTAATCATTCAAAAGGCGCTGCTCAGCAACAGGCAGCAGATGATGAGAAGAAAGAACGCATCAAAACAAGAATCAGCATTAACCGTAAGCCAAGAAAAGATACAACCGATAATGCACAAGTGAAAAGCAGAATACAGATTGCAGCACCTGTAGTTGCTTATCTCTATAACGACAAGGGATTACGTGAAGACATGCAACTGGCACAACAACATGTACAGATCATTTTAGAAAACAATCATGTGCGGATGATGAATCAACAACCTTGCGGCTGTCCCGATTCATTGCAGGTGGAAGGACAACGGACTCCACAAACTCCACCCCAACCAAAGAGAGTAATCAGAAGATTAGAAGTAATTAAATTGTAACGATTACCAAACACGGCGTGGACAAAGATCGCCGTACTTATTTCCCAATAAAAAGCCGATCACAATTTCATGTGTGCCTCTTTGTGCGTATTGCAAAAGATATTTTGAATTATTTACATCGTAAGAGTAACCTACGTTCACTACATTGGAAATATTGAAGCCAGCCATTGCAGCAAAGCCTTCTTTTATACGATAGTTACCTCCTATCCAGAAACGATCCTGGTATTGTGCTTTTACATTTATATCTACATACAATGGCATGCTTGGGATATAACGCAGCATTACAGATGGCATCACATTCACATCTTCACCTGCAAGCACACGGTAACCGGTAGTAACAAATACATGCGGTACCAATGTTGATTTATACAGGTCATCATCAACCAGATTTATCTTCTGTGGAATGATCTGCTGCACCGATGCACCTGCAAAAAACTTATCAGAATAAAGCCAAAGACCTGCATTCAGTTCAGGTTTAATCTTACGCAGTTCACTTGTAAAACCTCCAATAGCAGGATCAACAGGATTTGCCAATTGAATTTTTGAAGCATCCACATTAACACCTGAAATACCGGCTGCAAAACCTGCAGACAAATTAAGTTTTGGTGTTAATCCTAAATGATAAGCATAAGATGCTGTTGCATAAAAACGATTGATATATCCCGTTTTATAATTCACTACACTTGCTCCTACTCCATGGTGTGCTTCAGCTGCAGTGTATTCTTCCCAATATTGTTTTCCCCTTGGATTTTCGCCCGGCACTCCAAATGAAGTGGCACTTGTTCTGTAATCTTCTTTACCAATGGGCGTATGAATAGTTGCATAAACCGTTTGTGGCGCTCCGGGAAAACCAACCCACTGATTGCGGTAACTCAGTTTTATATCGGTATAATTTTCTATTCCTGTTAATGCAGGGTTAAGTACATAAGGATTTAAAATGTACTGGGTATAATGCGGACGTTGCTGTGCGGCAGCCACTACTCCAATCATCACCATCAATCCAACAACTAATAATTTCTTTCTCATCATTAACATGGCTGCTTCATTATCGTAAAATAGTTACATAACCTGTTATGCGTTTGCGGCCGTTCTTTGGATCAAGCACATAGTAATAAGTTCCGGCCGGCAAAGGCGATCCTTTATACTTACCATCCCAAGGCGTAGAATAACCGACAGATCGATACATCATAGTCCCGGCTGTATTGTATACTTCAATAACAGCACCCGGATAATCATTCAGGAATTTAATTTCCCAGAAATCATTAATGCCATCACCGTTTGGCGTAAATGTATTTGGTGGTGTTGGCGATTTAAGAATTTTCACAAAGAGATCATCTGTTGCCTTACAGCCAAACCCATTTGTAACAGTGAGTAAATAAGTAATATCATCTTTTGGCTGCAGAATAGTTGGTGATTGCAAAGTAACGTTATCAAGATAAGTTGATGGCGACCATAAGAATTGTAAACCTGTTCCACTGGCAGTAACGTTTGTGATCTTGCGTACACCATCTTCCAATACAGTAAGGTCAGACCCTGCATTTACAATGGGTACCGGCCACACTTCAATTGTTTGATCACTTGTACTTACACAACCATTGCTGGCATTGAATGTGTAACGGATGTTATGCGTACCAACACCTGCAACTGAAGGATTGAATAATCCATTTGCATTAACTCCCGGTCCTGTATAAACGCCTGTACCAATCAAGCCCCCCATTTCTGATGCCTGTCCCAATGAGAATGGCTGATCATTCAAACACACACCAAACAATGTACTGAATTGCGTAAGCGGACTTGCATTAACGGTAATGGTTTTAATGATCTCATTTACACAAAGAATACCTGAATAAGATCTGTAACGAATCTGGTATGTTTTGGTCAATGGTGATTGGAATGCAGGATACAGATGTTTGTATACTTTACCGGCAGCAGGTTGATCATCGGTTTCTACCACAGTTGGTGCATTGGCATTATCCCAATAGATCTCCACTTTGGTAACAGTACCAAAATCAACAGTCGATCTGTCTTCCAGTTCAATATCCTGGTTACTGCAAAGTGTGCTTGCAGAACGAACCGTGAAATCAGCTTTTGGAATAGAACCATTCACAGTAAACGGTATAGCAACAACAGAATCTTTACAACCATCTTTTGATGTTACTTCAAGAGACAGTAGATAGTTATCTGCTTTATTAAACTTAATCGAAGGAGTTTTGGATACACTTGATACAGGTGTTGGCCCCGGAACAATTGCAGGAGTACCTGTATTAAATTTCCACAGGTAACTCATTTGCCCTGCACTGTTATCTGCAATGGAAGAGGTATCTGTAAAGATGGCTTGTGCATCACTTAAACAAACTTCAGGTAAAACAAAGCCAACTTTGGGTAATGGATTAATGCGCATGGTACGAACGAGCGTATCACTCTTACAACCTTTTGAGTTCTCCGTTACAAAGCGAACTGTATAATCTCCCCAGTTGGAATACGTATTGTTTGCAGACAGGTTACTGTTATTAATTGTATTAGCATCGCCAAACTGCCAATAGCTTCTTACAATTGAACCAGTGTTTGCAGTTGATGTATTAGTAAATGTGATCGCATTCTTTTCACAAACCAAAGCACTTGTGGTGAAGTTTGCAGTTGGCCAGGGATTCACCACAACTGTTTTCACAACCGTATCACTTACACAGTTCTGATCGGTAAATACCCAAAGTGTTGCCGTGTAAGTACCGGGATTTGTAAAATTCTTTACAGGATCTTTTTGTGTTGAAGAAGTACCATCGCTGAAACGCCACTCCCACTTTGTAACAGGATGCGTAAAACCATTCGATGCATTTGTAAAAGTTACCGGCGTTTGCCAGCATACTTCAGCAGGTGCTGTAAAGTCAGCTTTGGGCTGCGGATAAATTTTATCGACTGCTTTCGTAGTTGAATCGGCACAACCATAAGCAGTTGTTATTTTCAGCTTTGCATTAAACGGTCCAACTGATGGATACAGATGAGAAGGACTTTGAATGGTTGAACTATTCAATGCCCCGCTTGCAGCATCACCAAAATTCCAGACATAGTTAAATGCGCTTTGCGATCCATCAGCAATGGTTGATGTGCTGTTGAAACTGATCACAGGGTTCGGCATACAACCATATGAAACAGTAAAATCAACTACAGGATTTGGCCTGATGGTAAACGGCAATGAATAAACCGGGCTCAAGCAACCGGTATTTGTTTTCAATTGTAAGGTAGCGGTATAATTTCCTGTTGCGGCAAAAGTGGAACTTACGTTTGCTGCAGTTGTATTATTAATTGGCGAACCTGTGCCGGTATTCCATGTCCAGTTTGTGATTGAACCAAACCCACCGGGCAGTGAAGATGAATCTTTGAACGTAAGTGCTTTGCCAACACATAACGGATCAATCATTCCAAACTTTGCAACAGGTGCTTTTGTAACCGTAATGAACTGCTCGGTGGTATCACTCAAACAGCCTGCATCCGTCATAGCTACATAACGTATTTTAAATTGCCCGGGATTACTGAAAGCTTTTGAAGGATTAAATGTGCCGGCAGTCGTTGCATCGCCAAAATCCCAATAATGTTTTATGATCGGTCGTCCGCTGCTTGTATTAATTCCTGTAAAGGAAATCAATGAATCGGTACACCCTGCTGCGGGTGTATTGGCCCATGAAAAAGTTGCTGCAGGCGGATCAAGCACTTCCAGGTCGAAGTTGATGATCTGTTCACCCAAACAACCATCGGGGGTTGGGTTGTTCACTGTAACCACCACAGGATATTTGCCCGCTGTATTATAAATGTAATTACCCGGCAGTTTAAATACATACAATGTTTTGCCATTCAGTATAAATGTTGAATCAGCAACCGGCGCATTATCAATTACATCAGGATAACCTGTGAAGTCCCACTTCATACTGATGGGCAGGTAAGGAAGTGTCAACGATAAAAAGAAAGGAGAACTTTTGCAGGTAACCGGACTTTTAATCACTGCATTGGCGTTCTGTGTTGTTACATATTGATACAGGTCGATCACATTGGTGCCCGCATTGTAACCGTAAGATTCTGCGTTACCAAACCCATAGGCAATGGCATTAAAACCGGAATCCGACTGGATGGTATAAACACCGGAGGTTGGTAAGCTTTGTTTCAGGTAAGAATAATTTGCATCACCCGGGTGAACCGTGAATGCCCCTGTTGGCAATGTATTGCCATTTGCATCTTTTAATCTGAATGAGCTGACGCCTGTTCCTTTATTCGGGACCACCACGTTTATATAATGCTGGGTAATGGCAAAATTGGACGTAGCATTCCAGATCACCTTATTGATATTCTGTTCCACCGGACTCAGATAAATTACTTCAGGATCACCGGGAGAAGCGTTACCACACGCTCCCTGCGAGGTGAAATATTGCGCAACAGTAATTGGATTATCTGCCTCAATCAACATCGGTTGATTGGTTAATGGAAGATCATAATAGAATCCGCCAACCAATGAAGCTGTTGAAAGAGCTACACCGTTTACTTTTACGACTGTTGAAGAACTGGACACACAAATTCTGTACAGGTTAAAGGCCTGCGGACTTGAGGCTGTTGCCGTTAAATACTTTTTCCCCCAGGCATTTTTTGGAAACGCCTGTGCCATATAGTTATCGGATGAGGAGGAAGTGCTGTTCGTTGGGCAAGTAATGCTGATACGACCGCTTCCGGAAAACACAGCTATTTTTTTACAACCACTACCGGTGTTGATTGAACGAATAAACGTTCCTGTAAGATCCACACCTGAATGATTGTTACCGGAGGAAGCATTGGTAAACTGCCCCATTATATTATATACCTGTCCCTGTGTAAGTGTTACTGTAAACGGAACACCCGCCGGTCTGCCTAATGTTGCCTGGCTGGGAATAATTTCAACGCTGGTAGTACCTGTATCGGCAGCAATTACATAAGCCCATGAATTGGCATTTACCGTATTGGCCCTGTTTTGAAAATTGATGGAATAATACTCACGCCCCAATGTATTGGTTGGAAAAAGAATGGTAGCACCGGAAACACTCTGGTTGTAGATATGAGCATAAGCTACAATGGGCTGATCACTCGTAATATGAATTCCTTTGTTTTCCGGAGCCGAACTTTCGTTTAATAAACGGGCATCCTGCGCTCCTGATTTGGGTAATGGGTTCGACGTAAAAACGGTATTGGCGGGAACTGAATAAGTTACCGAATAACCTACACCTGGAATGGTTACAGTTACATTGGTGGCAACTTCAGTGGCGAAGTACAACACCATGTCCTGACTGTTGCCTGTGGTCATCACCTGGTGGTAACCGTAAGCAACCCAAAAGTCTCTTCCTTTATTGGAGAAATCCTGGGCGAAGGAGTACAGATTAGTCAGCAGCAAGCAGGCTGACAACAACATCAATTTTCTCATTACGTAAGCATGTGGATGTGGACGTACAAGTTAAGTGTTTTCTTGTACAAGACAGGGTGCTAAAAGATCAAGTTCAGGATTTTTTTATCCGGCGGAGATAATCTGTGGCAAGCGGTCCTTCACAAAAGAGCAAATCGAGGATGCCGAGGTTGGGTACAAACCCATGCCGCTCAGAAAAAACCTGCTGGTAAACGGGGAAATTTTCAGACGGTATTGGTTCAGATTTTTCAGGTCGCCGGGAAATCAGTTTCGCTGCTTCCTCCTCACTATAAGCCAAAATGTCAACTTTCAGTTTCAATCGCTGAAGACAGTAATCCATCGTTTTCAGGTTCAGATCCAGCAGATATTTTTCCTTCCGCAAAAACAGCTGCTCCAGGTCCGGGGCATAATCTTCAAACCAGGGAGCTTTCCGGTAATTGTCGTGGATGCCCCGCCAGTGGATCCGCTGCCAGGGTTCGGCATAGTTGATCTTCACATCCTTCCATTTTACTTTTTGATTACGACCACCTTCCAGCGGAACGGAGAGCGGGAGGGGGCCATTTGCGCCCATGAGCTTCGTCCGGTTCAAATGAAGCGCACGGAAGTAGCTTTCGTATGCAGAAAAATATACATTTGTTTGATTGATAAACTTTAAATAAGAATAAATATCTCCAAAATAATGTAAATCAATAGTTTGATTACTTTTATTACCCTGCAAATTTAACTCTGAATCATTTTTCATTTTACATACCTTATTTCAGTTTTCTAACCCTTATTAACCAGATTATTAATACCATTAAAAATAACCTAACTGATTTTAAAACAAATTTTTAAGAACAAATTTTACAACTACATTTTTGGGTGTTGATTTTCAACCTGCTGTGCACCGGAACCGGCTAACTATTTTAGCGCAAATTTAAGGCTTCTTTAAAAGCACGCCGAAGAAATGTGAACGGCTTGACTTAATTTGCAGCAAAACAATTTGAACGTGTACAGGCTCCCTTCCCTCCTTTTTTTACTCTTCATTTCCAGCCTTTCCTGCAACAGTTTTAAGATCCCTGAATACAAGGAATTTCAAAACCTGCGGCTTGAGTCGATCGGACTGAATGAGACCACCGTGTACATGGAACTGGTTTACAACAACCCGAACCGGATCGGTTTCCGGGTGAGCCATACTGAATGCGATGTGTATGTGGATGATGTTTATTTGGGAAGAGCGATGAGCGACACCCTGATCAAGGTTGCCAGAAAGTCAGATTTTATTATTCCCCTCCGGATCAAAACTGATATGAAGAATGTGTTTAAAAATGCCTGGTCGGCATTGTCGAGTCGGGAGGTAACGGTGAGGGCATCGGGCGTAATTACGGCCGGAGTTGGCGGACTTTACAAAACCATTCCCTTGGCCTATGAAGGAAAACATGAGGTGGGGTTGTTTGAGCCGAGGCCATAAATTCAATCCTTGAATATGCTATTGATCATGTCTTTAGTGACACTGCTGCTATACCTCTTTCATCGAAAATTTCCTGATGGCCCGGG
This sequence comes from Lacibacter sp., assembly GCF_035299325.1. GTDB lineage: Bacteria > Bacteroidota > Bacteroidia > Chitinophagales > Chitinophagaceae > Lacibacter. The sequence continues at coordinate 30,148 of NZ_DATGWT010000043.1, read as the reverse complement.
GAGATCGCAATATTATAAGTATGGTTATTTGTTTTTCTCGGCTCTGACATTTTATTCATTTGTCATTTACAGCATTTTTTTTGACCTCAGCTTACCCGTGTTTTTATTATTTTTTTGCATTGGAGTAGTGGCCATCCCTATCATTATTTACATATATCGAGCAAGGCTTTAATCCGTGAATGACGAAATTATTGAAAAAGCTGTTTTTGCGATAAAAGGCCATTTGTACATATACCAAAACCTGGTTTTAACCGTTTTTACCTTAACACTTCTGCGTTACCGGTGCGATAGCTAACGCAGAGATAACGCAGTTGACAGGCTGTATTCAGCTATTAAACACATTTCACCTGACCTCATAAAAACAGCAACCTGTGGCTTTTCAAACTTCTGCCTTTCTTAAAGGCAAACTCGGCAACATTGTTTTTTACACCCGCAACGGCCGGCACATTGCCCGGTCAGTTCCTGATAAAGTGCGTCAAACAGATGCTACCAAACAGCGCAGTAAAAATTTTGGTATTGCATCAGCAGCCGGAAAACCCTTACGTGGTTTACTGGCCCCGGTTCTTCCTTTTCCAAAAGACAGGAGTATGCAGGTGCGTTTTTCAGGCGTGCTTGCAAAATGGCTGGCTTTGCAACAGGTTCATGAGCTGGTGCCACAACGCCCACTCCCATTTGTTACGGGCTTTTGTTTTAACCCTGCCACCAGCATTACCGAACGTGTGCGTATACCGTTCCGGATAGAAACACAGGATGCATCCGGCGTGCGGATAATTGTACCTGCTTTTGTGCCTGTAAAATCGATTTCAGCTCCTGCCCATACCACGCTTGTTGATGTGCATTTTAGCGTGGCATCCTGCAACCTGCTGAAGGCTGCAGCCACCGGCAGCAGTATACAAAGCATACGAATTCCCTATACCAGCAGCCTGCAACCCGAACAGGAACTGTTTTTTCCTGTTGCCGCAGTTCCGGGATCAGTGGTGCTGGTTGCAGCTTCTGTAATTTATACGTTACAGAACGGTAAACAGGAATTACGGCCGGCGTTTTTACCATCAGCTGTCATAGATGCCTGGTATTTGTGAGTTTGTTGATTACTTCGTCTCCTACTATCAATGTTCAGCCAAAACATGCCCCACAGTTTACATAAATTAGTAAAAGAAAGTAACTGGTAAACAGGCAAAGAAATTTCGTTTTCAGTCTGGATGCTTTAGATAGGGTGTTTAAAACATGCATACCTCCGGGGAATATAATGCCGGTAAATGTTGGCTAATATGTTTGCCGGATATTTTATGCTGCAGAACAGTATGATAGCCCTTTCATTTATGATAGCGGAAACTTATATTTGTTTTATGGATACTTCAACTAAAACAATACATGAGGGCCGCAATGTAAAACGTTTCCGTGAAATGCTGGGCATAAAACAGGAAGCACTTGCAAGTGCGTTGGGAGAAGATTGGAACCAAAAGAAAATATCGTTGCTGGAAGCAAAGGAAAGTATTGAGCCGCCAATTTTAGAAGATGTGGCAAAGGCTTTGAAAGTGCCGGTTGATGCAATTAAGAATTTTGATGAAGAAGCTGCTATAAATATTATCGGAAATTCATTTCATGATGAAGCTGCTGCTTATAACGAAAATTACAAATGTAATTTCAATCCATTAGACAAGTATATTGAAGCAATAGAAGAAAACAAAAAGCTTTATGAACGTTTACTGCAGACCGAACGGGAAAAGGTAACATTGCTTGAAAAATTATTAGAAAAGAAATAAGCATCAAACGGATTAGCTAAAAAACCTCTGCAAAATGCAGGGGTTTTTCGTTTTACATAATCAGGCAACAACAGCTGGTTTCTCTAAATTAAGAGCGAGCGTCTGAACTTACCAATGGGCTGTGTCCAGCCTGCCAATGCAGCAATCTTTTTCAAATGTTTATTAAAATTGGTAAGTGCGAGGGCAGGAAACACTTTCGCATTCCGCTTTTTATACCGACAGAAAGAACAAAAAATTGAAGCGTCAAAAAGCGGGCATTATATGACAACACCTTACAGTAAGGGCATTTTTCGAAATACGATATCTCAATCTTTAAGCTTTATTAGCCAGCCATCCTCTACCATATTTGGCCCATACTTTTTAAATTCGAAGCTCCCTGTATAGCCAGTAATCATATAAGAATAATCAGGTAAGGTAATTATGGCTTTAGCTTCTTCGTCACCATTTCCTCCTAAAGTTTTTTGCCAAAGTTTATTTCCATTCTGGTCTATTTTATAAATTAACATGTCTCTGCCTCCATGATATCCTGTTACATCTCCATCATTGCTCCAAGTAACTCCACCTACTAAACACCCCCCATCGCTTGCAGCTGAAATAGAATTCGCCCTATCAGGATTTGATCCCCCAAATATTTTTTGCCATATCAAACTACCATTATCAGAAAGTTTAGCTATCCAAAGATCTTCATCAATGGTTCCTAAAGAAGTTTGTCTGTTTCTGAAAATTTTTCCTGCAACTACATAGTTGTTGTCTGATGTCATAGTTATTGAAAAAGCCCTGAGCCCTTTTTCGGAAGTTATTGGTCTTTGCCATATTAAATTTCCATTTCCATCCAGTTTCAAGATCCATGCATCGGAACCGCTTCCCCCAATTACGTCTCCATCCGTACTTTGTGCATATCCAGCTATTACGCAACCGCCATCTGTAGATTTGACGATGCTATATGCTTCTTCAACTTGTAAGCCACCAAAAAATTTCTGCCAAATTCTATTCCCATTTGCATCTAATTTTAATATCAACATATTGCGATTCATCGTATTGCCAATAAAATCTCCATCGTTGCTATAAGTTGCTCCAGCAATCAAATAACCGCCATCATCTGTTGATATGGCAGCGTTGGCGTAATCAAAACCGCTTCCGCCAAAAGATTTTTGCCAAAGTTTATTGCCATTCCTATCTGTTTTTATTATCACGATATCCGAATTCCCTTGGTTAGAAGAAATATCACCATCACTACTATGACTTTCTCCGGCAACAACATAACCACCATCTGATGATGTTAGAACACATTTCGCCTCGTCGATTTTAATCCCACCAAATGTTTTCTGCCAGATTTTGTTACCATAAATATCCGTTTTTATCAGCCACATGTCAGTTTCACCGTAAGTAGTATTATGTTCGATTTCTCCACTCATTGTCACTCCTGCCATAATAAATCCATTATCGCTGGTTTTTGCTAAAGATTGTATGTGATCAACAGAACCTCCACCATAAACTCTATACCATATTTTTTGGCTAATTACAATATTAATAGGCTGTGGAATATTGGTGCCAATCGGTGTTATTGTAATAGTTGCGGATTTGTTTCCGCCAGTCGTATTGTCATCTAAGGAGTTAATAAATACTTTAGCGTTACCATTTCCATTTGTATTGTCAACCTGAATCCAGTTGACATTTGTGGTTATCTTCCAATTAATATTCGATTCAATATAAAATGAATCTTGATTATTTTTAATTCCAATTGTAGTCAGGCTATTTAAATTGGTTCGTAAAAATGGATATCTGCTTTGCTGCTCCAAAAGAATATTAAACGATTGAACACCTTGTGTACCGGGTGAACTAATTGTTATGGTAGCATTTTTAGCGGAATTACCATAATTTGTTTCTAATGCAGTAACAACAATTATTTGTTTACCGCTTCCAGAAGTTACGTTTGTTTTTATCCAATTTGTAGCTTCTGAAGGAGATATGGTTATTACCCAATTTACGTTACCTAAAACCTCAAAAGAATCTACAGAGCCAGCATCAGCATTTAATGATATCTTAGTTTCGTTGACTAATAACTCAGATTTTGGTTTGCTATCGTTGGGCTTATTACAGGCGAAGAGAAAGGTCAGGGTTATAGTAGTGATTAGAAATGTTTTCATGTCATTGTACGATTATATCAAATGTAAGAAATTAAGATTTCCTAAATGACAAGAAAAATACTTTATTTCATCAATCATGAATCAACATAGAAATATTCCCCAAGTGAAAACACACGGCACAGGCAATAAAATAGAACGATATTATTCGTACGGCAAAGCAATAATAAAAATCCCGACAATACTTGCCGGGATTTTTTATCATAAAAGTCTTTATTGCTTTTTCGGTGGCCCTCCTCCATCTTCCACCCGTTTACAACAGATCGGCAAACGTTTATAAACTTCTTCATTTGCTTTTTCATCATCGGCATCGAAACCGAGATTATTCATTGCTGCCCGGATATTTTCAATATTGGTACGGTCGCTGAGATAAGTGATGGTGGTGATTTTTTTACGGATGTCCACCACAACTTTCGCCACACCTTCTTCCACTTTCATGAATTTTTCGATCTTGTCTTTACACTCGGCACATTGTGCCTGCGGTGTTTTTATCTGCACAACAATGGGCTTTTTGTATTGGGCAGAGAGGCCTACTGTTACGGATAGAAATAATACAGTTAAGAATGTCTTCATTGGTTTATATTTTATTTGATAACGTTATCGTAAGCCTGTTTTGTTATTTGGTAAACTTTAGGAGTACCCACCCCAACCCCTCCCGGGAGGGGATTCAGCACAGTTCAGCTTCAGATTAAGAAATTCTGCAGCAGCATACTTTTACTCACAAGAACAATAATGAAATTATCGAATTCCTGTCCAATTTGCCGGGTCGGCGCTCCATTTTAACAAAACTTCCTGTTCGCCGGCTTCCACAATATTCTTTTCAATTGCCAGTTGAATGAGTGTTGGGTAGTTTGTGAGAGAGCGATAGCCCAGATCGTATTTTTCAAACGCCTGTTTGGCCACATCAAAACCATAGTTGAAGATGGACACCATACCAATCACTTCCACACCAGCCTGGCGCAACACATCCACTACCTGCAGACTGCTTTTTCCCGTTGAAATAAGGTCTTCAATCACCACCACCTTTTGTCCTGGTTCGTATGAACCTTCAATCTGGTTGCCCAGCCCATGTTCTTTTGGTTTGGGACGCACATAGATATACGGCAGTTTTAACTGATCGGCCGCCATTGCTCCCCATGCTATACCTGCTGTGGCAACACCTGCCAGCAGTTCTGCCTCTGGAAACTCTTCGAAAATAACGTTACACATCTCACTTTTTATGAATTCCCGCACGTGTGGAAAGGATAATACCTTGCGGTTGTCGCAATAAATGGGGCTCTTCCAACCACTTGCCCAGGTAAAGGGCTCTTTTACATTTAACCGAATGGCCTTAACTTGTAATAGTTTCTCAGCAACAGCTTGTTCGTTTGTCATGCGGCAAAATTAAGGGACAAGGCACAAGGTGAAAAACCAAAATCCAAAAGCCAAGGCAGAAGAGGAAATACAAGGAACAAGGCACAAAAGGAAAAAACAGAATCCAAAACCCAAAAAACAAAAGACAAATTACAATGCAAAAGGAACAAGGCACAAGAGGAAAGCCCAAAATCCAAGTGACAAAACCCAAGGGAAAAGACACAAGGAACAAGGTACAAGTGGAAAAACCAAAACCCAATATCCAAACAACAAGAACAGACAAGGAACAAGGAACAAGGCTCAAGAAAAAAAACAAAATCCAATACCCAAAAAACAAGAAACAAAATATAACAGAGGCAATGATTAAGGAACCTAACTTGTAACCTTAAACCTTCAACTTTAAACCCTTCTATGTACATCAAAATTTACTTTGGAGATAAGCCTGTTTTTCTTTGCGATGAAATTGATGAGATGATTCATGAATACATGCATCACCCTGATGCGGTGTTTATTGATGAAATATCAGGTCCCGCCATTAAATCATTACTCCACGAAATTGTGAAAGAAGAATTTCATGCCGGTATTTTATGGAACGAAGACCTGGAAAAACTGAAGAAAGCTTTCTTTAAACATTTCACTATTGTTACAGCCGCAGGCGGGTTAGTTGAAAATGAAAAAGGAGAATATTTATTGATACATCGCAGAGGTAAATGGGATCTGCCAAAGGGAAAGCTTGATCCAGGTGAAACCATTGAACAATGTGCCGTGCGTGAAGTGGAAGAAGAAACCGGTTTGCAAAAACCTGAACTTAAAAAACCAATCACCATTACTTATCATACCTATGATGAATTTGGTAAACACATTCTGAAAGACTCACATTGGTATAAGATGAAAGTAAAAGGACAGCAATCCATCAAACCACAAACAGAAGAAGATATACACGATATTAAATGGGTGAAGAAAAAAGATCTTTCAACCTACATGGAAAATACGTTTCCGTCAATTAAGGATGTGTTAGCGATGGTATGATGATGATTTACCCCCCCCTTTCAATATCGTTTTTGGTGAAAGACAACACTGCCCCACCCGGGGAGGGGATAATCACTCTGTTAATGTAAATTGGGTTCAATTAAATCCCACAGGTTGCCATACAGATCTTCAAACACTGCAACGGTTCCGTATTCTTCTTTTGATGGTGGTCGTACAAACTTTATTCCCACAGTAAGATAGTATTCATAATCACGGTTAAGATCATCGGTGTATAAGAACAGGAATACCCTGCCACCGGTTTGATTTCCTACCCTGCTCAGTTGTTCTTCGTTGGCTGCTTTTGCCATCAAAAGACAGGTGTTGCTATTACCCGGAGGTGCCATTACCACCCATCGTTTTGTTTCACTCAACGTCGTATCTTCTATTAAACTGAATTTCAATTGATCCCTGTAAAATGCAATGGCCTCATCGTAGTCTCTGACAACCAATGCCAATTGTGCTATTCTTTGATTCATACCTTCATTTAAGTGATAAATATAAAGAGCCGGTCATTAACTATCCAAACCAAGGGTTGCAGCCTAAAATAAATCGACTGATGCGGTCAATAAAGCTTACCTTTACACGTCATTTGAGTAACTTCTGTAAGCGAATTATCATTTCCTCCCTCGTATTTTTCTTTTACACCAGTATTCTGCTCAAGTTTTTAATATTTAAATTCTCCTTGGTATGAATATTTATGTTTCCAATTTAGGTTTTAACGTGCAGGATGCCGAATTAAAACAACTTTTCAATTCGTATGGCGAAGTTACTTCTGCCAAAGTGATCATGGATAAATTCACGAATCAGAGCCGTGGTTTTGGTTTTGTGGAAATGCCTGATGATGCTGCTGCACAAAAAGCAATTGATGAGCTTAACGGTACTTCAACCGATGGCCGCTCATTAAAAGTTACTGAAGCAAGACCCCGTGAGGAAAAACCACGTACCAACAGATGGTAATTTTTAATACCGTACAATTTATTTTATCACTTTAATCAGAATACAGTATGACGAATGATATGATTGAAAAGTTTATTGAAACGAAAAATCGTGAAAATTCTCAAGTGAACATTCACTTTAAGCAAAGAGATACCGTAAAAGGTGTTTTTATCCGCAACAATGATTATGATGAGCTGAAAAGCAAAAACTTCTGGCGCATTGTTTCAGAATCAAAACTGGAGGAATGGAAAAAGACAAAAGATAATACGCTTGCCCGCATTTTCAATGGTGCAGAATTTACCCGTTTAAGCGAAATAAACTAACTGATATCGGTATCAAATAAAAACTCTGAATATGTTTACACAAACCTGGAAAAAATATTTACCAGTGATTTTAATCCTGATGAAAAGAGCTTCACAGGAAGATCAGGTATTAAAAGTGAACCAAACCGATTTTGAACGTGCAGCAGGCGGTCGTAAAATTAAATTCAGCTTTGGCAATGTAGAATTGAAAAAAGCGAAATTAAATTCACAAGCCAAGCATTCACCTTTTGCAAAAGATTTTGCTACTGTTCTGCAGGAAGATGATCTTACAAGGGGTTTTCTGTTGCAGCGCTGGTTTGAATTTTCAATGAGTACCGATTTTCAATTAACGATCAAACATCATCCATTTGAAGCAGAACCATCACAGGATACTGCTGAACTTGAAAATAACGAAGTAGCGTTAGCTGAATAAAGAATTGCAAAACACATTCAGCTGTCCTTACACTAACAGCCTATACCGCTGTCTGCAACAATTGCAGACAGCTTTTTTCATTAAAGGATTATTTCTATGCAACGTTCTGTCATTACAGGTACAGGCTCCTACATACCTCCCGTTATTCAAACAAATACAGATTTTACCAGGCACTTATTTTATTCAGAAGATCATCAACCATTACCTACTCCGCCCGGTGAAGTAGTGGAAAAGTTTAAACAGATCACAGGTATTGAAGAGCGCAGGTATGCTTCTGATGATCTTACAACTGCAGATATTGGCGCTGTTGCAGCCAAAAAAGCATTAATCGATAGTGGTGTTGATCCTGAAACGATCGATCAATTAATTGTTGCACATAATTTCGGCAATGTATTAAAGAATACCATTCAAACAGATGCAGTGCCTTCGCTTGCTGCAGGCATCAAACATAAACTGGGTATTAAAAATCCCAATTGCGTAGCATATGATGTGTTGTTTGGTTGCCCCGGCTGGTTGCAGGGAGTAATACAAGCCGATGCATTTTTTAAAGCAGGCATTGCGAAGAAAGCACTGATCGTTGGAGCTGAAACATTATCCAGAGTAATTGATGTATATGATCGTGACAGCATGATCTTCAGCGATGGTGCTGGCGCAGCTGTACTGGAATACAAAGAAACCACAGAAAATGGTGCAGGCATCCTCAGCGCATCTGTGCAAACTCATTCAATGGAAGAGGTTGATTACATCAACATGGGACCATCATTTTATCCCGGAAGTGACCCGCATGTGCGTTATATTAAAATGAAAGGAAGAAAGGTATATGAATATGCTATGAAGCATGTACCAGCTGCCATGAAAGACTGCTTAGATAAAAGTGGTGTGGCTATTACTGATCTTAAAAAAGTTTTCATTCACCAGGCCAATGAAAAAATGGATGAAGGTATTATCAACCGCTTGTATAAACTATACAATATCCCTACGCCTGCTGAACATGTAATGCCGATGAGTATCCATTGGCTGGGCAACAGTTCCGTTGCAACAATTCCAACATTGCTTGATCTTGTTCGACGGGAAGAAATAAAAAATCACCGGCTTTCGACCGGTGATGTAATTATGTTTGCCTCTGTTGGCGCAGGCATGAATATTAATGCTGTCTGCTACCGTTACTGATCTTTATGATCAACGTTGTGAAAACGTTTTCCCATAACGGCGACCACCACCCGCACTTCTCATAGTACTCACAGGTGCCGCACCAGCTGATGCTGCTACAGGTGAGTTATGCATAAAGCTGATGTCAAACGGATGATCTTTTACAACATCGATCTGCTTTTTGATCAGTTTCTGAATATCGGTGAGGAATGTCTTCTCACTCCAATCACAAAACGAAATGGCAACGCCACTTGCTCCTGCCCTTCCTGTACGGCCAATACGGTGTACATACGTTTCAGGAACGTTTGGTAACTCGAAATTGAACACATGCGTTAACTCATCAATATCAATACCACGTGCAGCAATATCTGTTGCAACAAGCACACGTGTTTTACGCTTCTTGAAATTGCTTAATGCATTTTGTCTTGCATTCTGCGATTTATTTCCATGAATCGCTTCAGTACGTATACCGGCATTGTTCAGGTTCTTCGCTAATTTATCAGCTGCATGTTTCATTTGTGTAAACACAAGTACCGATTCAATGGTATGGTCTTTCAGCAACTGCACCATCAACGGAAGTTTATTTTGCTTTTCAACATAATAAACTGATTGCTGAATGATTTCTACGGTAGATGATACCGGTGTTACTTCCACCTTTACAGGGTTGGTAAGCAACATAGATGCTAACTGTTGAATTTCAGGAGGCATGGTTGCCGAGAAAAATAATGTTTGACGCTTGGATGGTAATTTGGCAATGATGCGTTTTACATCATGCACAAAACCCATATCAAGCATACGATCTGCTTCATCCAATACAAAGTATTTGATGTTGTTGAGATTGATATGACCTTGTTGCATCAGATCGAGTAAACGACCGGGTGTGGCAACAATAACATCAACACCACGTCTGATATTCTGCACCTGGCTGTATTGCGGCACGCCACCAAAGATCACCTGGTGTTTAATGTTGAGAAAATGACCATATGCATTTACACTCTCACCGATCTGGATGGCCAGCTCACGTGTGGGTGTAAGAATAAGCGTTTGTAACTGCGGTTGCTTTTTACCTGATTGCTGTTGCTCAAGATGCATGAGTTGTAAAACAGGAATGGTAAATGCGGCTGTTTTTCCGGTACCGGTTTGCGCACATCCAAGCAAATCTCTTTGTTGTAAAATGGCGGGGATGGCTTTTTCCTGGATAGGTGTGGGGCTGCTGTAGCCTTCTTTGCTCAATGCCTGTAATACAGGCTCAATGAGCTGTAATTCGTTAAATAACACGTAAAAGTTTTTTAGTTTAAAAATGTGATAAGGCTATCAAAAAAGAATTTGATACATTATCTGCCTTAGGTTAACACATCACATATTTGAGGAGGGTAACTACTACACAAACAGGGAGAGATAACAATAAGAAAAGCAAAACTACCTTTTTTTTGGCCAATGCAGGTATTTATTTTAAAAGGGCTCAATCGCAGGCTTTTTCCACAATTCGTAAAAGTGAATGAAGCAGCACATAGTTTTCGCTGATTGATCGGCAGTAAAATCGTACCTTTAACCAGTCTTCAGAAATTACAATCCCTTTTTCTCAGAACTTTTTGGCAATTCCGGCAACGGGGATTCTTTTATCATTAAATCATTTATACGTATGGCTGATACTTGGAACAAAAAAGAAAGAGAAAAGAAAAAACAACAAACAAAAAAGGAAAAAGAAGAACGCAAACAAGAGCGTAAAGAGAATTCAAAAACAAAAACGCTTGATGATATGCTTGCGTATGTAGATGAGAATGGAAACATTTCAGCTACACCTCCCGACCTCAGCAAAGTAAGAAAAGTAAAACTTGAAGATATAGAGATTGGTGTGCCTAAACAGGCTCCTGTTGATCCTGCCGATCTCATCAGAACAGGTATTGTTACCTTCTTTAATGAATCAAAAGGATATGGTTTTATTAAGGATCTTCAAACCCAGGAAAGTGTGTTTGTGCATGTGAATGGTTTGAAAGAAGCGATCAAAGAAAATAACAAAGTGAGTTTTGAAGTGGAGATGACACATAAAGGTGCAAGCGCCATTAATGTGAAACAGGTTGTTTAAAAACTCAGTGACTGAAATATAAAAGGTATCGCTCAATGCGATACCTTTTTTTGTTAGAGGTATTTTTATTGATCGCTACGGCTTATCTACTTCACGGAACAACAGCATATCTCCTATACGTGCTGAAGCACCATCGTAAAATCCTGTTTCATATTCGTAGGCTGACGGATTACGGAATGTACCAAAGAGTATATCAAACAAGGGCAGATCAGAATAGTTATAGGCATGAATACCTTTTGCATGATGCACAGTATGGCTTTCAGGCCGCTGAATAAAATAACCCAACCATACAGGTGTTTTAATATTTGCATGCTGAAAGATGCTGAAGAAATTTGTCACCAGCAGAATAACAGTGATGGCCTGTGGTTCGAACCCGGTAAGTATCGAAAAACAAATGGTGCCTAAAGCGGTCCAGCCAATTATATCCAATGGGCTGAAATAAAATGCACCATAGGTATCTAAACGTTCTGCACTGTGATGCATCTGGTGAAACATCTTCCACAAATATTTATTGCGATGCATGCTGCGATGCCATACATACACCCCAAGCTCATACAACAACACACCAACAACTGCTCCGCCAATAGTTCCGATACCTGACAGATCGAGCAATTGTGCAGATGGTAAATAACTTGCCCAAAACAATGGCAGGTAAGATGAGATGTAGAAATAGCAAAAGAAGACTAGGATACCCCGTAGCCTCCAGTATTTTATAACAGGAAGTTTGCGGCCGGGAAATGCAGCTTCCCACAACATGAGTGCTGCATACATGCCAAGGATGGCAAGTGAAATAGGATCGAGTAAAAGGTCTAATGGTGATGGCATATACTGATGTTTATTGTTTCAACAGATATGCAAAACTCCATCATTACAATACCTTACACAATCCCTCACTCAGGGAAATATCTAACCAAAACCGGTGATAAAAAAGCCAGTGAATTATAAGTACCAGCGATCGCCTGCAGGAATATTAAAACCAAGCACCTCTCCTTTTTGTGGTACACGACCTGTATGCAACACAAAAAAATGTTGCTGTTGCAATACCACTTCAAGCAACGTATAAGCGCCACGATAATGCACAGCTTCAATAATGCCTTTTAAAGATGAGATGCCATTTGTGCTGATCTGCACCTGGTGTGGACGAAGAAAAAGTTTTTGCTGATTGCCTGTAACATCCGTTTCAAAATGAATGGCTGATGTATCGATCAAACTATAATCGCCTAACAAACCGGCAGCATATTCATTCACCGGTTGAAGATATACTTGCTGTGCTGTTCCCTGCTGTACAATTTGTCCATCTTTCAACAGCAACAATGTATCGGCCCATGAAAGCAGATCAGCTGGTTCATGACTCACCATCATACAGGTAATGCCCAACTGATCACCAAGATCATGGATCACCTGTTTCATTGTTTGTTTGTGCAGAAAATCTAGATTGGAAAACGGTTCATCCAATATCAGAAGTTGAGGAGAACCGGTAAGGAGTCTTGCCAATGCAATACGTTGCTTTTCGCCACCTGAAAGCTGATGTGTTCTTCTACGCAGCAAATGCTCAACCTGGCAAACAGTATAGATCTGCATGGCTTGCTCAGGTGTGAGTTTGTTGGCCATCTCTAAAAAATCACCCACCCAGTAATTATTCCGGAGTTCAAAATGTTGAGATAAATAACCAATGCCTTTATGGCCGGGAATAAGTTGCTCCCATGGGCCTAACACTTTCTCATCATTAAAATAAACTTCACCTGCATCGGGTTGAGCCAACCCTGCAATCATTTTCAGCAGTGTTGTTTTGCCCGATCCTGTTTCGCCCGCAATACCAATTTTTTGAAAAGCAGTTTGTGTAAAACTGATGCCATTCACTGCATCCGTATCTCCCTCCTTTTTATACAAACCATTTACCTCCAGAAAAGCCATGCCCGAAAATAGAACATAAGCTTAATACAGCAAACTGTTTGAACGATCCTTACTGACTGTAACGTTGAGCCAGTGAATGTGAGATCACTTTAAATTCCTGTTCCTTCATTGCTAGTTGATAGCTGTTATCAATGGCTTTTATGTTGGGATTGGAAAGATGGCGCTCATTATAAGGCCTTATGAGATCTATTTCACGAACTACCTTGCCATTTTCATCAATCGTTTTTGCAAACACTCTGTATTGAAAATGCCATGGGTTCAATTGATCGTCAGCACCGTTAGAACTATAAGTGTCGTTAAAGCCTTCAAAGATCAGTTCGCTGCTGTATTCCGGATGTTCGTGGAGGAGATCAGTGATGTTGATGAATTGGTTGATCTCAGGATCACCATGAACAATACCACTGTCCCAAACCGTTTCGCCGTTCAGGAATATAACCAGCCTGTTATCAACGTGTTTTACGTTGATCCAATACTCTTTTTTCATATTACTTACATTAAATCGTTAAAGAATTGTGTGTTGAATAACAGGTATAAAAGTCCAAAATCTGCTACAGGCAGGTAATGACGAATGTTATTTTTTCAACTGATTAACATCCATTTTTAGCATTGGAAAAAGAGTACAATGGCTATACTTCGAAGTAGAGATGATTATGATTACTGCACTTGGGGTTGAAGCTGTTGCTGCAATTCGGGCATTGGTAATTACTGTGTTGATATTGATTGATGGTCATTTCATGCCGGCATACACCGCAAAGAATAGCCTTAGTATCAAATTCACTTTTGTTCCAGACTTCAGCTTTATGTCCGGCTGTTTCTTCATGACAATAAAAGCAGGGATAGTAAGTGTCGCAGCATTTAAACTTAATGGCAATTACATCAAGCAGAGAATGATAATGGGTGCAACGTGTTTGCTCATCAACTGTTTTTCCTTTTACTACAATCATTTCTGTTTCGTTTAACTTACCACTAATTGATCAAGCAGTTTCTCGACTGTTTTTTCAGCATCACTGCAAATGCCGGGATGTACTGCCGATGTTTGTACAACCGTACTACGCTTTGCTGTGAGCCAACGAAACCTTGCCGCATGATCGAGTAATGCAATGGGACCTGCTTCCTTATTTCCTTTGCTGATCTGCTCAAATGCCTGCAGATGCTGCCGCACATCTTCAAGATCAATTTTTGGATACAGTGCCAGTATCCTCTTCTCATCCAACACATATTTCATTTCAAGAAAAGCGGGGCGTTTGCAGAATACAATAACACCCACATTCAGGAATTCTTCCCGTTCAACACGTGGCACTACACGTATGATGGCATACTCAAATGTGAATTTTTCCTGCATTAATCGCTTCGTTTACAAAATTGGATGAATGTGTTATTCTTGTTGTTAGAAACTGATAATAAACATTTCTTATTTCATCAGCCGAAAGTTTTCCTTCTTCATCTTTCAACCATGTATCAGGAAGAATAGAAACAATTGCCTGAATGAGTTCAGGAACCAATACCTGTTTCAACATTGTATCAGCTTCCTGAATATTTTTCGCCTGTGGTAACAGCACATGATCTTTGATCTGCACAAAAGGTCGTAACGCCTGCTCTTCCCAGCTATATCCTGAATGATGAAAATACAATGAAGCACCATGATCGATCATCCACAATTCATTTCGCCATGTGAGCATGTTTGTATTGCGTGCCGTACGATCTACATTGGTGAGTAATGCATCGAGCCAAACAATTTTTGACGCAGTTGTTGCATCAATTTTTGCAACAGCAGGATCGTATGTGATAGCGCCGGATAAATAATGTAAGCCAAGATTCAATCCTTCACTGGCACGTAACAGATCCTGAATCTCTTCATCGGGTTCCATGCGACCAAAGGCTTCATCCAGTTCGGCAAAAACAAGTTCAGGAACTTTTAAACCAATTGCCCTTGCAATTTCAGCACCAATCACATCGGCGATCAATGCTTTTGTTCCCTGCCCTGCTCCACGAAATTTCAATACATATAAAAATCCATCATCAGCTTCAGCAATAGCGGGCAATGAACCACCTTCACGCAAAGGCGTAACATAGCGTGTTACCTGCACAGTTCTGATATCGGGTGGTTGAATACTCATTGTTGCTTGCTGTTCCAGTAATTTTTGCTAAGCTATAATAAGATTGGTTGAAAACAAAAACAGAAGATGTGAAAAGAAGGTGCATTGTTTCATGAAATGAAAGATGTAACTATTATTCTTAACCATTCCTGTTAAACTTTCTGTTGCGGAATTATTATGAAATCATCATGAAATATTTACCTGAATGTTATTCCCTCATTAAGAAACTGTAAAGCTGTTCGTTCACAATGTTCACCGTTCACATTTGCAATTCAAAACCAATTGCGCATGAAACGTTTCACTTTTCTCTCAATACAGGTAATGCTGTTGATATTAACATTGCTTGTAACAACATCTCTCACCGCTCAAACAATTAAAGGTATCATAAGCGACAGTACCGGCAAGCCCTTAGCGGGAGCAACCATTGAACTTAAAGGTTCATCTGCAACAACTCAAACAAATGCAGAAGGCAACTTCAGTATTAGCCCACCGAAAGTACTCACAAAAAAAGATGTGTTCATTATCAGTTATACCGGCTACAAAGAACTGGAATGGTCTTACGATGGCAGCAACAATGTAAAATTACAGTTGCAACCTGATGAAAAAATACTGGGAGAAGTGGTAGTAACAGCGTTGGGCATACGCCGGGAAGAAAAATCACTTGGCTTTGCAGCGCAAACAGTAAAAGAGAATGCGGTTAAGGATGCACGAACGAACAACTGGGCCAACAGTTTAACAGGAAAAGTTGCCGGATTAAACATTCAGGGGACGGGAGCAGGCCCTATGGGTTCATCACGCATTACTTTGCGTGGAGAATCATCATTAAATCTTGATAATAACCAGGCACTGATTATTATTGATGGCGTTCCTGTTAGTAATAAAATAACTGGCACAGGTTTCTCTTCGCATCTTTCACAGGATAATCCTGTTGACTATGGTTCAGCAGTAAATGATATTAACCCGGATGATATTGAAAAAATATCAGTATTAAAAGGAGCAGGCGCAACTGCATTGTACGGCAGCCGTGCATCGGGTGGTGTAATCATCATCACCACAAAAAGCGGTCAACGCAAAGACAAAGGCTTAGGCATCACCTACAACATGAACTATAGTCTTGATCAGGTGAACCGCTGGCCCGATTACCAATTTGAATATGGCGAAGGGCGGACATCTGCTTATTATTCCTATCTCGATAGCCAAGATGGCTTGAACACCTCAACTGGCGTTGCAGCAGGTCGGGCATGGGGACCGAAATTTAATGGTCAACAATATTTTCAGTACGATCCCAATACGCCAAGTGGTAAAGCAAGTGAACGAACTCCATGGGTTGCACACAAAGATTATATCTCCGGCTATTTCAGGTTGGGTTCAACGATTACCAACAGCATTTCAATTGAAGGTGGTTCAGATAAAGGAAGTGCAAGGTTATCACTTACTCATTTGAAAAATCAATGGATACTTCCAAATTATGGTTTTGAACGATACAATGCTGCATTATCTGTGAATCAAAAAATAACAGATAAGCTTCGCATTAACGGAAGAGTAAATTATACCAATAAAAAAAGTGACAATCTTCCCGGTGCTGGTTACAATAACCAATCAACAATGTATTTTCTCATTATTGGTACAGCTCCAAATATCCGTCCTGAATGGTTTAAACCTTATTGGGAACCGGGTTTGGAAAATGTACAACAACGCAACCGGTTTAACCCAGGACCAGATAATCCCTATCTCGCATTTTATGAAATGCTGAACAAAATGAACAGACATGGCGTGATCGGTAATGTATCAGCCACTTACACATTTAACGATAACCTGGAATTATTAGTTCGTTCAGGAATGGATATGTCATTTGAATATCGTTCGCAGCAACGTCCATTCAGCATGACGAAATATCCAAGAGGGATGTTTCGTGAACAGAATGTTTTCAGTTATGAGTCGAATACAGATGCGTTGTTGAGTTATAACAATAAGATCAGCAGTAATTGGAAATACAATGTGTCAGTTGGTGGCAACCTCATGCGTCAAACCTATGATTTTGCAGGCATGTATGCCGATCAGTTGGCACAACCCGGCATCTATCAAATTTCAAACAGTTTAGATCAGGCAGTTGCTGATCCATTGAAAACAAAAAAAGCGATCAACAGTGTTTACGGTACCGGTCAGCTTTCGTTCCGTGATCAGATTTTTGTAGATGTAACAGGACGTAACGATTGGTCGAGTACACTACCCTATCAAAACAATTCATTCTTTTATCCATCGGTAAGTACAAGTTTTATTTTATCGGACATGTTTGAATTACCATCGAAAATTTCCTTTGCCAAAGTTCGTATGTCATGGGCGCAGGTTGGTAACGATACAAGACCTTATCAAACCGATAAATATTACGATCGTATTTATGGCAACAACTTCACTAACCCTTCTGTATTGTTTAATCCCGATCTGAAACCTGAGATCACTTCGAGTTATGAAGCGGGTATTGATCTTCGTTTGTTCCGCAACCGCTTATCGTTTGATGTAGCTGTGTACAGTAACAACAGTCGTAACCAGATATTGGCGATTCCATTAGATCCTGTTAGCGGTTACAGCAGTGCGTTAGTGAATGCCGGTTTGATCAACAGTCGTGGTGTGGAAGTGGCCGTAACAGGAAAACCTGTTGTGAAAAAGAATTTCAGTTGGACCACAACTTTAGTCTGGAGCCAAAACAGAAGCTATGTAAAAGAACTTGCTGATGGCATTACTAACCAGGTGATTTATTCACATGGAAGTAACGTTTCCATTGAGGCAAGAGTTGGTGGAAGAATGGGTGATATGTATGGAAGAGGCTTTCAACGCTCCCCTGACGGGCAGATCATTTATGGTTCAAACGGATTACCTGCACAATTGGATCCTGTTCAGAAAAGATGGGGCAATGCGTTTGCCGATTGGAAAGCAGGTTTAACCAATGAGTTCATGATCAAAAACTTCCGCATCAGTATTTTACTGGATGGACAAATGGGCGGCAGCATGTATTCACAAACCAATCACAAGAACAATACCCTCGGTAAAACAAAAGTAACCTTACCGGGTCGTGATAACGGTATTGTTGGACAGGGTGTTGTTTACAACAGTGCTACACAGAAATATGAACCGAATACCAGAAACGTTGCAGCCAGTTCGTATTACGACAATTATTACCAGATCAGCAATGCTGAAACAAATATTTTCGATGCATCATTCCTGAAAATTCGTGAAGTACGATTTGAATTTAATCTGCCCCAACGTTTACTGAGTAAGTTATTGGTAAAACAAACCAGCGTAGCACTCTATGGTCGTGAGCTTTTCAATTTCACTAAATTTCCCGGCTTCGATCCGGAAGGTGGCAACCTGAATAATGGCACACTCACACCAGGTGTTGAGTTAACACAATTCCCTTCTACAAGAAACATGGGTATCAACCTCACATTTAAATTTTAAAACCTAACAAGCATGAAATTCAGATATTCTTTTTCCACGCTTCTTGTTGCAGTGTTGCTGCTGGCAGCCTGTTCAAAAAAATTCGAAGAGCTAAATACAGATCCCAACAGACCGAAACAAATTACACCGGGTGTAATGCTGGGTCAGTTGCAACATCGTATTGTGAGTACCAGTATACAGGCAAGCCGTGGATTTACTCATGAGCTGATGCAGGTTGATGCACCACGTTCAAGCCCCGGCGGACAGGGATTACATCGTTACGTGGTAAACCCGGGTGCTGGTGTATGGAGCAATTTCTATAACTATCTCATCGATATTGAAGACATTTACAATATTGCCACAACATTGAAAGAAGATAATTACAGAGCCATTGCCCTGGTTTATAAAACATGGGCTTACTCTATTCTTACAGATCTGTATGGTGATGTGCCTTTTTCGCAGGCAAGCAAAGCAACAGAAGGAATTTTTCAACCTGCTTTTGACAAGCAGAAAGATATTTATATCCAATTGTTGAAAAATCTTGATACTGCGATTGTTCTTTTCAATTCAACCAAAGCACTCACGTTTGGTGGCGATATGCTGTACAATGCCAATACAGTAAGTGGCAACAGCAATGCAGGGATTATAAAATGGAAGAAGTTTGCAAACTCACTTAAGCTTCGTTTATTATTGCGTTTGTCGAAAAGAGATGGTGAGCTGAACATTACGGAACAGATCAATGCAATACTTTCCAATCCTGCACAGTTTCCTGTATTTACTTCAAATGCTGATGAAGCGATCTTCCGGTTCCCCGGTACGTTTCCTTACTTCAATCCGTATTATAATGCGAGGCAACTGGAGTGGAGAGATGGTACTTATTTCACAAAATTCTTTCTCGATAAAATGAATGCAGATAATGATCCGAGACGAACTGTATGGATACGCCCAATTACAGTAAACGGAGCAAGTGTATATCGTGGAATTGAAAGCGGTTATCCAACCACAACTGAATACCAGGTTGGTGCCAATTCAAGTTACAATGATGTCATGCGGACACTTCCATCGCTAGGTGTAATGTTTACATATGCAGAAGTAGAATTTATAAAAGCGGAGTTAGCATTGAAAGGATTTGTTACAGGTAAAACAGCCAAGCAACATTACGAAGCAGGTATCACCGCCTCTATGAATCAATGGGCTGTTACAATGCCTGCAGGCTATTTAACACAGCCGGGAGTGGTATATGATGAAAATGCAGCTACTGAAGAACAACTTGAACGCATCATGCTGCAGAAGTATTATGCGTATTTCTTTGTAGATTACCAATCGTGGTTTGAAAAAAGAAGAACAGGCTATCCTGTTTTACCAAGGGGAAATGGCATTCCGGCTGAAAATAAATTTCCTTCACGTGTACCCTATCCTACTTACTTACAATCGCTCAATCCCGAAAACCTGGCTGCTGCACAAACAGCGATGGGTGGAGATAACAGCGATGTGAAAGTTTGGTGGGATAAATAATTACATCTTAAAACAACAGTTACATGAAAAAAAATATCGGCTTCATACTGTGTTTGATGCTTGCGTGCACAATGTATGGGCAGACAAAGCAAAACGACAGCATCCGAACATTGATCGTTTTCTTTGATGGTTTACGACCGGATTATATTACAGCAGAAGGAATGCCCAACCTCCATGCATTCAGCAAACGATCAAGTTATGGAAAAGCACACCACAGTGTATTTCCTACTGTAACAAGAGTAAATGCAACATCTTATGCAACGGGCAGCTATCCCGGTACGCATGGTTTAATGGGCAACAGTGTTTATTTCCCACAGGTTAGTACAACTAAAAGTTTAAATACAGGAGATGCATCTGAATTAAATGCCATCAGCAAAGCACTGGATGGTCATTTAATTACAGCCATTTCATTGGGAGAAGTATTGAAGCAACATGGTAAAGACATGATGGTGTTCAGCTCTGGCACTACCGGTCAGGCGTTGATGCAAAACCATACGGTAAGCGGGGCAGTTATTAATCCTGCTATGATCTTACCGGAAAGCATCAAAGAAAAAGTGATTGCAGAAGTAGGCACTATTCCTGCTGCTGCGAAACCAAATACAGCAAGGCACGAATGGATCACTAACGCATTGATGAAATATGGATTGCGTTTGGATGGGCCGCTGGTAAGTGCAATCTGGTTTTCTGATCCTGATGGAACTGCACACGCAGATGGTATTGGTTCGCCTACTGCAATAGCTTCGATAAAATCGGTGGATGAGCAGTTTGGCCGAATCCTTGCCGATCTTGAACAAAAAGGTTTAGCCGATAATTTCAACATTGTTATTTCAACCGATCATGGATTTGTTACGCATGTTGGAAAAGACGGGCTTGTTGAATTTCTCATCCGAAAAGGATTAAAAAAAGAAAAAGAGTCGGATGATGTTGTGGTGGCAGGTGGTGCTATTTACATTAAAGATCATAACAAAGACTTATTGCAGCAGATCGTAACTGCATTACAGGCAGAAGAATGGATCGGCGCCATTTTTACAAAGGGAAACAAGAAAGGCGATATGAAAGGACATATTGCCGGTACACTTTCGTTTGAAAGCATTCATTGGAATCATGTAGAAAGAATGGCCGACATATTGGTGGATGTAAACTGGAGCGATGAAAAAAATACCGCTGGCTACGCAGGTACCAGTTATTCAAAAGGTGTTGCCGGACATGGAAGTTTAAGTCCGTACGAAGTGCATATTGCATTGTTGGCATCAGGCCCTTCTTTCAAACAATCATTTGAAAGCGATTTACCAACTTCAAATGTTGATCTTGTACCTACTATTCTTCACCTTCACCAATTGCCCATTCCTGCCACAGTGAACGGTCGTGTAATGCACGAGTTACTCATTAACAGCAAAACAACAGCAAAACCAATTGTAAAAAATGATGTAATTGAAACTTCAGTGAATTTTAAAGACGGCATTTATAAACTGATACTCAACCGTACAACACTTGACAACTATCAATACATCAACTTTGCAAAGGTGATTCGTGAAAAACAAACATCAACGGGTCAATAATGTTGAAGAGATTAATAAAAACGGTTAGAGTTTCACTCTATCCGTTTTTATTTTCTGGCAATGCTGATTCATCATACATCATGTGTAATAACGGGAACGGCCGGCCCAAACCATCTGTTTCCTTTCGCTCAATAACGGTGAAGCCCATGTGCTGATAAAATCCAACAGCCTGTTCATTTTGCTCATTCACATCCAACTCATATGCGCCGAGGATATGCATTGAGTAATGGAGCAATATTTTACCAATACCCTTCCCTCTTGCTTCCGGATGAAGAAAGAGCATTTCAATTTTTCCTTCTGCCACACCTGTAAACCCAAGAATCCGTTTTAATTCATCTTCATATACGTATATGGGTACCGTGGGGAAGATGGCTGGTAACATCAATTTAATTTCCTGCAGATAATCTTCCGGCAAAAAATGATGGGTAGCTCTTACTGATTGCTCCCATACATCAATTAAAACCGGGTAATCTTTTTCTGTTGCAACCCTGATCATCTTGAATTTGTTTTACAGAATTCACGGATCATATCGGCAAGCACAACATTATTTACTTTTTCAATAGGATGGGCTGTTTGCTCCAGCAGTTGAAAGCGGCTGTTTGGCAATGCTTTTTGTACGGCTTCAGTTTCTTCTCTTGTAACCATTTTATCATTGTCACCAAGCAATAAAAACGCAGGCTGTTCAATAGTTGTATAATCGTTTAGTTGAAGTGGGTTTTCTTTTCCCATTTGCACGAGCATTGCTTTTGTTTTGTCCAATACAAGTTTCCAATCATTTGGTGCATGTCGCTGTTTTAACTGCTCCGCAAATACAGGTACTTTTTCAAGGATTATTTCTGCATTCAACATAGCCACTTCTTTTGCTGCTATCATTTCATCCCATTGAAATTTTGTAGCGAGTGTTACAATTTCGCTGAGCAGTTGCGGATGTTGTTTAGCAAGATACAAAGCTACATAACCACCCATGCTGTAACCAAATACCGATGCCTGTTGAATTTTATGCGTTGAAAGATATTCTCCTACTTCATTTGCAAATGCTTCTATTAAAAAAGGTTCTTGCACAAAGGGTTTGCCCCCATGTCCACTGAAGTTGAAAAGATGAACACTAAAATCATTCTTCAATAAATCAGCCAATGGTTGTAATTGATCCTTTGAGCCGACGGCGCCATGCAATAACAGGAGATGTTTCATTCTATAAATAAACTCATTTTTCAGCAGCACAACAACAGGCATTGAATTTTTCAGGTAAACAAAAAATCCATTTACTTTACTGTATGAACCGCATGGATCGCCTTTTAGGAATTGTTACACTGCTGCAATCGAAAAAATATGTTCCTGCAGAAAAGATCGCTGATAAATACAACATCAGCGTACGGACTGTTTACCGTGATGTAAAAGCATTGGTGGAATTGGGCATACCGGTGAGTTTTGAACCGAACCGTGGTTATTTTGTAGTGCAGGGTTATTTTCTGCCGCCTGTTGCTTTCAGCAGCGAAGAAGCAAATGCATTGTTACTCACGGAATCGCTGGTGTATGGCTTTGCTGATAAATCGATCCAGAAACACTACTCGTCTGCATTGAATAAAGTAAAGGCTGTTCTCCGATCCACCCAAAAAGAAAAACTGGATTTTCTCGATAACAGCATTCGCATGCAGATGCACCCTAACCTTCAAATGAACTTTGAATACCTGTCGCAATTACAGGCAGCCATCACCAATCAAACAATCATTTATCTCGATTATACAAATGCCAAAGAAGAGAGCAGTAAACGCAAGTTAGAACCCATTGGTCTCATTTATTATGCATTCAGTTGGCACCTGATCGGCTGGTGCTATTTAAGAAAAGATTACCGTGATTTTAAGTTGATGCGTATCAAAAGTCTGCAGGTATCTGACCAGCCATTTCAGAAAAAAGACCATATCAGCATATCTGAATTCATGAAGCAATTGCCGGTGAGTTATTAATTTTTTCGAAGTTGAAAAACACACTGCCATAGGGTTGTCAGCGGGTCATTGTTGCTTTGTATCAAAATCAAAACATCATGACATTTACCGAATCATTTCTCAACGAACTCAACCACGAAGCTGTAACAACCCGTAAAATGCTGGAGCGTGTGCCGGCTGATCTTTTTCATTGGCAACCACATCCAAAAAGTATGACGTTAAAGCAACTCGCCACGCATGTTGCTGAGTTACCCACGTGGATCAATATGGTGATCAATACTAAAGAACTGGATTTTGAGGCCAACCCTTACCAACCTGTGCCCATTGCAAATGAACAGGAATTACTCAGCTACTTTGAAGAGTCACTATCAGAAGGGAAAAATGCCTTAGCAGCTGCAAAAGATGAACAGCTCACCGACCGGTGGGTATTGCGCAGTGGAGATGCCATTTACAGTAACGAATTAAAACGTGATTTTTTGCGCCACTGCTTTTGCCAGGTAGTTCATCACCGTGCGCAATTAGGCGTATATCTTCGTTTGCTCGATATTCCTATTCCGGGCAGCTATGGGCCGAGTGCTGATGAACAGAATTTTAATTAATGCAGATTAACCGGGGCTTGCAAAAGCTCCGGTTATGTTATACTGTACTTTCCAACTTCTTTACCGGCATCATCAAGCATTTGCAATTTCAATTGTTGCTGATTAGCTATGATCTTTATTAACGTTCTTGTGCCCGGGGACGGGCCGCCGCCAATAACGATCGGGTATTCATGCTGACCTTTTACAGGTGGATGCACACCATACACATGCGTATGTCCGCAAACAACAAGATCAACTTTGTATTTATCGAATAGTGGAGAAAATAATTTTCTGCTATGTACACTTCCATGCGCATCATTTGAGTAAAACGGCGGAATATGCATGAACACTACTTTATACCGTGCATTCCTGTAAGCTTCTGATTGCATGATTTTCTCCATCCATACCGCTTGCTTTTCTCTGAATGCATCAAAAGCAGCAAGTCCTGCATACACAGGTTTATCATCTTCTTTATCTTCTCCTGTATCAAGTGCAATTGCAAACACAGGTCCGCATTGAAAATGAAAATAATATCCCTGTGGATAAGAGAAATAATCTTTCAATTGATGAGCAAATGGTCCACGCACTTCATGATTACCTCTTACAAATAACAGCGGCTTTTGTATGGCAAAGTCATTTGTACAAGGTGTAATAAGATGGTTGATGATCTGCTCCTCTCCTGTTTGATAGTTGAACATATCTCCATTGAGAAAAACAAGATCATAAGGATCGTTACCGTTCAGTTTCAACAAATGCGGAAATGATGATGGCGTATCGTGCAGATCATTCAACACGAGAAGATTCACTTCATCTGCATCTTCAGCAACTGTGTTGAAAGTATATGTTTTGCTATAGATAGTTTCGCCAAAGAAGGGAACATCTTCATCATACCGCCTGATCTCTTTGGAAGCCACACGGTATTGATATGTTTTTCCCGGAACAAGATCTTCCAGGATAATTTCATGCACACGGTTATTTGAATTTACCAATCCATCTGTAACAGCATGAACTTTTTTACCAAGTGCAGCTGTTTCGCCATACTCCACCCAACTGTAACAGTTACGGTTAGTGATCCAGCGGATATACATTTGCCTGTTATCAAGTGTATGCAGGTATGGCTGTGTAAGAAATTCGTGTTGAATGATTGGCGGAGGAACTACTACTGCTTTATCATCGGTATTACAGCCCCGGATGTAGATATAACCCGCAGCACCAACGCCTGCAATTTTTGCTGCATTGGTTAAAAATTTACGGCGGTTAAAGGATGGTTTTTGGTTTTCCATTTTCAAGGATGGGCTTTTTCATTTGCAGTGATCGAATAAATCAATCAGCTACAGCCCAATATTACAACCAACGGCCTGATTTTACAAATTGGGTTTAGCTGTTGGCTTTATAATATTCACAAACCTTTGTCATCAAACATTTCTCACAATTCGGTTTTGGCCTGCAGATCTCCCGTCCTAAAAACGACATCGCCATACCTGCATCCCAATCTTTCTGCGGTAATACTTCCATGATCTGTTTTTCAATTTTTTTGGGATCAGTTCCTGTTGCAATACCAAGCCTTGGTGCCACACGCACCACATGCAGATCAACAATAACGCCTTCTGCAGGCTTTCCGCTTTCACGAAGAATTACGCAAGCTGATTTCCTTCCGATACCCGGCAGCTCAACCAACGCATCCAACGTATCAGGAATACTACTGTCCTTTTTTATTTTTTCTGCAATGCCTGTGAGCCATTTTGCTTTGTTACCAAAATTCCGAACCTTGCTGATGAAAGGGAATAAGGTTTCTTCTGTTGCTTTAGTCAATGCCTGCATATTGGGATATGCTTCGAATAATTTTGGTGCAAGGCTGTTAATATTTCTGTCAGAATCCTGAGCAGACAATACCACCATCACCACTAATTGATAAGTATTTTTATACTCCAGCGGATGTTGTTTGCCTTTGTATTTTTTCAGTAATGGTTTAATGGCTTCCGGCCAGTTGGTTTTTGTTGGCATGATGAATGGTTTAAGATATACAGCAATCTACAAAAAATACCTTTATGCATTTTGCAGATCGGCAATAATGATCTTCTTCATCTTCATCATAGCCTGCATTGCCCGGCCCGCTTTCTCCCGGTCAGGATCGCCTAATAATTTCCCAAGAATTGGCGGAACGATCTGCCAGCTTAAACCAAATTTATCTTTCAGCCAGCCACACATGCTTTCCTCTCCACCATCGGCTGTAAGTTTTTCCCAATAATAATCGATCTCCTCTTGTGTATCGGACTTTACAAAAAACGAAACAGCTTCGTTGAACTTGAACATGGGCCCTGCATTCAGTCCCTGGAATTCCAATCCTTCCAATTCAAAAGTAACGCCCATTACAGAACCGCCGGGGCCAGGCATGGTTGCAATTTGCTTTGAATTCTTAAACACAGATAAGTAAAAATTCATGGCTTCTTCGGCATTGCCATCGAACCATAAAAACGGAGTGATCTTTTGCATGATGATGTAGTTTTTTGTTGTTGATGAACACAACAAACATAGAACCATTCTGCAAGGATTAAAAGGTGTAATAACGACAATCTGAGGGGTTGTTTGCGCACCACGTTCTACTTGCTTAACCAGGCATTACCAGGTTTTAATTGCAGCATTTTTTTATTGACAGTCGGATAAAAGGTTATCTCAACACGTTTGTCATTTCGCAGTACAAACAATTTTGCCTCCATTGAAGGATCACCGTAAATACTATACCCTTTCAACACATCGCCTTTTTGTAAACCGGCTTTAAGAACAGATGCGTCTTCCTCTACGGCGGTAACAACAGCATCTTTTGCCAAACCACCTTTATCGGTTGTGAAACCATACGCAAATACAGGTACAGCACGTATTTCAAAACTGTTTTGTGTAACTGCGTTAAATGCATCCGGCGAAATAAATTTCCCTTGATGAATATATTGCTCCATTGCGGAAGAAAAACCTGCGGGAATATACTTCTCCATTGCTTTTGTAAAAGAGGCAACAGACACCCGTTCTCCTTTTCGTGCTTCGCTTAACAATTCCTGCATAACATCCTTTAACCGTGTTTTACCATTGGTTGCATGTTGTAAACTTGCATCGGCATACAATGCAAATACAAAACCACGGTTGTATGGTAATTTTTGAATAACGGGGTCGGTCCAGAATTTTTCTTTGATCACAGCATTTGCTGATTCATGTGCCGGATTATTGTAGTGAACAGCCAATAACGAATCAATACTTTGCTGGTATTGTTGTTTGTTAATAAAGCCGTTCTCATATAAATTCAAATGCGTAAAATAATCGGTAAACCCTTCGCTGAACCAATACATCAATTCTTCCGGATCACTTACTTTAATGCTGTTGCCGATCCAGTAATGCATCAATTCATGATTGTACAAATACAAGAGTTTCGACAGCTGGATATTTTTAACCGGTGTTGCGAAGCTGGTAAAGCAATTGGTTAAAGCAGTGCCCCCATAGCTATAGCTGTCTTCGTTTTCTATTCGCAACGGCACCAGTGATACACTGAAACGATCAATGGCATAATCGTTCCAGAATTTCCGTTGAAAATAAACTGTTCGCTGCACCATGTTGTACAATACAGTATCTGTAAACTGCCAGCTACCACGAATGGCAAGATAGACCGGCTTCCCGTTCACGTCAAAATTGTAAACCCTGAAATCACCTGCCGTCCACAGACTTCCGGTAAAAGCTTCAAGTGTTGTATTACTGATCCTGTGATTTGTTTCCGTGGAAAAGCTGCTGAGAAATTTCCAGTTTGCAGGGATTCCCTTCCAGTTGATATCAATTGTATAAACAGCCGTTGCCGTATCAGCCGGATGTACAAGAAATGTTGTTCCGATAAAATGCATGTATTTACTGCTGATAAACGGTTTATAACGATCACTGTTATCCGGCACACTATCCTGCACTGCAGTGCTTACCTGGTAGTGTAAACGAAGTTTTGCAGCACGTTTATGACTGATGATCACTTGTGAACTATCACCTTCTTTATACGTGTAAGATCCGCCTTCTACTTTTAAATTTTCAATGGAGCGATAAAGAAAGGATAAACCACCCCACTCGTTTGGCAACTGTAACACAGTTGTCCCCTTTTTAGAACCGGTAAACGTAAGAGAAATCGTCAATTGCCTTTTATCAGGCGCAAGATCAAATTGGTATGCCAGTTGTTTTGCATCCTGCGCCACCAACTGCAGTGTAAGAAAAAGAAGAATGATTGATAAGGTTGTTTTTTTCATAATCAGCAAAATAGGATGCAAAAATAATCTGCTCAAAAAAAATAGCGATGAAAATTGGATAAACGGCAGGAACGAACACAACAAAGGCAGGAATGAATCCTGCCCTCCATTAACCGTAAACCTACAAAATGATTTCATTGCCATCAATAGTCTTTATCAGTTGATTTGCGACATGTAAGTTGTGCTTTTTTCATATGTGCTGATGTTGAAGAACCCATTGTATAACTCAGCAACACGAAAGCCATGCCATTGCGTGCTGAACGGCGTGCTTCTGATACATCAACATTTACAAATCCTCTCTGTACACCTCCTTCCAAAATAAACCGTGGTGTGAAGCGAAATCCAATGGAAGCCATGGCCCCTGCGTCATGATTTGTTATTTTTTCAAAATTCAGACTCATCTGTTCTGAACGGTGTGATAATAACGGAGCAATATATCCACCGCCGCCGGCAAATAAACGCTTCGAACGGCCAATATAAAAATGATACTGTACAGGAATTTTGAGATAGTGTAATGAGATTGTACTTCCATCTCCGTCAATATCCTTTGTTGCAACATTTACGCCTCCTTGCTGGTACTGTGCGCTAATTACCAATCGTCCGATGCGAAAGTCATCAGCAACAAAGGAGATGCCGCCAAGAAAAGACAATTTTGGGCTGAGCGTTGTACGTGGCGAGAGATCAGACACAGACATGGTTGAAAATGATTCACCCGCTTCAACTTTCCAACTGTATTCAACATTTCCTTTTTTAGTTCCCCGTCCGGAAGTATCAGGCTGATTGCTGTGGGCATAGTTTTGTATCACAACAAGCAAACACATAAGTGATCCATAAATCGCTTTCATTGTAAATCGTTTTAAGTTTAGGTTTACACGAAGAGATACGTTGTGTCTTCTTCGTTTTGCATCGGGTGTAAAACTATTTACGGCAGAAAACGAAAACAGCCTGTAAGTTAGTTACAGGCTGTTGCTATTGAGTTAACGGTTGAGCAAGATCAACGATACTTGTTTACATCAAACGGGAACCAATACAATTCTTCCACATAACGATTGGTTCCTGCAATTTTTTTCTGTCGTGCAAAGTAGATGCGTTTTTCTTTTTCATGCACGAAAGGACAAAACTCTGCATCAACAGAATTGATAGGAAGGCCGAGATTCTTCGGCGATGTCCACTTGCCATCTTTTTTAAAACTAATATAAAGATCAACTTCGCCATATCCTTTTGGATTTGTTGAAAAATAAATGATGAAATCTTCTTTTGAAGAAATGTATGGATTCGATTCCCGCTCAGTTGTATTAATAGGCGAACCAATATTTTGTGCTGCTTGATATACGCCCTTTACTTTTCTTGAAAAATAAATATCCGAACTACCTTTGCCATCTTCATTCGTCTTCATAAAATAGATCGTACCATTCTTAGTCACAGACGCAAATGATTCAGAAGAATCGGTATTGATCAAATTACCGAGATGTTTTGCTTCACTCCATCCGGTTTTTGTTTTGGTTGATTGCCATATATCAAAGCCTTTACGTTGCGGTTGACCGAGCACAGGTCTGGTTGATTGAAACAATACTGTTTTTCCATCAGGACTGAACATCGGGTCAACATCTTTCCATTCAGCATTGGCTGTTGAAAAAACGGCAGG
>NZ_DATGWT010000042.1:0-61239 GCF_035299325.1 Lacibacter sp. | reverse complement strand
AACCACAATGTCAAAGGGATAAGCAGAGGACTAATGCGCCAGATAAGCCTAAAAACTTAGCAAGTCTCAAAGTTCACCTCTGCTTTTCCTTTGAAAAATTAATCTCATTTCATCTTAAATCAAAGTAAAGGCAAGTGTTCCACCTCAGTGGATCACTTGATGCCAATTAATCCTGCCCCGATCCGATAGCTATCGGATGTATCGGGGAATCAGCAAACGAAAGTTCCTGTTTTATAATAAGCTATGTAATCATCATTTAGCAACAGCATTTCAAATGCCCGATACAATCGGGCTAAATTAAAAAGGCACAAATGATCTTGCAGAACACTTGCGCTAGTTGAGAACGATGCACATTATTTAAACGCCGGTAACTGCAGTTCATTCAGCTTACTCTTTTGAGCCGCCATCTTTTCCACTGCATCAATGGTGCGGGGGGCAGCAGCTGAAATATTTTCGCCGCTTGTTTTTCCAATAACAATAACATCTTCTATACGCACTGCAATATCCCACCATTTCGGATCGCAGTTGCTTCCCTTGGGAATATACAAACCCGGTTCAACTGTTAGCACCATGTTTTCTTTTAAGACCGTGCTCGAAAATTTATCATGTACATCAAGTCCTACATGGTGCGATACTCCATGAATATAATACTGTCCCACCTCTTTCACATCTTTTATGATACCCAGCTTTACCAATCCGTTGGCCAGCACTTCCGTAGCCTTTGCATTTAATTGCGGGTAAGGCGTTCCTTCTTTACAAAGTGCAATGACAGCTTCCTGTGCCTCTAACACCAGTTGATAAATGGCCCGCTGTTCGGCTGTAAACTTTCCATTAGCAGGCACCGTGCGTGTAACATCCGATGAATAACCATGATACTCCGATGCCACATCCATCAGCACCAGTTGATTGTTCACCTGCGTCACATTGTTTTCGATATAGTGGAGGATACAGCCATTGGCGCCTGCACCTACAATGGGCGGATAGCCTTCACCTTCGGCGCCGTATTTCTTATGAATATATTCAAACGTACCCATCAGTTCTGTTTCCGACATGGCAGGATGAATGGCCTTCATCACTTCCACATGTGCCATAGCCGAGTAATAACTCGACTTGCGCATCAGCTCCAGTTCTTCCGGCGTTTTTATTTCACGCAATAATCCCACCAGTTCATTGTACGCATACGACTCAAACGACTTCTGCTTCAGTTCTGCAATCACTTTTACAAAAGTGGCCGAATCCGGTTGTTGAATCAGCTCGTTCAGCAGCGGATCTTTTTTGTATTCTTCATCCTGCAACTGTGCCATCCTTGTTTTAAACCGGTTGACTCTCGCTGCAATATTCGCCACGGATGAATACTTTAAAAGAATGGTATAATCTTCAACCAGGTGTTTGCTCATACTTTTTTGAATGCCTGCCTTCTGCTTAAATGCATTGATGAGCGTTTGCAACATTCCGGCACCGGCATCATCAGGTAACGCATCATACAAAACCTGGCTGAACTTTTTTAAATCAAGTGGGTAATTGGCAAACGCTTCATCGTTGTACACATGGGTAAAACCCAATTGTTTTTTTACACCTTCCACACCCAAACGTCTGCCCGACCAGCGCTCCATCAATGCATTTCGTTTCTGTACAAAAAATAATTCGTTGTATGCTCCATCTGTGCCCTGTTGCATGTCTTTAAAAATGAGCAGCACAGCATTCGGTTCTTTATAGCCGGAGAAATAATACAGATCGGGGTTGGGGTGATAGGCATAGGTTACATCCCTGGAAAACACCCGCTCTGGATAAGCAAATATCACCGCCACTGAATTGGCAGGCATCATTTTTCGCAACGCTTCACGTCTGCCTTTATGAAATTCTTTCTGTAAATAATCGTTCGGTAAAGGTTGTTGTGCCATTGCAGTATAACACAGCATACACAGCAGGAGTGTAGTAATTAGTCTGGTCATTGTAAAAGAATTAGTACATGAAAAATGGAAGGCAGGATACCTTGAATGTACAAAAAATAAGTACAGAAATAAACAAGCCTGGCGAAGGTCTCCCAACCTGCGCAAGAAATCAGAAAGCGTCATGTCGACGACAGGAGACATCTCTATGAGATAAGACAGCTGCCATGCAATCAACCGGATATTACAAAATCACTCCGGGATTGTAGAGATCCCTCGTGCCTCGGGATGACGCTTCAATTGAACTGTAAAATATAATATCATCAACAAAGTATTCCCAACTGGCGCAAGTGTTCCACCTCCGTGGATCACTTGATGCCAATTAATCCTGCCCCGATTGCATCGGGGAATTAGCAAACGGAAGTTTCTTTTTCGTAGTAAGTTATTCCAACAGAATTCAAAAATAGCACTTCGAATTTCCGACACAGGCTAAACTAAAAGGCACAAGTGATCTTGCAGAACACCTGCGTCAGCGCCAATAAGACTATGCATCAATTCTGAGACAGAGTAGAAAACTATATTTTGACTACATATCCCTTTCTTTCTTATTTTTAAAATCATGAAATTTTATCTTGGTGTAACTGATAATAATTGGTTTAACTTTTTGGCGAGTCAAAATCGGGAAGATGTTAATTTTTGGCAACCAGGTGGTAATACTACATTCAAAGTTCTTACATCAGGTGCCCCGTTTCTTTTTAAGTTAAAGAGTCCCATTAACGTAATTGGAGGAATAGGGTTTTTCTCAAGTCATACCTTTTTGCCAATTTCTATTGCTTGGGATGCTTTTGGAAGAGGCAATGGTTGCGAATCATATCAAGATTTACAAAGAATGATTTTTCAATACAGACAAGACAGAATTACTCTTAATCCAACCATTGGATGCATTGTATTAACTAATCCAATATTTTTCAGTCAAGAGGATTGGATCGAAGTTCCTGAAGATTGGAGTAAAAGCATTGTTCAGGGAAAATCTTACACAACAGAAACTGCAACAGGAAAGGTTCTTTGGGAAAAAATCGATCGATTGCTGCAAAAGTATTTGTATCCAATGCCAGACGAAGCAAAGAGCCAATTGATACTTGAGGAAAGTGAAACGCCTATGTATGGTAAATCAGTATTAACAAAAGTAAGATTAGGCCAAGGGGCATTTAGAGTACTGGTAACTGACGCATATAGCCGCAAATGTGCTATTTCTGGTGAAAAAACATTGCCTGTATTGGAAGCTGCCCATATAAAGCCATATGCCGAATCTGGGCCTCACTTTATTTCAAACGCTTTGCTTCTACGTTCTGATTTACACAAGCTATTTGATTCAGGATATTTAACCATCTCTCCCGATCTAAAAGTCGAAGTAAGTAAAAGAATAAAAGAAGAGTTTCAAAATGGGAAAGAGTATTATAAATTTCATGGTGCTAGCCTTTACAATTTACCAAATAGAGTAAAAGATAAACCTGAAGAGAGATTTATCGAGTGGCATAATGAACACATTTTCAAAGGATGAGTCACCGACTCTTTGGCCCACAAAGTTGCCTCGTGATAGTATGAACTACAGTAGTTGTTTATTAAAATGCTATGAGTTCTTCAGTTGTAACATTTAATGCTTCAGCTAGCGTTACAATCATTGTAAGTGTAGGATTACTTTCTCCTTTTTCAATCCGATGAATCTGGCTAAAATCAACATCGGCAATATCTGCAAGCTTACGTAAACTTAATTTCTTCTCCTTCCGGATGCTTGCCAAATGCTTCCCGAACTTTTTTAAAAGCTTCTCATCCCTCGTACTGTTCATTGAGGAAAATTCAATGAATCAGAGAAAAATAATGTAGGATTGTATGCATACAAAGTAAAATACTTTTCTTACCTTAGTAATGATATTCATCAGCTTTCTAATGAAATATTACTATCTCCATAAAGAATTCTCACTCTCGCAAACAAATCTCACCATGGTTTTTAAAGAAAACCATAAGTCACTTTGTTTTTTTGCCAATCGGTATGTAAAAGATTCAAATGCAGCATTGGATATTATAGAAGAGAGTTTTCTAAAACTTTGGGCCAAAAGAGAACAATTTGGTTCAGAAGCCGGCCTACGG
The DNA here is from genome assembly GCF_035299325.1 of Lacibacter sp. Classification (GTDB taxonomy): domain Bacteria; phylum Bacteroidota; class Bacteroidia; order Chitinophagales; family Chitinophagaceae; genus Lacibacter. Next base: position 57,202 of record NZ_DATGWT010000042.1, on the reverse strand, counting down.
AGCTATCTCTACAAAACTGTTTACAACGGCTGTCTGCGCTGGTTAGAGAATGAGAAACGAAAAGCCCATAACCTTGAAACATACCGCATCATAACAGATTCACCAGAGCAAACCTGTTTCGAGAATATGGTAAGGGCAGAAACACTTCGCCAATTGCATACAGCAATAGAGCAATTGCCCGGTCAGTGCCGCACCATCGTTCAAAAGCTATATGTCGATGGTAAATCCGTCTCAGAAATCGCCACCGAAATGAATCTGGCTACCAGTACGGTCAAAAATCAAAAGGCGAGGGGTATCAAACTACTCAAATTAAAGTTAACCTGAGTTTGGCCCAAACGGCATTATTTTCAAGCCACAAAACCTCGTTCTGAAAGGCTGGATACTCCCACTTAACTCCCTAGATAAAGCGTACATAAAGCGTATCAGGCGTAAAAAACCGACAGCCCATCAAAGGGTTGCCAACCTTCAAAAGGTTGGCAACCCTTACCCACGCCCAACAGTTCCCTCGTACCCTCGGGATGACAACTCTGTTGAGCAGTGATACAAACGTCAGTAGCTTTTTAAAGGGTACTTCCAAAAAACGTTGAAGTTTATTGTCCTCTCTCGGGCTCCGGTACAATGTTTTCCTGTTCAATGGAAAACAGTACACTGGTAATTTTCCATTCGTTGTTGATGCGTACCATGCCCCAGGTTTCTTTACCCCAGATGCCTTTTTTGCCGCCCGCCCAATAACTGAAATCGAATGCTACGGCAGCAACATGTCCATCGGTGTTGATTTGTACGTTGTAAAATTTTTCTTCTTTAGGAGAGCCTTGAATAATACTTCTGAACCAGCTTTTATAATCCGATAATTTATGATCTGCTATTCCGGGATTGGTGCTGATTCTTTTTTGTTGTGTGGCAGTTTGGTAAACACCCACCCACGCAACAGGTCCATCGTAGAATAAGTTATAAAACGATGTACTGTCTTTAGTGGTCATGCAATGCATAAACGTTTGTAACACCTTGTTAATTGCAATTTGATGTTCTGTGCTGCTGTTAGTTGTTTGTGCATGCAGAAACTTGCCGGAAAAGAAAAGCAATGCAAAGGCGAGCATCATTTTTTTCATGTGTATATTTTAAGAGTAATACTTCATTAGCTACAGCTGCATGGCTGTTGCAAATGAAAATAGGGCACACAGTGTATAAACGAATGTTAAAAGCCAATCAACTTTCGTACAACAGGATGAGTGGGGGCTGTACGGAAAATTCCTGCCTCATGCTGGCGCAAGAAGTTTGGCGCAGGCCATCACAAAATGGAACAGGTGATCTTACAGCCTCATCTGGTCCAGGCATAGTAACGCTGGCGCAAGATCCGATAGCTATCGGATGAAGCGCAGGTTTTGTGTATTGGCTTCTTCTCGCAAAGCGGGACAAGTAACGCCTGAATCGCATACTGCATAAACCTGTTGATCAATGCTGCAGCCAATAAAATGCAAAAGCTCCGCAGGAACCTGCGGAGCTTTTGCAAGATGCTCAGTCATCTTTATTTCGTTCCACTGATAATATATGCACTCGAATTGATCGATACATTTCCTTCCGGGTATGTTTGATTGATCAACTGTATGATTTCTGATTTTATTTTTTCTTTCGTCTCAGCATCCGCTTGTGCCAAGGCACTAACAACAGGCCCTACCACTTCCGATGCAAAACTCCAATAGGTATCGGCAGTTTGGCAATTCAATTTACCGGGCAATTCAATTTGTGTAATGTTGGTAAGCCCTGCTTCTTCAAACAGTCCGGCAATCAATCCATCCTTTGCACATCGAAACATACCGGGCGAACCGGGTACAGGCACAGGCAGTTCCACATTGTTTTTTACCGTACTCATGGCGGCTGTAAACCAACCGTTTTTTTCAGGACCACTCCAAACCGATGCGGCAATTTTTCCTCCCGGTTTTAACACACGCAGCATTTCTTTGGCAGCCAACAGCATATCAGGGAAAAACATAAAACCCATACGGCAACTGATGGCATCAAAACTGTTATCATCAAACGGTAATTCACATACATCGCAAACGCTGAATTCTACATTCCTGAGCCCGGCCCTTTGCGCATTTTCATGTGCAATCACAAGCATTTCGTCCGACAGATCGGTAATAATCACTTTCCCGTTCCTGATTTTTGAAGCAATGGTTAAACCCGGTTCTCCGGTACCGGCAGCTACATCCAGCACATGATAGCCGTCTTGCAAATCCAATGCGTTGATAATTGCATCGCCAAAAGGTTGTAAAAAATCCATGGTCATATCATCCCATTTTTTCCAACCGGGAGATGATTTGTTCCAGGATGCTTTTTGTTGCTCACGGATTTCCTGTAGTTGAAGTTCCATTTTGTTGAATTTAGTTGGTTGATTGAAAATTGAAGAGATTGTGTCCCTTGATTACCCTGCAGTAACAGGATCGATAATGGCCGATACTTCGGTAATAACATTGGCCGGAAACCCGCTTAAAGAAGCATGTTCACGTATCAGCTCTTCGCTGGGAGCGATGTACACGCAATAAATTTTATCGCCGGCTACATAGCTGTGTTTCCATTGTATCTGCGAACCCAACTTGCTTAATACGCCACACGACACGCCGGAAATTTCTTTCAGTTGTTCTGCTGTTAATTTTCCTGCTCCGGGAACTTCTCTTTCAATTAAATACTTTTTCATGTTTGTAACAATTAGTTTTTGCCTACTCTAAACCGTTTTCGGCCATACCGTATCGCAACAATATTGTTTTGATGAAACAAACATACAGGCGCTGCAGGCAAGAAACGGTAACATTGTTACTTTTCTCTGTAACAATTGTTACAATTCCTTCAGCAGCTTAATCTGGTTGCGGAACAGGAGCAATTGTTTTTCATTTTCCATTCGCTTCAGCAGGCGGGAGATAACAACACGATTTGTACCAAGCTCATCGGCAATTTGCTGGTGCGAAAGATTGATGAGTGAAGAACCGGAGAGATTGGTTTTTGCTTTCAGAAGTTTAACCAGTCGCTCATCCATTTTTTTAAACGTAACATCGTTGATACTGTGAATAATTTCGATGTACTCATTTACAATGGTGCCCATCACAAATTTTTTCCAGGATGGATATTTCAGCATCCATTCTTCCATAACCGGAACCGGTACACAAAGCATACGCAGATCTTCTTCAGCTGTTCCTTTTACCTGGCTGGGTTGCGACATCATTCCGCAGGATAACGTCATGGCACAACCCTGGCCGGGTTTCACATAGTATAAAACCATTTCCTGTCCTTCATCGTTTTCACGACTTACTTTCAGAATGCCGCTCAGCATCAACGGAACAACCGTGATGTTCTGGTTCATTTTTATTAAACCCTGCCCGGCTGTTGCTTCATAGATCATTGATTTTTCTTCTATCTCCTGCAGTAATGAAGATTCGAAAGTGGAAGCGTACACTTTTCTTAATTCGGATGGTTCCTGTTGCATAAGCACAGTGGCTGTTTGGTTGGTTTTAAATGTGGCTATTCATGCATGATGAATAGTATACCTGGGTGCTTGCCGGCCAATGCACGGAACCAATACTTTTCAATTGGCAAGTGATTAAAGATAGATAGTTTTTTCATTGTGGCTTAGTAGGCCTGCTCAATCAACAAGCGGTGGCAACCATTGTTTTTATGCTTTCGCAAACGAGATTAATGCAGGTGGCTGCAAATAAAACGGCTCCGGTTTACCGGAGCCGTTTTATTGAAACCGTGGAGGATTATCCCGGAAGTTTGATCAGTTTCAGTTGTTGAACCCGCTTGCCTTGTATGAGCTTAACAATATAAGTGCCGGCTTGGTACTTGTCGCCCAAACTAATGACTTGGCCTGCAGGTGAAGTCCTTGTTTCAATCACTCTGCCCAGCATATCCGTTACCGTTATATGCACAGGCTCGTTCATATTCGAATGGGTTAAAACAATTCTGAAATTCGTATTGCTTGGGTTGGGCATTACATTTACAGTGAAGAGTTGATTGGTTTCTTCAACAGCAGTTCTGTTTTCAGTTGTTTCAAGTGTATTTACTCCATTGCAATTGGCCGTTGTAGAAAACGGGGTGGCATCTGAATATTTTGTCCACGATTTGCCACATTTCGCCCGTATATGCCAGATGTAATTTTGATTGGCCTTTAATCCTGTAACAGCAGCGGAACGAACGGATCCATTGGTAACCTGAACTTTCGTCCATTTACCTCCCGGTCCTGTGCTTTTGTATTCAACTTCCCATTCAGTAGGGCTTACAACAGAGATCCAGTTAAGGGTAGCACTGTTGCAGGTGATATTGCTGGTACTGATTTCCAATGCACCGATTCCCACAATTACCTGTTTGGTTGAGCTTGCAGAGCAAGGCATACTTACGTCGGTAAATGTCAACGTGTAATTGGTTGTCACCAATGGATTCACTGTAATGGAAGGCGTTGTTTGGCCGCCCGGCATCCAGGTAAAGGTTCCGAATACAGTTGGGTCCTGTGAGCAGGCCACGGATTTTACGATTAAATAATCTGTCGTCGCTGAGCAATCCTGCCCATGTGTATAAAACCGTACCTGTCCGGTATAGCTTGCTTTCCAAACGGCACTGAAGATTCCGCTGGCAAGCACCTGCGAACCCGTAGCATCGGAAATGGTATTCACGATTCCCTGAACCAGTTCTGGATGACTGCTCATGAACTTGTAATATTTACCGGCTTCTACGTTTACAATACTGTACTCACCCAAATAACCGTCTTCAACAATTACTTCCGGATTCCCGTTACAGTCAGAAACAGTAAACGTTTGTTCGGGATACGGTGGAAAGCTGCTGTTGGTGCACGGCTTGGCAAAACTTGTGCCGCTGAAGTTTAACGTAACTGATCCTCCCGTACAAACAGTGCCGGCGCTTGTGGCTTCAATAACCGATGAAATAGGTACCCATACTCTTACGGTATGCTCATCGGAAGCAACGCAGCCATTTACATCCGTAGCAGTAACAGAATAGGTTGTCGTTGCAGATGGATGTACTGTTACCGAAGAGGAAAGCGCTCCGGTACTCCAGAGTATATTGGAATAGTTGCCGTTTAACGAAAGTGTAAGATTATTTCCCTGGCACGATGTGGTAGCACCCACGATTTGTAATAATTGCGGGAAGTAATTTACCTCCACAATATTTGAATAAACATAACAGTCGCCATCAACATATCGTACTCTGAATTTGTCTGATCCGCCGCTATAGTTTAAATTAATCAATCCTTTTGGATTCACAGGTCCATCGGCACTGGCGAAATTCTGCCAGCTGCCATCTGTACTCAAATACACCCACAATGCGTTTTCAACAGTACCCGAATAGCTTAACATGAAATCACTACCGGCACATACGGGTGTTGAAGGACCGCTTGCAACAACTGGCAGTACACCTGGTAAAACATCTGTTACGGTAATGCTCACAATATTCGACAATTCTGAACAGGACCCATCAGCGTTTTTTACCAATACCACAAAATCAATCGTTGTGCCGGCGGGTAGTAAATTAGCTGTTTGAAAAGTTAACGGACCTTGATTTGCAGGAAAGAAATCTTCCCACTCAGGTGCGTACGACGAGCGGATTAACCACCTCGCATCACCGGTGCTTTCCGCTGGTAAATCGTAAGAGATCGTAAACTGTCCATCCTGGCAAACAGTAGGGCTCGATATACTTGCCACACCAACAACAGGCAAAGGCTTGAATTGAATTGATTGGGTGGATGTACAGCCATCAGTCCCGATCGTAAGACCATAATCGCCGGGCTCCGTTATCGCAATGGTTTGAGTCGTGGCACCGGTTGACCAAAGATTTCCCGCAGGTGCATTGGAACTAAGCACTAAAGAGTAGGGGGGATTGGCACAGAGACTACCTGTTATACTGAATTTGGGAGAATAAAATCCACCCGAAGCAAGTGCATCTTTAATGAGCTGGCGTAGCGGAATCTCCTTGTTGTCAACATAATCGCCGGTGCCAACAATCACCTTTACCAAACTGTTGGCAGGATCGGCCTGGTTTGGCAAAATCACTAAAGTGGTTGGTATAGCATTAATATGGTAAAGCGCTGAAAACTGCCCTGTTAAGCCTGTACCCCAGGTACCGATATTCGTAAACAGGGGCATCGTAATATTATAATCCTGTGCATATTTGCTGCCATAAGTACAGTCGGTAGGGGTACCTGGCACTTCGGTTTCAAACAGCATACTGTATAATTTTACCTTGCAATTGCCTCCCTTGCCCAACTCTTGCCAAACAGCCTCATACTCCGGATTTGAAATAGCACATGGAACGCACCAGCCGGCACAAAACTTAAGTACTACAGCATTGCCGGCAGCAAGATCCTGATAAAGATTATGACTCACCCCGTTACAATCAGATAACGTAAAGTCGGGCAGTTGAGCAAATGCCGGCCTGATCAGAAAAAAGGCCATTATGGCGATTAATGAAATTTTCCTCATTGCATGTAAGTTTTTGGTTTAAAATGTTGATTTGTTTTTTCGGTAAGGGTACAGCAGTTACCAGCAAAGTTTCACAGCGAAATGTAATTGTAAATTCAGTGAAACCGGCGATCAGGAGGCATACAAAAAGCTGACAGGTACCGGACAAATTCCTGACATCCGTATCATCAAAGGCCAATATTAAAATGAATTCAATTGAAAATCATTGCGTTGAGGCTGGGAGTGTAAAAGCAGTCTGCTGCAGAGCTCTGTATCGGTTCAAAACGAAACCGGCCACCAACAAGACAATAGAAGTCGAAAAAGGTCTGTAATGCTAAACACGTATTATTGTGAAACCCCCACTGGGGCAAGTGTTCCACCTCAGTGGATCACTTGATGCCAACTAATTCTGCCCCGATTGCATCGGGGAATTAGCAAACGAAAGTTCATTTTTTGTAGCGGGCTATTTAAACATCATACAACAACATCACTTCGAATGCCCGATACAAGCGGGCTAAACAAAAAGTACAAGTGATCTTGCAGAACAGTTGCGCCGGTTGAATAAAGCTGAGGGGTGCCTGCATCGTTGCTTTACAACTGTAAACAAGCTGAAATCAACACAAATCATTTCCATTCAAGCCGTTAAATGCAGTTCTACATCGTCTTAATTGATACGTACAGTCACTTAATCGATGTTTACAATGTCTTAATTACAGTTTACACAGTCTTAATTGCAGAGTGCAGTAACTTAATTGATAGTTGCAGTAAGTAAATCAATGTTTACAGTTTCATAATCGATACTTACAGTGTCTTAATTGCAGTGTACGCTGACTTAATTACATCGTACAGCGTCTTAATCTTCATCTGCAGTCGATTAGTTCATCGCTTCAAGTTCATAAACGCTTTCCACGCAGGGTAATCCTTATTCCTTTGCCGGTACCAATACATAAAAACTGAAATTTTATCTAACAGCGTTTCCGTTCAATGCTTCAACGGCCGTTTCTTAATCATCCCGCCTTTCGTGTCCCTGATGCTGTTCATCACGATAAAAGCATCCGGGTCAATCTTTTCTGTTTCAACATATAATTTGTTTAACTCCAGTCTTGTGATAACAGTGTAAACGATATCAATTTCTTTTGCCTCTCCTTTTTTTCCAAATCCCTGCTTGCCATTATAAACAGTAACACCTCTGCCCAGTTTGTCGATGATCATTTGCCTGATCATTTCGTTGTGCGACGAAATAATAGTAACGCCTGTGTATTCTTCAATGCCTTCTACAATAAAGTCAAGTGTTTTTGATGCCGACAGGTAAGTGATCATGGAATACATGGCAATTTCAAGCGATAAAAAATAGGCTGCTGCTGAAAAAATAATAACATTGATCACAATGATAATATCACCAATCGTTGTCCCGAGTTTGCGGCTTAAAAATATGGCAAGTACTTCGGTGCCGTCAATCACAGAACCTCCTCTGATTGCAAGCCCGATACCAGCTCCCAGGAAAAATCCTCCGAAAATGGCCACCAGTAAATTATCGTTCGTGATGTTGGGAAACGTAACTGTTGCAAGAGAAATTGACAAACCTGTTATGGCCAGGGCTGTTTTAATGGCGAACTGTTTTCCCAGTGTATTAAATGCAAGAATAACAAAGGGAATGTTTACACAGATAATTAATATATACAGCGGAATTTCCGTTAATGCCGAAATCAGAAGCGATATACCTGTTGCACCTCCATCAATAAAATGGTTGGTGAGCAAAAAACCTTTGAAACCAAAAGCAGCAGAAAATATACCCGCTGTAATCAGAATAATGTCTTTCAAATGTCGCTTTAACGTAATCAGGAATTCCCGGTGTCCTGTGGCCAGTTCATAGTCAGAGAAACCTTCTTTGTTTTCTGTGTTTTTGCGCTTGGGCCGTAAAATAGTTTGAATGATTAATTGCCTCCAGAACGAGTTCATAGTTAATGTAGTTTAAATGTTAGTAGTAAAATGAAAAACAGCAGCAAAGCCTCATCGGGGCAGGATATTTTTTTTGCGTTGCAATTCAGAATTAATGATCGTCACACAACGTAGTGATGTCGTTGTCTTAACATCCTCTTTCAATACGGTGAAAAAAATAAGATTGCTGCAGGCTCCTCATTGAAGGCTGCACCTGCAAACAGTATCCTGCCTGGAACAGGACACAACAAAATATAACTACAGGAAGTAGTGCGAAGGGAAGATCATGTCGGTATGTTGCAACCTCACAACTAAATTTTGAGAAAAGAAATTGTATTGCGAAAACCTGTGTAAAAACTGCTGTTCTCTTGCCCTTGAACATGCTGTGAATTCGTTAAGGGGGCTTTTTAGTGAACAGGTACGGGCGTTGCTGTGAACAATGGTTGAACCATCTGTCTGTGCTGTATGGCACAGCAGGTTCGACGACATGACAGAGCTATAGTGTTTACGCTCAGAACTGGTTTGTGAAGAGCTGAATTTATGAACAAAAGCATTACTGCAGTACAGACTTAATATAAAGCTGTACAGAATAAAAATGCTGAATAATGAAAATAGTCTGAACCTCTTTTTCACTGCCGCAAGATAACATTATTCGATGAGTAATCTGGTAGGGTAAGCAGGAGGTTTGCCGGTTAAATGATCAATAACTCCTGATTTAAACCGGGCAATCAATAGCAGATCGAACAATCAGAAAAACATGCCACTGCCATTTACTGCAATACATCTTGTTTCGTAATACGGAATAAGTTTTTCGCTTGTACATGCTCAAAAAAAAACATCATTTTCTCATAACTGTGTATCATTTTGTAATAACTGTGCTGCATAAAAAAGAAGTAAGACTCTTAATTTTCTCAAGTGAGAAATTCATTTATATTAGCAAAAACCACATGTAATACAATGCAAAAACTAACCTTCACAACGCTCTTGTTTTTTTTATTTACAAGTCTTACAGCACAAAATTTCTCAGTCAATCATGGAGAAGAATTTAAAATTGCTCGAAGCAAAAGTATGCCTGTTCTGCTGGGTATTGATGAAAGCGGTATTTACATGGCCAATTACCGCCAGAAAAGGAAAGGCTTTACAGCGGATTACGTTAATCTTTACTCACTCCTTAAATACGACTTCAATTTTAAGCAGCTTTATGATTACGAATACGATGAAGGGCTTGAAAAAAGTGAAGTGTCAGAAATTCTTCTGCTGAAAAAGAAAATGTTTTTGTTCAGTTATGACTTTAATAAAAAGGAAAAAAGGTTACTCATTTACGGCACCACGCTCAATAAAGAGAATGGGAAAATGAATGAACCATTGCGGGAATTGATCAACAGTTCTACAAGTGCGGGAGAGTTCCTCGAAACAATTTCCTTTACCCCTAATGCAGACTCTTCACAAATTATTGTTACAGCACTTTTCTCCGAAAGAGAAAGTCAACGAATTTTGCAATTGGTTTACGGGTTTGATTTGAAGCGGATTCAAAGTGCAAGCATCTATATTAATCAACCGGCTAAGTTTCGCAATTTATTTCAGATCGGTCAAACCTCTTCTGGGCTCACGATTGCCAATATTAAAAAGTTTGAAGAACAGGAGGTGGGTAAAAAAAGAAAGAAAAATGTCTTTACAGATTTTTCGGTTGAAGCGTTTGACGGGAAGGGTGCCAAGCCATATACTATCAGTCCTGTAAGGGAGAAAATTTTTGTTGTTAATCAAAAGGTTTACTTGGGAGAAAAAGACCTTTTTATCATTGCACTTTATGATACCGACAAAGAACGGAAAGCAATTAAAGGTATTTTGCTCGAAAGGTATGATGCAAAAAATGGAACACTTCTTTCTTCGAGCATGCAGTCACTTCCGTCAGAATTAATTGCCAATACTGAAGATAAAATTACAGGTGAGAAGAATGATGATACCGATGATGGCATTACCAAAAACCTGCGTATCCGTTCCTTTTCCATTAACCCCGTTACGCAAAGGGCTTACGTGTTTGCCGAGATTTTTTCAATTGAAAGTTACCCTTATACCTCAAGAACTGCCGCAACAGGTACTATAGCCGGTTCTTCTCAAACATACTCACGCTTAAAATTTACCAACAGCGATATCTTACTGATTGAAACTGACGCCCAATTCAGAATCAATCATATTAACAGCCTTCCGAAAAAGCAAATTCAGCGCTTTGAATTGGCTGGTCATGTATCGGTTGATGCTGCATGGGAAGAAGCCGGTACAGGCTTATCTGGAATGAGTCTTGATTTCTATTCATCATTTGGAGTGTTACCATACAAGGACAAGATGATCTTACTGTTAAATGATCATTCGGCAAACGGAGGAGTAACCAAACAAGGTGCAAATCCAAAAGAGTTAATCGATTTGAGCAACTGCAGCAGTTATGCATTGATTTACGATCCTGCCACAAGAGCATTTACCCGAAAGCTGTTGTTTATTAATTCCAATCAACCCGTTCCGCTTATGAAAAATGCGTACATGGTGGGCAACGATATTTTTTTATACGCACGTGAACCTCATTTGATAAGGAAGAGTGATTTTAAAATAATCAAAGTTTCAATAAAATAATTTTTGCTGTAGTGCTGCGCACAGGATGTTTGTAGGTGCAACACAGTTCATATTTTTTCTCATTTCGAGGCCAGGAGAAATCTGCTGAAACTGCCCAGCAGATCCTTCGTATCCATGGGATGAGCCTTAAATATAGCCATCATCCTTCGCTGCTAAAGCCACGATACTCCCTAGATACTCCCACGATACTCCCATGATAAAGCCTATTTAAAGCGCTCACGACGTATAAATCCGACAGGCAACAGCTCAGGTTACAGGGTGCCTGAGACTTGCCCGGGGGCGGCGTAACGGCTTATTTTTCTGACCGGTAACCGGCTCTGTAGCCCAGCAGGTAGCAAACCGGTGCAAGTAAGTAATACGTCAAAAGTTGGATCACCCAGGGCGGACTGGTCACACGTATTTCATTTCGATGCTTTAATCCCATTAATGGTAATTGTAAAAACGGCGGCATCCCTTTTTCACTCAGTTTGCCATCATTAGCTAATGCAAAAAACGATTCAAAAAACTCGTCAATATGAAGTGCAGGAGTAAAGTATTGAACAGAATGTGCCACTTCATCATCTTCATTCCAGAAGCAATGCGCAGCACCGGCAGCAATCGTAATACGTTCACCGGCACTGATCACTTCTTCCTTGCCGTTTACAAGGAAATGAAGTTTCCCTGAAATAACCCTTGCACCGCTTTCCTGTTTGGGATGAATATGAATGGGTTCCCGCATATCCGATTTCGGATTGAACGATTCGGTCTCTAACAATGTTCCATTGGTCTCCTTACCGGTTTCAAGGAAAATCATTGTCTGGCCCGTACGTCCGTTTACGATTTTATCACCTTGTTTAGCCATGGTCGAATTGATTAGGTCATCTAATTTACAAATTCCTGAGCCAGTCAGGTAATGGCTATAACAGTTATTGCCGCATCTGCAAATGAATAGATGATTGATGTAACGACTATGCGTCTTCATCAACAAAGCACCCGCCTGCGAAGCGTCATGTCGACGATAGGAGACATCTCTACGACGTAAGACTTTTATAATATAATCAACCTGCTAAAACAATAACACTCCAGGACCGTATTGATTCCCAACTGGCGCAAGTGTTCCACCTCCGTGGATCACTTGATGCCAATTAATCCTGCCCCGATTGCATCGGGGGTATTAGCAAACCGAAGTTCATTTTTTGTAGCAGGCTATTTAAAGATCATTCAACAACAGCACGTTAAATGCCGTGTTTTCACCATTGCATTATTCCCGTTTGATTTCTACATTGTTACCAAACACTTCATATATGCAAAACAGGAAAAACAATGTTGTGCCTGATAAAATTGATATCAGGGACAGAATGTATCAACCCGCCGTTACAACAGCTCCCAGGAAACAGTTTATCCAGGAAACAAAACTTCCCGTATTACATCAAAAAGAAACCAGTGCCTGCACGGGCTTTGCATTGGCTACTGTTGTAAATTATCTCGCACGTAAAATTGATCCCGTCAATAATCAATCATTTACAGCATCACCATTTATGCTGTATTCAATGGCCCGTCGTTACGATGAATTTCCGGGCTATATAAAAGATGAAGGTTCCAGTTTAAGAGGTGCCATTAAAGGCTGGCATAAACATGGCGCCTGCGAAAACCGTTTCTGGAAAACACTGCAAATGCCCAAGCCTGATATTAAAGGCGAAGAAGGCGACTGGTGGCTCAATTCAGTAAACTATCCGTTGGGTGCTTATTACAGGGTGGAACCGAAAAGTATTGAAGACATGCATTGTGCCATTAATGATCTTGGTATTTTGTATGCAAGCGCTGTTTGTCATGCAGGTTGGGATGCACCGAAGAAATCAACACATCACAAGTATTTAGAAATTCCCAACACAAAAGTAAAAGAGAGTGACGGAGGTCATGCCTTTGTGATCATTGGCTATAATCAAACAGGTTTTATTATTCAGAATTCATGGGGTAAAGAGTGGGGCACAGGTGGACTTGCAGTATTAACCTATGAAGACTGGCAGGTTAATGCAATGGATTGCTGGGTAGCGCAGATGGGTGTTACCACCGATCTTCATTTGGCCATTGCCAATTCTGCCACACTCAGGTTAGATAAAAAGAATAAAGTATCAATTGCTGCTGATCCTATTCTTAAAAAAAGAGAACTCGATCCGTTTATTATTGATATGGAAAACAATGGTCGCTTGAGCAACTCAGGCGAATACCGCACAACCGAACTGGATATTGAAGCATTGGTAACGCAGCACGCCGGCATTGCAAGAGAACGATGGGGAATAAAAAACAAACCGATGGATGTGGCAATATATGCACATGGTGGTTTGGTGGGTGAAAAGTCTGCTGCTGATAGCTATGCGGTTTGGTGTAAAAAATTATACGATGCGCAGATCTTTCCCATTATGCTGATGTGGGAAACGGATATTTTAAGCACCATCAACAATATGATCAAAGATACCTTGCTCGATCAGGAACCAAGAACTGGTGGACTGATTGACCGCATCATCAATTGGAAAGATGAACGGCTCGAACGGTTGGCAGCACCCATTGGCAGTAAAGTATGGAAGGAGATGAAAGAAAATGCAAAGGCCATCAGTTATGAAAAAAACAGCGGCGGTCAGTTATTGTACAAATATGCAACGTCAGCTAAAAGCGAATTGAAGAGTCATGTCAATATTCATCTCATTGGTCATTCGGCTGGCAGTATTGTGCACAGTCATTTGGTAGAGAAATTAGTGAGCCTCGGCTGGAGTTTCAAAACAGTTCAGTTTATGGCACCGGCCGTCACCAATGAATTGTTTGATTCCACTATTCTTAAAGCAATCCAGAATAAAAAAATAAACAACTACTACCAGTATCATTTGAGTGATGATGTTGAACTGAAAGATAATTGCTCCATCTATTCCAAATCGCTGCTCTACCTTGTTTCCAATTCGTTTGAGCCCGGCAGAAAAACGCCCATCTTAGGTATGCAGAAATATTTTGAAAAAGAAAGCAACTACCAACGTGCAACAATTAAATCGTATCACAGTCCGGGCCTGTATTCAAAAAGTACATCGCATGGTGGATTTGATAATGATGTTGCTACGATTGAAACGATTATTAAGAATATAAAAAAGTAGAGGGCAATGCATCAGATACGAGCCTGCGCAAGATTAATGATTGTGCAGGTACTGTAGCTCATCCTTCTTGTCATTTCGACGTTAGGAGAAATCTGTCAGGCATTATCTCAGCAGATTCCTCCTGCGTCGGGATGACGGAATTGTTGATCAGCAAAATGTACAGCATCGGTAAACAAGTAACACCTGCGGAGTCCGTCATCCCAACATTAACGCTTCCTCTTCAGCCTTTGTTCCTTCACACCTTCAAACGTTATCTTCACCGGCTTTATAAATCCATTCTCATCGAACGACAATTCTTCAATACAAGTCTCCCGGTTGTTAGCAGCAGTTTCTCCTAGCGGTCTGCGGTGATATACAATATACCATTGATCGTTTTCTTTGTTATGCATGATCGAATGATGACCCGCACCTGTTGCCACCGTTGTATCCTGCTGTAAAATTTTTCCCACACGTTCAAATGGTCCGAAAGGAGAATCGGCAATGGCATACGCTACTGAATAGTCGGGACCCGTCCAGCCACCTTCACTCCACATAAAATAGTATTTATTATTTCGCAGAAACAGGAACGGTCCTTCCACATAACCCTTGGGCGTTATCTCTTTAAATTTCGTGCCATCATCAAACGGAATGATGCCTGTAAAATCGTTGTTGAGTTTTCCGATATTGCAATGTCCCCAACCTCCGTAAATAATATAATACTGACCATCTTTATCCTGGAAAACAAATTGATCAATGGGTTGTGCACCGTTATAGAATTGATTGATCAGCGGCTTGCCCAAATAATCTTTATAAGGACCTTCCGGTTTATTGGCAACCGCAATACCGATACCACCAAGCGTATCATCTTTCATTCCGTTGCGTGCTTTGCTTTGAATATCATTCGCTGAAAAGAATAAATAATACTTGTTGTCTTTCTCAATAACCGCAGGTGCCCACATGGCCATATACGCCCACGTCACTGCACCGGTATCTAAAATGCGGCTATGCTTTTGCCAGCTCACTAAATTGCTGGATGAAAACGCATCAAAGAAAACCTGCTCTTTGTATTTTGCTGAATACGTTGGATAGATCCAGTAGTTGTTACCAAAAATAGCTGCTTCCGGATCGGCATACCAACCTTTGAGGATGGGATTACCTGATCGTAATTGCGCTGTTACATTCGCAGAAAAGAATATTGCACAGAAAAAAAGAAAACAAAGTTGAAGACAATTGCAGCCGGTAATTTTTATGCGCATTCCAAATACTTTTTTAGAATAAATATAGACTTTTATAATGCTTCTTTTGTAAGTGTAAATCGTCTCAGATACTCAACTGATCTTCGTTTCTCCCGCTGATTGCGGGTCAGGTCGGGATGA
Source organism: Lacibacter sp. (assembly GCF_035299325.1). Lineage (GTDB taxonomy): Bacteria > Bacteroidota > Bacteroidia > Chitinophagales > Chitinophagaceae > Lacibacter. The sequence continues at coordinate 41,704 of NZ_DATGWT010000042.1, read as the reverse complement.
CAGCTTTATTAAGAGGCAAAACAAACATTATCTATTAATCACTATGCAACACATAGGATGATTTGTTTCCTGTTACTTGGTTTTTCTTGAGCTTGGACTTTAGATGTTGGGTTTTGGATTTTCTTTGGCCTTGTTCCTTGTAGGTTCCTCTCCCTATCTTTGCCCAACTCATGGGGTGCCATACTAAACAGGGCTGAGATCATACCCAACAGAAACTTCGGTTTCTAAACCTGATCCGGGTAATGCCGGCGTAGGGAAAAGCAAGTTGCAGATGCATGCCCCTGAGTGAATAAAATAATCAGTTATGAATATTCACGAATGGGCACAAACATTTGTTGAGCAGTTGAAAGCAGTTCCCTTACTCGAATGGATTGGAGTGGGTTTTGGTGTTGCCGAAGTGCTGTTGGCAAGAGCCAATAAAATTGCACTCTATCCCTGCGGTATTATTGCCGTTGTTATTTCCACGTACATCTTTTTCAATGCAGGCTTGTATGCCGAAAGTGCATTGAATCTTTACTACTTTATCATGAGTGTGTATGGCTGGTGGTTCTGGGTAAAGCGGAAAGATCATGCGGCACCTGCCATCAGTCGCTGTACAAAACTAGACTGGACAATAACGATTGCCATTGTTGTTGCTGCATTTGTATTGCTGTACACCGTGCTTGTAAACTTTACTGATTCTACCGTGCCGCTTGCCGATGCATGGGTAAGTGCAACTGCTTGGGCAGGCATGTGGTTACTGGCAAAACGAAAAATAGAGAACTGGATCTTACTCAACATAAGTAATGCCTTTGCCATCCCCTTGCTGCTCTATAAACAACTTCCGTTGTATGCGGCACTTACTCTGTTCTTATTTGTAATTGCCATACTTGGTTATATCGATTGGAATAAAACCCTTAAACAAAAAACAAATGTTGCAGCTAACTAAAAAAGAGATCGCCGAAGTAAAACGCCTCTGTGCTGTATCAGAACAAAAGACTGAGTTAACAGCAGCCTTGTTAAATATCATTTACAAAAAGAAATGGTTCAAGTTATTTATACCAAAACAACAAGGCGGACTTGCACTGAGTTTACCCAATGCATTAAAACTGGAAGAACAACTTGCTTATATAGATGGCAGCCTTGGCTGGACGGTTACACTCTGCTCCGGTGCTAATTTCTTTGCCGGCTTTATGGATCAGAAAAAAACAGGTAAACTTTTTCATGCAAAGAATATATGCATGGGTGGGAGTGGAGCAGCAACAGGCATTGCAACACAAACAAAAGATGGATATACGGTAACAGGTCGATGGAAATATGCAACAGGTGCGCCTCATCTAACACACTTCACTGCGAACTGTGTCATTGAAAAAGAGGGCAAAACAGTTTTGCAGGAAGATGGTAGTCCATTGATCCGTTCGTTTTATTTTAAACGAAGCGAAGTGAAAGTACATAACGAATGGAAGGCAATGGGATTGAAAGCAACAGCCAGCCATAGTTATAGTGTAAACAAACTGCACGTAAAAACCGAACGTAGTTTCTTAATTGATGCGGCGCATGCCACACTGAAACATCCTGTGTATACCTATCCGTTTATGCCTTTTGCCGAAACAACACTTGCTGTGAATACATTGGGCATGACGCATCATTTACTGGATGAAGCAATGATAGTAATAAAACAAAAGAAGCTCAACAGTCTCCAGGTTCAATTAGCTGATGAAGCATTGCAAACAGCCCGGAAGGAAATCAGTACCATGCGGAATGCTTTTTACAACATCGTTGAGCAATCGTGGAATGAACTCATCACGCAAAAAAGTATTTCTCCAAAAACAATAAAGCAAATAAGCAAACTATGCAGGCAGTTGGTTAAGCTCTGCAGAAGCCATGCAGCAGTTGTTTATCCTTATTGCGGATTGTCTGCAACAGCACAAACATCAGAACTCAATCGAGTGTTCAGGGATATATTCACTGCCAGTCAGCATGCTCTGCTGACCTATGGGAAATAGGAGACGTCATTGTGGGGCAACAGGCAATCTGGTTTGTAATGCAGTGTGAGGATGGCTCCGCAACATATTCCTGCACAAATCCATATACCAGCAATAACACGTCGGAGGAGGCGAATCACACGATCCCATCACATACTCATGTTTCGGGATAACAACTTAATTCAGCGGCTAACAATTCCTTCAAAAAAAAACTTTCAAATTTCCTGTAACAATTCTGCACCCCCTGTATCATAAAGGAAATTTTAAACTTTTTAGCAATGAAAAAACATGCGTTCCTTCTCATTCTCAGCTTTTTTGTGATGACTCTCCACACAAATGCCCAACAGGCGTTTCGTGTAACCGTCACCGGTAAAGGTGCACCGGTGCTATTGTTTCCCGGCTTTGCCTGCACCGGCGAAGTGTTTACTGAAACAGTAGCGGTTTTATCAAAACAATACGAATGTCATGTGTTCACCTTTGCAGGTTTTGGAACGGTGCCTGCCATTGAAAAACCATGGCTCCCGAAAATAAAAGACCAGGTAATAGCTTATGTAAAAGAAAAGAAGTTGAACAAGGCCGTGATCATTGGTCATAGTTTGGGTGGCACACTCGGTTTGTGGTTAGCTGCCACTGAACAAACCCTGTTTAAGAAAGTAATTGCAGTAGATGCCTTGCCATGCACGGGTGCATTGATGATGCCCAATTATAATCCGGCAACAATGGTGTACGATAATCCATACAGCAAACAAATGCTGCAGACTGATACCGCCACCTTCCGCACACAGGCCAAACAGCAAGTTGCGTTTATGATGTTGAACAAAGAAAAACAAAGCACGGTTGTTGATTGGATGATGCAGGCCGATCGTGAAACCTATGTGTATGGTTATGTTGATTTGCTTAAATTGGATCTGCGGGAAGAGGTAGCCAACATCAAGGTTCCGGTGGTTGTATTGGCAGCTACGCACCCCAACAAGGCCATGATCGAAAAAACATACAACGAACAATATGCAAAGCTGGGCAGCAAAGTAATTCACTATGCAGATCAGTCGGCGCATTTTGTAATGTATGATCAACCCGATTGGTACTTAACGAAAATCAAAGAAAACATACAGTAACGTGCCGCAACAAGAACTGTTTACCAACATCTATCAAACGCATTACGATAAAGTGTATCGACTGTGCAAAGGTTATTTCAACGGACATGAAGGGATGGCGGCCGATGCAACACAGGAAATTTTTCTGAAAGTTTGGCAACACCTGGATGGCTTTCGGGGCGATGCAAAAATAAGTACATGGCTTTACCGTATTGCGGTGAACACCTGCTTATTGCAGTTGCGCAAACCGGCCACAACAAAAGAAATAAAGACCGAACAGTTGCCCGATGTTGTTGCCGAAGAATACAATCCTGTACAGGAAGAACGTTTGAAAAAAATGTATAGCTGTATTCAGCAATTAGATGAAACGGGTAAGATGATCATCTTAATGGTGCTGGAAGGATTGGAGTACAGTGCCATTGCAGAAGTGGTGGGCAGCACCGAAGAAACACTACGTGTGCGGATCCACCGTATTAAAAAACAACTTTCAACTTGTGTACAACTATGAGTTCCTTTACAGATTTAGAAAACGCATGGCAACAACAACCCGGTTCGGGTGAGCGTCGTCCGCAACCGGAGACCTTGATTAAGTTAGCTGAACAAAAAGCAAAACAGGTACGAACAAAACATTTGGTAACGATCGCTATTCTGTCGGTCACAGTAATCGTGATCATCTGGTATTTTGCAACTTATGCCGGAACAACCTTCAATCGATTTTCGATTGGTTTATTGCTGATGATCGTCTCCTTATTGATTCGTATTGTGATTGAATACATCAGTTTCAGAAAGCTCCACAAGATCGATATCCGTGCTGATTTTAAAACTTATACCAAACGGGTAACTGATTTTTACAGTAAACGAAGGATGATACATTTAATCGTTACACCATTATTGTTCGCAGCATATGTAACAGGATTTATTTTATTGCTGCCCATTTTTCAGGAACAGTTTTCTGAAGCGTTTTATATCTATGTACTTGTTTCAGGTATTGTAAGCATGGTTATCATTGCATGGGTGATCATTAAAGCAAACAAACGTGAACTGAAACTGTTGGAACATTTGAAGCAATCGGAAGAAAAGGAAAATAGGTAAGTAAACTTTTTACTAACGAAAAAGAACATTTCCTGCTATTTGTACTGTCAAAATGCTTGCAATAAAGACAGAACTAAATAAAGTATTATCGTGAAATGTTACGTTGATCAGGTCAGCGGTCTGCGCAGGAATTGATTCATCATTCTCAGGATCGTTTAAAGAGCTTCCAGATCTCTATCCAGCAGGTACTTGCCAATGCAACAGCTATACAAGTAAGCAAGAGAGGAGTGCTTAATGATTGCAGACGGAACAAGTCCTGCAGAAATGGAACATACAATAACGCAACAATAAATAGGGCAGTGAAGCTGATAATGAAAAATACAAGGTTGTTTTTATAACGGATGGTTTTAAATACTGAATAATAAAATGAACGGTTTACCAGGGTAAGAAAGATATTACTTGATAACAGGGTAATGAAAATAACTGTACGGATCATTTCTTCATTACTTCCTGCCTGCATGTAGTAGTAGCCAATCCCCAAACAACCGGCTGTGATCATCAGCCCCTGAAGAATACTCATGGCTAATTGTTTCAGTGAAAGAAAAGTGGAACCCATTTTTCTTGGCGGCCGGTTCATCGTACCCGGTTCCATTGGTTCGTTTTCATAAATAATGGAACAGGTGGGTCCCATGATCAACTCAAGGAATATAACGTGAACAGGAGAGAAGATATCTGTAAAGGTCCATGCAAGCAGCAAAGGCAACGTAACAATCAGTATGATGGGAATATGAATGGAAACGATATACTGGATTGCTTTTTTAAGGTTGTCGTAAATTTTCCGGCCCAACGCAACAGCACCTGTCATGTGCGTGAGATCATCATCAATCAGAATAAGCGCTGCTGCAGTTTTTGCTACTTCACTTCCACGCTTGCCCATGGCAATACCAATATGGGCGGCTTTTAATGCAGGTCCGTCATTCACACCATCACCCGTCATCGCCACTACTTCCCCGTTTTCTTTTAATGCATCAATCACTTTTAATTTTGCTTCAGGGAACATACGTGCAAAAATGTTGACCTGTTTTACACGTTCTTGCAGTTCTTCTTTACTGATGTGCAAAACTTCTTTACCGGTTATTACTTCCCGGTTATGATTCAATTGAATTTCATCTGCAATGGCTACAGCAGTTTCAGGAAAATCGCCGGTGATCATTTTTACCTGGATGCCTGCTTCATGAAAGGTGTTGATGGTTTCCCGGATATTCTCTTTTGGCGGATCATAAAAAACGATCAGTCCCAAAAACTCAAATTCAAATTCATTTTGTGAAACCGGCCATTTATGTTCATGCCAGCTTCCTTTGCCAACACCTAGTACACGGTATCCCGACTTTGCATAGACCAGCATCTGTTCTTCAATTTGTTTTAATGCTGCTATCGATAATTTTGTTTGTTTCAGAATTCCTTCAGGTGCGCCTTTGGCAGCAATGATTACTTCGCCTTTTTCATCTTTAAAAATATGTGTCATCATAGGCGGGGTGCCTCCGATCGGGTATTCATGAATTTGTTGAAACAGCATTCGTTTATCTGTTGCAGCCGTGGTTGCATACAATTGGTGAATAGCTTTTTCCATGGGATCGAACGGATTCGTTTCACTGCTCCACATGGCGTATTCCAAAACATGTTCAGGTAGTGTTGTGTTTTCTTTTACAGGAAAAGATGTGCCCGTTTTCACATCATACAAATAGGCAATGCTCATTTTATTTTGCGTAAGTGTACCTGTTTTATCGGCACAAATAACGGTGGCCGAACCGAGTGTTTCAACAAACTGTGGTTGCTTTACAATGATCTGCTGCTTTAATAAACGAAAGGCACCCAATGCCTGGAAGGTGCTGAAAGCAACAGGGATTTCTTCCGGCAAAATACTCATGGCCAGTGTAAGACCTTGCAAAAACGATTCAATAAAATTTCCGGATTGATAAAAACGAAAGCCCACCACAATAATGAATGCAAAGGCGCCTGCCCATACCATTTTCTTGACAAACGATTTGATCTGAAGCTGAAGAGGTGTTTTTTCAATGCGGATCTCTTTCATCGATAAACCAATTTTTCCAAACATGGTTTTCAATCCAACCGCTTCTACTTTTATGGTTGCACTTCCGCTTGTTACAAGTGTTCCTTTATACACGCTGTGTTTATCCTCTGCTGTTTTACTTACAGCAAATGATTCTCCTGTAAGAACAGATTCATTCAGCGAAAAATCATTTGCAGCAAGAATCACCCCGTCGGCTGCTACAATTCCTCCTTCTGCTATCAACAGGATGTCATCTACCACAATTTGTTCAGTAGCAAGTTGAACAACCTTGCCATTCCTGATGAGGTTTGCATGTGGTGCCGATAATTTTTTCAGGGCCTGCACTGCATTTTTGCTTCGGTATTCCTGGAACAGTGAAATGCCGGCTACAATAAAAATTGAAATGAGCATGATGATGCCTTCCTGGTATTGCCCCACTACAAAATAAATAATACAGGCAGCCAGTAGTAAAATAAACATGGGCTCCAGCACTACTTCTTTTAAGACATTCAGCAGTACACGGTCTTCCTGCAGTTCAAGTGTATTGCTGCCATGTTTCTGCCGGCTGAGATCGGCTTCAGCTGTTGTTAGTCCGGTTTGAACCTTGGGTGTACTCATCTACCTGAAATTTACTTGATTATTCTTGTTTCAGTGGTTTGTTTTTTAGAGAGTTGTTGTGGAACTGAGATTACAGAAATATTATTTGACCACTCTGCAGCAATGAAAGAATGCAATAACTTTCCATTTTATTTTCACACAATCATCAATCGTTTAAAAGAAGAGGGAGCATTTATGATCAACTGGGGTATTATTGGTTGCGGCGATGTAACTGAAGTGAAAAGCGGTCCGGCATTTAATAAAGTGCCCGATTCAAAGCTGACAGCAGTAATGCGCCGCAATGCAAGCAAAGCAGCAGACTATGCAAAGCGACATGGCGTACCACAATGGTATACCGATGCAGATGAACTAATACAAGATCCCAATGTGAATGCGATCTATATTGCCACGCCACCATCATCACATGAATCGTATGCATTGGCTGCTATCAATGCGGGCAAGCCGGTGTATGTAGAAAAACCCATGACGTTGAATTATGCTGCGGCACAAAACATGGCAAATGCCGCCAAAAATGCCAATGTAAAACTAACAGTTGCGCATTACCGCAGGCAATGGCCATTGTTTCAAAAAATAAAATCATTGCTGGAACATCAGGCAATTGGAGATGTAAGATTGGTGCGTTTGCAACTTGATCAACCACCACCTACTGCTGCACAACTCAGCGATGAAAAATATGTATGGCGTTTTGATCCTGCTGTTTCAGGTGGTGGACTCTTTCATGATCTTGCACCACACCAATTGGATATTCTTTACTATTTATTCGGCAGTGCTGTAACTGTTAACGGTCTTGCAATCAACCAAGGCGGTTTTTATAAAGTTCCTGATCTTGTAACGGGAACTATTCATTTTACTAATGGCATTGTGTTTACCGGCAGTTGGTGTTTCACAGCTGATGACCCAAATGATGTTTGTGAGATCGTTGGCAGCAAAGGCTCCTTGCGTTTCAGTTTTTTTACCGGTAACAGTATTACGCTGCAAAGCAACAATGAAACAACCCGTTTCGATTTTGATCGGTTGCAACATGTACAGCAACCGATGATTGAAGCAGTGGTAAATTATTTTTCAGGTCATGCGGCCAATCCCTGTTCTGGAGAAGAAGGTGCAGAGATCATGCGCTGGATAGAAGCAATGGCGGGGTAAGTTTCAATTAAATATGTGTTGCTGTTACGATTCATTTCTTTGTTGGTCAATCGCCAACATTGGCTGTGCTCATCCTTTTTTTACAAATATTAAAAGCGTCTTCAAGCTTGCAAAACCGGTTTATTTTTTCTAATTTTCTTATCCTTCCTTTTGATACTGCTATGTACTCCGTTGGAGACTTCGTTGGAATGTAATACCACGTCTGAAGAAATCACAAAATAGTGTGCCAACCATGAAATGAACCTGGCCGTGCCCCGGCTCAGTGTTATATCATGTTTATTCTTTAACTCAATCACTAATATCATGAAACAAAATTTTCTTTTACGCAACTGCCTGTTGGCAGCAGGTATGCTCACACTCGTAACCGGTTGTCAGAAACAGAGTGAAACCGAAAGCCTTGCGGATAACTCTTCAGCACAAGGCAAGGCCCCCGTTGCAAATGGATCGTTATCCTCAGGTTTAAAAATGGCGCAACTTTCCAACGATGTATGGTTGAAGGCAGTTCATGCCGCCACTGCAAGGTTTCACTCAACTACCCAGGCCATCAAAGCAGGATACGAGCCGGATGATCATTGTGTATCTGTACCGGGGCTTGGCGGTATGGGTTACCACTGGGCGAATGGTTCCTTTGTTGATCCGGTTTTTGATCCACTGAAACCTGAAGCAGTACTTTACGAAACCGGAGAAGACGGCAGCCTGCGGCTTGTTGCAGTGGAATATATTGTGATCAATATTGGCCAGGCACGGCCGATGTTTGGCGATCATCCTTTTGATATTGGCGGCACACCGGTAACCGTTCCGCATTGGAGCCTGCATGTGTGGATACACAAAGAAAATCCTTCCGGAATTTTCAGGCCCTTTAATCCAAACGTAAGTTGCCCATAAGTGATGAAGTGAAATAATAAAATTCTAATAATGCGGGGCGTGAATGCCCCGCTTACGTTTTATGTCGATGGAAACTCTCTCTGGAAAAGTCATCAACAGAGAATTGCATCATCATAAGTTGTTACCGAATCAACATGCAACCTTCGTAACGGTCATGCATCAGGTAAGAGAAATCACAAGGCATCTGCAACAAATAAAAAAGTCTCCCACGCAATGCAGAAGACTTTTTTAAAACATTGAGGCAAGGAAGATTTAGGTGAGAACAACTTTCAGCATTACATCACCGGCACGTATTTCATCCACAATCTCTACTCCTTCGGTAATACGTCCAAAGCAGGTGTGCACACCGTCGAGATGTTTTACTCCGTTACGGTTATGACAAATGAAAAACTGGCTGCCACCTGTATTTCTGCCACGGTGTGCCATCGACATAACACCACGGTCGTGAATTTGCTTACTACCTGTTAATTCGCAGGGAATCGAATAGCCGGGGCCGCCGGCTCCGGTGCCATCGGGGCATCCACCCTGGATCATAAAGTTCGGGATCACCCGGTGGAATTTTAATCCGTTGTAAAATCCTTCACTTACTAATTTTTCAAAATTGGCAGCAGCAATGGGTGCATCGTCATTGTATAATTCAAATTTCATGATGCCCTTGGCTGTATGTATTTCGCCGGTTGTTAATTTTATTTCGCTCATTGTATTTTTTTAAGACTGCGAAAGTAGCATTTAGCAGTCAATAGTACTGCAGGTGCCGGTCGTTTTTCTGTATCGACTCTTCTTTCAAATCTTAACAATGTTTTGGAGCGTACAACTTTCAAATGCAAAATTCGTTTTCTATTTTGTAGTTGCATTTATAGTTGATGAGGAAACAATCTCTTCATCGGCATTGATCTAAAACGTACCGTATGCCTAAAACTTTACTCAAACATGTATGGGTGCTTTTCTTTATAACAGCCTGTGCATCCGTTTCACAAGAACATCTCAGCAGTAACCGTAAGCAAGTACAGGTTGTAAAACCTGCAACAGCAGCATCATTGTTCATTGATACAATGCTTACCGGTGTACAACCGTTGCCGTTAACAGATTTACAGCAAACCGAGGAGGGAGAGATCGTATTGGCTGAAGGTTATTATGAAGCCAATTATAAAAGTTATTGTCTGCAGCCCGGCACTCCCGATCCTTCCGACAGAGATGCCTATTTACAAATGCCGTTGCAAACACATCGTAAGGATATTGTGGAAACTGTGTTACGCAATTCCTTGCAACAACAGCAGCTTAATCAGAAAAATATTCAACTGCTGTTATGGTCGGTGGTTAGCGGGTCTGATTACAATAAGCTTTCATGGCCCGTGCAGTTAACAGCACAACAACTATTAACAAAGAAGCAGATATTTCAGTTAAAGGGTGGTGTAATGGGTGTGGTGAAACAGGTTGCACAGGCATTGCCCGATGCACGAATTACCGGTGCACAGGTGAGTATGAAACGGATGTTCGAAACAGGTGCCAGTTCTTACGAATCATTTGAACGGTTGGCTGTGCTTCGTGAAAAATCAACTGTGCATCGTGCAGATTATAAAAAAGAACAATGGTACAAACAGGAGGGAGGTTATTACCTGCGTTATTTTCCTAACGGTTACCAGCAGGTGAAAATACAGGTATATGTTCCGGAAGGTACACTTGACTCTGCAGGAATGCAGAATGGGCATTATCTGTTGTTCGATCCGGTGAACAGAATGGCTGCTCCTGCAAATTCAAATGCACAGCGTTTGGGAATTGGTGCACCGGTTGCAGAGATCATCCGCAAGATCATCCGCATACAAAAAGATGTGCCTAAAACAAAACAACCCGCACCAAAAGAACAACCGAAAACAAGTAAAGAGCAGCAGTAAGAAAATGATCAAAAGTTGTTGCTGTCCCAGCCACCAGCAGCAACAATACATCCCCACATTGTGGGAGTACAGGAGAGTTTCAAAACAGGTATTTTTGCAGTGTGAAACATCTCTTGGAAAATCCTGTTTACAATGCCCTGATTACTGGCGATAAGCATCTCAGCCTGGGTAATGAGCAGGTAAAATATTTTAGCGAAGAAGTATCGCCATTTGCAGGCTTCGCCGAAGATAATAACCACGGTTTTGCAGAACTGTATGAACTGCTTCCGCAAGGGCGAAGAATATTATATGCTATTCCTTCAACTATACAGGCACCGAAAGGCTGGCAACTCCAACACGAAATAAAAGGATTACAATTTATATACGAAGGAAGCAAAAACATCGAGGGCAACTTCTCCAACATTGTTCCATTAACAACTGAACATGTTGATGAAATGATTGAACTCATAAAACTCACAAAACCCGGTCCTTTTGGAAAAAGAACTATCGACTTCGGTTCTTACCACGGAATTTTTGATCAAAATAAATTAGTTGCCATGACGGGGCAGCGTCTGCATGTTGGAAACTATACTGAACTCAGCGCTGTGTGTACTCATCCTGACCATTTGGGCAATGGTTATGCATCTTCCTTGATGAAGCATCAACTGCAGATCATTTTAAATAATGGTCAACAACCTTTCCTGCATGTACGTGACGATAACGAAAGAGCAATTGCGGTTTACGATCGGTTGGGCTTTAAAGTTTCAAGAACAATGAACTTCTATTTTATGAAGAGGGAGTAAGTTTTCATGGTATGTCATACCCGGTACGGATCTTAAAAAAAAGAGCGATTGCGTTTCCGCAATCACTCTCAGAGAATAGAATGCTTCGATGGTTTTATTTTCTAAGCTGAAAGATCATTTCACCTTCATGCTGTGTAATCGATACCCAGTTAAAACGTTGATTGGATGGAGCAGACTCATTATCTGTTTCATTGCCTTCTTCTTCAACCTCCATCAATGAAGCAAGGTAGATGTTGCGTTCATTTTTTGTAAGTGTGGCAAAGCTGCCCTCGCCTTCATAATAGTAATGTGTAGCAATAAAACGTTTTACATGATTTCTTGTTTCCGTTGGAAGGAAACGTTGCATTTTCCAGAAATCACGGCTGCCAGATTGTTTAATGGCTTTGTAAACATTGCCGGATCCGCAGTTGTAAGCAGCTACAACTAATAACCAGTCATCAAACTGTTTGTATAATTCAATGAGGTAATCAGCGGCTGCTGCAGAACTTTTGTAGAGGTATCTGCGTTCATCTGTTTTTCCTTCCACACGCAAACCGAGATATCTTGCTGTAACGGGCATGAGTTGCCAAACACCTGCAGCACCGGCACCGGAAGTAGCGCTGTTTTTTAATTTTGATTCTACTACTGCGAGATACATTAATTCAGCAGGGATACCACGTTTCACCAATATTTTCTGTATGGTTTTAAATGTACTGCTGTTTCTTTCTTTAATAGTATACAGCATCTCAGCGTGATCTTCAAGATACTGATCAACAAAACCACGAACAGGAGACTGCAGCTGAATAGCCGGAATAATGATATTCTTTGTTGAAGTTGCCTTGGCAATTAATGAATCGTGCAATACGGCATTCGTTACATACAAATGCGATAAAAGAGATTCGGGTTGCTGTTGTGGTGATTTTGCATACATTGTATTACACACAGGTAATAAGATGATTGATAAACCAGCCTGTTTCCATAGAGTCGTTTTCATTGTACTGTTTTTAGTAAAGAAATGCGCATGGGAAATGGATTTCTAAAAACAGTTTTTCTATAAAGTATTGGAGGGAACCGCAGTTACAAAACAGTGATCGGGTTACGGTTTATTTAAAGTACGGTTGTAACTGCATGCATCATTGTAAGCGATGCGAAAACAAAAGTAGAACGCATTTTCGGCGAATCATAATAAACAGGGTGCGTAAAACTACGCTGACAGCTTAATGCACTGACATACACCGTGCTAAGTTTTCCACAGCAATATTGTCAGGGAGATTTACGATTACAGCTAAAAATGGAGGAAGTGTTTTAGGCGCATTGGCCTAATGCACTGTGTTTGTGCTTTTTGCGCCGCAAGAATGACTATGCTGTTTTGTGAATAACGAATTATTGGATAACAGAAACTCCGGTGAGTATAACGCCATTGAGTAAACGAAATGAATAATATTACCAGGGTATCTGTTCGAAATGTAATACAGCAACAGCAGTTTTATACTTGTTATTAAAAATTTCTAAACTCTTATTCACAACAACAAACTCTTTGCTACTTACTTTGTCCTTCATAACATCTTCGAGCAATTTCGAAGTTTCACTTGATTCATTTTCTGATTTTGTAACAGCAATCATTTGAATAGACATTTGATGCGAACTGTCTTGCGGATAGAATACGGCGTCTGTAATTTGTTTGGTACCATCAAACATATAGGTTGGCGAATATACTTTACCTGGTGTGGCAGCATCTCCCGGTACACTTACAAGAGTAGATAATAACCTGATGGTATCGCCTGTTGTTTCATTTAGCACAATAAATTGGGAATAATAAATGCCATCTAATTCTGAAGGTTTACCACCGGAATAGGCAAGAAGCTTAACAGCTGTGCCAGGCTCTATTTCTGCCTGTTCAAATTTGTATTGATCATAGGGAATGTATTCAATGATCTGTCTTTTGTTAGAGCAGGAAACAAATAATATTATGAGAGCCAAGCCAGATACAAAGGATTTATAGATTGAATTCACTGCGATTTATTTCATACTAAGATAAGTATGAAACCGATGCAATTTAATCCTTGTCTGTATTGAATTTATTTCTTTGCTGTTGTTGTTTCAGGATATCGTTCAGGAATGGAGCTGTTACCTGTTGTATGGTTTCTTCACTTATATCAAGCGCATGAGGATCATTCAGTAATTGCCACCAGGGTTTTGTTCCATCAAAAGGATAACTGCCAAATACAATCACCGGCGTTCCCTTTGCAAGAAGTTCTTCTTTTTTATTAAGAACCCACTGATCGGCCCATTCATACAACAACTTTGCATCGCTTTCTAACAAGCGCAAACAGGAGTGTGATGCAGGATAACCGGGTAACTCATATTGATGAAAACCTACACCCAGTTTATTTTCAATATTAAAATTCCAAAGCAGATCCCACTCATCATTAAATGTGCTTGTTGTTTTTTCTGCTTTCCAATTTGTATAATATAATCCAGTTGGAGTAGGGTCTGCTTTACGTCCCATATTTGTTGGGCCGGCATACAGCAGTTCACCGTATTCATACGCTCCAAACGTTTGTGATGGATAAGAGAAGAGAATAATTTTCTCAATACTACTTAAAGAAGATACACTTGTTGGGAAAGGAAGATATAATTCAAGATCTGCACTGAGATCATCAGGCACAAGAATCGAATCCATTTTTTTAAGAAAAGTGCTGTCTGTGCGGTTAACAGCCATCACAATTTTCTTTTGCGCAGCTGAAGCATTTTTCCGTAACCATTCACTTGGTTTTTCAACATGATAGCTCAGGCTTACAGGCTTTACCCATGCCCTTTTTTTCTTTGGCGGAATTTTTTTGTCAGTGGGTTGCTCGCATTGTGCAAATACAAAAGCTGCAAGGAGAAAGAATACAATATGGGTGTAACGCATGTTTATTGCCGTTATAAATTGATGGAGTATACCTCCTGCTTGGCAAAGGCTGTGCCACAAAAAATAACAGCAGCTTCTATATTTTACTTCAGTAACAGCTGAATTTCGCCCATATTGACAGATTCGCCCTCTTTTACAGGGATGTTTGTGAGGAGTTTATGCTGATAAGGCGGAATAGCTTCTATAATCAGTTGATAAGAGCCGGGCCTGAGATTTGTGAGCACAAAATTCCCTCCGATAATATTGCTTTTGATGGTGTCCTTATCAAGTATCGCAAATGCTCTGAAAGCGTTCTCTATTGGCGATACAGTTCCTTTAATGGAACCTCCATTTTGAAAAACAAATGCTGATAATAGCAATACGGAGAACAGCATGGCTGCAAAGTCGAAATATGTTGCTTTCATATATAGGAGTTTAAGGTTATAATAAAAGGCAGTATCGTTTAAACAAGCATCGTGCCATCAGAACAGATGTTGATAAATGATGTTATCACTTTCAGCTCCAAATTCTGTTATGGCCGAAACTATATTTCCTTTTATTAAATCTGCTTTATTCCCGGAAGCACAGTAAACGTGTGAATGATGCAACGAATCGTCTGAATTATATAACATATATCTCAATACACTAAGTAAACTTTGTAAACCTGATATTCTGTTGAATTATAGTGAAAGAAATTATTCTTCCCCGTTCACCGGGTTCAAAGGGATCTGGCATAAATTAAAAATTATAGAAATGAAAAAGCTTTTTACTTCTTTCCTGTTGGCAACCCTTTTTATGGGCTGTACCCAAAACATGGTTACCGGACGCAAACAATTAAGCCTTGTGTCTGAAACTGAGCTACAGGTAATGGCGCAGCAGCAATACAATTCGTTTTTGAGTGAAAATAAAGTAGTGAATGCAAGCGTGAACAAAGATGCCGAAATGGTACGTCGTGTCGGAACCCGCATTGCTTCTGCTATTCAAAAGTTTTACGATGGGAAAGGGCTCACTTCGGTATTAGAAGGGTACAAGTGGGAATTTAATTTGATCGATAGCAAAGAAGCAAACGCATGGTGTATGCCGGGCGGGAAAGTAGTTGTTTATACCGGGTTGTTACCAATCACTCAAAATGAGGCAGCATTGGCTGTGGTGATAGGTCATGAAATTGCACATGCTGTTGCTCAACATGGCAGCGAACGTATGAGCCAGGGATTGTTACAACAGCTGGGTGGGGTAGCCTTACAGGTAGCTTTATCAAACAAACCGGCCGAAACACAGAATATGTTTATGACTGCTTATGGTATTGGAAGTAATGTAGGTTATCTTCTGCCATTTTCACGTAAAGAGGAAAATGAAGCAGATCAATACGGTCTTTATTTTTCTGCAATGGCAGGTTACAATCCGCAGGAAGCAATTCCTTTATGGCAACGGATGGCAGCAGCAGGTGGAGCAAAGCCTCCTGAGTTTTTGAGCAGCCACCCATCTGATGAAACAAGGATCGCCAATCTTCAACGCCATATGCCTGAAGCATTGAAATATTATAAACCCTTGAAGCGATAATTATTGCTGAAAACCGGGAAACTCGAATTTCGTCGCCCCTTAACCAGGTATCATCCGGTTAAGGGGCGTTCTTTTTATTCCTGCTTTCTGTTACTTTTAAAAGATGGAACAAGCTTATATCATTGCCCGCCTGAAAGAAATGACGATGCCTGAATTACTGGATGCGCTTGCCGAAGCGCATGCCGGAAAGGTTATTGATATTTATGAATACCTGCAACCCGATTTGATTGACAAAACAACAGACAGCATCTGGGAATTTATTGAAGCTGTAAAGCAACTGAAAAAATAATCATTTCATTTTTCAGACGCTTTATGGATAGCTGTATTTCATCAAACAGCTACATAATACAACATGTTATCGATCATCATTTCTTCATTGGTTGCAGTTGCCAGTAGGTTAATGAACGCCATAACCATTCAAACGGACCAAACCGGAAATACTTTAACCAGATAGAGGAAAATATAAGCTGGAAGATCCATACGGCAAATACAACATAGTAGAGTTCATAAAACTGCAATTTGTTATACCATCCAAATCCATAACCATAAAAGAACCATGTGCAAATGATCGATTGCATCAGGTAGTTGGTAAATGCAAGCTGACCCACATTTGCCAATGCCCGCATGAGCCAGGGCACTATATTACTTCTGAAAATAACCATCAGCAAACTTGCGTGCCCTATCGATAATAAAATTCTCCTTACATCGTACAGCAGTGTATGATTTACATAATAGCGATCGGCATACAGCCCGATGTTTCTTGCTTCCTCCAGCATTCCTGCTTTAAACGCAAACCAACCAATAGGTATTCCAATGCCATAACCAACAAGCAACCACATACCATAGGTTGATGTAGAAAGTTTATTGCTGAAGAAGCCCCAGCCAAACAATGCCATACCAATAAACATCATGGTGAGGCCATCCCAGAACCATTGATGATACATACCCCATGTTTCACTGTCGGCATTTTTGGGAATCCAGTATTGATAAATGGCAACATAACCTGATCTCATTGTCCGCAGGTTTCGATTGATGAATGCGGTATCGGGCTTTCTTCTTTTTTCCATTTCAAGCCATTCTTCTTTTGCCGCCTGTTGCTCATCACTCAGTTGTTTACCTGATTTGCCTGCTGCTATTGCTTCGTTGTACGCTTTCCGTTTCTCTGTTGTTTCATTCCAGTTTAATTGCTGCTTCAGCATCGTAACACCCATGCAAATAAAGCCAAGTACTAGTAACCATTTTGGATTTGTATTGCGGAATGCATAGAGCATCATACCACACAAACCATAGTAAAAAAGAATGTCGCCAAACCACAGTAACACAAATGCATTAAATACACCGAACAGTATCAACCATAATAACCTGCGGTAATAATATTCTGTAACCGTTGGCCCTGTGGCCGTATCTTTTTTATTGAGCGTAAATAAGATCATGCCTGCACCAAAGAGCATGGAAAAAAGTCCACGCATGGTGCCATCAAAAAAAGTAGCAATCGCTGCAAATACATAGTAATCTTTTGTGTTTTCAGGACCAGTCATGATCCTGTGCCATGCATCCCAGTTAATGCCAAAGCCGGGGATGTTCATAAGCAGAATGCCAAGTAAAGCAAAGCCACGGATCATATCCACTGTTTTAATACGCTCCGCCTGTTGAACCGGTTTCAAGTGATTATCGGTTGAATATGTTTGCATGAAGTAGAGTTTGAGTTGTTACAAAAATGGTTGGAGTTGTACTACTGGTTTTCCTTTTTATTAGAAAATCGTTTCCAATAAACCAGGCATCGCCATAGCCATTCCACCGGCCCGTATTGATAAAACCTTAACCAGAAAACAGAGAACACCATTTGAACGATCCATATTTCTACAACGAAAAAGTAAAGTTGTGCCTGGGTTAATCTGCCAAAGTATCCAAACCCATATCCGTAAAAGAAAAGTGTGCAGATAATTGTTTGCATAAAATAATTAGTGAAGGCAAGCCGGCCTGTTGCAGCAAATGCCTGCCACAACCACTGTAAAATTTTCATTCGCAGTAACAGCATGATCAAACTGGCATAACCTAATGCAAGCGATAATCTTTCTATTGGAAAGAATTGCATGGGCGAAATGGGTTTCCTGCTGAGGTATTTTATATAATCTACATGTTTACTGTGTTGCAGATCGAGCCGCAGCCAACCTAAAAAGATTCCAAGAGCAATTCCCGCAATTGCAAGCAATACATAAGTGCCTGTTGAAAACCTGTTGCTGAAAAAACCAAAGCCGAGTAAAGCCATTCCCAACAACATCATTGAACCAATATCCCATATACCGACCCTGTAAAGCCATGCTGCTTCTTTCCCTTGTGCACGTTGGTAAAGATGTTGCCATACTTTTTTATAGCTGCCCCACATGGCAGTTTTTTCAGCTTTCTCAGGACCTTTGGTTGAATCGTATTTCAAACCTTTTACCAATCCTTCCCATCTTGATTTATCGCCTTCCTGTATTCTGTTCAGTTTTGTTTTTTCTTTGAACAGTGAATCACTTTTTGCCAGATCTGCTTTCGACATGCCGGACAGGCTGTCTTTGATATGTTGTGCAGCACTGTCTTTTTTATTCTTTTGTTCAATCAGTTCAACAGCTTTGAATTTTTTATAGGCCTTATGATCATCTGCATAAAACCAGTACATTTTTCCACAGTAAACAAGTGTCACAATAATTGCAGCAATCAATAAACCTTTTTTACTCATTCTGAAGAAGGGGAATAATAAAATGCCCATCACGCCATATTGAAAAAGAATATCACCCGGCCATAAAAACAAAAAGGCATTAATTACACCAAATGCCATTAACCACATCTGCCTGCGTATATATAATTCCTGTGTAGAAGGTAAACCCGGTTGATTTGGTTTTTGCATGTAAAGAACAATGCCTGCACCGAATACCAATGAAAACAAAGCACGCATTTTACCTTCGAACAGCAGCAGGGCAGAAGCAAACAAATTAAAATCGAAGCCTTTGCCCAGCAGGCGTAACCTGTTTTGCTCATTGGTACTGAAGCCGCCGAACTCCCAGATGCTGATGAGTAAAATGCCCAGCAAGGCAATGCCTCTTATTACATCAAGCGAAAACAGCCTCTCTGAAATGGAATTGGTGTTACCCGGAGAAGGAACAGAACTGTTCTGTTCCATGTCAACAAAATTGTTCGACATAAGCAGATTTTGGTTGGTTGAAATGATGGAATAGATAAACTTAGAAATTAGATTCGGAAAATGCAAGCAGTTTCCCGGATTCCCGGACTGCTGTGTCTAAACAGCTTGCCGGTATTGCTGCAAAGCATCGTAGATTTGCTGTTCAAATAATGAAGAATGGAAAATACAACAACACAATTGAACCTGCTGGTAAAGATGGCGATCAGCGCATGGGAATCGCAAAACAAACAACTCAATAAATTGCTGGATGCATTAACTGATGAGCAATTGCAACGTGAAATTGCGCCGGGCCGTAATACAGGTGTTTACCTGCTGGGGCATTTGATTGCAGTGAGCGATGCATTACTGCCGCTGCTGGGCTTTAGTGATCGTTTATATCCTGAACTGGACGAAGTGTTTATTAAGAATCCGGATAAATCAGGGCTTGCAATGCCAACAATTGCTGAGTTAAAAGAAAAACTGGCAACTGTAAATGCAAAACTGGCAACAGTTTTTGATACAACCGATGTTGATGAATGGCTCGAGCGGCATACTGCTGTATCAGCAGAAGATTTTGCTAACGAACCGCACCGCAATAAATTAAATGTGTTGATGAACCGCACAGGTCATATGGCCAATCATCTTGGTCAGATGTTATTATTGAAAAAATAATGTTGATGCAAATTTATCAGCCCATGCAAAAAGCATGGGCTGTTTTGTTTTATTGATGTTCTTCTTTCTGCAAAACTTCACTTGCTTTGCTGTCTCTTGTATTCTTTTGTACAGCAATAGCGGCAAATAAGCTTAGCGTAAATGCCATTGCATAAAAACCTTTTTCACTTCTTTCAAGTTCGGCATTCCATAAACCTACCGTGAGCAATATCATGGAAGTAATGGTGCAGAACCACGACAATCCGTAGTAGATATTGGTAACAGGAATACCTTCAATTTGATCACGCACTGCTTTTTGTACGGAGATGGCAGAAAATAAACCAAACAATAAAACGGTGAAGTAATATCCTTTTTCATTCAGCTCCATATCGGCATTCCATAAGCCGATGATAAAAGCAGTGATGCCGATGAGAAGTGCTGCCCATGATGCAGCAATAAAAGCGGGGGAAGGGGCCAGTGTTTGTTTTTGTTCCATGATGGTTTCGTTGTTTGAAGCAAAACTATCAGTGCGCTGTCAGAAGCTTTTTGACAATTGTCAAAATTCAATTTTGTAAATGTTAAATACGGCTGCGGATACGGCTCAATGTTTCCTGGCTGATGCCGAGGTAAGAAGCGATATGACCCAATGAAACCCGGTCAGGAATATGCGGTGCATCTTTCAGTAACTGCTCATAACGTTCGGTTGCTGTTTTAAACTGGGCATTTACGTAACGTTCTTCTAAACGGATATAGTAGTTCTCATAAGCAACACGCACCAGCCGTTCAATATCATGAAAGCGGTTAAGCAGTTCCGTGAGCTTATCTTTTGAAATACTCCACAGAATACTTCCTTCGAGTAACTGGAGATTTTCAACTGATGGTTCCTGTGTAATAAAGCTGTGAAAAGAAGTAACAAAATCGTTGTCGAAACCAAACCAGTGAGTGATCTCTTTTCCATCGATATTGTAATATCCACGTAGTGCACCTTTCTCCAGGAAATATAAATGCCTGCAAATTTTTCCTTCAGTAAGCAGATGTTGATTTTTTGAACATACAACCTGTTCAAAGCAATCATACAAAGCCTGTTCGGCTTCTTCACTTAAAGGAGCATAGAGTTTGATGTGTTGTAGGAGTTGCTGCACCGGTTAAAAATAAGAAGAAGAAATAAGAGAACATTGGTCGTTCCTGTTGCAAATCATCACACCTTAAAGCAGTATCTTTAGTTAAACATTACAACATGAAATTTCTTTCCCTCCAGCCATTTGTTCCTTCGGGAAGTAAGTTCAATGAATCAAAAGCTTTTTTTACGGAGCTTGGGTTTAACCTTACCTGGGATATGGGAGACTATGCCGGTTTTGAAAACAACGGCTTCCGGTTTATTTTACAGAAATACGACGATAAAGCATTTGCTGAAAATTTTATGCTGAGTGTTGGTGTGGAAAATGCAGATGCATTCCGTGCTTATGTACTCGAAAAAGAATTGCCGCAGAAATACGGTATCCGTATCAGTGAAGTAATTAATCAGCCTTATGGACGGGAAGTGAACATCGTTGATCTTGCCGGAGTATGCTGGCATTTTGTACAGCAGTAAACAAACATCGCCTCATTTAATCGCAACTTATAAACATTCACTAAGTGTTATTCTTTATTTCACACAGTAACTTGTTGCTGCAGCATTGTTATGTAGGTATAAGAAATATATTTATGGTATAGCCTCATAAAAAACGTACCTGCACCCGCTGCCTCCACAATCAACCAATCAACTGTTAATGAAGCCGCAATCATCTTCATTCGAACCCACACCGCTTGGTCGGGAGAGCCGTATCGTTTCCATTGATCTGTTTCGTGGTATTGCTGTGCTTGGGATATTGCTCATCAATATTGTAGGCTTTGGTCTTGCAACCGGTGGTAATTTCGGCACCAAAATATTTTCCGATACCGGCAGTGCAAACTTCTTCAGCTATGCAATCGTGTATATTTTATTTGAAGGAAAGATGCGGGCCTTGTTTTGCATGTTGTTTGGTGCAGGCATCTTATTATTCAGTATCAATAAAGAGAACATCGATCCCAAACGGGTAACGGTTTTATTTTACCTGCGTATGAGCTGGCTTATCCTGTTTGGACTCATCAATGCGCATCTCTTGTTATGGGTGGGTGATATTCTTTTCTTTTATGGTTTGTTTGGAATGATCGTATTTCTGTTCCGTAAAATGAAACCACGTTATATGATGATGGCCGTTCCTGTTGTTGCCATTATCTGGTTTGTGGTAGGTACTTTATTGTACCGTGATGCACGAGAAAAACGTATTGCCTTTACAGTGGCGGAGCAGGCGCAGAAAGCAGGGAAGCAATTAACGGATGTGCAGCAAAAGGCAATGGCAGAGTGGAGGACGTTAGAAAAAACAATGCTTCCCAATGAAACGGATGCACAGGCAATTACTGAAAGAATGAGAGGGAGTTACCAGGTTGTAGCATCAGAGATAAGACCAAAAGCATTGAAAGCAGAAACAAGTTATTTGTTGGTTGAGTTAGGCGATAATATTTCGTTGATGTTATTGGGTATGGCATTATTGAAGCTGGGTTTCTTCACCGGTAAATGGACAAGCCGGAAATATCGCATAACGGTGTTGATTGGTTATGCAGTTGCTCTGCCAATAACAGTGTATGAACTTTGGTATGCTGCACACTATACTTCTTCATCGTCGGCTATTTTTCTGCATATGGAGCAGACAGCTATTCCCTGGAAGAATCTTTTATACCCGATACAACGCATTTTCATGGTCATGGCTCATTGTGCTGCACTGATGTTGCTGGTTAAATCAGGCTATCTAACGGCCATCTGTAACCGTTTAAAAGCAGTTGGACAAATGGCACTCACCAATTACATTGTGCAAACCATTCTTTGCAGTTTATTTTTCTTTGGATACGGCTTAGGGTATTACGACCGGCTGGAATTCTATCAATTGTATTATGTAGTGGCTGCAATCTGGATACTGCAATTGATCTACAGTCCGCTCTGGCTCAAACATTTTAAATTCGGACCGTTGGAAGGGTTATGGCGTTCGCTTACATATAAACAGATCAAACTGAATTTCCCCCGGTGGTTAATCGGGAAACTTTCATTGGTAAGAATCATGAATAAATAATACGATTGATCATGGCAATAACCGCATGCGGTAAGCATTCATGGCAGTAGCGCCCAGTTTTTTGAGTAAGCGGTAGTTAACGATCAATCCAACGGGAGCGCCAATCAATGGTATGAGTTGTGCCATCTTTGCCAGATCAATATAGTCTCTGTATTCCTGTTGAAAGTTGCGCCAGTCGAATTGGTTGATATCGTCCGGCAGTAATTGTTTCTTCGTTTCCCAGTCAGTCATTTTTAAATACACCGTTTTACGATGTGCATGACTTGAAAAAGCAAGTTCAAAAATATGCAGCAGGTACACACGTTCTTTATAATCATTTACATCAAAGCCATACAGGCTGGCGATCTCAAACAGCAACTTTAATTTGATGCCAATCAACACGGGAAAATCAGCCAACCCCAATAGTATTCCTCCTGCACCTGCAATGCCGCCTTCAACCGCAGCCGTTTTTTTATAGTTCTCTATTTTCTTTTCAATGGCAATTTCCCGTTCCTGCAGGCTTGCATTTACCAAAGGTTCAGAAGTTGTGTGTTTAGCACCAAACAGTACACCACGTATCAATTGTTTGATCGTTGCTGTAATAGCTACATGAATTTTCTCAGGTATCCAGGTGTTGATCTTTGTTTGCATCCGCTTCGATAAACTGTTCAGCAAAGAAGGTTTACTCAACATTTGTCGCTGCCATGCTTTCAGTTGCTGTTGCGCAGTACTGTTATATATGTTGTCATTGGTTAACATCAGTTACTAAAGGTAGTGGCTATGCGTTGTAATTGCTGAACGATTTTAAGTTACTACGTTCATCAGAACTTGATCATAGTATAACCTTTCAGTTGATACGTGCTGATGGCGGTTAAACCGGAACTTGCAATTTTTGTGCCCGGCATCAACTCTTCTTCTTTTGTATTTCGTTTGATCATCGTTTGGCCACATACATAGAATTCCACACCCGCATCGGTTAGTTCCTTTATGAGTTGCCTGTTGGGATTATCAACTTTAAAATATTTCCTGAACAACTCATCACCAAACACAGCATGAGTAGCTCCTTTACGAAGTACCACAACAAGTTTGATATTCTTTTGCGGCACGCCTTCAGCTGCATGCAGGTTAATAAGCGTGGCAATAGCCTCAAGGTAAATATTCAGGGAGTCAGCCTTTGGCGTGTTTTCTGTAAGCTCAACAATGATCTTATACTCGGTGGCAGGATCCGGTTTATGATCGGCCGTTGGTATTTCAAAAACTGTTCCGTAAGATTTAATAACGGGATTTACTTTGTTTTGCGCAGCGCCTGCTATTGTTGCCAGCAGGGAAGTGAGAAAAAGCAGATAAGGTTTCATTTTTTTCTTTTGAAAGTACATCGATTGGTAAAGAACAGCTGGCAAAAACATACAGGTGGTTTCTTTTCTCTGTTTACGGAGATATAACAGTATATTAGTAAAAGAATGATAGCTGATTTAATGATCTGTTTATAGCAGAGTGATTTATTTATAACCGTTAAACACCCGTTATGATCAATACAGATATTTTATTGGCATGGGGAGCCGCCTATAAAAAATTAGAGCCCGGTGAAATTCTCTTTAAAGAAGGCACTGCCTGTAACTTTTATTATCAATTAGTAAGTGGCCAGGTTCGCTGGATCAATGTTGATGAAAAGGGAAAGGAATTTCTGCAATCGATCATACTGCCCGGACAGTGTGTTGGTGAACTTGGTTTATTTGATAACGGGTTATTTGCGGCCACAGCTATTGCAGATAAAGAATGCCTCCTGTTACGTTTGCATAAACAGGATTTTCAGCAGTTGCTGAAATCTCAGCAGGATATTCATTTTACGTTTACAGAGTTACTGGTAAAGCGCTTACGGTTTAAGTTCCATCTCTTAAAGTCGCTCGATAATCATGAGCCTGAAAAGATCATTCTTTCATTTCTTTCTTATTTGCAGCAAACAGGAGAACATATTTGCGGTGCATGTAACAAGATCAGGTTAACCCGGAAACAAATTGCAGAAATGACATCGTTGCGTGTAGAAACAGTGATACGTGTGATGCGTCGTTTAGAAACAAAACAGGTGTTACGCATTGATAAAGGAAAAGTATACATCGGCCATGGGAATGAATGCTCTAAAGAACTGTGCATTCCGCAACCGGGTAAAGTGGAGTGAGGATCATCTTTTCACGATCAATGATCGTTATTGATACAAAAAAATCCCCGCTGTAAATGCCGGGGATTTTTTATATCAATTGTTTTAGGTTTATTGCTTGCTGATCCTGTAAAGACTTCCAGCATCAGTTACTGCATACAGCATACCGTTGAAATAAGCTACATCACGAAAGCGTTCACCTTTATCTGCCAGTAAGCGTTCTTCACCAACAACTTTGTTATCTTTTATAACAAGACGTACAATATGTGAACTGCTTAGTCCTCCGATAAAAAGATTGTTTTCCCATTCAGGAATAGCATTACCCCTGTAAAATGTCATACCACCGGGAGAAAGAACCGGATCCCAATAATAAACAGGTTGTTCCATACCTTCTTTTTGCTGAATGGCATCACCAATTTTATCGCCACCGTATTCAATACCGTAGGTGATAACAGGCCAGCCATAGTTCTTTCCGGGTTTAATGATGTTTAATTCATCACCACCACGTGGGCCAAACTCTGCTTCCCATAATTCGCCTGTTACAGGATGCAGATCCAGGCTTTGTACATTACGGTTACCATATGCATATATTTCAGGCATTACACCACTTTGATTAATAAATGGATTACCGGGTGCCGGTTTGCCATCTGTTGTGATCTTGAAAACTTTTCCAAGACCTGAAGAAAGTTTTTGCGCCTGCACTCTTCCGTCCAGGTTCGAACGTTCACCTGAACTCACAAACATGTGTCCATCTTTATCAAACACAATACGTGAACCGTAGTGATATGTGCTGCCGGCCAGTGCAGGAGTGGCACGGAATATCACAGAAACATTTTCAACCATACCTGCAGCTTCATTCAGTTTTCCTTTAGCAACGGAAGTGAGGTTGCCCACATCATATTTTTCTGAAAACGACCAATAGATCATGCCATTACTGCTGAATGACGGATCAAGCGCCACATCAAGCAAACCACCTTGTCCGCCCGCATCAACAGCAGGAAGACCTTCAATTTTTTTCACCAATACACCGTTCGCATCAAAAATCTGCAGGAAGCCACCACGTTTGTCTGTTACGAGCAAGCGGCCATCAGGCATTGGCGTAACAGCCCATGGGCGGCCGATGCGTTCTGCAAGTTTTTCAACTTTGTAAGCTGTTGTTGTTTTCACTCCGCCAATTCTTGTTTGTCCTGCAAAAGCAGGTTTATAGTTTGTATTGGCTGCTTTTGTTTCTACCGGCGGCAACTTCGTTGTATCGGTATTTGTTTGATTTGAGCTGGATGCTTTCTTATCTGTACAAGCGGCTGAATAACCGGAAAGAAGCAACACAGTGGTATAAATAAAAAATTTCCCCTGCATGTGTAATAAATTTAGATTGATTGTAAAAGTAAAGAAACTCAGAGTAAGACCGATGATTCAATTTGTAACGACTCCTTTTGTGGAGTTTTTATTTCGTAATTTCAAAGCAAAACTAAACTAATCAAAAATGAATATGATAGACGGGAAAGTAGCCTATATAACTGGCGGTACGAAAGGAATTGGTTATGGCATCGCCAAAGCGCTGTTGGAAAAAGGGATGAAAGTGGCCATTACAGGTCGTTCGTTAACTGCAGCAGTAAAGGCAGCGGAGTCATTAAGTACAGATCCATCAAAGATATTAGCCTTGGAATCAGATGTAAGTTCAATGGCATCGGAGAAAAAAGCAGTGGATGCAACGATCGCTCACTTCGGCCGGCTGGATGTGGTTGTTGCCAATGCAGGTGTTGGACATTTTGCATCCATCGAGGAACTATCGGAAGAGCTATGGAAAGAAACGATCGATACAAACTTAACGGGTGTATTTAATACAGTGAAAGCAGGCATTGATCCGTTGAAACAAACAAAGGGATACATCATCACCATTGCAAGTCTTGCAGGCACCAATTTTTTTGAAAATGCTTCAGCGTATAATGCAAGTAAATTTGGTTTGGTTGGATTTACGCAGGCAGTGATGCTTGATTTGCGTAAGCATGGTATTAAAGTAACCACCATTATGCCCGGTTCTGTTGCAACCTATTTTAATAATCATACACCGAACGATGCAGATGCATGGAAAATACAACCCGAAGATATTGGTGAATTGGTAGTAGATATTCTGCAAATGAACCCACGTACGTTGCCAAGTAAAATTGAAGTGAGGCCAAGTATGCCGCCCGCTAAGTAGAAAAGTAAAGGATGTTGATTAGTATTCGTTTATAAAACGATCAGTTTATGGAGCAAAACAGGAAAGAATTTTTAAAGAAGCTGGGCAGCGGATTGATCGTTGCAGGTATGCCTTCCATTGCATTGGCAAACGACCGCACTTCAATTGATACAAATGATTTTATAGCTGAAGGTGAAGCAACAGATGAAAAATTCTGGAAGAAGATCGCAAAGAAATATTATGAAGTAGCAGATGACCATATCAACCTTGAAAACGGTTATTATGGAATTCAACCAAAACCGGTGTTGCAGGCATTTCAGAAAAATGTTGCAACAGCCAACAAACAGGCAGCAAGATTTGCCCGCAAAGAGTATCCTGCAATTGCTGCTGCAGCAAAAAAAGAAGTTGCTGCTTTTTTAGGTGTTGCCGATGAAGAGATCATCATCACACGTAATGCAACAGAAGCATTGAATATTGCCATACAGGGTTACCCGTTTAAACAAGGCGATGAAGTGATCCTGAATCAACTGGATTATTTCAGTATGATCGAAACCTTTCGTATGCTGGAGAAAAGAGGAGCCATCAGTGTAAAGGAATTTGAAATGCCTTTGTTGCCTAAAAGCGAAGAAGAGATTGTAGAGCTTTACCGTAAACAAATTACAAGTAAAACAAGAGTGATCTTACTCACCCATGTTTCAAACATCAATGGCTTGATTGTGCCTGTTGCAAAAATTGCAGCAATGGCTAAAGAGAGGGGAGTGGATGTGATGACCGATTCAGCACATGCATTAGGACAAATAAAATTCAGCTTAAAAGAGTTGAACTCCGATTTTGTTGGAATGAATCTGCACAAATGGATCGGTAACCCTGTTGGTGCAGGAATTCTTTATGTAAAGAAGGAACGCATCAACGAAATGAAAGCATTGTTTGGTGATACGGGTGCGGCAGAAACAAGCATCAACAAACTGGCACATTTCGGCACCACACCGTTTGCAGTAATCATGACCATCCCGACAAGTCTTGCCTTTCAACAGCAATTAGGTATTGAACGTATTTCAGCAAGACTGCATTATCTCAAAAGCATTTGGGTAAATGAACTGCAGCAATATCCCAATGTTGAAGTGGTTGTACCTGCCGGGTTTTCCTGTGCCATTGCTTCGTTCCGCATTAAACATAAAACAGCAGCAGAAGTGGCTGATGATTTATTCAAGCAGCACAAGATATTTACAGTGGCCCGCACTTTAGGTAAAGATGGTTGCGTGCGTGTAACACCTTCGGTGTATAATTCAGCGGATGATGTAAGACGGTTTGTTGCTGCAGTGAAATCAATTGCAGCTTCCTAGAGTTTGCTGTTCAGATAACTTTTGTTTACAGCTTTGTGTATTTATCGGGGGCTTCTTTAGACATCTTTGTTAAATCATAATTTTTTCATGATCGTACTAAACCTTTTTCATTTGATCGTGTAATAATCGCCATAAAAACACACATCATTATGAAAAAGTTTCTCATGTTGTCAGTAATGGCAATTGCATTCACGTCAGTTGTATCTGCACAAAAAACAGTAGTTGATATTGCTGTTGGTTCTGAAAATCATACTACGTTGGTAGCAGCTGTGAAAGCAGCAGACCTGGTAGCTACTTTACAAAGTGCAGGTCCGTTCACAGTATTTGCTCCTGTAAACGCAGCGTTTGATAAATTACCTGCCGGTACAGTTGCAACATTATTAAAGCCTGAAAACAAAGCAACGTTAACAAAAGTACTCACCTACCATGTAGTTGCAGGAAACATTGACGCTGCTGCAGTCGTAAAAGGCATAACAGATGGTAACGGCAAAGCTGTGTTAACTACAGTAAGCGGTGGTAAATTAACAGCCTCTCTTGTAAACGGAAAAGTGATTTTGACAGATGAGAATGGTGGCACAGCAACTGTTGTTGCTACTGATCTTAAAGCAGGGAATGGTATTGTGCATGTGATTGATGGAGTAGTTCTTCCGAAGTAATGACATGGCTGATGTATAAAACAGGTCGGGTTTACCCGACCTGTTTTTGTTACTGCTGTTTTATTTTAGTTGCAGCTTAATGCAGATGCACCAAAGAGTTGGTTGGATTGAATACACCTTCAGGATTATGATACCATACCCATGCATGTAACAGCCACAGGTTAAAATCAGTATCATATTTCCATACATCATTATCCCCGGTAAAACCCGCAGGTGCATTGTTTGGTGAAAGAGGAATAGGTACTGCATATTCAACTGCTACCAGTTGCATGCTGCCGTTTTCCATTTTGTTATACACCAGTATTTCCGGTTTTCTGAAATCAAATGTTGCATCAAGGTTATCCATTTTCAGAAAATGATAACCCATGTTTTGCCGCACGACATCAATGTCAACATAGCCATCCTTTACAGCATTTTTAATATCACGGTAACGGGCAGTGGCAGCACGTGCCTGTTGCAATTCCCATAACGTGGTTGCCTTTAAACCGCTGTAATTGGTAAGCATGTCGCCCGGAATCAGCATGCTTGTTTTATTCATCAACATTTCTGCCTGTAAAGGATCTGATTTAATGCCTGCTTCTTTACTGCAACTGCCTAAGGAAACAAGCAGTACTAACAACGTAAAAAGAAGGAACGGGTTAGCAACGGCCTTTTGATAATGTGTAACGGTGTGAAAGATCTGTTTCATGTTAAACTCCTTTGTTTTTTGGTTATAGAAAATAGGTGATGGTTTGATGTGAAGGACAGGATGTGGCTTGGTTTTTTCAAGGCATAGCTTCGCCATGCTTCATTGTACGCAAACAAAAAAATAGTAGCGATTTGTTTGTGTAAACAAAACAGAAGAAGGGTCGATCTTAAATTGTGTCGGGAAAAACAGTAGACGGTGTTTCCCAAATGTTGTTCCTGTAGTTTATCGTTCTACAGGAACAAACATGGAACGATGTTTCAGAATATTCTTATTCTTTGGCTGTAGCAGGACTGATGGTTGTTCCGATCTCTGTAATGTTGGTAACAGGGAAACCACCTTTCTTTCCATGCTCACGTAAGAGTTCTTCGTTTTCGGCCTGGTACACACAGTAAATTTTATTACCTGTTACATAACTGTGCAGCCATTTAATTTTTGGTCCCATGTCATTCAGCACACTGCAGGATTTTTGAGAAATACTTTTCAGATCGGGAGGAGTGAGTTGACCTGCACCGGGAATATCCCTTTCAATCAAATAGGTTTTCATCACCGGCTCTTTTTTATTGGCGGCAGGAGTAGTTGTTTGTGCAATGGTAGTAAGTCCGCAAAATAATAACAGCGTAATAAACAGATAGCGGCGTTGAGTGATTGATTTCATAACAAACAGTTTAATTGGTTTAGAATGAAACAAAGATAATTTCATGCAAACCCGTTTGCCTATCACAATTCACCCAATAAATGGTAAAATTCTGTCAACGGAAGCAAATCATTAATTGATGAGGTCCAAATAAGCCATCGGAAGAATACCGTATTTCTTTTTAAAGCATTTTGTAAAATACGATGGACTGTTGAAGCCTGAGTTAAACGTGATCTCTGTAATGTTTTGATTTTTTTTCTTCATCAGCTCACGTGCTTTTTCAAGACGGTATTCTTTCAGTAAATTATTGGGAGAAAGATCACACAGGGCCATTGTTTTCCTGTAAAGTTGCGATTGACTCATGGCAACTGAGCTGCCATATTCATCCATATTAAAATCCTGTTCGCTGTAGTTTTTATCGAGTGCAGTAAACAATAAATCAAGGAGGTTTTGATCGTTGGCCGATAAAGTGTACAGGTTGTTTTCATTACTTGCCAAAAGATCTTTCGACACCAGTTCTTTTACAGTAGATGTAATACTTACCTGTGCAGGTTTACCAATAAAACACAAACGTTCTGCCAATTGAATGGTTTCGCCGAATAATTGTTCATTGGTTGAAACCGCTTCTCCTGCATGGATGCTCATGCGCAGGCCCGCCTGTTGCAGATCAGTATCATTTATCTTTTGCTGAATAGCGCAGGAGCAGGCAATTGCTTTTGCAGCTGATGTAAACGACACCACAAAATCGGAGCCCGCATGTTCTGCTTCCACACCATTATGTTGGGCGATCTCGTTTCGTATTAATGTATTCAGTTGCCTGATGAGTTCTGTTGCTTTTTCCAAACCCAGTTGATGTTGCAGCAACACAGGATCATTCATTTTCGTTGCAAGAATAATACGGAAGGAAGGTTCGTTGATCAGCTTCAATCCTGTATCCGTCAGCTCTGCTTCTTCGGGATCGCTGATGCGGCCGAGAAACGATTCCACCAGGTTGGGCTGCACTTCAATGATCTTATGCGGTGTTAAGCCATGGGCTTTGTTATGCAGCTCCGTTACTTTTTCTTTCGACGGTGCATCAATCAAACAAAATACATGTCCACGTAATTCATCCACCCAATAGGTCATGCATTTACAGCTGTGATCTTTTTCCAGGTACACATCCAGCTTATGTGCTTCCGCTACATCTTTTGCCGTAACACCGGGAACAATATGGAGATCCATGTAAATGGGCATGTGCAATTTATTTGTGTTGAAAGTAGATAAAAATCGTGCGAAATACAAACACCGCATCTCTTATTGATTGCAATCCCACGTTTTGTTTAACTTCAGGGCTCAAGCATTCTTATATGAAAAAAAAGATGAATAGATTAGTAGTCATTGCAGTTCTTACATTATTATTTGCAGTAACAACAGAAAAACTTGCAGCCGCACCCGCCCGTGAGTTTTACCGGTTAACGGTTTACCATTACACAACTGTTGAGCAGGAGCAGGCACTCGATACGTATCTGCAACAGGCTTTGCTGCCCGCTTTGCACCGGATGAACATAAAATCAGTGGGAGTGTTTAAAGCCATTGCAAACGATACAGCAGCAGCAAAAAAAATGTATGTATTGATTCCTGTTAAATCACTGAATGCAGCTGCTGAGATGATGGCTAAATTATCATCCGACAAAGAATACCAGGCAAAAGGTGCTGCTTATCTTACGGCAGCTTATAATGCAGCTCCATATAAACGAATGGAAACAATATTGCTGCAGGCTTTTTCTTTAGCACCTGTAATGCAGCTGCCACAACTGAAATCGCCAAAGAAAGAACGTGTGTATGAATTACGCAGTTACGAAAGTGCAACAGAAAAGATTTTTCAGAACAAAGTGCATATGTTCAATGAAGGCGATGAGATCGGTTTATTTAAACGCTTAAACTTCAACGCCATTTTTTATGCAGAAGTTGTTGCCGGCAGCAAAATGCCCAACCTGATGTATATGACCAGTTTTGAAAACATGACCGACAGAGATGCACATTGGAAAAGCTTTGGCAGCGATCCTGAATGGAAAAAATTATCGGCAATGCCGGAGTATAAAAACAATGTATCGCATATTGATATCATGTTTCTCCGGCCAACTGAATATTCAGATTATTAAAAACAAAAGTCCGGCAGATCATCTGCCGGACTTTTGTTTTCGTTTATCCTTTACCGTTCTTCTTATCCTTTTTTTCTTTCTTTACTTTTTCCTCTTTTTCCTTTTTCTCTTTCTGCTTGTCTTTTACTCTATCTTCTTTCTCCTTCGACTTGTCTTTCATTTTTTGTCTTTCATTTTCCTCGATGCGGTCATAGTCTTTCACTTTATCCTGTCCAACAATATTGTGAATATCCTGCACTCGTCTTTTATTCAGCGCCTGGATCTGATCCTGCTTTTGTTGTTGCGTAAGTGCATCGTTTTGCATGATGGCTTTATGCTCATCCCTGTAACGGTTATTGATACTCTTAATTTGTTGTCCCTGGTTACGGTTGAGGTTTAAGTCTTTTACCTGCCGTTGTTCCTGTTTGATCCGTTTCTTTTCTTTCCGTACATCCGTTTCCTGTGCAACAGCAAATGAGCCGATGAACAAAAACGAAAGAATAAACATGAGTACCTGTTTCATAAAATCAATTTAAATGTGAATAATCAGGTCTGTGTGCCTCTGTGGCAATACAGATCATTCTATGGCTATAGCAACCTATGTCAATAACTGTGCCTGCTATTGCATAACGGGCATGGTTATCCATTTTCTCAAATTACAGCCCGGAAACGATAAAATCTGTATTCAATAATCAACCCTGCAAATGATGCGTGTCATTGGAAAGCGGCAACCGGCTGTTGTACCTTCTGCCAAAACAGGTAAAAATGTGTACATGCCTGAACAATGTGATGAAGTGGATGAACATTTGTTTATTGCCGGTACTGGTAAGTTCCTGCACCACTTTTTATTTTGAACAACCACTGCCGGCCGACCGGCCAAACAGTAACGAATTCCCGACGCACTTACTGGGCAACTGGGAATCGTTGCCCGATACCGGTGTATATATGATCAATGTTCCTGATTCCGGAACTGCATCATCAGGAATAAACTCAATGCCGTTTCAATGGAACAGAAAAGAAAAAGAACGTTCGCCGTTCAATTCTTCTGATGACAGTCTTTCACTGATAATTGAAGAAAATCTTTTTGCAATCATTGTCAATCGTACTGAAAAAATTGCAAAAGGTGCATGGCCAAAACTAAATGCAGAAAGGGAGTTTGTTTATCCGCCGGGAGAAATTTATGAATTTGAGCAGCTGATCGTTTACGATAGTCTGCGTCAACCGGTTGATACAGTTGATCAATACATTTTTCGAAATGCAAAAATGTATGATATTGATGCTGAAGGTACCATGTCAACAGGAAGAAGCTATTGGCAGGAGAAGGATACCTTTATCATGAAATCGATTGATACCCTGTTTTTTGATCTTGGAAAAAACGCAATACTCCGTCAATTGAATGATCGCTTCTATGCTGTAAACATACGTGGCAGTATAACAGGCGAACGAAACAACTGGTGGCAAGTATATATCATCGAAAAAAAAGCTGATAATATATTTTCAACCTGGGAATGCAGCCGTAAAACAAAAGAATTGCCTTCTCTTCTTTATTTATACCAGGATCATACTTTTTATTTCAATGCAACATGGACAGTCACCGACATCCTTCAACTTATGAGCCAGGGTTATTTTGTTGAAACAGATGAGTATCATTTAAAACAATAAAACAGTTAGCTCCACCTTATTCTTTCACCTGCGGTCCGCTGAACTGGCAATTAGTAAACGTTGCCCTGCCGATAAACTTCATGGGATCAGTTTTTCCATAATAACGGAAAATACAATTGGAAAAAGCTACCTTTTCATTATTGCTGTTCAGCAATGTTTGTCGGCCAATTTTATTCGGGTATACAAAATGAAACGTGCTGTTGCTGATGTTCAACGGTAGTTGTGTACTGATGTTGCCGATACTTCCTAAGCTCTCAGCAAAAATATTACTGATGTTGGTGCTGTACCAACCGGCTTGTGCAATATCAAACAGGCGAATACATCGTCCGGCAATATTGCCGCCATCAATGGTATAACTGCCTGCCTGTGCTTTTCCGTATTTACCTGCAACGTATAATGTATGGATACTGCCCCAGCTGTAAATACCACGGATCACATTTCCTTTTTCCTGTGCCTGCCCCGTTGCAAAACCAACTTTGCCATTACCGCAACGGATATTTTCAAACAACAGGATATCGGCATTCACTGTTTTCCCATTGGGACTGATGGAATAATTGATGGTGAAGTTGCCAACATTCATGTCGTGTACTTTAATACCTGTTGAACCGCTGTTATTGCGGCTGCCATCATAATCAATTACCAGTCCTGCATATTGCGGCGTACATTTTCCATTGGCATCATTGTACTGATCGAAAGGAATATTGTAATAAACAGAATCAACAGCAGCAGGTGCTTTAAACATGCCGAGTATCGTGAGGTTATTGATCTCGCTTCCTTTGTTGAGTTGTAAGCCCAATGCAAAACCATCTGTGGCAGTGTATTGCAATGTTGTACCGGTGCCGCTATCCCAGAACGATGATTCACCATAGATATGAATGGTGCAACCGCTGTATTGCTCTTTATAGATACTTGCAACCGTTAATGATTTACTGAAAGGATACACACCACGTGGAATAAAAAACTTTCGCAGCGTACCACTGTTTGCTAAAACTGTATTGATCCCTTTCTGCAACACACCCGCATTATCTTTTACAGATCCTGCACCAAACCATTTTGCACTGAACACATTGGTATAGGTTCCTTCAGGTGAAACGGTGAGTGTGGTATCAAAGATCCATTGTGTAAGTGCTGCATCAATAATGCCGCCTTTGATGGTGCCTGTGCCATTGATCTTTCCTTTACTGCCGAATTTAAGAAGAACGCCTTTGGGAATTGTCCAGGTGTTGTTGATGGTAGTGTCTTTATTGATAACAATATCCTGTGCGTTTGTGGTTGCCGAAAGAACAATGAAAAAATGAACAAACAATGCAAAGCGTTTCATATACGGTGGTTGTTTCATGAAGGATGATGTATTGGCTGTAAAAGTAAGGAACGGATCGTTAAAGTTTGTTTTGAACCACAGAGACACGAAGGCACGGAGGAGGAAGATATAAATCAGCAATTACTTTGAAAGTAAACTTTTGTAATACCCCGTAAAATCCCGTTAAAACACGGTTGCCTGCTATGGCCCTGACTCTTTACTTTGCCCTACCATGCCCGTGGTTTCTGCGTTGTTTCTACGTCAGTTGACGCAGAAACAACGCAGTTGTTGCGAAGCAATAACCAACAACAGAACCACCAACTCCTGAACAAACGCCTATGGCCAAACAGATCGCTGCATTTCTGAAAGGACGTATGAACAATGTGCTGTTTTACCAGCTGGGCGACAGTTATGTTGCCCGGAGACTGCCTGCACAGGTGCATCAAACGGAAGCCATGCAAAGCCGCAGCCGCAATTTTGGTGTGGCCGCTGCAGCAGGCCGCATTCTCCGCAGTTACTGGCAGGAGCTGCTGCCCAACCCGAAAGATAAACACATGCAGAGCCGTTTTTCAGGTGTCATTGCCAAATGGCTGGGGCAGGCAGTGGTACAGGAACTGCCGCCGCAGGAAAACCTGCCCTTTATTAACGGGTTTTGTTTTAGCACCGAAACAACACTAACCGAACGTTTGCGCATACCCCTTGCCGTTACTGCAAACAGCAACGGGCTTGTATTGGATATGCCTGCCTTTGTACCCACGCAAAATATTGCCGCACCTGCTGCAACAGTAAGTGTGGAACTCCTGTTTGCCGCTGCAGCCTGCGGTCTTGCCCAACGGGAATACCGGGGCGGGGTATTGGCACAATTGCAACTGCCTTATACCCATGTGTTGCAACCTGCACAGCAGATGTTGTTAGTACTCCCGTTAACAGCAGGCAGCCTGGTGGTAACGGCGGCGGCTATGCGCTATACACTGGCTGATGGAGTGCCGGAGAACAGGGCTGCGTTTTTACCGGCTGGGGTGGTTGATGCAAGATGGATGTGAGAGAATAAGTGAAGATTGTGAAAACAAGAAAAAAGAAACGACGCATTTGTAACCAGATGCAGACGCTTATGAAACGTTTGTACACGGTTATATGATTTAAGGGATTGTAATAACAACAATACAAAAAGGCGTACACTAAATAATTGATTCACAAGCTTTGTTTATTGGGAGATGTTGCGTATAATAGCGCAAATACAAGCGTTGTGTGTCATGCTTTTTGAACATTCCGTAAACTTTAAACATGACTAATTGGACAGAGTATAAAATTGATAAGCACTCTATTAAGGCGACAGAGAAACT
The DNA here is from genome assembly GCF_035299325.1 of Lacibacter sp. Lineage (GTDB taxonomy): Bacteria > Bacteroidota > Bacteroidia > Chitinophagales > Chitinophagaceae > Lacibacter. Next base: position 4,775 of record NZ_DATGWT010000042.1, on the reverse strand, counting down.
TTCAAAAGTTATTATAAAAGAACTTGCTCATGAACTTGACAAGTTTTTTCAGTTTGACACCAAAATAAGACCGCAAAGAACAAGATTTGTAAAGGACAAGTTAGCCTTACTAGGACATAATAAGTTTAAGTACAAAGTATATGCAAATGGACTTTCACCAAATTTGACACAGCTTAACGGCGGGACATTTAAAAATTCAGAGTGGCTCTATGACTTACATTGGTACGTTGAAGGGAAAAATAATTACACTACAACAAGAATGCCATTGGTTATGGAATGTGAATGGCAACAAAAACGCAGAGGTGACAGGAACGTAGATTTCAGCGGCATAAAGTATGACTTTCAAAAGCTGTTAGTTGCAAATGCAGAATTTAGATTAATGATATTTAAAGTTATTCGACCGACAGATTTCAACCATTTGACGGAATATTTTGAAGACAACATCAATAACTACGAACACTTGCCCAGTGGTTCAAAGTTTTTATTTATCGCATTTTATGACAAAGGCAAGACCTTTTATTACCAAGAGATTTTCAAACAATAATACGAAAACAAAACACTAAAAGATAAGTATGATGACAAAACTTGAAACAGAATATGATTTGGTTTTTATTGTTGACTGTTTATCACAACAGGACAGAGACGACTTCAAGATTTCTGAAGACTTAATGAATTTCCTTGCCTCAAAAGGTATTAAACAACTTCAAGGAAAATGCAAGAATAAAGCTATGGTTCTTGACACATTTACCTACATGAAGAAGCTTGCCGACACAGGACTAAAGTTCTGCTTGCAAATTGTATCTCATGGAACAGAAGAAGGGCTTTGGATTGAGGAAACAGATGAGGATATTTATTGGGAAGAACTTAGAAACTTACTATACGAATTGAATAGTAAACTTGAAAATACTCTAATCGTAAATATGACAAGTTGTAGAGGATTAAACGGAGTGAAAATTATTGACGAAAATAAAGGCGACTATCCATTTTTCGGCTTGATTGGTTGTAATCGTGACCTTTATATTGACGAAGCTAAGACTACAAACGACTTATTTTATAGCAAGCTATTAGAAGGCAAAGACATTTCAACCATAATCCCTGAAATACAACAAGAGTTTAAAAGTTTAGGGAAGACTGATGATGTTATCTATGGAATTTCGTCGCAAGGATATAAAGCAATTGTCAAAAAATTAAGTAAGCGATAAAATAGCAACAGCCTTAGGGTGACACAGTAGCACGAACACACAACATTGGTATTGCTGCAAGTGTGGCTGGACGTTGAAATCTTCGGCTGTAATTCGCTATCAGCAGCGGTTTCGGCGGACGTAATTCTATTGGGCTTTTAGTTGTTATCTTGTACTTTTAAATCTTTATTGGGCAGCGGTTCCGGGCTGGACGTTCAATGAATTCCACACCTGCAGCAATACCTGTCCGTAAGCTGTCACCCTATAAGACCTAAACTTTATTCAAGGCGAACATAACAACAGACCAAAATCAATGAATATAGAATGGAATACATTACGAGCGTTTAATGGCGATATTAAAAATGGCTTTGAAGAACTTGTTTGTCAATTAGCAAGAGCAGAACAAATTCCAAACAAATCTAAATTTATAAGAGTTGCTGCACCTGACGGTGGAGTTGAGGCGTATTGTGTTCTTTCTGACAATTCAGAATACGGTTGGCAAGCAAAGTTTTTTACTACAATGGGCGATTCTCAATGGACACAACTTGATGAATCGTTTAAAACAGCTTTTGCAAAACATCCGAATTTAATAAAGTATTACATCTGCGTTCCATTAGATAGACCAGACCCAAGAATAACCATCACAAAAGGAAAGAGAGAAGGGCAACAAGTGAACCATTTTATGGATAAATGGAATATAAAAGTAGCCGAATGGGAAGCGTTTGCAAAGTCAAACAACAGAACAATTGAATTTGATTTTTGGGGAAATTCAGAAATTTTTGTGCGTTTAAGCAAAAAAGAAAACGAAGGCAAACTTTACTATTGGTTTGGCAAGGAAGAATTTTCCGATGAATGGTTTAAACAAAAACTTGATGAGAATATCAAAAATCTTGACAAGCGCTATACACCCGAACTGAATTTTGAATTGCCAATTGCAAAGATATTTGACGGAATTAGCAGAGATAAATATTTCAACGAGCAGTTCAACTCTTATCTTGATGATTTACTTAAACATTATAGAAAAGCAGTTACTCATTTAAAAGAAGCAAAAGTTAAAGACCATATTGATAGAATTGTCTCAACAATTACAACATTCAGACAACAATGTGAGCAAATTGATTATGTTGAAATAAGCACTATTAATAATGTTGGTTTGAGTTCGCTATTAGAAGATGTTAGAAAAATCATTGACGATTTAATCCATAAACTATATGTAATAGATTCTACACTCAAGAAAGAAAAAAAAGAAAAAAAAGAAAAAAGTAAATACGAGAGTGATACAAATAAATTTGATTGGGATATAGAGTATTTCAGAAAGCTCAATAGTTCAATTTATCAGTTCATTGAATTTCTGAATAGCACAACAGTTCTTCTTTCAAACAATCCATTTCTGCTTTTAACAGGCGAAGCAGGAAAAGGGAAATCTCATTTACTTGCCGATGTGGCAATAAAAAGAGAAGAACGAAATCAATTTTCAATTTTATTGCTTGGTCAACATTTTACAGAGGAAGAACCTTGGAGTCAAATCAAAAAACAACTTCAATTAAATTGCGAAAGAGATACGTTTCTTGCCTCCCTAAGTGCAAAATCCGAAACAACACAAAGCAGAATTTTAATTCTGATAGATGCAATAAATGAAGGGAAAGGAAAAGAATTGTGGAAAAATTACATTTCAGGCTTCATTTCCGCAGTAAAGAAATATCCGAACATAGGTGTAGTTCTTAGCCTTAGAACTTCTTATGAAAAAGTAATAATTCCTGAATCATTAATCGAAAAAAAAGAAGTCGTAAAAGTTATTCATCACGGTTTTTCACATCACGAATACGAAGCATCAAAACATTTTTTTGAGTATTTCGGAATTAAACAACCAAGTATTCCTTTACTTCACCCTGAATTTTCAAATCCATTATTCCTGAAATTATTTTGCGAAGGATTAAGCAAGAAAGGATTACACGAAATACCCAATGGTTATGAAGGTATTTCTACTATTCTTAATTTCTATCTTCAAGCTATTAATAGTAAAGTTTCGGAAAAACACAGATTGCCTGAAAACTTAAATCTAACTCAAAAAGTTGTAAAGAAAATTGCAAGCCAAATTGCTGACACGGAAAATACATATATAAAATTTGACGATGCGTATGCTGTCGTTACTCAATTTGCCAAAGACAACTCAATTACAGAACCAGCTCAGTTTTTTGAAGATTTAATTCGGGAAGGACTTCTCACTCAAAACGTATATTGGGAAAGAAGTGGAAATTCTTTTGACGGTGTGTATATTTCCTATGAAAGATTTAGCGACCATTTAGTTTGCGCCTACTTGTTGGAAAATCATTTTGACAAGAAGAATCCGACTAATTCTTTTGCTTTAGGAAATAAACTATATTCACTACTTGAAGACCAATTTAAATCTTATTACAATAAAGGAATTATTGAAGCCCTTTCAGTTCAATTACCTGAATTGGCAGGAATAGAATTATTTGAAGCTGCACCACACGCAAAAGAATTTGATGTTGTCGCACAGGCATTTGTTGAAAGTATCGTTTGGAGAAAGAAAGAAACAATCAATGAGAAACTAAAAGTTTACATAAACGAAGTTGTAATTCAAAAGCACGACTTGCACGATTATTTCATTAGCACAATTCTTTTAATCACATCACAGCCGAAACACTATTTCAATAGCGATTTCCTGCACAATCATTTAATGAGATTCAATATGGCTGACAGAGATTCGTGGTGGACCCCATTTATTCATCATCAATACCCAAGTTATCCTGATGAAATCACTTCTATCCAACGAATGATTGATTGGGCGTGGACAGATGATAAACGAGAAAACATTTCTGATGAATCAATTCGTTTAATGTGCCAAACATTGTTTTGGTTTACAACAAGCACTAACAGAGCGTTAAGAGATTCTACAACAAAAGCAATTATTTGTCTTTTAGAAGAACGAATAAACGTTTTGATGCAACTCATTGAAACATTTCAAAAAGTCAATGACCCTTATGTTTTACAGCGATTATATGCCGTTGCGTTTGGTTGCGCTGTAAGAACAAGCAAAATTGAATCATTAAAAGATTTAGGAGTTTCTATTTATGAATCTGTTTTCAATACAAAAAATGTAGTTCCTGATATTTTACTTAGAGATTACGCAAGAGGAATTATTGAGTACTCTGTTTTCAAAGGACACAAGTTTGATTTTGATTTAAACAAAACGAAGCCGCCTTTTAAAAGCGATTTACCAACTTTATTTCCAAGCAATGAAGAAATTGAAAAATACGAATACGATTATAAGGCAAAAGATTTCAAAGACTACTATTGGAGCTTGAATTCTATTATTAGTTCTATGAAAACAAATGTTGGGGGGCAGATGTATGGAGATTTTGGTAGATATACATTTGAAAGTGCTTTTGACAATTGGAGAGTAAATGCACAGTTACTAAGTAATCTGGCTGGAAAATCCACTCAAATTGACCCCCTGCTACCGGCTTAAACTGACCCCCACTGGCCATAGTAATGTGACCCCTTTCGGCCATTGCAAACTGACCCCCTGAAGTTAATAAAAAGATTAGTTGTTTTTGTAGCATAAAAACA
>NZ_DATGWT010000041.1:0-192975 GCF_035299325.1 Lacibacter sp. | reverse complement strand
TGTAGCCGCCACCGCCGCCACCTTTGTAGCCGCCGCCGCCGCCACTACCGCCGCGGAAGCCACCGCCTCCACCGCCGCCGAAGCTACGCTTTTTGAAGCCACCGTCGTCTTTCTTAGGCTGAGCTTCGTTCACTACAATTTTGCGTCCCTGAACATCAGTGTCGTTCAGTTGGCTGATTGCAGCCTGGGCTTCTTCTGCATTCTCCATTTCTACAAATGCAAAACCCTTGCTACGGCCAGAGAATTTGTCGGTTAAAATTTTGGCAGAGGTTACAGCGCCAAATTGCTCAAACAGAGCAGCGAGGTCTTCGTTCGTCATGGACCAGGCCAGGTTTCCTACGTAAATGTTCACAAGAAAAAAATTAAAAAACAAAAATCATGAACCAGGATTAGCAACTGAAACCGGGGAAACTGATCGAAGGAAAAGCACCTGGAAGCTCAGAAAGCATGGACTGAATTCACATTAACTCTATAAAGATAGGGGAATTATTGAGAAAAGCGAATGGGCCAAAACAAAAACTTAACGCACCTCCTGCATGTCAACCAGCCTGCGGTAAAACCCGTTTAAGTCCACTAATTGATCGTGTGTACCCCGTTCCACAATTTCTCCTTTCTGCAAAACCAGTATTTCATCGGCATGCCGAACGGTCGATAGCCGGTGAGCGATCACCAGACTGGTGCGGTCCTGCATCAAATGATTAATAGCATCCTGCACCAGGCGTTCACTTTCTGTATCAAGTGAAGAAGTAGCTTCATCTAAAATAAGGATCGGTGGATTTTTTAGTACTGCACGTGCAATGGTTACACGTTGGCGTTCACCGCCACTGAGTTTACTTCCACGATCTCCAATGTTTTCATCATAACCATTTTCTTTTTTGGCAATGAAGTCGTGTGCATTTGCAATTTTTGCAGCAGCTTCAATTTCTTCTTTGCTTGCTTCTGCTTTACTCAACGCAATATTGTTTGCAATGCTGTCATTAAACAAAATAGGTTCCTGTGTTACAATACCCATGAGTTGACGCAGACTGTTGAGTGAATAGTTTTTAATGTTCACACCATCAACTAAAATTTCACCACTTGTTACATCATGAAATCTCGGAACAAGATCAGCCAATGTTGATTTACCCGAACCACTTGAACCGACCAATGCAATTGTTTTTCCTTTTTCTAATTTGAGATTGATGTTGGTAAGAACAGTTGCATCGTTATATGCAAATGAAACATTTTTAAACTCAATACTTTTTTCAAACGAAGAAATTGTAACAGGGTTTGTTACTTCTTCAACTACAACAGGTGCATTGATCACTTCTTCAATACGCTCAATGGCAGCACTGCCTCGTTTGGTATTATAGTAAGCTGCAGAAAGTGATTTTGATGGATTGATGATCTGTGTAAAGAACAGTATATAAGTAATGAAACCCTCTGATGTAAGTCCACCTGCATCACCACCTAATACTAACCGGCCACCGAACCATAACACGGCACTTAATACAAGCACACCCAATACTTCACTTAAAGGTGATGCCATATCTTTCCTGAAATGAATCTTGTTCCGGAGGTGATTGAACTCTTCATTTACTTTATGAAAACGGTTACCCAATAATTTCTCTGCGGTAAATGCTTTGATAACACGAATGCCTCCAAGTGTTTCATCAAGAATTGAAATGACCAAGCCATTTTTTTCACCTGCTTCAGTTGATTGTTTTTTTAAGGAACGACTTACACGTCCAATGATCAATGCCATCACGGGTAAAAAAACTAAAAGAAATAATGATAACTGCGGACTGAGTATTACCATTCCAATTAAATAGAAAAGTATATTCAGTGGTTCTTTGATCAATACTTCTAATGCCATCATAACACTCCATTCAACTTCATTCGCATCGTTACTCATACGTGAGATAAGATCGCCTTTGCGTTGCTCAGTAAAATAGCCAATGGGTAGTTGCAATACTTTATCGTAGAGATCGCCACGCAAGCGGGTGAGTACGCCATTACGCATTGGAGCAAGTATGCGATAGGATAGGTAGAGAAATATATTCTTCAACAGAATAGATGAAATAATGATCAGGCAAATAAAAGCAAGTGCAGCTTCTGTTCCATTTTCCAGTATCAGTTTGCTGATCTGGTACATGAGAAAATCGAGCAGATCAGATGCCGAAAGAATTGACTCGGGTCGTGTTGTTATGAGATCTTCCTGGTTAAACAGGAGTTTCAGAAATGGCGCCAGCATGGCCAGCGATACCATTGAAAATACAATAGAGAGCAGGATACATAAAAAATAAAGGACAATCTTTCCTTTATAATCCCGCAGGTATTTGAAAATGCGTTGAAACTGTTTCATGCGTTAAACGCCGCAAAGTAACTACTTTTACAGCGTTTAAACGTTGTAGATATGTTAGAAGGAAAAAGACAGAAACAGATAGCCGGGGTTATTCATGAGGAAATGTCAGTGATCTTCCAGAAACTGGGTTTATCAATGGTTGATGGCGGGTTGGTTTCCATCTCATCAGTGAAAGTAACACCTGATCTGCTGGAAGCCCGCATTTACCTGAGTGTGTTCCAGGCAAAGGATAATGAGGCGGTGCTGAAAAAAGTAGAAGAAAAAGCTCATGAAATAAAGCGAGAACTGGCGGCGAAAGTAAAACACCAACTGCGCCGTATACCCGAGATCAAATACTTCCTGGATGATACGCTTGACCAGGTATTTAAAATGGAAGAACTCTTTAAAAAGATAGAAGAGGAGAAAAAGAATGAGTGATGAATGATCAGTGATCAGTAAGGCTCCCCCATAATAGTGAGCTGCTGTTCATTATTCACCACTCATTATTCATCATTATTATTTATTTCATTTGAATTTTCTTTTCGCCTGGCGCTATTTCAGATCAAAGAAATCAACGAATGCCATCAACATCATTGCATGGGTAACGGTTACGGCTATGGCTGTTGGTACGGCTGCGTTGGTGGTGGTGCTGAGCATCTTCAATGGATTTGAAGGTTTGGTGAAAACATTATACTCCTCGTTTTATCCTGACGTACGTATTACGGCCGAACAACAAAAGATCATGTTGCTTGATGATGCAACACTTGCAAAAATTCGTGTGTTGACGAACGTTACTGCAGTGAGTATGGTGGTGGAAGAAAATGTGCATCTGCAAAATGGCGATTACCGCACCAATGCTGTCATCAAAGGGGTTGATGAAAATTACAACAAAGCAAGTGGTGTGGCAAACATGATCAGCAATGGTGCATTCGAAACCGGTAGTGTTGAAACACCGGCTTTGGTTCTGGGTGTGGGTATTGAAAATGCATTGAACCTGATGAGCGATCGTGCAATAAATCCTGTTACGGCTTACTTGCCAAAGCGTGGCGTAACTTCTTCCAATCCGTTAGAAGCCATCAGTACAGTGAACTTACAACCAACGGGTTCTTTTTCTATTCAGCAGGATTTTGATAACAAGTATGTCATTACAAACATTGATATACTGAAAGAAATGCTTGGCCTGAAACCAAATGAATACAGCTCAGCAGAAATTAAATTAGCAAACGTAAAGGATGAAGAAGCAACCATTGCAGCATTACAAAAATTGCTGGGAAAGGGTTATTTAGTTGAGAACAGGTATCAGCAAAATCGTTCACTCTTTGCCGTTATGCAACTGGAAAAATGGGCGATCTATGGAATTCTTTCATTGATATTAGTGATCGCAGCTTTTAATATGATCGGTGCATTAACGATGCTGGTGCTGGAGAAAGAACAAGACATACAGATACTGCAGGCAATGGGTGGCGGAAGAAAGTTCATCCAGAAAATATTCCTGACCGAAGGTGTATTGCTTGCATTAACCGGCAGCTTCATTGGAATAATACTCGCACTGATCTTCTCTTACCTGCAGGTTACATTTAAACTTATTCCATTAACAGGTTCTTTCGTGATCGACTACTACCCGGTAAAAATTTTATTCACCGATATTTTACTGGTCATTACCACTGTAATTGTGATTGGCTTGCTGGCTTCCTGGGTCCCTTCGATGAAAGCAGCACGCCAAAAGATTTCGCTGCGGGCACAATAATCAGAGGCATAAAAAAAGCAGATGATTTTCACCATCTGCTTCTATCAATAGAATTTCTGTAAGATTAATAATCGCCTAAGCTTGTTTCACCTAGTTGTGTGAGAGCTTTCGCTAATTGGTCATCGTTGGGAGCAATACCATGCCACTCGTGGCTTCCTTCCATAAAGTCGATGCCTTTACCCATTTCTGTTTTCATCAAATTCACGATGGGCTTGCCTTTGCCAACAAACGTTTTTGCTTTTTCCAAACCGGCAACCATCTGGTCCATATCGTTACCATCTTCGATGATCAGTGTTTCCCAACCAAATGCTTCAAATTTTCCTTTCAGATCGCCAAGGCTCAATACTTTTTTAGTTGGTCCGTCAATTTGCTGACCGTTCCAATCAACAGTAGCAATCAGGTTGTCCATTTTATTATGAGCAGCAAACATGATCGCTTCCCAGTTCTGACCTTCCTGCAATTCACCATCGCCATGCAGGGAATAAACAACAGTATTTTCTTTGTTCATTTTTTTCGTGTAAGCCGCACCGATAGCCACACTTAAACCCTGTCCGAGTGAGCCGGATGCTATACGCACACCAGGCAAGTGCTCATGTGTAGTTGGGTGACCTTGCAAACGACTGTTCAACTTCCGGAAAGTTGCCAGTTCTGCAGCCGGGAAATAACCACTACGTGCCAGCGTCGCATAAAAGATCGGCGATATGTGACCGTTAGAAAGGAAAAACAGGTCCTCACCCGGAGCATCCATGCTAAAGGCGGGCTTGTGTTTCATCACTTTAAAGTAGAGTGCTGTCATGTATTCGGTACAACCTAAAGAGCCACCCGGGTGACCGCTTTGGCAAGCATGTACCATTCTAACAATGTCTCTGCGGAGCTGCGTCGCAATTTCTTTCAGTTCTGGCATAGTTTTTTTGAATTGCGGGCAAAGCTAATAGAAAAATGTTTGCGACCGACTAAACTTTTCAGGCAACTTACGGTCTATAGCAGTTCTGTGGACAAAAGACGGAAAACTACGATGGCATTTAAAATTACCGTTATCGCTTCCTCTTTCGGCTCAGAAAGTATAGATTTGCAACACACTTGAATTAGTCAACTGCATGGATCACCTTCTTATAGGATCGGTTATTTCCTTTTTAATTACTTATTCGGCTATTCCCATCATTATCAGGGTGGCAGAGGCGAAGCATCTCTTCGATGTGCCCGATGACGACCGTAAAGTGCATGTAACCCCGGTTCCTTCGCTTGGCGGTATTGGTATTTTCGCCGGCTTTATTCTTGGTTTTTTAATTGCTGTGCCTGCCGGTTTGGTAGAAGTACAGTATTTCGGGGCAGCTTTCCTGGTGATCTTTTTCCTTGGGTTGAAGGACGATATTGTGGTGCTGACGCCGCTCAAAAAGTTCCTGGGGCAATTATTGGCAGCCTTCATCATTGTGTACAAAGGCAATATTCTCATCGATGGGATGTTTGGTTTTATGGGCTTTGAAAAAATGCCTTTTATCCTGAGTCTTGCATTTACATATCTCACCATCATTGTAATTACCAACTCATTTAATTTGATTGATGGGGTAGATGGCCTTGCAGGATCACTGGGTATGTTCACATCCATCTGTTTTGGTATTTATTTCGTTTTGGCCGATCAGCCATTTTATGCAATGATGGCTTTTGCCATGGCGGGAAGTTTGGGTGCGTTTCTGATCTTCAATATTTCACCAGCTAAAATATTCATGGGCGATACAGGTTCTCTTTTGTTAGGGATCGTAAACTCCATTTTGGTAATCAAATTCATACAGGTAGCCACGTTGCCTACGGCAAAAGTTTATTTGCCTGCAGCACCGGCAATTGGCTTCGCTATCTTGTTTGTTCCATTGTTCGATACACTGCGCATTTTTGCCTATCGTATCTTATCCCGTCGCTCTCCTTTCAGCCCGGACAGAAACCATGTTCATCATCTCTTATTGGCAAAAGGGTTCAGTCATAAAATGGTGACTTTTCTTGCTGTTTCATTTAACCTTGTAATTGCCGGGGCAACCGTTTTGGCAAGAGAGTTGAACATTACATTCTTGTTATTGGGATTGATCAGTGTAGGATTCTCTGTTATCAGCCTGCTTATTTATTCAAACCGCAATAACCGCCGGAAGCTGTTTACAAATGATGCTGCCACAGCACCAAAAGAAACAATGAACGGAGAAACAAAAGTTATTCCTCTGGCAGCGGGTACAGCAGTTGTACCTGAAAAAACAGAAGTAGCCAAACACAAACAGTCTTAATTTCTGCCGCTTCAGTAAATAACAATTCAGTAGGTTTGCAGCTCAATAATTTTTAATTGTATGTCAGAAGAGCTTTCGTTAATCATGGACGATGCTGAAGAGCACATGAATAAAGCCATTCAGCACCTTGAAGTAGAATTGGTAAAGATCCGTGCAGGCAGGGCAAATCCAAATATGCTTGATGGGATTGTAGTTGATTATTACGGTACACCCACACCCATCAACCAGATAGGGAATTTAAGTGTAACCGATGCCCGTACACTTACCATTCAGCCTTGGGAAAAAAATATGTTGCAGCCCATTGAGCGTGCAATCATCAACTCAAATATTGGTCTGGCACCACAGAATGATGGTGTAATCATCCGTTTATTTTTACCACCATTAACCGAAGAACGTCGCAAAGAATTGGTAAAGCGGGTGAATGCCGAAGGCGAACATACAAAAGTAGCTGTGCGTAATATCCGTCGTGATGCTATTGAACAGATCAAGAAACTGCAAAAAGAGGGTTTAAGTGAAGATGCAGCGAAAGATGCAGAGAAAGATGTGCAGGTGTTGACAGATAAATACAGTTTACAGATCGATAAACATCTGGAAGCAAAAGATAAAGAGATCATGTCGGTTTAACCGAACGAAGAATTTAAGTAAAGGGGTGCAAGTGCATCCCTTTTTTATTACCGGTTGGTAAGATAAACACCCGAAAGAATGATCAGCAATCCAACGATCTCCAGTTGACCAATCGTTTCGCCTGCCAGTAATCCCCAGCCAATTGCCACGAACGGAATACCATAAGTAACCATGGTGGAAAATAATGGTCCGGCTCTTTTCATGAGCATATAAAAAAGGATCGATGCAATGGCTGTTCCGAAAACTCCCAACACTACCGAAGCGCCCACTGCTCTTATTACTGCAACATCTGTAAAGTCATGTTTGGCAAAACCGGCCAGCAACAAAACCGTTGTTGCCGGAATAATCAATGAAACAAATGCAATAGCGGCAATATCAAGCGAGCCTACATGTTTTAAATATCGGTTGATAAGATTTACATTCAAGCCATACGAAAGTGTTGCTACGACGATGAGTGAGGCAAGAAACACATCACTGTTGGCGCTGTCTGCTTTCTGTGCCAAAAAAAGCAATAACATTCCACCAAAGCCGATTAACACACCCAGAAGTTTTTTCCAGGGAACCGCTGATTTAAACAGTAACGCACCAATAGTGATCACAAACAAAGGGGTTAATGCATTCAACATGCCAGCCAGCGCACTATCGATCTTTGTTTCTGCCACACAAAAAAGAATGGCCGGTATAAAACTTCCCAGCAAACCCGATACGATCAATAACCCAAGATCTTTTCTTTGCATGCGTTTAAAACTGTTAATAGCAAAAGGAAGTAATACAACACCGCCACTGAACATACGCATGGCTGCTACTTCATAAGCAGATAATTGTTTCAATCCTTCTTTCATGAGGATAAATGAACTGCCCCAAACAAGGCACAGAATAAGAAACAGAAACCAGTTGAAAAGTTTTGGATGCATATAGAAGATGCAAAGGTTCGGAAAAAGAATCATTCGGCCAATTAGGTTTGATGAATGGAGTAGTTGCCAGGGTTGCCAACCTTCTAAAGGTTGGCAACCCTATTCAGTAACAAGTTTTATATTCGTAAAAACGAATCTTATGGCTAAAGTGAAACTCGCCTCCATCAGCACCAAAGCTCCACGCAGTATTGATAAAGAAAAAACGAAGGCCAAAACCGAAAAGATATTGGTAGAGCTCGATGAATTGCAGAACCTCTTAATTGCTGAAGCAAAAAATGCATTGCTTGTAGTAATACAAGGTTTGGATGCAAGTGGAAAAGATGGTGCAATCCGTGATGTGTTTGGCTCATTGAATCCAATGGGTGTTTCGGTAAAATCATTCAAAGCACCAACGGCAGAAGAGTTGAGTCATGATTTTTTATGGCGTGTGCATGAAGCAGCACCAGCCAAGGGGATGATCAGGATTTTTAACCGCAGTCATTACGAAGATGTATTGATCACACGTGTGCATGGCTGGTGCGATGATGCTACTGCACAAAAGCGGATGAAAGCCATTAATGATATGGAAGAGTTACTTGTACAACATAACAATACGCAGATACTGAAATTTTACCTGCATATTTCACCTAAAGAACAACAGGAGCGTTTGCAGGAACGTACACACGACCCACGCAAAATGTGGAAGTACAACGAAAATGATTTTGCAGAAGCCAAACTCTGGAAAAAATACATGGGTTATTATGAAGAGTGTTTCAATACCTGTAACAAAGTGCCGTGGCATATTATTCCAAGTGATCAGAACTGGTATAAGGAATATCTCATTGCATCAAAAGTGTACGATACACTTAAGAAATTGAAGATGCAATATCCGGGTATGAAAAAATAAAGTTTGAGAAAGCAAATATTTTTTTACAGATTTGTAATACCCTCATCAGTAGTCTTCAATTATTTCATCACACAAAAATCAATATTATGGGAATGCTCAAAGAATTTAAAGATTTTGCAATGAAAGGCAATGTTGTGGATCTTGCTGTCGGCGTTATCATTGGTGGCGCATTTGGTGCTATTGTTGGCGCTGTAGTAGATCACATACTTATGCCAATTGTAGGTATTATAACCGGCGGCGTTAATTTCGACACATTGTCCATCAAAGTGGGTGAAGCAGAGTTAAAGTATGGAATGGCGATCTCAGCTGCTGTGAAATTCCTCATTATTGCGTTCTTTCTTTTCCTTGTAATTAAGGCGATCAATAAAATGAAAAAAGCAGAACCACCTGCAGCACCGGCTCCAACACCGGAAGATATTGTTTTACTCCGTGAAATAAGAGATGCATTAAAAAAGTAAGTTGATATAAACGTAACTGCAGCAGAAGTTTTTTTCTGCTGCAGTTTTTTTTAAGGGATGGCTTCATCTTTGCTGATGAAAAAATCAAAACAGAACACTTATGATGAAACTGATATTTTTTTCTGTGGCCATTTTGTATTCGATAACAACAGTTGCTCAGGATGCACAGGTTAAACGCCTGAAAGACGAATCGAACAAAACTATTAAGAAAGAACCTGAACAAAAAGAAGGTTGGACAAAAGGTGGCGTCTTCAATCTGAATCTCAGCCAGGGCGCCAGCCGTAACTGGGCAGCAGGTGCAGAGAAATTTTCTTTCTCCATCAATGCACTGGCCAACACCTTTGCTTATTACAAGCGATACAGGAATGTGTGGGATAACACGTTGAATGTGCAATATGGTATTGTGAATGCAACAAGTATTGGCACAAGAAAAAACGATGACCGTTTCGATCTGCTTTCACGTTATGGTTATCAATTGGGCGATACAGCAAAAAGCAAATGGTACTTATCTGCCTTGGTAAACCTGCGTACACAAATGACGACGGGCTACAATTATACGGTTGATCCCAAACAAAAGAACTCAGCGTTGTTTGCGCCAGCCTACCTGCTCGTTTCGCCGGGTATCCTGTACAAGCCCAATGCAACGTTCGATGTATTTCTGTCGCCGGTTACCTCACGCTGGGTAATTGTGAACGAAGCCAATAAAGACATCCGCCGCCTGTTCAATTTTACCGATACAACTAAGATGGCCATTAACGAGATCGGTGCATTTTTAACAGCCAATCTAAAAAAAGACCTGGCGAAGAATATCAGCCTCGCAAGCCGTCTCGATCTGTTCAGCAACTACAGGAATAATCCTCAGAATATCGACGTGTTCTGGACCAACACATTGGGTTTCAAGGTGAATAAATATATTGGTGTGAGCTATAATTTCGACCTTATTTACGACCACGATACAAAAAATGTAGAAACCGGCGGGTTGATGGGCACACAGCTCAAATCCCTCATGGGTATTGGGTTTACAGCCAATTTTTAATAAGGTTTAGTTCCCTACATTTGCAAGTCCTGTACAAATCGTACGGGACTTGTTCGTTAAAAAAAGAAATACTTTGCAAACAGAATCATACCAGATAAAACTGCCGCAGTTCGAAGGCCCTTTTGATCTCCTGTTGTTTTTTATTGAACGTGATGAGCTGGATATTTATAACATCCCCATTACACGTATCATTAAAGACTTCATGGATTTTATTCATCAAACTGAAAAGCTGAATATAGAACTGAGCAGTGAATTTATTTTGTTCATTTCCACGTTGATGCGCATTAAAGCAAAAATGCTGTTGCCACGCAAAGAAGTGGATGATCAGGGAAATGAAATTGACCCCCGCCAGGAACTGGTTGATAAAATTCTTGAATACAAACGTTTCAAAGAAGCAAGTGTTGAAATGGCGGAAATGGAAGCTATGCGCATGCTCATGGTGAAGCGTGGTAACATTGCAAAAGAACTTTCAAGCATTGGTGAAGAAACAGGTGAAGGCACAGAGATACAAACCATCACCATGTTTAAACTGATGAAAACGTTTGAACGTGTGATGAAGAAACACCACGAACGTTTCAATAAACCGGTGCATACTGTTGTGCAATACAATTACACCATGGAAGGCAGTCGTGAGTACATGCTGGATATGGTGAAGAAAGAAAAGAATATGCCGTTTGAAAAATTGTTTGATGTGGTGGAGAACCGTATTCACGCCATTTTCTTATTTCTTTCGTTGCTTGAACTTTCACAGCAACGTTACATGACATTGTTAGTAGGTGAAGGGAAAAACAATTTTATTGTTGAGTGGAATGAGAACAGGGAAGAAGATGCAGAAGATTCATTTGTGTATCCTACAAATCCTGAAGAAGAGAAATAATTCGTTCAGAATAAGTGAAAGCCTCATCAATTATGGTGAGGCTTTTTTATTTCTAATTTGAAGTATCTTGTTGACAAGATTTCATACAAAACTACATGACAATAAATAGAGACGTTTTTACAACGATGATTGGTTTGTTAGTAATGATATTTTCTTTCGTTGGGTGTAACAATCAACAAACTGAAAGAAATGAAAATGTAATGACTGATAGTACAGTGGACAGCCAAAAAAATATTCGTAGCAAATTAATTAAATCGTCGGGAGAGGTTTCAAAAGTAGACTTCTTTAGTTTGTGTTCTGAAATGGAGTCTTGGATTGGATCAATTCAAGGTGCCGTTAACAAAGACAAGCGATTGCTTGGCTTTAAAAGTTGTAATACAGATAGCCTTTCTTTTGATATTTTAATGCAGTTAAAGAACAGTTCTGGGTATAATGAGCTTTCCATGAAGTTTGAGGAAGCTGAAAGCAATGGCTACAAGGAGTTCAATGTATTTGCATTCTTAATTCCAATGGAGAATAAAGAGAAGTTTGAAAAGGATAATCCACACGGCGATCCAAATATTTATCCTTCAGTTGTAACTGTTTATATTCTTGATGGGAGTAAATGGTATCTAATTTCAAAGAAAACCGTGAATAACCTTAATGAATATGGTCAGTTGCAGTATGAAATTTTGAATTATTCTATTCCAGAAGATGAGAAAGTTAAAGTCAAATAGCTTAAGGCTTGATCTTTATGGGATGTCTCCTGTCGTCGACATGACGATTCGGTTGGTTTGAGTAAATGCAGAGAAACAAAATTATCGGGGTCTCGTCATTTCGACGAAAGGAGAAATCTCTACACTATCATTATGATAAAAATCGGAATAGTGATCAACAAAAAAATCCCATCGCCTAGCAATGGGATTTTTTTTATACAAACGAATTAATTAAGCTTTCACAGTCACCCTCACATCCATCATCTCTCTAACTGTTTTCGCAATACCATTGGCATCAATACCAATTTCTTCATACAACTGTTTTGGCGTACCATGTTCAACCAGTGCATCAGGAATACCCATGATCTTCACTTCAGCAGTGTAATTATGTGCAGCCATAAATTCAAGTACTGCACTGCCAAAACCACCAACTACAGTTCCATCTTCAATGGTTACAACTTTATTGAACTTTGCAAACACTTGGTGCAGCATTTCTTCATCGATCGGTTTTGCAAAACGCATATCATAATGAGCAGGATTAATACCATCGTTCTTTAATTCACGAATAGCACTTGCTGCAAAGTTGCCGGGATGGCCAAATGAAAGGATTGCAATGCCTTCGCCATCTTTTAACTTACGTCCTTTACCAATTTCAATTTCTTTCATTTCATTTCTCCACTCAGGCATTACACCTTCACCTCTTGGATAACGGATAGAAATAGGCAATGTATGTGTATCAAGTTGTGCCGTGTACATCATATTCCGCAGTTCTGCTTCGTTCATAGGAGCTGCCACAATCATGTTAGGTACACAACGCATGTAAGCAATATCATAACAACCGTGATGTGTCGGTCCATCTTCACCAACCAAACCTGCACGATCTAAACAAAATACAACAGGTAGTTTTTGAATAGCTACATCATGAACCACCATATCATATGCACGTTGCATAAATGATGAGTAGATGTTGCAAAACACTTTCATGCCCTGCGTTGCCATACCTGCGCTGAGTGTAACGGCATGCTGTTCGCATATACCTACATCAAATGCACGGTGCGGCATTTTGTCCATCATGAATTTAAGTGAAGAACCGCTTGGCATGGCTGGCGTAATACCAACAATTTTTGCATTCTGTTCTGCCAATTCAACCATAGTATGTCCAAACACATCCTGGTATTTGGGAGGTTGAGGCGTATCGAATTTCTTCTTATGAATTTCGCCGGTTACTTTATCAAACAAACCAGGTGCATGCCATTTGGTTTGATCTTTTTCAGCGAGTTCATATCCTTTTCCTTTCACCGTTACAATGTGTAACAATTTCGGTCCCGGAATATTTTTAAGATCTTTTAATGTGTCAACAAGCTTCGTGATGTTATGTCCATCGATAGGACCAAAATAACGAAGCTGTAATGCTTCAAATAAGTTACTGCTCTTACTTACAAACCCCTTGATGCTATGCTCCAGTTTGCTCGCCATTTCACGGGTAAAGGTTTTACCAACAGGTAATTTGCCCAACGCCTTCCACACATCATCTTTAATACGATTGTAAGTGGGTGAAGTGGTGATATCTGTTAAGTATTCTTTCAACGCACCAACATTCGGGTCGATGCTCATACAGTTATCATTCAAAATGATCAGCACATCACTATCAGCAACACCTGCATGGTTCATAGCTTCAAAAGCTAAACCGGCTGTCATGGCTCCATCACCAATCACTGCAATTGATTTGCGGTTTTCGCCTTTCATTTTTGCAGCCATCGCCATGCCTAATGCGGCCGAAATAGAAGTGGAAGAGTGACCAACGCCAAACGTGTCGTATTCGCTTTCGCTGCGTTTGGGGAAACCGCTAAGCCCATGATATTTCCTGTTGGTATGAAAGTTATCTCTGCGACCGGTCAGGATTTTATGACCATAAGCCTGGTGACCCACATCCCACACCAACTGATCGTAAGGTGTGTTGTAAACATAGTGAAGAGCAGTTGACAATTCCACCACGCCTAAGCTGGCACCAAAATGACCACCATGCACACTCACTACATCAATAATATACTGGCGCAACTCATCACAAACCTGTGGTAACTGATCCATGGGCAGTTTTTTCAAATCGGCCGGAGAATCAATTTTACTGAGCAGGGAACCGGGTTTTATTTCCATACTTTCCTTAAATAATTTGGTAAAGGTAAAAAACTTACAGTCAATCGTACAAGATTGGTTTGTTTAACAACTGTTCCTGTAAAAAGTTGAAAATGCATACAAAACGTTATTCATTATTTCAACCATTTACCCAAATAATACGCCCTTTGTACCTTTAAGGGGGTGAAACCCATATCTTAACGGTTAGATTTGTAAGTACTATGCGCATAGGAATCAGTAAAATGGGAGCTTATTGGTGGTGCCAGGTGGCAGGCTGGGGCGGTAACATGCTCATGAATTTCTTTTTCGCCTGGACCTATAACCGGGAAATCAATGCGTCATTTGTATTGAGGTCGCTCATCATTGCAGCGTTAGGGTTGATCATTACCCATTTTATGCGTTGGGTGATTATACAAACCAACCTGTTGCATAAAACATTTGAGCGACAGGTGGTGTATTTCCTGGTACTTACTCTGGCCTTCTCCATGCTGTACCCGTTCATTTCACTTTCTCTTTTCAACATACTAGGCTTATTTACGCCTGAGCAAAGGGTGTACAGTTTTACAAGATTGCTGGTGGGTTCGGCCATTAATGCGTTCGTAACCTTGTTGGTATGGAACCTGATCTACTTCATCTATCATTACGTTGAAAGTTTCCGTAAACAACAGCTTGATGCATTGAAAATGCAAAGCGTGGTGAAGGAACTGGAGTTGAAAACAATTAAGGCGCACATCAATCCGCATTTCATTTTTAACTCGTTGAACGGTATACGGGCATTGGTTGATGAAAACCCTGCACGTGCAAGAACAGCTATCACGGAGCTGAGTAATATACTTCGAAGCAGTATGCAGGCGGAGAAAATGGAAACGGTGCCGTTTGAAAAAGAATTGGGTATTGTAAAGGATTACCTCGCACTGGAGCAGATGCGGTTTGAAGAACGATTGAAAGTGAATTTTGATATCGATGAAGATACACTGGAACAGCCGGTGCCGCCAATGATGTTGCAAACACTGGTGGAGAATGCGATCAAGCATGGCATCAGCAAAAACATTACAGGTGGTGTTATCAAGATCAGTTCAAAATTTGTGAACGATCATCATGAGTTGGTAATCAGGAATACCGGTAAACTCAATGGTGATTTTAACCCCGATGGTTTTGGTATATCCAGTACACAAAGCCGGTTGAAGCTGATGTTTGGTGAAGATGCTGCTTTTTCCATCAGCGATGTAAACGGAAATGAAGTAGAAGCAAGGGTAAGCATGCCCGCGGGTTTGTAATTAACAACAATAGACTAAATTGTACCTAATAAAATAACGAGCCATGAACAAAAGAGCTATCATTATTGATGATGAACGTTTGGCCAGGAATGAATTGAAGAAATTATTGACCGAGTTTCCGGATATTGAGGTGATCGATGAAGCATCGAATGTAGATGAAGGTTTACAGAAGATAGAAGCTTTGAATCCTGATCTTATTTTTCTCGATATCCAGATGCCGGGTAAAACAGGTTTTGATCTGTTGAGCGAACTTGACCGTACACCCGAAGTGATCTTTACCACTGCTTATGATGAATATGCGTTGCGTGCTTTTGAAGTGAATGCATTGGATTATTTGTTGAAGCCAATTGAACCTAAGCGTTTGGCTGATGCATTACATAAGCTGGATGAAGATGATAAAGAAACAACTGTTGATGGTGAGCCGATTTCGGTTAACCGCAGCATGCTGAGTGAGAACGACCAGGTTTTTGTAAAAGATGGTGAGCGTTGCTGGTTTGTAAAGCTGAGTGATATCCGTTTGTTTGAAAGTGTAGGCAACTATGCGAAAGTGTATTTTGGCCCAAACAAACCACTGATCTTAAAATCACTGAATGCATTGGAGGAGCGTTTGGATGAAAAAATATTCTTCCGTGCAAACCGCAAGCATATTGTGAACCTGCGCATGATCGAAAAAGTTGAACCTTATTTCAATGGAGGGTTGTTACTGGAAATTCATGGTGGCGATAAGATTGAAGTGAGTCGCAGACAGGCCGTGAAGTTTAAAGAAATGATGAGTTTATAAATCGTAAATTTTTTACTGTAATACCTTATCGAATGAAGAAAATTTTTGCAACGTGGTTATTGCTTACAGTAACCACGTTTTTATTTGCACAAACCAAAGTAGATAACATCATCAATGCAAAAGAAGTAGAACGCATTGAACGTGTGCTCGCATCAGATGAAATGAAAGGCCGTCGTGTGTTTTCGCCTGAGATCGATAAAGCTGCTGATTTTATTGCTGCAGAATTTAAAGCTGCCGGTTTGGAAACATGGAACAACAGCGGCACTTATCGCCAGGAGTTTACAATCCTTACTCCACGTTTTAAAGGATTGACCAGCACGTTCGATCAGCAAGCAGTAGACGCAAAGAATGTTATTGTTATAACAACCAGTGCCAGTTTAACCATTAATGAAAAGTCAGGGTATGAAAAAGTAAAACTTGCTGCAGGAGTAAACCTGTTTACAGAAGCACAAAAATATATCCGTTCAGGAAAAAATTATGTTGTTTTAGTTGATACCTCTTACAGCAAGAACTTTGGACGATTGACCGGATTTAAGCGTGGCATGTTTCCCATGAAGAACAATGTTGTATTTATTTTAACCACTGTTGATCCATCAACTTACAGCATTGAAGCGCAGCATGAAATTACTGAACAGAAGTTGTCGAATGTAGTTGGGATTATTCCTGGTAAAAGCAAAAAAGATGAGTATGTGATCTTCTCCGGACACTACGATCATATTGGCATTGGTAAACCGGTTGATGGTGATTCTATTTTTAATGGAGCCAATGATGATGCTGCAGGAACTACCGCCGTTATTATGTTGGCAAAGTATTACAAAGCATTAAACAATAATGAACGCACCATCATCTTTGCTGCATTTACTGCAGAAGAATCGGGTGGTTATGGCGCACAATATTTTTCCAAACAATTTGACCCGTTGAAAGTTGCGGCTATGTTCAACATTGAAATGATCGGTACCGAAAGTAAGTGGGGTAAAAACTCTGCCTACATTACCGGTTATGAAAAAACGGATATGGGAACCATCATGCAGAAGAATCTTGAAGGAACAGGATTTACATTTCATCCCGATCCATACACCGATCAGAATTTATTTTATCGTTCCGATAATGCAACGCTTGCACGTTTAGGTGTTCCTGCGCATACAATCTCCACTTCAAAAATGGATAATGAACCAAACTATCATAAAGTATCTGATGAAGTAGAAACATTGGATATGGATAATATGGCCATGATCATTAAATCCATTGCATTAAGTGCAAGAAGTATTGTGAGCGGAAAAGATTCGCCAACAAGAGTGAAAGTGGAAGAGTTGAGGTAAGGTAATACTAGATTATAAAAAGAAAGTCCGTTGGTAACCAACGGACTTTCTTTTTATAATATTCGTTTAAAAATAATTATGCTTTTACGACAGGAACACTGTGAATTGCAGCAGCCATTTCTTTAATAAGATTTGCATCTTTCTCAAAAGCATTACCAATTACAATCACATCAGCACCAGCTTTACAGTTGCGGTATGCTTTTTCAGGATCAGTTATACCACCACCAATAATGAGAGGAGCTTCAATTTGTTGAGCTACGGCTTGTATCATGCTTTCGCTGATGGGGCGCTTGGCGCCACTGCCTGCATCCATGTACACCACTTTCATACCCAGCATTTCGCCGGCCATTGCAGTGCACATCGCAATTTCATTTTTATCGGAAGGGAGAGGAGCAGCATTGCTGATATAAGAAACCGTTGTGGGCGCACCACCATCAACCACCATATAAGCAGTTGAAATAATTTCAAGTCCGCTTTGTTTCACAAATGGTGCAGAGATCACATGCTGACCGATCAGTAATTCAGGATTACGTCCTGAGATCAATGAAAGATATAACAAACCATCAGCATACTTACTTACCTGTGATGGGCTGCCGGGGAAAAGTATCACCGGAATATCGCAGGCTGCTTTTATCTGCTGTACTACTTCATCGAGTTGATTGGAAATAACCAGACTTCCACCTACAAGAAAATAATCAACACCTGCATCCACAGATAACTTCACCAGCTGCTCAATGGCGGGTGGATTAACTTTATCCGGATCAATTAAAACAGCAAATGATTTTTGTCCTTTCTGTTTTCGCTCCAGTAATTCTTTATAGATGTGTTGCTTCATTCAGTGAAATCCTATTCATGCAAAAATGCAAAAAAATGTCCATCTTTTCCATATTCAGTTCTTTTTATCTGAATGCACAGATATTAGGCTTAAATATGATGTGTGAACTGGTGCATTTTTCTGCGTTTAGATGCCAGCGTTAGTTTCATTTTCGGTTATTCATGCCCTCAAATGCAATGGCAGCAGGCCAAAGGGAAATATTTGGAAACAGCCAAGTTTTTTTTGCTCATTTTTTAAAAGAGGCGGTTGAAAACTCGGTATCCACAGGCAAACACACGTCAGCATTGCGTTTGCAACTGATTTCCACAGTCTGTGCATATCTATGACTTTGGATGTATCGTTTGAAAAAATATTTTCGTATTCTTTCGATTAACGATTTCTTAACCTTACTAACCCAAAACTTACAGATCAAAATGGCCAGCAAAAAGAAACAAGAGCAGGGGCTGAAGTTCAGCCGCCGGTTCACAAAAGAAGGTGTTACACCCTTCGACCTGTTTGAGTACGATTACCGTACTTCTGTGATTCGCAATCCATCTGGAGAAGTTGTGTTTGAGATGAATAATGTGGAGGTGCCGAATCATTGGAGTCAGATCGCAACAGATATTTTGGCGCAAAAGTATTTTCGTAAGGCTGGTGTACCGCAACCTGATGGTTCATTGGGTCGTGAAACATCTTCTAAGCAGGTGGCACATCGTATGGCCAATTGCTGGCGGGTTTGGGGTGAACGTTACGGCTATTTTGCAAGTGAACAGGATGCGCAGATCTTTTACGAAGAGCTGGTGTATAGTATTTTAAACCAGGTGTGCGTACCTAACAGTCCGCAATGGTTTAATTCGGGTTTGTATGAAAGTTATGGCATCAAGGGTAAGCCACAAGGCCACTACTATGTTGATGCGAACGATGGTGAATTAAAGAAATCAACTTCTGCATATGAGCGTCCTCAACCACATGCCTGTTTCATCCTCAGTGTGAGTGATGACCTGGTGAATGAAGGTGGTTTGATGGATCTGTGGGTTCGTGAAGCAAGGATCTTCAAATATGGTTCCGGTGTTGGTACAAACTTTTCTACCATTCGTGGCGAAGGTGAAAAACTCAGCGGTGGTGGTACATCAAGTGGTTTGATGAGCTTCCTGAAAATCGGCGACCGTGCTGCAGGTGCTATTAAAAGCGGAGGTACAACACGCCGTGCTGCTAAAATGGTTTGTCTCGATTTAGATCATCCTGAGATCATGGACTTCATCAATTGGAAAGTTGAAGAAGAAAAGAAAGTAGGTGCATTGATCAATGCAGGTTATGCTTCTGATTACGAAGGGGAAGCTTACCGCACTGTGAGTGGACAAAACTCAAACAACTCTGTACGTATACCAAACGAATTCTTTGAGAAATTAGAGAAAGGTGAAGATTGGGAATTGAAAGCACGTACTGATGGTCGCACCATGAAAAAGATTCCTTCACAGGAAGTATGGAACCAGATCGCTTATGCTGCATGGCGTTGTGCTGATCCGGGTACACAGTACGATACCACAATTAATGAATGGCATACTTCACCAAAAGGCGGACGCATCAATGCATCGAACCCTTGCAGTGAATATATGTTCTTAGATAATACTGCCTGTAACCTTGCATCAGTAAACCTTCGTCGTTTGTTTGATGAAGAAACACAAACCTTCGATGTACAGGGCTTTGAATATGTATGTCGTTTGTGGACAGCAGTATTGGAAATTTCTGTGTTAATGGCACAGTTCCCATCAAAAGATGTTGCACAACTTTCTTACGATTACCGTACACTTGGTTTGGGTTATGCCAACCTTGGTTCTATGCTGATGGTAATGGGTATTCCTTATGACAGTGAAGAAGCACGTGGTATTGCCGGTGCATTAACAGCTATTATGACGGGTATCTCTTACAAAACATCTGCAGAGATGGCTTCATTCCTCGGCGCCTTCCCACGTTACGAAGAGAATGCTGAAGATATGTTGCGTGTAATGCGTAACCACCGTGCAGCTGCTTACGATGCTGAAGAAGCATACGTAGGATTAAGCATTAAGCCATTAGGTATTAAAGCACAATACTGTCCTGATTATTTATTGACAAGTGCCTGCAAAAGCTGGGACGATGCAGTAGAAATGGGAGAGAAATATGGTTACCGTAATGCACAAACAACTGTAATTGCTCCAACAGGAACAATTGGTTTGGTCATGGATTGCGATACAACAGGTGTTGAACCTGATTTCGCTTTGGTGAAATTTAAAAAGCTCAGTGGTGGTGGTTATTTCAAGATCATCAATCAATCTGTACCTGCGGCTTTGAAAAAACTCGGCTATACAGAAAGAGAAAGCGAAGCCATTGTAAAATATGCAGTGGGCTCAGCTTCTTTGAATGGTGCCCCGCATGTAAATCCTCAAAGCCTCAGCGAAAAAGGATTTATTGCTGAAGAGATCAAAAAGATCGAGGCGTCACTTGCAAGTGCATTTGAAATTGGATTTGTGTTCAACAAGTATGCATTGGGCGAAGAGTGTTTGCAACGTCTTGGTTTTACTCCTGATCAATACAATGATTTTGAATGGAGTTTATTGGAAGCATTAGGATTTACTGACGAACAGATTGCTGAAGCAAACGATTATATCTGTGGTACCATGACGGTTGAAGGTGCTCCTTTCTTAAAACTGGAACACTATCCTGTATTTGATTGCGCAAACAGATGCGGTAAAAAAGGTCAACGTTATATTCATCATAGCGGTCACATTAAAATGATGGGTGCTGCACAACCATTCCTGAGTGGTGCTATTTCAAAAACCATCAACCTTCCAAACGAAGCAACAGTTGAAGAAATTGCTGATGCTTATTACGAAAGCTGGAAGCTTGGATTGAAAGCATGTGCATTATACCGTGATGGTTCTAAACTTTCGCAACCGTTAAGTACAAAAGGAAGCGACAAGAAGAAAAAAGATTCAACTGAAACTGCAGCAGAAGAAACAGCTGCAATAGCCGAAAGCAATATTGTTGATATGGCTAAGCTTACAGTAGAAGAACTGCTGGAAGAATTGAACAAACGTGTACAGGCTTCACCAGATACAAAACTGAAACGTCAGCTTGCACGCATTGTTGAACGCAGAACATTACCTGCTAAACGTAGAGGCTTTACACAAAAAGCAAAAATTAACGGGCAGGCACTCTTTTTACGCACAGGTGAATACAACGATGGTACACTAGGAGAGATCTTTGTTGATCTGGCAAAAGAAGGAAGTACATTAAAAGGATTGATGAACAGTTTCGCCATTGCTATTTCTGTTGGTTTACAATATGGTGTTCCGTTAGAAGAGTATGCAGAGAAATTTGTGTTCACCAAGTTTGAACCAAGCGGTATGGTAGATCATCCGAATATTAAATCAACCACTTCAATTGTTGACTTTGTATTCCGTTGCCTGGCTTATGAATATTTAGGACGTACTGATCTCGTTCATGTATTAGATAAACCTGAGATCAACAATACGGGTATGGATGATTGGGATGATGTGCCGACAGGCTTGGAATACGAAAAAAAAACTCCGGAACTAAGTGATGTAAGAGTGGTAGGTTCAGTACCCACCACGCCACAGGTGCAGAAGGCACAACGTGTTGCTGCAAATCCTGTGAAGATGGATAACGGTCTTGATGCAGTGAACATGGCAGCGAAGAGTATGCAAAGCGATGCGCCGGCCTGTAATACTTGCGGACACATCACCATCAGGAGTGGTACCTGTTACAAATGTTTGAATTGTGGTAACAGTATGGGTTGCAGTTAATGCAATCGCTCAACAACAAATCTCAACAGAGGTTCCTATAACAAACGCTCCGGTTCTCCGGAGCGTTTTTATTTTACCGGGGATAGTCAGAAAACTGCGTAATTACCGAAACGGCATTCGTAACAACACAAAGTAAATGTGCTCTTTTGAAACTTTTTTTAAGGGATACTCTTAGTTTGTAAAATTCAATGGCCCGATTTTCGTTATCATATTACCGAAAGGACTATTTTTAAAACGTATTAAATCCGTACCAATGAAAAGAGCAATCGTTTATACTCTATTGCTGTTAAGTGTTTTTTATCTGAGTAGCTGCAGCAGGTCTCTGACGCCTTATGAAGCTGCACATGGATCATTCCGTAAATGTATGCGTGTCAGATAACTCATTATACCCCCCCAAACCGGGGGGATTTTTTTGTCCTTTCCATTCCCCATCTATTGAAAATTAATGGGCATATAACAGGAATCAGCCCGCTGCACAGGCTTGGCATGTAAACTTTATTTACATTGCAGCTCCCGGAAACGGGGTTACTTATACTTACAATTATGAGAAGTTTATTTTGCAGGGCACTGCTCCCTGTGTTTCTTTTTCTTTCAATTACTGCAAAGGCACAATTGGTAAGTGGTCCCATGTTGGGTCCTGTTGAACTACGCACAGCTAAATTGTGGATCGAAGTAAAGCCCGGTAGTGATGTTGTATTATTATACTGGAAAAAGGGAAACATCAACTCTTATAAATCTTTGCAGAGAAAAACGGATCGTAATGAATGGTTTTCGCCACTTGTATTTGATCTTGTTGGGCTGGAGTTGAATTCAACGTACGAATATCAATTCTTCATTAATCAAAAAATGATTGCAAAACCAACAAAAGCAACTGGATCATTCACCACAAAGGAATTATGGCAATGGCGTAAACCTGCGCCCGATTTTTCTTTTTTAACCGGTTCCTGCGCTTACATTAATGAACCTGCTGTTGATCGCCCGGGAAAACCTTATGGCGGCGATTCATCCATCTTTGAAAGTATGGCAAAAGAAAAAGTGGCTTTTATGCTTTGGATGGGCGATAACTGGTACACACGTGAAGTAGACTATTACGACCAATGGGGTTTATGGAACAGAGCCAGTCACGACCGTTCCGTTCCTGTGTTGCAAAACTTTCTGAGATCAACTTCACATTATGCGATGTGGGATGATCATGATTATGGGCCGAACGATATTGGTTCAAACTATATTCTTAAGAAAACTTCACGTGATGTATTCAGCAATTATTGGTTAAATACAAGCTATGGAATGAATGGTGAAGGAATTTACTCAATGATCAGTTATGGCGATGTAGATATTTTTATGATGGATGACCGCTGGTGGAGAAGTGCCGATAACATGAAAGATTCAATTGATGGCAAACCAAATCCTGATAAATTGATGTGGGGTAAACAGCAATTGCAATGGCTGAAGAATTCATTGCTGTTCAGTCGTGCACCATTCAAGATCATTGCAAATGGCAGCCAGGTGTTGAATCCTGTTTCACCATTTGATAAATTACTTGACTGCCCGGTTGAGTATGAAGAGTTGATGAGTTTTTTACAAGTAAATAAAATTCCGGGAGTGTTGTTTATGAGTGGTGATCGTCATCATACAGAAGTGATCAAAGTAAACAGGCAAGGGGCTTATCCTTTGTATGATATAACAGTATCGCCTTTAACAGCTGGCACACACAAGTTTGGTGCAGCTGAAGCCAATAACCCTTACCGTGTTTTTGGAATCGATGAAAAACAGAACTATGGTAAATTTAATTTCAGTGGGGCAAGAGGCCAACGCAAACTCACTGTTGAATTCTTTGGTGTGAAAGCTGATAAGTTGGGTGAATGGAGTGTAACTGAAAATGAATTAAAATATCCACGATAAACATTAATTGAACGAATAAACAGAAGCAAGTATGAATATTTCTTTCCGGTACGATCGAAAAAAAGTGATCCAGGCATTACGTTATCATTTTATTTCTAAAAAAGAAATACGTATACTTATTATATTAGTGAATGTGTTTGCATTGTTTGCAGCAGGCATGTTCTTCTGGAAAAAAATAGCACCCGTTGCATTTCTGCTTAGTTCGTTTTTATGGTTTTCTCTCATGGCTTCATTTTGGTTCATTCTGCCATTTACCGTTTACAGCCGTGCAAAAACATTCAGGGATTCATTTAACCTTACTTTCCTCGATACCTATATGCATATCGAAAACCCAAACGGTAGTAAGGACTGGAGTTATAAGGCGTTCAAGTACTTTATTGAAACACCCAACTTCTTTCATCTTTATATCGATGAACGTTCCTTCTTCCTGATTCCCAAAGATGCTTTTACTGCTGAAGATGGCACCCACAATGCAAGAACATTACTTAGAGAAAAGATAGGGCAGAAAAAATAACCTGTTTGTTCTTCTCCTTGTTTTATGTGACAACTGTAAAATAAAACCCTCTATACTCAGATTGTAGATTCTACTACATAGCAACTAAAGGCTACTACTTAATTTTACAGCGTATTCATTACCTGAGTAAAACCTTTAAAATGAAATCCATATCCCGGTATTTCAAAGGGCTGATATTGCCCTTTATTTTTTTGCTTCATACCTATGTAAGTCATGCTCAATCTCCCGGATTAATTGTTCGTCCTGCAGGTGCTGCAGGTCCGGTTGTTCTCAATCCCAATCAGGATTTTTTTAGTTCTGCAACATCTGGAGGCTTTACTACAAGCGATATTACTCAAAGTGAAATATTGTATAAGATTATTAAACCGGTAATGATTGAACCAACAGGCGACCTTGCTACAGGACCTGATGGTGGTTATTCTGATATTGTAAAAACCGTTGATAACAGCGGCTGTTATATCTACAATGATGGAACAAATCTCTTGTTCCGTTTACGAATTGGCAGTATTGTTAGTGGTGCAAAGGCGTATAATATTTTAATTGATACTGATCTGAAGCTTGGCGCATCGGGTTCTGCTGCTGATCCCAATTATGTGGCTCCAACAAACAGTGGAAATGGTAACCCCGGTTTTGAACTGGAAGTGGCGCTCGAAACAGGTACAAATGGGCGTGTGGCTATTTATAATGTGGATGGTATTGTAAACCCAACTGCAAGCAACACTTATTCTCTTGCAACCAATCAATTGATCTCTGTTGCACTGAGTCGAGAATCAGGTAATGCAGATTATTTCTATGATTTTTTTGTACCCATGTCAGCATTAGGTATCACAGCATCAACACCAATCCGTCTAGTTATTTCAACAAATACAAATCCAGGGTCGGCATTCCAGGGAACACGTTCTGATATTTATGGTTTGAATGATGATAATTTTACAAATACAACAGATGCCTGGGAATTTTTAGGCGAGAATACGCCAAGCTTTACATTGACCGATATCACCTCAGGTGGCTCTGGCCCTTCTGATGCATGTACTCCAGCGCCAGCTGTAAATACAGGTATTGCTTCGGGATCAAACGTGAATATTACCGGCACGTGGACAAGACTTGATGCAACTAAACCTTCAACCGCTACTATCTCAGTTTATAAAAATGCTGTATTGGCCGGCACAACAACTGCAACAAGCGGAAGCCCGTGGACTTATATCATTGCAAGCGTTGCAAGTGGAGATATTATTACTGCAAAAGCACAATCAACCGGCGAGAGTATGTGTTTAACAAGTAACAGTGTAGCGGTAACAAGTTGCTCTCCATCAAATGTTTCAACTAACACAACAACCGTCATTACTTGTATTACGAATAAAGGGATACAAGGAACAAAGCCGGCTAACGCACGAATCAAATTATATACAATTGCAGCGGGTGGCAACCTTGTTTTATTGGCGGATGATGCAACAACAACATTAAAAATTACTTATAACCAAACAACTGATCCTTCAGGTACTATTTGGGAATATAACAGTACAAACAATGGCGGACCAAACGCTGCGTGTACCGGTGGTGCGAATGATATGACATCGTCCAGTTATGCATTCTCGGTAATTGAATCAGGTAAATGCGAATCCGCACCTGCCTTCAGTTGTTTAACACTCACACAAACCGCAGCGCCAACAATTACGCAAACAGTTCTCTATCCGGGCTCAACTATTAGTGGAACAGCAGTAACGGGTGCTACTGTACGTTTATTTGTAAATGGATTTATTGTTGCATCAACAACAGCTTCAGGAAGTGCGTATAGTTTTTCCAGTCAAACATTTCAAACTGGTGATGTAATTACTGTTCGTCAACAGGCAAGCGGACAGTGCATTAGTACAGCAGCAACGTTAACGGCTACCTGTTTTACATCTGCACCAGTTATTACAACAGATATTCAAGGTAATTTAACCGGAGCTGTAACAACAGTTACAGGAACTTCATCCGAACCTGCAGGCACAACTATTCGTGTGTATAATGCATCGAATGTTTTACAAGGTACAACAACCGTTCAGGCGAATGGTACATGGTCTGTAACTGTTGCTGCGTTGGTAAACGGAACAAGCTATTATGCAACGGCACAAAACGGAAGCTGTTCTGTTAGTGCCAACTCTTCGTCTGCAACAGCAAGAGCTGCGACCACTGTTTGCCCCACGATCACCGGATCATACACCGAAGGCCATACATCCGTATCAGGAACCATCACCGGTCCGTTTACGGGTACAGTTTATTTGTACCAGGATGGAGGATTGATTGGCTCGGTGGCACTCTCTGCTCAATCAGCATGGACAGTAACCGTGTCAGCATCTAACCCATTGTATGCAGGCGGAGTATTAACTGTAGGTGCGCAGGCAACAAGCAGCACATTAAACACCACATGTGGTTCTACCACAACTGTTTCCTGTTCTGCTCCAACAACACCGTTGATCAGTCCAACAACATCATCGATCTCCGTTGGGCAAACGGTTACCTATACTGTATCAAATACGCAGTCAGGTGTGTTATATATTGTTGAAGATGCAGGCAGCGGATTAAGTTATGCAACATCAGAATTTGGAAATGGTGGTGCAGAAACAATCACTACACAAACATTCACATCACCAGGTACATACAATATTGAAGTTGTTGCCGATAAGTTATCCGGCTCCGGTTGTTTATCTGTAGCAACGGCGTCAATTACTGTTTCAGGTACGTTGCCTGTTCAGTTGCTGTCGTTCAATGGACGTTTATTGAACGGACAATCACAGTTGAACTGGAGAACAGCTACTGAGATCAACGCAAGTCACTACCTAATTGAAAGAAGTGGCGATGGGATTAATTTCCTTTCCATTGGTTCGGTAAAAGCAACCGGAAATTCAGTTACTGAAACTGCTTATCAATTTGTAGATGCATCTCCACTTGCAGCTTTTAATTACTATCGCTTGAAGATGGTGGATGAAGATGGTAAATCAAGCTACAGTGCAATTATCAAATTGTATAGTAATGCATCAACCAAAGTGATCGCATCACCTAATCCTTTCGACCAGGTAATAAATATACAGGCAACACTTGAAGTAAGCGGAGATGCGTATATCCGTTTATTCGGTCAACATGGAAGGATTGTTTACACTACCATCAGATCGCTGTTTAAAGGGACGAATGCAATTCAGTTAAATAATCTTCCTCAGTTGCCAGCAGGCAATTATATTTTAGAGGTAAGAGCAGGTCAACTTAAAAGCTCCCAACTTCTCCTGAAAAACAAATAAGCAAACGAAGTAATGAAAAATGCCCCCAGATCCCGGGGGCATTTTTGTTGCAATTACTTCCAAAAAAATCTGGATCGAATATTTGGTTTATAAAATAAACTAGTCTATGTTTGTGATCTATTTATAAGAAATGAAAGCATTAACCTTATTCATCAGCCTCATCATCACTCAGCTTGTAGTTGGGCAAACCAGCATCAGTGGTACCGTTATGGACAATAAAAAGAAACCGGTTCCCGGTGCTTCAATTGCCATTAAAGATTCTTACGACGGTGCCACTGCTGACTCGGCCGGTCGTTTTCGCTTTAAAACCACCGATAAAGGAAACCAGATCATCATTATTACAGCCATTGGATTTAAAACGGTAGAGTTGCCGGTTGAACTAAAAGGCGGTGATCTTCAATTGCCGGTTCAGTTAAAAGAAGAAGTAACGGAAATGAGTGCCGTAGTGATCACGGCCGGTGCGTTTGAAGCAAGTGACCGAAAGCGTGTGGCAGCTGTGTTATCATCCATTGATATTGTAACAACAGCCAGTGGTAATGGCGATATTACCGGTGCTTTGAAAACATTACCCGGCGCACAACAGGTGGGAGAGAGTGAAGGTTTGTTTGTTCGGGGTGGTACTGCTGCCGAAACAAAAACATTTATTGATGGAACACTGGTGAACAATTTTTTCTTTAGCAGTGTGCCCGGCATTGCACAACGTGGCCGTTTCTCACCATTTATTTTTAAGGGAACAGTTTTCAGCACAGGTGGTTACAGCGCATTGTATGGCCAGGCATTATCATCGGCATTAATTTTAGAATCAATTGATCTTCCTGAGCAATCATCTGCAACGTTGAATCTTTCTGTTTTGGGTATCGGCGCAGGATTTCAAAAACTCAATAAAGAAAAAACTGCATCATGGGGTGTGAATTATAACTACTCGAATCTTACAGCTGCATTTGCAGTGATCAAACAGCAGCAGGATTATTCAAAAGCGCCCAACTCACATAATATTGATGCAAACTTCCGCATTAAAACATCAAAGAATGGAATGCTGAAGTATTATGGTTTTTATCTCACGAATAGTTTAGGCTTTACACAAAACAGTCTTGATTCAGTTGGTTATAAAGATCGCTTTGGCTTGAGCAATGGTAATATGTATCACAACTTATCGTGGAAAGAAAGTTTAAAGAATAAGTGGAAGTTGCAGGCGGGAGTATCTGTATCAACTAATAAAGATGATATCCGCTTTGGTATGCAGGATGAAGATAAAAATGATGTATTGCTGAGTGGTCTTGAGTTCAAACAATTTGATATAAACAGCAAAGGCTTTTATGCCAATGGGCGTTTGGTATTGGAAAAGAAATTCAGGGCATTGAATGCATTACGTTTTGGAGCTGAGTATAATCATAGTGATGATAAAAGTTTGTTTACAGCTTTTAATGGTTCAAAATTCAGAACACGTTTGATCGAGAATGTTTATTCCTTATTTGCAGAGCAGGATGTTTACTTAACAAATAAACTGGCTGCAAAGTTTGGCGCAAGAGCTGAGTATTCTGCTTTACTTGATAAAACAAATCTTGCCCCTCGTGTATCATTGGCTTACAAACTGGGCAAAGAAAGCCAGGCATCATTAGCGTATGGCATTTTTTATCAGAACCCCGAGTTGCGTTACCAGCCAACGATTGCACCACTTACATTCATGAAGGCAACGCATTATATTGCTCAATACCAGAAAACAACAAATCTTACCACATTCCGTGTGGAAGCATTTTACAAACAGTATGACAACCTGATTAAGACATCAAATATCAATGGTCGTGAACTTGGCAGCAGCAACAATGGTTTTGGTGATGCAAGTGGATTTGAATTATTCTGGAGAGATAAGAAAACTGTAAAGAATCTCGATTACTGGATATCTTATTCATTCCTTGATACCAAACGTGATTTCTTAAACTTCCCAACAGCCATTACGCCAAACTTTGCTGCAAAGCATACAGGATCGTTGGTGCTGAAGAAGTTTGTAACCAAGCTTAAATCGAACCTCAACTTTTCTTACAATTATGCAAGTGGCCGTCCTTATTATAACATTCAATACGATCAAAACACAAGCAAACCTTTCTTTGCTGATAAAGGACGTATCCCTGATTACCACAACGTAAGTTTTTCAGTGAACTACCTGCCTTCGATCGGTAAGAAAGATGCAAAAGCATTCGCCGTATATGTGTTGAGTGTAAGTAATGTTTTTAATATTAAGCAAGTGTATGGTTATAACTATTCGTACAATGGTCAACGGAAAACAGAATTAGTGCCGCCATCACGTATGTTCATTTTCATTGGTGCTTTCATCAGCTTTGGTGTTGACCGTACTGATGATGCTATCAACAATAATTTATAAATCATCATTCATCATTCAACTTTATCAAACATGAGCAATTTTCAACGAATCCCTGATTCAAACGAAGAAAAAGACAAACAACTGTGGGAGATCGCACAAAAACGTGCATCATTCAAACAACATCTGATCACTTATTTGCTGATCAATGCTTTCTTCTGGATCTTATGGGCAATTAATGGAGCAAAGCATTATGGTGGCGGTGTTCCCTGGCCGGTATGGCCAATGCTTGGTTGGGGTATTGGTATTGCATCACATTACTTTGGTGCATACGTTTATCCGAAAAGCAACAGTGTTGAGCGTGAATATGAAAAACTAAAAAACAAACAATAAAATTTTATCATCATTCTAATTATTAGTTATGAAACAAGTACTTCTTGCTGTTCTCTTCGCTCATCTTTTTACTGCTGCCATTGCACAGAGCGAACGTTATACCGGTGCCATGCAAAAAAATATGCAGGCTATGGGCGAAGCAAAAACACCCGATGCGATGCTGGATGTAGTAAATGCATTTGAACGTATTGGCAATGCAGAGAAAAATCAATGGCTTCCGTTTTACTATGCAGCAGTTGCACAGGTGTGGCATGCATTTATGACAAACGATCCAAAACAATTCGATCCATTGGCAGATAAAGCAACTATATTCATCAACAAAGCAGAAGAGTTTGAAAAAAATAATTCGGAGATCGCTTTGGTGAAGGCAATGATTGCAACAGTAAAAATGAGTGCTGATCCCATGACCAGGTATATGCAATACGGTGCCATCATACAGGAGAACACGGCATTGTCGAAGAAGCTTGATCCAACTAATCCACGCCCTTATATGTGGGAAGCGCAAGGTATCAGCCGGACGCCAGAACAATTTGGTGGCGGATGTGCAAAAGCAAAACCAGTGTTTGAAGAAGCAGTAAAACTCTTTGAAACATTCAAGCCTGCATCAGCATTGCATCCAAATTGGGGTAAAGAACAAAACGCACAGGCACACGCAGCGTGTAAATAATGTGTATTAGTCCCGGAGTAAACACTTCGGGACTCCCTTATTTTTGACGTTTAAACAATTATACATGGAGCAACAGGATTTCTCAGCTAAAGACAGCTTGCAGCTCATTGAATCAATGATCAGCAAAGCACAAAACCGTTTTAATGAAAACGGTCATCTGTATTTATTATGGGGATGGGTTGTTCTTGTATGCAGTATTATCAGTTTTATTTCGGTTTATTTCTTTGGCAATTTTAAGAACCTCATGTATGTATGGATGCTCACCATTCCTACTGTTATTTACCAGATGATCTATCTGTCGAGAGTAAAGAAAAGTACAACAGTACGAACTTATACAGATGACATCAATAACTATGTATGGTTGGTATTTGTGATCATGGGTTTTTTGGTGGGTATAATAATTGGACGCAGCGGACAGCCGCAGTTGTTTAACCCGCTTATTCTGATGTTATATGGTATGCCAACATTTTTATCAGGTATTATTTTAAAATTTGTTCCATTGCGTATCGGCGCTATCAGCTGCTGGGTGTTGGCATTGGTCTCTGTTTTTATTCCCTATGAATTTTCATTTCTGTTATTGGCATTGGCAGTAATTACCACCTGGATCGTTCCGGGTTATCTTCTTCGTTCACGCTTTCAAAAACAACATTGATCATGCAGGAAAAACCATTAACGGAACAGGAAAGTTTAATGATCATTCAGCAAATGATCAACCGGGCAAAAAGTGATTTTGTTGATACAGGTATTGGTCCGATACTGTGGGGAGCTGTTATCA
This sequence comes from Lacibacter sp., assembly GCF_035299325.1. Lineage (GTDB taxonomy): Bacteria > Bacteroidota > Bacteroidia > Chitinophagales > Chitinophagaceae > Lacibacter. Next base: position 161,175 of record NZ_DATGWT010000041.1, on the reverse strand, counting down.
CTTTCTGTAGTCTCGTCCAATTCTGCATCATTCATTTCAGATGGACGATGCCGTTTGACATTTGGTTATTGGCATTACTGGCTATTATTCCACAGATATTTATTTCGATTCGTGAACGTCGTGAACGTAAAGCAAAAGGTTGGGATGATGATGTGATGGGATATGTTTGGCTTTGTTTTGGTATTGGTGTATTTGTGATCAACTTTATAAATAACGTAGCAGCCGATGCATTTAATCCAATCGTATCTGATTACCGTGAGATCACCGGCAAAGCAGATATTCCTAACTTCTGGACTTACGGCTCTGCCTACCTGCTGTTTGTTTTTGGTTACCCAACGATTGTAACAGGGGCTGCACGAAAGTTCAGACTGATGACCATTGGTGGTATTGTTTGTTGGCTTAGTGCCATCATCAGTGCATTCACCATTACCAAATTTGATTTTTTATTAATGGCTGTATCCGCAGCATTGGCCTGGCTGGTACCCGGTATTATTCTCCGTAAGAAATACCTGCAGGGAAAACAACAACATGTTTAAGGAACTCGATCCCATATTACACTCGCAATTACGGCTCGCCGTTATGAGCCTGCTCATTGGCGTTAAGGAAGCTGAGTTTACCTTCATCAGAGAAAAGACAGGCTCTACTGCGGGCAACCTGAGTGTGCAGATCAGTAAACTGAAAGAAGCCGGATATGTTGATGTGATCAAGCAGTTCAAAGACAATTATCCGCAAACCATCTGCAAAATTACTCCGGTTGGAATAGCTGCTTTTGAGACCTATGTGAAAGCATTGCAAACTTATCTCCCCAAATAATTTTTCCGGTAAATCCAACCTTATCTTTACTTGCGTGTTACTACAGCAGTAAAATTTATGGAATCAGTCATTAAGGTTTCTCATCTCAGTAAGGTTTTCAGCGAAATAACAGCGGTAAGCGATCTTTCTTTTACTGTACAGAAAGGTGATGTGTATGGTTTTCTTGGCCAGAATGGTGCAGGTAAATCAACCACTATCCGTATGTTGCTTACACTCATTACACCTACGAGTGGTTCCATTGAAATTTTTGGTTATGATCTGTACAAACATCGCAAAGAAATTCTGCGTAATACAGGGGCGGTAATTGAACGTCCTGATCTCTACAAATATTTAACGGCATACGAAACATTGCAACTGTTTGCAAAAATGAGCGGCGTAAAACTTACGAAAGCAAACTTTATGGATCAACTCGAACTTGTTGGTCTTGCACAACGTGCCAACAGTAAAGTGCGCACGTTTTCACAAGGTATGAAGCAGCGTTTAGGTATTGCTGTTGCATTGGTGCATGATCCGCAGTTGATCATGTTAGATGAACCAACGAATGGATTAGATCCGCAGGGGATTGCTGATATGCGGAATCTTATTCTGATGCTGCGGGAAAAAATGAACAAGACCATTCTTGTATCATCGCACTTGTTAAGTGAAGTGGAGCAGATCGCTAACCGCATGCTCATTATTGATAAGGGAAAGAAATTGGTGGAAGGGACAGTGGCTGAGTTATTCCATCCCGATGATACGGTGGTATATATTGAAACAAATGATCAGACAGGTTGTGAGCAATTGCTCACACAAACAACTTATGCAGATAAGCTGATGGGTGTTGATATGGGTGGTATAGAATTGAAGCTGCGAAAAGAAGAAGTGCCTGCATTGACAAAATTGTTGGTTGAAAATAACATCAGTGTTTTGGGTATTACAGCAAGGCATTCATTGGAAGATTATTTTTTAAAGATCACAACAGCGAATCAACATGTGGAGCCTTTTAAAAATTGAATTGTTCAAAGTATTCAAACGTCCACGCACTTACATTGCGTTTATTGCGGTGTGGGCCATTGTGTCGCTGATACAGCTGGCCATTTATGTTGATGGTGCCAAGTACATGGATTTTGTGTTAAAAGATGTGAAAGATAATTTTGATGTGATCGGCAATCCGCTCAATGGATATTTTGTTTGCTTTGTCATTTTACAAACATTGCTTATACACGTACCACTGCTTGTGGCATTGGTTAGTGCAGATATGATTGCAGGTGAAGCAAACATGGGCACCCTTAGGTTACTGATCACAAAACCGGTGAGCCGTACAAAACTGTTGATGAGCAAATTCATGGCATCGGCTATTTATGCCATTATTCTTCTTATCTGGATCGCTATACTCGGTTTGTTTTTATCAATGGCCATATTCGGTACCGATGGTTTGATGAATGCAAAAAGTTACGAGATCATTATCCTGAATGGCAATGATATTTTCTGGCGCTATCTATGTGCATTTGGTTATGCAGCAATAGCGCTCATCACAGTTTCATCACTTGGATTTTTCTTTTCCATTTTTGCAGAGAATTCGCTTGGACCAATTGTGGCGACAATGAGTGTGATCATTGTATTTACCATCCTCACCACCTTGGATATCCCGATGTTTCAAAATGTTAAAGATTTTTTCTTTACCTCGCATATGATCGGTTGGAAAGGATTTTTTGAGATGAAAGTAGATGCAGATGGTATGTCTATTCCTGGTACCATTCGAAATTTGCCGGCAGTTTTACGAAGTGCAGGCATCCTTTTGTTACATATTTTCATCTTCACAGGGTCGGCCATCTTTATTTTTAACAGGAAAGATGTGTTGAGTTGATAACATGCAGTGAATGCTTTAACGTTTAATGTAGTAATGAATATGAAGAATCAATTTTATTCGGCCTTGTTGTTCAGTAAGATCGTTCTTACTTCCTGCCTGTTGCTTCCAGTCTTATCAATAACGGCACAAACGCCTGATGAACTTCTCAGGAACGTAAAAGCCAAGATGGACAAAGTGAACGATTATATTGCAACAGGTAAAATGAAGACGGATGTAGTATTTATTAAAGCACCTGTTGCCAATATCAAATCTTATTTCAAGAAACCAAACAAGTTCGCCATTAAGAGAGATGGAGGTGTTTCGTTATTGCCGAAAGGTGGTGTGAGTGTAAACGTAAGTTCGTTATTACTTACCGATAGTTATACAGCCATTGATGCCGGTCAGGGAACTGTTGCCGGTACAGCCGTACGCATCATTAAATTGCTGCCGCTTAGTGAAACAAGCGATGTGGTATTAACTACAATGTATATCGACGAAAAAAATCTCCTCATTCGTAAATCAAGTACTACTACCAAAGAGAATGGCACATATGATATGGAAATGCAGTTCGGTAAATATGCAGAATGGGGTTTACCTGATAAAGTAATCTTCTCGTTTAACACGAAAGATTACAAACTTCCAAAAGGTATTACCCTGGAGTATGATGATGGATCAAAAAAGCCTGAGCTACCAAAAAACAAAAAAGGGAAAGTGGAGATCAGCTATAGTTCTTATGTTATCAACAAGGGTGTAACTGATGCAATGCTGAAATAAAAAAGGCAACGCTTAATGCATTGCCTCTCATACTTTGAATCTTGTATTTTGGTTTTTGAACCTTGTGCCTTTTAAATTTATTCTTCTTCAATCTTCTCATCAACAGCTCTTGCCAGCATAGCCGCACTCATTTTACGCAAAGGGTTTTTGCGTGCATCAGCATAACCGTGTCGGCTTCTGAAAATATCAATAGCCATAAACAATGCTGCTCTTATTGATGACTCATCAGCTTTACCTTTTCCTGCAATGTCAAATGCAGTTCCATGATCGGGACTTGTGCGGATGCCCTGCATCCCTGCTGTATAATTTACTCCTTCACCAATAGCAAGTGATTTAAAAGGGATCAATCCCTGGTCGTGATACATGGCAAGAACTGCATCAAATTTTTCATGCTGTCCACGTGCAAAAAATGCATCTGAACTGTAAGGCCCAAAACAAAATACATCGCTTTGTTTCGCTTCTTTAATGGCTGGTTTAATAATTTCCTCTTCTTCTTTGCCAATCAAACCTTCATCGCCGGCGTGTGGATTTAACCCCAGCACTGCGATCTTTGGTTTATCAATGCCAAAATCTTTTTTCAGCGATTGGTTCATCAACTTCAGTTTACTTACAATTGCTTCTCTTGTTATATGCTGCGCAACTTCAGCCACAGGAATATGTTCGGTTACCAATGCCACTTTAATATTTTCGGCTACCATAAACATCACCACATCATTTGCTTCAAACGCTGCTTTCAAATAAGGTGTGTGACCGGTGTATGGGAAAGCTTCTGACTGTACATTCTTTTTATGAATTGGAGCAGTAACCAATGCATCGATGTTTTTTTCCTTCAAAGCCTTCACAGCTTCGGTCAAAGAAAGGATGGCATAACTTCCACCAACATCTGTTAATTGCCCCGGGGTTATGCTCACTTCATCTTCCCAGCAACTATACACATTCACAGTTTTGGGGCTAAGACGCTGGAAATCCCTTACCGCCTGGTAATTGAAATTGCCATCGCTTACCGATTTTTTATAAAAGTTAATGCTCTTGTTCGATGCAAAAACTACAGGGGTGCAAAGTTCGGTAAGCCTGCTGTCGCTCAGTGCTTTAATAATAATTTCGATGCCAATTCCGTTCAGGTCGCCACAGCTGAAGCCGATAACTGGTTTTTGTTCGGGTTGCGTCATAAAGTAAACTGTATTGCTTACAAATGTAATGGATTGTTTGTTTTGGAAGCCCATTGCTAAGCAGTTGAAAGACAGGAGTTTTTAGGTTGTGAAATTTTTCTCCGTTAAAGTATTGCAGAAATTACGGTCTTTCCATAGGGAAAAAAGTTTGGCCTCTAAGTGGAAATTCATGACCGATTCTTAGGATATGAGTGCCGGCGTTTCTAATTTGTGTCAAAATCGTAATCCCCATGAAAGCAATCTTAATTATTGCAGTGTTTGCAATGTCATTCACTGCAACCAACGCACAATCAACTGGAAAAGGAAACACGCCATCAGGTCAGGCCTTTGGCTATTTCCGGGTTCATCGTCAGGCATCTGATGTTTCCCTTAGCTGGGCGGTTGCAAATCCTTCAACAGTTACTTGTTTTACAATTGAGCGTTCATATGATGGAAGCTGGTTCTTCGAAATCGATGAAGTAGGCTGCTCTTCAACTGAACCCACGTATAAGTACAGAGACACAGGTGCATACCCTGGTTATCTGTTTTATCGTATCGTGGCTCATCGTCAGGATGGTTCTACCGAGAACTCGCCTGTAGAGGAGATACGTATTGTAAGCAAAAAAGGCTAACTATTTGAAAGGCTGTGCAGGTTACAGTGCACAGCCTTTCTTTCTCATTTAAATCCGTTACTTATGAAACAACTTTTACTCAGTTTGTTTCTCTTTCTTGCCCTGACCAACCAAACACTAACAGCACAGCAAATCAAAGCAAGATTTGGTGTAGATGGTGATTTGAGAGCCAATTTTTTCAATAACTTTTTGCAGGTTGGTAATGATGATTGGTTCAGCAACAATGTTATTGTTGGCCCAGGCGTTGGAGAATTTGTTATTGATACTACAGGTGCGGCTGGTATCCTTGCGAGATATATTTCGCAGCCCGCCACCCGAAATTATCCCTTCTTCCGTAACATGCGATACCCACAGTTTCATGTATTGAATGGTATGTTATTGATCGATGGTATATTTATTCGTGACCACCATGGTGATGATTCAACAATCTTTGCCTCAGGTAGTAACAAGAACGGGATGAATCCGAATACATGGACAACACCAGTTGCACAGAGTGTGCCTGATAAGAATGAAATTCTTGACATGTTCATGCATGTGCGCAGGGATGGAGATGGTACAGAAACTAATGACTCGCTCTGGTTGTTTGGCGGTGTATCAATCGAAAACACAACGGGTGATCGTTATTTCGATTTTGAAATGTATCAAACCGATATTTATTACGACAAACCTAATTTGAACTTTAAAGGTTATGGACCCGATGACGGGCATACATCCTGGAAGTTTGATGCTTCGGGTAATATTTTGAGTGCAGGTGATATTATTTTAACTGCTGAATTTGGTACAGGTCTCAGAATGGTTGAAGCACGGATATGGGTGCATAAAGATGCCCTGCTTTTAACACCAACAGCTTTTAATTGGGTGGGTACACCCGGTAATTATGTGTTTGATGGAGCTATTAATGGTGCTACTTATGGTTATGCAGCTATTCAGCCTAAAGCAGGAGGAGTTTTTTATAATGGATTAACAAGTAGAAACAACACATGGGCAGGGCCATTTAAGCTGGTATTGGGTAGCCAGGCCATTGTAGATAATTACACAGCCGATCAGTTTATGGAGTTTTCGGTAAACCTTAGTAAGCTTGGCCTCGATCCTTTGGTTAGGGAAGGCGACGTTTGTGGCTTACCGTTCAGACGAATATTGGTGAAATCAAGAGCATCTACTTCCTTCACGGCAGCATTGAAAGACTTCGTAGGGCCTTTCAGTTTTTTCCGAGCACCAAGTGCAGAGATCGAAACAGATTTCCCTGTTCTTTGTCCGAGTGGTGTTGCTGAAGTTTATGTTACCAATCCATTATCTACATCAGTTTACAATTGGTCAACCATCGGTGGTAATATCGTTGGTCCAACATCAGGCGACCGTATTACTGCAAGCATGGCCGGTACTTATATTGTAAGTCAAACATTAATGGATAGTTGCGGTACCGTTTATGCAACCGATACTGTTACTATTACACAATATGCAGCTTGTGAGGTGCTTGCTGGCAAACCATACAACTTCAATGCAAAACTGCAAGGCAAATCAGGTATGATCAGCTGGAACAGTGACAGTGAAGAAGGTGTTTCTTATTTCCAGGTAGAACGTAGTGCCAATGGTATTGATTACAGTTCTGTTAGTGGCCGTATTTCGCCACGCAGCAGCGGTACTTATTCTGAACTGGATGACCTTGTCAATTTCCGATCTACCGAAGTATTTTACCGGTTAAAATATGTTGGTACGGGTGGACAGGTATTTTATACCAATGCAATACGCTTGTTTATTCGCCGTAACAACGGGTTTGAATTAGTTGTGTCGCCTAACCCGGCTACAAATCTTTTCAGGATAAACTTTACCTCAGACAGAAATCAAACGGCTGAGATCAATGTTACAAACAGCATTGGATCGGTTGTTTACAGAAGTACAGAGCAGGTAAACACAGGTATTAATGAGTGGATGGTAACTGAAGCTTCTAAATGGAGTCCTGGTCAGTATGTAATTCAATGCAAAGTTGGGGATGAAATATTCCGGAAACGTATAGTCGTTGCACATTAAATCAATTCATCAGCCCTCCGGTTAAATCGGGGGGCTTTTTTCTGCTACTTTTGCAGCGTGGAGTACACGCTAAAAAAATCATTAGGTCAGCATTTTTTAAAAGACGAATCAATTTCAAAAAGAATTGTAGAAGCTGTTATGGATGAACATCCGCAGCATCTGGTGGAAGTTGGTCCCGGCGCAGGCGCTATTACCAAATATTTTTTGCAATACCCTGATCTTGATTTCAAGGCAGTGGAACTTGATGCTGAAAAGATCACTTACCTCGAACATACATTTCCGGCTATCAAAGGAAAATTGCTGCATCAAAGTTTTTTGGATGCTGATTGCCCCTTTACGGAACGGTTTATGATAGTAGGTAATTTCCCATACAACATTTCATCACAGATTTTATTTAAAGTGCTGGATTGGAAAGAACAGGTTGATTGTGTGGTTGGGATGTTTCAGAAAGAAGTGGCGCAACGTGTTGCATCCAAACCGGGATCTAAAGCGTATGGGATATTGAGCATTTTAGTGCAGGCTTATTTTGACGTGGAATATTTGTTTGATGTGGAGGAACAGGCGTTCAACCCTCCGCCAAAAGTGAAGAGTGGTGTAATAAAGTTGAAGCCAATCAAAACAATTCCATTGATGCAGAGTGAACAGAAGTTCAAATTGCTTGTTAAAACAGCATTCAATCAACGTAGAAAGATGCTGCGTAACGGGGTGAAGGGTTTGTTTGATCCGGAAGAATTGAAAGATGAATTGTTCAATAAACGTGCTGAACAACTTTCAGTAGATGATTTTGCAGCGCTAACATTCAGGATGAGATAGATCAGCAGATTAGCCATTATAAAAAATTACAATCAACAGCAGAGAATAAAAAAGTGAAAGTTATCATTACAGCCAAGTGTCATGATTACCTGCAGGAAAAACTGCGGGAGGGAGGCTATGAAGTAATTTATGCGCCAACGATTTCATACGAAGAGCTATCTATACAAATTGAAGATGTTGCCGGGCTTGTGGTTTCAACAAGGGTTAAGATTGATGCAGCGTTACTTGAGCATGCAAAAAAAATGATGTGGATCGGAAGGCTCGGCAGCGGATTAGAATTAATTGATGTGCCATTTGCTGAAAGCAAAGGCATCAAGGTATTAAGTAGTCCTGAAGGTAACTGCGATGCAGTTGGTGAGCACACACTTGCCATGCTGTTGAATCTGATGAATAAGATCAGTCACAGTTTTGAAGAGGTAAAACAACACCAATGGCTGCGTGATGAAAACCGTGGAGTCGAATTAAACGGAAAAACTGTTGGCATTATAGGCTTTGGGCATACGGGCCGTGCCTTTGCAAAAAAACTTCGTGGGTTTGATGTAACCATTCTTGCACATGATAAATACCAATATGAATTTGGAGGCGAGCAGGTAAAAGAAGCCTCGCTTGAACAGGTGCTTCGTTACAGCGATGTCATCAGTTTACATCTGCCACTTACCAACGAAACTTATCATTATGCTGACACTGCTTTTTTTGAAGCAGCAAAGCGGCGTCCGTTTTTTTTAAATACATCACGTGGGAAAGTACATGGCACCGTTGCCATAACAGATGCATTGAAAAGAGGATTGATCGCAGGTGCCGGTTTAGATGTGCAGGAGAATGAGAAGCTTCAAACTTATACGGAAAGTGAGCAACAGCAATTTGACTGGCTGGCAGCACAACCAAATGTTATCCTAACGCCACATATTGCGGGCTACACGCATGAAGCTTTTTATAAAATGAGTAAAGTGCTGGCCGATAAATTAGGATTGCTGTAATCAGTTTACAATCGTCACCGGTACATCAATTTTCACTTTATCCCAACCAACACTGATCCTGTTGTTTCCCACAAAGTATTGCAACCGCTCCAATGGCTTTGCAAGGGCTACAGGTTTTACTTTTAATCGAATGATATCATCCTTCGCATCATAATCATCAGTGAGGTGTTGGTCGTAATTCTTATTGAGAATAAAGATCCATTCTGTTTTTGATGGGATGGTGAAAATAGCATACTTCCCCGCCGGTATAGTTTTATTGCCAATGCGAAATGCTTTGCTGATCTCAATATTTGTTGCTGAGTGCGCACCTGTTACCCACACTTCATCAAGCGGCACTACGCCTCCCCAGATAATGCGGCCACGAACACCCGGTGAATAGTAATTGATACGCACATTGGCTGAACCGATCTTGCCAACAGCTGCACATTTGATGCTTTTTTTTGTGGTATCTTTTTTTGCGTTGGGGTTGTAATTGATGTTTTTTTCCTGGGCACCGGCAAAAAAAGCAACAAAGAACAATACAAGTATGACAGCAATTTTTTTCATGACGAAGTTTGCTCAAAAATAGGGAAAGGAGAAGGGTTGTCAACATTTCAGATTTTTAAATTCTTATTGATTTTCAGACTGACTGTTAAAGCTTTCTCATGGGTTTGATTAAAAGCAAACAACTGTTCCCTGTTTCAAAAAAAGGTTCTATTTTTGCTCTTTAACAAAACATGCAACGCTTCAAGCTCAATTGAGGCGTTGTTATTTTTTTGTATAACCGTAAAGACAAGGAGGAACCATGAGCGTTCAATATGTTACAAAAGAAACACTTGAAAGATTGCAGGCTGAGTTGCAACACATGCGTGGTGTAGAACGACCAGCTGCATCAAGAGCAATTGCAGAAGCACGTGAAAAAGGCGATTTGAAAGAGAATGCTGAATATGATGCGGCTAAAGAAGCGCAGGGAATGCTGGAGGCAAAGATCAGCCAGCTTGAGGGCGTGCTTGCCACTGCCCGTGTGCTGGATGAAAGTACCATTGATACAAGTCGTGTTGCTATATTAACCAAAGTGACCATCACCAATTTAGCTACCAAGAAAAAACTTACTTACCAGATCGTAAGTGAACAGGAGGCTGATCTGAAAGCGGGTAAAATATCCGTAACTTCTCCTATCGGCAAAGGATTACTTGGTAAAGAAGTGGGCGAAGTGGCCGAAGTGAAAGTGCCGGCAGGTATTGTAAAATTTAAAGTGGAAGAGATTTTTGTTTAAAGAAACTGCCTGCTGCAAGCTTTGCGTGTTAAGATGAATATTGTTAGCGGATAGCAAATGGCGAGTAGCTGTATTTGTAACTACCTTTAACAGGATGAAATATGGATCATCTTTGCAACGTGTCTTCTTTTATCTTCGTTCAAAATTAGTTGGCGGCATGAGTATTTTTTCAAAGATCATTGCAGGCGAAATACCATCGTATAAAATTGCAGAGAACGACCGATTCTATGCATTTTTAGATATTTTTCCAATGGCCGAGGGGCATACACTGGTGGTTCCAAAAAAAGAAGTAGATAAGATTTTTGATGTGGATGATGCTGATCTGGCAGAACTGTTGCTTTTTGCAAAACCTATTGCCAAAGCAATTGAAGCTTCATTCAACTGTGATCGTGTTGGTATTGCAACTATTGGATTAGAAGTGCCTCATGCACATTTACATTTGGTGCCAATCAACAGCGCAGATGATCTCAATTTTACACGACCAAAACTGAAGTTAACCGAAGAGCAAATGAAAGCTGCTCAACAAAAAATACTGCAACATTTAAACAAGCATTCAGCATGACCCAGGTACAGTACGATCAGTATGGCTATAAACGTAAGAAGGGAAAGAAAGCGCCACGTCCGCAATTGATCACTATTCTTTGTGTTCTTCTTTTTGTATGGGGACTTGGCGAAATTGTGTACTCGTACACCGGTAATACGGCGTTGAACAAAAGTGGTATCGATACATTGTATCCTGCAGTGAACGCATTAATGGTGGTGTTCAGCTTTGTGGCACTCAGCGGCACATGGAGTATGGAAAAATGGGGACCTGTCAGTTTTGTAATTGTGGTAACACTTAAATTATTTGTGGATCTGTTGTTCGGGCATTTTAATCCAATCTATCTACTTGGTTACATCCCTGCTGCAATTTTTCTGTTGGCCCTTAAGAAAATGCGAAGGACAGATTAAATGTTGAGGTTTGATTTATGATGGAGGATTTGTGAACCTTTCTTCTTGGATATTGGTTCTTGTACCTTGTTCCTTTCCTTTATTTGCCTTTTACTCTTCCCGGATTCTGTTTAATAAAATCTTCCCAGCCTTTTACTTTACCAGCTGTTTTCAACAAAGGTTTATTGGTTTGAAAGTGATGACAGAGTGCGACTGACAATGCATCGGTAGCATCAAAGTATTTTGGTTTGGCTTTAAAGCCGAGATAGTGTTGCAGCATTTTCCAAACCTGTTCCTTATCGGCATTTCCATTTCCTGTTACAGCTTGTTTTACTTTCTTAGGCGAATATTCGGTAACTGATAAACCGGCACTCATGGCGGTCGCAATCGCCACGCCTTGGGCTCTTCCTAATTTGAGCATACTCTGTACGTTTTTGCCGAAAAAGGGCGCTTCAATGGCAAAATCTGTGGGCTTATGCGTTTCAATCACCTCTTTTACTTTTTCATGGATGAGTTGTAAACGTATGTACACGTCTTTGTGTTTGGTAAGTTTCAGCACATCCATTTCAATTAAATGCAGTTGCTGCTGGCGTACGCCAATCAAACCATAACCCATGATAACAGTACCGGGATCAATGCCTAAAATGATTTTCGAAAAACTTTGCAAGGAGCAGGTTAATTTTGACCAAAATAAACAGAAACTGAACAGGAAATTCAAAATCTTTATCAATTACTTTCTGGGCCCTATACTTTTTGTGTGGATTAGCATATCCTTATACAACCAAGTGAAGCAACAACCCGACTTACCACGGGCATGGCAGCAGATAAAACAGGCCTTTATTGGCAGTGAAAGCTGGAAGTTGTGGTTGTCTGTTCTACTGATGCCTGTTAATTGGGGATTAGAAACATGGAAATGGTATTTACTGGTGAATAAATTTCAACCCTTATCGTTTCAAAAAGCATTTGAATCTGTGTTGAGTGGATTATCGTTGGCGGTAAATACGCCTAATCGTATTGGTGAATATGGAGGAAGAGTGGTGTACCTGAGGCCTGACTTCAGATTAAAAGGAGTGGCGCTTACGTTGGTTACAAGTGTGGGACAGTTACTGATAACATTAGTTTGCGGCTTTATTGCCTTGCTTATCCTGAAACCACGGTTACACGATGTGCAGCTTGGAGGTACGCATTTATCAGGCATATTGCTGCAGGTATTTACCTGGTCGGTCTTGTTTTTTATCGGCTTAACGGGTTTGTTTTTTTTCAGAATGCAGATGTTGGCTAAAGCTTTTCAGTGGATACCGGGTTTAAAAGAAAAGTTATCGTTTGCAAACGTGCTCGATGGCTTGCGAAACAGAACGTATCTTGTAATATTATTCTATTCTTTTTTGCGTTTTGTTGTTTTTGCCTTGCAGTATGTGTTGATATGGCAGGCGCTGCAGGTTAATATTCCGTGGTGGGAGGGTTTCTGGAGTGTGGCATTGATTTTTTTAATTATGGCAATTGTACCTGGCTTTGCCATTGCTGATGTAGGTATACGTGGTGCGGTTGCACTTAGTATTGTGAGTGTGTTCAGTGCAAACAGTATTGCTGTTCTTGCCGGCACAGCGGGTATCTGGTTATTAAATCTTGTAGTACCGGCGTTGATCGGGAGTTTGTTGTTATTGACGATAAAAATATTTAAGGAACGATGAAGATCATTGCTATTCTATTTGCAGTTCTACTGCTTTCATTTGCACCTGTTTCCACGCAACCTGAAACAAGTGATGAATTTTGTGCCAGTATCCGAAATTTTGCGTGGCAAAACGGCGAATCGATCAATTACCAGGTGTATTATACATTAGCCGGGGTTTATGTGCATGGTGGCCATGCCGATTTTCATATTAACCTGGAGCGATATAACGGAAAGCCCGTTTATCATCTTATTGGCGAAGGAAAAACAACGTCTTTCTTTGATGGGCTTTTTAAGGTGAGAGACAAGTATGAAAGCTTTATTGATACTTCTACATTACAACCCTACAAGTTTGTACGTAATATTTTAGAAGGTGATTTTAAAAAGTTTGAAACAGTTACATTTAATCAGCAAGCCAATACTGCCACATCGCAAGGCGGTACATTCAAAACACCTGATTGTGTGCAGGATGTATTGAGTGCTATCTATTACTCCCGCAATATTGATTTCAATAAATACAAACCCGGCGATCGGATTCCGTTCAATATGTTTATTGATGATAAGACTTATGGTTTGTACATCCGCTATCTTGGTAAAGAAAAAATAAAGACCAAGTATGGTAGGTTCAATGCTATCAAGTTTAAACCTTTGCTGATCGAAGGAACCATTTTTAAAGGCGGTGAGAAGATGACGGTCTGGGTGAGCGACGATGCCAACCGAATTCCCGTTCGCATTGAAAGCCCCATTTCAGTTGGTAGTATAAAAGTGGATATGATGGGCTACAAAAACACACGTCATAAGTTGAATGGATTGATCAGCACAAGATAATTGTAATGCCGTTAGTCGTTAGTGGGGAGTCGTAAAGTCAAATCTCATCCAGCCTGAAGCTTTCTTTCATTCTCACACCTTTCTCAGTTGGTTGCAAACTGCAACATTCGATCTTTGGATCATGTTCAAAGAATAAGATGTAATCGTTTTCTACTGCTTCTTTAAGAAATGATTTCTTTTCATTTAAGGTTGTAAGCGGAAACATATCATAAGCCATTACATACGGAATCGGAATATGTGCGGCAGCCGGTAACAGATCAGCCATGTACACAATGGTCTTGCCATTGTAGTTGATCTGCGGCAACATCATGCTTTCGGTATGTCCATTTACAAAACGCACCGACATGTTTTCATTAAAAACCGAAGAAGATAATTGATGAAACTGCGATTCACCCGGCAGAATAAATTTCAATTGTCCGCTTTCTTCAATCGGCAGAATATTTTCTTTTAAAAAGGAAGCTTTCTCTCGGTCGTTGGGTTTTGTGGCCCATTCCCAATGTTGTTCATTACTCCAGAATGTTGCATTTTTAAAAGCAGGTACTAACTTATCGCCTTCTCGTTTTATAGAACCACCACAATGATCGAAATGCAGATGCGTAAGCAACACATCGGTAATATCATCTTTACTAAAACCATGTTTGGCTAATGACTTGTCCAACGTATCATCGCCATGCAAATAGTAATGACCAAGAAATTTTTCATCCTGCTTGTCGCCAATGCCATTATCTATTAAGATCAACCGGTTGCCATCTTCAATCAACAAACAACGCATGGCCCAGCTGCAGAGATTATTTTCATCAGCAGGGTTCAGTTTATTCCACATTACTTTTGGCACTACACCAAACATAGCACCACCATCTAATTTGAAATAACCGGTTTCGATCGAATAGAGTTTCATATCAGCTTTGTTTGTTCTTTCCTTTGTGTAACCAAGGTATGCAATAGAAACAGCAGACCAAGCACAAAGAAAATGATGAGCACTAAAATGGAATTACGCATGTCTTTTGTGAGACCTTCAATAATGCCGAAAGAGAATAAGCCTATGACAATCGCAAACTTTTCTGTTACATCATAAAAACTAAAGAACGATGCCGTGTCTTTTGTTTGAGGCATCAGCTTGGCATAAGTAGCACGGCTCAATGCCTGTATACCGCCCATTACCAAACCCACAAACGAAGCCACAATATAAAAATGCGTTTCAGTTTGAATATAGTAACCGCCAATACATGCACATACCCACAACAACACTGTAAAGATGAGCACACGTATATTGCCAAACTTTCCGGACAACCTCGACATAAGCAATGCGCCAATAATTGCCACCACCTGCAATAACACTGCAGTAATGATCAATTTTACATTTTCAAGATTCAGGATCTTGATGCCAAAATCAATGGCCACGAGTAATACGGTTTGTACACCCATGCTGTAAAAAAAGAAAGCAGTTAAAAAGCGTTTCAACACCGGCATTTTGATTACCTGTTTCCATACCAGCTGTAATTCATGAAACCCATTCACCAATACATGTTTCTTGAGTTTACGTTCGCTTTTATCGCTGCGGTTTGGTAAACGGCTGAAAGGAATTTGTGCAAAGACAACCCACCAAACACCCACCAGTAAGAAAGTGATCTTTAACGGAAGTGATGGGTCTTCTTTCAGAAATACTACCAATGCAAAGCCAACCATCTGCAATAACACACTGCCGATATAACCCATGGTAAACCCTTTTGCACTGATGCGGTCCATATCTTCTTCCGCAGCAATTTCGGGCAGGTAAGAATTATAAAATACCTGTGAGCCATAAAAACCAATACCGGCAAACATGAAACACACTAAACCAAGCATCACGTTATTCTTATCGAAGAAGAACATGAGTGAACAACTGATTGCACCTAAATAACAAAAGAAGCGCATAAAGTTCTTCTTGTTTCCTTTGTAATCGGCAATAGATGAAAGTATGGGCGATAGTAATGCGATCAGCAAGAAACCTGTTGCCAACACATAATCCTTCAATTCTGTATTCACAAAATTTCTCCCGAACAATTTAATGCCGTCGGGGAAATTTTTGATGCCTGTTACGGCTGCATAGTAAGCAGGAAAGAACGTGGTAGTGATCACAAGATTGTAAACACTGTTGGCCCAATCGTACATGGCCCAGCCGTTCACAATTTTTTTTGAAGCAGTCTGCATACAGATGGTTTTAGTTGGGGCAGAAACACTGCCTGTATGAAAATAGGATAATTAAACGAAATGCTATTTCAGGTAACCCGTCATAAACAAGATGAGCAGGATAATACCCGCAATAATTCTGTACCAGCCAAACAAACGGAAACCATGCTTTTGTAAAAAGCCAATGAAGAATTTAATGGCCAGCATCGCCACAACAAAGGCAACTACGTTACCAATAATAAATGCCTGTGTGTATTGCGTTGAAGAAAGGATCAGATCATAGCCTTTCACCTCAACACCATTTTCATTCCAGTCTTTCAGGAATAATGAATAGCCCGTTGCTGCGGCCATGGTTGGTACGGCTAGAAAGAATGAAAACTCGGCAGCCAACGGTCGTGTAAGTTTTTGCTGCATACCGCCAATGATACTGGCTGCACTGCGACTTACACCCGGTATCATGGCCACACATTGCCACAAGCCAATCATAAATGCTTTACCAAACGAAATTTCTTTTTCTTCACTGATGGTATGTTGCTTAAACACATTATCAATGAACAACAGAATAATACCTCCAACCAATAATGTAATAGAAACCGTTAACGGACTTTCCAGCAAATCATCTATCTGATCACTGAATAAAAAACCCAGCAGCAATGCAGGTATTACTGCAACAATCAGTTTTGCATAAAACTCCCAGCGTTTAAAATCGAAAAACTTTTTCCAATACAACACAACAACACTCAGGATGGCGCCAAGCTGTATTGCAACCGTAAACAGTTTGGTGAAGTTGTCAGGAGGTACATTCATCAACCGCTCAGCAAGGATCATGTGGCCGGTGGAAGAAACAGGAAGATATTCTGTTAAACCTTCCACAATGGCGATGATGATGGATTCAATTGTACTCAAGAGAAGAAATTTGAAAATTTGAAAATGAGATAATTTGAAAATTGAAAACAAAAAAACCGATTTGAGTATTTGAATTGTTCATTTTCAAATTTTCAAATCGGTCAATTTTCAAATTGTATCTTTTTAGTCTTTTGGTTTTTTCATGATGGCATAGATCTCAATGATCAAACCACCAATGATCAACAGCGGAGCCAATGTAATACGACGGAAGCTGTACACTTCATCTTTATTAAACACATTCGGGTCGGCACTTTTGCCACCAATCATCAACAGAAAACCAAGAATGATCACGGCAGCGCCAATGGCCATCCACTTGTAATTCTCTTTGGTAAAAATGGTTGCTATTTTTTTCTGGCTCATAGTCTTGTTTTGAGGGGTGCAATATAAGGAAAAGCTGTAAGTAGCAAGCCGATAGCCGATAGTCTTTAGCCTGTATTGTGGCTATCAACTAAAAACTATCGGCTATCGGCTGTATTAATAAAGTTCGTCAAGTTTCATCCGTAAATACTTCATCACACTGCGGTGCGTGCTGTAAAGCGAAATACCCACACCAATGGCAATAATGGAACCGAAGAGAATGAGGTAGATCTTTGGATCACGAAGCGCCTTCATATCGGGGATATAGCTTTCGGCCCAGGTAATAACCGCCCAAATGGCTGCAATGGCAATGCCCGAACTGATGAGTCCATTGATAATGGCCCTTACATTCATGGGTTTTGCAATAAAGCCACGGGTGGCACCCACCATCTGCATGGTTTTTATGAGAAAACGGTTACTGAACATGGCCAAACGGATAGTTGTATCAATCGATACGATCACAATGGCGCTCAGCAAAATGGCTACGATCAGTAAAACGATCCCCACTTTCTTTGCCCGGTCGTTAAGCGTTGTCACCAGCGCTTCCGGGTACTGCACTTCACTGATCACACCGGGAAAACGGGTCATCAGATCGGCTGTAATCTTATCAAGACTGTCTTTCTGCACATAATCCGACTTGGCATAAAAGTCAACGCTTTCAGGCAAAGGATTTTCGTCGAGGATCTTATCCCAGCTTTCATTGCCGTCCTTATTATAAATTTCCTTCGCCATTTCCTTATTGATGTAGGCCGAAGATTTCACGTAAGGCTGTGCCGCCACATAGCTGGTTAAACTGTCGATCGATTTTTTGTTGGTAGTGCTCAGCCATGCATGAAACTGGATGTTTTCACGCAGGGTGGTACCCACTTTCTGAAAATTTAAGAAGATCCATCCTAAAACACCGAGGATGAAGAGCACCAGTGCCACACCAATGATACTGTAGAGGTAAGATGGTTTGGATCGTTTCATCGATGCTTTGTTCGTCGGTTGTTGCGCCATGCCGTGTTGATTTAATGTAAGTTCGAAAATGAAAAATCCTGCCCTACACAGGATGTGGGCAAATTTAGCAGATTTATCCTGCACAAGCCCCGTAATCCTTAATTTTGTTGCCCTTTAACGAGGGTGTTCTGCACTTATTTTGCACATAGTGTAGAAATGCTGCACGAAGATGATTTTTTAAGTCTTCTTTCACAGCTTTGCTCATCGCCTGTTGTGTCACTCACTTGTACGTTCTGTTTTTCAAATGAGCAAATGAGTGTTGCATTTCATGATGAATAGAAAAAAGAAAGCACAAGCGAGCGTGGCAACAACAGTTAAATAGAATTAGCAACAGTCGATTACAAAATAAAAACTAACCGGAACGGTACATGGAATATAAGTTCAGAGAAATTGAGAAGAAATGGCAACAGCAATGGATCAATACAAATGCCTACAGGGTTTTGAACGTAAGTGAGAAGCCAAAGTTTTATGTGTTGGATATGTTTCCTTACCCAAGTGGTGCAGGGTTACATGTGGGGCATCCGCTGGGTTATATTGCCAGCGATATTTATTCCCGATTCAAACGCCTGAAAGGGTTTAATGTATTGCACCCGATGGGGTACGATGCATTTGGTTTACCTGCCGAGCAGTATGCGATTGAACATGGCGTACACCCGGCCGTTAGTACCGATCAGAACATTAATAATTTCCGCCGCCAGTTAGATAATATCGGTTTTTGTTACGATTGGGATCGTGAAGTGCGTACTTGTGATCCCGGGTATTACAAATGGACACAATGGATCTTCTTACAACTCTTCAATAGTTTTTACAACCGTAAAACAAACAAAGCTGAAAAGATCGATGTGCTGATCGCTTCGTTTGAAACAGAAGGTAATGCCAGCCACCCAATCCCTAATTCCCAATTCCCGATTACTTCGTTTACTGCGGAAGAATGGAAATCATTTGATGAAAAAACGCAACAGGACATCCTCATGCAATATCGCCTTGCTTATTGTGGTTATGGTGAAGTAAACTGGTGCGAAGCGTTGGGCACTGTGTTGGCGAATGATGAAGTTGTGAATGGAGTGAGTGAACGTGGTGGCCACCCTGTTGTGAAAAAGAAATTACGTCAATGGTATTTGCGTATTACTGAATATGCTGATCGTTTACTGGAAGGTTTGGAGCGTATTGAGTTCAGCGAAAGCATGAAGGAAATGCAAACGAACTGGATAGGAAAGAGTAGCGGAGCGGAAATAGAATTTAAAGTCAAAAGTGAAAACGCAAAAGATAAAAGTTTAAGGGTATATACAACCCGCCCTGATACAATTTTTGGTGTTGATTTTATGGTGGTTGCACCCGAGCATGAATTGGTTGATCTGATAAAGTCAAACGATCAGGCAACTGCTGTTGATGAATACATTGCTTATGTAAAAAGTCGCAGTGAGCGTGAACGACAAGCAGAGAAAAAGATCAGTGGTGTGTTTACGGGTGCGTATGCAGTGAATCCGTTTAACGGCAGAGAAATTCCGATCTGGATCTCTGAATATGTATTAGCGGGTTATGGCACAGGTGCTATTATGGCGGTGCCATGTGGCGATGAACGTGATTTCAAATTTGCACAGCATTTTAATATTCCTATCACCAACATTATTGGTAAACATTTCAATGGCGAAGATGCCAACGCAACCAAAGATGCCATACTGGAGAACAGCGGTTTCTTAAACGGCACGCCGATGCGTGAAGCTGCTGAAATTGTAATTGGCAAGTTGGAGGAATCAGGAATTGGCGTTCGAAAAGTGAATTACAGAATGCGTGATGCAGCGTTCAGCCGCCAGCGTTATTGGGGTGAACCATTCCCGATTCAATGGAAGGATGGAACAGCTTATGCATTAAGCGAAACTGAATTGCCATTATTGTTGCCGGAAGTTGACAGTTATTCTCCCGGTCCGGAAGGTGAAGGTCCGTTGGCAAATATTCCCGAGTGGGTGGCGAAAGAATTAGAAACGAATACGATGCCCGGTTATGCAGGCAGCAGCTGGTATTTCTTACGTTACATGGATCCGCATAACGACAAAGCATTTTGTGATCGCAGTGTAAGTGATTACTGGAATCAGGTTGATATTTACATTGGCGGAACAGAACATGCGGTTGGTCATTTGTTGTACAGTCGAATGTGGACGAAGGCTTTGTACGATCTTGGACATATTGGTTATGATGAACCGTTTAAGAAATTGGTGAATCAAGGTATGATACAAGGAAGTTCGAGGTTTGTATATAGATTGAATCCGGAAGGTGATGAAGAACACGTAAATAAAACGAAAGCGAATTATCCAAATCCTATTTTTATATCGTATGGGATTTACGAGAAATATATATCTCAACAGAAAGCGCACCCTCATGAGTTTAAGGCTTTTATTGATAATAAATATCCCGGTTTCATATTCACAGATAAAATGGGAGCTGACCATATAAGTATTTCAAAGTTGCATGTTGATGTAAACTTTGTGGATGGCTATGAATTGGATATGGATGCATTTAAGAAATGGCGCAACCATGAATTTGCAGGGGCTGAATTTATCTTAGAAGAAGGCAAATACATCTGTGGTAGTGAAGTTGAGAAGATGAGTAAAACGAAGTACAACACTGTGAACCCAGATGATCTTGTAGATAAATACGGCGCAGATACGTTCCGCATGTACGAAATGTTCTTAGGCCCTGTTGAGATCAGCAAGCCCTGGGATACGAAGGGTATCGAAGGTGTACATCGCTTCTTGAAAAAACTCTGGCGCTTGTTTTACGATGATCTGAAAGGCCAGGTTTGGAACAACGATAAAGCAACTGATGCCGAGTTGAAAGTATTACACAAGACCATCAAGAAAATTGAAGATGATACAGAACGTTTCAGTTTCAATACCGGTGTAAGTACATTCATGATCGCAGTAAATGAATTGAGTGATCTCAAATGCAACAAGAAAGAAATTCTTGAACAGTTGCTTATTCTCTTAACACCGTATGCACCGCATGTGAGTGAAGAGTTGTGGGCTGCATTAGGCAACAGTGGTTCTATTCTTGATGCAAGCTTCCCGAAATTCGAAGCGAAGTATGTAACCGAATCAACCAAAGATTACCCGGTTGCCATTAATGGTAAAACAAGAACGGAGTTAACATTGGATCTCAGCATAACGCAAGCAGAAGTAGAAGCGATTGTGTTGAACAATGAAACCGTATTGAAATGGCTCGATGGAAAGCAACCAAAGAAGATCATCTACGTGAAGAATAAAATGATCAATGTAGTTATATAATTTGCGGTGGGTCACCGCATCACCCTTAAATTCAAAACAGAATGAAGAAGTTAGTAGTCGTAGTTGCAGCCTTTGTATTTGTCGCTTGTGGCGAAAAAAATCCCAACAACAACGAGCCTTTTGTAAAAGACCGGGCAACTGTAAATCCTGCTGCCGTAAAAGAATATGTTGCAGGGTCTGATACTGCACAGTTTAAAGTACAGCTGTTCGAACAAAAAGAATCACTCAATTATGAGCTGAAGTTTTCATACAAAGATGCAAGCAGTGAAAAGATCTTCACCTTGCCAAACATGGGCATTATGCCAAAGCCTGAATTAAAGAAAGGTGCTGATGATCTTTCCTGCATCATTGGTTTTTATGATGCTGACAGTACATTCATGGAATATCGTTTGGTGAAAGTAGAGAACGGAACATTGTTATACCGCCACCTGAAAGAATACAAGGTAGAAGATCCTAAGAAGTAATACAGTTGATACAACGATAGGGAAGGTTGATGAACGGTTTTTCACCATTCATCAACCTTTCTTCATTTTAACCCGATTAAACTGCAGACTTTCGTATTTTCCAATGATAAAATCATCAAATATGAAGCATTTGTTTTCATTTGTATTCTTAAGCCTTATCAGTGTTGTTTCGTTTGCACAAGGCAACGCTTACTTTCTTTCGAACCCAACCCTTTCACCCGACGGACAAACCATTGTGTTTGCATTTGAAGGTGATCTGTGGAAAGCCAACATCAGCGATGGACATGCAACACGCCTTACAGCGATGCAGGGTTATGAAACGTCGCCACGTATTTCACCTGATGGTAAATGGATCGCATTTACCGGCAGGCAATATGGAAATGCCGATGTGTATCTCATGCCTGTAAATGGTGGTGAAGTAAAGCAAATCACTTTTCATAGCGGCAACGATGATGTTACAAGCTGGAGTTGGGATAGTAAAAGTATATACTTCAACAGCGGTCGTATGGGACAGGTAGCAGGTTTTAAAGTTGCTGCAACAGGAGGCACACCACAACGTGTATTCGGCAGTAATTTTTTTCAGTACGATCATAACCTTGTTGAGCATCCAACAACCGGTGAACTGTTTTTCAATGATACATGGGAAAGTATTAACCAAACACAACGGAAACGTTACAAAGGTCCGTTCAATCCCGATATTCAATCGTACAATCTGAAAACAAAACAACATAAGAAATATACAACCTGGGAAGGAAAAGATTTTGCAGCTACCATCGACAAAGCAGGGAATGTGTTTTATGTTTCTGACGAAGCAAATGGAGAATACAATCTTTACACAATGGATAATGGAAAGAAGAAAGCGCTTACCCGTTTTTCTTCTTCCATCAAAACACCGCAGGTGAATGCCAACGGAGACAAAGTGGTATTTGAAAAAGATTACCAGTTATGGATCTATGATGTAAAAGCAGATAAAGAAAAGAAGCTTGCTATTTCCATCGTTCGCAATCATGTATTGCCAAAAGAAAAAGATTATGAAGTGCGTGGAAATATTTCTGCCTTTGATGTGTCGCCAGATGGAAAGAAGCTGGCGTTCATTTCACGTGGTGAATTATTTGTGAGTGATGTGGATGGAAAATTTATACAGCAGATCAATTGTGGTTCAGCAGAACGTGTGCGTGAAGTAAGATGGATGAGTGATAACAAAACAATGCTCTTTACGCAAACAGCTGATGGTTATACAAATCTCTTTACTATTCGTGCTGATAGCAGCAGTGCAGCAAAACAACTTACATCGGATAAACGAAATAACCGCAGTCTTGTTCAAAATAAAAAGCGAACAATGGCTGTTTATCTCAGCGGTCGTGATGAAGTGCGTTTGCTTGATCTGAAAACATTACAAAGCAAAACCATTGTAAAAGATGAGCTATGGGCTTTCCAGAACAGCGATCCCGGGTTTTCACCCAACGACGAATATGTTGTGTTTACAGCAAGAAGAAATTTTGAAGAAGATATTTTCATTCATCATATTAAAAACAACAAGACAACCAATCTTACCAACACAGGTGTAACGGAGAACAGTCCTGTATGGTCGCCTGATGGAAAATACATCTACTTTGTTTCACAACGTTTAAAACCTTCCTATCCGTTTGGAATGGCGAATGCGAAAGTATATCGTGTTCCATTAGAGAAGTTAGATGAACCTTATCGTTTAGATAAATACAGTGAACTGTTTAAAGAAGAAAAGAAAGATGCGAAAGGTGCAAACGCAGATTCCGGTAAAGTAATTACAGTTGATACTGATCTGTTGATGGAAAGGTTGGAGCAGATCAGTCCATCGTTTGGTGCACAGTATTTAATTAATGTGTATCAGAAAGGCGAGAAGACAACGGTGTTGTATGCAAGCAATCATGGCGAAGGAAGATTTGCAATTTGGAAAACGGTGTTGGAGCCATTTGAGTTGCCAAAAACAGAAAAAATTGCAGGTACCGATAATGCAGGTGGATTTGAAGTGATTGAAGTGAACGATAAGTATTATGCGTTGAGTAACGGTTCAATCGCCAAGGTAAACCTTGATGCAAACCGGATCGATCCGGTGAATATCTCTTACACTTTCCGTCGTAATCTGCAGGAAGAATTCAACCAGATGTTTTACGAAACATGGGCTGGCATGGAAGAAGGTTTTTACGATGAAAACTTTCATGGCCTTGACTGGAAAAAAACAAAGGACTATTACAAACAGTTTTTACCATTTGTAAATAACCGTGCTGATCTGCGCACACTTTTGAATGATCTCTTGGGTGAACTTAACTCATCGCACCAGGGCTTTGGCACATTTGGCGATGATGAGAATATTGCCTTGACCAGTGCAACAATGGAAACAGGCATCATCTTCGAAAATGATGAGCCCTACAAAGTAAAATATATTGCGAAACGTTCTGCAGCTGATCGTAAGAGTATTGATGTAAGACCCGGCGATGTATTGGTGAAAGTGAATGATGAAACAGTTGATGAAAACAAAGATCGGAATGCTTATTTCACTTTGCCATCACGTGACCGTGAATTGAAACTCACATTCAAACGTGGTGCAGAAACAGTGAATGTAAAAATTCATCCGCAGGCAACATTATATAATACTCTCTACGATGAGTGGGTTGATAACAACCAGAAACGTGTAGATGAAAAAAGTAAAGGGCGTATTGCTTATGGTTATATGAAGAATATGGGCACCGGTGAGTTGGATCAGTTCATTACCGACATGACGCAGGAATTGATCAACAAAGATGCACTCATCTTCGATCTGCGGTATAATACCGGCGGTAATGTGCACGATGAAGTGTTGAAATTTTTAAGTCAGCGCTCTTACCTGCAATGGAAATACCGTGAAGGAAAGTTAGCACCTCAATCAAATTTTTCACCGGCAGATAAGCCGATCATCTTGCTCATCAATGAACAATCATTGAGCGATGCAGAAATGACGGCACAAGGCTTTAAAGCGTTGAAGCTGGGCAAGATTATTGGTAACGGCACCTATCGCTGGATCATCTTCACCAGTGGCATTGGCTTGGTTGATGGATCAAATGTGCGCATGCCTGCCTGGGGTTGTTATTCACTCGATGGAAAGGATCTGGAGATGAGTGGTGTGCAACCTGATATTTTACTCATCAATAGTTTTGAAGATAAACTGAACGGTAAAGATCCGCAGTTGGATAAAGCCATTGAAGAAATATTGAAACAAATCAAGGGATGAGTGATGAGTAATGAATCGTGAGTGTGAACTGTAGTTCATCAATCGTCATAAAACAAAAGCTGTGCAACTCTGCACAGCTTTTGTTTTTGGCTAAATCAGTTTATTATTTTCTTTCTCTGCGTCTTCGTGTCTCTGTGGTAATTTTTGTGAACGTAGCGAACAACCCTCTTTTTCTCCTTCCTCTCCTTCCATCCTCTTAGCTCATTCTTTCCTGACAAACCTTATCATCGCACTGCTGTTCTCTGTACTTTCCAGGTTAGCAGTATAACGTACCCCATTTACATAGGCGATCATGTAAGAAGTATTCGGCGGAATGGCACCAAGGTTCTCAGCCACCATCACCAGCTCATTGCTTTCGGTTAGTTCGGTAACAGCAAACTTCACCACATACGGTTTATCACTGAGTTTTACATGCTCAAAAACCAAACGGTTATTCATGAACAATGAAATAGAATCGCCATCGATCTCTGCATTATCATAAAAATGAATTTCAATGGTATCGCCGAGCAATGGCAATTCGGTTGTCAATACTTTTTTTCGTTCAATAAATTTCTCTTTGATCGTTGGTGCTTTAGTAACTGTTGGCTCTTTTACAGGTGGTTTGTTTTCTGTTTTGGTAACGGGTTGTGTTTCCTTAGGAATAGTCGGTTGCGGCTGAACTACTACGGGTTCAGCTTTTGGTTCTTCACGCTTTGGCTGTTCAGTTACAACAACCGGCGGAGGTGTAACCGCTATAACTTCCGGTTGCTTTACTGTTTTATGAATCGTTGCCACACTGTCAATAAAATCAGGATCATTGGCACCCACTGTATAATTATCGATCACATAATTCCATTCATCGGTAAACTGTGGTTGATCCACTTTATCTAAATGCAGATCACCTTTGTTTTTTTGTTCTTCTTTCGTTACCGCTTTTCCATCAAGCATCATCACGCCCCCGCCAGGACAATTAAAATCAGCTTCCATCAGCAACGGCACTGCACCGGGAGAGGTAATGGCAATACGTCCTGTTTTTGCTTCCAGCAATTCATCATCCCACCAGATCACTTCATTTGTTTGTTGATTGAAATAACCTTTCACCGCATAACGACGGTAGTTGTTCGGATTTTCATAATAATAGGATGTGCCGAATAAACTGTCGCCACGTTGAACCAGTTTCAATTCAAGTTTAGCTGGCTTTAAGCCGCTGCCCACTTTGCCCTTCCACACACCGGTGATCATTTGTGCATGGGTGAGCAAGCTAAACAAAAGGGAAACAGCCAGTAAACAGGAGTAATGTTTCTTCATGCGATAGTGCTTAAACGAAATGTTGATGTAAATATTTTTTAACGATGTTAATGTTTCAACAAAAGCAGCAGCATTTTTGTATTAGTTGGAAATTAGCTTATGGCACAGGCAAATATTCAACTGATTGAAGCGCTGCGTGAAACAGCAGCACGACTCCGTAATGGTGCGGCCTATGCATGGGGAAACCATGGCGCCTGCAATTGCGGTAACCTTACTCAGGTTGTTACCAAATTAAGCAAGGAAGAAATATTGGCGTTTGCCCACACGGGCATTGGCGAGTGGACGGAACTTGCAGAAGATTATTGTGGTGTTACGGATGCTCCTGCCGGGTTACTCATCACCAAACTGCAGGAAATTGGGTTAACGCCGAGTGATATTCATAACCTCGAGTATCTTGAAGATAAAGCAGTGTTGCAACGATTGCCCGGTGGTTTCCGATGGCTGAAACGAAATGTACGTGAAGATGTGATCGTGTATTTTGAAACCTATGCAGATTTGTTGGAAGAACATTTAGCAAACAATCTATCTATATCGTTCGATGAGTTGTTTCAAGTGAAGCAACCGGATCTTGTTTCGTAAGGCTCACCTATAAGAACATTGCCCCACATTTTGTTGGGGCTTTTTTATAGAAATATATTTATTCAAGCTTGATGGCATAGTGGTAATTTAGCAATACAAAGAATGACAAACAAATGTCTACGTCACTCATCAATATTCTCGAAAAGAACAAACAGCAGTATTACCCGGTTGTGCCTTTTGATCCTGAAAATGATCGATTGCTGAAAATGGATTTTACTGAAGCCAATAAAGAACTTACGCAAGATGTGATCGAGGATGTTTCAAAATTCAGCAACTATGTTGATGCGCAGTTGAGTAATGCGGGTGCACGTTATGGCATTGGTGGTTATGCAGAGCATCGAAGCGTTTACAGCCGGAGTAAAGTATTTGATTCGCCTGATGGAGGCGAGCCAAGACGCCTGCATTTAGGTGTTGACATTTGGGGTAAAGCAGGGACACCTGTATTTGCACCGCTGGGTGGTATGGTACACAGTTTTAAATTCAATGATCGTTATGGTGATTACGGAGCAACGATCGTGTTATTACACCAGCTGGAGAGCTTTGCATTTTATACCTTGTGGGGTCACTTGAGTTTAAGAGATATAGCGTTGGTAGAAGGACAATACATCAATCGTGAACAGGAGTTTGCACATTTTGGTGAACCTCATGAAAATGGACATTGGCCGCCGCATCTGCATTTTCAGATCATTGAAAATATTGAGCTGCATGAGGGCGATTATCCCGGTGTATGTCGCTTAAGTGATCAGAAATTTTATTTAAAAAATTGTCCCGATCCTGATTTGATCTTACAGATGAATCAGTATTTGTAGCAGGACTATTTGCTTCAACCAAGACGGAAAGGGAAGAAACTGCAGGTAACAATCCCAGATAATAAGATCAGGCCAGCAGCTGCTAATGTTGCCATGCCATTTTCTTTTTGTTTAGCAATCAATAAAACAATTGAAACAAGCAACATAACTGCACCGGCAAGCAGGTTTAATAATCCAATAGTAAATCCTGTATCATAAACGGCTTTCATACTGTTTGCCATGAAACAGAAGAGAATAATAATCACTTCGCTGATAATAAATATCCGTAATGCTTTTTTCATGCCTGTTTATTTTGCTGTTGCTATTAATTCTTTCAACCGCTGTTCTTTTTCATCTCTGTATAAAAGATTCATTGTTTCAAAAGGAATAATACGTCCGTCTTTATGTACAATATGCACACAACTCTTTTTGATGGCACGCACATCAAAATCCCACGCATCAATAAAACGCATAATGATAATACGGAACAGGTTGTCATAATTTAAACCCGGCGCATAGATATCGGGCAAACAGCAGAGTAACTGTTTCATATTTTCATCTACACGATCAACTGAAATGCCTGTGCTGAAGATCTGGATGAGTTGATCTTTCAGTTCTGCATCCTGTTCATATACAATCGTGTTGCGCTTTGTGTTATCCAACAGAATAGCAGGATCTATGTATCTTGTTAACGGCATCACCTGGTTGTTGAGCTTTAATGCATAACCCATCACCAATGCATCGGGGTTACATGGAACCGGCACCAGATCGTTTGACTCAAATATCTTTGTTTGCTCCAGTATTTTTCTTCTTACTTCTGTTAAAGTAATGCGGTCGGTAGCAGGATCAAAATGTTCATTACGTCCGGCAATTTGTGTGGGTTGAAAGGTTACACCTCTGCAGCATTTTTGCTTTAAAGCAAATTCAATGATCTCACCAATTTCATCATCGTTCAAACCTTTTTGTAAGGTAACAACAAAGGTTGTTGATACATTAAACTCGTTGAGATGCTCCAAAGCTTTCATTCGTTCTTCCACAAGATTTTTTCCACGCAAGGTTTCTAATGCTGATGGTTTGAACGAATCCCATTGCAGGTACAATTCAAAATCGGGCATATAAGAAGCTAAACGTTTAGTAAACTCTTTGTCCTTTGCAATGCGGATGCCATTTGTATTCACCATCAGGTGACGGATCGGTTTTGTTTTTGCAATGTCGAGTATTTCAAAAAACTGTGGATGAATCGTTGGTTCGCCTCCACTGATCTGCACTACATCGGGTTCTCCTTCATTTGCTACAACAATATCGAACATGCGTTCTACTTCTTCAAGTGTTCGATGACTACCATAATGTGGACTGCTCATTGCATAACAGGTTGGGCAGGTAAGATTGCATCGGTCAGTGATCTCTACCACACTTACACAACTGTGTTGCTCATGATCGTGGCACAAACCACAATCGTAAGGGCAACCATAATGCGTATTTGTATTTGCTTTTAAGGGTGCTTCAGATGCTTTATTATAATTGCGGATGTTTTTATAATACTCAATATCGTCTGCGATCAGTACTTTATGAAAACCATGATCTGGGCAGGTCTTCAACATATATACATTGCCGTCTTCAAAGATGATCTTTGCATCAACTCTTCGTAAACACTCAGGGCAAAGGCTGATGCTGAAGTCATAATAGGTATAATTTTTTACAGGCATTTGTTATTTGAATTTGTTTGAAAAGTTATAAGTTAGTTTTCATACAGTTTTTGACTCTTGTCAAAAAAACGCATCAGGCTTCAATAATTTCTTAGGTTGTACAAAGTATCGAATATACCATAACATACCTGCCAAAGCTATTAATTGGATGGTAGACAAGGTTTGCCAAACATTGTAATGCGGTTTTATAAAATCGCATGCAAAACGAAACACACAATACCCGATCATAAACAGTTTAAAGCATGCACCCTGTGCAAGTGCAGTGCGTTTGGAAAGGGAGTAGATAAACAACCACAGCAACAGCAGATAACAGATCTCATATAATGTTACCGGATGCCGTTTGATTCCATCGCCAAGATCCATACCCGTAAATAACGATGTTGCAATGCCGTAAGTTTCTTCATACACACCCATGCTGAAACAACCGATGCGGCCTATGATCAAACCTAATAGCATGGGATATGTAAACAGATCACCGCTGGCTTGTTTCTCGCCAATTATTTTTTTTACCAGCTCCACGCCAAATAAGCCACCAAGGAAACCACCTAATACTGTTTTGTTAGCGTAAAAATACAGGAACACGTTTTCTGCTTTTGCAATTTGAGTTGGGTCTTCGAGTCCGCCAATAAGTCTGCTGCCAATCAACGAGCCAAAGATGGCACCAATCATGATCCACATACGGTTTGTTTGAACAATAGAATCGCCTTGCTTTTTACGCAGGAAAAGGAAATAACGAAATGCAACAAAATAGGCAATCACTTCCAGTATGGAATGGAGTAAGATCTTTGATTCACCTATTTCAAAAACAACCGGGAATTGCAATGGGAAAAGTTTTAATGAAGGTGCATTTTATTCTTTTATCCAGAGTGTTTTGTCGGGATAATTTTCCCAGGCTACAAGACCAACGTTGCGTGCAAAATAAAATTTATAGGCACCGGCTTGTTTATTTATTAATGTATCAAGTTGAATAAGCTGAACATTCGAAAATGTTCTTGTTCCAATTACCAGGCTTGAATTGAATCTAGTTATTATCGGCGATTGTAAAGATTCTGATTTTACAAAGCCAGTGTCAGAAAGTGAGGGTGTTCCAAAACCTGTAACACCCATACTTACATAAATATTTGACAGCTTTCCTTTCCCGCTTCCGGTGGGATCTGTTTTTGAAGCATTGATAGTCAGTTTTTGAAAATTGTTGCCCTGCACGTTTGTGCCGCTTACCCAAACATCTGCATTGCAACCACGTCCGCAACCATAACCGCCACCTGTTCTTCCTTCGTAGGATTTAGATCGTTGTACTGCTGCAATTTTGATGGTATCGGCTGTTCCAACAGGATTCTTATAAATGAGTAGTTGATCAGATGTATAAGGAACCCATTGATCAAATTGTGCATCACTGAATGCTGCACAGGTAATGGTTTTGCAAGTACATATCTGGCAAGAGTAATACACAAAAGGTGTAAGCAGCAGTAAGCTTATTTTCAGGAATGCATTTGTTTTTTTCATAGCAGTTAATGAGCGTATAAAATGACCAGTTTATACTGACAATTGCTGCATGAAAACTAAAACTTCATTCTATATCACTTCTCATCTCACCACCAAATAATTAAACATAGCGGTGCCTTGTTGTTGCATAACGCTTACCCAGAAGGGAACAATAGCTTCTGTCATCCGTGCATATTTAATATCCCCCAGATCTAGAATGTTTTCAGGTTTCCAATTAAAGTTATCGGCCAACAAGTGCTTGACGGTATTTTTTGCTTCTGCATCATTACCGCAAATAAATAAGTTGTGATTGGCATCGTTCACCAATGTTGCATTCACCATCAACTTTGCTGTAACTGTATTCAATGCTTTTACCACTTTTGCATCTTCCAGATGTTTTTGTATTTCTTCTCCTAACGACCAGGCGTTACTGTATTCCGGTAATAGCGAAGGTGGCATGCCATTTGAAAAATCGAGAGGATTGGTGACATCAATCACCACCTTGCGGCTGAAATTATGATTGCCAGCCTGCTGCACCGCATCAACAGCTCCGGTTCCATTGAGGCAAAGAAAAATCAATTCTGCAAAAGCTGCCGCATCTTCAAACGTGCCATTTTTTGCTTTGCTTCCGTTTTGTGCGGTCCATGCAATTGCTTTTTCGTTAGTGGCGGTGCGGCTGCCCAACAACACTTCGTGCCCTTTATTGATCAATGCTGTACCTATTGTTTGTCCAACGGCACCGGTGCCAAGTATTCCTATTTTCATGACGATAAATTTTATTGTTTAGTTTTACAGTAAGTTACAACGAGAAATGGCCAATCCCAATTTAAATAGTGATAGAGAAGCATTAAGTGCTGCAGAAAAAGAATTTGAAAACAATATTCGTCCCTCGAATATTGAAGACTTCAGTGGTCAGCAACAGATCATTGAGAACCTGAAGATATTTATCAAAGCGGCGAAGATGCGTGGCGAAGCATTGGATCATGTCTTGTTTCATGGCCCTCCCGGTTTGGGCAAAACAACATTAAGTCGAATTGTGGCAAATGAATTGGGTGTAAACATTAAAGAAACAAGCGGGCCTGTAATAGAAAAGCCCGGTGATCTTGCAGGTTTATTAACTGGCTTAGAAGCAAATGATGTATTGTTTATTGATGAGATCCATCGATTGAGTACCGTGGTAGAAGAATATTTATATGCGGCGATGGAAGATTACCGTATTGATATTATGATCGACAGTGGTCCCAATGCAAGAAGCATCCAACTCAATTTGAACCCATTTACATTGGTAGGTGCAACAACAAGAAGTGGTTTACTGAGTGCGCCTTTGTTATCACGGTTTGCAATTAAATCAAGACTGGAATATTATAATGCAGAAACACTGCAAAAAATTATTCTGCGTGCAGCAGGCATTCTGAATGTGAAGATCACCAGCGATGCATCGAAAGAAATTGCAGGACGCAGCCGTGCCACACCACGTATTGCAAACGGACTCTTACGCCGCATGCGTGATTTTGCAATGGTGTTGGGCAATGGTGTAATTGATCTTGGTGTTACGCAACACGGGTTGAAAGCATTGAATGTGGATGAATATGGGTTGGATGATATGGATAACAAAATTCTGCTTACTATCATTGAGAAATTCAAAGGCGGCCCCGTTGGTATCACCACCATTGCAACAGCTGTTGGTGAAGAATCAGGCACGTTGGAAGAAGTGTATGAACCATTCCTGATTCAGGAAGGTTTTCTGCAACGCACTCCAAGAGGCAGAGAGGTAACAGCAAAAGCGTATGAACATTTAGGAAAGAAACCCCACAGTAGTGGTTTGGGACCAACATTGTTTAGCTGATGGGTGACTACTTCGCCATATCACTGTAATCTTCTGTTTTTTCCTGCAGCACAGGCTCATTTAATTTCACTACATTCTTTTTCGATACCCGTTTGCGCATGAGCATGTTGAGCATCTCTACTGCAAAAGAGAAAGCCATACCGAAGTAAATATAATTTTTCAAATGTAATTCGTGAGCAGCTTCAGCATTCCATCCTTCAATGACTAAGCTTAGACCAATCATTACAAGAAAGGAGAGTGCCAGCATTTTCAATGTTGGATGCTGATGAATAAAACCTGCAATTTTTGGACTGAACAAAAACATCACTGTCATAGCAATTACCACAGCAGCGATCATGATCTCCACATGTTTTGCTGTACCGCCGGCAGTAATGATACTATCGAATGAGAACACTGCATCGATCAAGATGATTTGGCCAATAGCCTGGCCAAACGAAATTCCTTTGGCATTTTTTGGATCCTGGTTCGGGTCTTCGCCTTCCAGCTTTTGATGTATTTCGTGAACCGATTTATAAATCAGAAATAAACCTCCGGCCAGCATCACCAAACTTGCAAGGTCAAATCCTTTGCCTGCAACAGTGAAGACTGCTTTTCCTTTTTGCGTCAGCAACCATCCTAATCCCATCAGCAATAAACTGCGGGAAAGAATACCGGTGATCATCCACAACCGGCGTGCCCGCTTCTGATCTTTGATCGATTTTAAACGGTTGAGAATAATACTTACAAAAATTACATTATCTATACCCAGCACTACTTCCAGCACAACAAGTACAATAAAACTGATAATACTCTCTGACGTAAAAAGATGTTCCATTTTTTAAATTAATCGGCAATTGGCAATTTGCAATGAGCAATTGCCTGTTGAATATTGCCTATTGTTTATTTGTTAATTCGTTGTTTATCTTCTTGGCAATTGCCGGTCCTTCATAAATAAACCCTGTCCATACCTGCACCAACGCAGCACCTGCATTTAATTTTTCGTTTGCATCGGCAGCAGTGAAGATTCCGCCACTTGCCATAACAGGTACCTCGCCTTTTAATTGCTGTGCAATGTACTGTACAATTTCTGTACTGCGTTGCTTCACCGGCAAACCACTGAGGCCACCTGCACCAATGGCCGTTACAACAGAAGCATCGGTTGTAAGTCCTTCACGACTGATGGTTGTATTACTCGCCACCAAACCATCGAGCTGAATTTCTCTTGCAAGATCAATTACATCATCCAACTGCGATTGTGTTAAGTCGGGTGCAATTTTCAGCAGTATCGGTTTTTGTATATGCTCTTCTGCTTTTAGCTTCAAACGTTCAGCTCTCAGCGTTTGAAGATGTGATAAAATTTTATGCAACGAATCTTTCTCCTGCAGTTCACGCAAGCCGGGTGTATTCGGACTGCTCACATTCACCACAAAATAATCGACGTAATCAAATAGTTCATTAAAACAGATCTCATAATCTTTCCATGCATCTTCGTTCGGTGTTACTTTGTTTTTACCGATGTTACCGCCGATGATGAGTGATGAGCGATGAGTGATGAGTGTTGTGCCTTGTGCCTTGTGCCTTGCATCTTGTGTTTGCTTCCATTCCTTCAACCGCTGCGCCACCACTTTCACTCCTTCATTATTAAAACCCATTCGGTTGATAATGGCTTTATCTTTTGGTAAACGGAAGAGGCGTGGTTTATCATTGCCATCCTGTGGTTTGGGTGTAACGGTTCCTATTTCTACAAAACCGAAACCAAGTACTTCCAGCTCCCGCAGGTACTTGGCATTTTTATCAAAACCTGCTGCAAGGCCAACCGGATTTTTAAATTCCAATCCCCATTTTTCAACAGCCAGGTTTTTTGCGGTTGGTTGAAAGCTGGCGGCTAACAGTTTCCTGATGAATCCTATTGAACAGAAGAAATGCAGCGTATTCATTGCGAAATAGTGAACTTTCTCTGCATCAAACAAAAAGAAAAACGAACGAATCAACTTGTACATGGCTGCGAAGATAAACCCCAAAAGCGGATCACAAATTAACAGCAATCATTTGCTGATATTTCTTTTGAAACCTTAACTTTGAACTAGAAAGTTGCATAAACAACTATTTAACGATTGAACCTAAAAATATTACTATGCAGGAAGCATATATCGTAGCGGGTTACCGCACAGCAGTGGGCAAATCAAAACGTGGAGGATTCCGTTTTACACGCCCGGATGATCTGGCAATTGATGTGATCAGGGGTTTGCTGGCAAGTGTACCACAGCTTGATCCGAAGCAGGTAGATGATGTGATTGTAGGAAATGCTGTACCCGAAGCAGAACAAGGGTTACAGGTAGGCCGTATTATTGCTGCCCGTGCCGTTGGTTTTCATGCGCCGGGTATGACTGTGAACCGTTATTGTGCCAGTGGTTTGGAAACGATCGCCATTGCAACGGCCAAGATCAGGATGGGCATGGCCGAATGTATTATTGCCGGCGGTACAGAAAGCATGAGCATGGTGCCAACTGCAGGTTGGAAAACAGTGCCTGCTTATTCCATTGCAAAAGATGAACCCGATTATTATTTGAGCATGGGTTTAACAGCCGAGGCTGTAGCAAAAGAATACAACGTAAACCGTGAAGACCAGGATCTGTTTGCATACAACAGTCATATGAAAGCGAAAGCAGCCATTGAAAATGGTTACTTCAAAGGCGGTATTCTTCCAATAAATGTTGAAGAAGTATCACTCGATGCAAAAGGCAAGAAGCAAACAAAGAATTATGTGATCGATACGGATGAAGGTGTGCGTGCTGATACAAATACTGAATCATTAGCAAAGCTGAAACCGGCATTTGCTGTGAACGGAACTGTTACTGCAGGTAATTCATCACAAACAAGTGATGGTGCTGCGTTTGTAATAGTGATGAGTGAACGATTAGTGAATCAACTGGGATTAAAACCAATTGCACGTTTGGTGAATTGTGTATCTGCCGGTGTGCATCCACGCATTATGGGTATTGGTCCTGTGGAAGCTGTACCGAAAGTTTTGAAGCAGGCCAATATGAATCTGAATGATATTGATCTGTTTGAATTGAACGAAGCCTTTGCATCACAAGCATTGGCAGTTATCCGCACACTTGATCTCAATCCTGATATTGTAAATATCAATGGTGGTGCAATTGCATTAGGTCATCCTTTAGGTTGCACCGGAGCTAAACTCACCATCCAGATCACACAGGATATGAAGCGTCTCAACAAGAAATACGGCATTGTAACGGCTTGTGTGGGTGGCGGTCAGGGAATAGCCGGTATCATCGAAAATATTGCATAAAGCAACCGAAATAGTTAAGTGAAGGCCCCCGTCAACAGCAGGGGCTTTTTCGTGGGATTCTTTCTTTTTAGCCGCCATTAAACTTTTTGTACATTCATAGTCTAAGGTTTCGTAACCCACACATCAAAACCAAATTAACTATGGATCGCAGGGAGTTTCTTACTGCGGGTAAACGATCAGGAACTGCTGTACCCGGCATTTCAAAAACTGAAGCAAGAACGTTCTCTGGCTTAAATGTGTATAACGGTCCGTGGACCAAAAATGAAGTTGTACACCTGCTCAAGCGAACCATGTTTGGTGCAAAGCTTTCCGATATTTCTTATTTCGCCGGTAAAACAATGAATGAAGCGGTTGATGAACTGCTGAATCCAACTGCGGCATTACCTGCACCGCCGGTAAAAGAGTATGATGGAGTAACCGGCGTGACTACTCCCGATAATGATGTGCTGGCAGGTACAACATGGGTGAATAGTGTGAATAATGATGGTACCATTCAAAGTCGCAGAAGAGCATCACTGAAAAAGTGGTGGATGGGTTGCATTATACAGCAAGACCGAAGTATCCGTGAAAAGATGGTACTGTTCTGGCATAATCATTTTGCAACTGAAACGGTGGATGTAGGCAATGCCAATTTTTTATACAAGCATGTTAATCTCCTGAGAACAAAATCATTGGGTAACTTCAAGCAACTGGTGCGTGATATAACACTTGACCCAGCCATGTTGATCTACCTCAATGGAAGATTAAATACAGCTACAGCACCGGATGAAAATTATTCACGTGAGTTGCAGGAGTTGTTTACACTTGGTAAAGAAAATAATCCAAATTACTCGGAAGCAGATGTAAAGGCTGCAGCAAAAGTGCTCACCGGTTGGCGTGTTGATAGTAACGTGAATACATTCCCATCTTATTTCACCTCATCACGTCATGATGCATCAAATAAAAGTTTCTCTTCATTTTACAGCAATACTGTCATTACCGGCAGGACTGGAACGACAGCTGGAGATCTTGAATTAGATGATCTGCTGAATATGATCTTTGCAAAGAACATAGAAGTATCACGCTTCATGGCGAAAAAGCTCTATCGCTTTTTTGTGTATT
The DNA here is from genome assembly GCF_035299325.1 of Lacibacter sp. Classification (GTDB taxonomy): domain Bacteria; phylum Bacteroidota; class Bacteroidia; order Chitinophagales; family Chitinophagaceae; genus Lacibacter. The sequence goes on along the minus strand of NZ_DATGWT010000041.1, from coordinate 123,976 downwards.
CAGAAATTGATGCAGCTGCTGAAGCAAACGTAATTGAACCATTAGCACAAATACTTCGAAACAATAACTGGGAAATAAAACCTGCACTGAGTGCATTACTTAAGAGTGAACATTTCTTTGATGCGCTCAACCAGGGAGCCATGCTTAAATCGCCTTTAGAACATGCAGGTGCTATTTGTCGTGAATGGGAAATTATTTTTCCTGATGCAGTAACAGCTTATGCAGATGCATACGGCATGTGGAATTATGTGATGACCGTTGCTGCTAACTATCAACAGAACTTAGGTGATCCGCCGAGTGTTGCAGGTTGGCCTGCTTATTACCAGGTGCCACAGTTCTATGAATTATGGATCAATACCGATACACTTCCCAAGCGAAATCAATTCAGTGATCTCATGATCGGCAATGGTTATTCACGCAATGGAAAGAAGATTGTGATTGATCCTGTTGAATTCACCAAAAAACTTGCAAATCCTGCTGATCCGAATTTGCTGATCAATGAATTATTTGAAATGCTGTTCCGCATTCCCATTTCACAGCAATCGAAAGATCAGTTAAAAAAAGATTTTCTGTTAACAGGACAAGACCAGGATTATTACTGGAGCAATGCATGGAATATTTATATCGGATCACCCACATCAACCAACTACAATATTGTGAATACACGATTACGTGGATTATTTAAATACTGCATGAACCTGGCTGAATACCAACTGATGTAATATCAAAAAAAGGGAAATGAAAAGAAGAGACTTTTTACAAAATACGATACCTGCAGCAGTACTGCCATCCCTGGTTGGTAATTATTCTTTCCGGGTGTTGGGTGATAACCCGGTAATGGCTGCATTGCTCAATACTTATGTAGAAACAGATCGTGTATTGGTCATCATTCAACTCAATGGCGGTAATGATGGATTAAACATGGTGATTCCGTTAGATCAATACAGTAATTATTATAATGCAAGATCAAATATTGCCATTGCACAAAACAAAGTATTAACGCTGTCCGGTACAAATGCAGTAGGTCTTCATCCTTCCATGACGGGTTTACAAACATTATACAACAATGGTAAACTTCGTTTAGTACAGGCCGTTGGTTATCCTAATCCTAACTTTTCTCATTTCCGTGCAACAGATATCTGGATGAGTGCAGCTGATAGTGATGAGCAATTAACTTCGGGCTGGGGTGGCCGTTATCTTAACGATCAATATCCAAACTACCCGGTTGGTTATCCTAACACAACAGTGCCCGATCCGTTGGGTATACAAATTGGTTCGTCTGCATCACTTGCATTCCAGGGACCAAGTGTAAACATGGGCATCAGTATTTCAAGTGCTACTAATTTCTATAATCTCATCAATGGTATACAGGATCCTGTTCCTGCCACACGTGCAGGCGATGCATTGCAATATGTAAGGTTAGTAGCGCAACAGGCCAATCAATATTCAGCACGAATTTCTGCTGCGGCAACAGCCGTGCCAACGCAAGGAAGCTATCCAACCAATAACACATTAGCCGATCAATTGAAAATTGTTGCACGGCTGATCAAAGGCGGATTGAAAACTAGGGTGTACATGGTAAGCATGGGCGGATTCGATACGCATTCGGCACAAACAAATACCGATACATCAACAGGTAATCATGCAACACTTATGCAACGGTTAAGCGATGCAGTGAAAGCTTTCCAGGATGATCTGCAAGGATTAGGTATTGAAGACCGTGTATTAGGTATGACCTTTTCAGAATTTGGACGACGAATAAAATCAAACGCCAGTACAGGAACCGATCATGGAGCTGCTGCACCGATGTTTGTGTTTGGTACAAAGGTAAATCCCGGAGTTTCGGGTGTTAACCCCACAATACCCACCACAGCAACAGTGAATGATAATATTCCCATGCAATTCGATTTCCGCAGTGTGTATTCAAGTATTTTGCAAAACTGGTTTTGTGTTGATAATACAACCCTTCAAACCATTATGCTGCAAAACTTTCAGCAGTTGGGTATTTGTGCAAGCGGAAATTGCAGCACTACAACCGATGTGAATGATCTGCGCAATGCAGGCATCACGCTCATTTCTAATTATCCTAATCCGTTTACGACTTCAACCACCATCAGCTTTACAACCAAAGGTGGTCATACACTGGTTCAGATCATGGATTCGCTTGGAAGGGTTATACAAACACCAGTCGACCGTACTTATGCATCTGGCAAATACCAGGTTACTTTTGAAGGGTATGCATTGCCTGCCGGTGTTTACTACATGCGCTTTCAGAACGGAATGACCCAGCAGGTAAAACCCATGTTAAAAGTTCGGTAAGGCCAGTTTCGCAAACAACTTGTTAAGACGAAATGCATTCTCCGGCTAAGCAAGAAAAAGATTTTTGAAATTTGAAACTTTGTTGCATTTTTGCAACCATGTTTCAAATCATTCGTATTTCACTTTTTATTGTTCTTACGTTGGGCTTAACGCAGGTACAAGCTCAATGTACACTTTCGTTATCTGGGCATGTGAACGATGCTGAAACAAAAGAGCATTTATCTGAAGCTGTTATTTTTATTAAAGAACTTAAGCTATCCCAAACAACAGATAAAGATGGTTTCTTTTCATTTAAAGGATTATGCCCCGGAATATATACTTTAGAAGTTAGTCATGCAGGCTGTATAACAGCAGAAAAGCATATTCATCTGAAAGCCGATCTTGAAACAGATATTGATCTTTCGCATGCAATACAGGAGTTGAGTGAAGTGGTGGTGCAGGGACGTTCATCTGGCAGCACAATCTCATCAAATGAACTGAAAGGAAAAGCATTGGAGGCAACACGTGGTTTGAGTTTAGCCGAATCAATCAAAAAAATAAGCGGGGTGAGTGTGTTGCAAACAGGTTCTAATAATTACAAACCTGTAATTCATGGCCTGCATAGCAACCGTGTACTTATCTTAAATAATGGTGTGCGGCAGGAAGCACAGCAGTGGGGTAATGAACACGCACCTGAAATTGATCCGTTTATTGCAAACCGCATCTCTGTAATAAAAGGAGCATCAGCAATTCGTTATGGCGGCGATGCAATTGCCGGCGTTATTTTGGTTGAACCAAAATTGCTGCGCAATGATCCGGGTATTGGCGGTGAAGTCAGCACATCGTTTTTCAGCAACAACAGAATGGGTGTAGTTTCCGCTATGTTTGAGGGCAACAGTGCACGCAGGCCTGCTTTCAGCTGGCGTCTTCAGGGAACTGTAAAAAGGGGTGGTTATGCACGCACCCCAAACTATTGGTTATCCAATTCTGCCAATGAAGAATATAATTTTTCTGTAACTGCCGGATGGAAAAAGCAAGATCGTGGTGCTGAATTATTCTACTCTCAGTTCAATACAAAGCTTGGCATTTTTGCAGGATCGCATATTGGAAATGTAACTGATTTGTGGAATGCCATTCTTGCAAAAGATCCGCCAGATTATATTAAGAATGTTGGCTTCTCGTATAAAATAGACCGACCCTATCAGGAAATTCAACACCAGTTATTAAAACTGAAATCATGGAAGAATACAGGTGATATCGGCCGTTTAAATTTGATTGTATCGGGTCAATACAATAACCGCATGGAATATGATCAAAAACGATTTGCAAGCAGCAGCGATGTTCCGCAGCTTGATCTTACAATTGGAACAGGTTTAGCAGAACTGGTGTGGGATCATTTCAATACAGGTGATTTTCGCGGCACAATCGGCGGTTCGTTCATGTATCAGAACAACAGTTATGTACGCCGGCTTTTTATTCCTAATTATGAATCATCGAACGCAGGCATTTTTGTAATCGAGAAATGGACAAAGAATAAACTTGACCTTGAAGCAGGTTTGCGTTTCGACCGTAAATCAATTTATAATACAACAGATAATGGTGCTGTAAATGTCTATGCCGACAGGTTTTTTAATAATCTTTCCGGTAATATCGGATTTAACTACAGGTTTACAACATCATTAAGGCTTTTATTTAATGCATCATCAGCATGGCGTGCACCGCAGGTGAATGAGTTGTATGCCGATGGATTACATCATGGCGCAGCCCGTATTGAAAAAGGGAACTCCGGTCTTTCGCCTGAACGTGCTAACAATTTTGCTGCAAACCTTGTATTTAGCAACAGCAAATGGGAAATTGATGCAGGTATCTATTATAAGTTAATTGATGGTTTTATTTTTCTTGAACCAACTTTCCCTCCGGAGTTAACAATACGTGGAGCATTCCCAGCCTTTCGCTATTCACAAACAAATGCACGTTTAAGCGGTTTGGATCTTTCAGCTGCCTATCAATTTGATGCACACGTAGCAGCTTCCGTAAAAGCATCGTTGTTACGTGCATGGGATAAACAAAAAGAACAGTGGTTAATTCAAATGCCATCTGACAGATACGAAGCAGCTGTTGAATATAATTTCGGAAATGCAAGGAAGGTGAATGAAACGTATCTCAGTATCAGCAGTACATGGGTATTGGAGCAAACAAGGGTTCCTTCCACAGGTAATATTGAAGTGCCGGGCAGTTCTGTTAAACAATCAGATTATCTCAATCCGCCACCGGCGTATTTTTTGCTGGCGTTTGAAGCGGGAACAAAATTGAAAATGAAACACAGTAACTGGAGTTTTATTCTGTCTGTCACCAATGTAACGAATAAAGCCTACAGAGATTATATGAATTCTTTCAGGTACTTCAGCGATGAGATGGGCCGTAATATTTCCTTACGTGTGCGCATACCTTTTGATCTGAAACATAAACACAAATCATAAATCAACAACTCAATCAATTATTATGACAATGAAACACATCAAATTTTTTACAGTAGTAATGCTTGGCGGTTTAATTCTGGCAGGTTGCAAGAAGAAAAATAATGAAGAAGAAAATGAAGAGGAATTGATCACTACGGTTAATGTAAAACTTACTGCATCAGGTGGGGCAACACAAACATTTACATGGAAAGATGTTGATGGACCCGGTGGTAATGCTCCGCAAATCAGTAACATTACATTAAGCCCGGGCATCAGTTATGCATGTGAACTGGAGTTTTTAGATGAAAGTAAAACTCCGGCTGAAAATATTACAGATGAAGTGGAAGCGGAAGGAACAGATCACCAGGTATATTATGAAGTAGCAACTGCTGCACTTACGATTAATGGATTAAATACAGATGCAGGTGGTTTGCCGCTGGGTATTACATCGAACTGGATCGCTGCTACCAGCAGCGGAGGAACTGTTAAGATTACATTGAAACATAAGCCAGGGGTAAAAGCAGCAGGAGACCTGGTATCAAAAGGTGAAACAGACGTTGAAGTTAGTTTCCCGGTTGTAATTCAGTAAATGATCTTCACGATAAGTTAAAGCCGCACAAGTTGCGGCTTTTTCATATTCATACACTTGATTACTTTTAAGGTATGAATGCATTATCCATTACCACACCTGCCTTATTATTTCCGGCAATCACCTTGCTGATGCTTGCTTACACCAATCGCTTCCTTGCAATTGCATCGCTGGTTAGAAAACTCCACGATGAATATGTAAAAGTAGAAGATCGCAATCTTCTCCACAAGCAGATCAGCAACCTGCGTACACGAATCAGTCTCATCCGTAATATGCAGGCGCTGGGTGTACTGAGTTTTTTGCTTTGTATCATTTGCATGTACCTTATTTTTCGTGAGTTTGATGCAGCATCAAAATGGGTGTTTGCATTGAGCCTGCTGAGTTTACTTACCTCACTTATTTTCTCATTGTTTGAAATTATCCTCAGCACAAGAGCCATTGATGTTGAACTGAGCGATATGGAACTCGACAAACGAAGTATTTTCAAAACAATTATTGATGGTGATAGTAATTAATTGTCTGAACCGTGATTTGGGTAGATTGATAAGATTCAGAAGATGATGGCGTGTTGAGAATGCTTCTGTGCAAATTCGTGTAATCTGCGAGCAATAAAAAAAACGAATCAATGCTGATTCGTTTCTTCTGATAATTATCGAAACTAAAACTTAACTTTTCTTCTCGTTGAATTTCTTCTCGGTTTCTTTTGCTTTTTCAAAATCAAGGATCACACCGTTAATGCAATATCGCAAACCTGTTGGTGGCGGACCATCTTCAAACACATGACCTAAATGTGCTTTGCAACGGCCACACTGCACCTCCGTACGTTGCATGCCATGCGTATTATCGGGTGTGTAAATGATGGAGCTTTTGCTGATGGGTTCATAAAAGCTGGGCCATCCGCAACCACTATCGAATTTGGTATCACTTTTAAACAACGAGTTACCACAAGCAGCACAGTAGTAGGTTCCTACCTCTTCAAATTTTTCAAACTTACTGGTCCATGGACGCTCAGTACCTTTTTGGCGTGCGATATAATACACATCAGAAGGCAGAATTTTTTTCCATTCTTCTTCACTCAAATTCACTTTGGAAGAATCATTTTTTGAATAAACCGGGTTTTTCTTTGCTTCACTCATAGTATTCTTTTTGTCTTTTGTTTGACTGGTTTGCGCTTCGCAGCTAACAAATGTAAGCTGTGCAAAGGCAAGAATCATCAATAGCTTCATCATGTTCATTTCTGTTTATTTGCTAAAGTTACGAAAGCCTGCAGGCTAACGGATGTCTGTTTAACGACAGTATTTTGATCTTAACAAACTCTTTTATTAAACAAATTGCAATCAAAATAGGTTCAGATTGCAGATTTTTAAATCATGCTGTTTATATTTACAACTTCATCAAGCTTACATTCTGTATATGTTTAATTTGATCTTATTTGGCCCTCCGGGCAGTGGTAAAGGAACTCAGTCAGAGAAATTAATTGCAAAATATGGTCTGAAGCACCTGAGCACCGGCGATTTGCTGCGTAGCGAAATTGCAGGGCAAACGCCGTTGGGTCTTGAAGCAAAAAAGCTGATGGACAAAGGTCAGTTGGTGCCGGATGAAGTAGTGATCGGGATGATCAGCTCGGCATTGGATGCCAATCCGCAAGCCAAAGGTTTTTTGTTTGATGGTTTTCCCCGCACAGTAGCCCAGGCCGAAGCATTGGATAAATTGCTGAAGTTAAAAGGTACACAGATCCATGCGATGATCTCCATGCTGGTGAGCGAAGAAGAACTGGTGAAGCGTTTACTCAACCGTGGTAAAACAAGTGGACGCAGTGATGATACAAATGAAGAGATCATCCGTGCAAGAATTGTAGAGTACCGCACCAAAACATCTGTTGTTGCTGATTACTACAAACAGTTTGATAAACTCGCCGAAATTGAAGGTGAAGGAACGATCGATGAAATTTTCGAATCGTTACAAAAAGAAATTGAAGTACACATGGAGGCATAATGCTTTTAGAGATATTAACTTAACCCCGACAGAAATGCCGGGGTTTTTTATGTGCCGGATTTTTCTTTCTGTCTTTCCGCTTTCTGCGCTTTACATTTGTTTTGGATAAATCACTTTGCATGAAACAACTTTTTTTTATTTTCTTTCTCTTTTTTGCATCTGTTGCTGTTGCACAAAAAACAAAAGAAGAATCTGCCACAGAGAAATTTGTGTTGAAATTGCATGAAACAAAGTTTCGCTGGATGGTGCAGAAAAAACTTGACTCGCTCAATAATCTATTGGACGATCGTATTCAATATGTTCACTCAAACGGATGGGTACAAAACAAGAAAGAAGTAATTGAAGATATACGCTCGGCAAAACTAACGATGAACAATGTTACCGTTTCAGAAGCATCGGCAAGGGTGTATAAAGGTTTTGTGATCGTAAATGGCAAAGGAACTTTTAATGTGTTGATGGAGGGGAAACCGGTTGATATTTACTTACTCTATACTGAGGTTTATGCAAAACGGGCCAATGGATGGTTGCTGGTAAGCCGACATGCAAATAAATTAGTACAATAAGTTCGGGGCATTCTCAGCGGCCTGAACAAAAAGTAATTGATATGAATCTTGAATTAACTGATCAGCTCTTTATCGTTGGTGGTGCAACGAGTGGTTTTGGTAAAGCCATTGCCACTGCATTATTACATGAAGGAGCAAAGGTAATTGTGGTAGCAAGAGGAGAGGAGAAGCTGAACGAACAATATAGGTCAAACCCCAATGCAGAAATTGTTACAGGTGATATTACAGAGCATGAAATAATTGAACAGTTAAAAACAATTGTTGGCGATCGTCAACTGCACGGTATGTTGGTGAATGCAGGTGGCCCTCCTGCAAAAAGAGTCTTGGAAACAACACTGAGCGACTGGGATGATGCTTATCAAAAACTCTTACGTTGGAAAGTAGAATTTACACAGGCGTTTGTTCCAGCTATGATGAAAGCTGGTTACGGACGTATTGTGTATATCGAAAGTTCCAGTGTAAAACAGCCGATTGAAAATTTGGTGCTGAGTACATCCTTACGTTTGGCAGTTGTTGGGTTGGTGAAAACATTGAGCCAGGAAATTGCAAAGAGTGGTGTTACGTTGAATATACTTGGTCCGGGCAGTCATAACACACCTGCTATTGATCGCTTGTATCATAAGAAAAGTGAACAGACTGGTTTACCTTTTGCTGATGTGAAACAGACGGCTATTCAACAAATACCTGTTGGCGCATTAGGCGAAGCCGATGATTTTGCATCGCTTGCCGTTTGGTTGTTGAGTAAGCAAAGCCGGTATGTGACCGGACAAACGATTATGGTTGATGGAGGAGCGGTAAGATCTACGTTGTAAATTTTCCAATTGTATGAAATTAGAACGGAGCCACGCATTTGCGTGGCTCCGTTTAGTTTTAACAACATCCCATGTCGGTGATGCCGCCGCAACAATCATTGTTGCCTGCGCAACATCCGGGATCATTTTGATTTGTGTTCATGATGCTAAGGTTTATATGTGAAAAAAAGAATTAACAACAGCCGCTGCCGGGTGCACAGCAGGCAGGCTTTTGTGCAAATACTGTGATAGAGAAGATGCCGGTGTTTCCTTGTTTGAAATCGGCCAACTCTTGTTCGTTCAAATAATTTTTTAGAATATCATCCGGAATTACAATTGCTTTTTCTTTCTGGATGGTGATATGCTCAAATCCATTTTGTTTGATCAGTTCGAGATACACTTCTTTCTGAATGGCACCTGACACGCAACCTGCATACATCTCTGCATCTTTCCGCAATGCATCAGGAAGATTTCCAACCAACACTACATCTGAAATACTGAAATGGCCACCTGCTTTCAACACTCGAAAAATATCTTTGAACACGCCATCTTTATTCGGCACTAAATTCAACACACAATTACTTACTACTACATCGGCTGTATTTGCAGTAACAGGCATGTGTTCAATATCGCCTTGGCGAAACTCTACATTATTCAATCCTCTTTTTTCTGCATTGGTTCTTGCTTTGTCGATCATTGCCGGAGTAAAATCAATACCGATCACTTTTCCTGTTGGTCCTGTTTCTGCAACAGCAATAAAACAATCGTTGCCTGCACCGCTACCAAGATCGATCACGGTATCACCCGGACGAATTTTTGCAAACTGAGTGGGTAAGCCGCAGCCTAATCCAAGATCAGCATCAGGGTTGTAGCCTTTCAGGTTTGTATAATCATCACTCATGATGTTATATACTTCAGTTGAGCATCCACCTGCACCGCAGCACGACGATTGATTAGTTTCTTTATCCTGCAAAGCAATTTCGCTGTACTTCTGTTTTACAATTTCTTTGAGTTGTGTTTCTGTTGACATGGTCTGTACGTTTATATGTTTAGAATCCTTTTGCATTTTTTATTTGTTTGATCTCTTCTTTTGCAGCTGCAAAATCTTTTTGAAACTGTTCGTTTTTCATTAAGCGTTGAATAAGTTCATAAGCCAGCAAACGACCGCTTTCCGAATCGCTTGGATAATGCACACCGATGATCTCTCTTGAATGTGCCATATCATAAGCATCTTTTAAAAAGAATGATTCAAATTCAGGAATCAAAGCAGCATAGAGATAGGCATTTATATATGAGTTTGTTGCATGTCCGCTGGGATAAGCTGCCCATGGTGTTTCTTCAAGATACTTTAATTCAGGCTCAAGTTTGCCCGGTCTGATGCGGAGAAAATAGTTTTTGTATTTCCAGATAACAAAACTTGCATCTTTCCAAACATTGACGGCTAATGCTGCAGTGACTGGTAACGAATCTGCATTGAACCATGTGCCAATAGATCGACCAATATGAAAAAGATTTCGTTGCATTCTTTCATAATCTGCATCACCAGGTTTTGTTTCGGTGTTATAATAAACCGTTGCATAATATTTTGATGCACGGATATCTTCTTCAGAACGGCGTTGTTGCAGTTGCAGTAAAAAATTCAATTCTGCTCTTGTTTGTGCTGAGCTGTTGGCCGGTGGTGGAGCAATGGAAAATGTTTCTGTTCCTTTTAAATAAAACGGCTTACGTAAACGAAATCCAAATACTTCAGTAACGGAAAGATCGGTTACCTGTTTGTGTGCGGTAGTTAATTCAAAGCGGCGTGCATCTGTTGCTTCCTGTCCAGCTTGTGCTGATGAAGGTAGTTGTTGCAATTTTTGATAGTGACCCCACGCTATTGGAACAGGGCCTTGTTTCGGTTGTGCACTTTGAGCAAAAACAAATTGAGTGATGATGATACTGATAAGGGATAATGATAATGGCTGCATATTGCTATGGTTTAATGATGATAATTAACAGCATTTGGCATTCGCTTCTTTTAGTTTTTCAAAGAGTGAATTAAAATCAGCATTGAATTTTTCAAAAGCTTTCCAGTTGATGCAATAACATGTACGTGGCCCATCGATTTCACCGTTGATCAATCCTGCATTTTTTAATTCTTTCAGGTGCTGACTTACGGTGCTTTGTGCCAGTGGTAATATCTCAACAATCTCACCACAAATACATTGATTGCGTTTTGCCAATACACTCAGGATGGCAATACGGGCAGGGTGACTGATGGCTTTGGCAAATGCTGCCAGGTGTTGCTCTTTTGTACTGAATTCTTCTTTCTTGTGGATGGCCATTTTGTTTATCGTGTTTTTACGATGAATGTGTTCAAATAAAAAGACGATTTGTTCGTCTTTTTTATTCTATATCGCAAATATACGATTAATCTTTTCGGATTTCCAAACAAAAAGCCGGAAAAATTTTTCCGGCTTTTTGTTTTTTGTCATCACAACGAAGGAGGGATCTGTTGGGCTTTAGTACAAATGTTCTGCAGATCCCTCATTCCCCGGGATGACAGTTATAATGAGCTTTATTATCTACCGTCTCCGTCCAGCAAATTACCCAAACCACCCAGCAAGCTTCCTTCCTCTTTACGTGCTCCTCTTCCATAAGAAAGAATACGGCTGGCCAATCTTGAAATAGGTAAGGTTTGGATCCACACTTTGCCGGGACCACGGAGTGTAGCAAAGAATAATCCTTCACCACCAAAAATGGTATTCTTGATACCACCTACAAACTGGATATCAAAATCAACCTGGTGTGTGTATGCTACCACACAACCTGTATCGATCTTCAGTACTTCGCCGGGTTTCAGTTCACGTTCAAACACATGACCACCTGCATGCACAAATGCCAATCCATCGCCTTCCAGTTTCTGCATAATAAAACCTTCGCCGCCAAATAAGCCGGTGCCGAGTTTGCGCTGCAATGCAATGCCAACACTTACACCTTTTGCTGCGCAGAGGAACGCATCTTTCTGACAAACAATCGGTCCGCCTAAGCGCATCAGATCAAGTGGAATAATTTTACCGGGATAAGGTGATGCAAAGCTGACCATCTTTTTTCCCTGCCCGATGTTGGTATAAGCTGTCATGAATAAACTTTCACCGGTGAGTAAACGTTTACCGGCACTAAACAATTTTCCTAATACACCTGTACCCTGGTTAGCGCTACCGTCGCCAAATATGGTTTCCATTTGAATGCCTTCATCCATTAACATAAAACTTCCTGCTTCTGCAATGGCTGTTTCATTTGGGTCAAGTTCAATTTCTACATACTGCATTTCTTCGCCTACAATGCGGTAATCAATTTCGTGTGCTGTTGCCATGATGATAATTTTTTTGTGAAATTACTGGGAAGAGAAATAGGGCGAAAAATTATTTTGTTAAACGCAAAAGAAAAACCCTCTCCGTTTCCGGAGAGGGTTACTAACCTAAAATTTACAATTGACTTTTATCTTAAATCTTCGAAGGAACTGTTTTACGTTGTTGTCCTACCCAAACTTTCTTGCCTTGAATTCTTCTGCCGAGATACATGATGCCAACAAAGATGAAGAAGAAAGGACCAAGGAAACCAAACAACGCTATGTACTTGGTACCATAGAAACGTTCCATTGGTCTTCTTAAACGTTCAGAGATGATATACATACTTGGAACCATCATCAACGTTAAGAAGAACGCAAAGATCAATCCGTAAATGATCGTCCAGCTTAACGGGCCCCAGAATACAACACTGTCACCACCTAAGAAGATCTTTGGATCAAGATGTTGGAACAACGAAACGAAATCGATGTTGAAACCAACAGCCAATGGTAACAAACCAAGCATGGTTGCCAAGGCTGTGAGCAATACAGGAATGATCCTGATCTTACCCGCTTGTATCGCTGCTTCTCTTGTTTTATAACCACGGTGGCGTAGCTCATCAGTAAACTCAATTAAGAGGATACCATTCTTGATCACAATACCTGCAAGACCAATGATACCAACACCCAACATGATCGTTGCAATGGTTTTACCGGTGATGGCATAACCAAGTAACACACCAATCACACTGAAGAAGATCTCTGTTACGACAATAAACGGTTTGCTTAAACTGTTAAACTGCAATACCAGAATAAGGAAGATCAAACCAATTGCAATAACAAGTGCAGAGCCAAGGAATGCATTTGTTTCTGCTTCCTGTTCACTTTGTCCGCTTTGACGAATGGTTACATCTTCCGGAATACGCACTTTGTTTTTAAAGTCATCGATCTTTGTCTTCAGTGCAGCGTTAATAGCAGCTCCCTGTGTAGGGTCAGCAATATTTGATTGCAACTGAATGGTACGCTTCAGATTTTTCCGTTTTACACCACCACTGGTGCTGGTGTAATCGAATTTAGCAACGGCATTAATAGGTACTTGTTTGATCTGTCCTGTATTGAAATCACGGAAGGTGATCTTCATATTCATCAGGTCAATAATGTTGTTACGTTGCATTTCACTGTAACGAAGCTGGATCTTGTATTCATCTTCACCATCTTTCAACTTGCTTACTTCTTTACCAAACAATGCCGTACGTAATTCCATACCAACCTGTGCTGTACTCACACCTTCGATCAATGCCCTTTCACGGTCAACACTAACTGTAATCTCAGGATTATTCAGATCAACATCCATCTGCAGGTTATCAATTCCCTCAACACGGTTTGTATCGAGATAGTTAAATAACTCTGTTGCAACTTTTGCAATATTGTTGAAGTTGTCACCTACCACTTCAATGTTCACCGGAGGATCAGTGGGCGGTCCGCCATCTTCCTGTTCTACACTAATAGCAGCACCGGGAATTCCTTTGATGGTTCTGCGTATTTCATCAATATATACTTTGGTTGATTTGCCATGACGTTTTTCAAATTCCACAAACGATACCTGTATACGACCAAGGTTTGGTTGTATACTACGGTTGTTATCACGTGGGTTGTTTGCACTCACTGCCACATTTGTAATGATACTTTCAACAATGGAACCTTCTTCACCCGGTTTTTCTTTTTCCAGTATTTTATATACTTTCTTTTCAAGCAGGCTGGTGATCGAATCGGTGTACTTCACATCACTACCTACAGGCATCTTCAGATACACATAGATAAAGTTTGGATCACCACTCGGGAAGAATGTGGATGAGTTACCACGTGCAAGCAACAATGCAACAGCGATCGGGAACAATAAGAATAACGAAACAAGCATCCATACTGGTCTCCAACCTTTCAATACCCAACGCAATAATGATTCATAACTGTTCATCAATCTTGGCAATGCTCTTTCCTGGAAGAAGTAAATAGCATCACGCAATAAATAGCGATTCAGAACACTTGCCAATGCCATAAAGAACAGGAAGTTACCTGTGCCATGATTACCCAATACATGATTGATGATGCCTATGATGATGAATGCCCACCAATACCACTTACTGAAGATGTTGCTTTTCTTATCATCATACGCACGGCCTTCGGGCTTCATGAAGCTTACAGCAAACACCGGGTTCATGATAAAGGCAACGATCAACGATGCAGCTAATGTTAAGATCAACATCGTTGGCAAATAGATCATGAACTTACCAATGATCCCTTTCCAGAATAATAGCGGGAAGAATGGTGCAAGTGTTGTAGCCGTACCTGCCAGTACAGGAATAAATACTTCACCGGCTGCTTCTTTTGCACTGCGTATGACCGGTACTTTGCCGTTGTGATAGATACGATGTGTGTTTTCAATTACCACAATGGCATCATCCACAATAATACCCAGCCCGAACAACAATGCAAATAACACAATGAAGTTGAGTGTAACACCTGTACCAACAATGTAATCAGCCAATGGTAAAAAGAGAAAGGCAACAAACACACTCAACGGTACACTCAATGCCACAAAGAAGGCGTTTGTTACACCCATGAAGAACATCAGGATCAATAACACAAGTATGAAACCGATCACAATTGTATTGACCAGTTCATTGAACGATGTTTTTGTCTGCTTACTCTGATCACCTGTGATGGTTACTTTCAGATCTTTTGGTAACAGATCGTTTGCCTGCATATCTGCAACTGTTGCTTTCACATTATCAGCTGCATTGATCAGGTTTTCGCCGCTACGTTTTACAATGTTGAGTGTAATAACATTCTTACCATCCAAACGGGCAAAGCTTTCATTTTCTTTTACCGTGTCTTTAATGGTAGCAATATCTTTTAGGTAAACGGGCGCACCGCTTACACCTTTCACAATAATATTGTTGATATCAAACGCACTGTTGAATTGTCCACGAACACGCACAGTTCGTTTCATGGTACCTATCTCAACCTGGCCGCCTGTGATGTCGTTGTTCTCACGTGCAATAGCGCTTTCAATGTCACTAAATGTAATTCTTGAACTTGCCATTCTGTACGGATCAACATTCACCTGTATTTCACGCTCAGGTGCACCAACAATATCAGCTCTTGTAATTTCTTTCAGTTCTTCAAATCGATCCTGCATTTTATCCGCATACTGTTTCAGCTTAACGGGATCAAAATCGCCACTGATGTTTACGAACATGATGGGCATTTCACTGAAAGCGAATTCCTGCACGTCAGGTTCTGCAGTAAGATCCTGCGGAAGATCTGTTCGTGCTTTATCAACTGCATCTTTTACTTTTTGTTTTGCGAGGTCAACTTTTACATCGGTGTCAAACTCCACAACGATCAGCGAAAAATCCTGTTGTGATGATGATTGTACTTTAATGACCCTTGCGCCACTGATGCTCTTTAGTTGTTTTTCAATTGGTCTTGTTACCAGGTTCTCAATATCGGCAGGTGAATTACCTACATAAATGGTAGCTACTGAAATAGTAGGCACCACAATATCAGGAAACTGTTCTTTGGGCATTGTATTGAACTTGTAAAGTCCATATGCCGTAATTAATATGGTGATGATATAGATGGCCGTGCGATTATCAACACTCCAGCTCGTAGGTTTAAATTCCTTAAACTTTTTGCTGAGCCCTTCTATGAGATTTGATTGCATATAATAAGATTATGTAGTCAGCACTTGTTTTAGTTGATCAGCAATAAAGAATAGCAAATCAAAGATTGATCATTTGATGACGATGCTTTATTACTGATGATGTCTTTTATCCAATGGTTACAACTTGTTTGTCGTAAACAGTTTGGTAACCTTCAGAGATCAGCTGCATACCAGTTTGTAAACCTGCTTTGATCTCGATCTTGTCGCCATAAGATTCACCAACAACAACCGGTTTTTTAACGGCTATACTCCGTCCTTTGCTGTCTTTCTCCACCACATACACATATTTTCCCTTATCATCAGTTTGAATAAGATTAACAGGAATAACCAATGCATTTGGTGCATCATAATCTTTAATTCTTACCGCTGCAATTGAATTCGGACGAACGCCACCACCGGGAATACTTGCTTCAATCGTAAATGTTCTGGTACTTGGGTTAATTGTTTGCGATGAAAGCTTCACTGTAGAGTTGAAGGTTTTGTTCATATCAGGCAGCGTAACAATAACCGGGCTTCCTACACGCACACGGGTCATATAGTTTTCGGGAACTTCCACAACAGCTTTTAAGGTGCTGTTGTTAACAATCCGTATTTGTGGCGATACCCCCATTACTCCTGAGAAGAACTCACCTACTTTTACCAGAACAACATCTGCAATTCCACTTGCAGGAGCATAAACTGTAAACAGTTTAATTTGTTCGTATGCTGTGGCGATCTGGCGTTCCAATGCTTCTACATTGGTTTTGGCAGAGATCAATTGCACTTCGCTTCCAATGTTCTGATCCCATAAATTTTTCTGGCGTTGATAAAGATCTTTTGCTAATGCTAATTGCGTTTCCTGGATTTTTACTTGTTGACGAAGAACTTTATCATCCATCTTCAAAACAAGCTGCCCTTTCTTTACAAACTGTCCTTCTTTGATATAAAGGTCTGTTACAATACCACCTTGTCCGTTTGGTGGTGCGATGTAAGAAATATTATCTGCATCAATTTTTCCCTGCAGATCAATATAGTGAGAGAAATCTTCTGTTACCACAGGTGTAACAGCAATCAGTTTGGCCTTGTCGCTTTTACCGGCAGCAGTATCAAGCTTTGCAATTTCTTCTTCTAAAGCATTGATCTTTGTTGAAAGCGTAACCTGTTCAGTTTTCAGTTTCTCCAGCTCAGCTTTTTTATCGCCAAGTGACCCTTTCTTTTCCTTTGCTCCCTGTCCACAGGCAACAAGAACAACCGCAAACCCGGCGATGATTGTGTATTGAAATATACGTTTCATAATTTGTTGTTTATAGTAATGGTTGATGATTAGTTTAATTGTCCAATGGCTTTAAAATAACTGATGCGTGCTACTACTGCATTATACAAGGCATCAAAGTAGTTACCCTGTGCACGTTGAAATTCAGTATCGGCCTGCAATACTTCAAAGCTGCTGCCTACACCTTGTTCATATTTTTTCTTCGTGGTACTGTAAACCCGTTCAGCCAGTTCAAGATTCTTCTGTTGAGCATCCATGTTGATAATGGCATTACGCAGATTGATCTGCGACGATGTTTTTTCCAGATCAATGGCTCTTTTTACATTCTCCATTGTATTCACTGTTTTATCCAGTGTATATTTTGCCTGCTGAATTTTGTATTTACGTTGAAAGCCATCAAAAATGGGAACGGTCAAGTTCAAACCAATAAGGTTTGAGTTAAACCAAAACCAGTTTTGACCGGTAAAGGCAGAGAAGTTTTTATTCATCTGACCTTGCTGCTGAAACTGGTAGAAGAATGCCAGTGTTGGTGCATAACCAAGCTTTTGACGTTTTACATCAAGCTGCTGTAATTTCTGCACCGTATTCAGTAAACGAACTTCACTGCGGTTGTTGTAATTGAAACTTCCATCATCCAGAATATTTTCTTTTACAGTTTGCGTAGTAAGTTTTTCAGTAAGCACAATTTTATCGCTCTGGTTAAGACCCATGCTGAATTTTAATGCAGCATAGCCTAACTCAATAATGTTCTTTAATTGTGTTTCGCTCGACTTAGTATTATTATAACTTACTGTGGTTTTATCGATATCCAGTTTTTCAATAAAACCATTCTTGAATAATTGTTCCTGGTCACTGAGTAATTTTTGAAAACGTTGCAGACTTTGCTGCAATACGCCCAGCTGCTGTTCGGCAATCAATACCTGGTAGTAAGCTTTTTGTACCTGCTCACGTGTTTTTTCTTCCTGCACTTTAATGTTTTCTTTTGCATATTCAATGGATGTTTTGCGGGCAATCAATCCAACAAATACATCGGGTTGAAACAGCAATTGATTTAAACTTACTCCTGCAGTAATACTCCAGGGTTGTACAAAGCTGAACTCCTGTACAGTAAATTCATTTTTTGGCTGAATGGTATTACCACTTCCATCTTTTACACCTTCCTGGTTAAGTACAGTATAAACATCTGTTTTACCTGCACTGGGAAATAAGATCTTTGGTAAAGTGACATAGTGAGCTACTTGACCACTGCCACTTACCTGTGGTAATGCAGAACCAACAATCTCTTTGTTCTGTGCTTCCTGTTTCAGTGAATCGATGCGTAGGTTTTTAATGTCAGCAACATTGTTTAATGCCAGGTCTACTGCTTCCTTTACCGTTAGCTTATACTCTGTTTGCGCTTGTGTTGATTGGAAACCAAGCAGCAGCAGTGCAAACACGAGCCACTTGTTTCTTGTTGTTTTTTTCATCGCTTGTCTTTAGTTAGTGATTGTCCGCTATCCGCTGGGGAATTGAAAACTTCAGGTGTAATCAGTAATCCGGCGTTAGTCTGGATGTTAAGGTTTACTTTTTTTCTTTTGTTGTTCTTCTTTATATTTCATGATCAGTTTGTGTCCTTTTAGAGTCGCCAAACCGAACACAAAGTGTTCAATTGTTTCTCTTGATACATCTACCAGGTTGTATTTGCCTGGTGCTGATGCAGCCATGGCAAAAGGCACCATCATGGTTTCTACACGATAGCGGCTCATCATATCAACATTAATGGTATCACGGTAGAGCTCTTCTTCAATTCCCCTGCGTATGTTATGCGCCACAACCTGCAACAGGAATTCCTCTTTCATCTTCCTGAATTTTTCAAATGCTTTTGGGTGAAACTTTTCTGCATCGTATAACACCATCGGGTTCAGGTTCGAGAACTGCTCAAGCACACGTTCCAGTGTTAGAAATATTTCATCAACAGCATTCCGTGCATCAACCTGGCACATTTCACATTTGTGTTGGGTAAAATTGACTTCCTCATCCATCACAGCAGTTACCAGTTCATCTTTCTCAGAAAAAAACTGGTAAATGGTTTTCTTGCTCATGCCCAGCTGTGCAGCAATGTCGTCCATTGAAACAGATCGGATGCCGTATCGCAGAAACAGCTCGTGCGCCTTTTTTTGTATTCTTTCTTTTGTCTCCATATTCACAATTCGGACGCAAAACTATGGAAACTTTATTCGTTGCCAAAGTTTCCATCACATTTTTTTTCCATTCGTCACAAAAAATTAATACTGCGGCACCGCAATCGAATGATGTATTTTTGATCAGGTAAATGCAACAACATGTTTAAAACCTTTAATTACAAACGATTATTCCAATACTTTTTGCAAGGCTTACTAGTGTTAGCACCAATTGTGGTAACTGGCTATGCGTTGTTTTGGATCGTGACAAGTATAGACGAACTGATCCCCATTTTTACTTTTACGGATGATGAAGGAAAAGTAATAGTCCGCAATTTCGGGTTGGGATTCGTTATTATAATAGGTGCCATTTGCCTGGTTGGTTACCTGAGTACGTTTTTTATTCAAAGCCGCATCTTTAATTTGTTTGATCATTGGCTGGAGAAAGTACCCGGCATAAAGTTTATTTATACCACGGTAAAAGATTTCTTTGAAGCATTTGCCGGGGAGAAGAAAAAATTCAACAGGCCGGTGCTGGCAAATATTGATGATAACGATGTTTGGCGTGTGGGTTTTTTAACCAGAGAAGATACCGAAGACTTTGGGTTGAAAGATTATGTGGCCGTGTATGTACCCATGAGTTATTCAATTGCAGGTAACGTTTACCTGATACCTTCAAACAGGATAAGATCGCTTGAAGGACATTTAACCGGTACGGAAGCCATGAAGTTTGCGATCAGTGGTGGCGTTACAAAAATGGATGAAGAGATTGAGGAAGAAATATCAAAAGAAGATAAAGCACTCAAGCAATAGTGTTTATGAAGAAGACCTTAATCGTTTTTGTTTTATTGATTATCTCACAGCAATGTTTCTGCTGGGGATTTTTTGGACACCGCAAGATCAATTACCTGGCTGTGTTTCTGTTACCACCTGATATGATCGGGTTTTATAAAACACATATTGATTTTCTTACAGAACATTCAGTTGATCCCGATAAACGCCGCTATGCAATTCCGGAAGAAGGGCCACGGCATTACATAGATATTGATCATTACGGCTCGTATCCTTATTCCAATTTGCCACATAATTATGATAGTGCTGTTGCAAAATTCAGTGCCGATACAATTAATACGTATGGTATTGTTCCATGGTGGGTACAAACCATGTTGTGGCGCTTAACCACTGCATTTAAAGAAAAGAATCAGGCAAAGATTTTAAAACTGAGTGCAGAGATCGGGCATTACATTGCCGATGCACATGTGCCATTGCATGCTTCGCATAATCATAATGGACAATTCACCAATCAAAATGGTATTCATGGTTTTTGGGAAAGTCGTGTGCCGGAATTGTTAGCTGAAAAAGAATTTGATTTCTGGATGGATAAAGCGGAGCATATAAAAAATCCCGGTCAGTATATTTGGAAGCGAGTGTTGGAAAGTGCTGCCGCAGCTGATACAGTGTTGCGTTATGAAAAAGAGTTGACACAAAGTTTCCCTGCTGATCAGAAGTATTCGTTTGAAAACAGAAATGGTATAACGATAAGAACCTATTCCACAGCTTTCACAACAACCTATAATAATAAACTGAATGGAATGGTAGAACGCCGCATGCGCCAAAGCATTTTTGCCGTTGCAAGTTTTTGGTACACAGCATGGGTGAATGCAGGTCAGCCCGATTTGAAAAAACTCAGCAACAAAGAATTTACTGCCGAAGAGTTAAAAGAATTTGAAGAGATGAATAATAACTGGCGCAATGGAAAGATCATGGGACGGGAGCATGATTGATTAAATAAGTCCGGCTCCTAATGCTATCGAAAGAACAATGAGCAACACCGCTACTAATTTTTGGATAAACTCCAATGTTACTTTCTTCAATAGCTTCAATCCAATATAAGAACCAGTGATGCCGCCGGCTACTGCACAAACGATCAACACAATATTTTCTTCAATACCTACTTTGCTAAACCGACTTGCATAAACCGATAGTCTCGTAAAATCAACAAAGGTTGATACAACAACTGCTGTACCGATAAATGTTTCTTTTGATAAACCTGCTTTAATGAGGAAGGTGCTCCTTAATGCACCTTGGTTACCCGATAGTCCACCGAAGAAGCCGCTGAGTATTCCACCAATTGGCAATTTATTTTTATTGAACTGCAAATGTTTAAAATAAGGCAGCAATTCAATAACGGCGAAGGTGAGTAGTAAAAGAGAAACAATAAATTTTACCGGAAACACATCGATAGTTTTATTGCCAATGTCATACGAAAATAACGGCTGCAGATCGGTTATTTGTAAAAGTAGCCATGCGCCAACAAACGCTGCAACTACAGCAGGTACACCAAACCGAAGCAACACCTCTTTATCTGCTTTTGCGCCAACCAGGAAAAGTTTAAAAAGATTGTTGCAGAAATGAACTATGCCTGTTAATGCAATTGCCAATTCAACAGGAAAGAACAACATGAACACAGGTGTAAGAATTGTGCCCAAACCAAAGCCCGAAAAAAAAGTGAGTATGGCAACCAAAAATGCAGCGATGGTAATGATGATAATTTCCATGTGTTATACTAATTACTGTGCAAGGGTTCTTTCATACACTTTATTAATCTGCAAGTAAAGATAAAATAAAGCAACGGGCCCGACTGAAGTGCTGCGAAGCTTTCAAAAACGGCATCGTAAAATATTTGTCATTAATACATACCTGGTTCCCGCTTTCTTATCACTACAGCACAAAGCTGTACATTTGAACGCTCAATCGGGTGATATGTTTGAACTTCTTATCAAAAGTATACAGGATAAAGTGCCATCTTCAGAGGAAGATCTGCATTTGTGTAAAACCTATTTTACACCCAAGAAGCTGCGTCGCAAACAATTCCTCTTACAGGAAGGTGATGTATGCAACCGCATGGCTTTTGTTGAAAAAGGTGCTCTGTATTCTTACACTACCGATGCAAAAGGCGGGCAACGGGTAATGCAGTTTGCTTTTGAAGGGTTTTGGATCTCAGATCTGTATAGTTTTTTTACAAGAGAAGAATCGAAACTCAACATTGAAGCACTGGAAGATTGTGAACTGTTGCTGCTTGATCATGAGCAACACGAAAACCTGTTAAAGAACGTACGCCAGTACGAAACGTATATCCGTATTTTATACCAGAACGCTTATGTGGCATTGCAGCAACGATTGGAAGGAACGATTGGACTTACTGCTGAAGAAAAATATTCGCACCTTGTTGATCAGTACTCCACAATTGTAAATCGTGTGCCGCAACATTTAATTGCTTCTTACTTAGGAATTACTCCCGAAACACTCAGTCGCATCCGCAAGCAGATGGCTTCCCGGTAATTTCTCTTGACATATGTCAAGATTTTTCTTATCAGATGTCAATGCCTTTTCTTATCACATGTCATTGGAGCAAGGCGCTTGCTCACGGTAGTTTTGCAGTATCAAATTCATTGATATGCAAACAAAAAGAACCATCGCAATTATAGGAGCTTCCGGTAACATGGGCTCTGCTATTGCCAAGTCACTTGCAAAGGGGAACGACAGGTTATTGCTATTCAGCAAAGAGCTTGACAAAGTGGATGCATTAAAGGCAGCGATCATAAGTGAATATCCATTAGCAGATGTTGACGGTATGACTTGCCCGATGCATGCAAGCTGGGAGGCTGATATTATTATACTCGCTACACCTTACGAAGCGCAGGCAGAAATTGCTGATTCTATCCGGCAGGTAGCCAACCAAAAAATAGTGATCAGTATTGCAAACCCGCTCAATGCAACATATGATGCACTTCTTACGAATTCTGAAACCAGTGCAGCAGAAGAATTGCAGGCCTTGTTGCCACACGCAAAAGTGGTGAAGGCATTTAATACTACTTACGCTGCAAATTTTGCGCAAACAGTTATCGATGGCAAACAGGCCGATGCATTTATTGCCGGTAACAACGATGCTGCTTTGAAAACAACAGCAGAGTTGGTGAAGACCACCGGTTTCAATCCTATCATAGCAGGTAAACTTTCTGTAAGTCGTACACTCGAAGCAATGCAGTTATTGCTGATACAACTTACCATGAAATATAATTATAACTGGCTCGCAGGTTGGAAGATCCTGCATCAATAAGAAAGCAGAAAACAAGACCCAATAACCAAAAGACAAAAGACAAAAACGTCAATAAACATTAAACAAACAATAAACATGAAAAAAGTAGCAATTATTCTCTCGGTATTCTTTTTAGCAACTGCCTTTACAACTGTTGCTGTGTGGAAAAATGACAAAGCACATTCTCAACTGGCGTTTACAGTTACGCACTTAGGTGTTTCGGATGTATCAGGCACATTCAATGATTTTGATGTGGAAGTAAAATCATCAAAACCGGATTTCAGGGATGCTTCCTTTACGCTCTCAGCAAAAACAGCATCCATTGATACACGTATTGAAATGAGAGATAACCATCTCAAAAGCGCCGACTTTTTTGATGCAGCAAAATATCCTGAGATAGCTTTTAAAAGCACAGGCATTAAAAGCCTTGGTAAGAACAAATACAAACTCAGTGGTGATCTTACATTAAAAGGTATTACCAAACCTGTTGTATTAGATCTTGTGTACAGAGGCATCATTGAAAACCCAATGAGCAAAAAACCAACAGCAGGTTTTCAGTTATCGGGCATTATCAAACGTTCAGACTTTGCATTAGGCACTGGTTTTCCTGCACCAATGATCAGCGATGAAGTAGTCATTAAAGCGGATGGTGAATTTGCACAATAAATAAAACTTAAACACTAAACTAAACACTAGACATGAAACAATTAGTAAGCATCAACATCAGCCAAAAAGGAATTGATCTGGCTATACTCATCACCCGTATTACGGCAGCCGCATTAATGCTGTCGCATGGTTTGCCAAAACTGGGAATGTTGTTCTCAGGTAATGCAGGTCAATTTCCTGCAGTACTTGGTATGAGTGCGGAGATATCTTTAGTATTGACAGTATTTGCAGAAGTAGTTTGTTCAATTTTTATCCTGTTTGGATTAGGAACAAGATTAGCAGTAGTACCGCTGATCATTACCATGCTCGTAGCAGTATTGTATATCCACTCAGCTGATCCGTTTGCAAAACAAGAGCCGGGTATTCAATATCTCATACTGTATGTAATACTCTTTATTACCGGCAGCGGTAAATATTCACTTGATTATTTGTTGCAACGCAAACAATCATCGCTTGCGTGGACGAACAGATAACTAAACTCAATAATTAATAGTACATGAAAATAGCAGTAATAGGCGCAACAGGTTTTGTTGGCTCGGCAATCGTAAATGAATTAAAGCATAGAGGACATCAGATAACAGCTATTGCACGTAATACAGACAAACTTCCTTCCGCAGAAAATGTAACGGCAGTAAAAGCAGATATTAATAAGGAAGAAGAATTGATCAACGCTGTTGAAGGACATGATACTGTGATCAGCTCCTATAATGCAGGATGGACAAATCCAAACCTGTACAACGATTTCCTGGAAGGATCAAAACGCATTCAATCAGCAGTTAAGAAAGCAGGTGTGCAACATTTATTTGTAGTTGGCGGCGGCGGCAGTTTGCATACGGCAACAGGCGAACAGTTTGTTGACCTTCCACAGTTTCCTGCAGAATGGAAACCGGGTGCATTGGCAGCAAGAGATTACCTGAATGTGATCAGAGAAGAGAAAGATTTGAAGTGGACATTTTTAAGTCCGGCATTGGAAATGCACCAGGGAACTTCAGGTGAACGCAAAGGAACTTACAGAAAAGGAAATGATACACCTGTGTTCGATGAAAATAACAGAAGTGTTATTTCAGTAGAGGATATGGCGATTGCCATTGCAGATGAAGTGGAGCTGAAGCAACATATTCAACAACGTTTTACAGTTGCATATTAATCAAGCGATCGTTCATGCAACGGAAACAATTTATAACAACAGTATTAACAGGAGCAGCAGGTATGACAGGCTTGGCAGCGTTCAATCGCTTTACAGATGAGTTGAAAGAAGAAGATCAATTGATGCCGGTGTTGTTCATTGGTCATGGTTCACCCATGAATGGAATTGAGGACAATGAGTTCAGCAGACGATGGGCGAAGATAGCCACTGAAATTCCAACACCCAAAGCAGTGTTAGTTGTATCGGCACATTGGTTTACGAAAGGCACGCACATTACAGCCATGGATTTTCCTGAAACCATTCACGACTTTGGTGGTTTTCCGAAAGCATTGTTTGATGTGCAGTATCCTGCACCCGGTTCGCCTGAATTAGCCAACGAAACAAAAGCGTTGATCCATTCTGCTGATGTTGGGTTGAGCCATGATTGGGGATTGGATCATGGAACCTGGACAATCATTCGTCATATGTATCCCAAAGCAAATACTCCTGTGCTGCAATTAAGTATTGATTATACAAAAGGGCCGCAATACCATTATGATCTTGCAAAAGAGTTGTACAGTTTACGTAAGAAAGGTGTGCTGATCATTGGCAGTGGCAACATGGTACATAATTTACGCATGGTTGCATGGGATAAATTGGATGCTCCTGCCTATGGTTTTGATTGGGCTTTGCAAATGAATAATACATTTAAAGAGTTGATTGGAAATAAAACACACGATAAACTGATCAATTATTCATTGCTTGGGAAGGAAGCGCAACTTTCTATTCCAACTCCCGAACATTACCTGCCCCTGTTATATACGTTGGGTTTGCAAAACAGTAAGGAAGATGTTTCGTTCTTTAACGATAAAGCAGTAGGCGGATCGTTAACGATGACATCGGTTAAAATAGGTTAATGATGATGATAAAGTTTAATGAAAAAGAGTCGCATTACTGCGACTCTTTGTTTTGGTAGCCTCGTCAGGAATCGAACCTGAATCTGGAGCTTCGGAAACTCTTATACTATCCATTGTACTACGAGGCCAAAAATTAAAATCCAGGAAACAAGGCCCTAAAACAAGAAGTAATCACGCCTGTTTTTCTTTTGGATTTTCCTATTTGATCAACCCACCGGCATTACCTGCAAATATTTTTACGGCAATGGCCAGCAATATTACGCCAAAAAATTTTCGCACAGCAAGTAAACCTGCAGGGCCTAACAATTTCTCGATCCACTTTAAAGATTTGAGGACAAAGAATACTAATATCAGGTTTAAAAGGATGGCTACAAGTATTACAAGATCGGAATAGTTGGCACCCAGCGACATAATGGTGGTGAGCGTACCGCTTCCTGCAATAATGGGGAAAGCGATGGGAACCACCGTTCCGCTTTTTGCATTTTTATCGCTTTTGAAAAATTCGTGACCCAATACCATTTCCAAACCCAATACAAAGATCACAATGGAGCCGGCCACAGCAAACGAACGACGATCAACGCCCAGCATCTGCAAAAACGATTCGCCCACAAATAAAAACAGGATCATTAATGCACCGGAGATGAGTGTGGCTTTGAATTCACGGATGGCACCCATCTTATCCTTCATCGCAATCAGCAACGGAATTGATCCGATGATATCAATTACGGCAAATAAAGTGAATGAAACAGTAAGCAGCTGGCTGAGGCTGAAGTCGAAATTCATGATGATTGTTTCGGCAAAGATAACTTTTCTTTTGAGCCTGCATTTATGCAACGATTAAGCCGTTGAGCAACCCTTGAAGAATGCAGGCGACTCACATCAAAAATGGATTACTTAAAGCTTCTTGGCTTGTGTTGCTCCGATGTACTTTGAACATTATGTAAAACCTGATGTTCAAACTGATCATCCTGCAAGTACAATTTTACAACACAACCATATTGCAGTTTAAATACATTGAATGAATCGATCAATGCAGTATTGGTAAGATGGGAGAGAATACTCCGTAACACACCACCATGAGAAACAATAGCCGCCCTTTCTTTTTTCTCCGCAATCTTTTGAAAAATGGTGGTGGTGCGTGCAAACAGATCGAGATAGCTTTCACCGCCGGGTATCCGCACATTTACAAAGTCATTCATCCATGGCATTACAATTTCTTGAGGAATATCATCCCACTTGCGAAGCTCCCATTCGCCGCAGTTGATCTCTTTCAAATCGTCATGAAAAGAAATGTTGTGGGAAGGAAATAGATGTTGTGCCAATTTACTGCATCGTTGTAACGGACTTGCATAAACCGATTTTATACTTGTAGGTAAATATTCTTTGATCATTGCAGCTTCTTCATAAAAACTTTCTGTTACATCAAGATCGGCTTGTCCGTAACAAGTTCCTTTTTCAACCGCAGGTGTGGTATGACGTATAAGATAGATTTCTGTACTCATAGTTTTTCTCTTCGATAAGACTGTGTTACAAAACGGTGTACTCAATTTTCCAATAAGCCAGCAAGCCCAGGTAAAATAAAACTTCCGTTACCTGCTGCGTAGCGCCTAAACAATCGCCTGTATAGCCACCGATCCATTTATGAAAATATCTTCTTAGAAAAAATGTGCTAAGTAAAGGAAGAATGAGTGCATATAAAATGTCTGCACGCTGAAAAAGTAATAGTGGTGCTAATCCGAATACGATTGCAGGAAAAATTTCTTTTACTGAGATTGATTTAGCTAATGGTTTTGCTTTTGCATCGTCATTCTCCCGAACGTATTGACTTGTTGCAACAACTAATACCGCACACAAACGGGAGAAGCTATGTGCCGCCAGTAATACCATCCACATCTGGCTAAACGGAACTGAACTTAATGATGTATACTTCAGCAACAAGATCAAAATCATACCTATTGCACCATACGCACCAACCCGACTGTCCTTCATAATGTCGAGAATCTTTTGTTTGGTCCATCCTCCGCCAAATGCATCACATACATCCGCAAAGCCATCTTCATGAAAAGCACCTGTCGTTAATACACCTGCTATCATTGATAATAAAATGGCAATCGGTGCACCGAGAAAAAATTCGGTTCCTACATATACCAATGCACAAATGCCTCCAACGATCCAGCCGATGAAAGGGAAATAACGGGTTGCTTTGTTGAGATATTCTGCATCATGTGTTACCCATTTCGGACAAGGGATCCTTGTATAAAACATTAATGCTGTGAAGAAAATTTCAACTTGCTTTTTCAATAGTTATCAATTTTAGAACCGAAGATGTTATCGGCAGTTTTCTTGCTGTGAAAACGGGTGTTGATGATGAGTTCATCGGCACCTGCCTCTTCAGCTGTTGTTTTTAATTGGGCAATGAGTTGAAGGATCTGATCCATGGTTCCGTTTACCACTGTTTCAAATGGTGTAACAGTGTACTCCATGCCGGATTGTTGAATAACAGTAATGGCTTTATCAACAATACTGTATTGCGGATCAACGATATTAACCGGTACAACCTGGATGCCGGCATTCATTATTTTTTCCATATTTATTCTTTTCCGGATACTCCGGCACTTTCAAAACTAGCCATTTCATTTAAAAACTGAACAGCGCTTTGTAATAAAGGTATTGCCAATGCTGCACCTGTGCCTTCACCCAAGCGCATGCCCAATTGTAAAACAGGTTTAACTTTTAGATGCTCCAGCATTTTACGGTGGCCGTTTTCATCAGAACAATGTGCAAATACACAATAATCAGTGATCGTTTGATTGTATTGCTTTGCAACCTGTAAAGCGGCGGTTGCAATAAAGCCATCCACTACAATAATCATCTTCAGTTCTGCTGCTTTGTGATAAGCGCCAACCATCATGGCAATTTCAAATCCACCAATCCTGCAAAGTAATTGATGCGGAGTGATATCATAACGGTTGAGTTCATGCAAACGACTAACATCTTCTAATGTGTCAAGTTTGCGTTGAAGTTGTTCATCGGTTGAACCTGTTCCTCTGCCCACACATTCGCTTAATGGCAGATTCAACAAATGATGCATGATAAGTGATGCAGAAGATGTGTTGCCAATGCCCATTTCGCCCAAGCCGATGGTATTGCAACCTTTATCAAATATTTCCTGCACAATGCTGCTGCCTTTTTCAATAGCTGCATTTACCTCATCAATACTCATTGCATTGGTTGCGCTGTAATCGGCAGTGCTGTGGTTGATCTTCGCATGTACAATTGGTAATACAGAATCGAAATCAAAATTTACACCTGCATCAACAACAGTTAAACCGATGTTGTGTTGCCTGGTAAGCACATTGATCGCAGCACCACCGTTCACAAAATTCAAAACCATTTGTGCAGTTACTGCTTGCGGATAAGGATTTACTTTTCCTGTTGCTGCTATACCATGATCGCCTGCAAACACAACAATATGTGGCTTACTTATAACAGGTGATAAGCTGTTTTGAATTGTGCCGATTTTCAATGCCAGTTCTTCCAGCATACCCAATGCACCAGGCGGTTTGGTTTTATTATTGATTTTTTGCCGTAGTTGTTCCTCGAGTGTCATGTGTTATTTGTTTGTAAAAGAAGATCACAAAACCAGAAACCTTTTGTACCCACATCTTTAATAGGAGTGGGGTGATCGCTGGTTTTGATCTCTAATGCTTGGTAGGTTTTTTCACCGGTTACAATTTGTATTGGAGTTTTAAAAACGGGGCCTTTAAAACAAAACGAATGAAACTCGCCATTCTCTCCACAAGCGTCAACAGTTGATGGGAGTTCGTTAATAAACTGCTGATCAATGGTTCGGCCAACCCAGCTTTCATCTAGGTAACCATCGTTGATGCAACAGAGCACAGATTGAAATCCCTTTGCTACAAAATCATTGATCATCCATTGTGTATCGGTTTTCCAGATCGGGAATACACAATGCATATCGAGTTCTTTCATTTTGCTTTCACGATAAGCACGGAGGTCTTCTAAAAACAGATCACCATACAACACATGGTTGATGCCTTCTGCTTTTGCCTGCTGCAAAATACGTTTCATCTGTTGTTCATATTCAGCATTGCTTGCTTCATACACATATGCTTTCAAAAGTGGGATGCCGACAGATGCAGCTTGTGCTTCGATCAACTCTTCCCTTACACCATGCATCGATAAGCGTTTGTAATTGCCATTAAATGTGCTGAGCAAAAACTTTACGTCATACACGCCTTCCTGCAGTACTTTATGCAATGCATAACTGCTGTCTTTTCCTCCGCTCCAACAAAAAATAGATGAGATCATGTGATGAGTGATAAATAATGAATGATGAGTTCTGAGTGGTAAATGGCCAGTGTTTTTCTATACGCTATTCACCACTCACTACTTACTTTATTTTGACAGCAATTCCGCTAACCATCAATACTGCTTCATTTGCTTTTGCTGCAATGTATTGGTTCGCCCATCCCTGCAGATCGGTGAACTTGCGACCGATCTCTGTATCGGCATGCACACCCATGCCAATTTCATTGCTGATGATGATAAACGTGCCCGGCTTTGTACACAAGGCATCAATTTCTTTTTTCAGCAAGGCAAGTGATGCTTCCACATCGTTCTTTGTATCAACAAAAAAATTGGTGAGCCAAAGCGTTACGCAATCAATGAGACAAATGCGATTGGTAATTGGCAACGCACTTACGTTGCGTTGCTCTTCCATATTGGTCCAGCGTTCATCCCGATCATTTTGATGACGCTTCACCCGTTTTTCAAAATCATCGTCCCATACTTTGGCAGTAGCTACATAAATAGGACTGTCACTTAATGATAAAGCCAACTCCTGAGCATACTTACTCTTGCCACTTCTTGCACCACCTGTTATAAAAATGATCATGCTGTCTGTTTTTTAAATCCATACGGACAATGTCGGCATCCGCTCTTACAACAATATCCTCTGCGTAAATGATGCCATGCAGTGAACACAAAGTTTGTATTTTCCATATAGTAGTCGATACCCTCGATCAATTGTTTTGCAGGAGGAATATCTTTTGCACTGTTATTATTAAATGCTTTTTCAACCGTCATTTCAGCAACATAAGCATCGATCTTTTCTTTTGTTGCTTCGTGCAAACATTGAGGGCACATGCAATTGATAACAGGGTCGGGAGTAAATAATGGAGGATAGCGATTGCACCAGCAGCTATTGCCGTTATCTTCGGTACTGCATCCGAATACAATACCACACCTGCTGCATGTTTTTTCTTTACTCATCTTATCGGTTACTGTATAGATCTTTCTGTTCTACAAATAAAGTATACCTGCTTTTTAATTGCTGCAGACAGCTGCGGCATAAACAATCGGCATATTGTTTTGTGATGAATGCTTCTTCTTCCACACTTAAGTCAATGCCATAACATTGGCAATTGGTAACATCACCCACTTTGCATTCAAAGCCCTCACCACAACGTGGACAGTTTTTCTGTTCGTGTTTACACATGCGCTGGCCTGTTTGAGAAGTGAGAGAATTTTGTTTGCAGATGTTTGGGTACACGAAACAACGAAGGATGGAATAACGCAGCTAGTAATTCAATACCATCAACCAATGTTGAAGCAGATGGTTGTGTGAACAGATCGTAGTCACAAATGAATACGGCGTTGTTCTTAACCGCTTCCAGTTGTTGCCATTCCGGTTTTTCAGCTAAGAGATGCAGTTCTTCTTTGCTGCGTTGCACATGAAAACCGCAGGGAGCAATCACTAATATTTCCGGGTTATATCTTACAATTTTTTCCCATGAAGTAACAATACTGTCGCCACCGGGATTACTGAGCATATCAATTCCACCCGCCTGCGCTACCTGGAACGGGATCCAATGACCACAATTATAGACAGGTGCTATCCATTCCATCAACAACACACGCTTCAAAGGCATTTGATGACGACGTAGTTTATCAAGAATATGCGTTGTTCTTTTTTGCAAACCTGCCAGGTAATGATAAGCAGCAGATTCATGACCCAACGCTGTTGCAATCGTTACAGCTGTATAGTATACATCGTCAAGCGTTTGCGGTGTTAATGCAATAATTGTTGGTTGTTTTTCAAGGTTTGCAACGGCCGCTGCTGTACAGGCAGTATCGATCTGGCATACTTCACATACATCCTGTGTGAAAATTACATCGGGTTGTATGTTTTGCAATACAACTTCATCAACATAATATAAACTCTTGCCTTGTGATTTGCTGGCAGAAAATATTTTATCGATCTCTTCGCTGCTGTAGTTTTTTCCTTCCATTACGCAACGCACTACTTTTTGTTTTTCTTTCAAAGCCGTAGCGGGACATTCAAACGTAACGCCATGTAGCAAATTTTGCAAACCCATGTCGTAGATCATTTGCGTAGCAGCAGGTAAAAAGGAGCATGCTTTCATGATGAATTGAATAAGGTTAAATGGTTAATGGTTATGCTAACTGCAAGAAACTGTTTTTTGATTTCATCCATTCAAAAGCACCAAACATAATACTGCTGTAAAGCAACGTGCCGATCAAAAAGTTTTTCATGTAAGGCGCACCTTGTGCATAACATTTGATTAAACTTGCAAAGCTGTGATCCATCGTTTGTCCTGTTGTAATATCAGTACAGCCAAACAGGAATACACCAAAATCAACAATCAACCAGTAAACTAATGTTGACCCAATACCGGTTAGCAAAACAGATGTTACTGAAACTTTTTTGATGAATAATCTTCCAAGTAATACAATTGCCACAAAACCACCATACACCCAATACCAGCTTCCATACATGATGCCGTACTGTCCATTGTAAACGAAGATATTTATAATGAGATCACTTGCAAGTAATGTGAACAATGGGAAACCAAACGCTTTCCAGCTTTTACTAAAGTAAGCTGCACCAAACAAGCCCATGGCGCCAATTGGTGTAAAATTACTCAATGGCCCAAGCTGTGCTGCATTGGGAATACGTAAGGCCGCCACTGCAATCATAATAATTGCCAGGATTGCAAATCGGGGATTAATTTTTTGTGCAGACATAGTTGAAGAGTTATGAATGATGAGTAATGAGTGTATTCAATTAATCACTCATTACTCATCACTGATTATTAAAGATTAAAGCGAATTCCTCCCATAAAATTGGCACCGGGGGTACTGTAACCCAGCACTTCCACATAATCTGTATTCAACAGATTTTTACCATCGGCAAATACAACAAGTTTGTTTTTAAAAAAGCTGTATTCTGCATGAACGCCCCACAGCAAGTAGCTATCGAGGTTTACCTGTGTTGAAGGCCATGTTCCGAAATCCATATCGGTACGCTTACCATAGTTGTAAACATTTGTACTTACAAAAAATGAAGGGGTAACCTGGTAACCGATCGTTGCACCAAATGAATGTTTTGGGCGACGCAGCAAATTAAAGTAGCTGGTATCTTTTCCACCTGCGGCTTTAGTAGTTACTTCTCCATCGAGGAAGCTGTAGTAAGCGGTTAATTTTAATTTTTTATTGAACTGAATGGTTGGCTCCAATTCAAAACCATAGTCATCCTGCTTATCATAGTTCTCGTATTTCGATGTATAGATGATGACATCTTTGTTATGACGGTTGAAGTAAACGGCACGTACACTTATTTTATCGTTCAATAAAGAACTTTGCACACCTGCTTCAAATGTTTGTGAATGTTCAGGCTTCAGTTCAGGATTTGCACCCCATGCACCATACAATGCACTAATGCCCGGCGCACGAAATGCGGTAGCGTAATTCACAAACAGCTTTGTGTTTTCATTCAACACATAAGATGGGTTGATGCTGTAAGTAAAGTTGTTACCATACTTTGAATGTTTGTTATAACGTGCACCTGCTTCAAGGTAAAAGTTGCCCAGATTTTGGAGGAATACACTCAGGTAAGGACTATTGATGTGAACGTTTGAATCAAGATTCTTCTGGTAACGGTTATCAACACCTGCCAGCAATTTTACTTTCGGTGCAATTTGATAGTAAGCAAACAGGTCAATAATTTTATTGGTGCCTTTGTAAGAGGAAGGTCCCCATGCTTCGCTGTTATAGGTGCGATCCATTTCATCGTAACTGAAGTATGCACGACCACCGGCTTTTTCTGTTTTTACTTCAACAGCAGAACCCGCTGTAAACAAAGATGAGGTATAGTTATTAGCAGCATCAGAAAACGAACCGTCATCGTAACCGCCCTGAAAATAACTGTAACGTGTAAATGGTTGTAAGCGGATATTTTTTGTTACCGGCGCATCTACACTAAAATTAAGCGCATTGTTCAGGAAACCATCTTTATCAAAATTGCCAGTACCGGTTTTGTCAACTGCTTCTGAAATACCTTTTGATTCGTTGTGTGAGTACGAGAAATTGTAGTTTACTTTTTCAGCGGTACCACGCACACCTGCTGTGAATTTATATGTATCAAAAGAACCTGCTGCAGCAGTTCCATATAGCTGTGCGGGTTTTGATGCACCACGTTTTGAGATGATATTGATAACACCGGCCACAGCATCGGAACCATAGTTGGTAGACTGTGCACCTTTTACAATTTCAATACGTTCGATCTGGTCGATGGGAAGTAAGCGCAGATCAAATGCACCTGAGAAGGATGGATCATTTACAGGAATACCATCAATTAAAATGACAGTATAACCATTGCCTGCACCACGCATAAAAATACTTTTGTCTTTACCGGGATTACTGGTAGCACCATTAACTACAATGCCGGCCTGTTCGGTTAAAAGCTGTGCAAGATCTTTCCCTGAACTCTGTTCAATAGTTTTACGATTGATGACAGTAGTGACCTTTCCTGTTTCAAGCAGTTTCTGGTTTACCTTGTTGGCGGTAATCACTACTTCATTCAATGATTTTACTGTACTGTCCTGTGCATTTAGTTGACTGCTGATAAATAATCCGGCAGCCACTACAAATAAATTCTTTTTCATGAGTTGAAAAAAGGGTTTGTTGTGACTGCTTTCAGAAAAAGAAATAGAAAATATAAAAGCTAACGAGCCGTTACATCTCCTGCCTTTCACCCGAAAGCAAATGATTGTTAATCTGTACCGGCAGGTCTTCTGGCTCGTTCGCTGCTGAACACCTTCCCGTTGATGTGGCAAACACCTTTCAACAACAGTGGTATGTAGAATCAGCAGAATTAGTGATGAATAATAAGTGCAGAACTGCTTTACTCATTATTCATTACTGATTACTCATTAGTAGAACTTACAGCTACGGGGATAGCGCCGGATTTACACCGGACTTCCCTTTTAATTCCGGCTATGAACGCCGGAAACCGCTACAGGAGCAAAAGTAGGGGAGCAGCTGTGCAGTTGCAAATTTGTTTCTGTTGAATTGTTCACATGGCATCTGAATAAATAAGTAGACAGATATAAATTGAAGCGCTTTCTCTTCGCATGAATTTAACAATTGACATATACGCCCACAAATGATGCTTCGTTAATACTGCAACCTGCCGATCTCTCTCTATTCGAAAGTTTCCAAACAGTGCTTATCAGAAACATTGATCGTTACCACTTAAACCAATGTTTATGATTCGTTTCATCAGCAAGTGTATTGTTGTTCTAATCAGTATGTGTACGCAGGTTCAGGCGCAAATCAAACAACCAAAGTATGAAGTTGGAGCCGGTGTAGGCGCTTTTGTTTATCAAGGTGATCTTGCACCCAGCCGTTTGGGTTCCTGGAAAACCACCAGACCCGGATTGGTATTGCATGGGTCTCGCCTGTTGAACCGTACAATGGCGTTGCGTTTACAATTGTCTATTGCATCATTGCATGGTGACGATGCGAAGTACAACAACCCTGCATATCGTCAACAACGAAATTTTAATTTCCGCACTTCATTAATTGAACTCTCGCCGCAACTTGTATGGAGCCCGCTGGGTTGGAGCGATGCGGGGAAACAACTATCGCCATATTTGTTTGGCGGTGCTGCAATAAGTTTGGTGCGGATCAGAAGAGATGCAAGTGCTTTCAATGCTGTTTATTTTGAAGCCGAACCGGAATTGTTTACGCAATTAGCAACCGATCTTTCTGCAAGCACACCCCGGCTTTTACCGGCAGTGCCCGTTGGTGCAGGTATGCGTTATTCCATTTCTCCATCATTGCTGTTAAATGCGGAAGCATCGTATCGTTTTTTGTTTACGGATTATTTAGATGGGTTCAGTCGTGCAGCCAACCCCGATCGAAAGGATCATTATTACAATATTTCTGTTGGATTGATTTATCGCTTCGGTCGTAAAAACAGTTGGGATTGCCCGCCTGTGCGGTAACCTTACAGCGAGTTTCTTTCAGACGAGTGTTTTTATAAAGCAAATAATGGAGTTGAGAAGAACCTATTAAATATTCTGAATAGTTATTCTTCTTTTCTCTTTTAGTGCTTTAAAATGCGATGGCGTTAAACCAGTTGCCTTTTTAAATTGTGTTGATAAATGTGCAGCACTGCTGTAATGCAGTTTGTAAGCTATTTCTGCAAAAGTATCTTCTCCAAAAATGATCAGCTCTTTTATCCGTTCAATTTTTAATGCGATCACATATTGTTCAATGGTAGTAGCCTCTACTTCAGAGAAAAAATTAGCCAGGTAGGTGTAACTGTAATGTAATTTTTTACTGAGTAATTCAGATAATTTAATATCCGGTTTCTCATCGGAATTATAAACATAGTCTACGATCTCTTTCCTGATCTTTTCAATTAACACCCCACTTTTCTTTTCCAGCAATTCCAATCCAACTGCTTTTATTTTACTGTTCAGTTTCACTTTGTCTTCATCAGTAACATCTTCTCTCGTTTCAATTTCGCCTAATTCTACTTTTATGGGCGATAAGTCAAGATCTTCCAATGCTTCCCGCACAACAACCTTGCAGCTTTCGCAGGCCATGTTTCTTATATAAATCTTCATACTTTATTTGGTTTCGTTGATGGCCTTGCTGTTAAGGACTTGTTTGATTTGCACAATTTTACCTTTAAAGGTATCGTTTTACAAACTGGCATTGGCAACAAATGTTTACATGTGGATGAGTGCCTGAGTAACAGTGCATTGCTGACAGTTGTGGAATTGTAATATTGGAAAGTGTGCATTTAATGATGATCATTCGTCTTGAAACTGATGAACATCAGTGGAAGAAAATCGTTGATAAAAGTAACTCCTGATAATTTTGCGCCTCAATCAGCGCATATGTTATTACTCACAAAGATCTTCGATTTTGAAACGGCGCATGCCATTGATGGTTATAACGGCATGTGTAAAAATATTCACGGACATTCGTATGAACTGCATGTAACGGTTGGTTCGTTGGTAAATGAAAATGCATATTTACCTGCTCCCGGTTTTCTGCTCGACTTTAAAGACCTTAAGCAAATTGTACAAAAAGCAGTGGTGGATCTTTTCGATCATAAACTGGTTTTATCGCACAGTTATATTGCGAAACATCCTGAAGTAACCGAGCAGGAAAATCTTGTTGCATGGGATGCGGAACCCACCGCTGAAAATTTATTGCTCTTTATTAAGCGTGCTGTACAGGATGAGTTGCCCGATGATATGAAACTCGTTGAACTGCGTTTGTACGAAACAAAAAATTCTTATGCTACCTGGCGTGAAGAAGCAGAAGTTTACCAGGGAGATATTTGGTAAGATGAGTTGGGATTGAACTGCTTAGTTTATGGATGCAACTACCTTATCTGTTGGTATCTCTCCAATTTCATACTATGAAATAAAATTCAGTTACTTCTTTTTATATCCCTGAAAAACAGAAATCCCTGCATAATAATTCCTTCCCGCTGCTACGTTGTAAAAACGGTTAGCTGCTGCATTAATGTCATTTCCTAAACTGTAGGTTTCATTAAAAAGATTATCAGCACCAACAAATACTTCAGCACGCAGTTTTCCAAAGTAGATTTGTTTGTAACCAAGTCTTGCACCCAACAAATGAAAATCGCCGCCATAAAATGTATTGGCATCATTCAAAGGCGTTTTCTCATTGTAATTATAAGTAACGTTGAGATAAATACCGGGCTTCAGTGTTATATCAACTCCGGCCGCAACAATATGTGTTGGTACACTTGGTAATTGTTTGCCGCTGAAATCGTTTGTGAGTTGTTTAAAATCTTTGTACGTAAAATCATTGTAGGTATAACTCAACCAAACATTCGCTGTTGAAAGAAAATCTGTTTCGCTATCTGCAATGGCATAACGGGCAAATGTTTCCACACCACGTTGCCTTGTACTACCTGCATTCACAAAAAAGTCGGCACCGCCTCCATCTCTGCGTTGCACAATGGTATTACTGAGGTTAAAGAGAAATCCATTTACATCTATAAACAGTTTGCGTTTGTAGTTGAAACGGATACCGGCTTCGTAGTTCCAGCCTTCTTCTGCATTAAGGTTGGTAGAGATTACACCTGTTGAAGGCAAAACCTCTGCAGAAGTGGGGGCAGAGAATCCTTTGGCAACAGATGCATACACGGACAATTCTTCTCTGATCTTTTTCAATACAGAAAGCCGTGGTGCAATTTCATTATCATACGTTCTGCGTTGCGGACTCAAGGGGAATTTATTCAATCTAATGATCTCGATCTTATTCTGGTTAATGCTTGCACCTGCAGTAATGATCCAGCCTTGTGGTAATTTCCAATCGGCTTGTGCAAATACATTCCATAAGAATGGATTCACTTCGTCTTCTGTTTGCAGACTATCGCTTGTGCCGTTTACATTTTTATAAACACGAATGTTATACCAGCCTCGTTGCAGTTCGGCACCGGCAACAAATTTTAATTCACCCATTACATTACGTGGAGTAAAAGCAAAAACTGTTCTTCCTCCGGCATGTGGTTCGCTGCGGCGTTCGAAGTTGCGAACAGTTGGATTCGCAAACTGTGAGTAAGCACCATATAAAGATGTCGTATTCTTAAATGTTTCCGTGATCTGGAAATCATGACTCAATCCTGCAAAGAATGTTTCCTGGTTCACACTTGCATTGGCTTGTGCGCTGGAAGGAGTAGGACCCACTCTTGGTCTTGCCTGTCTTGGATTGTTAGCAAACTCAACAGCAGTTAATCCGCCGGGCGTTTGGTAGGAAAGATCAGCATACATCACGTAAGTGCGGATGCTTTGTTTTTCGTTCAGTGCAAAACGGCTGTCCCAGCTAAACACCGAGCGGTCGAGTTTTGTCCAGTCACGATAACCGTCACTGTGTAATCGATTATAGCTGATGGTTTGTTGCGTGGCACCTTCGCCAATATGAACAACCGCATTTACATTACTCAAACCAAAACTGCCACCCGTATAATCAATACCCACCCCTACAGGTTGATTGTTGCCATTTGTTTTCAATAACACAGCACCACCGCTACCACCACCATACAAACTGCCGGATGGTCCTTTTAATACTTCAACCGAGTTGATATTATAAAAACCCAACAGGTTTAAATAAGTGGAACCGCCAGGTTCGGTAAACGGAATATCGTTGAGGTAAACTTTTACATTGCGCACACCAAAGGGCGAACGCAGTGAACTGCCACGAATATTTAAACGGTAGCTGCCGGGACTGCGTTCTTCCATGCGTACACCGGGTGCAGCATTCAAAGCAGGAACAATGGATGCATTACTGAAACGGTTCAATTGTTTTTGGCCCACATAACTGATAGCTGCAGGAACATCCATAAGCTTACGGTTCTGTTCAAACGCTGTAATAACGACTTCGCCTAATTCTTTGGAACTGGAGTCGGGTTGTGACTGTGCAAATGAGAAAAGTGCAACTACTGTTGCAAGCAGGGTTAGTGATTGGTTCTTCATCGCCCTAAAATTACAGACATTCCGGGTTTGCCTTTCATGTTTTTTTTAAAAGAATGAGTTGA
Source organism: Lacibacter sp. (assembly GCF_035299325.1). Lineage (GTDB taxonomy): Bacteria > Bacteroidota > Bacteroidia > Chitinophagales > Chitinophagaceae > Lacibacter. The sequence continues at coordinate 84,092 of NZ_DATGWT010000041.1, read as the reverse complement.
AAGAAAAACTATCTTCATCGCTAGAAGAAAAAGCATGAAAACTTCAACCAACAAACTCAACCTGTTTTCCTTCACTATGATCGTAGTGGGTCTGGTGATCGGTATGGGTATTTTCCGTACAGCAGCTACGAGTGCAAAAGATGCCATTGATCCATCGGTTTATTTCAGTGCCTGGCTTATTGGTGGTTTGGTGGCTTTGTGTGGTGCCTTAACGTATGCAGAGATCGGCAGCCGTTTTCCCGTAACAGGTGGTTACTACAAAGTGTTTGCACAAGCCTATCACCCCAGTATTGCCTTTGCAATTAACTGTTTGATCTTAGTTAGTAACGCAGCAAGTTTAAGTGGTGTGGCATTGATCGGCAGCGGGTATCTGTTAAAACTATTTCCCGGTGAATGGACAGATATACATAAAGCATTGGTGAGTTGTGTGGCCATCGCTGTTTTTTATTTAATTAATCTGCGTGGATTAAAATTGAGTTCCATGGCGCAGAATATTTTAATGATCATCAAGATCGGGATGATATTGGTATTGATCGCTGCTTTATTCTTTCCCGATAAATATGCAGTGCAGGAAACAACCACTGCCGTAACAACATTCAGCAACATGGATTGGATCAAAAGTCTTGGCGTGAGTTTGATCGCAGTTTCCTTTACTTATGGCGGTTACCAGCAAACCATCAACTTCGGAAATGAAGTGCAGAATCCAACGAAAAATATTCCACGTGGTATCTTCATGGGTATTGCTATCATCATTGGTTTGTATTTACTCGTGAACATGAGTTATTACAACCTGGTAGGCTTTCAACAAATGAAAGGCGAACGTGAAATTGCATACGTAGTGATCGATAAAATATTCGGATCAACAGGTGCTACTGTTTTCTCTGCCTTTTTATTTTTGGGTGTATTGGCTTATGTAAACGGATTGCTCATGAGCAATCCACGGGTGATGTATGCAATGGGCGATGATGGAAGTTTGCCGAAAGTGTTTGCGAAGCAAAATGAAAAAACAAATGTGCTCACATTTTCACTAACGGTGTTTGCTGCCATTTGCATTATCATCTTATTCTTTGCACAGGAGTTTGAAAAGATATTGGCCTTCACTATTTTTCTTGATTGCTTCGGGATGGTGTTGAGCAGTGCTACCATATTCTGGTTCCGCAGAAAGACAAAGCATTTAGATGGTACAGGTATTTATAAAATGAAACTGTTTCCGTTGATGCCACTCATCTTTATTGCCGCTTATTTATTTGTAGGTACAAGTATTGCTATTGCTGATCCTTCTGCAGCCTTAACCGGGCTGGGAATATTAGCGGCTTTTATCGTGATCTATTTTATTTTTCACCGAAAAAAATAATCTTATGCTGCAGAAACTCCGCACCGTTATTTATCATACCAATGATCTTGCCGCTGCAAAAAACTGGTACACTTCGCTTACAGGTAAAGAGCCTTATTTTGATGAAGTGTTTTATGTAGGCTTTGATATCAATGGGTTTGAATTAGGACTTGATCCTGATATGAGTAAAACACAAACAGGCAATCACAGTACAGCTTATTGGGCTGTTGACGATATGCAAGCAGCTGTAGAAAAAGCAGTGTCACTGGGTGCAACCATTATCGACCCTGCACACAATGTTGGTGGCGCAATAGAAGTAGCAATTGTAGAAGATCCATTCGGTAATCATATTGGATTTATAACCGGCGCATAATATTTATATGGACATTTCATATATCCTCAACGAACTGGGTGAAGACCGTGAGCATTATTTCAATGCCATTGCACCACCCATTATTCAGACAAGTAATTTTCGTTTTAATAAAGTAGATGAATTGCGTGCTGCATTTGCAGATGAGATGAGTACTTATCTCTACAGTCGTGGTTTAAACCCAACGGTTGATATCCTACGCAAAAAGCTAGCTGCATTGGATGGAGCGGAAGATTGTCTTGTGTTCAACAATGGAGCAGCAGCCATCTTTGCAGGTGTGCTTGCGAATGTAAAAGCCGGCGATCATATTGTAAGTGTAAACAAGCCCTACACCTGGGTGCAAAGGTTGTTCGATGTAATCCTTCCACGTTTTGGTGTTAGTACCACGTATGTTGATGGAAGAGATGCGCATGATTATTTCAACGCAACTAATCCAAACACTAGCTTTTATTATCTCGAAAGCCCTAACAGTTGGGATTTTGCCCTACAGGATATACCTGCTATTGCTGCTTATGCAAAAGAGCATAACATCATCACTTTAATTGATAATAGTTATTGCACGCCGCTTTATCAAAAACCGATTGAGATGGGTATTGATCTGGCCATGCAAACGGCCACCAAGTATATCGGCGGGCATAGTGATACATTGGGCGGCGTGTTAAGTGGCACACATGCCATGATGAAAAAGATCTTCGACAGTGAGTACCTCAATATCGGCAGCGGCATTCAACCTTTTAACGCCTGGCTGTTGATACGTGGGTTACGTACCCTGCCAACAAGACTGGAACGCATTAACCGTACAACACAAGATGTGGTTGCTTTTGTAAAAGCGCACCCGGCAGTAAAACGCATCCTTTATCCGTTTGATGAGAGTTTCCCGCAGTACCAACTGGCTAAGCAACAAATGAAAGAGGCGCCGGGGTTATTTTCTTTTTATGTAGGTGCAGAAAACAGGCAGCAGATTGTAACTTTTTGCGAAAGTCTGCAACATATACAGATGGCAGTAAGCTGGGGTGGGCATGAGAGTTTGCTGTTGCCGAAATGCGCCGGGTTGCAGGATCATGAATTTGACGCTGCTAATCCAGAGCACCAAATGATGCGGTTGTATGTGGGTTTGGAAGATGCAAACTACCTGATTACTGACCTGAATCAGGCATTTGAACAGTCAGGGTTAAAATGAAGGCTTTAATTTAGGGCCGAAAATCAGAATAAGCAGTTTCCCGCTTGTCAAAAAAGAATAAATTCGTGCCCCAAATGTCATTATATTGTCACTATAGTTATTTATGAAAAAATTTATCCTGCTTACTCTCTTATCATCCCTGTTGCTCGCCGTAACACAAATTCAGGCCCAGGAAAAATGGGATCTTCGCCGTTGCGTTGAATATGCAGTGGCCAATAACCTTAACATTAAACAGGCTGATGTGCAGGCAAAGATCAGCCAGCTTACACTAAATCAAAGTAAGCTGCAAAGGTGGCCCAGCGCTAATTTTCAGAACAGTAATGGTTTCCAGTTTGGCCGGTCCATCGACCCCGCAACCAACGGGTTTACAAATCAACAAATCACTTTTTCACAATTTGGCCTCTCAAGCAGTGTAACCTTATTCAATTTCAATTCACAGAAAAATACCATACTGGGTAATGAACTTGAAGCAAAAGCACAGGAAGCAACTGTTGAGCGCTGGAAGAACGATATTTCATTGAATGTTGCAGGGGCTTATTTGCAGGCACTGCTTTCAAGAGAGCAGGTAAATATCACCAGCGTACAGATTAACCAAACAAAAGAGCAGTTACTCAATACAAGAAAATTAGTTGATGCCGGAAGTTTACCTGAATTGAATGCAGCAGAACTTGAAGCACAATTAGCGAGGGACAGCAGTACTTATATTGCTGCAGTTACCGCTTATCAAACCAATTTACTTAATCTGAAGATCTGGATGAATCTGGATCCGGCGATTGCCATCGAATTGGATACACCACCGGTTGACAAAATACCTGTTGAAACATTTGCTGAATTACAGCCTGAGCCGGTTTATCAACTTGCACTCGCCAATATGCCCTTGCAAAGGGTAAATAAGCTTCGTTTGCAATCACTGGAGAAATTTCAAAAGGCTGCAAGAGGAAATATGTACCCGAGTATTGGTGCATTTGCAAATGTGAATTCGGCTTATTCCAGTGCGTTAAAGAATCTTCCAAAAGGGGCGAATATTCCTGTTACCATTCCAATTGGATTTACCTCATTAGGTTCTGCTCAGAATCCTGATGTATTTACACAAACATTTATTCCTTCGGGTTCGCAAAAAGCAGATTTTGTTCGTCAACTCGATTTCAACTTCCGGCAGTCAGTGGGAATCAGTTTAACGGTTCCGATCTTTAATGGCGGACAGGCACGCACTGCATGGCAGCGTAGTAAACTGAATTATCAAAGCCAGCAATTGCAGGTAAACAACGATAACCAAACATTGAAGCAAAACATTTATCAGGCTTATAATGATGCAACTGCTGCTTTTCAACGCTACCAGGCATCTATAAAAAGTGTTCAAACAGCAGAGTATTCTTACGAACTTTCAAGAAAGCGATACGATGCGGGTTTGTTACGTTCTATTGACCTGATAACTAATCAAAACAATTTATTCAGGGCAAGGCTTGAAAAAATTTCTAACCAGTTCGACTATGTTTTTCGCATGAAAGTACTGGAGTTTTATAAAGGTCTTGGCTTAAGATTATAAGCACTTATCTAATCAACAAAGGAACAACAACTGAATATGAATAAGAAAATCTGGTGGATCATTGGTATCCTCTTGGTGGTAGCAGCGACCCTTATCATCCTGAAGAAAAAAGAAGTGATCGGTAAAAAGGAAGCAACGAGAGTGGCTACTGAAAAGATCACGAAGCGAACCATTATTGAAACAGTAAACGCAAGCGGTAAAGTGTATCCTGAAGATGAGCGAAAGGTAAGCTCCGATGTAAGCGGTGAGGTAGTGGATATGTATGTGGAAGAAGGTGACAGTGTACGAAAGGGTCAGGTGCTGGCAAAGGTTTTTGCCGATGTATTGACTTCAGACAGAGACCGGGCTGCATCTATTGTTAACCAGCAGCAGGCACAGGTGGGAAATACCGAAGCATCGCTCCGTTCGTTTGAAGCAAGGTTGAACCAGGCAAAACTTGCATACGACCGACAGAAAAAATTATTTGATGAAAAGGTGATCTCACGTCAGGAGTTTGAACAGGCTGAAAGTGCTTATTTAACTGCAAGAGCTGATCTTGATGCTGCCAAACAAACTATTCGCAGTGGTAAAGCAAGTGTGCAAAGTGCCCAGGCAAGTTTAACGGCAGCTAATAAAAATCTTTCCCGTACAACGGTTGTTGCTCCAATGGATGGTATTGTTTCTTTATTGGCCGTAAAAAAAGGCGAACGTGTAGCTGGTAACAGTTTCAGCTTAGGTACAGAAATCATGCGTGTTGCAGATATGAGCAGGATTGAAGTGCGTGTTGATGTTGGTGAAAATGACATTCCGAAAGTAAAAATCGGTGACAGTGCTATTGTGGAAGTAGATGCTTATAACGATCGCAAATTCAAAGGTGTGGTTACGCAGATATCAAGCAGCAGCACATCGGCTCAGGCAACCGGCGCTGCAGCTGCATCAGGTGATGTAACAAACTATAAAGTGTATATCCGTATTGATCCTTCTTCTTATGCTGATCTCATCGATCCGGCTAAAGGAAAGAATCTTCCGTTCCGTCCGGGTATGAGCGCAAGTGCTGATATTATGACCACTACACAGGTGAATGTATTAGCCGTACCAATTCTTGCAGTTACCACCCGTGATAAGAATGAACAGGGATCGAAAGCAAAAGCAAAAGAGGAAGCAGATAAGAAGAAAGCACAGGGACAGGAAGTGCCAACGAACAATGCTGTGATGACAGATGAGATGGAAGAAGTGGTGTTTATTGTGCAGAAAGACGGAACTGTAAAGAAAGTCGCCATCCGCACAAATATCCAGGATAACGAATACATTGAAGTGATGAGTGGATTGAAAGAAGGTGACGAAGTAGTGAGTGCACCTTATAATACCATCAGTAAAACATTAAAAGATGGTATGAAAGTAACAGTGGTGCCAAAGGATAAAGTGTACGACGAAAAATAAATCGTAAAAAAAGAATAGCAAAATCCCGCCATCAGGCGGGATTCTTTTATTTTAGATGTTCTGAAACTAATTGTTTGAAACAGGAAGAACTTAATCAGCAGTTTGCAATTATCGGGAGTGGCAGTTTTGCCACTGCTCTTGCGAAGATCCTTAATGGTAACGGGGTGCGCCTGAATTGGTGTGTGCGGAATCAAAACATTATTGATCAGATAAAAAAGCATGGGCATAACCCAAGCTATCTCCGATCTGCAACGTTTAATACCTCTTTACTCACGTTAACGACAAATCTGACGGAAACAATTGAACAATCAGATTACCTGATACTTGCCATTCCTTCCGCTTACACAGAAGAAGTGCTCGATAAATTACCCAAAGATATTTTTGAAGGGAAGCAGATCATTTCAGCCATAAAAGGCATTATGCCTAACCGTAATATTCTGCTCAACGATTACCTGAAGAATGATTTTGGTTTTGATCCGAAGGATTATTACACGATCATGGGTCCCTGTCATGCAGAAGAAGTGGCATCGGAGAAATTATCTTACCTCACGTTTACCGGTCTTGATCAAACTACTACACAGTGGATCGCAGATCAATTCCGTAATCATTATATAAATACCGTAATCAATGATGATGTGTATGGTGTGCAGTTTGCTGCCATCTTAAAAAATATTTATGCATTGGGCAGTGGTATTGCACATGGGCTTGAGTATGGTGATAATTTCCTGAGTGTGCTTATTGCAAATGCTGCCGATGAAATGGCAGGCTTTTTACGCAAAGTGGGTATCCGTAATATGGAAGTGGGTGTGCACAAAGAGCCCATTCCCGGAGTGCAGCTGATGAAAACATCGTTACGAAAATCGGCCAACTATGCAGCGAGTGTGTATATGGGCGATCTGCTGGTAACCTGTTATTCATTGTACAGTCGTAACCGTACGTTTGGAAACATGATCGGCAAAGGGTTTAGTGTAAAAGCTGCCCAGCTTGAAATGAATATGGTGGCAGAAGGTTATAACGCCAGCAAATGTTTTTATCTCATCAATAAAGAACTGGGCGCTGATATGCCCATTGCCACAGCTATCTATAAAATTTTGTGGGAGGATGTGCAGCCGGCTGAAGCGTTTGAACAGTTAGAACAGGTGTTGATTTAACTGTGTGCCCAAATGAAAGTTGTCTAGACAGTTTTCGTGCTCTTCCTTAATTTTCAGCCTTGGGCTTAATAAATCATTCTTAGAATCAGATGCTTTTCGTTTTTACTAAGCTATATCAAGAATATAAACGGGTTAATACATGGGACCCGGATGAGAGAATTGTGCTTTATGTGACTTTTGTAATGCAGTGTTTGTTTTTTTCATTATTTATTCCAATATGGGAGCTTATCAGGACTTATACGAATAATGATAGCAGGCCTATTCAACTACTTATTATAATACTCTTTTCAATTCTAATTTTTACGGTAGGTCGGAAGTTTATTCATCGGAAACTATTTAAAGAAAAGAAAATGCTACAATTTGTTGAGCAATATAAGAGTTATCGTATTAGCCGATTTTTACTCTATCTATTGTCAGTGGCACTACCGTTATTTCTATTATTGATGGGACCAACAATAGCTATTTGTTTAACAGGGGGTGAGATTTTTGGGACTAGAGTTACGGAGCTAATTCATTAAGAGATGGATTCTGTTAAATTTTTTTCCGGAAGGAATGAGCACACGAACATGTTGTAACTTTATACAAACAAAAAACAATGCCTTTCTCTTTCACAGGTTTTGGTCCCTGGGCACTTCTGCTGATGTTGGCAGTTGGTATTGTGCAGCACATTGTGAGCAACAGGCGTGCAAAAACGTCTTCGGATTAACTGTTTTCTAATCTTACCGGAATCATTTCTTCTTTTTTAATTTCTATCTGCATTCCAACTGCGGCTTTGTGATAGTGCAGAATAGCAGCGATCATGGCCAAATGGCTCACATCATTGTAATTAAACCAATAATGAATGCTTAGCTGATAAGCATGGCAAAGCAAGGCAACAAACCCCCATGCAGTTGCATAGAAAATATGTTTTAATGCCGGGTCTTTTGTTTTGCTGTAAACATATAATTCAAAAGAAAAAACAACCGCCAGTAATCCATACATGGCATGCATGATCACAAATGTGAAGCGGAGTGTGATCAATGAAAGTATCATGAACGTAAGTATCTCCGCATAATTAAACCAGGAAAAAAACTGCCCGATATTTTTATTCATCAAAGGGCGGCTATGAATAATTGTAGCCCGTTCAAACACAGCCACTGCTGCCATACCAATGTACCAACCGGGAATTTTTCCATACATGCCGGTTTTATACAATAAAGCATGACCTATCACTCCACCAATAATTGTAGAGATGCCCATCAGCAAAAAGAACAACTTCATTAAACGATGAGGAACAGTTTGTGTTAATCCTTTTACCTGAAGATTACGGTAAGCATAAAAGCAGGCCGCAGCAATAAAGAGATTTGTAAGAACCGTAAATGGCTCCAATATCTTTATGCCAAACAAATGCCAGTAAGGCATGTTTGTAAAATCAATAGTAGGCTCGAGCATGAGGTGCAATTTTGGTGGCAGCAACCCGAAAACGCTTGCATTCTAATTTACAAAAAAGACTTGAAAATGTAAAGCAGGTTTTTAGAAGAACAGGTCGGAAGCGATACTGTCGGCAAAGAGTTTTCCTTCCTTCGTAAGAATGAGATGATTGTTTGTAATCATCAGCAAACCTTTGCTTGCATAAGAAGCAGCTTCTGTTTGCAGTTGAGCTGATTTGTCGCTGCCAAATTTTTGGCTGATATAGTTAAGATCGCAACCTTCCATAAGCCGTAAGCCGGTCATGATGTATTCATTCAGCTGTTGGGTTGCCGTTAGTTCTTCCTTTTCAAATGAAATTGTTTCCTGTTTCAGCAATTGTATATAAAGTTGATTGTTGGCCACATTCCATTGCCTGCTGCTGCCGTTAAATGAATGGGCCGATGGCCCCAAACCCAGGTAATGCACGCCCTTCCAATAACTGCTGTTGTGTTTACTACGATAACCGGGTTTTGCAAAATTGGAAATTTCATAATGTTCAAATCCTGCCTGTTGCAGATGATCCATCAACAGTAAAAACTGGCGGCTTTGTTGTTCCGGATCAACATCCTGTTTTTGATGCTGACGTATCTGTTTATCCAGCGGAGTTTTTTCTTCAACCGTTAATGCATAACAGGAAATGTGATTGATGTTTTGCTGCAACACCCAGTTTAGATTATACAGCCATTTCTCATCGGATAATCCGGGAGTACCATAAATAAGATCAACTGTGAAAGTATCGAAGCCGGCTGCTCTTGCTTTTGCTATTACTTGTTTTGCCTCATCGGCAGTATGCGCCCGGTCCATCCAGCGCAAATCTTCTTCAAACAACGATTGAATACCGATGCTGAGACGATTAATGCCGAGTTGTTTCCAACCTTTCAACTTTTCATCATTTACATCATCTGGGTTTGCTTCTAAGGTGATCTCAGCGTATGGGTCAATGCAAAAATGCTGATGCAATTGTTGCATGATCTGTTCTAACTCGTCGATCTGCAGAATGCTGGGTGTGCCTCCTCCGAAGTAAATTGTTTCAATAGTCTGGCCTTGCAGATAGCCGGCTTTTGCCTGTAATTCGATCTCTTTCAATAAAGCAGCAACAAAATCGTTCTTATAATGCAGACTTGTACTGAAATGAAAATTACAGTAATTACATGCCTGCCTGCAAAACGGTATATGAATGTAAATGCCAGCCATTGATTTTACTGTAATGTGATTTTATTTTCCGGCAGATAAACCTGCCTGCAAAACGGAATATGAATATAAATACCTGCCATCCTCAAACTGATACCTTAATTTCGAAACTGCAAAACTAACCGTTCGTGCTTCAAATCCGTTCAGCATTTTACAAAGCCATTTTTCTTGCAGCCTGTTGCTGGTTTTTTGTGTTGCCTGCACATGCGCAAAAAAAATATCAATTGCTTTATCGTTTTGCTGATACGGTTGACGTTTCTTCATCTATTGGGTTAGTAAAAGAATTTGATGATAAGGGAGCATGCAGCCAATACATTTTTGAATTGCCCAAACTGTTACAGAAGAAAGGATATATCACCGCTTCGGTTGATTCGGTACAAATGGATTCAACAAAAGCGGAAGTATTGCTATTCCTTGGCCAAACATACCGTTGGGCATTACTCAATACATCAGCCGTGCCACAGGATCTGTTGAATGCTGCCGGTTACCGTGATAAAAATTTCAAACAGCAACCTCTCGATTTTGCAGCTGTGCAATTATTGCAAACAAGGTTGCTTGATAAACTGGAGAACACGGGTTATCCTTTTGCTAATGTATATCTTGATAGTTTCAATCTGCAACAGGAAGGCATCACCGCAATATTGAAAATTGATAAAGGTCCGTTGTATAAGATCGACAGCATTCGTGTGTATGGCGACGTGAAGATCAGTAACCGTTTCCTGCAACGTTATCTTGAGATACAGGATGCCTCGATTTACCAAAAACAGAAACTGCTCAACATCAGTCCACGTTTATTGCAACTGCCGTATCTCCTCGAAGAACAAAAATGGAACATGAGTTTTTTAGGCACAGGTTCTATTGTAAATCTTTATTTGAAAGAAAGAAAGAGCAGCCAGATCAATGGTATCATAGGTTTCCTTCCATCAAATGATCAGTTAGGTGGTAGCAAATTATTAGTAACGGGTGATTTTAATTTGAACCTGAAGAATGGATTTGGTTTAGGTGAAGCATTAACCATCGTGTTTCAACAGATACAGGTGCAATCGCCACGTTTGCAAATGGGCTACCTGCAACCGTTTCTATTCGGTTCACCATTTGGTGTGGATGTTTCGTTTGATGGTTTGAAGAAAGACAGCAGCTTTCTGAATATCAACTTACAGCTGGGCGTGCAATATGCATTTGGCGGAAACAGGAGTGGTAAAATATTCTACCAACAATCCATCTCCAACCTGCTTACAGTTGATACAAATGCAATCCGCATCAGCAAACGATTGCCTGATCAGATCGATCAAACAACTTCAAATATTGGTTTAGAATACGAGTGGTTTACTACCGATTACCGTTTCAATCCACGTAAAGGATTTGATATGAAGTTTACCGGTTCGGCAGGTATTCGAAAGATCAGACCCAACAATAATATATCCTCGTTGAAAAATCCAAATGATCCGGGCTTCAATTATCAATCGCTTTATGATTCAGTTGGAACTAGAGCATATACGTTTCGCTTGCGGGCAAGTGTTGCTAATTATTTAAAAGCCGGTAAGAATGCAGCCTTTAAAACAGCGATCAATGCAGGGATGATCCAAAGCCCCCGCATTTTCCGGAACGAGTTGTATCAATTGGGTGGTTTCCGTTTGTTACGTGGGTTTGATGAAGAAAGCATTTTTGCATCAGCTTACGCTGTGGCAACAGCTGAGTACCGCATTCTTATCGGCCTCAACAGTTATATCTATGCATTTGCCGATGGGGGATTGGTGCGTAACAACAGCCAGTTTGCCAATACCAGTAACAGTTTTATCGGTTCAGGTTTGGGTATGGCGTTTGAAACAAAGGCGGGCATTTTCAATATTGCTTTTGCAGCAGGTAAAAGAGATGATTCACCTTTAAACCTGCGACAAAGTAAAATTCACTTTGGTTATGTGAATTTTTTCTGATGGTTGAAGATCGCTTGATTATTTTTGCAACCAACCCATGCGCTTACTTTTACTCTTATTTCTTTTATCGGTTCAATTTACTGTTGCAGCACAGGATACTTCTGTTGTGCAGCAGAAGCCTGACAGTGTTTCTGTGAGTGCGCAGCTGCCAGTTGCAGAAGATACCCTTCAGCAAGTGCAAACAGTACCGCTGGTTTCATTTGATTCTTCTTACAAAACTATTCTTGCAAAAAGCAGGTTGAATCTTTTTGCAAAGCCACAGTTCCAGATCGAAAAAGAAAAGCAGGTTGAAAACAGGGATTGGCTGTTTTACTATATTCTGGGTATTGCATTATTGTTTGGGTTGCTGCGTATCACTTACCTGCGTTATTTCAATGATATGTTCCGGGTGTTCTTCCGCACATCTTTACGTGTGAACCAGATCAGGGAACAGTTAGTACAATCGGGTCTGCAGTCGTTATTGTTCAATTTGTTTTTTGCCGTGGCAGCCGGCACATATGTGTACCTGCTCATCAGTTATTTTGATGTATCGGTTAAGCTGCCCGACCTGTTTATTCCGCTGGTTACAACCGCAACCATTGCCCTGATGTACCTTGGCAAGTATGTTTTTCTACAAGTGAGCGGCTGGTTGTTTGGTATGAAGAATGCTGCAGAAACCTATTCGTTTATTGTTTTCCTGATCAATAAGATTGTTGGGATCATCCTGCTTCCTTTCCTGTTTGTGATTGCTTTTGCTGAAAAAGAATTGGCCGGCATTGCCATTACTATTTCATTGGTTGTGATTGTGGGACTGTTTCTTTACCGTTTTCTGCGGGCTTACCGCCCGGTGCAGGCCGAAATAAAGGTGGGCAGGTTCCATTTTTTCATTTTTTTCCTGGCTTTTGAGATTGCCCCCCTGCTGGTTATCTATAAGCTTATCCTTGGTTTTTTATAAACAATTGTACTTACCTTTGCAGAAATTTTCCTTTTCCACGTATGGAAAAACACGGTATGAAGCCCACTAAAGAGAAAGCGATCAAAAATATCCTGATAACGCAGCCAAGGCCTGAATCCGATAAGTCGCCATACTATGAGCTTGCCAGGAAATACAACTTACAGTTGTCCTTTCAGCCTTTTATACGTATTGAAGGAATCCCTTCTAAAGAATTCAGAAAACAAAAGATCGATATAACAGCCTATTCTGCTGTTATTTTCACCAGCCGGAATTCCATTGATCATTTTTTCCGCACCTGCGAAGAAATGAGGATATCAGTTTCGCAGGAAACAAAATATTTCTGCATTACTGAAGCTGTGGCTTTATACCTCCAGAAGTTTATCCTTTACCGGAAACGTAAAGTTTTTTATGGTGCTGATGGCACCAATAAAAGTTTGTTTGATGTGGTGAACAAACATAAGAGCAACGAAAAGTTTTTATACCCCTGCAGTGAAAACCTCGATAACGAGATCACGAGCTGGCTCCGTAATCATAACTGTGAATTTGCAACACCTATCCTCTATAAAACGGTAAGCAATGATGTAAAAGACCTGATCACTACAGGCGACTTTGACATCATTTGTTTTTTTACACCAAGTGGTGTAAAAAGCCTCATTGAGAATTTACCGAAGTACAAACAAAACGGAACATTTATCGGCGCATTTGGTGCCAATACCTTTAAAGCGGTTGAAGAAGCCGGTCTGCAATTACAGATTAAAGCACCCGATCCGCAGGCACCTAGTATGGTGTCGGCTTTGGATAAGTTTCTGGCGCAGGCAAACAAGTAATTCTCTTTTTCTTAAATTTCCCCTGACACCCTGCTATACAGGGTTAATATAGGCAGTATATACGCTCTATATAGCTAGTATGCCCTTTCCGGCATAAATGAACAAATATGGCTAAATGCGGCAAAAACGGCCGTTTGATTTTCTTTCCCTTTTATGTGTTTGTAATCTTGTTGTGTCGTTGCAACTGACGGGTTTTAAAGGGGTGTACCCTGAACACTTTTCATTTTTTGATTATTAAAACAGAATCCGATGGCACAACAAAAAGGCATCCTTCCATTGAAGGGTACGATCGGGAACATCAATTTTTACAAGACAAAGGACGGCTACCTGGCACGTGAAAAAACAAGCGTGAACAAGGAGCGTATTGCAAACGATCCGGCATTTGCCCGCACCCGTGAAAACGGTGCAGAATTTGGCAGGGCCGGTTCAGCGGGCAAGGTGTTGCGTACAGCGCTCCGTTCGTTATTACTTAACACAGCTGACAGCCGCATGCTTTCACGACTGACACGTGAGATGATGAAGGTGATACAGGCGGACGCCATTAATGAACGTGGACTCCGTAACGTGATTGACGGGGAAGCTGCATTGCTGGAAGGGTTTGAGTTTAACGCCAACAGCAAATTGGGTACTTCACTTTTTGCACCTTTCAGCACCAACATCAACCGGGTAAGCGGTGAACTGAGTGTGAGCATCCCGGCATTTGTTCCAACAAACATGGTGGCTGCACCGAGCGGTGCCACGCATTTCAAACTGGTTTCTGCAGGTGTGGAAATTGATTTTGAAAACAAGACCTATGTTGTTGCGATTGCAGACAGCGGTTCTTTGCCGATTAACTCCACAGCAACTGCTGTGCTGAACATCAGCCACCAGGTGACTGCGAACAGCACGAAGCCACTGTTTCTTGTATTGGGTATTGAGTTTTACCAGGAGGTGAATGGCAGCCAGTACAGTTTGAAGAATGGGGCGTTTAATGCATTGAGCCTTGTTAAGGTGAGTGGCAGTTGAGGCGATGTATGATTTAGGATGTAGGATTTATGATGGATAAAAATCCAAAAGACAAAATCCAAAAAGCAAAATCCAAAAGCCAAGGAAAGGCACAAGGAACAAGGGACAAGGTGCAAGGAAGAAAATCCAAGAGCCAAAATCCAAAGGCCAAGGAAAGGCACAAGGGACAAGGTTCAAGGGACAAGGAAGAAAATCCAAATCCCAATAGCCAAAATCCAAAGGACAAGGAAAGGCACAAGGGACAAGGTGCAAGGAAGAAAATCCAAGAGCCAAAATCCAAAGGCCAAGGAAAGGTACAAGGGACAAGGTTCAAGGAAGAAAATCCAATGTCCAAAGAACAAAAGCCAAGGAAGAAAAACCAATGGGCAATGGACAATTGGCAATGGGCAAGGAAGAAAAGCCGATAGCCGGTAGTCATTAGTTGGTAGTAAAACAAGGGCAGTCGATTCTTTCTCTGACGGAGCCTAATCCAACATTGGATTCAGCAATGATTTATTGCGTTAAAAAAATAACTCCTGAGCGGATGAGGAATTGTATTGCCCTTTGTTTTATAAACATCATTTTTTCAAATCACAAATTCAAAACATGAAAAAGATTTTGAAACGTGCAAGGCGACGTACGCCAAAGTTTTTTAAACAGGTGCGAAATATTGGTGTGGCACTGGCGGGTGTGAGTGCAGCAATACTTGCAGCACCTGTGGCATTGCCTGCGGTGTTGATCAAAGTTGCCGGTTACTTGGCAGTAGCGGGTGCGGTTGCAGGGAGTGTGAGCCAGACGGCTGTAACGAATGAACGCAACTAATGCAGCATCCGTCGTTTTTGAAAACAGGCACGGCCGGCGGAACGATCACGATTCTTTTTGCCAACATCAACGCTGATGATTTGGTGAAGACAGCGATCCTTGCTGCTGTTGGTGCGGCAGTGAGTTTGATTGTGAGTTTTGTGTTGAAGAAGATGTTTGGGAGGAAGAAATAGTTACGCTGGTTAGAGAGCCCCGATTTATTTCGGGGCTTTTTTTAGAGGATACGAGAAGCAGAGATTGTTCGCTTTGCTCACAAGAGGTTGCTCACTGATTGCACTGATGAACACAGATTGTTGCGGCGCTGCGCTTGCAGTATCTTTTGTCACTTTTTGCTCCCGAAGATGCTTCGCTCATCGGGACAGGTTGTCCAAAAAGTAACCAAAAAGGACCCCGAAAACCAATATATCCCGACGCGGCGGCCGGGATCTTCGACAGCCTGGTTTTCGGATAAGGCCCTGATTTAGCAACAATACTACTGTAGCATCTCCTATTTAACTCAATTGTACAACTTATGTGCAACTCTTTAATTAATTGCAACCAGCTTTTGCTTTGATTTTATAATTGGAGAGAATCTCTGATGAGGTCTTCCAGGATGCCGATGCAACGGTTTCTATTGATGGTGATGCATCAGGATTTGATGAGGGTAGAAGCTAATGCCTGTGCGTGTACACTTATCACTTTTTTTTTATTAAACAGGGCAGGTGTTGCGGTATGGAGAATTGGCGTTGTGAATTGTTTACTACCAGATATTGGGTAACATTTTATCGGCCATGAGTAAGAGGCCCCAGGTGTTGGAGTGGGTGATGCCGTTGAATGCATCATCGTAATACTGTGCTGCCTGCACGGAAAATTCGACCATTGCATCTTCGTGTGTGAAATAGGCTTCTGTAATTGTTAACAGTGTTTGCGGGAGTTGGTTTGCAACAGGTAGTTCGATTTCGAAACGAAAGGGTGTGCACTGACATGGTGATGGCACATTGTACCCAAATGACAATGAAGAGAGGGATAATAATTGGCCTGCATATGCGGCATTGATGTATTGGAACATGCATGAAAGATGATCGGTACCTGGACTTTCGTGCTGTTCCCAAGGGATGATGATTTCATACAGAACAGCAGGGTGCATTTCGAGATATTCTTCAATGAGTGCGCAATTGTAGTTTTTCAGATCGGTGAGGTTGATTGTTTTCATTGGTAAAAATTTTATTGGTGAATCTGATTTTTTAGCTGTGAATTAGTGATGGCGTTCGATACCGTTTATCGTTTTTATGTTTGGAGGAAATCTTTGATGAGTTCTTCATCGATGCCGGTGAAGAGGGAGAATTCTTTGATGGTGACGAATTCGTCTTTTGATTTGCCGAGGGCGGTGCGGATCTTATTTAAAAGCGTGCGGGCTGTGCGGCCACGACGGCCGGTGATATTCTCTACGTCTTTTGGATAGAGTACGACACGGGCGGGGATTTGGTGGGGTACTGTTTTCATGGTTTTTGCATTTACAACAGAGGAAAAAATATTGTTTGAATGCCAGTACTAAACTATTCAATCTGACCAATAAGCACAATGGGTGTTTAAACCCTTGCCTGTCTTTTATAATCGGCTATTTTTCGCTGCGAAATGGAGAAAACCTGCACTGCAAGAGGAGAAAAACATCCGAAAGGGATGATGAAAACGGACAAAGCGTATGATGAAAGTGGGATTGTGCGGTATGGGTGAAACCGCGTGCTTTGTGGTTCACCAAATCAATATTTTATGAACCATTTTATTTCACTACAGGAAGCCATTGACATGACCAGTTTGTACAGACAGGAGTCGGAAAATATTCTTAAGCCTGCTTACCAGAATCAAAACATTCTTGCCCGTTCGGAAGCTTTTGACCGGGCAGCTTTTGATACGTTACTGGCAAAGAATGGTTGTGCGGGCTTACGCATTTATTATGGCATGGATACGCAATTAAAAGTACATGCCATTATTGTGCCTACTGATGCCAACGGCAATGATATTCTGCCATCGCAAACATTGACATCGACAGAAGATGGGGATGATATTGCAGAACGTGGTATCAGGTGCCCGGATATCTGTCCGACGGAATCGCCTTTAAACAGTTAAGCTATCATTATGGATTTTGAAGCACATGCACTTTTTAGTTTGACGGCAGGAGCAGGAGCAATTATTGGCTGGGTCAGAATTAAAAAAACTGACCCGGCCTATTTGCCTTTTACGCTATTGCTAACTGCGGGTTTTGTTACAGAAGTCATCAGCACTATCGTAACGAACAAGCATTATTCGAATGCGCCTGTTGTTAATGTTTTTACACTTGTGGAGGCATGTCTTGTGACCCATCTTTTCTATAAGCTTGATTTATTCAAAAAAAGAATGTGGCCTTTGTTACTCCAGTTATTTTTTGTTTTGTGCTGGTTGACCGAATGTTTTTTTTACCGTAACCTCGGTAGTTTTTGTTCTTATTTTATCATTGGGTATTCGACGATACTTGTTTTTCTTTCGATTAACCTTTTACATACCGTGCTTTTTCAAACATCAGCGAAGCTGTACCGGAACCCGGTGTTTTTAATCAGCATGGGATTGATTATTTATTTTACTTATTCCATCATTGTAGAACTGTTCTGGTTTTACGGATTAAATAACAGCGAATTTTTCAGGAAAAAAATCTACACTGTGTTCAGCTATATCAACCTATTTACCAACATCCTTTTTATACTGGCAACATTATGGATACCACTGAAACGAGAATATATACTGCGTTCCTCATTGGCAGTATAGTGATCGGGGCATTGTTCCTGTATTTTGCGGTGAGCATGATCCGCAAACACCGAAGACATTTTGATCTTTTGCGGCGGTATTATTTACAAGAATCGAGAATACTGGAAAATGACCGTTCGAGGATTGCAAGAGACCTGCATGATGATTTAGGGCCACTGGTTTCGGTTGCACACCTGCTGATCAGAAATTGCAGAGGTGCGAATGAAGAAGAGCGTGAATACCTTGCAAAAGCAGAAGAATCGATGCAGGAGTTAACCAGACGTTTTCGAGATACGGCCAACGGGTTAGCATCGGCTGTATTAAACGATAAGGGGCTGCAACCAGCCATTGAACAGTTCCTGAGTAAATGCAGAACAGCATGTGACATTCAGTTTTTGCTAACCTATAAATTAAAGCAGGAACCTGATAAGGAATTAGGCCTACATATTTACCGGTTGGTGCAGGAGTTATTGCATAATGCCATTAAACATTCGAAAGCGATGACAGTTGAATTGCGGATTCTTGAACGGAAGGGAATCATTCATTTGTTTTATACTGATGACGGCATTGGATTGGCCAAGAATAAACATGCAGATGGAACGGGGATAAAAAATATGAGGAGCAGGGCGAGTGTGTTAAACGGAGTAATGGAAGTGGGTTGCGGAAAGAATAAAGGGACAGAGATATATTTTGCATTACCTATAAATCAACGTTATGAGTGAACCTATAAAAATTGTGCTGGCCGATGATCATTCGCTTTTCAGGGAAGGTATTTTACTGGTGTTGAAAAAAGAAAAGAGCATTGTGATTGCCGGCGAAGCCGCTGATGGCGACGCACTTTTACAATTGATTGATGAAGTGGAACCGGATGTTGTGATCACTGATATTGCCATGCCTTTAAAAAACGGGATAGCTGTAACCAAGATTGTTAAGCAGCAAAGACCCAAGGTTGGTATTCTTGCACTGACGATGTTTGATGAAGAGCATCTTCTTGTTGATATGATGGATGCGGGAGCGAATGGTTACCTGTTAAAGAGCAGTAAGAAGGAGGAGTTGCTGACTGCCATTCAGTCGGCAAAGGATGGGGGCACATATTTCTGTGAGCAGACGAGTACGCAACTCAGTAAAATGATTGCTGCAACAAAGGCGGGACAGAGAAAGGAAGCAATTGAGTTTTCAGAAACTGAGCTAACTGTTATGAAGCTATTGTGTGAGCAGTATGCTACAAAGGAGATTGCAGACCGGACTAAGCTTACGATCAGCACGGTTGAAAAAACAAGAACAAGGATTATTGAAAAAACAGGTTCAGTGAATATTATAGGCGTGGTGATCTTTGCCATAAGGCATGGTTATTTTAAGCCCTGATATTTTCATAGGATGCAGTCAATAAGAGGAGACTTGTATGCATCATTATGAAACGATTTGAAAAAATATTTATCAGCAAAGATGAGCTTATTGTCTTTTCTGATTTAAAGGTTGTGCTCAGCAAGCAAACAGGTTTTGTATTAACGATGCGGCAACTTGTAAAAATGACGGGCATGAACCGAACGAAGCTTTCAACCGGTTTTCTAACATTATATGGTTGCAGTATTAAGCAATATCAACTGCAACAACGAATACAACTTGCAAAACGAAAACTGGTAATAACAAATCTTCCCGTTAAAGCCATTGCAAAAGATTGCGGCTTTACCTCTGAAAAAAACTTCTTTGCTTATTTCAAACAAAAGACGGGGATGCCTCCCGGCATGTACCGTAAACGCTATACAAGGACTGCATAAACTTTCTCTACTGTAATTTCTATACTTCTTGCTGCGGTTTCAATACCTCTTTGATTTGTATCCTGTTTTTTGATTGCAGAATTTTAACATGCGTTATTAAGGAACCGTCAACTATTAAATTTTGCACGGATGAAAATTGTTCACCATAGAGTAATTATCGGCAATTTGTTGATTTTACTTTATTGCTATACAGCTATCAGCAAGCTTATAAACTATGAAGTTTTTAAAGCTCATTTAAGAAGGTCTCCTCTTATTGACCAGGGAGCAGACACGATTGCATGGTTGTTGCCAGCAACCGAGTTGATTGTTGTGCTGCTCCTGTTTTTTGAACTGACAAGAAAAGCAGGTTTATATGCTTCGCTTTTATTGCTTGTATTGTTTACCCTGTATTTATTGTATATGGTTTTGTTTGTTGCTGATTTGCCCTGCAGCTGTGGTGGTGTGCTGAACAAGATGAGCTGGAAGGAACACTTGTTTTTTAATGCTGGGTTTTTTGTTATTAATCTTATTGCTATTGGAAGATTTCAGTTATATGAACTTCTCAACTTTCTACGTAGGCAGGGTATGCCGAAAACCTGAAACAGAGTAGGCGATCATTTTTAAATTTTAGTTTATGAAAAAGTATTTTCTGAGTATGAGTGCAGTTGTTATTGCTGTGGTGCTTGTTGCATTTACACAACAACCTCAAAAAGCAGGGTTTGATGAACTTTATTTCCAGTATTCGGAAGATGACATCAGTAATAGTAACCTGATAAACCCGAGCAACTGGGACCTGATCAGTTTGCCAGCCACAGGCTGTGATGAAGGAGAAATTCCTTGTGTTGTAAAAATTGAAGGGCTTACTGATTATGGCTCAGGCTATTCTAACGGGGTAGTTGATGAAGTTGATTTTGCCCATTATCTTGATCTGCAAGGTGAAACCAACGCACAGGCTTATGTAACAGGAGAAAATATGGAAGCGAGTAAGGATTAAGTATATCAGAATACAAAAAAGTAAAACCGGTTGTAGAAACAGCCGGTTTTTTCTTGTGACATAGCCATTGCTTACCGTGGATTCTGAACCATCCCCGTTAGCTCAATTACTGTTTCAGGAATTGGTAATGCAAAACGGAGATCGTTGGGCGGTAACAGGTATGTATTGCTACCGAGTATTCTTGTTAATGAAATTGATGCGCCTTGTTTATTCAGGCGTTTGATATCTATCCAACGAATGCTGCGCATGAGTAATTCTTTGCGACGCTCCAACAGAATTTTTTCAATTGCTTCTTCTTTTGTTGCCGCTGTGTATGGGATGAAGGTTCCTGTTTTCCAGCGTTTGATGAGTAATGTATTGAGTGTGTTCATTGCTTCCATTGCATTGTTCTTTCTTGCTTCACACTCTGCTTTCATGAGATACAATTCATCTACTGCAAAGCCATTGAACAAATTAATTACTCCAGAGTAACTACCCCGGAAACCATAGGTGCCATTGTTGTTGTTACGAAAGAAGATCGTTTTCCTTAAATCATTTGCATGGTAAGAACGATACAGATTTGAATCGATCTTCGCTCTTGCATTATTTAATATTGAACCGCTTGCAGTATAGCAATCGTATAAAACTTCGGGATTTGAAAAACGTGGATCAAATGGATAAGTTGTTGAAGCGTTGAGCTGGTTGTAATCTTTAATGTTGTTTTTTATTGAGAGTGCCCAATCGGAGTAATAAAGACAACTATCATAATTACCCATGAATAAATAGGTACGTGCAACCAAGGCCAATGCTGCCGGTTTGCATGGACGTAGCAAATGCAATGCTGTTTCCGGAAGCATGGCTGCTGCTTGTTTTGCATCTTTCAACACCTGCTCGTAAGATTGTTTTACCGATGAACGAACAGATGGCGAATTGAATTCAGGATGGAGCCGCAGGGGCATTCCTAAATCGGTTGAAGCTGTTACAGGATCATAAGCAGGTGACCAGATGGCCAGACCTTGTAAAAAGGAATTGGCCCTGATAAAGTATGCATGACCCAAACATGCATTGCGTTCTTCCAATGTACCGGCGGAAAGCGGAATGTTTGGCATTTCATTAATTATAAGATTTGCCTTGTACACATTCGCAAAAAGATTGGACCAATCGTTGGTGCCTGTTACAAAAAGGAAGTCTTTTTCCCAGATGTATGTGCGCTGATCGGGAATGGTTGCCAAGGCTGCCCAATCGGATTGGGTGAGGTAATAATCATCGGCGCTTTTTTCGGCAGCACCGGGGTTGAACTGGTTTACACGGGTGTATTGATCCAAGAGGCCCTGGAGATCCTGGACGGTAGAGGGAATGACGAGTTTTTGGTTTGATTTTTTATCAAGAAACTTTTTGCATGACAGCAATGTGATGCAGGCCAGAACAAGTAATATGTATTTCATGTTTTGATTTTTAGTTTGGTTAAGGAATCCACAAGTTGAAACAGATTGCTTCGCCAGCTCGCAATGACTAAGGCTACGAATTGTATTGTGCGCTGCGCTTACAATGGTGGGGGCCACAGATAAACGCAGATGAACACAGATGAAGAGCCATGAATTGCACGGACGAACATGAATTAGAAATTGATGTTTAGGCCGAAGGCGATATTTTGTGCTGGTGGTAACTCGGCATAGTCGGGATCGAGGTTGTGATTGTTGGCTTTCCAGATGATGGCGATGTTGTTGAATGTGCTGTAAAAGCGGATAGACGATACCGGTAGTTTTTTGATGAGTGCTTTATTGAGTTCGTAACTGCATTGGATATATTGGAGGCGAATGTGATCGCCTTTGGTTGCCAATACTGCGGAGCCTGTATAAAACTGATCTCTACCAGATGCAACGGGGTATTGCATGGAAGGAATATTTGTAAGCAATTCATCACCGGGTTTCTGCCAACGTTTATCAAAATCGGCGTGACCTTTTAATTGGTTGTATAAAGAACCGTAATCGATTGACTGACGCATGAACCAGTATTTGAGTTTGTACGTGATGCGAACAGAGAGTGAAAACGATTTATATGAAACGGTGTTACCCATTGAACCAAAGAAGAGTGGTGTTGCCGAACCAACGTGCAGCAAATCGTTTACTGATAATGCAGGTCCGTTGAGTTGATTATAATCGGTAGATAGCTGACCCTGTAAGAAACCCTGCGGATCACCTGTTGCTGACAGCCCGCCCCATTGGTATGCAAACAGGGAATACAACGGATAACCATTTAATGCACGGCCGGAACTACCTGCATAAGAAGATGCCTGTTTTGTATTGGCATAGTATTCAGTGACCTTGCTTTTGGTTGTATTGAAAATAAAGTTGGTTGACCATTTTATTTTCCTGTTGATGTTGAGTGTATTGATTGCAATATCCCAACCGTGGTTATTCATCTCCCCTACATTTTTTACAATGAGGGTGCCGATGCCCAATGTTTGATCGACCGGAACGGACTGGTATAAATCGGTTGCCCGTTTGTGATAAAATTCAATGCTGCCGTTGATGCGGTTAGCAGCCATTGCAACATCGAGCCCGATGTTTAACTGCCCTATTTTTTCCCAACGGAGATCGGGGTTATAGTAGTTGTTTACCGTTGTTATTTGTGTGAGCGTATACGGATTGATACCAGAATAGAGCAGCGTGGTGGCTGCAGATTTCGACTGATCGAGGTTGCCACTGAAACCCCATGTTGCACGGAGTTTTAATTGTGATATGTATTTGAGCTTATAAAATGATTCGGCAGCAATATCCCAAGCTGCACCCACTGACCAAAGGGGATTCCATTTATCGTTGGTGTTTAAACCAAAGAGATTGGATGCATCTTTTCGTGCGCTGAGTGAAACCGTGTACTTGTTGTTGTATGTATAAGCAGCGTTGGTATAGAATGAAAGGAAGCGGTGGTTGAATGAAGAGAAGTCGCTACCACCTGGAATGAGCGCTGCAACACCAGTAATAAAACGAGGGTACGGATTTACCAAATCAATATTGGATACGGTTAAGAGATCGGGTTTATAGCCATAGATGCGGGTAGAGAAGCCATCGGTTATCTTTTCGCTGAGCTGTGCCCCTGCAATTGCATTGATGTTGTGTTTGTTAAATTCTTTATTGATGTTGAGCTGTGCACGAAGATCCTGCGCCAGCATATCATTTGACATGCTGTTTAGTATTGCACCCAGCGGTATTTTGTATGTAACAGCTCCTGTGCTTCGGTTGAGTTGAGTGAATGTATTGATGAGGTCTCTTGTGAAATAACTTTCCTGTGTTAGGATATTTTCTGATTCGGTTTGTTGTAACTCGTAGCGATAACGAAGATCGATGTTGAGCCAAGGAGTGAATTTATAACGAAGACCTGCCACCGCTGAAAGATCGTGCAGAGCAGATGTAACGTTATTGTGTTTGTAATCGGTTAAGGGATAGTAGTTCCAATCTAACAGTTTACCCGCACCGACTGTATCGGTAAAGAGCAACCGATAATCGTTATAGAAGGGCAAGGCATTACCTGCATCATCGGTAAAGCGTGTGTAAGGCGGGAGATTACCGATGGATGTATTGATGGTGCCCCATGCAGGACGACCATTGTGATAATTGCTTTTTGTATAAGCAGCACTTAATGAGAGTTCCAGTTTTTTAGAAGCACGGTATGTGTTTTCCCAACGGGTGGTGAGGCGTTTGTTTTGTGCATGGAGATTGTCTTTGTTATCATCAACTCCAATGGACAACGACCAGGCATAGTTTGGTGCGCCTCCTTTTAGTGAAAGCGAAATTTGTTTGTTGATGCCCTGCGTGTACATGTGTTGCAGGAATTCATTCCGCAGATCGTAATTGCGGAGCTGATCAATTTGCTGTTGTGCCTGTTGTTGTGTGATGGCACCTTTACGGGCAAGGAAAAGGATTTCAAAAACGGGGGTGAAAGGCGGCCGCACCAAACTATTGGTATCGGAAAAACGAAACCGGTTTGCAAAGAGCATTTGTTCCATGTCGATAAAACCGGATGTGCTGATAAGCGGGAGTTTTTCCAATGCCGGTTTTGCCGTGAGCGACATGTTTGTATTGAGTTCGATCTTTAAGGGCTGGTTGAAGCGGCCTTTTTTTGTTGTTATAACGATGACGCCGTTGGATGCTTTGGCGCCCCAGATAGAAGCTGCTGCTGCATCTTTTAAGACCGTGATAGTTTCGACATCGTTGGGATTGAGGTTATCAATACTGCCTTCGTAAGGAAAGTTATCGACAACGATCAACGGATTATTGACGGCGGAAAAACTAGTTACTCCACGGATAACAGGTTGCCTGTTAGAACTGATGCGCTGCGGCTGGGTTGTGTATCCGTTGGTGATATACTCCAGCCTTTCGGTAATGCTTTTGCCCACCTGCTCATTATAAAGTTTGTTATCGATAAGGGTGAAGGAACCAGTAGCCCTTTCTTTGGGAATGTCCTGGAAGCCGGTGCTTACAACCACTTCGGCAAGGGCTGTGAATTTTCGTTTGAGCATGATGATTAGTAAGCCCCGCTCGTTGTTAGGAACTGTTTCGGGAGTAAAGCCTGTGGCGGTTACGAGCAGTGTATCGTTTACCCTTGTTGCTGCGATGGTAAAGGAGCCATCATTAGCTGTTACAACTGTTTGATTGGTTCGTTTGAGTGTAACAGATGCAGCAGGGATGGGCTGGCCTTCTTCGTTTATTACTGTGCCTTTGATGCTGATGGGCTGGCACATAGAGAAGAGGGGGAGGAGAAACAAGATGAAGAGAAGTTTTGGTTGCATGATTTTTAGTTTGTTGTTAGGTTAAGAGTTAGGGGTTATGGGTTACGGGTGGTGGGGGGTGAGCTGGTAGCCGGTAGTCCGTAGTCGTTAGCCCGGAGTTTTTAGCGGTGCAGATAGTTTAGAGGGTGGATCAGTTTTTTGAGGAAGGGAAATGGTTTTGCCACGGAGGATTTTTTTGATGTTGGAGGCGGTGACATCTTTGCTGCGGGTGATGGCGATGAGTTTGTTGTTGTATATCCACACATAATGCGGTATCTTATTATGGGGGAAGCTGTTTTTTAAAAGGCTGTCGTTATTGATGACGGGAAAGCTGAACGACATGCCAGTGGCCTGTTTACGGCGGACGAAAAAGGCGGTGATCTTTTCTTTTGTATCACGGGTGCCATAGCTGCTGACAAGGCGAATGCTGATACGATTGCCAAACTGTGTTTGCAGACTATCGAGCTTGGGAAATGCCTTTGCACAGGAGCTGCACCAGGTGGCAAAGAAATCTAAAATGATGAGCTGGTTTTTTTGTGCGGGGATGGCAGATGTAATGCTATCGTGTAACTGAGTGCCGACGGCAGGCTGTGCGATGGAAACGAAGGGGCAAAGCAATGCCAGGCAAAGAATGAAGTGTTTCATTTTTGCAAAAAGGTTTTTGATGTTTGCTCCCTCTCTTGAACTACGTTCGTTCCTTTTCAGGAACCCCTTAAAGGGGAGAATAAAACAAAAGCAAACGGGTGATTAAATACCCGGGAAGTTTGTAAGACGGGAAGATTTTAATAAGTACCAATAAATGTATTAACCATGATCCTGAGGTTTACAGGTAAACTTGGTTAATAGCAAATACATGCCTTTGTGATGGTTGCGAACTTTCATAGCAAAAAAATTAACCTATATGAAAGTCTCCTAAGAAGGCGCAGCAAATAGAAAGGGATGCGGCAACAACTTACGGTATCAGAAGCCGAGCAAAGGCTGGACCACACGCAAGCAGCACCTGCACCCCTTTGTATAGGGAATGCAGGCATCACACTTAGCGTCTCGTGGTCTTAAAACTTGCTCTTTTTCTGATACGAGACTTTAAATGGATGCTTCAAATTAGTAATGAAGAATCCCAAAATTAATACTTCTATCCTCTTTTAGTAAGAGTACTAAGGCAAGATAAGAATAATTTCTAAATATTCGATATACCCCAATTTAAAATTTTGCTAATGGCTTCACTTTTCCACTACAAAATTACTGATGACAGTCGAAGCCAGATTTTCAAGAGAAGCGAAATTATTTGGATTACGTGTTAAACAACTACGTAAGGACGATGAATTAAGCCAGGCACAACTCGGGCAATTGATTTTGCTTACACAATCTCAAGTTAGTTTAATTGAAAAGGGGGCATCAAATTTTGAGTTTAATACATTAATAAAAATTGGTAACGGACTCAATGTGACGCTTGCTGCTCTTTTTGATTATGAAAATGGGATGCGCTTTAGAAAGCTATCAAAGAAGTATGATTTAGAACGTCGGATTAAAACAGAAAAGGAAAAATTTGGAAAGCGATTGCTGGATTTAATACAATGGCGTTCTACAAAACAAGACGATTTAGCTGTTATATCTAATATTGATGCTGCTGATTTAAGTAGATTTATCAACGGTGAACACAACATGGAACTTTTCAATATTATAAAAATTGCTGAAGGACTTAAGGTGAGTTTAATTGATTTGTTTTTTTATAATGGCCCTCTTCCAAAAAATGCTGACTTCAAGGGCCTGACTACTGGGAAAAGGAGTTGATAGTAAATTTCCGGCTAAACGTTTAATCCGCTTTTTTTTATACGGTTGCTTTGTTGGAAGGTTTATTATTCTTTTACCTTCATTTGCAAAAATTATTTACAATCTAAATATTTATACAATGGCTTATCCAGAACGTAAACCGATATATGATGCTTATAAAGAAATTGTAAAGGAAATAATTGATACGAAACAATATGAAGAATATGCTGAAGCAGAAATTAATGCATTAAATCAAGCCCTTTTGGAAACTTTTAAATCAATAAAACAGCAACTATTTGTAAGCAAGAAATGGGAGAAGTCTTCTAAATGAAATTACCCTATCTGCACAGTGCTGTGGTTGCTGAGGCTGTAATAAAGGCTTGATGATCTTGTGAAATGGGAAATTCTGTTATTGCGTTATCAAGATTGAGAACATATGTCCCTCCGCAACATTCTTTAAGATGTTTGCCCTTTGCATAATATGCATGTAAATGAGCAGAATTTTCTTTAGGCAAATCAGCGCAACAATGTTCTGATAACTGAGTGCAAGCAATTCTTGTTTTTACCTTACTTTTCTTTACAGCATTTATTACTTCTGGCCTTGGGTTGGAAAACCTTCGTCTGCCTATAGAAAAAACAACCGTTGATGGTTGGGTTGCAGCAATAAGTTCGTTTGTAAAATTAACAACATTTCCCTCTTCGATTTTTCCACCATGGTGGGGGAAAACAAGTGAAGCAGCCTTTATTGTTTTCCCGTTATAAGTGATTTCATCTAAGCTTATTTGATCAATGTCCCCGCTAAGAAAGACCAAGGGTACATCTTGATAAATAACAAGAAAGGAAGAGGAAATTGAATTGGATGTTATTTTCCTATTTTTCCTGTCAGTATTCCCAACTCCTTTTCCTACTAGATATTTTGAAGGACCCATTGGTGTTATGGAAATACTTCCTGCATTAATAGGAGGCAATTCGTCATGAATTGAAACTTCAAAAGTGATTTTTTGAGTACGACTCTTGTCATGAAGTATAGTGATTAAGTCGTTCCAAAGTTTACTGGCTTTTGAGCCATCTGAATTAAGATATACTTCACGTACGCTAATTTCATCACTTGAAAGAAGGCTCAGCAGACCCCCGATGTGGTCTTGATCAGCGTGGGAAAGGTATACTCTTTTAATCTCGGTAATATTTCTGTCTTGTAAAAACTGTAACAGCCCTGCCCCATGAGAACCACAATCTATTACTATAGTTTCACTATTATCATGTATCACAGTGGCATTACCATGCCCTACATCAATTATTGAAATATCCCGACTCATTTTTTAATGATTTCCCAGTTTTGAAAATATAATTCATAAGGATCTTCTGCATCTATATTTACCTGCGCATAAAGGCGCAAATCTGGTTCCGATATTTCTTGAATTTCATGGGGAAGTTCTAACATCTTTAAATTAATAACCATGTTTCTGTTCCAAGAAGGAAGTATAGCCATCGCTACCGTTTTATTGCCAGCATCGTCTCTTATAACATCATCAAAACGAACCAAAGTCTTCCATGTTTTACGTGTTTGTGAAAGATTACCTTTGAATTCGGCGACACATAACTCTAAAGCTTTAACAAGTGTGTCAGGGTTGAATTGTTCAGGAGTTAATACTACTGGAATATTTCTTTTAAAGGGTCTTATTTCATGATAAGATGCCATTTCATATTTTGTTACAAGAACAGACGGGATGTGTCTATCATAACATTTAGATATAAAATTTGCGCCGTTCATTGGAAAATAACTCGAGCTCTTCTTTAAATGATGATCCGATACAACGGCATCTTGATTACCAATTGTCAGTAAAAAAGTTTCTATGTTATCAACACGGTCATTTTGCAACACGGTTTCTACTTCAATCTCTTCTACGGTTAGACCATAGCTTTCACGACTATCTGTATCATCATCAATGACGTGAATTTTATTGATTTCTCTATCTAATAATACAACTGACATTTTATTTTCCGATTATAGGTAGTTCAACAATTAAATCCGCTCCTCCAAGTACGCCATGACGATTTGCTCTTACCGAGCCCCCTAAATCCATAACAGCATCCCGAACTATAGTCAAACCCAGACCCGTGCCGTTTGGATTAGTAGTCTGCCCTGGTAACCAGATGTCTTTTAAGGCAATACCTTCGATTCCTGTACCATTGTCAGAAACGGTCAGCACCAAAACATCTTCCTGAATTTCTGTTTTAATAAGCATCGCACGTTCTGATGGATTAGCATTTTCAATTGCGACCAGGCTATTGTTAAGTAAGTTTGTAAAAATTGATTCTAGTGCAGCTTCGCTTCCTCTAAGATACGGCGTTCCTTTCGCTAGTTCCGTTCTCAGTTTGATGTCTCTGCCATTTAAAAATGGAGTAAATGTTTCAAGAGTATTTTTAATTATATCATGTACTTCGACTCGTGTAATTCGCCTTTTCTCATTGGAAAGTAATTTTAATGTTGCAGTTCCTAAGACAGCTAATGAGTTAATTGCACGCCGAATAAGACCTATCGGTTTGGATAGTTGGTTTTCTTCAAGCCTCCCCACCAAAAATTTTTTAGATCGCCTTTCAATTGCATCGATATTAAGTTTTATAACTTTAATAGGATTACCATTTGACTCATGGGAAAATGTAGCAGCAGTAATACCAGCAGTACTAAGTGTTCTATATAGTTGTACCTCGGCTTTTAATGTATTTACTTGGCTCTGAACTGCCTTGTCATATGATTCAAAAGCTTTTACAAGTTGAACTCTGTCGTTTGTTCGTAGCTTATTAATCTGTTCCTTTACTTTCTCCTTAGAATTAGTGGATTCTGAAGCTGTTTGTTCACGGCTTTTAGCTCGTTTCTTCTCAGCGATCTCAAGTCTTTTTTTTGCCATCCACTCTAAAGCGTCTTGACAAAAATTTTTTATTTCATGAAATACGTCATCTTCAATAAACCCAGACCTATCAGTTTTTTGCTTCAATAACCCTTTGGAGTCCCTAATTCTCGTTACTCCTATTGAAGTGTTGGTTGAAGGCCTCTCTTCAGGGCTTCTGGCACGTGATAAGTTCATGTCAAGCCAATCATTTCCTTGATTGCCATAAGGATTAACTCTTAACCCATTCTCGTAAACATGAACACCTCCAAATTCATTTAGCCATTCTTTAACTTCTCCCAATGATGTTGATCTTGTTGAAAAAGAGGTGCTATTTAAAATAAAGGCCCACAGATCAAAAGTAGTAACAGGGCAATTATACTTTTTATTTTTTCGCTTTACTGTAATTTCCTTGTGCGTTGCCTTGAAAAGTACTTTGCCTTTATAATCCAAAATTTCCGCTGATGCATTTCCATCTTTGTCTAATACTGCAGATAAGTGATAATCTGCATCGTCGAAATATCTTTTTGTAACAAGTTTTTCCAGCTCTTTAAACTCTGGCGCCTTTAAAACTGGTTTAAAAGCATCTGGGTCGTCATCAAAGGGGTCTGCAAGTAAAATCAAACCTCTTGCAACTTTTTTAATGTCTCTTTCTGTTACTTTGTTTTTTAGATGTTTTATGGATACAGTTGTGCTAGAAGATTTACTTGGTGATACTTTTGAGCTGTTTATCCGTATAATAACATCATCGACAAGTTTGGCACTATCAAATTTATTCCAGTCAATTTTAATAGCAAATTTCTGTTTGGTTTTATTTAATTTATTGCTAACTTTTAAAGGTACCGATTCTAATTCCACTGCTGTTCCCATACGGAGTGCTGCTAGTCTTCCTAAACCTTTACTACCTGCGGGTATCCTGTTTAATCTAGTTCGCTTTGAAAAGGATTTTTCAGATTGCCCCAATACCAAATAACTATTCTTAATTGCACTCCCATCCATACCATCACCATCATCTTCTATTGTTACGGTACCACCTTCTGCACTAACATTACTTAAAGTCACTGTACAGGTAGTCGCATCGGCATCATAAGAGTTTTTTACTAATTCAAGAATACTTTGATCGATACTTGGATTGAGTTCTTCGCCCAGACGCTTTATTATCTGAGTTGAAAAACGAATACTAGCATTTTGGAACGCACTTGTGCTCATAGAGGAATGTTTGAAACAACTTTTACTGTTAGGTGTCTACACCTGATTTGTGAATCTATCCAATCATCAATAGATTTAGTTTTTAAAATTTTCAAGATTCTTCTGCAGGTTGCAATACCCCCTTTTTTAGGTTGAAGTACTATAAGATGATTATCTACATAGACCTGTTCAGGAATAGTAACCAGTGTGGCAATTGCCCGATGGTTATCGCCAAATCTTGATGTACGTTTTATGACAACGAAAGGCGATTGTATAGCTTTGCCTTTATGCTTTCGTGTCAAATCGGTATAATTACATTCGGTCCAGCCTTCTAAGCCCTTACTGATGAGATAAGGCCTTTTAATTCCTTTGTGTGGGTCCCGATTGTCTACAACCGTCCCAACACTAACATTAAATAGGTCCGATAGCTTTGATTCATTAATAGTTGTTGTGATCCAAGGAGAAATTGTCTCTTCACAAGGCTGCTCCTTTTTCTTTAAAAAAACTGAAAAAACGTCTACATCTGCATAGTTGTCAAATTGCCCAAAAAGCTTAATACCTGTAACTACACAATGATTGCTGATATGTGCACGCCACTTTTCATATCGGCTACCACTTCTAAGTACGTCAGGAAGGATTGCAATTATTTCAGTGCCGGGATTTACATTTTTTGATATTACATCAATAAATAAAGCCGCTGCTGACACCTTTCCAGATGCCCAGTCAATATCAAAAGGGGAATCGATTTGGTTAAACGGAGGGTTGGTGATAACGTGTGTTGCATTTTGGTAAAACGTATTTGACTTTAAGCCATCTGCAACTAAAATTTTTT
Source organism: Lacibacter sp. (assembly GCF_035299325.1). Classification (GTDB taxonomy): domain Bacteria; phylum Bacteroidota; class Bacteroidia; order Chitinophagales; family Chitinophagaceae; genus Lacibacter. The sequence continues at coordinate 52,019 of NZ_DATGWT010000041.1, read as the reverse complement.
TTGAGTAGTCGCTGTTTCTTGAATTTAATAATAGGTCTGAAATCTCTAATCTTAGTTTTGAAGCTTCAATAAATTCCTTGTGAATATCCGTTCCAAATACTTCCAATGATATATTCTTCTTAGACAACTTACCAGAGAAATGATTTTTTACAGAAATCAATAAGTTCGAAGCCCCACAAGCGGGATCATAAAAATTTACATTTTCTCCGAAACTCAAATTATACGATTTTAACACAGAAGAGCCTAATTCTGTATCTGTAAAAAAAGCTCCACTTGCTCGCCTTTCTTCAAGAGATACCAGACTCCTAAGCTCCTTACTCGCAAGTCCATTTACAGAGCTAATAGCCAATTTTTTCCATGGATTTTCGATTTTACCAGGGTATTCTTCAATTAACTTTCTAAGTGATGCAATAAATGGCTGATAATTTCTCATTTATACTTTGTAAAAATTGTTTGGTGCGAAATAATCTTGCTATAGTGTTTATTTTCCTTCCGTCGACCTTTTCAGATCTGCCATCATTTCATCTTTCATTTTCAACATTCGATCGTTCAATGCTATCTTTTCCTCGTCTAGCTGCGCAGTTTTTTCTACAGGATCAAGACTAGAATAATGTTGCTAGAAGTGAATTATTTATAGAAACGGAGTAATTAAATGAATTCGCAAACACATTCACCGACTGCTCTTTATCAAAATTCCGTATTATCACAACCCTATTTTTAATGCAGCAGTACCATCAATCCTTTCTTTTTAGCTCAAGCAAGGATATTTGTTGCTGGTTCCTATCAACGCCCCATTTCTAAGGCAGTACACCCTGCTTAAGGTCGAGTATTTCATCCTGATAACCGTCGGGACGTTTACGTTGCGGCTTTCGAGTACTTTACGATCAGTTTGGAACCTTGTTTCATATGGAAAGTTTTAATTTTTAATGAAAAGGAAATTACAAAAAATATCCGGCAATTTAACTGTAAAATATTATACAGCAATAAGTAAAATACAGGCTAACTATGTAAGAAACATATAATTTTTGATGTAGTGCGCCCGCAGGAAAGGAACATTAGATTACATAAATGGGGTTTCATTTTAACTTTCGAAAAAAGTACCGATTATACGCATTGCACTAACCTTACTTATTTTCCCTATTGCCTTTAGTAAATTTCTTAGACCGACAAACATGTAGCAACCGAGGTGCGCTGGCCGCAGTTCAGATTCCGCCTGCAACAATTGCAGCAGTTGTAAATGGGTGCAGTGGTGGTGGCACTTGCGGGGTTTGTAAGAAAAGTGCAGCTCCGAAGAACCGGAGTTATTCTTCGCCAAATACTATTAAGCCTTCTTCTTCATCGCAATGCATTGCAAAGACCAAGAAAGGAACGTGGTGCAGCCGGAATTCAAGATCGGGAGGTTATTGCTGGCAGCATGGGGGGGGTAGAGAATACTATACATCCTTGCAATCAACTTCTCAGTGTTCTGACCATTGAATAACTCAAAAGTATTTAGGATATTAGAGAAAAGTAAAAGGCCACCAATTGGTGGCCTTTTAAGAAATTAACCTGCTATCTTAATCATTATAAAACTGAACAGCGGAATAACAGGGATACACAGCAAAGCTACAAAAAGTACATTCAATCATCAAAAGAACCCAATAAAAAAATGTTATGAAAAGGGGTTGGAATCGGGAGGTGTAAAAAGTATTCTTGCTGTTGCTATCTCCTGCAAAATTTTTTCAATTATTGTTGTAAGAACATTGCTGCCGAATGTTGCATTTCAAAATGAATTATCTTAACTCTCCATGACACTCTATCAATTTAACAGGCTGGATGAATTGGAACAGCTGGAAGCTGTTTGGGAGCATGGTGCATTGGTGGCTGAGCGGGTTGATGAGGTAAACCGTTACAAGCTGTACCAGATCGATGCTTTTTATGTGGAAGTGGAATGGCACAAGGAGTATAATGTGCGAAGGGCATTTTATTCTTTTGCGAGTACCAATGCAGAGAAGATGAAGACTTATTTGGATAAGATAGATATTTCAACAATAAAGTAGTGCCACAGAGGGCACGAATGAACACCGATAATGAGCCACGAATTTCACGAATCAGCACGATTGGGAATGAACGTAATGATCGACTGACTATGAATGTTAGTTGTGGTGTTAAAAGTCATGGAATATATTTCTAACCGCCGGGGTCGGCTAAGGCCAGACCCCGGGCTGATATAAAATGATATGGATTGAAGAGTAGTAGCGATTGTGCAGCAACCTGCTGCACAATTGTTTTGTTGTTTTGGTGGGCCATGAATCAGCTTGAGAATCTGGCGCAAGCTTATTTTTTTTATTAAACTATATTTGATAACAACCAACAAATAAGAGCTGCATATGCTGAGGCGAAAATGTATAATGGTTTTATATTTCAGCAGAACCATTCTTGCTGCTTTTATGTTTTTCATAATCATTAACTCAGGCCATGCCCAGGAAAGTAATAAGCGACTAATCATTGGTACCTGGAGCTTTAAGAAAATGGAGTTATTACGGGTATTTGATGATTCTGTAGCTATGAAAGAACAGGGGGTGGGGGGAATGGTAACCTTTCTGGATTCGGTAACAGTAGTTTCAAAAAAAGAAACAGCTAAAGGCATAGAAATCAAAGACAGTGGAACATACAGGATTAGTGCTGACGGGAGAATACTAAGCCAGCATGATACAAAAGCTGAGATCGTGAAATTGACTGAACGGGAACTTATATTTAGAGTAGAGGGTGTTTTTATTCTTTATTTTGAACGGAGAGATGTAAAGTTTAAATGATTATAAATGACAGTTTGCCAATATGACTGGCCTGTACAAGCTATATTTAACCAGGGTGGCTGTTGTGTTATTTCCCAAAAAACTTAATTCCAGCTGCAATAACGACGTTGCTGTATTTTAATTTCGGGTCATATTCGAATCCGTCAAGCTTAAAACTTCTCTTGCCAATGAGCAATTGATTAGTGCCGGCTTTCATAAAAAGAATGGTACCATTTCCTCTATTCTTATTTGTGATCAGTACATCCAACCCAATACCTGCCTGTACGCCCAGGCCAAATTGCGAGCCTCCAACTGATTGGTTATTGCTCACTACCTCCGTAATATTTCCAGGGTTACTGTTTCTTCTGTAAGGAGTATTGTAAGAGATGTTAATTTCACGCAAACCGAAACCTACGTAAGGATACAGGTTTATCCTTTTATCTTTTATTAAGTCGTAACCAAACTCAAATTGCGTGATATGGTTATAACCCGTTTTTATTTCGCTGCTGTCTTTTTTTGCTTTTTTGGTAAGGCTTACCATGCCGAAATTGATTTCAAATATTCTGCGTTTTCGTTTGCGTGACATACCAATTCCAAAACCAACCATATTCCCACTGAATGCCGGGAAGCCAGATAAGGCATTGTCGGCATTAAATTTTGAAAAATCGGCCGATGAAACAGATGTATAAATTACAAAAGCATTATAATGATCGGACTGAAGTGTTAACCGGGAAAGTTTGTTTTGAAGATTTTTATAGTTGCTGTCATTTATTAAAGCATTACGGTTTGCCTGATACATTTGCTGTAATTGCACACGATAATATTCAACTGAATCGATTTTCTCTTCCCTGAATTGCGCAGAACATAATGAACAGGTAAGAAAAGTAATTAATGTAAAAATACTTTTTTTCATGCAGCAGTGGTTTGAGTTAAAAATATAAAATATCTTCATTCTATTCATCGGCAAACAGGATGAATAGTTTATTTATCAGTTATTGCATTTAACTACACAGTTATAATGCAGTTTGTAACAGATGTTGACACCCGTAACTAATTAAGTCCTGACACTTATGCGAAACTTTTTTTTATTCTTTGTTATACTCTTTCTTTCAGGAGCAGCAACACAAAACGATGATGAACAGGCCATGCAGCTGGAGATAAAAGAATATGCACTGGCAAACGTTGACACGCTGGTGGATATTGGTTGCCAGGATGGTGCGTTTTCAAGAGAAATTGCACGGGCTTATCCAAACCTTTATTTGATACTCGAAGACTTGGAGAACTATAAGCTTTGCACAAAAGGCGGCACCAATTGCATGACCGTTAATACAAAAAAACAGGTAACAAAGAAATTTAAGAACAGTAAGAAATATCCAAACCTGGCGGGCAGGTATAAATTCATAGCCGGTAAAATTGATTCAATTCCTTTGCCATCGGATTCTTATAACAGGGTTTTATGCCGAAGAACAGTACATGAATTTGTTCAACAGAAGAAAATGATTTCGGAACTAAAGCGAATACTCAGCAGCGACGGTATTTTAACGATTGTTGAAGCAGAACCCGGTTACGCAAACCAGGTTGATATATTTTGCAATAAAAGATACCTGACGAAGAATGAGGTTATTGAACTATTCAAAGACTTTCAACTGGATAGTTTTAAAACCATACAGTATGGGATATACAACATGAATGTTTACAATTTCAAGAAACAGAGCCGGTAACAAAGTATTGGGTTGTATACAGAGCTGAAAAATGAAGTATCTTAATGCTACTTGACACTTTATCAATTTAACAGGCCGGAAGAAATGAAATTGTGCAAAAGAAAATAAAAGAGGGCAACTAGCTATGAAACAACTTCTGACCAGCATCATACTTCTTGTTTTGTTATTTTCCTGCAATCCAAGACCAGAGAAAGCCAACCTGCCCGGGATAATAGATTCATTAGCTGTTCCGGTTGATTCGGCAACTAGCTATTTCCCATTTCCCACATATACTAAAGAACAAGTAAAAGAGAACAAAAGGAGGTTGGATCAATTTGTAATGGGATGGTATTCTACCATGCTATTTGGATTACATGAACCAGTGATCTATAACTACAAGGGAGATAATGAGATTTACCGCTTTACCTTGCTACGAAGTTTTGAACACCCGCTAACCGTGAGATTGCAGAGAGATGGCGAAACCATTAAACTTTTTTCTAAATTGGCGGATGGGGCTGGAGGATATGAACCCGGACAAATTTTTTGGGATACAACTTTTCATGTTAATCATGTGCAATATGACACATTAACCACACTCATAGCGAGAGCTGATTTTTGGAATATGCCGATTGAAATTTATGATGGCGGATTGGATGGTGCAGAATGGATACTGGAAGGAGTTAAGGATGGTAAGTATCACTGGGCTCACAGATGGTCGCCTGCCGGTGACCGGCATACAAATTTCAAAGCTGTTTGCGAATACGTTTTATCTATTTCAAAAACTCCGATGAATACGAGGAGAAGATAGAATGGCACAAAAAGTATAATGTGCGCAGGGCGTTTTATTCTTTTGTGAGTACCAATGCAGAGAGGATGAAACCTTATTTAGAGAAGATAGATCTGAAAGGTATATTGAAAGATGGTAACAATTTTTAAAACGTTAGCACGAAATGATTAGATTTCAATTTTTTATTTATACACTGCTAAGCTTCGCCGCATGCGCACAAGTTAATAACAAGAAGGGTATTTGGAAAAGTGAATACCGGTTGTTATCTTTTTCTGTAGACAGCCCCTGGCAACAACTTCCCTCGCTCGATACTAAGGACCAAGTTATAAGCGGTGTCATCGATGTATCAGACGGGACTTCTTACACGATAAAAATAACAGATGATGTTCCTAAAACAACAGTTTCAGACAGTCAATATTATGCGGGGGCCAGAAAGATGATGTTAGATGCCAACCAAGCAAACAGGGTGCTCCGGGAATTTGACACAGTTTTTCATTCCATGCCTGCTCATAGAACCGATTATATGATGCGTACTAACAGATGGGGATTGATGAAGCAGGTAAATTATATTATAAGGAACGAAAAAGAGTTTATTTCTGTTCAGATTCTTTATCCTTTTATTGACAATAAGCCTGAAACGCAAATACCGGCTTCGGTACTTGCGTTTGACAAATTAGTTTTATTGAATGGAAAATAACGATTAAAATATTGAGTATTGCATACGAATAGAAACAGTTCTCTTTGAGGTATGAATAAAAAAATAATTATCCTGATAATAATCGTTTCAGGCGTTGGGTTATGCTACTATTTTTTTACGCATTATCCTGTTGGCACATTTAAATATTCTACTTTAAATGCTAAAGAACCTACAATTAAGATCAGTTGCAGTGAAAGTTTAGGAACATTTCAGGAACCCGTTTACAATATGGATGTTTCGGTGGAACAAAATGGAACTGTGTACAGAAAGCGCTATAAAACAAGTGATCATCTTATTTTCTTTAGTTTATTACGAAAAAATGATCGTGAGTTTTTAATTGTGAATGATCATTGGAAAGGATATTACAAATGTGAAAATGGTACCTGCAGTGATTTTTTCAACCTTGAGGACAGATCTTATTCTGTTAATAACGCTACTAATGATACTTTATATTACTATAACTACCGTGACAGCCTGAAGACAGATACCATCTGCTACATTGAATTCAAAAACTTTAAATTCAGAAAACTAAAATAGGAGCCATGTATTTTGGAAATTGAATCTAAGCTACAAGTGGTTACAATGATGAAATCCGACAAATCAATACATGCTATTTGTATTGCTTCTATCAAGCGAAGTACAATGAAGCCTTACAACTTTAAGTGGACAAAGTTTTATGAGTCCAATTCAGAGTTTCCCTATTCGGGCCTTGAAATTAACCTAGTAGAAAGCGAACTCTATATTTGTTCCACCGTTATTGACCAGGATAACTTCAGTATATTGACAACAAGAAGACTTATAACAAAACAGAACGGTCTGTTAAGTGTTTTAAATATTCAAGGGGCTATAGATAAACAGTATGGAGACTTTAAAGTTAATAAAGAGATAATTTATACGTTTGGATGTGTCAGATCAGAAAGTGGCGATGAATTAAACTATTTCATTGAAACGGGAAAGGCATCGATGGTTATGATTTATGGCGTACGGACATTGATTGGCATGACCAGAACGTACACGAGTTGACTATTTCAAACATTTACCAGTTACCGGGAGATAATTTATCTTCCCTTTATCTGAACTGCTTAGACATGGAAGAAAAAAATGATGAATATATACTGGAAGGACTTTTAGACGTGAAGGCTGAAAGGGGGTGGATGTATAAAGCATTTACGGTATCGTCGTTGCTATTCATTTTATGTTTAAGTTTTGACCTGTTGTATGATGTGGATGGTGGCCGCATGAGAAGAACCAGTTGGGATTTCTTTTTAATGTTGGTGGGTTTGCCGGTAATTGGGATGCTCTTTCATTTAGCCCACAAAAAGATTGGCTGGATCGTGAATGTGTTTTACTACGTTGTTGTATCGTTATTATTTTCTTATATTTTTTACGAGGAGTTTATTACACGGGATATTTTTCAGAATGGCGTAATGCTGTGGCGGGTCATTTTGTTTTTGGGATTCTCATTATTGTCGGTTGTATTGCTTTTCTCAAAGGAAATGAGAACGTATTTCAGGGTAAGTGATGTATTAGTAATTGTTTTGTCTATCATATCAATTATAGGTGGCGTGTTGCTGCTTTCTACTGCGTGATTGAAAGGTTATAAATACGTTCACTAAAACAAAATAAAGCGACAAACGATTATGGGAGAACAAGAAGAAAAATACGGGATCGATATTGAACATGCTCACCCAAGAGCTACTGAACTTATCCCTGAAGATTTTTTTTGGAGTTGTATTGACGAGCTTGCTCCCTTTGGTTCAGACGAAGGAGACATGGCTTTAGCAGAATACAGAGACTGGCGAAAAGAAAACCCGCAAACAGCAACGCTGGATTGTTTGCAATGGGTGATTGAAAGTGTGGGAGAGATGGCGTTTGCTGACTACAACCCAAAGATAACAGACAGGAGTTTGATAAAGACCCAGATACAGGACGATGATTTTGATGACCTGCAATATATTTATACGCTAGACAATTCTGTTATTGCAACAGGTTTTGCCCAACTGGTTGATGAAGGGATTATTGATCAGCAAAACAAACCGATCATTCAACTTGCAATAGACAGGCAAAAGCTATGGGCTGAACTCTCCGAGGAATGGGAACATTCAACAGCGTATATTAAAAACCTGAACGTATTGGAAAGAGCATTACAGCAAGCGTAATGAAGAGGCTTGTCAGCATGCATGAAACGTTCACTCAGACATGAAATTTATGAGCCACTTTAAACTGCCACTACAATCATGAGGACGACACTTAGCATTATTTTTTTCTTTTTCTTTTGTACTGCCTATACGCAACCTCCTTTAAAAAGCAGGCAAATAGATTCTATTGTACTTCGTATTAACACATCAAACCTTCCGGTACTTGCAGACACATTAGTGCAAAATGATCCTGAGATGGGTTTTAAGATGACCACCTTTACCACGGTGATTATTCAGGAGGGAAAATTATTGAAGTACGTAAATCTTGTAAACAGATCCATGAAAATTGACGGTGGAACAAAACAAATTACCTCTTCAAATGCATTTTACTACGAAGACAATAAGTTGATAAAAATTGAGGAATATTTTATTGAAAACAACAAGAAAAAAACTGCAGACTGGTATTATGCCGACGAAAAACCTTTATACCACACGGTGCAATCAGCAAAGGCGGCGGACAGGGCGGTGCAGTTGCTGATGATATCGAATGGAATTAAACAGCAGGTTATTAAATAGCAGGCGAACCAAGAATGTGTTTATAAATCCCGGGGTCGGCAGAGGCCAGACCCCGGGCAGACATAGGCGTTTTTTGTATTGTGTATCTCCACCATCGGGCCTAGTGCATCTGTTGTTGCTATTGCGAATGTGGATGCTTTCTGATCCATTTCCAGATTATGCTATATAAGGGATACAGCTGCCATAACAAGTATTCTTCACTGTTATTAATGGTTATACAGTAAGGAATCTTTTGTGTTTCTTTTAATGGTTGCCCACGTTTGCCGATCTTGGGAGTATGCCGCCACTCGAAGAAACCGGAGGAGAGTGCCAATACACGTCCATGCAGTGCACCTTCACGGTACATCGATTCTCTTCCTTTTTCATTGACCAGGATGTTTTCGCCTTTGGCATTGAGCCAGGTGAAATTTTTACATGCTGCTTTTAATTCATCGGCATCGTGTATTGATTCGGCTATGTATTCCCAATGCATGAGTTGTATGTCAATGTTTTTTTCGTTTTGGATTGAGACAATGACTGGCCAGTCTCGATAATCGAATCGGCTCTGTACGGGGCGATTTAGAAAAAGAAGGTTTTTGATTTCTTTTTCGATGGCTACGAGGCGGATGTATTCTGAGCGGGTGACCCGGCAGTTGTTGTAGTAACACACAGGGTAAAGGGCAAGGGGGAGAACAGGGCACAAGGGCGACGAGCCAAGAATAGGCCACGAATGGACATAAATAGATAAAGAGCGTGATGGTATGTAAATAGAAAACAAACAGCGGGTGCAACAAGAAAGATCATTGGTTTTAATATGACGAGGAACATGAGTTAGCCAGATTAACAGACTCAGGCTTTGTAAATGATATGGCTTGCTGCTCCAGATGCGACTGAAGCTATTATAAACAGAAAATATAAAACAACACTTGTTCGTAACCGTTATATCGACCTACTTATTCCGTGCAAAGAACTAATAATATTTTACCAATGATTGAAGTAGTAAGTGTTTCCATGTAGAAAAAATATTCTAGTTAACGCTAAACTACACAGTTATAAAAAAAATCGACACACATATATAAAAAAAAAGATAATGTTTTGAGGTTGAGGTTTAACGTACTAATATAGCAATTCCAAAAACAACTTTACCTAACCATCTGCATTGTATGAGTAAGCTTCCTTTATTGCTATTCCTGCTTTTCATTTATCAAGTTACTAATTCACAACCTAGAAAGCACGGGAATCCTGGGTCTCTATTTTACTATACAGCGGTAAGTATTACAACCAGTAGTTTTAATGATGCGGATAGCAGTTTGGAAAAAATACAATTGTCTGCCATGGATAGTCTCTGGCCGAAGGCTTATAACGCTATGCCGGGATTGTTAGAATTGAGTAAACAAAAAAGCAGCTTACCCGGATTTTCTTCAAGCAGTTTCACGGATAATATCTACAGCATCGATGGTACATTAACCGGTAACCGGTTTGTTGATTTGGGGACATCGACTTTGTCTTTTGGTAAAGGTTCAAATGTGAATCTTCACTTGTTTAATAACGGGAATGTGTGGTTGGGAAATGGAACGCCCACAGACGCCGGATATAAATTGGACGTTAATGGATCAATAAAAACTAATAATGTTTTAAGTATCGTTAACGGTAGCGCCCAAATGGACTTAAAGCACGAAGGTGGCTATAGCTTCCTGTATAACAGGACAGCTGCGGACTTTGTTATCGGTACAAACAACGTGGAAAGATTAAGAATACATTCTGGTGGGAATATATTAATAGGAACTACTGTAGATGCGGGTTATAAATTTGATCTAAATGGTAAAATGCGCATACAGCACCAGGATGGTCTTACTTTTCAGTCAAGTGTAAATAATCAAAACTTTCTATCGGGTATAAATAATGGAGGAGAGCATTATATTAATTTCTCTTTTCATAGCTCTAATTCTTTTGCCTCAAGAATAGTTTCAAAAGCATCTGGAGAAAATGGAGGTAGTAATGGGATTGAATTTTGGGTAAATGGTTCCGGAGGTGATGGATATACCGTAACTGCTGCCGATAGAGTTATGAACGTTGCAGGCACACATGTAAACATAACAAAGCGTTTGCAATCAGGTTATATTTATTTGGATGGTGCAGACATGGGTGCCGAAAAGAAGATATATGTTAAAAGCGACATGCCAAGTGCCGGAGCTTCAAATTTAAGCATCAGTGCCGGTGATGCAACGAATGCGGATAGAGGAGGCGGAAACCTGATTTTATCAACTGGTGCAGGAGCCACAACAGGCCCTTCGGGGATTATTCAATTTTTTACTGCAAACACGGGAGGTGCGGGTACAAATACAAAAAGCGAGGTTGCGAGAATTACCGGAGGAGGAGCTTTATTGTTGGGAACAACAACTGACGACGGTGTAAACAAACTCCAGGTAAACGGACGGGTAAAATTTAGTGGGTTAACAAACGACAACGCTCAGCAAAAAGTGATTGTAAGCGACGCTACAGGAAACTTATTTTTAAGAGATGCCTCAACTATTGGAAGTGCGGGAAATATTTATACGACCAATGGAAGTTTAGCAGGAAACCGTTTTGTGGATTTGAGTACAGCATCAACTCTTTCATTTGGGAAAGGCACAGCCAGTTATTTGCATTTATTCAACAATGGAAATATTTCAATTGGTAGCGCAAACCCGGTTGATAATGGCTACAAACTTGAAGTGAACGGCGTATTCCGGACAACGTCGGTTCCAAGATTTGATGGTGGGGGATTGATTTTAAACAGAAACGGTTCTGAGGCTTATATTAATTTTCAAAAAGACGGAGCCCAGCTTGCACAAATTCGAATGTCGGCAACAGGCCAATTGAAGTTTACAGATGGGGGCGGGGGTACGGTGAGCAATTTGTTTTCTCAAAACTTGGTTCAGTTAGCCGGCTCCGGAGAAACAATTGCAAAAGTAAATACGAGCGGTGGCGCAAGCATAGCAGCACTAAGTGTAAATTATGGGGTAGGGTATACACCCAATGGTAATTTTTATCCGCTTATTGTAAGGCAAACAGCTCCTACTATTGAAATGGTGGATGGGTTTGGTACAGGAATATCGTTTATACATCATGATTTGACCAATGTAAATAACCAGGTGGCAGGAATTTTAACCGAACGAATTGGTAATGATGCGGCTGCTCATTTGAAGTTTTTTACTGCAAACGGATCCACTATAGTTGAACGTTTACGCATTACAAATACGGGGAATCTTCTGGTAGGCACAACTACCGATGATGGGGTTAATAAATTACAGGTGAGCGGCCGTGTAAAATTTACCGGATTAACTAACGATAACACACAAACGAAACTGCTTGTAAGCGATGCATCGGGAAATGTATTTTTACGTGATGCTTCTACCATATCAGGAGGAGGTAGCAGTAACTGGCAATTAAGTGGAAATATTCTTTTTAATAACAACGGAGGTTTTGTAGGGATAGGTACAAGTAACCCTCAATCGGCACTAGCCGTTAACGGAACCATTACTACCCAAAAAATAAAGGTCACACTGTCAGGATGGCCTGATTATGTTTTTGCACCGGATTATAAATTACCGTCGCTTCGAGAGGTGGAAGCCTTTATACAAAAGAACCGACACTTACCGGGTATAGTGCCTGCTGCAGAGGTGGAAAAGAATGGACTGGATTTGGGAGAGAACCAGGCTGCGTTATTACAGAAAGTAGAAGAGCTGACACTTTATATGATTGAAATGAATAAAAGAGTGGAGCAGCTTGAAAAAGAAAACGAAGCATTAAAGAAAAAGGCTAACAGCAGAAAAAAATAGTTTACATGCCCAAACTAAACCAACCGCTGCTGGTGCTGCTTTTCCTGTTTTTTCTTACCGAACTGCGTGCACAAACGCCTACAAAAATGTTGCGGGATTCTACAGTAAAAACAATAAAACATAAAGCAGGCAGCGCCGGACAACTACTGAAAAAAGCACCTGCTATCATCAATGAAAAGCCAGGCGAAGGGATGGGGATGTTGATAGCCCCGGAACGAAAATTATTTGATTCTTTGTTGCAGCAAGCGAAGCAGACAGTAGGTACCCTGTTAGGTAAGCAACAACTTTTCAGCCCCGGAAAAAAGTTGATTGATATCGGGCGCATCAATTTAGCGGCCACTTATAATTACCTGTGGGACTCAACCGGAGTGACCACCGGAACCCTGCAGAGTCTTCACTCTACTTTTGCTTATGATGTTGATGTGCAGGTTTCTATTTTACAAATGCCTTTTGATGCGGCGCTCCAGGGGAATAATGGTTTCTATAAACTACAACATAGCCCATTTAACCAGTTTCCACAATTCAATTTTAATCACCGGGCATATGTAGAGAAGATACAAAAGCTTGTATCAGAAAAAGTGAAACCGGAAGCTGTGCTTACTAATGTGTTGAACAGGATTAACAGTATAAAAGCAAAATATGAAGCTTCCCTTTTAACTGAAATCAATCAATTAAAAAAAGAATTTGCAACGGGATTTAATGATGTGATTGAGTTGCCTGCCGATATCAGCAACCTATCGGTGAGTGATCTTTCGGTGTTAAAAAACTCAATTTTTTCTGAAAAGGTTCTGCAGGATTATCAAAAAGGTGCAGCGATTTATCAGCAAACACTCCAGGGGAATCATTCAACAGGGGCGGCCAGTGATTCGATCGTAAATAGAGCTAAAACGATGGTTGCAAAATTTGAAACATTGAATCGTATTTATGAAAAAATCATTCAAACAAAAACGAAGTTTGACAGTAACCCTGTTGTAAAAGAGCTCAGAAATAACCTTCCTTTCAGTAAAGATAATTACAAACAGTTTCTAAAGAAGCCGGGTAATCTTATAGATGTTGTAAAGAACCATACGACCATGAGCGGATTGCAGCGCTTGTTTTTAAACATAACAAAACTGGACCTCGGTGCAAACCCGATTGCCAGTGATGGTTTAAATACACAGTCGTTGATGAACATGGGTATCAATACTTCGCTGACAAGCAAAAAAACATCTCTTGGTTTTATTTCCGGCAATGGTGGCATGAACAAAAATGCATGGGCGCAAAACGGGTTGAGCAGTTTTACAGGAACAGAGTTTTCAAATCTTACCGGGTTTAAAATTGGTTCATCAGCAGACGGTCCTTTTCAACAAACACTGTCTTTGAATTTTTTCAGCTTCAATGCATCGCAGGATCTGTTCTCTACTGATCCTTCTCAAATTAATGCAAACTATATCTCTTCACCTGCGAGACGTGATGCAGTGCTTCACTGGAAATCGAACTACCAGTTTAAAACTGATCACCAGTTATCAGTAGAATTATCAAAATCGCTTGGTTCCTACAGAAACAACTTTAATGCTGATTCGATTGCTGTGAAAGAAAATGCATTTGGTGATGTTTTCAGCGGAGCCGGACAGGCGAACTATGCGGGATCAATTGAGTATAGTGGAACAGTTTATAAAACTCAATTGGGAGTGGTGCTGAAAAAAGCAGGATTGGGATATCATAATCCCGGTAATATGTTTGTGCGTAAGGGAGAAACCACAGGGAGTATTCAGTTAAGTCGGAAATTTCTTAAACAAAAATTAAGCATCCAGTACAAGACGGAATTCAGGTATCAGCCACTTAACCCTTTGAAAAATGTGATCTACCGCAATTATCATCAGTCGTTACGGGCAGGCTACAGGATTAATCGTAATAGCCGTTTTGGATTGACGGTGCGCACGCAGCACTATGCGTTTGACAATAAGATGAGCGGTAGTGTACAAAAAGGAAAGACCATCAATCTCCAGGGTGATGGCAGCTACCAATTAAAAATAGGAAGGAACAAAGTAATTAATCATGCAACAATCAGCAAGCAATCATTTGCATTGCCGGGACTTGATGGGCAACTCTATTCCAGTAATACATGGCTCGGGGTTCATTCATCATCGATGGTGATCAATAAGAACCTTCTGACTTTATCATTGGTTGCTAATAAATCAGATAAATCGGAATATTTATTTAATACCAGTTTCTTTCATTCCGAAATACTATATGGGTATAACACAGGAAGCGCCATCAGGTTAAGCAGTGGAATTGGTTTTTACATCAATGAAGGATGGAATCAACAGGCCGGGGTACGTCAACAGATCAGCGGGACATTATTTGAAAAAGTTGACATTGAACTTGACATTAACTGGAAGCAGGCAGTAAGAACCATACGTTCTGAACTTGCAAACCAGCTTTTTATTCAATCGTCGGTTTATTACAGGTTTTAAAAAATGATCATGCGAAAAATCAGTTTCATTTTATTCTTATTCCTTCAGTTTGCTCTTGCGGCTTCTGCTCAATTGCAGTTTGTATTTGTACCGGAATTACACGGGAGGAGTGTGGATGGATTAGGTTCTTTCCAATTGCAAAACTTAAGCGGTCAAGTGTTGAAAGGGAAGCTGTTCATTACCGTTAGAGAGAATACGAGGAATACTTCTGTTGTACAGGTGATGACGCCGGTAATTACTATTACACAAGGTGTATCGGGCTTGCCAAAAGCTGTGTTTCATAACAGTTCTTTTCAGTTTTCTCCCGGCAGTTATGGTGCAATTGCCTCCCAAACACGGAATTTTCCAACAGGGGAGTATAGTTTTTGTTTTCGCTTTGTTCCGGAGAATAAGAATTTAGATGAGTATGAAAATTGTTTCGATGGAACGATCCAACCATTAGTACCATTAACGCTGCTTTCGCCCGGCTTAAAAGATACGATCTGTATAAGGCGGCCTGTACTTAGCTGGCAACCACCTTTGCCTTATAGCCAACAAATGCGCTTTCGGTTGATCCTTACAGAGAAGACTGCAGGTGAATCGGTAGAAAGCCTTTTAAAGAACAGGCCCTTATTGTTGCTGGATCATATTTCTGCTACAACGATTACTTATCCCTCAGCCAATCCTGAATTAAAAGAGGGAAAAACTTACTGCTGGCAGGTGATTGCTTATGAGCAGGGATTAATTGTATCAAGGTCGGAAATATGGGAGTTTACAGTAAAGTGTAATGAAACACCGAAGCCAACCTTTAATGATAGTTATCGTGAGTTAAAATTTCTTTCAAATGGCAACTATTATATCGCCAACCGCTCTATACGGTTTGCTTTTAAAAATGATTATAACATTAAAAAACTGCAATACAGTATAACAGAGATTGAGCACGGTGGTAAGCCAATTAAGTCTTTACCGGAGATCGCTTTAAAGCAGGGGCTGAATCTTATTGATATTGATTTGACAGATATGGATTTAAAAGAAGGGAAGTATTATGTACTGAAGGTTTTCCCTTTTAATGAACCGCCAATAGAAATCCGTTTCGTTTATAGAGATTTTGATGATACTGTTAATTGATGAATGATGTTAAGAAGAACGATTATTTTATTTTTTGGGATAATGATCTGCGCTGTATTGTATTCATGCAAAGACAAAGAAGCGGCAGCTTCCATAATCACAGAACAGCATGATGTACAGATCCATTACCCCGGAATTGGAATGATCTATATTGATAAAGGGGACTGCACAAAATTGCTGAGAAGCGATTCTGTTTCGGCAACAACATTTGTTTGTTACAGGATCGGGGTGCTTGACAGTGTGCAAACCAAGAATGGCAACGCCAGCTATGAAGAAGAGAAGAGTGTTTATTACCAATACAATATGGAACATGACTGGAAGGCATTGTATCAAGGAGATTCATTAAGCCCAGTGTTTTTTCATGTAACGAACAGAAAGCAGAAGAACAGGTTTGAAGGGGTGCTTGTATTTGAAACGCCTACTGGAAAAAATCCCGATACGCTTATTTATAATGACACATATGGTGTATGGGGTAAACAACTAATTGTATTAAACAGATAATTCAATATTAAGTAAAGGCTCATGCAGATCGAACGTAAAAGAAAAGTTATTGCGACATTCTTCCTTCTTGTTTTATCGGTGGAACTATTTGTGCCAGCTGTCAGCTTTGCATTAACGAACGGACCGGCGCAACCGGAGATGCAAAAATTTGAAGCTGCCGGTGCAACAGAAATGGTTGATCTTTTCTCGGGTGATATGAAGTATAATATCCCCTTGCTGGATGTGGGGGGCTATCCTGTAAATATTTCCTACAATTCAGGAACAGGTATGGAAGATGAAGCCAGTTGGGTAGGTGCCGGATGGACACTTAATCCCGGTGCTGTTAACCGGACTATGCGTGGTTTACCGGATGATTTTAACGGAGACCTTGTGACGAAAGAATATTCGAGAAAGCCTTTTGAAAAAATTGGCGGTCAGGTTGTTTTGAAGCCATCATTATTTGCCTGGGAAACAGGGGGGATTAATGCCTCTGTTAAATTAAATGTTTACAAAGACAATTACTATGGTATTGGGGCATCCTTTGGCGCTGGATTGGATTTTAATCTTGCTAAAGAATCGAAGACCAGTTTAACAGCAGGATTGGGATTGGATGTTAACTCTGATGTTCGTAACGGTGTAGATGTAAGTCCGTCGATGTCTTTAGGAATTGATCATGATTTTAAAAAGGAAAATTTCGGTTTATCACTTTCAGGTGGGTTTGATTATAATTCAAGAAGTGGGTTGAAAAACATTTCTCTCGGGGCCACTTTTTCTACAATGCCATCATCAAGTTTAACAAGAGACATAAAAAGAAATTCATTCAGTTCGTCTGCTGTAAATTATTTCGGACAATCCTACACACCAGCGATAAAAAACAATACAACCAATTCCTCTTTTACATTAAATTTTGATTTCGGTCCAACTGTTTTTGGTGGCTATATTGGACTTGGAGGAGCAGGATATGGCTATAAAGAAAAAATAAGTGAACCCGTTGCGTTGGCACCTGCCTTTGGTTATATGCACTATTTAAAAGGCCGGAGAAATGAAGACGCTCTTTTAGATTTTAACCGTGAGAAAGACGGGGTTTTTTTAACCAGCAACCCCGCTATTGCCACACCGGTTGCCACCAATGATTTTTTCGTTGCCTCCGGTCAGACTGGGAGCCAGCAATTCAGAGCACATTTAGGAACAGGGTTTGTAAGTTTCGACAAGAAGTACTCGAATGTTAATACTGCAAATACAGATATTGGTGTAACAATTGGTGTGATTAATGCTTTTAAAGGGGGCGGGCGAGTGAATTACAGTTCAGGAAGATCGGCCACAAAAAAGTGGACGTCAAATAACATCTTTCTTGAGCATGCCGAACCTGCTTTTTCAAATAGCCCTGCGGAGGAAGGCGTTTATTTTAAACAGGTGGGAGAGAAAACCATTTCGGACAATAATTTTTACAATACATTTCTAAATACAACACTCTCACAGGTTAAGCTAAACCGGGCAAGCAGTTCGAAAAATCTTACTACACGGAACGGAACAGAAGCAACCTCATTAATTAAAAAGACAAATAAGGAAAAGCGTGTTTACGGTTTTCAATATCTCACACAAGCACAGGCAAAGAAATATGCGCTGGATAAAAAGATAAATGGTGTTGAGCGAGACGATGCTTCACATGATTATCGCCGGAGCCATCATATGTCGGAAGTGACTGTCACTGATAATGAAGGGAAGCGAATGGTTTACGGTATTCCTGTTTATAACCGCAAACAAGAAGAAGTTACATTTTCAATAAAGGAACCAACCAATAAAGAAGAAGCACGTAGAACCGGTTTGGTTAGTTATTCGGCAGCCGATGCCAGTTTTGCAAACCGTAACGGCCGGGACTGGATGTACTCGAGGGAGAAAATACCCGCTTATGCAACTTCATTTTTATTGACAGGTATTTTATCTCCTGATTATGTTGATGTAAAAGCTGACGGTATCACGGACGATGATTTAGGCACTGCTGTTAAATTCAAATACAAAGAGATTACCAGCAGGAATAATTTATACAAATGGCGTGCTCCTTACCAGCAGGACATGGCCAATTATAATGAGGGTTTTTTAAGTGACCCTAAAGATGATAAGGCCAGTTATGTATATGGGGAGAAGGAAATCTGGTATCTCGATGCGATTGAAAGCAAAACAATGGTAGCAGTTTTTTTACGTAGTGGCAGGCGTGATGCTTATGGCGTGGCTGGAGAAAACGGGGGGCGGGGAGGTATTCAGTTGGAAAAACTTGATACGATCAAGCTTTATTCGAAGGCTGATTTGATTAAGAATGGCGTAAATGCCATTCCTGTAAAAACAGTCGTATTTGAATATGATTATTCGTTGTTTCCCGGCATACCAAATAATGCGGTGAACACCGGAAAGCTTACGCTAAAGAAAATCTATTTCACGTTCGGGAAGAATCAACGTGGGAAGCTGAATCCGTACGAATTTTCCTATGATGAAACACTCGTAAATGCTGCTAATATTATTGGGTTACCGGCAATTCCATTAACGAATGCAGAGAACTCAGATGATTATCTTGAACGGCAGTCGGATCGTTGGGGCGTTTATAAAAAAAGTTATTATAACCGTCTTGTAAACGGGAATCCTGTTTTGAATAATTCAGAATTTCCCTATGTGCCACAGGTAAGTGAAAGCAATCCATATGTACGGGCGCTTGCTGATAAGCTGGCTTCCAAATGGCAATTAAAAAAAATCATCACTCCGTCAAGTGGTATTATTGAAGTGGAGTACGAGGCTGATGATTATGCTTATGTGCAGAACAGAAGGGCGATGCAGATGTGTTTTGTGAAAGAGGTTGTGGCAACTGATGATAAAGGATTGATCAGCGCTTCACAGATCAAGGTGGAACTTCCAAAAAGTATAACTACAACAAACGCAACGGAGGCAAAAAAGGAATTTATCCGGTTATACATGACGGAGGCTGATGGGAAACCGATGGGAAAAATGTTTTATAAATTTTTGTGTGATGTAGATAATAAAAATCATTATGAATATGTGCATGGGTATGCGGAAATAGATTGGACCAATACAACAGCTATTGGTAATACTGCAACCATTGGTTTGAAGAAAGTTGACGGTTATAATCCCATTGCGAAAGCAGCGTGGCAAATGTTAAGAACTGATTTGCCACAATTCGCCTATGATAATTATGACAACTCAGGTGCAAATGGTTTTAGTGGTGACTTTGCTGCAGCGATCAAATCAATGGTTTCTGCTATTGTAGGGGTTGGTGAGTTATTCAGGTCATTCGATAAACGTGCGGAAAACAGAAAGTTTGCTAAAAATGTAGACCTGAATGCGAGTATGGTGCGCCTCTTTCAACCTGATCTGAAGAAAATAGGTGGAGGTAGCCGGGTAAAGAAAATCCAGATCTCTGATGACTGGGAAGCAATGTCGAATACAGATGGTGCAAAAACATCGAAGTATGGACAAACTTATACATATACGACAACTGACAACCAAGGTAAGACGATATCATCAGGAGTTGCGTCTTATGAGCCCCAAATAGGAAATGAAGAGAACCCGTTTCATGAACCCATAAGCTTTACAGAAACTGTTCATTGGAGTAAGGATCGATATCATTTTATTGAGAAGCCTTTTTGCGAAACCTTTTTCCCATCAGCTTCAGTTGGCTATAGTAAAGTAAAAGTGACTTCATTTGGTAACGATTTTACCGGGAGTGGGGAAGTACCGTCGGAGAAACAACATACCGGTTACATTATCCATGAATTCTTTACCGCAAAAGACTTCCCTACAAAAGTTGATTACCTCCCTCTGGAACAGAAGGCCTATGAGAACAGCCTGATCATGAAATTATTCAGTACAAGGTCAGTTAAAAAACTATCGGCATCGCAGGGTTTTAAGATCGAGTTGAATGATATGCATGGGAAACCTCAAAGTGTAAAAGTATTTGATAAGGCAGGGAGCATGTTGTCTTCTACTGAATATCACTATAATATCGTAGATGAAGACGCTGCGGAAAAAGAATTAAGGAACGAAGTGCCTGTCTTAAATGCAGACGGTACTTATTCAACACAGACGATTGCCACCGATATTGATTTTGTAACAGATGTAAGAGAAAGTCTGAGTACAACAACAGGGGGAAGCAGAGGTGCTTACGTAGGATCGGCTCTGTTCGGACTGATCCCTGGCACATATGCCGGCATGGCGTATAGCCAAAATTCCTCTTTTGATTTATTTAATTCAATTGCCTGTGTAAAGGTCATCAACCGTTTTGGTATTGTAAGTAAGGTGGTGACAACGCAAAATGGCTCCACCATTGTAGCAGAAAATCTGTTATGGGATGGTGAGACAGGAGAAGTGCTTGTAACCAAAACGCAAAATGAATTTGACCAGTACACCTATGCATTTAATTACCCGGCGCATATGGTGGCTGAATATGAAGGAATGGGAAGCGCTTATAAAAATCTTGGTATCACCTTTACAAACTTTGTTACCGGAACAGATGGGAAAATTGCTCTCACCTCTCTATCGGCAGCTGATCAACAAAAATATCTGTTCCCGGGAGACGAGCTTGTGTATATAAGCGGGTTGGGGGAGTTAAAAGGCTGGATCATTAAATCGATAGATGGAAGCTACCGGTTAATTGATAAGAACGGAAATTTTATACAAGCCACCGGTTCCTGGTTATTACTTCGCTCTGGCCGACGAAATCTGTTAACAGCCGGAGTAGGGTCAGTGATCAGCATGAAAAACCCAATGCAGAATGGACGTATTGAACTGGATGTGGATGAAAAAATTCTTGACTCAAAAGCTGTGTTATATAAAGATGAGTGGGGAATACCAGTTTCCAATATGAACACCGAGGAGCAGCCACTTGCCAGTGGTAAATGGGGCTTAAAATGGGAGTATTGGTTGGCATTTTCAAGATCCCTTTTTGAAATAAATAACGCAACAGGCAAACGCTATCTATTTTCTTTCGTCAATGATCAGGTAACAGTTGGCGACATCATCAGAGTGGGAATTCAAAAAGGCTATTTTGCCAGTGGCAGCAACCCATTGCTTGACTTTTTCAATCCCTGTATTGGTGGAACAATCCCTTCTGTCGATAATATCTATTACTACCTTGGGACCAAAAGAGAATTAAGCCCTGCCGGTTCAGGTTATATGATCCTTGGTGATGATAAAGGTTTTTTTGCAACTTCACAACAGCAAAAAATATCTGAGATCTCATTTGTTGGATTTAATGCCGGAGTAATGAATTTCCTCAATAACGGTTCAGGTCAACCGAAGAGAGACTTATTTGGATTCGGTATAGGATCATGTACGACATCTGCTTCTTACAAAATTGCAAATTGTAATGTAGAAGAGGGGACAACGCAGGAAGAAGGTTCTGCAAATACTTCTGAAGGTATTGATAGCATTATTTATCCGGAACCGGAACCACCTGTTTCCGTTTACACAACCACTTGTAGATTTAAGCTGAATATTTCAGGGTTACTATTGAGTGATGCACCTATTGTCGAAAGTTGCGTTTCACCAATTGACAGGGTCTTTAATCCTTATTACAAAGGTGTATTAGGTAACTGGCGTCCGCTAATGAATTATGTCTACACGGTGAACAGGGAACAAAAGCCAGGTAACCCGGCCCAGACAGGTGGAACCGATATTCGTAATTCGGGAGCTTATGTCAGCTATGCCCCATTCTGGCAATGGCCGACAGGTAGTAGGTTAGAGCGGAGCTTCACTGATGCGGTTAACCTTCCTTTGAGTGATGCGAGGTCGAGATGGATATGGAGTAGTAAATCAATACATTTTGATCAGAAGGGTAATGAAGTAGAAAATGTGGATGCTTTAAACCGCTTTGGATCGGCCCTGTTTGGTTACCGTGAATCTGTTGCTATCGCTGTTGGTGCAAACGCACGACGGAATGAAATTGCTTTTGATGGGTTTGAAGATTATGATTTTGAACTGGAGAATAATCTTAACCAATATGTATGTCCGCCTAAACGTCATCTTGATTTTGGATTTACCAAACAAGGTATCAACTGGGTTAGTAGTGCCGGGTCGATCGTGAGTAACCTATCACATACAGGTAAGCACAGTTATGCCATTTCTTCCTCCGTTAACCTTATCAAAAATGCAGGACTGGCTGCTCCTTCCACAGCAGCACTTCTTGGCTTTGATAATATTGGGCGTTACCTGCTTAAATCAAATGAGCTTGCCAATGGATTTGCACCGGTTGCAGGTAAGAAATATTTGTTCAGCATGTGGGTGAAAGACAACTCACCAAATGAAAATACTATACAGGGACTGACGATAAAATTCAATAATATAACTAAGGATATCAGTGCATTAACTGTACCTGTAGTTGAAGGTTGGAAGAGACTGGAATTAAGTTTCACTGCCAGCAGTCAGTTTCAACTTGAACTGATTCCATCAGGCACAATTTACCTGGATGATATCAGGATACTGCCCAATGATGCACAGATGAACAGTTATGTTTTTGACAATCGCACACTTCGTTTGATGGCACAACTGGATGAAAACAATTTCGCCACAATTTATGAATATGATGAAGAAGGTACGCCTGTTCGTGTGAAGAAAGAAACTGAACGTGGCATTATGACGATCAAGGAAAGCAGGCAATCATTGCGAAAACGAAATTGATAACAAGAACTTATTTATTGAACTGATTTATGATACTAATGAGAAAGAAAACAGTGCTTCTTTTTGGAGTATTCGTGCTAACTACTGCTATTGTTGTTTTTGCGCAACATCGGGGTTGGTTTCATTTTACTGTAGACGAAACAAAGCTTGATGCAAAGGAAGAGTTTAAAAAAGTTATGACGGTGTTGAATAGTCCTGATTCGGTTATGCATATATCAGGTACTATGCGAGTATATGATCAGGAGAACAAAAATAAACTGCAGGAACAAAGTAGCTTTTTGGTTGAGAAAACGAATCAGTCATTCTATAGTCGGTTAGGTTATGTGCAGACAATCGGTGTAGACAGTTTTTTGATTGAGATTGATACGGTAAATCAATTGATCGGATTATCAAGGGCCGATGTAAGTATGTATCATAAAAGGCTCAGCAATGCAATTGCAATTGATCAATTTTTAGAGGATTCAGCTGTGTTTAAAATGGAATTATCTGTTCGTGAAATCAATCAAACTGATCGAGCAATTACGATTAAAAACCCATTGACTCCTGAGATTAAATTGTCGACCATTTACTATGATGCAAATACTTATCGTATAAAAAAAGCCGAAACAGATTGGTGGAAAAGCGGGATGCCTGAACCGGAAAAAAAGGATGAGCAGAAAACCTGGCATTCTGAAGTAAGTTATATCTATAGCCGAATGCTTACTGTTTCAGCAGTTGAAAAAATGAAGGCAGTTGTTGAATTTGCAAATGGGGTTGTTTCAGTAAAGCCGGCCTATAAAAATTATCAGTTAACGACATCGTTCTAATTGAAGCAAATAAATATGAGTAAGAGATTATTCCATATGGCAATGAAAAAAAATATCCTGCTATTGCTGTTATCAGTTCAGTTTTTTTGGGCAAAAGCAGCTGATGAATCTTATGTTCAGTCAATGACCGGTGCGATCAAAGCAAATGATTCCTGTACAGTTATTGATGATAAATTTCTGAACCTGCCATTGAACCAATGGAATCTTATTAATAATTTATCTGTCAACAATTATATTACGTTTGAACTAAGACAAGACACCAATATTTATTATTACAATAAATCCTTTACCTGTACCCTTAATCTCTCCATTAAATATTACAGCAGCAGAGACCAGCAAACCCCTACTGAGATCAATAATATTTCTTTAGCAGTGAAGTATGATACTGCTTCCGGTAAAGCTTATGCCATTTACGACCGGTATGCTTTTAAAAATGCATACAAAGTAACAGTAGTTGTAAACTCTATTTCTTCTCAGGAATGGGGAGCAAACCTCCCAGCCGTTTTTCGTATAACGAACCAGATCTCTGTTCAGCGGAAATATCCGTTTACGCCAATTGTGAATGCTCCATTGGGTCTTTCGTTATCTGAATCAGGTTCTTCAACCTCTCAGCAGGGAGGTGAAATGTTTTCGACACTAAGTATTGACCCCGAGCCGCCATCTAATAACCGGTTAATCATTAACTGGGATCCCAGTGATTTTACCGGTTACCCAAATGGGTTTGCTATACCTGAAGAATATGATTTCGAGTGGACGCATGTTGACGCACTTGATGAACGAGCGGGAGCATTCAGTAATAATACAATCACGTCTTCACAGGTAGAGGACCTGATGCGATTTGACAATTCGAGGGTTACCATAACAGGATCTTCTTATACGATCAATCTTGCATACCCCGATGGATTTATCGTTGTGCGGGTAAGAGGAGTGTGGACAGACCCTGTGACAAAAATGAGACGAACTACAAATTGGCAGTACTTAAATGAGACGGGGGCGGTTGCATTCACCGGAATTGCTCTTCATGAACAAACATTAAACTGGCAATATAATGTCAGTTACGCAGAAGAAGGAAAGCGCAAAGAGGTGATGTCCTATTTTGACGGTTCTTTCAGAAACAGACAGTCGGTAACCATTAATAACAGTGATAACGTTGCTGTGGTTGCTGAAAATGTTTATGATCAGATGGGTCGGCCCACTTTGTCAATTTTACCGGCACCGGTTAATTCGAATATTCTTCAATACTATAAAGCAATTAATCAGAACAGTGCAGGAGCCCCTTATAGTTATACAGATATTAACCTTCCAAGTGCAAATAACTGTAATATAAATGCCAGCCCACTTAATACGGGCAGTATGGGAGCGGCGCAGTATTATTCACCTCAAAATGCTTTTTTTCAGCAAAACGGCCAAAACATTTATTCATTTGGGTATATCCCAAATGCAGAAGGGAAACCATTTGCGTTAACGCAATATAAGTCGGATAATACGGGACGCATTCAATTGCAAGGTGGTGTAGGTCCAACCTTTCAACCGGGTGTGGCTGATGCAAACGGGCAATCCCATGAAACACAGTATTATTATGGTAAGCCCATGCAGAGTGAGCTGTACAGGATTTTTGGTGCAGAAGTTGGCAATGCTTCGCATTACCTGAAAAACCTTGTAATTGATCCAAACGGCCAGGTAAGTGTGAGCTATGTTGATGCTGCAGGAAAAACGATTGCAACTGCGTTGGCAGGTATAGCGCCCGGAAATACCGACCCCTTGGCTTCCTCAACCGCACCGGGTGCGGAACAAACCAAAACCGATGTTTTGATGAAACCGGCAGATTTCCAGGCAGATGCAGGTTCGTATATTAAAGAAGCAACCGCTTCATTTTTACCTCCTGTAAAGGGGGCTAATTATACTATTCAGTATGCCGTTGACCCTGTTTCGTTTGGACCCTGGAACGCCCTTGTTCAGGGACAACAATTTTGCAGCAATTGCTATTACAGTATTGAAGTACTGGTGAAAGATGATTGCGGTACCACAGTTGGAACGGCAAGCAGTACAGCATTTCAGGCCAATGATGTGGTTTGTGGTAACACAACAGCATTTACAGGTTCTTTATCTTTTTTTGTTGCACGAATTGGCGAGTATCACATCAGTTACAAGCTGAAGTTGAGTGAAGATGTGATCCGTTACCAAACGGATTATTATATCAAGAATAACCGTGACCTGAAGGATATCCAGCATTTTTTTGAAAAGGAATTGCTTACTGCTGAATTAGCAGGTTGTTTTACTGATTGCGAGGCGTGTAAAAATCTGCCGACGCTTGCCGTGTTCACGCAAAAAGTGAAAGATCAGATTCAACAAATCAGGGATGAAAAATACCCGGTTTCATTGTACCCCGATTTTGATATTAATTCAACTGCCATCAATCAATGGATCACGAATCAATATAACAGCATTGTTGCTAATTGTGTTACAATCAACCAAAACTGTACGCCATCACCCTGTGAGGAAAAGCTGGAAATGATCAAACATGATGTAAGACCCGGAGGGCAGTATGCTACTTTTTCTACGGATGCAAATGGGGTTCACAGTTACCTGGAAGGAGCAATCAATGTATTGCGGTTTTATAATCTCAATCTGCCCGATAACCAGGAGATTTATAACATCAGTTTTATTGATGATAATGGTTTTACTGTTTACATTCGTAACTTATCTGTATCGGAATTTATTGCGGCCTATCTTAAGCATCCTGAATGGGCAGACGCCTTTTCCAAAAAACATATTGAATACTGCAGCTATGAATGGTGTAAGGATGCAGGGCAAACCAACCGTGATTACAGCAATGAGGCCAGCTACATATTTGATGAAAAACTAAAGAAAGAGATCAGCACCGGGCAGCAAGCCGTAAACGCCGGTTATTTTGTTAACCCGGCAAGTGGGGGAAGCACAGATTATTTATGGCTGTCGAATGCAGATAAGTTCTTCAATGGTGGTAAAGGCACGGGTTACAAAACTCAATTGCAGACCGACCTGACAAATCTTTCAACAATCATGAAAATGAATGTGAAGGATTTGAATGGTAACAATCTACCTGCTAAAAACATTTCCCAACTGGTAGACTGGATTCTTTACTGCCGACCCACCAATGATAATGCAACACAGCAGGACCTGATCAACTCCTGGACTTGTACACCTGATGTAGCCTGCCGTTCGCTTACGATGGAGTGGGAACTGTATCGCAACTACTATTTGCAAATCAAAAGTAAATATGTGCGGTTGGCAAAACAGGCAACCAACCCAGCCTGTTTGGATTGTTTTATCGGAAACGACCCATTGGCAGCGAATATTTGTGAAGATCCCGGTGTGCTGACTGATTATACTGTTGCGGGAACAGGGAATGAGAAGTGGGTAGAATATAAAAACGGAACTGTTCCGTTTAAAGGGAATTACAGTATTAAACTGTTGTATACCGTTGGTGCCAACGTTCATACCTATACGCTTACAACGAAAAAAGGCGATGTTAAAATAAACACACCCAAACCTGTTTTGCAGAATGGTACAGAGGATCCGAATCCTTCTTTTACAATTGTATCGGTAAAATGTTTGAGCGGTGCAAGCCAGGCTGCATGCAACAGTTCTTCGGGCGGCAGTGTTACCTGTCCGACCTCATCGCAATTTTCCTATGTATATGATTTACTTTATGACAATTGTCCTTCTGGCTCTTGCGGTTCATATTACGATGATGTGCAAGACCGCTCCGATGATATCTATTATGTACATACGTCTGGGCCTGTTGCTGTGCCAGTTACATTAACGGTTGATATCTATGAAGTATCGTTAGATCCTAATTATTCGAGCAGTTATAACTGTCCAACAAGAACCATTCAAACATTGCAGGGGACTTTCCAAGTAACCATACCGGCAGGGTCAGACAGAGCACTGCTGGGTAATCAAACAGTCAACTATTCGCTGAATCTGCAAACAGGATGCTATAACAGTTTTAGCAATTATTACATCTATACCGTAAGAACGAATGCGATAACTTGTCAGTCATCATGCCCTCCATCTTCCGCTTTTCAAATGAACTATGGGGAAGCAACAACAAGTTATTTTTCTTGCCCGGGAAGTCAGAATTTGGATCAATACATTACCCGAACCCCGGTTTATTTAACTCATGTCAATGGACCGGTTCAAACAAATCTGACATTCAATGTTTTACGAACCATTTTTTATCCAAATGGAACTTCCTATCAGGAGACCAGTTCAATTGTATTACCGGCAGGACAAAGCAGTGTTTACGTTGGTGATAATACGTATGAATTTGTTGATTTAAACGGAAATTGCATAGAAGATAGAGGTGAAAATATCAGGTCCCGTTATATTGTTAACACTTCTTCTCTGAGCTGCAGCGGTTCAACTCCCACTATAACCCCACCTTCTTCCTGCCCATCAGACCCACTTTACTTGCTTTACGGCAGTAAGCAGCGCATATTTAATGAGTATGTTGATATGGATAGCTACATCCAATGCAACAATGCCAACCTTCCACAAACACAGGCAGAAATTGATGCACTGAAAGCGGCAGGCACTGCACGTTTACGACAGATTGCTCTCGATGATTTACCTAACCTGAAAACAGAATGGGAAAACAGGTTAAAGTCAGTAAGAGATGAAGAATTCCCAAGCTACAAAACAACGGAGTTTGATGCTGTTATTGAAAACCTGGTGAATCAGCTTGGTATTGTTGCCCAAAAACATATTGAAACAGCACCCGAGACTAATATCCGTGCTGCCAGCACTTTGCCTGCTGGCGTTACAGCAAATAATGGCTATAACAATTTTGAACAGGTGTTTACTGCCATCATTGGCACAACGCTGGTGCAGCAAGGCTTTGGTGCGCATTTGCTGGACCAGCCTTACCCGCATGACCGTACGCCGGTTATGTTGAACTCAACCATTGGTGAAATTTCTGCCAGCACCCGTACCGCTATTACTACTCTTAAAAACCGCTGGATTGCGGCAGGCGGCCCGGGTACTTTCTACGATTACCTGAAAAATGAACTGAAGGATGACTTTGTATTGACCCAGGCAGAGCTTACCGATCTTGAAACAAGAGCGGCCGGAACCTGCCGGTATACCAGGGAATACATTACGTTGCCAACAGCTTTCTCACCTGTACCCGCCAACAACAGTGGCTATACAGCGTGGGTTACCTGTGGTACTGTAACAGGTTTGCGCAACAATTTCCAGGCAACGTATCCAAACGTAACAGCCGGTACAAAACTCTACCGGAAACTGTTTGCGAACTATATGAACTCGAAACTTGGTTATACATTAACCGTTGATGATTATGAAGAGTTCCTCAATGTAACTTGTGCAGCCAACAGCAATGCTGTGTTGTACAACCGGGCAGCTTCACCGCTTATTACTGCCGAACTTGACATTATTTGCATGGATGGCGTTTTACGTAATGTATTCAACAATGCAGGCCAGCAATTCGAATGGTATATTACTGAAGAACGTACGAAATTCCGCAACGGGTATATTTCAAAATGTTTATCAGCCAATGCATCTGCCAAGCTGCAGGGCAAGCAGTATGAATATCATTACACACTTTATTATTACGACCAGAGCGGTAACCTGGTAAAAACCATACCACCGGAAGGTGTTGCGTTATTATCTGATGATGAGATAGCACTGGTGGAAGAATTCAAAGATTTTGTAACGCCTTCCTGTTCACCATCGGCGGTGAATCCTGATACACAGGGTAATGCCAATGCTACATTTACTGCATTCAGTACCAGTGTTGCAAGTAACACTACCCGGTCGGCAGAGATGTGGTTGTACAATGGCACAGCGGGGAACAGCACCCGCCACGTACGCATTGTTACTCCCGACAAAAAATATTTCTACCAGGCCGCCATTCATGAAGGCAAGCTGTGGGTGGAGATGTATAGTCTGCAGGAAAGTGGGGTAACCGGTGAGGTTGAAATAGTATTATCGAACCAGGCTGTGGCACCCATCACTTCTTCGTTAGGAGTACAAAGCTGGAGTCATGTGTTTATTCAGTCGGCCAATGGCCTGGCGAATGGTGAGCTGCAGCTTTATCTGGATGGGCGTAAACTGATCAATCTTACAGGAACAGCAGCAAGCCCGTATCCGTTCGAGTGGGAAATTGAAGCGAATACAGGCAGCTATACATTGCCCGGTCAATTACTTGCCGACCTCAAACATTTCCGCATTTATAATCGAGTGGCCTCCGATGCGGAAGTGCTGGCCAATTATTATAATTCCTGCCTGGCACCTGTGAACGGGCTTGCTGTACGTACACCACTTCAATACTGGGGCCGGTTTAATGTTCCTGCACCCGGCACCGCTACGACCACAGGCCCGGGCAGTACCGATGAATATGTGAACCGTTTTATTGTGCCCGATCATACACTGGCTACTACCTATTTCTACAACAGCCTCAACCAGGTAGTGAAACAAAATACTCCGGATGCAGGTACCAGCGAATTCTGGTACGACCGTTTGGGACGGTTAGTGTTTTCACAAAATGCAGAACAGAAATCGCCGCTTGTGGTGAATGCAGAAAACCCAAACAACCGTTTCAGCTATACTAAATATGATCCGCTTGGCCGCATTATCCGTGTGGGTGAAAAAACAGGAGCACCTGCGCTTACAGAAGACAATATAAGAGATAATGCGTTTGTTGACGGCTGGTATAATTCTGGTACCGACCGGCAGGTAACTGTTACAGCTTACGACGAACAACCGGTATGGACACCAACACAGTTGCAATACGGCCAAACTAACCTGCGGAAACGGGTGGTGGCAACAACCATCATTCCCGCCAGCTTCCAGGCAAATGACCTGGCCAATGCCTTGCTGAATAGCCGGCAGGCAGCCAGTTATTACAGCTATGATATCATCGGGAATGTGTACACACTTGTGCAGGAAAATAAAGCATTGGCCGCAGCAGAACCTGCGGGTGGTGGTTTTAAAGAAATCAAGTATGAGTATGACCTGGTGAGTGGTAAGGTGAACAAAGTATTGTACCAGGATGGGAAGTGGGACCAGTTCTATTACCAGTACCGTTACGATGCAGAGAACCGTTTGATCAAAGCGTACAGCAGCCGCATCAATTACAGCAGTGTAAGCGATTGGGTAACCGAAGCCGGGTACACCTATTACCTGCATGGCCCGCTTGCCCGTATGGAACTGGGCAATAAAAAAGTACAGGGGGTTGATTATGCCTATACGCTACAGGGATGGTTAAAAGGTGTAAACGGTGTGCGGCTTTCGCCTGAAGGAGATGGAGGGGACATGAGTAAAGATGGCTTGCCGGGTAGTAATAGTGTATACGACAGCCATGCCCGTGATGCTTACGCCTTTAGCCTTGGTTATTATACAGGAGATTATAGTCCGATTGGAGGCAGCAATGCCAAGGCATTTAACGTGCAGTACACGGCCCCGGGTTTTGACCCAACCGGTGGGGTACGTACCCTTGAAACAGGAAAATCCTTGTATAACGGCAATATCAGCTATGCTACTTATGCCATGAAGCCGCTTGAAAGCGGAAGCACGGTGGGCTATACTTACCGTTACGATCAATTGAACCGTTTAACCGGTATGCGCCGCAATACTATTGCGGGTACCGGTACAGGTTGGAATAATAGCGGCATTATCGATGCTTATAAAGAAGAAATTGCATACGATGCGAATGGCAATATTAAAACCTACCTGCGTAATGGTGCCGGCAGCCAACCCGTAATGGATATCCTTAATTACGATTATAATTATAACAGCAAAAATAAGCTGGTGAATAATAAACTGCGCAGGGTAAGAGATGATAATACGGCTGCTGCTAATTATACAGAAGATATTGACGACCAAACCAACCCCGATAATTACCAGTATGACCGTATTGGTAACCTGGTGGCTGATGATGCTGAAAACCTGGACCGTATCAACTGGACAGTATATGGTAAAATTGCCAGTATCCGTAAAACAAACAGAAGCATCAGCTATAGCTACGATGCAGGAGGCAACCGTATCGGTAAAACGATAGGTATTGATAACGGACCTGTAACAACTACCATTTATGTACGGGATGCACAGGGAAATGTGCTGGGTGTGTATGAACATGAAAATAATAATACCAGTGGTATTACTTACGCCTGGCGGGAGCAGCATCTTTATGGCAGCAGCCGTTTGGGTATGTTTACACCGGGTGTTGAGTACAATGATGCGAACGCTGTTTATAACCCTGTAGGTACCGATCCAGTAAATAATGGTGTGGAAGGTTTGCGTGCTTATGAATTAAGTAACCATTTGGGCAATGTAATGGTAACAATCAGCGACCATAAGATTGCTGTACCTGTAACAGGTAATGGTTCGTTGACTGATTATTTTGTGGCGGAGGTGTTGAGTGCGAATGATTATTATCCTTTTGGTATGCAGATGCCGGGAAGAAAATTTGTTAGTGGAGCTTACAGGTATGGATTTAATGGGAAGGAGAATGATGATGAGGTGAAGGGAGAAGGAAATTTTCAAGATTATGGGTTGAGATTTTATGATTCAAGACTGGGTCGATTCTTAAGTTTTGATCCATTGGCAGCATCTTATCCATTTTATACACCATATCAATTTGCTGGAAACATGCCGATAAAGTTTATTGATTTAGATGGCGGAGAGCCTAAAGACCCTGGAAAAAGCGTTGGTGAAAAACAAACTGGTACTAATGCTGGTAATGATGTAGCTGATACATGGACATGGTCCGGTTCAAAATGGGAAAGAGGGGTAACAAATTCTGAAGTTATAGTTACAGGCCGAAGCAATAAACGTAAAACAGAAACGACCTCGTCATCTCAGACCCCAACCATTCAATATGCCGAGATAAATGATATACTTCTAGATCGAACAACTTCAAGTTTGCAAAAACTAGAGAGGTTAAAAGCAACTGAATTTAAATACTCTTTTAAAATGGGGGATGGTACGATAGGCACAAGAATAAATAGTAATTATGTAGACGATATTAGAAATGGCTACAATATAGATGGTAAAATTCTGAGAAAGCAATTAATAAAAGGAATAACTGAAGCATTATCTGATGTGTTTACATTTATTGATGCTGGTAATTTGGCATTGAGTCAAGAAAATGGAGAACTTTCTGTACCTTATATTGGAGGGGTAACAGAAATGTATGTACATAATTATGTTTTAGATATTGATAAGACTCATTTTGATGCAGCTTTCAAGCAAGGTTACCTTCATACAGCAAGAATTATGGCTTCCGGTGTTGGTACCAGAAGTGGTTTAATCGGTGTTTATACTAGCAAGGAAGTTATGTACTCAATCTTAGCAAATGGAGGGTTAGATTTTAGAATACATAAAGTCACATCATTTGTGGGCAATGATAAGTATCCAGATAACCCGATTAATCCTGAAACAGGTAAAAAATTTGATTTTTTTATCTTAATTCCTGCAAAGAATAGCGGACGTAATACAAATTTTGGCGTTCTTCCTATTAAATAATATTTAGGTATGTGCAAATTTTTGTTTTTGTTTATTGGCTGGTGTTTATTTTTACAATGTAATACAGATACCATCGATAAGTATGATATACGAAACTTCAAATTAGTTGATACTTCAAGTTCAGATACCTCTAAATTAAGAGATATCGAGGAGTATGTTAGTATAAGTGACACATCTTTAAAAATGTTTAAATATTACTGGCCTAATGGCAAATTGCAGTCAACAAGTTTTTTTTATAATGGGTTGAAAGAGGGTAAATGGGAATCCTTTTTTAATGATGGCCAAAAATTTTACATCTTTAATTTTGTAGCAGGAAAGCAAGAAGGGTTTCAAGAAATTTACCATACAAATGGTGTTTTGTCTTCTAAGGAAGAATTCCGAAATGGAATTAAAATAGGAGATGGCGATTATTTTGATTCTTCGGGGAATTTAATTAAGTTCAGATAAGACTTGCACACATGATATTATTAATATTTTGGGGGACTGTTTTACTAGTAATTACAATTAGAGTTTATATAAAATTGAGGCCGCCTGCTTTTTTAAAAAAGGGCGGAAAGGGAAAAATTGATTTTAAAAGTTATAGTAATAAACTAGAAGTAAAACTGGCAAATTGCGAGATAAAAACTAATAAATACACTGAAGAAGTTTCTCGCCCCTTATCAAGGATTTCGATGCTTGATGGGTTGTATCAGGGCGAAAGAAATTTGACGCTTATTGAGAAAACTGTAACAGTTTTTATTTATACACATACTAAACCAGATGGATCTAAAGTAAAATTCTATAGTCCTCCTATATATAAGGATGAGTCTGTTATAGAAAGATATTTGTATGAGGATGTAAGCGTGATCATTTATATAGAGGACTCGGCAAATTATTATTTCGACATTTCATTTCTTATATAAATTATTCCCAGCTATCCGAAGTGTGCCGAACAAGTAAAGTTATTAGCGGTAGAAGGTGAGTAATGAGTAAAAACATTAAAACTGTCGGTGGTGCAGACGATAAATGTCTGCATTGATAATTTGCAACTACAGGTAAACTATATAGCAGTACAGAAGCAAAAATCAACAATAATTCATTAATTAGGTATTGGGAGTTAATTGCAACCGAGTTATTGTACTGATATGAACTTTATCCTGAGCAAATGTTTACCAATATGAAATGAGTTGAAGACTAAAGCTAGAAGGGAAAAATGAAATTAAAATTATAACGATCAACGTTTAGATTAAATAGTACCATGAAAAAAATAATCCTTTTACAGTTTTTTTGTTTGAGTATCGGTGTTATCAAGGCCCAATGGACAACGAGTGGAACTAATATTTATAATTCCAACACTGGTAATGTAGGTATTGGAATAACAAACCCGCAATACCGGCTTCATTTATTTGACAATTCTTCTAACCAGTCGCCAAGTCTTGTACTGGATGGGCAAAACGGGATGCAGGCGGGTTTTTGGTTGCGGAATTTAAACACGAACGGGAAAACGTATTCGTTGTATTCGAATGCGGATGGCAATTTAATTTTCGGTGACGAGAATAATTTCAAAGCCAGAATGATCATTAACAATAACGGAGATATCAGTATACACCGGAATTTAAGTGTTGGTTATCTTGAAACAGGGCTAACCGCCGATATCCATCTGAATGGGTGGTTATATTCTCAAAAAGGCGTTGTGGCCAATGCCGGAACACATAATTGGGGAGTTTTACATTACCAGCTGCATAGCCAAAACAAGAACCGGTTTTCCATAGGCCTTAATACCGAGGAGACAGGCAATAACCAAGGTGCAAATTTTTCTATCTGGCGATATAATGATGATGGTAGCTTTTTATCTCACGCTTTAACTATTACAAGGGTCAATGGGAATGTTGGGATTGGCACAAATACTCCTACGGAAAAACTCCAGATCGGTGACCGATTTGCGATACATGACGGTGGTTGGAAAGCGATTTTGTATAACAGTACCTGGAACGAAAGTTTAGGTTTTAACACCAGAAATACAAACGGGTCAGCTTCTGCGCTTTATTTCACCGATGGAGGTAATGTATTTTTTCAAACTGCCCCAAGTGGTAATGCAGGAACCATATTGAATGATGCTGTTCAGTCTTTGGTTGTTTATAACTCAGGTCAAATCGGAATTGGCACAAATCATGCCTTAACTTCTTTGGGAGATGCCTCTACTAAATTGTTTATTGCAGGAGGAGTGCGTGCCCGAAAAATAAAAGTAGACCAGGCAAACTGGGCAGATTTTGTTTTTGATAACGACTACAAGCTGCCTACGCTTGCAGAAGTGGAAAATTATATTCGTACACACAAACACCTGAAAGGAGTTCCTACTGAGAAGGAAGTTGTAAAAGAAGGACTTGACCTTGGTCAAACGCAAGCTGTGTTGTTACAAAAGATTGAAGAGTTGACGTTGTATATTATTGAACAGAATAAAAAGATTGAACAGCTTGAAAAGTTGCGGAAGGAAGTGGAGGAATTAAAACAAATCCTGACTTCAAAATAACTTTTAAATTGATACGCCAGCATTTTAATAAGCTTCTACATGTAGAAATCAGAAAAATTCTGTCAAATAAAATAACTCCAATGAAAATGCAGCTAAAAATCTTCATTACTTTTTTATTATCAACCTGTCTTGCCCATGTTGGTGTTGCAGGTCGCTGAGTATTGTACAAGTTGAGAGTAGCACTACCGTTCGCCGTCGTTGTGTGTTTTCACCAACGACACATGCACCAATGCACTACTACTCCCGCCAATGTGTAAGAAAACCAAAATCATCTATCTCGGTTTCATAATACCTGACCGATGAATAATAATATTCTTCAGGATACTTGCATAGCCCAGCCTCAACCGGATTATAATGTATGTAGGTTTCTTTTTGCAGATATACTTCCTCACTGTACAAATCAATACTCAACGAATTCCGTTCCCAGAATTGATCCATCCGGTCTTTAGCATTTTTCCCGCACGTGTCTCCTTAAAGTTCTCAGGCGATGTCTGGCGCAGCCGACTCGCCGCATGTGTAACAGCTATGATCATGTTTAGAAACAGTTTGCTAATCTAAAGCAACAAGGACGATTTCAAAATAATTTCATTTGCTTTTTTTCTGCGTAAACAAAGTAGGTTTGCAGTTGAATCAACAGCAATCATCTTCTATGGCATATAGCAATCGCCTTGCTAAAGAAAGCAGCCCTTATTTATTACAGCATGCGCATAATCCTGTGGATTGGTTTCCATGGGGAGATGAAGCATTGAAAAAAGCTGTTGAAGAAGATAAGCCGGTGTTGGTAAGCATTGGTTATTCGTCTTGTCATTGGTGCCATGTAATGGAACGTGAGAGTTTTGAAGATGAAGCAACTGCTGATATCATGAACAGGCTTTTCGTCAATATAAAAATTGACCGTGAAGAACGTCCCGATCTTGATCATATTTACATGGATGCAGTACAGGCAATGACTGGCAGCGGTGGCTGGCCGCTCAATGTTTTTCTAACACCTGATCTCAAACCTTTTTACGGAGGCACTTATTATCCACCGGTTAAAGCATTCAACCGCAGTTCGTGGAAGGAGGTTTTGTATGGAGTTGCGAATGCCTTTAAAGAAAAGAGAGAAGAAATAGAACAGCAGGCAGCAGAGCTTGTACAACATTTGCAAAACGCCAATTCGTTCGGCACACAAAACGTATTGAAGTTTGATTTGCCGGCAGAAGAATTGTTTCCACAGAAGCAAGCTGAATTAATGTTTGATGCTATTATGAAAACAGCCGACCGTAGTTGGGGTGGCTTTGGCAATGCACCCAAATTTCCACAAACATTTACGATTGCTTATTTGCTGCAGTATTATCATTTCACAGGTAATAAGGAAGCACTAGAGCAAGCCTGTCTTAGTCTTGATAAAATGATTGAAGGTGGAATCTATGATCATGTGGGTGGTGGCTTTGCACGGTATAGCACAGACGCAGAATGGCTGGCACCTCATTTTGAAAAAATGCTTTACGATAATGCTTTACTCGTGACTGTTATGAGCGAAGCATATCAGCTTACGAAACAACTATTGTACAAGCGTGCAATTGAAGAAACACTGGTATTTATCGAAAGGGAAATGACATCAGCAGAAAATGGATTTTATTCTGCATTGGATGCCGATAGTGAAGGGGTGGAAGGAAAGTATTACACCTGGCAAAAACAGGAAGTGGATGAACTGTTGAAACAAGATGCGGAACTATTCTGCAGGTTTTATGATATTACTGAACATGGCAATTGGGAGGAAGTAAATATTCCACGCATCAAACAAAAAGCAGTTGAATTCTGTAGAGAAAATGGTTTGGATGTAGAAACATTTGAAACAAAAATGAAAGCCTGTCTTGGTTCGCTTCTTCAAACAAGAGAAAAGAGAACCAGGCCATTGCTTGATGATAAGATACTTCTTAGCTGGAATGCATTAATGAACTGTGCTTACAGCAGCGCTTTTGCAGCCACAGGAAAAGAGGAGTACAGGCAAAAAGCCATCCATAATATGCAGTTTCTGTTGAAGGCATTTCAACATGACGAAGGTTTGCGACATGTTTATAAGAACGGAACGGCTAAGTTTCCTGCTTTTCTGGACGATTATGCTTATTTCATCAAAGCGCTTCTGATGTTACAGGAAATAACATCCGATACAAGCTATCTGCTCAAAGCAAAAGACTTGATGACTTCAGCTATCGATCTGTTTGGGGAAGAAGAAACAGGTTATTTCTTTTTTACAGCCGACAATCAACCGGATATAGTGCTGCGTAAAAAGGAGATCTATGACGGGGCTACCCCTTCAGGTAATGCAGTGATGGCGGTTAACCTTCAGCAGCTGGGTATTATTTTCAATAAACCGGAATGGACAGAACGGAGCACCAAAATGCTGATTGGTTTGCAGGATGTAATGGTGCGTTACCCCGGTTCTTTTGGGGTTTGGGCGGGTCTTTTACAGAACCGGATCAATGGATTCCGGGAGCTGGCGATCGTAGGAGAGGGGCATGAAACAAAAAGAGATGAAGTTTTAGGCTGGTACAGGCCCAATTTAATTTTGCAGTCTTCCACAAAAAGTAATAGTAGTTTCCCGCTATTATTGAATAGGGACTCACCCGGTGGCAACACACTTTTATACCTATGTAAGGAATATGCCTGCCTCCAACCAACCGCTGAAACACAGGAAATACGGGCTCTTTTGGCTTCTGTCACCGGGTAAAACAATAAAAATATTGATTCCCCGTTATCGATGACGAGCTGTAAAAACATTTTGAATAATTAAAAATTAATTACTAGCATTGCGATAAGTTTTAAGGTGAATCCTGAAAAGGACGTCTTAAATTTGTCCAATACCTTAATCAAGAAAATTAAATTCTTAACAAATGAAGAACCAACTGTTAAGTTGCCTAACAATCGCCGCCTTATCCGTACTAGCAGTTAGCTGCGGTAAATCGAAGTCTTCTTCGAAATCAGCAAACAACGGTCAACTTGTTGGTGCATCCTACAATGCCAAACAGAACAACAACACACATCTTGGAATGGTGATGATTCCTCAGGGTACCTTTCACATGGGACCAAGTGATGAGGACATTAACTATGCGTACACTGCACGTAACCGCCAGGTATCAATCAGCGGTTTCTGGATGGATGCAACTGAAGTTACCAACAGCGAATACAAGCAGTTTGTGTTCTATGTAAGGGATTCCATTGCGGCAACTGTGTTAAACTACATCGATCCGAAGACAAATTCCATCGACTGGAAAAAAGCTGCCGGTATCTGGAAAGAGAAGAATGTATATGAGAAACTCGGCCAGATGATGATGGCACCGGATGATCGCATTTTCGGTAAAATGGAAATCGACCCTGACAAACTCATTTACCAGGAAGAGTATGTAGACTACAAAGCAGCTGCTTACCGCAAACCAAACGAACCCCGTTCAAAATTCATTATCAAGAATCCCGTTAAAGTATATCCCGATACATTGGTATGGGTGCGTGATTTCTCTTATAGTTATAATGAGCCAATGAGCCAGCGTTATTTTGCTCACCCGGCTTTTGCTAACTATCCTGTAGTTGGTACAACCTGGAAACAAGCAAATGCATTTTGTAACTGGCGTACACGTCACCTCAATGATTTCAACGATAAGAAAGGCTATGCAACAGAATCAAGCTATCGCTTACCTTCTGAAGCAGAGTGGGAATATGCAGCCCGTGGCGGACGTTCACAATCAATGTTCCCCTGGGGTAACTATTATCTCCGCAACCGTAAAGGATGTTTAATGGCCAACTTTAAACCAGGCCGTGGTAACTACCCTGAAGACGGTGGTTTCTATACTGTACGTGCTGATGCTTATTGGCCAAACGACTTCGGTCTTTACAATATGGCCGGTAATGTGGCAGAGTG
Organism: Lacibacter sp.; assembly: GCF_035299325.1. Lineage (GTDB taxonomy): Bacteria > Bacteroidota > Bacteroidia > Chitinophagales > Chitinophagaceae > Lacibacter. The sequence goes on along the minus strand of NZ_DATGWT010000041.1, from coordinate 12,082 downwards.
GACAGGCTCTCTTTATTATGAAGGAGCTTACAACTTTGCACATGACATGAACCCCGATATCCGTTATAATGCAAAGGACAGTGATCCTCCCCGCATGAAACGCAAAGTGGTTCGTGGCGGTAGCTGGCAGAGTGTAGGTTACTTCCTGCAAACAAGTACCCGTAACTATGAGTATCAGGATACAGCAAAATCATACATCGGCTTCCGTTGTGTGATCAACCTGCCACCAATGATGCGCAAACGTTAATCATCACTATTGAAATTTATAATCCTAATATTTACCTTTTAGTCCAAAAACCTACGTTTTTTGAGCTGATCACAAACCATCATTTACCTTTTTTAAAACCAACTTTTATGGCAGTCTCTAAATCAACCGAAAAAATCACGAACATTATCGTTTCCGCAGGTGCAGCAGTTGTAATCTTCGGAGCGTGGGCCAAGATCCTCCACCTTTCATTTGCAGATATGATGCTTACAGTAGGTCTCCTGACCGAAGCAGGTATCTTCTTAGTATACGCTTACTTAGCCTCACAAGGTTATGGTATGCACGACGATCATAAAGCAGCTGTTCCGGCAGGAACGCCGGCACTTGCCTCATTAGATAAGATGATGAGCGATGCAGACATTACACCGGCAAACCTCCGCAGCCTTGGTGAAAATTTCCAAAAGCTCAACAATACGGTTGGTGGTATTAAAGATGTAAGCGATGTGGTTTCTTCAACCGGCCAGTTAAGCGCATCTTCAAAAGAAGCTGCTAAAGTATTGGATGGTATGAAAGATGCTTATCAGCAAGCTGCTTCAACCGTTTCTTCTTTCAATCTTGCTGCAGAAGGTACTAAAGCATACCATGAGCAGGTACAGGTTATGACGAAGAATCTCGGTTCTTTAAATACAATCTATGAATTGGAATTACAGGATACCAATAATCACCTGAAAGCAATGAACAAATTCTATGGTAACCTTACACAGGCTTCTGAAGCAATGTTGGGTAGCGTAGATGATGCCAAGAAAGCGCAAGAGCAAATTGGTTCTTTAGCAAGAAACCTTGGCACTTTGAATAACATCTATGGTAACATGATCAATGCAATGCAGGGACGTTAATACGAATCAACAGAAGAGCAACCAAAACTATTTCCTGATTTAAAACCAAAATCCGAAAAAGATGGCACTACCTAAAGAGCCCCGGCAGAAGATGATCAACCTGATGTACCTGGTGTTAACAGCACTGTTGGCACTCAACGTATCAGCAGAGATCATCAATGCATTTAAAGTAGTTGACAATAGTCTTACCACTACAAATACAGTCGTTAACCGTTCTACAGAAACGATCATGGAATCGTTTAAAATAAAGCTCGAATCACCTGAATCAAAGGTTAAAGCTGCAGAGTGGATGCCTAAAGCACAAGAAGCAGTTAGGTTAACAAAAGAAGTTTCAGACTATATTGACCAGCTGAAAATGAAAATTAAAGTTGAAGCAGGATACGATCCGAAAGATCCTGAATCAAAATTCAAAGAAGATAATGTTGATATTGCTACCCGTATTATGGACAAGCAGGGTGAGGGTGAAAAATTGCGCAATAAGCTGATCGAGTACAAAAAGAAAATGCTTGCGATTGATGGAGAAGTAGGTAAAATGTTTGAAAAAAACATCCCTGTAGATACTGAAATCCCAAAAGCAAGCGGTCCGAAATTAGCAAAACGTACATGGGCTTACGCTTATTTCCACATGACCCCTACTGTTGCGGCATTAACCATGCTCAGCAAATTTCAAAACGACGTAAAAACAACAGAAAGTCGTTTTGTAAATGAGTTTCATAACCGTGTAGGCCAGGTGGTAGTTCGTTTTGATGCGTTTGAGCCGATTGTTGGTTCTAACACAACTTACCTTTTCCCCGGCCAGGAAATGGAAATTACTGCAGGTTTAGCTGCTTTCAGTAAGAGTAAATTGCCTACTGTTTCTATTGCAGGTGCCCCTGTTGAATTGAATGAAAAGGGAATGGCTGTAAGAAAATACAAAGTAGGAAGTACCAGTGGTTCTGTGAAAGTAGTTGTGAACTATACTGATCAGGATGGTAATCCTGCAAAAAAGGAAGTTGACCTTAACTATACTGTAGGTACTGCAACCGGCGCTTTTGTAAGTGCTGAAAAAGTAAAAGTATTATACATCGGTTTAGATAATGAACTCGCTGTAAGTGGCGGTAACGTAGGTGATGAAAAAGTAACGGTTGGTATTAACAATGGCTCATTGAGCAAAATTGGTCCCGGTCGTTATATTGCCAAGCCAACAACTCCGGGTAAAGCCGTTGTTACAGTTAATTCTGATGGCAAGCCTAGCAGCTTTGAATTCAGAGTGAAAACAGTTCCCGATCCAACCCCAATGGTTGGTGCCAGCAAAGGTGGCCGTATTCCTGCCAATGTATTTAAAGCACAAAGAGGTATCAGGGCTGAACTTGAAAACTTCGTGTTTGAAGGTGTAAGCTTTACTGTTACCGGGTATACATTCTATGCTACAGGTAATGGTTTCCCAGATGCAGGGGTAAAGCCAGGTATTCGTGGAAATACATTTGATGCCGTGCAGGACCTGATGAACCGTTGCAAACCAGGCACAACAGTTGTACTTGATGAAATAAAAGCAGTAGGACCTGGAGGTAACACAAGACCTTTGCCTCCTATATCGTTTGTATTATATTAAACAAAAGATTATGAAATTGAAAACCCTTACAGTTGGTTTGTTGTTCGCTTCCCTGATGATTTCGGGAGTTGTTTCTGCGCAGCAGCGGAAGAAAACAACACGTAAAACAACAACAACGCCACCCGCACAAACTTCAGGTTATGGCTCATCAGGGTATGGCACTACGCCTGCTCAACAGCAGCCAACTCAGCAGAATTCTGCCTATGGTAATAATAACCAACAGCAACCTACTAACCAGCCACAGGCGAATATTCCGATTGTGGTGGTGAAGTCAACTGGTAATGCTGCTTTGGATACAATCAAACCATCACTTCGTAATGATGCGTCAATTGAGCGTAACCTCATTAAAGATCGTCAGCCATTAGCATATGAGCATATTCGTGAAGATGATGCGGTTTATCGCCAACGTGTATGGAGAGAAATCGACACTCGTGAAAAAATGAACCTGCCTTTCCGCTACTCAGCTGATGAGGATAATGGTAATCAACGCTTCATTTCAATTATTCTGAAAGCGATCAGAGACAGAGAAATAACAGCTTTCGATCCGCTTGATGATCGTTTCACTACGCCATTAACGCCGCAGGCTGTAATGGAATCATTTTCAGGTGGTGTTGATACTGTTCCTGTTTATGATCTGCAGGGAAATATCGAACGCTACGAGGTTCGTACAAAAGAAGTTGATCCTGACAGCATCTATCAATTCAGAGTAAAAGAAGAGTGGGTATTCGATAAAGAATCATCAAGAATGTTTGTAAGAATTCTTGGAATTTGCCCGGTAAAACCGATTTACACATCAACCGGTCAGTTTATTGATATGTCACCTTTGTTCTGGATTTATTATCCCGATGCACGTGGTGTACTCTCAAGATTCGAAGCATTTAACGGTAAAAACTTTGGTGCACGTATGACGTGGGAAGAACTGTTTGAAAACCGTATGTTCAGCAGTTATATCACTAAAACAACCATGGATAATCCATATGACCGTCGTTTGAAAGACTTTATCAAAGACCCGATCCTTCGTTTACTTGAAGGTGAAAATATCAAGGATAAAATCTTCAACTACGAGCAGGATCTGTGGTCGTACTAAGCACTTAAATACTATTTATAGAAAACCGCCCTCGAGGCGGTTTTTTTTATGTAGCTGATCAAAATAAAAAAATTGAATAGCAAGGATTTAGACCCCAAAATTGCTGTTGACCAACACCGAAAAAATACTGAGAAATTTGAAAAATACCCGCTTTGAGGTATTGCTTTTATAGTAAGTGTTTGTATCTTCGTTACGGTTTTTCATAGGATATTGGATTTTAAAGACGGGGCTGGATTTCTATCCTGGCCCCATTTTTTTGTCCTAATCTTTTTCAAGCTGCTTTAATGCCTGTTGCAGCAAAACAGCTTTGCTTTCACCAACAATTGCTGCAATATCTTTCAGCGAAGCATTACGGATATTATTAACCGATTTAAACTCTTTCATCAGTATTTCAATTGTTGCTTCCCCAATGCCTTTAATTTCATCGAGCTGTGTTTTAAATGCGCCTTTACTACGTTTATCTCTATGGAATGTTATGCCAAAGCGATGCACTTCATCCCTGATCATTCGTATTAATCGTAATGATTCACTGCTGTAGCCAAGCTTTAATGATTCTTTATCGCCGGGGAAAAATATTTCTTCAACATTTTTAGCAAGACCTACCACAGTCATTTTATTTTCCAGCTTCAGTTCTTTAATGCTTTCCATTGCAGAGGAGAGTTGTCCTTTACCGCCATCAATGATTACCAGCTGTGGCAATGGTTTATCTTCTTCAATCAAACGTTTGTACCTGCGCATTACCACTTCTTTCATTGATGCAAAGTCGTTGATGCCTTGAACAGTTTTGATATTAAACTTGCGGTAATCTTGTTTGCTTGGTTCACCATTCTTAAAACAAACCATTGCTGCTACAGGGTATGCGCCCTGGAAGTTTGAGTTATCAAAACATTCAATATGCAGCGGTAACTGTGTTAAATGAAGATCATTTTTTAACTGTTCAACAATCTTCAGATTATTTTCTTTTCGTTTATCTGTTAACTGTAATGCTTTTTTTCGTTTGTATTCTTCAAAGAAAATGGCTGCGTTTTTTTGTGATAGTTCCAGCAACTTTTTCTTTTCACCTGCTTTTGGCACGGTAATCTTTAACTCTTCATCCAGCAATTCTATTTCAACAGGAACAATTAATTCAGGTGAGAGACTTTCAAATTTGTTGCGGATATAACTTACAGCAAATTCGAGTATTTCTTTTTCATTTTCACCAAGCCTGCTTTCGAGCTGCAGGTTTTCTGTTTGAATGATGCTTCCATTCTGCATCATCATGTAGTTGAGAAATGCTTTTTCTTCCTGTACAACAATGGAGATCACATCAGCATCACCAAGCCTTGGGTTCACTACAGTTGAAGTGGCACGGTAACTTTCTAAATGTTCAATTTTTTTCCGGTTGATCTCGGCTTTCTCAAAATTCAGATCAACAGCAAATTGTTTCATTTCCTCTTTCAGATGTCGGATAACAGGCGATAAATTACCTTTCAGAATATTCTTTACCTGTTCAAGATCTTCTTTGTAATCTTCCATTGATTGCAATCCTTCACATGGCCCTTTGCAATTACCCAGATGATATTCAAGGCATACTTTAAATTTCCCCTTCCTGATATTTGCTTCACTAAGATTTAATTTGCAATTACGGATGGGTATATGCTGACGTATAAAATCAATAAGGTCCCTTACTTTTGCAACTGAGGTAAAAGGGCCGAGATAAGTTGAGCCATCAACTATCTTTCTACGTGTAAGAAACACTCTCGGGAAAGCTTCGTTCTTAATGACAATAAAAGGATAGCTCTTGTCATCTTTCAGATCAATATTAAAAACCGGTTGAAACTGTTTAATGAGTGAATTTTCAAGAAAGAATGCATCCTGCTCAGAATTTACAACCGTGAACTCAATACTATGTATACGGCGGACAAGCTCCTGAGTTTTGTATGATTGAAGTGTTTTTGTAAAGTAGGAGGATACACGTTTACGCAGGTGCTTTGCTTTACCTACATACAACAGTTTTTTATCCGCATCGTAATATTTGTAAATGCCGGGTTGTGCAGGAATGCCGGGTAGTACTTTTTTTAATTCAATTTCGGTCATAATTAATTGTCTGCACGATCGTCCCAGATCACTTTTTCTGTAACAATATTTTCTGGTTCATTTTTCTTTGCACGGGCTGTAATTAAAACAAAGCTTTTATTATGTTTCCAGAGAAGTTGCTGCGTAAACACAGAGTCGCCTTTTGTTTCATGGCGAACCAAATAGAGTTGGCTGATCATTTCCTTTTCAGGATTTACATAAACATCAACTCTTGATACAGGTAACTGATCGTTTTCAGTTTCGTAAGTGATCGTTACTGTTTCAATGGTAGCATCAGCAAATGAGGTTTCTTTGAAGTTGTTTTCGAAGTTCTTTTTATCGAGTTCCTTTATCAGGAACGGTTGTATAATTGTTCTTACCTGTTCTTTGCTGATGAATTGCGAATCGGTAAAAATGCTGTCTTCTTTTACCACTACTTTTAAAAAGGCGAAAGGGACAGAATCAATATACTTTAATTGCCCTTTCAGATAGGAAGAAACATCAATATAATCTTTTGGCTCTTTCTTTTGGTTTTTACAGCTGTTGAATGTAAGCATGGCAGTAACCGAAACTGCAGCAAGGAGAAAACGTATCATGCTGTAAAAATATCGAAAACTATATTCGGAAAGATGCGAAAGGCGGTTTCAACTCAAATCATTTGAGTGTTTTAACGATACCAATGCGGAAACCATAATCAACCAAATGTTCTTTGATGGGGTATCCTTCCTGCGAATTTGAAAACAACTGGTAACGCAGCTGCGGGCCGGCCTGGAGTTGTATATCCTTTACATTCCAACGGAGAAATGTTTCAAGTGCAGTATTCAGGTTAAGATTACTTAAGAGATCCGGCGCCTTGATGTATTTTTCAAAATTGCTTGTTAACAGGTATCCGGAAGCGGAGAGCAAATAGGTTGGCTGAATATTCGTTGCCAGGTTCCATTGCAATTTACGTTTGCCTGCAAGGCGGAATTCAAAGCCGATTGGAATTGATAACTGGTAAGTTTCATTTGCAACCTCATCGCTTTTAGAAAGACCGCTATTGTTTTGGCTGCTCAATGAAGTTACCCGTTGGATTACGCCATTATTGTTATTCAAAATAACGGTGGCTACCTGTGGGCTTGATCTGAAAAGCTCAACGTTATACCGAGTGTAGTTCAGTTGAATTCCTGTTCTGAAGTTTATATTTTTTGACAGTGGCAACAGAACAGCTGTCCCAAATTCTACACCTAAAGAAGGACTATGTTTCGCTACTTTTTCAGGGTCTTGTTGTAAAAGATTGCCAAATGTGAGCTTGTTATCGTTATAAAGCACACGGTAACTGGCTGAAGATGCTATGTAAAACTGTAATTGTCTTTTTGGCTTAGGCACTGTGATCACCGGAACATCCAGATTAGCATTCAGAACTTCCTCATTCGGCTCAGGCTCGATGCTGACTGGCGACTCGCCTGGTATGATATTGATGGAGTTTTCCTCAACAGCATCAGGAAGAACGGGTGCTGAAGGCTTGAGAGAAACTGGATCTAACGTAACGGTTGCTTTTGTTAAGGTGGGTATTTCTTCTTCTGCTGACATTAAAGCAGCTGTTTCAGAAGACTGAACATTTGATTCGTTAGCCGGAGTTTCAATTGCTTCGGTGGTAATTGTTTCGGGGAACTCAGTTGAAATCTGGTTAACACGAATGGCTGCGGTAATAGGAATAACTTTCGCTGTATTGCTTTTTGTTTCGGCGGTTACTGCAGGAAGTTCCTGATCGTCAATAAAGTTTGTAACGAAAGAGGATTTGGTTTCTTTTGGTGTTTGCTCATCAGAAATTGAAATAGCAAAACCTAACAAAAGAGCAGCACTTAAACCAAGGGATTTGAAATTGAAGAGATTGTTTTTTGGGCGAATTCGTTTCTGAATGTTTTCCCATGATTGCTGCGACGGGTACATTCTGTACTCGTCTGCTTTGTCCTTCAGCATTCGTTCAAAAGATTCGTCCTGGTACATAAAGCGCTCCATAATCAGTTTTTGGTTTGGTTCTACGGATTATTAAAACCGAGCATGGGCTGCTGCCACCCATTCACCCTGTTTCTGCGGCCGGAAAATGATTTTTTTCTGTACTAAAATCTGTTCCAGCATCGCTTTGGCTCTTGTGTATTGCGATCGGCTTGTGCTTTCTTCAATATCCAGCATCGTTGAAATTTCACGATGCGAGTACCCGTCTATAGCAAACAGGTTCAAGACCGTTCGGTAACCAATGGGCAACATACGGATGCACTCAATTACCTGTTTGGCCTGGATGATCGAAGGAACACTGTCTTCTCTTACCTGCAACGTGTGTGCCTGGCTGATATCCACACTGTCATTAAACTTCTTGTGTTTCTTTAAGTGATTAATGCAAGTGTGAACGATGATGCGCCTGATCCAACCTTCAAAAGAGCCTTTGTTTTGAAACTGATGAATTTGTGTGAATACTCTGATAAAACCTTCCTGCAACATATCCTCCGCATCTTCCCGGTTACGGGCAAAACGGTAACAAACAGCCAACATTTTAGGACTATACTTACTGTATAATTCCTGCTGTGCAGCGGGTTGATTTTTCAGACATGCTTGTAAGAGTGCTTCCTCAGTCATTCACAGATGGGTTTGCAACCCTGAATTTAGACAAATTATTTGGAAATACTGCTGCTTTCCTGTCAAAAAAAACAGAGAAGCAGCAGTAGTTTAAAACAGATGGTTAATGTTTCCTTTGCCTGATCCTTTTTGGGTTGTACCAAAGCCAAAACCCTGTGATGGTAAGGATCAGGAGACTTACACCCATGATTGTGGTGTAGGAGAGCTTGAATAATCCGCCGTTACTTTTGAATAGATTATCAAGAATGGTTCCGTCGTGAAGATGCTCAATGAAATCGGCTCGTCTCCGTTCGAAATGCAGCATGCTTCCTGTTGTGCAATCAAGCTGAATAGCCAGGTAATTTTCACTGAATACAAACTTCACCATTCCTTTCGATGGCCTTATGTCGATACGTTCAACAGTTGGCTTATTTACAGCATGAGTACTGTCAGCGTATATTTTAAAAGCAATAGACTGGAGTGAGTCGACCGAAAGCCAATCTTTAGAATCAGTACTTACACCTTTCTGTGAATCAGCCAGGAGGTAACCATTGCTGTTTTTCTTCCAGCCAAGTAACAAGCCTGTTATGGCAATGAAGAAGAAAAAAACGAATAGCCCGGATGCAATCCAACGATGAATCTTTCTATACCACCTTGTTCGTTTTACAATTGTTTGGGACATTGTTAATTGATTTAAAAATCGACTCTTGCAGCAATAATGAAATTTCTGCCCGGTGCAGAAAATCCCGAAGCAAAATATCGATAGTTACGGTCGAAGATATTTTCTATTGCAAACTGTAAGGTAACAGCTTTAAGATTGTAAGAGGTACGCAGGTTAACTGTTACCCAACCAGGCATGCCATCTGCAGTTGCATATTGAGCATTGTCTTCTCCATCTGCGTTGTACTGATCAAGTTTTTTCCAGCCATTGTACAAAGCAAACACTTCTGCCATTATTTTTTCTTTTTGATAGCTGATACTTGTTTTACCAAACACAGGTGGAATATGGTCAAGTGGCTTCGATGAAACTTTTTTACTCACCAATGCATAACTGCCATTGCTTTGTTTCTCATATACCGATGAGTTTTTTGAACCGTCTGTTTCGAAACGCCCCCTTGTAAAATTGATCTGGCTGCTGAAGGTGATATACTTTGCAATGGTGGCATATACAGCACCAGATACACCATACAAATACGCTTTGTTTGCATTTGTATTTGCAAGCACCTGGCTTAATACACCGTTATACACAACAGAGTCCTGTCCATTTAAACGGAAGGGTGCTTTTACTAATGCATTACGGAACCAGGTATAAAAAGTACTTACTTCAATACGAAAGTTCTTTCCGAAATTTTGACTGATGCCTAAATCAATATTATAAGTGCGTTCCGGTTTAATGTCAGGGTTCGGAACAACTAGTTGTCTGATCGCAGGACTTGTTGCTGATTCGAAAATTTTTGCAAGATCATCTACATTGGGCGCACGGAAACCACTGGCAATATTTGCACTCAACTTTGAACCGGCAACCGGCAAATATACCAGGCCTATATTGCCGGTAATTGTTGTGTTGTTTTGATTGATCTCGGTAAAAGGCAGATTGAAAAATGAGTTGTCAGCAATGGTTGAATGAAGACGAATCGTTTGTACACGCAAACCATCATTCAGCACCCACTTTTTATTTTTGAATTTGAAAACATGTTGAGCAAACAGACCAGCATTCACCTGCGTGTTATCTCCATTGGGATATCGAGTATCCAACTTTGTTGATGCGCCGGTATTGATGTTTACTCTTGATGCAGTTGATTTGAGTGTATTGAACTGTCCGTCTGCACCCAATGTCAATTCATTGCCGCCCCAGATTTTACGTGTATCTAAAACAAAGCCCGCTACCTGCACATTTTCCACTCTTCCATCTAAACGATCGTAACGACGATAATCTCTTGTGTAACGACTTTCTTCGATAGCCTGGTAGTTTACATTAAGATTAATATTATCGAACCAACCTGTTTTGCCAATACTTAATTCATAAGAGGTAAGTAAACGTTCCTGTGGCCCATAATACCATTCTGCGTAACGCAATGTACCGTTGCGTTTATCCTGCAAACGATCATAACGGGGCACGTTCGTGGTGTTGGAATATTGTACGTTCAACATGTGCGATACTTTCTCTGATTGTTTGAACAACAGTTTCTGCAACATATCCCATTGCTTGTAGCCGGAAAATTTCTGCACTTGGGGATCAGGATTTTTGACAACTGAATCAATACCATTGATGCGTGTCATAAAAGAATCTCTGCGACCGAATGTTGGATAATCATCAGGATAATTCTTTCCCATTTTCACGTCACCAAAATCACTGTAAGTGTATGATTGCAGCCAGGCGATTTTTTTCCAACCAAGATTTACATCTGCATGAATTGTTTTTTCACTGTTGGCAGAGCTGTAACGTGCAAAGCCACTTGCTTTCACTAACATTTTTTTACTATCAGTTGCAAGCACAGGCGCTTTTGTACGAAAATGGACAACACCGCCCAAAGCATCGCTGCCATAAATAGTTGATGCAGGTCCGTATAACACTTCCATACTGCTCAGCATGTTCTGATCAACTGAAATGGCATTCTGCAAATGACCTGCACGATAGATCAGATTGTTCAATCGTACTCCATCAACTACCAGTAATACACGGCTTGCTTCAAAGCCACGAATAATCGGGCTGCTGCCACCTTGCTGACTTTTTTGTACAAATACATTTCCAGTATTGATCAACAGATCACCTGTGTTCTGTGCGTTAACCCTGCTGATGTATTTTGAACTGATGACATCAATGCGCTGTGCAATGTTTAATTTTTTTTCAGGAAACTTGCTGGCACTGATCACCACTTCTGATAATTCTTTTGATGCACTATCGCTTACTGTTTCCTGTGCGTGTACCCACGAGCAGGCCATACCTGCCAGAAAAGCAAATACTATTTTTCTCATTCTTTTGGTTTTATAAAACATAAATACCAATTACCTGACAACAAGATTGCGTGAAGCATCTTAGTTGCAGGTTCATGTTCAAAGTCTGTTCATGAAAATATATTTATACAGATCGTGGCGGCGGAGTAAGAAAGCCCAGGAAAGGGGGGTGATAAAATGATTGCCGGAACAGGTTTTTTGGTATGCCTGTTCCGGCATTATATGAAAAAACGTTAGCTGCTTCAACCGGTAGTGCCAATGCAGAGAGTAACTGTACTGTTTGTTTTGATTGCTTCGATTGTTGTTCCGATTGTTGACGGATCATTCGCTTCAACTCTTTCTCTTTTGCATCATACAATCCTGTAAGAACAAGATCATCCCCATCAACTACTATCTTCTTTACATCAAACATTTCAGTACCAAGTACACATTCTTTTTGTGGTTTCACCCATTGAACGATGGCTGCTTTTACACGTACGCTGGTGAGTTGCTGTTTTTCCAGTTTCTCCAGCATCTCGTGTTGTACATGAAGTTGTTTTAGTTGTAACACAACAGGTGATAACATAGGCAAACTGAAGCCAATGAGTAAACAGATTGCTGTTATCGTTCTGATGAATTGCATTATTGATCGATCAATACATCACCGGTCATTTCTTTTGGCACCGGCAAGCCCATCATTGTAAGAATGGATGGTGCAA
>NZ_DATGWT010000040.1:0-275732 GCF_035299325.1 Lacibacter sp. | reverse complement strand
CACTGGCGCATTCTATGATCATAATCAAATAAAACCGCAACAATTTTAGGCTGCAGCTTTAAATTTATTTAGATCAACAAAAGGGTTATTTCTATCTATTACTGCAAAGGCTCTGCTAACGATTTTGCATCTAATAGCATTCAGAACCGACATTTTGTTTTTGCCTTCTTTTACTTTTTTGTCATAGTAATCTTTTAATTCTGCATCTGTTTTTTTAGCAGACAGAGCAGCCATGTTAAGTAAAGATTTCATTTTCTTGTTGGCTAAATGACTAACTCTTGTTTTCTTTCTGATGCTGCTGCCTGAGCTGTATTCAAAAGGGGCTATGCCGCAATAGCAAGCAAATTTTCGCCAGTTTTTAAACGTAGTAAACGCATTTGTTGTTGCAATTAAATTGGCTGCGGTTTGTTTCCCAATACCAGGAACGGTAAGCAATAACTTTTCCTGTGTTTTAAATACCGGGTTTTTATCGATCAAGCCTTGTATTGACTTTTCTACAGCCAGTAGTTGTTTTCGCAGCAGTTGAACCGTTTTCTTACTGTGCATTAAAGTTGTTTTTAAAAGTACGGCAGGAAGAAACTTTTCATTCTCTCTTGTTGCTTTAAAAGCTACAATTGCTTTTATCAATTTTTCTCTTTCCGCCAATAGCAACCGCAACTCTATAAAGTCATTTTCAGGAAGAACAGATAATTTCAAAAGATGCAAATGGGCAACAGCATATAGAGCAATGTCTTTTGCATCTGCACTGTCATTCTTTCCTCTGCTGATTCCTTTAGCCCTTTTAATTTGCAAAGCCGATTCTACCCAATAATCAAACTGATTTTTCTGTAACCAATAACAAAGTGGCATTGAATACACACCTGTATTTTCCAGGCAAAAAAGTGTTTCAGCCTTTGTAATATTACTTTTTTTAAGTGCAGCTAATAGTTGCCTGATCCCTTTTTCGGTATTTGAAACAATACCAAATTGATGCTGCGAAGAAGTGGCATCAGAAACAATACAATAGTCCAATTTCTCTTTAGAAACATCAATTCCGACAAAAAACTGATAATTCTTTTTCATAACTTTAATTTAAGCAATAAAGAAAAGGTTGAAGTGCATTAAAGCCTTTAATAGACCTGTAAGTCTAACATTCTATTTGATGCTTTCAACCACAATGTCAAAGGGATAAGCAGAGGACTAATGCGCCAGATAAGCCTAAAAACTTAGCAAGTCTCAAAGTTCACCTCTGCTTTTCCTTTGAAAAATTAATCTCATTTCATCTTAAATCAAAGTAAAGGCAGGTCTCTAACCTGTGTCCAGTCGTTACAAATCTAACCACATCATACAATTCCAAATTAAGTAACGGATAGGTACAGGTCGGGAGACCTGCACCAGTAAAAGAACCCACCCCCGAACTATGTTCCTAACCTTCGCAATGCTTGGTTACCTCCAAGGAGGGGATAAAGGCCACACTCCGCTACATCAACAGATCTTCGCTATTTTAAAAATTTTATAGTCGGACAACATGTTTTTAAGTTAGCAGCGCTACGTGATTTGCAGAAATAGCAATGCAGGATGCAGCAGGATAGCTTAGCTGTCGTGAGCCTTAAATTTACATGCTGGTTTCAAAGGATTGCATATGGTTAGACTGCTGTCCTGCTGTTGTATTATTTTTCTCTTTCTTGTAACTGTTTGCAGGGCACAAACCAATACACTGTCGGTATCTGAAAAGCCTTCTTCTTTTTCCTTATTTACTTTTTGTCGGCCGGGGTCTTGTGTAACCGACCCCGGGAGTTAGAATATATAAATCACCGGGGCTGCTGCGTGAGACCCCGGGCGGAAAATTTTTTTAATGAATATTTAAGTGGGATCTCTAAGAATTTAAAATGAAACTTTATACCTTCTTCACTCTAAAAAAGCAAACCAACATGAAAAATTTATGCCTGCGATTATGTTTCATTATCATTGTTTTCTATTCCTGCAGTAAAGAAGCTCTTGATGCAAGTGCAACAAACAGTATTCCTAAAATTCCGGGCAACATTCAATCAGCGCCGACTTCGGCAACAATTTATAATCCCATAGTTGGGAAATGGGAAATAGGCATGTTTAAAATTTTATGTGTTGGCGTAAGAGACACGACGGTTTACGCAAACGAGAGAGGTGATTTTGTTGAATTTCGTAAAACAGATACAGCGTTTTACACGTTTAATACAACAAATGCAACAGGTTGGTCGCCTTATAGAGTTTTAGATTCCTCCACATTTATATTGAATGGTGATACAATGCGCATTATTTCTAATGATGGGGTTCGGTTAACAACTTACTCTAAAACGTTAAATGGCGGCAACCAGCAGTGGATGACTTATAAAAAAACGATCAATTAAATAGATAGCTGCCGCTCACAACTGCTTTTTTTCCATCGGCCCGGGGGCTGGTGTAACCGACCCCGGGAGTTAGAATATATAAATGCCGGGGTCCACTGCGTGAGACCCCGGGCGAACGAAATTCCAAAAATTAAACAACAACATTCGATACATGAGCATGATTGCCAATTTACTTCGGGTTACAAGAGCGGAGCTTGAAGACTATTTAAACGACAGCTCTTTACTGGAGAGCAGAATTTATAATGATGAGACTGACGAAGAAGACCCCAATTTAGTTGACATCGATCAATCATGGGACGGCATCGTTTTTCTATTAACCGGACATAGTTTTGAGAATAATACAGATCCATTAGCGAAGGTGTTATTCAGCGACCAGGTGATAGACGAAGAACAGGATCTTGGATACGGGCCGGGGCAGTATGTTACAGCCGAACAGGTGAAAGAACTGCATGAACAAATTGCAACCATTTCAACCGATGAGCTAAAGAAAAGATTTGATGCCGGTAAAATGAAGGAGGCGGGCGTTTTTCCGGATGTGTGGGATAACCCGGATACAGTTGATTACCTGATTGAGTATTTTGAAACCATTAAGGAAGTGTATGCACTGGCGACTAAAAACGATGAAGCAATTATTACGTTTATAAATTAACGTCAATAACTAAATTTAATTTCGTCCGTATGATCCGGGGCGAAAAATCAATAATTATGGACGAGACAGTACAAGCTACACAAACAACGATCAATGATTCCTATAAAAAGTTTGTTCCGGTAATTACTTATATCTGTTGCCTGGTAAGCGTTATTTTATTTATCGGTATCAACCTGGAAGAACAGCTTGATGATTGGACTATTTATGCGAAATGGGGCGCACCTTCTTCCACCGATATTTTTAATGGAAGCTATTGGGGACTTATCAGTTCCAATTTTCTACATGTTGAAATATGGCATATCGCTTTTAACCTTTACTGGTTGTGGATTTTTGGAAAGAAAATTGAATTTGAAAGTAATAAAGGGTTTTATGTACTGCTGAT
Organism: Lacibacter sp.; assembly: GCF_035299325.1. Classification (GTDB taxonomy): domain Bacteria; phylum Bacteroidota; class Bacteroidia; order Chitinophagales; family Chitinophagaceae; genus Lacibacter. Next base: position 272,335 of record NZ_DATGWT010000040.1, on the reverse strand, counting down.
TTTATCTTCTGCATTCGTGAGTTCCATAACACAGCTTTCATTTACTGACTCAACGGGAATCGGGCTGTCAGGAATTGGCTATTCTCTTTTTGGGTATATTCTTATCAAGGGTAAATCCGATGATGCGTACAAAGCCTATCTTGATAAAAAAACAATCAGGCTGTTTTTAATTTGGTTGGTGCTATGCATTGTATTAACACAGTTTAAGTTATGGGAAATTGGAAATGCCGCACATGTGGGGGGAATAATATGGGGGATGTTGATTGCTTTTATCACCAGGTTTGCTTCTTATAAACAATGGCTTATTGGCGTTGCAGTGATCCTGGTTTTAACTTCATCCCTATTCTGGAATCCTTTTTCAACTGCATGGCTTTCTCATCAGGCTTACGAACTTCATAAAAATCAAAAGGCTGATGAAGCGATGGAGGTATACAAAAAGATCATAAGCAGGGATCCTGATAATGTGTTTGCAAAAGCTAATTTGAAACAACTTGAAATTCACAAGCTGGCTGAAAAAGCGTTTGAATTTCATAAGAATAAAAAGTACAGGGAAGCAAGGCAGATTTATAACCAGCTATTAAAATTTGATTCAACTGACCAGTGGGCGAAAGATAATTTGAACATGCTTCCGGTTGAATAGGTTCTTTCGTTAACGCCCCGGTTCGTGTCTCACGAACAGGGAGGGAATAATAATCGGTTCGTGAGACACGAACCATGGCAGTAGCGTAACCAAACGAACCACGACGAGTCCCTTTCAGGAGACTCGTCTGAGAAATAAAGGATATTTAAATCCTGGGGTCCACTGTGTGAGACTCCGGACGGAGGGAAATAAAAAGAAACAGCATTTACTATGAAACGGCTTACTCCCGATGAAGAGAATAAGTTTCTGAAACAAAAATTAGCAAACGAAAAGAAGATCAATGCTGCCTTACAGGAGGAGATTGAACTGCTTCATTTCGAGATTGAACGGTTGCGTCGTAATGCGGGCATTGAGAAGGTTTTGGGAAGTTTCCAGTCGAAAGCGTTTGCTGCTGCTGCTGCCGATTTGCTTTTAGATCCTGCGCCAATGGAATTACTGTGCAGTGGTGAAAAAGCTGATACGTCGGAAACATACCTGGTGCGACTAAGTGATGTACTTGCCATCCATAGCAGGAAGCGACCTAAGGATATTTTTTTGAAGAAGGCCATTCGCCCAAGATCAGGAGGCAGGGAACAGGTGAAAATAACGTTTGATAAAAACGATATTAATTTTGATGAACTACTGACAGCAATTCAACGGGGGAGTAACTATTTGTTAAGGGTGCATAATTCTTTTGCCGTTCATATTTTCCATTACGTGTTCAGCAAGAAAAAAAAGTTTGTATTGCATGAGCAGTTACAAACTGATGAAAACAGGGACGTGCATGAGATACCGATTGATTCGAAGTTTGACCAGGAGTTGTATCATACCCGTCTTTTTGAAATTGATAAATTATTTCAGCATCAATCTTCCTATCAACTGAGCCTGCAAAAAATTGAGGAGATCAATGAACTGAAACAAGAGCTGGGTATTGCCTAGCTGAGGCATCCTTATTTTCCCGATTTGTATTTCCTGTTACTTGCATAGCTGTTACATAAAAAGGCTTGCTGTTACATTGGTGTTTGCCGGTTGTTTTCTCTTTGTGAATTTTGGTGAAAAATAAGTTTATGGCAAAATCAGTTAGCAGGCCGCCAAATGGCCCAAGTACAACAGGTAAACCTTCCGGCGGGGGAAGGGGAAATAATCCTCCGGCGCCACCCAAACCGGGTAATACTTCAAAACCGAAGCGTTAGAAGATGAATTGATCGGGCTGTTAAAAACAGCCCTGTTTTTTACTGCTAAAAAAATAAAACTGGATATATGAAACAATTGAAAGTAAAAGAATTTGATAATGAAAACCTGTTGGTAGATTTTGTAAACAGTAGTCAAATTAAAAGAGAAGATATCGTTTTAATTGAACGGATAAGAGGGACGGTTGTTTACAAGCTTTTTTGGTATTAAACATTGAGAGGTGCCATAAAACAGGGTATTTAAAAAAATAGTAAAGGTGCTAACAACAGCGGTGGATTCCGCTTCCTATATCCGGCATTACTTTCTATCTTGGCAAGCAAAGCCCCAAAAACCTCTTTTTAAACTGTTGTTTTATTATGAGAATGTTCCGCACTTATTTGCTTTGTCTTTTCACTATTGCGATTGTTCTTGTGCAATGTGATAAGCCGCCGATTATACCCAGAAAGAATGTGTATGTAACCGGCATGGAGTTTCATTATTACGGCACAGACTCCGCATATACCATTGCAAAACTTTGGGTAAATGGAGTGGCGACTGATCTCAGCAGAAAGCCAGACATGGCAGAACCTAGATCCATTGCTGTTTCAGGTAAAGATGTGTATGTGGCAGGAACAACCTATTCCTTTACAAAGCCTTCCAGAGCAACACTATGGAAAAATAAAGTTGCCACTTATTTGGGCGGTGATGATTCACAGGCTTTTAGTGTGAGCATATCAGGTAAAGATGTTTATGTGTCGGGTAGTATTTTTATTAACGGGAAGATCTTTGGAGTAGTATGGAAGAATGGAGTAGTCTATTATCAGTCGGATGATTATCTTTTCTTCTGGAATATATTTGCATCGAACAAGGATCTCTTTTCAACCGGATCTATATTCGTAAACGGTAAATGGGAACAAACTGTTTTTAAGAATCAACAACCACTATACCAAAGTTTATCACCGAAAACATCTGAACTGACTTCTGTCTTTGTTTCTGGCAATGACGTATATACAACCGGTGTTTCTGACGATTATGTTGTTGGCAATTTTGCTTATGTCTGGAAAAATGGGGTTCCCACCAGGCTCAGCACTACGAGTGCGTCTGCAAACGATGTATTTGTTTCCGGAAAGGATGTATATGTAACTGGATTTTCAACCGGAGGGTGCTCGCTCTGGAAGAACGGCCAGTTGCTTCCAATGGAACACAGCATATCGAGTGAAGGATATTCTGTATTTGTATCAGGAAAGGATGCCTATGTTGCGGGAACTGCATTTATTGAAGCGAATAATTATTCTGAAGTGCCTGCCTTATGGAAGAATGGAAAGCTTACGCTGCTCCCCATTAACTCGAAGACGGGGTTTGCAACTTCTGTTTGTGCAGATTAGGTTTCAAATTGATGATATGTCTGTACATAGCCTGGCTCAAATACCAATCAATGGATGACTTAGATAACTTGCCCGATCCTGATACGTTAGCTGAAGGGATCGTTGAAAATTCAGAAGCGGGGTTGGAAAGTTTTAAAGCGATTATTGCGAGTTTGAATAGTAAAAACGAAAGATTTGGAGCATATAAATTCCGAGGTACATAGTGTGAGACTTCGGCAAACAGAAGAAATTACCTTATACAAATGAGAAAACACATTCATTTTTTTATCATCATACCATTTTTCCTGAGTTGCGGTAACGATCAGTTTGGAAACCAAACCGGGTTAGATGAATTGGGTCATGATACAACCTCAGACACTTATACAGTAACTCCGGAAGACCCATCATTTAATTTAGCTATCGCTAAGGCAAGACAAACAATAGATGAATTTGACCAGGCTTTAGAAAGTAGCAATTCTTCCTATACTGATTTTGCAGTTAAAAAAAGATTTCTGACACCAGATGATGGCGGGGAGCATATGTGGGTTGCAGGAATCATTCTGGTGAATGGAACTTATAAAGGATTTGTAAATAACGATGCTGAAAAAACACTTGAAGTAAAATACGGCGACACCGTAATTGTTCGTAAAGATGAAATTACCGATTGGATGTACTTAGACAACAATGTTTTAAGGGGTGGTTATACAATTCGGGCAGTGCGAAATAAATTGAGCAAGGATGAGAGAATTAAAATGGACAATGATTTGGGCTTTAAAGTTGAAGATTGAGTTGATTGGTTGTGATATGTGATTTTTCGGCCGCCCCAGGGCCTCGTGTAACCGATTCAGTGAATCAGCATATATAAATCCCGAGGCCAATCGTAGCGCACCTTACGCAAGCAGAATATGAAAAATCAAAATAATTGGCAAGAATATATCAATGCTTTGCTGACCAAAAACGGTCAGTTTAAGCTCATTGATACGAACGAAAAAAATAAAAGTACGTTAGAGTTTTACAAGCAGCAATTGGGTGATAATGAGACGGTGATTAAAGTAGGTTATCTCGAGGGTGACCGACTTATTACACTAGATATCACAAACCCCAAAACACCCGGCCACAATGCTGAACAGCTTGAGTATTTCTATGAAAATGACTTTGAGCAAAGAGAAAAAATCAGATTTGTAAAAGTGGGGCTTCCGTTTATTGAGGTTAATATTGACGCTATCAATCAGATTTTAAAATCGGGATTAAATGGAACTGAAACAAAGTACTTCATTCATGGCAGGTTACAGTTTTCCAAAGTGAGCAAGCCAATGGGGTACAACCAGGAACTCTGCAGCATGACACACTATTTTTCAGACAAAAACTTTTGGATTAGAGTTGTTAAAAAAATCATTCGACCAAGACCAAACTATATGATTGAAGAAATAGATTTAAGGGATGTGTTTGGTGGAGTGAAATGACCATCAGATGGAAAATCAGCACATGAGAATTGTCTTTATTCCCACAGTTATCGTTCTGTTATGCACACTTATAAAGTTTATGAGGTTGCTTTTTTTTAATTCGTTTCCAATTCATTTCTTTAATTCCAAAAGATGAAACTAACCAGCATTCTATTCGCACTTATTTTAACCACATTTGCAGGTAAAACGTCATTTGCTCAAGAGAAAGAGGAAAAAATTAAGTGGGCACCAAACCCCGAAATGATTCCTCCCCATTTTGATCCTAACAAACATGTTTTGCTGGTATTGCAATTGCCCAAACTTAGAAACCCTGAAAAAGTGCATGCAGCCGGTACAAAAGATATTGATGATGCCTTTAAAGCTAATTATACGGGTTATCAGTATGTGATGATTTCGCCGGCTGATTTAGAGGATGGAAATTCGAAATACAAAGACACATCGGTTTACCGGTTTGTGCTATACAATACCGGGGTTAAAATAAGCAGGATAGATGGTGGTTACACATTGCGCACCGATCCAAGTACGGGATTGACGATGCGTACATCCAATCCTCCCGCTCGAGTTGGGCAAACAATTGTTGATTTTTACATGCACGACCGGGTAACAAATGAGAACTATGTAAGAAGTGGCCGACCTACCAGTTTTATTAAAATGACGTTGCGTCCTATTATTTTAACGATGGCTCAGCAAGGAAGGAAAAAGAAAGCTGCTTAATTTTTAAGCAATCTCCCTTTCAGATAACATTGCTGCGAAGCAAGGAAACTAAAATATATGCCCACTTCCAAAATCCTACTCTTGTTAATTACCTGTATATGGTTACATGCATCTGTTGATGCACAGCAAGCTGGCAGTAAACCAACTCCCAACTCAATACGATCAAGGGCGTTTACGGAAAATGCCAGGGCGATCGATTCAATCCAATCCACCAATGAAACAGCAAATGCCGGCAGAAGGAATCATGTTTCAGCACCCCTTACAGGTGCAAAGCTAATTCGCAAAGAAAATAATCCAAAGCAGGCCATCGGGCAGCAACTCGTTCCAAACTATCTGTTGAATAACCAACAGCAAGCGACTTCTTTCAGAACCAATGCCATTTGCTATACCATCTCCGGAAGAAATTTTTTGAAACAAGATTCGCTGGTACTTTATACAAATGACGCCTGCAAGACAAAAGATGGCAACGTGATTGTAACTGGTGAATTTGGGGAATACACACCCTACCTGATAGAGAGCGGTGGCTATTGTATTAAAACGGATATTGAAGGTAACGTGCTATGGGCAAAGCTATACGACAGTATAGAAGTTGGCGGAACCGATTACACCTATTATACCAGAGTAATTGAATTAGCCAATGGCTCTATCTTACTTGCCGGGAGAACAAAAAACAAAATTTCCGGTAACGACGATTTTGTGTTGACCAAACTGGATAATAACGGAAACCTCATTTGGCTGAAAACTTATGAAGCGAGGTTATGGCAGGGTTTTAATGGCAGCGGAGATTCTTTTCCGCTAACCGATCTTGAAGAAGACCCGGCAACTGGTGCTATTTATTTTACAGGCGGTCTTTGGGGAGGTATCAGTTGTGTAACAAAAGTTTCCTCTTTAGATGGAAGTATTTCCTGGAGTAATGGTTATGACGGGTACGATAGTGAACAACCTTTTGGCATTGTTATTAATAGCGATCACGTGTTGTTGTTTGATCTTGTGAATGGTTATTATAACCAGAGCTATGTTCAAGTGACAGCACTCAATAAAACGAATGGTGACACCTTGTTTACCAAATCGATCAGCCAAACAGGTGACGCATCGCTGGCCCGTTTATACAGAGGTACCCAAGTGGTGAAGTTGAACAACGGGCATTATCGTTTATGCGGGCCTACCACCCGGTATTTTCAGTTTCCGGCTTTTACCGGAACAATCGATCTTTTTCATGCGGGTGTAATAGACCTGGATGAGAACCTCAATTTTGTGAAGGCCTGGGGGTTTAAAAACCGGCTGGAGGCCAATGGCTGTAATACAAAGATCAGTTTGTTCCCTGATGGGAGTGGCCTTTTTACAATGCTGGATTATGTGAGCAGTTATAACGCTGAAACTATTATTTGCCTGTTCAGGGATGACCAGATCTATCATCAGCGAAAGCGACTGCATGCCAATGAAGGGATACCCTATGAGCCGGCAAGTCTGCAACTTGCTGATGGTGGTTTTTTGAATATAAAATTGATGGGAGACAGTACTAAAACCGGCGACCAAGGTTCACGAATTGACTACTACCGTATTCATACTTCAGATACAGCATCTTTATGTATTGGGTTAAAGGATTCATCCACCACTGTTTATTATTTTAATTTTGAGCCGGCGAACAGGCGAATTAATTCAGTGCTTCCGAATATCTTCAGGGAAAGCCGGGTTAAGAAATTCGAACAATGGAACTTTTCGCTTCATCCCGATCCTGCCTGTGTGGTGGTTTCTAATTGCGATACGTTGGTTCTTCGTTCAACTGCTACTACCATATGCCCGGGCAACAATGTTACGATCACGATTGGCAAGAATAAAGCATGCGGCAGCCTTGTTCCATTGGAATATGACAGCAGTTTCGTGAGCCAGGTAACTAAACTAAACGACAGTACTTACAAATTTTTCTTTAATGCACCGGGCAAGGGTTATATCAATGCAAGCTTGATGGGTTGTCAACTCATGAAGGATTCAATTTTCATAGAAGTGCTTCCGGCAGTTTATTCGTTGGATATTGGAGCCGATACAGTGATTTGTCCAGGCAACCAGGTTGTACTAAAAGCAGGCAGCGGTTTCGCTTCTTATCAATGGCAGGATGGATCTGCTGATTCCATTTTCACGGTTACTACTCCCGGAACTTATTATGTTACGGCAATTAATGGTTGCGGTACATCTTATTCAGATACTGTTATTGTGAAAGATCATCCTCCTATTCCTTTGAGCATTGGCCCGGATCGAAACAAATGCAACAATGACACTCTTCAGTTAAACGGGCCTGCAGGATTTATCAGTTATAGCTGGTCGCCCGGTTATCAAGTGAGTGCTACGAATACACAAAACATTATTGTCAATCCAACTGTTGATACGTCTTACTTGCTTAGAGCAGAGTTAACGCCGGGTTGTTTTGCTTTCGATACAGTTCGGGTTGCTGTGTTTCGTTCGCCGCCAGTTAATCTTGGAGCTGATACGAGTTTTTGCGAGGGAGATAGTATCGTGTTAAATGCTGGTGAAGGGTTTACGCAATACAACTGGAGTAGTGGAAGCAACACCCAACAGTTGACAGCATATGCGGCAGGCAATTATTCTGTTGAAGCTATTACTGTCGAGGGATGTAAATCATTTGATACGATTCGTATTGTGAATGTATTCAGGAATCCGGTGGTTGGTCTTAATTCTGAAAGTGCCATTTGTAGCGGTAGCAGTAAACTGTTGGATGCAGGTAGCTTTGCTGCGTATTTGTGGAATGATGGCAGTACAGCAAGAACCTTAGCGGTGAATCAAACGGGAGCGTATTATGTTACTGTAACCGACAATAATGGTTGTGTTGGCTCCGATACAACAAGCATAACGTCGTTACTCCCTCTTCCTGCCAATTTTTTACCAGCTGATACATCCATTTGTACCTACGATAAATTAACCTTGATATCTGAGCAAGGGTTTCGCTCTTATTTGTGGGATAATAATTCCGTAAACAGCAATGTTACTATTACTAAGCCGGGATTATATTGGCTTACTGTAACCGATCAAAATGGTTGTGTTGGAAGTGATAGTGTTCTTGTTGCTCCCAAAGATTGTCTTACTGGTATTTATGTTCCTAATGCCTTTACTCCCAACAACGACAATCTTAATGATGTGATTTATCCCATCATTGGTGGTAATGTTGTTCAATATCAATTCAGCATTTTTAACCGTTGGGGCAAAATGGTTTTTACAACAACCGAACCAGGAAAAGGATGGGATGGAACGTTGGCCAGTTATCCGCAAGGTCCGGGAATGTTTACATGGAAATGTACTTATCAACTGGAAGGCAATAAGCCACAAGTAGCGAAAGGATTTGTGATGTTGATTCGTTAAGTTTTTTCAGGAGGCTTGACTTGTGAAATTGATATTGAAAAGATAATTTTATCTGCGGGGCGTGCAGAAAGTAAAACCCAACAGATTCAACCACGATAGAATATTGGTAAACAGAAAAAAAACGCACAACACAATGAGCAAAATATTGACTTTTATCCTGGCGCTTTTAAGTTTAAGTGTTTCAGGACAAACTAATCCGACGGCCGAAGCTCAGCCAATTGTTGCAGAGGGAAAGCTTTTGTATAAATCTGAAATGGCTTCATGGTACGGAACAGACTTGTTTTTGGAAAATTATAAAAACAGAGAAAATGTTGGCGGTTACTTTTCATATACCAGCAGCAATGTGTCAACATGTGTATTCTTTTCAAAAGACGACAAGCCAAAAATAATAGGGACTATCTCATTTGATAGTACATATAATACAAAGACAGCAGATGTGAATTTAACAGTGCGGAATTTTACAGAGATAGAAAATGACCTGTATGAAATCAGAAAACTCGCATTGGCAGAAATTGGCTCTGATACTCTTTTTAAATCATACAACAACAGCAATCTAAACTTAATTCCATTAATCAACGGTCAGGAAAAGAAGGTTTTTGTTTTGACAGGACCAAAAAACAGTGGCGTTGTAATATTTGGAAACGACTACTTGTTGACTTTTGATAACAACAATAAACTTATTACAAAGAAGCAGCTTCATAAGAATATAATTCCTGTTTATTATGGCACAAAAGAGGAGGAGGGAAAACAAACGGTTGGTGCTATGCACAGTCATTTGCCTGAAACAGGACAATTCATGACTGCAACGGACATCTGCACATTAATGCTTTATGGGAAGTTTGCTAAATGGGAGCAGCATATAGTTGTTTCAGAAAAGTATATGAATATCTGGAGCTGTAAAACAGAACAGCTCACAGTAATTCCAAGGGACGTGGTTGATAAAATAAATAAAGACCAGGAAAAACGAAACAAAAAAGATAAAAAGAAAAAGGGAGAATAATCAGCAATGCACCAGAGGCATGGTGCTACTCAATAGAAAAATGTGTTATGAAAATAGTCAAAATTATTCTTGCATTATTGCTGATATATGGGATAGGTGAAGAGTACATTAACGCAAGCAAACAGCTTTTCTCTTTTTTTGACCCCGGAATTATAGTAGTTGTTTTGCTCATGCTTACTCTTTGTGCCTGGCTTCTTGGGAGTGGTATCTCTAAAGAAAAATTCCAACTAAAGTCCTGGAATTTTTTGAAATATTTCGGGTTGACTTTTATTATGTTCATTCTGGTTGCTTTTGTAAGTATGGCTACTTTTAAATTTCCTCCTGAAATTGTAAATGTGAACGGGGTGAACGTGGATATTGCTGAGTTTATGAATGGCAGCAAAAAAATTATTCCTGACGAAAAGCAGCGCCGGCAGTATTGCGTTTGTGTGGTAACAAAGCTGACTGCAGATAAAGACCTTGCTGAAAAATATCAAACTGAATTTGAAAGTGGTAAATTCTCAAATATCATTATTGAAATTCAAAATGGTGCAAACACCGACAAATACCGATTGCAAGAGTGTGCAGGTTCGGTAACAGATGTGCAATGGACACCTGATTTTGAAAAGGGGGTGAGACGAAATCTTATGAAGCAACTATCCGACTTACAAATATCTTCAACCAACGACATAAATGTCTATTGCGAATGTCTTGTAGAAGAATATAAGAAAGTCCCAATAAACGAATTGACAAGTGGAGAGTTTCACCTTTCCTTGAATGGAATGAAAATTGACTCGATATGTAACCTTAAAAGTAAATTGAAATAAACCCTCCGGTAGTACGGGAATTTACACAACTTCGACAGGGGCTGTCAGGTATTCCGAAATTCAGCATATATAAATACCCAGATATCTAACGTGAGAACCCGGGCGGGCAGAAAGTTATATACAGTAACTACTTTCAAACTAATCGTTAATGAAAAATATTATTCTACAGCTACTTGTATTCGTTGCAACTTCCCTGACAAGTTTTGGGCAGGACAACTATTTAGAGAAGGGCAATGCATTTTTGAATAATGGTAAGTTTGAAAAGGCAGAGAAAACTTTTAGAGAGGGTATTAAATTGGATTCGACAAATTTAATCTACCAATGCCAACTTGGACTGACTTTGATAGAACAGAAAAAATTTTCAGAAGCTGAAAATATACTTGAAAAAATTCTAACCAGTGATTCAAATCATGTTGGAGCAATTTGGTACAGCGGCATTGGGCATTTCAAAAACGGGCAAGACAGGAAAGCAATTATGCGCTTTGAAAAAGCCCTGACCTTGCTTGATAAAAAAAGCGGGCAATATTATGGTGCAAATTGGTTCATTGGGAAAAGCTATTCTATTTTACTTAAAACTGAAGGTCTTTCGTACGAGGAAACAGACCGCATGTTTGAATGTTATGAAGAGTATTTAAGACTTCAACCAAACGCTGACGATGCGGCCCAAATTAAAGAGTATGTTGAACGTAAGAAGAAAAGAAGACCACCAAGCAATGTACTAAAATGGGTGGATTTGTAAAGGAACAATTTGGTGGAATAGATTTTAATGATGTAACGGACGATTACCTGGCGTAAAGGTCAATTACTTGCTGATTAAGATAAGCTTCCCGATCCTGATACATTGGCAGAAGAGATCGTGAAGAATTCAGAAGCAGGATTGGAATGTATTAAAGCGATTATAGGGGGTTGAACAGAAAGCGGTAATATTCCCATTGAACCTGGGGTCCACTGTGTGAGACGCTGGACGGACAAATACGTTATCGGACACAGGAAGCTTTATACCACTCGCAGCAGCAACAGCAGATGAAGCGTTGCAACCGGTATTGCAGGAAGGAAGAAAAGAACTGGCCTTTATTTATGAAAGTAAAGAGGCTGGCTAAAAAAAGCAGCCTCTCCAAAGAATTACACGATTAGTTGGAGCAGGGTGGCGAATAAATGACAGCAATAAATGCATGTTTTCGTTCCGGACTCCGCTATTTAAAAATTGTGAAAATAAATTTCCGAACCCGTTATGCTTAGCATCCTGCCCAGGCTGTTGACCAGTTTCTTGGTTTGCAGTTTTCTGCCCCTGCAGGGATTTCATTTGCGCAGGCCATCCAGCATTCTGTAAACGTATAGTCGGGGGGATCTGCATAGGTGCAACCGGAACAACCTTCCACCGTGTAAGAAGATTTACAGACATATTCTATTTCTCCATTACAGGTGCTCATTGGACCTCCCATAACAAATTTTTGCTGTTCTCTTGAAAGAACAATCCCAAAACCCGGATTTAGTTTCATTGGTTTTTGTTTTTGGTATGAAAAAACTTATTTCAATCTGAAAATACTTCGATGTAATGAATAATACAACAGAACCATGGTTGTAAAAAACAACCACTGCCTGATGCTAGGAAGTGCTTTTGCATGTGGCGGGCATTTGATGCCTCATAAAGGTTTCAATTGGTTTTTACTATTATGACTTTCCTGCATGCTTTCAGAAGATAAGAGATGAAACAATTACCCGCAGATTTCTGCATCATTCAGCAGTTTGTATTGTAAACTCAATCGATGCTATGTTACATTAACGTTTTATCATTTCATACAATTTTCCTGTGAACCGTTCGATCAAACGCCGGTTATTGGTTATTACTTCGGCTTTTGCATGCAGGTTGTTTCTGAAATAAATCTGCTTTCCCCTGTTTGTGATGAGACTACCCGACGGCAACTCAACTTTTACCAGGAAACTATCCGATCTTCCCGGGAGCGGGCTGATATAACTGAGTTTACCAGTCAGGTAGCCAAACTCTTCGGAAGGGTAGCCATCATAATACAATAAGACTTTCTGATCTAATGCGAGTTTACCGATACCTGCCTGACCGGCTTTTAATTCTGCATAATAGTTTGATGAAAGAGGCTGTACAAAAAACAATTCTGTTCCGGAGGAAACAAACTGATTCTCCTGCAGAAAACCAGTATAATACAGCTGCCCGCTTTGCGGAGCTGTGATCACAAATTGTTTGATCCATTCCTGCGTGTTTGCTTTCAAAACAAACAGAGCCGACTGAAATTTAATCTTAAGATCAAATACATATTTATCAAGTTCGAGCAGTTCCTTTGTTTTATTATGACTGTTAATGGAATTGCTCAATAACTGGCTGTTCATTTGCTCAAGCCCTTGTTTTTTTTGCAGCAGTTTTCCTTTCTCCTGGTTTAGTTCTAAAGGTGCCAACACTTTTTGAGATGTTAGTAATTCTTTGGCTTTGTATTCCTGCTGTTGCAAAACAAAATCGGAATCAAGTAAACTGTTTTGTGCCAATAAGCCTTCTCTTTGTTGTTGCAATAGATTAAGATCGACCACCACTGCCTGTTGTTTTTTTTGATAATAGCCGTTACCCAATGCATCACGAAGTTCTTTCCATTGAATCCTGAACTGTTCATAATCAGCCTGTAGTTCGCCCAATGAAAAAAACAAAGGCAGGGGAGCGTTGATAAATTGCTGCAAACTGTCACCGGCGATAATTTTTTCAGATGAGGTAATCCAGTTGTTTAACAGCAGGACTTCGTTGTGTTTTGCATTGCTTTGTAAAAATGCTAATGGTTGTCCTTCGACCACGTTCTCTTCATTGCTCACCAGCAGCTGTTCAATTTTTCCATCGGTACGAGCTATGGCATGTTTGGGCCCGTCGATAGCAGCAAGCCTGCCGCTTGCCCGGATAATATCGGGGTATTGAATAAAAAAGGTGGTTGCAAGAATGAACACAAATACAAAAAAGAATAAAAGATTCCCTTTGCGAATGATCCAGTGCGGTTGATAACTAATGATCTCCTGCACTTCGTTGCTCAGCAATTGCTGGTGTTGTATGGTGGATGCAGCAGGCATATCAGTTCCCCAGTTCTAATTGATTTTTTACCAAGGTATAATACTCGCCACGCAGGGCAACGAGTTGTGCATGAGTGCCGCATTCAGTTACGACGCCTTTGTGGATGACCACGATCTGGTCGGCATGTTTGACCGTGCTTAAACGATGGGCAACAATAAGTACTGTGCGGCCTTTAAAAAAGGAATGGAGATTGTTGATGATAACTGTTTCATTATTGGCATCAAGACTATTGGTGGCTTCATCAAAAAATAAAAACAGGGGATCACGGTAAACAGCTCTTGCAATGAGGATGCGTTGCTTTTGACCCATGCTGATGCCGGAGCCTTCTGCACCGATTTTTGTATTGAAGCCTAAGGGCAGTTCTTCGATAAACTCTTTACAATTAGCAACCGTTACTGCATGGTAAAGTTGCTCCATATTAATTTTATCTGCACCGACAGCAATGTTGCGGGCAATGGTATCGGAAAAAATGAAACTCTCCTGCATGACAACGCCGCAATGAGATCGCCAGGCTGCATGACTGATGTTAGCAAAAGAAGTGTTGCCCAATTTAATTTCACCCTGTTGGGGTGCATAGAATTTCAACAACAATTTCAGTAGAGTTGTTTTGCCGCTTCCGCTGGTACCAACAATAGCAGTGGTTTTTCCCCGTGGTATCTGAAGGTTGATATTTTTTAACACCGCATCATTTCCAGCACCCGGATAGGTAAAACTGATATTGGCGAGCTGAATGCTTTCTCTGCCATTAAGCGAAAAGCTATTTTCAATATGACCGCTAACAGGTACATTGTTTTTCGGTTGTACGGGATCGTTAGCTGATGCGTACATGAGATCATTGTATGCAGATAAATCATTTGTTGTATGCAGCACATCAGCAGAAGCGCCGACAATTCTGCGTTGGAAAGCCAATGGTAGTTCTTTTAATAAATGCTGTTGTTCCGGCTCTTCATCATCGATGGTATGAATTTCATTTAAACGATCCATGCTGATCTTTGCATTTTGCCAGCTTTGTAAAAAACCGATAAGTTGTTCAACAGGGCTGTTTAACTGACCGATGATGTATTGTACAGCCAGCATACTGCCCAGTGTCATTTGCCCATCAATAACAGCTTTAGCAGAAAAGAACGTAATGAGAATATTTTTGCCTTCGTTAATGAAAAATGCACCGCTTTGCTGCCATTGATTTAACGAAAGACTTTTAACGCTGTAGCGAAAAAGTTTTGCCTGCAGGCGTTCCCAGTTCCAACGCATGGGCCGCTCTGCATTGGCTAATTTTATTTCCTGCATGCCCTGGATGAGCTGGATGGTGGCACCCTGTTCCTGTGCGGCAATTTCAAAACGTTTATAGTCGAGTTCTTTTCGTTTTTTTAAGAACAGCACCACCCACCCGCCATACAATATACTGGCAATGGCAAATACAAAAAAAATACCTGTATTAAATACGGCCAGCACAATTGAAAAGATGAGCAGGTTAACCAGAGAAAATAATACATTGATGGACGAACCTGTAAGAAATGATTCAATCCGTTTATGATCATTCATGCGCTGCAACAAATCGCCCGTTTTTTTACTATCGAAATAAGCTAGCGGCAAACGCATGAGCTTGATGAGAAAATCAGTAAGTATCGAAATATTGATACGGGTGCTGATGTGCAACAGGATCCAGCTGCGTACAAACTCTATGCAGAGCCTGCCGGCAAACAAGGCTAACTGTGCAAGCAGTACAATGTAAACAAAATGGAGGTTGCCGGTATGGATACCGGTATCAACCACGCTTTGGGTTAAAAAGGGGAGTATTAATTGCAGGATACTGGCTACGCCCAATCCTAAGAAAAGCTGGATAACTAATTTTTTATACGGAAAGATGTATTGAAAAATACGTTGAAAGCCCAGTGTTGATTTAGCGGTTGTTTGATTGACAGCATCGTCTTCCTGTTGATAAAAAGCAGGTGTGGGTTCGAGTAAAAGTGCAATTCCTTCTTCTTCACCATCTTCTTTATTACTGATCCAATGTTGTAAGAATTCCTGTTTCGTATAGGTAATTATTCCGTTTGCGGGATCAGCAATAATAAACTTATTTCCCTTTGATTGTTGCGGTACCGCCACCACAAAATGATTTTGATTCCAATGCAAAATGGCAGGCAGCAGTGCCTCTTGCGTTAATTGCTGATAGGTAATTTTAACAGCGTTGGTTCGAAAGCCGATTTGCTCAGCAGCTTCACTGATACCTAATAAATTTACACCTTCTTTGCCGATTTGTGTTTTATCACGAAGTGTTTGAATCGAAACATTTTTCTGATAATGTTTGCAGACCATGGCCAGGCAGGTAGGGCCGCAATCCATGGAGTCTTGTTGTTGGAAAAAATAAAATGACACTGTGGCTTAGTTTAAAAGTGTACTACTCTGCAAGTTGCTCATCAGGTTTCCAGAAGGTATGCGCTGTGAAATTTATCTAGACTGCACTTTTTTTGTGCATTAATCTTTTATAAAATCCTCCAGCTTTTCTATATCTATGTCTGTGGCTACAATGTAGCCATCTTTATCAATCAGCAAATTAGTAGGGTATTTATATAAGGAAATGTTCTTTTGCGACTTTACCCCATCATAATCCCAATAGCTTTTCCAGGAAAGATGCTGTTTGGCAAAACGGGCCTTTGATTCTTTAAATATTTCCCGGCTATCAGTATTTATAGAAATGATATTCAGTTTATTTTTTACCCTGCTCATTTTTTGATTAAGTTTTTGCATATCCACATAACAAGGTTTACAGCCGGCAAACCAAAAGTCTAACAGCGTATATTTTCCGGAATTTAAATTTAAGCGAACGGACTTCCCTTGTTCATTTATTACATTCATGGCAACAAACTTCTTTCTATCCAGGTATTGCTCCTTGAAATAGGAAAAAGCTTTCGTTGACTTAATAGTTGTATCGAAATTCTCTGCAATACTTCTCATTTCAGGGGAAAAGCGATAATTAAACATTTGATCGATTAATGCATAAAGAGCAACAAAGGATGTTGGATGCTGACTGACATAGGCTTGAAACTTTTGCATAGGTATTTGTTCCCCAATATGCTTTACACCCATTTGTTCTAAAAAAAACTTATGCTCCATTTCTATCTTAGCATTACTTTTTAACTGACGAGCTTTATTGTTAACAACAATTTCTAATTCATTTAAACCGGTATCTATGAAAATTAACTGGTTAAACCCGTTAAGGTTAAATACTCTAATTGCAGTTGGGTATAAAATTTTATTTTCAAATTTGTACAATCCACCGATGTAAGAAGCCGAATCACTTTTGAACAAAGCAGCTTCATATTGGGCCAAATAATAAGCCTCACCAATGTGTAATGTGCCTACGTTTGTATCAGAACTCTTTACAGTTATCTTAAAATTATAGGCTGGTTGACAATGTAAAATATTATTACATAGAAAGCACATGATTATTAATAACCTCAAAAAGCGCATAGAAATCTGTATTAATTCAATTTTTTAAATAAGATATGGAATGGTTTTAAAGCCATTCCATATCATTTATGATTAAGACATATCACAATACTTTGCTGTCTTATTGCCGCAAGTTGAGTTAGTACACTTTCCTTTATTCACCCGGGCACAATCATAATCTTCTGTGCAACTTAAGCAGATAGGTCCTGACCCGTCTGTAAATTCTTCAGCTACGTTTCCTCCCATAAAGAGTTTCTGCTCATGTTTGGGTAATCTCTTACCTAATAATTCAAACTTTTTCATTTAAATTTTACTTTTTAATTTAAAAAATCATTGCTTCTCGTTTAAGCCCGTGAACGCAGTAATGGCCGCCCGCAGGTTGCATTTGCAACTGCAACCTTTAGCCTTGCAGGCTTTCTTTCCAAGGCTAAGAGGAAAGAAATAAGTTCAAGTCTTTTACATTGTAATTTTCCGGCAACTGGTATCCATTAATAAAAATAGTGGGTGTAAACTCTATCTTCATTTCATTGCACCAATTATACATTGATTCGATCTTTTTGTCCTGTCTTTTCAATTCTCCATTCATGGGATATTTTGCAGCAAAGACCTCGTAATCTTTTTTATCCGACATGTACCAGCTGTCCAACGCCTGTTCAATTAATTGTTCATTGTGAGATTCAGCAATACCAAGTAAATGTTTGACTGGTTTATTTCGACTATCATTCTCTTCAGGTCCTGGTGTAAAAATAATCTGCACGTTGACATCGGAATTATTGCGGAGTAACTGATGTATTTCAGGGTGAACCTTTGCGCATGGTCCGCAATAAGGATTGCAGACTTTTACAATTGTATGTTTTGCCTGTGGGTTTCCCAAGATTATGCCCAGTCCATCTGTTGAGATCGTTATTTTCTTTTGTTTTTCAAGCAACGCTTCAAAAATCCGGCTATCGTTTTTTATCCGGTAAAAACGATTTTTGTATTCTTCAGCTTCTTTATTTTTTTTCAATAATGGTTTTACAAAATACCAAACCGATACCGGTATCAAAAATGCAATGATGAACAAGTTCATTACATCTGCTAACACAAACGATTGCAAATAGCCTGCGCTGATAAAAAAAGTTGCTTCCAGCAGTAATATTGCCTGTACGGCCAAACAAAGAGGACACCATTGTTTGGTAATGCGCCATTGGTAAAAAACGGAGAAAACGGTATAGGGTAGTGCAAAGAGATTGAGCCACGCAAGAGCGGGCAATGTTGTTGTTTTGCCCAGGATGAGGAACAACAGTGATCCTGAAAAATAAAAGAAACCGATTTCACTCCAACTGATTACGCCAAGCAATTTGGCTGCGCTTGATTGAAGCACCGCATTGCAATTGGTTGCTTTGCTGCTGTTACATACTTTTTGCAGGAATGGATTGGTCCGGTCAATATCGTACCACAGTAATAAAGCACAAACAACAACACCCGCCAGTTTCAATAGAAAGGGTGCAATGATTATTGTAAGTGAATGATTAACTGGTAGGAATGTAAAAAGCAAGACGACGCAAGATGCTGCTAAAAGCAATGGTGCTCTGTAGAGGTTTATTCGGTCTTTCTTTTTGTTTTGTTTAACATCAGGTTCGCCCGACTGTTCATTTTTTTCTGCAAGCAATGTTACGGTGCTCCATTTGTCCAGGAATTCTTCAACCGGAACCGTTACTTCTTTTGAAAGAGAATTTGCTTGCAGATAGGTTACGTTACTGTTGGTGACCTTTGTGACAGTAACAAAGCCGTTAGGTTTTCGTTGCAGGTGCGCAATAAACGGTACAGGCACTTCCTGCAATTTTTCCTTGTTGATCTGTAAAACAATATTTTCCGTTTTGTATTGATTTAACACATCGTGCAGGGATGCGATGCTTGGATAATCGGGATGCTGTTTGATAGCTTCTTTTACGCCAGTATAACTAAAGGGTATCTGGAGTTTGTGAAGCAATTGCTGTGTTACGCTTACAGCATTGTCATTTGAAAGGTTGGCAATCAAGGTAGAAATGTTTGAGACTAAACTCTGACAAAAACAGCAGTGCGCCAAATTTTCACAGTTGTAAAAAACAACCACACAGTTAAAACTTAAGTATAGAAAAAAAAGGTAAATATTGAAATGTTCTCTAATTTGAATTTCAAACGCTTAAGATCAACATGAACAACACTTTAAAACTTACCGGCGAACAATTGCGTTTTTTGAGAACCTTAAAAAGAGTAAAGCAACCCGTACTTGCTTCGAAACTGGGTGTGAAACAACAGGCGGTTTCTAAAATGGAAAATAAGGATTGTATTACTTGTGATAAAGTACAGCAATACCTGCAAGCGCTGGGTTTACAAATGGAAGAGGCATTAAAGCTTCTTGAATTGATGCCATCTGGGAACTGACTATTTGTTCTTTCAAAAGGCTGTCTAATGGTTTTGAGCAGCCTTTTTTTGTTATACAGTTAACCTAAATATTTGTCAGCTGTTCAAGTCAGATAAGTAAGAGTATTTTATAAAACAGGGCCTTTTGTTCTGAAGCAGGGCATTAACATTTTATAAATGGGTTCAGTATGTAAAATGTGGTAATAAAGAATTATAAAGTGTTTCGCTGCAGCTGCGAAATGCTGTTTAACAATCAGATGTTTGCCATCACTTTTTCGACGATTGCATCGCATCGTCTTAGATGGAAATGCAGAATATCTTCTGTATTGTAATAGTTACTGAGTAATCCTCTTAACATAGCTTTTGCCCGGTTGAGACGGACCTTTACATTGACTTCGTTGATTGCAAGACAGGCCTGGGTTTCGGCTACGTTCATGTTTTCAATTTCACGCATGACAAAAACGACCCTGTATATTTCAGGCAATTCCCGGATCGCTTCATCCAGGATATTTCTCAACTCGGTATTGAGCACTTTAGTAACGGGTGAGTGATGATGATTTGATTGCTGTTGCTGCATGGCAGCTTCAAGGTTGTCATCATTCATAATAATTGTTTTGTCTCTTCTTTTTATTCGTAAGAAACATTCATTGACAAGTATCCTCGTAAGCCATGTAGAAAAACTTGCCCTGAATTCAAATTTTCCCAAACTCTGATATGCGTTGATATAAGCGACCTGCATCGCATCTTCGACTTCCGTGTCATCATTGAGAATAGACATGCCTATTCTGTAAAGGCGTTGATTGTACCGTCGCACAATTTGTGTATACAGGTTCTTTTCACCACTAAGAATACCCTTCACCAAATCCACGTCAGAAATTGTAATCGTCTCATTCATCTCCCGGCTGTTCATATTTGACTTAAAAAATAGAGTAGATAAAATTTAAAAGGTTACAAAATTAACAGAAATATTTTTTGTAACCTTTTTCGTCGTGTTTTCTCTAATGATGTCTAAGGATAGTTGAAAGACGAAAAAAGCAAGTATAGAAATTTAAAAAAAGGAACGTATGAATGAACATGGAAGAGTAATCAGGTTTGCCGAAAATGAGCAGCCGGCAGAGAATATGGCGACGGAGCACTATGTGAGCAAGTACCTTGAAACAGCCTTAAGAGCTGATGCCTTCGATATGAATAATGAACAAAAGATTGATGTGATCGCCACACATTTCAGGGAGATCTTACATACGCTTGGATTGGATCCACGTAACCGGCCATCGATAACATTGTTTGAAAATAAATACAGGTATAATCAAATGCTTGTTGAAAAAAATATCAGCTTCTATTCAAATTGCGAGCATCACTTTGTTCCTTTTATGGGGAAGCTGCATGTAGGCTATTTTTCTTCAGGCAAAGTGATCGGGTTATCGAAGATACACCGTGTGGTGAAATATTATGCGAACAGACCACAGGTACAAGAACGGCTGACGGTGCAAATCAGCAAAGAGTTACAGGAAATTCTCGAAACCAAAGATGTGGCGGTGCTGATCGATGCTGCGCATTTATGTGTTGCATCAAGAGGGGTAAATGACAGCGACAGCAGAACGGTTACTGCATGCTATGATGGCCGTTTCCAAAATGAAGAAACAAAAAGCAATTTTCTGTCACTTATAAAGTAGCAGGAGGGAGGGGAGCTAATGCGGCAAACGAACTGTGTGATAACAAAAATTACCGGCGCTGTTGACCCTGGTCAGCAAAGTTAAAATAAACTTCCCCCGCATACCTGACACATGTTGTATGGCCAATAAAAAAACTCCCGATTGGGTAGCTTGAAATACAGCTGCGTTCAAAAAAAAATGTTGTTGAGAGATAGTTCTTGATAAAGACAGGATTGGTATCATTCAATTGGATGATGTGGAAATAGTGAGGAAACGTACAAATTTTTCTGTAACCTTTTATTGCTGCTTTACTCTAAACAGTACAAACATTATTTAAAAAAACGAAGATGAAAAAAAACAATGTGTTTAGAATGATCAGAACAGGATTTGCAGCAACGCTGATTTCTCTGTCAATAGCAGGTTACGGACAGCAAACAACCGAACTAAGTGATCCTGAAGTTGCTTCTGTAGCCGTTGTAGCCAACCAGATTGATATAGAGTATGCGCTGATTGCTTTAAGGATTTCAAAAAATGCAGAGGTTGTGAATTTTGCCCAGACAATGGCAAATGATCATAAGGTCGTCATAGCGCAGGCGGTTGCGCTGGCGAAAAAACTGAAAGTAACGCCGCAAACAAATACCCTGACAAAAAGTTTGCTCGCTGAGGCCGAAACAGTTAAAAAACAATTGCTGGCTAAGAAAGGGAAATCATTCGATTTACTTTATATCAATAACGAGGTAAAGTACCATAAGGCAGTTATTGCAGCAGTTGAAACTGTTTTAATTCCTGAAACAGAGAATGCTGAGTTGAAACTCTTATTACAAAATGTGTTACCTGCTTTAATAATCCACCTTTCACATGCAGAAATGCTGCAAAAATTGATCAGTAAATGATAAAAGGACTAATCTTTCCAATAGATTGCAGGCTGCTGTTTTTTTTCCTGGTCGCACTGATAAGTTGTGCTGATGAAGAAGTAAGCAAGGGCGGGCAAACAGATGATGGCGTTGAACATATACAACAGGTACATTACGTGCGAATAAAGGGAATGCAGTTTTCGCCTGCTGAAATGTACGTGGGTAAAGACGATAAAATAATATTTACCAATAATGACCCGGTCGTTCATAATGTTACAGAAGAGACCTCTAAAAAATGGGCTTCTTCTGAACTGCAAACTTCGCAAAGCTGGGAATTAACTGTGATTGAATCAGCTGATTACTATTGCACATTGCATCCGGTTATGAAGGGGAAAATTATTGTACGCTAGCAATTGATCAGCAGTTTGGTTTTGATGTGACAAGAGCGTTGTTTCTACAGCGCTCTTTTACTAACGCATCCGATAGCTAACGCCATCTCAACGTCTGTAGAATTAGATTTTGCTCATTGCTAATTGGCGGGAGGATTTTTTTGGAATTGTACCAGGCGGAAAAATATCCTGACAGGATAAGCCTGTTCGGAATACCACAAACATTACAATCCAAAAGAAACAACGATGAAAGCGAGCAGCATTCAACCCGTTTTTTGCAGTGATGATGTTAATGAATAATTGTTCTGAACGTCAGATTGATTCTTGGTCTGATCCTGAGGGATGCAGGTGGCAGTCTGTGCAGCCAGTTTGTTTGCGTGGTACCTTTCATGACTAAAAGGCTGCCGTGTTCTAAAATAACTGCAACAGTTTCTTTGGTTGATTTATGCTTCAATAAAAACCTTCGTTCGGCACCAAAACTCAAGGAACCAATTGCTCCATTTTTCCGGAGATCTTTTTCTGCATCGCTATGCCACGCCATGCCTTCGTTGCCACTATTGTATAAATTAAGTAAACAGGAGTTAAATGTCTCCTTTGTTTTTTCTTCAATGATGGATTTTAATGCTAATAATTCGCTTGTCCAGGGCAGGGCCTGTTTCGTTGTATTTGAATAGCTGTATTGGAATGCGCTGTCGCCATACCAGGCAACCTTTCGCTTAGTAAGTATCATTTTCCCGTAAATAAAAGCCTGGTCGTTTTTCCATTCAATGGTATTTAACAGGCAGTTGTAATATTGATTTGCTTTGTCGACAGACATGATCTTGCCGTAATAATTTACAATGCCATCTTTCGGCAATAAATTTTTTAAACCCTCTTTTTCGTTACTAAATAGATCCATTTTTTATAAGCTGTTTTCATGCAATTTCCACAAGGGCGGAAATTATTTTTAATTGCTTCATTTTCTGATGCAAAGAAAACCCGGTTCGACTGTTTCATTCTTTTACCACTTTTACATTGCAAGGTTCCGTATATCTTTAATTTGCTGTTTCCTGCAAAACAATTTTTTTTTCTTTGATTTTCCTGCGTAGTTCTTTCTGATCAATATTGATGTGACGAACCATTGTTTAACTGATTGCATCATGAAAGATAAAGCCCATTGTATGTCTTTCGCCACTGTGAATTTCGCTTACACCGTGTTTCATATTCACCCGGTAATAACCTTTCGTTCCTTTGATTGGCCGGAAGTTAGTTGTAAAGATCAGCATATCACCTTTCCCTGGGTTCAATACAATTGCTTTTGATTGTGCCCTTGGTATTTGCTGGGTCAATACAAACTCGCCACCTGTGTAGTCTGTATCCGGTTCGTTTAAAAATAATACGGCCTGGATTGGAAAAAATACATCTCCATACAAATCCTGATGCAACGTATTGTGCCCGCCTTTGCCATATTTTAAAATTAATACCGTTGCTTTTACCTGATTGTTTAAATGGCATTGTTGCAATAACTCCTGATGCGTAGCAGGAAATATTTTGTGTATGTTCAACGCTTTGAACCATGCATTCGCAATGGGTGCCAGTTCTGAATAGATACCGGTACGTATGTTTTGAACAAGATCAGGCAATGGATAATTAAAATATTTGTACTCGCCTAAACCAAAACGGTAGCGTTCCATTACCACGGTTTTTCGATATAAAGCAGTATCATTATAACCATCGATCAGTTCCTGGCATTGTTCATCTGTCAATAGTTTTGTAATAACAGAATATCCTTGTTGGTGCATTTCCCCGGTAATGCTTTGCCAATTGACCGCAGCAATTTTTGATTGAATAGTTTGCATTTTGTTCTATTGAAAAGAAGCTGCCCCTAACTATTCAGGCAGCCTCTTTTCGGGTTATTTTTTTACTTATTTGGTACAACAAGTTTTAATTGGGTTAATGCTGTTAATCCATCATCTAATCCAATTTCCTCTGTTATTTTACCTTTTACAACCCGAAATACAGTTGTTCCGCTAAAATACATTTTGCGACCGGTTGCTTCCGGCAAACTCCCGATGGGCCAATCACTAAATGCTTTGCCTGTATGTGTGCCACCACCAATCCATCGTGCAATTACATACTCGCCATCTGCCAATAGTGGATAAGCTCCTGTGAAAGCCAGGTCGGGAAACGCATCACGGAAGTTTTTCATAAAATCTTTAATATCGACTTGCCCTTTTCTTGGCTTGTGCAGCGAATATTGCAAGATCATACCTGGAGCTGCCAGTTCATCGATGATTGCCGGATTGTAGTTGGCTCCCCAAAAATTGTTTAACCACTTTACCACAATTTGTTTGTTTATTTCGCTTTGATTTTTTGATACGTTCTCTTGTGCCTGAACAAACTTGGTTGAAGTAAAAATGCATGCGAACAGCAGCAAACGCAGGAAGACAAGTTTTTTCATTTCTTTCATGTTTTTATTTTTATGATTAGGTCCAAAGATGACAAGTATATAAAAAGTATAAAACCCGTTTCTTGCTTAGTCTATATTTTTCAGCAATAAAAAATCCGTTCTTTTTTTTTGAACGGATTTTCAGCAGATGCAGTGCGAATTCAACGAAGGAAAATGGGGGATTTTGATAACTGCCTTCCTTGCCAACACAATTCAGCTAAAAGCACAATTGCCAGCTCATAAATTTCTGCAGATTCATATCTTCTGTATCGGGTCACTTGATAAAACAAGAGGGACCGATAACAAGACACTGGTGATGAAGAGCAAACTCCGGCTGCTGGTCAGTTCAAATTAGAAAGAATTATTTTTATCAAAGATGCGTGAGCATTTAATGGGAACCGTTAGTACAAAAATCATTCGGATGACTGAACGGTTGCTCGATCATCTGCTGAATTTATTGAAATAAAAACACAGTATCTCACTCGCTGCATCAGTATAGTGAAAGACTAGTTAGTAATGATTATTACTGATTAAAGAAAGACGTCAAAATTTTTTAATTTAAAATCTGTTTATCAAATGTTAGCCTGAATTCTGGTTTGCCTTCAGGAAAACAGAGCCGATAAATACCCGGGGCCTTTGCGTGATCTCCCGGGCGGACAGTATATAGTGAAACGAAAAAGCCGGCTATTACCCGCTGCATTAATACGTTGAAAGAGGAGCCTTACGTTGTTGTACAGCAACCTTCCTGCGTTTATCCAGCGTAAACACTCTTGAGAGGTTAAATCCAAACCGGAGATCTCCCTTGCCCCACCTGTCGGTTGTTTCTGTGATGAATGAGCGCTCGTTCATCCCTGCGGTATTGGAAAAATGAAGTTGAAAAACATGTCCGCCTGTTTCAACATCAATACCGACAGAGAGGGGATTGTCATTGAAATTTTTCGGGAAGCCGTTTATTGGATAAAAATAGTCGGCTATAATGGCCATGCGTTTTGTTAATTTCCACCGGCCACCGATTCCGAGGGCATAGATATCATTATCATCGGCTGCATCAACATAATTGCGGTGAACAAGTGTGGGGCTGAGTTGAAGCGAAAACCGTTCTGAAAATTTTCTTCCGACAATTACCTGGTAATAGTAAGCGGACCTTGCTGTGAAGGTTTCCTTTCTTGCAGGGTCAGTATTTTTTAATGTGTGAACGGACATGCCTGCCACCAGCACCAGGGAAAACGGAACAGCACCCGGACCTTTGGATTGCCATACGGGCCGGTATTTGATAAAACCATCCAGTTCTTTTTTTAATGTAGAGCGACCGATCCCGATTGTGAGATTCTTCGCCAGCCCATAATCGAACCCCATCCGCATACTGGCCTGATCTAATCCAAACAACTGGCTAGCGCCCTGGTTCACTCTTCCGAACCGGTGAAGGATGCGAAAATCCAGTACTCCCTTACCGATAAACTCCATGGAGTGCCCGTTGATGACCCTGGATGATTTGAACGCATTTGATATGTATTCTTTCTTTGGTTTGTCATCTTCCAATTCGTTGAGCAGGCTTGATTCATCCTGGGCTCTTGCAACAGTTGCCGTGCAGAAGAAGAGAAACAGTAATAAAATCTTTGTCATAATTTTTTTTTACTGGCAGGGGACCGCCAACATTAAATTCGGTTTGTGCTTTTTTTCATTGATCAGCTTCTAACGAAAGGAGATCAATTGAGCGGCTGGTAACGACTGATGACAGTGATCTTTACCGTGTTTGAAATTTTATCTTTTACCAATGAAGGAACTGCAATTTTATAATCGCTTAATGTGAGGGAGAACTCAGATGAAGCAGTGATTACAGCACCTGCGATAACAACTACAACCGGTGCGGTAATTTCTTTTGTTACTCCGTGAAGACTAAGCTTGCCTGTTACAGTACTTTTATAGTGCCCGTCTTTTGAATAATTCACGTTGGCAGGTTCGTTAATTTTCCCTTTAAAAACTGCTTTAGGAAATTGATCGCTTTCTACGTAATTCTCATTAAAGTGTTCCTGCATCAATGCCTTTTCAAATTCAAATCCTTTCATCAATACACTGAATTCAACTTCTCCGGTGGATTGATCCAATACTGTTACTGCATGTTTATTATGTGCTTCTATATTTTCTGCCGGTGTTTTGGAGAAAAAAGAAATGGCGGCACTTTTGGTAAATACTCTTCCCTGTGAAAAACCAAGGATGCCTGTAAAAAGTGCCGTGAGTAATAAAAATAGTTTCTGCATAAAAAGTGATTTTTAAAAATGTTTATACTGGCCAATTTTCATTTTCAGGGTTTATGGAATGCACAGCGGATGAGAATAACATCCATCAACATGCCAGTGCAAATACCCTTAACCATGACTGTGTCGCCTTCTTTCAGTTTTGCTAACTCACGCTCATAACCCGGACTAAACTGGCAAAGCACAGCACCCGAAAACGGATGACCTCCGAGTAAAAGCGTTTGTGTGGTATCATTCAATTCAATCTTGCTGATACTGCCTCTTACAGCGATCACCTGATCATTTAAATTTCTGTTTGCGGTTGATTCGTCTGTTTCAAATTCCTTTACAAGTTCTATTGCATCATACGTATAAGCTGGTTTGAGTTTTTCGGCAGAGCTATAAGTACGGTTATATTCTTTTGTGGCATATAACCCGGCAAACACAACCAGAACAAGGACTGCCAACAAAACTATTTTCACGCTTTTCTTCATGTCTTTTGTTGTTTTAGTTATTGAGAGATCCATCATCGATCCATCGCTTAATGTTCAAAATGATACAGGGGTCGAGTTTATTTCCTCCCTGCGGCATGGGGGCAAAGCCAGGCGCATGATTGATGGTGCCTAATAATTTTCCACTTGCTGCCGCCAGTTTTATATTATCATATCCTTCCAGCGAAATATTACCACTGCGGTTTGCATTGTTATGGCAACCGGCGCAGTTTGTTTGGATGACTGGTGCTACTTTTTGACTAAACGTAGAGGGGAAAGAAACATCGCAGGTTGGTACAACA
The DNA here is from genome assembly GCF_035299325.1 of Lacibacter sp. GTDB lineage: Bacteria > Bacteroidota > Bacteroidia > Chitinophagales > Chitinophagaceae > Lacibacter. Next base: position 244,563 of record NZ_DATGWT010000040.1, on the reverse strand, counting down.
GGATCTGTCTTTCTATAAGTGCAGGCTGTTAAACATGCAATGAAGGTGAGCGTGTAAACTGAAGCCGTTGTAAATAGTTTGAACTGTTTCATTTTATAAATGATCTGTTGTTTTGAAAATTTTGTTTGTGAATTAGGTTGGGGCCGTTAATAAATCTGCCGGATTTATCAATGAATGTTTGGGAAAGGAGATGATCACAAGTGATCATCTCCTTCATTATTTATTTTGGCAGTTTTTTTAAGGGAGTGCTGCTGCCATATCTTTTACCGGAACCGGCCATACACCTGGTGCCGGAACGCTTACCCCTTTGTTAAGCCCCCGTGTTTGTGCATCCTGGCCAAAGAAATACAAAGGCCATCCTTTATAGGTTAATTGTTTTTTGCCAAAGACGGTGATAGAACCAAACAAGGCTTTGTCAAGTACTGAAGGAACGACAATTTGATCGGTTTCATAAACGGGCCATACAGCATTATTAGAAAAGTCGGCGGCAGTAAAATTATTGTCGTTGAGCTTGTCATTTTTAAAGGTGTAAAGCGTATGTCCTTTGTCGTTAGTAAAATAAATTGTTTTGCCAATGCCCTCTGTATAATTACCTAGGTAATTTTTGCCATCATTTCCTAGCAGTTGTGTGTTGGCCAGCATAATGGTATAATCCGGTTTAGCAACAAACCATACACCGTTCACTGCTTCACCCAATACCTGCCCGGGAGCTTCTTTTTCGTTAACGCCATTATTCAGCGGTGCATAGTAATACAAGGGCCATCCTTTGTAGGTTAACTGTTTTTTTCCTGATGCGGTGGTGATGATGCCAAAATCAGCAAATGGTAATCCATCGGCCAGTTGTTCCTGCTTCAGGTTTTCGATATTAAACACAGGCCATACTGCTTCACATCCACCGGCACAGGCACTTTGCCCATTGGCATCATTCGCAAAGAAGTAAAGTGTACGGCCTTCTTTGTCGACAAGATATTTTCCCAGAGTAGGATGGTCACGGAACTTCACTTCTTTTACAACTGCCGGAGTAGGATTGGTTCCTTTCCCTTTGTTACAGCTCGTGAAACTAATTGCATTGGCTGCAATGAGTACAAACAAGATTTTTTTCATGATTTTTTAATTTTTGTTTATTGAATAAAAAGGTGTTTCATGCGATCAGAACGGCCTGGAATGTTTCGCCTCCTGTTGTGCGATTAATTCATTCGTTCGTTTTAATAGGGACGGGCATAAGAGATGGTTTAAAAACCTGTTTCAACAGATATACCCGTTCATTGATTGACCTGCGGATCCTTGCAGGCAACATCTTCAGGGTTGTTCATTAATTCTCTGCGTCTTTTCCAAAAGAAGAAAGCGAAGCACACACAGATCACCGGCAACACAATTCCAAACTCATCAATAAAATAATTTGTATGACCGGTGTCTGTAGTGAGTGGGGTAAAGATTGACTGAATAAACAGATTATGACTTGCATGCAGCAATACAGCTGTCCACAAACTATTTGACTTCAATCGAAACCATGTCATGATGAAGCTCATGCTGATCACCATTACTGTGAAGCAGCTCAGCCCATACCAATAAGCTGTACCGCTGTTATAATCTGCAAAGAGAAGAATGGGAAAATGCCAGACTGCCCATATACCTCCGGTTATCAGTGAAGTGTGTGTATAGTTGAACCGTTTCGAAAGTTCCGGTACAAGGAAACCCCTCCATCCGATTTCTTCACCCAAAGCGGAGGAGGCACTTCCCGGCATGCCCAACAATCCCATGATGATGAAATAGAAAAACAGGTTGACACCGGCAGGCAGATTTGTAAATCCAAAAGCGGTGTCAATCCGGGTAGCAAAATCCTTATTATAAAATCCTCCCCAACCCAATGACCAAATGATGATATAGGCGATCATCACATAGAACAGTGGAACAACATAGCTCCAGAATTGATAGCGTGGTTTGCCCCATTGCCATGCCAGGGCAGATAATTTCCTTTTAACTAACAGGGATGTAAGAATAGCGGACAAACCGGGGCTCCACATTAAACCCGTGACAAACATATTAAATCCACTTCCCAGTTTTCCTGTATGAATGATGAGGAGATAAAAGATAGAGCTGAATGTAAATGTGATAGACAGGAACAGAATGATCGCTTTCCTGCTGTAATCTGCTGAATGGTTCATAGACGGAACGTTGTTAGGGGACGACTGTTAAATGGCTGGCTTTTTTGAACGATTGCTCAATCGTATGTCCGGTACCGTTATGATTTCTCCGGATAATTTTCTTTCTTAGTTTTTTATACCGTGAAGGCTTGATGATGAGCAGCCAGTCGGGTAGTAGTGACCAGAATGGTAAGGGAGCATTCATTTCCTTCAACAGCATATCAACATGGTGAATGGTTCCAGGCATTGTACTAAGCCCTCTTGAAGCGCCATTGGGTCTGAACGTTGATCTCCACCTGATAAATTCGATTCCTTCGTTTCGTATTTGTTCAGCCGTTGGTTTTGGTATTCTTCCCTTCAGGTATTCACAAACCCATAAGGCCGCAAATTCAGAGGATATAGGACATTGTATGGAAGAATTGTATCCCACAAAAGCAAGCGAGGGAACGCCGGCGGGAAGTATATGATGATACAACAGATAGTTGCCTTTTTCATCCATGAATCTCTCCTTGATGGGATCTGGCAGAAAAGGGATTGTTTGCTTAAAGCCAATTGCAAAAACAACGAGATCGCATTCTATTTCTTCACCGTTTTTAAGCATGACCTGCTTTCCCTTGAATGATGCAATCTCATTTTGTTTTATAATAATTTCCCCCTTACTGATCTTTTCAAAGAATTGAGGTGTTTCTAATGTGATTTCACCAAAAGCCTGTTCCTTTAAACTGGAAGATGGTATGAGATCAAGTTCACGCAACATTTGTTTTTTGATGATATAGCTTTCCATAAAGGAGAGCATCTTTTCAGCCAATCCTGTTTTATGAACAATCCGGTCAATGTAATTGTGCTGATCAGCAGGTTTGATCAGGGCTTCACCCAAGCGGTTCAGCAAAATGTATTTCATATTGATCCCTTTCACATAACGTGGTATTTTCCATTTCGGCTCACGAAATACCAGGTGTGTAGTTTTTGCTGTTGCGGAAGCAGCTGTTACCAGGTCACTTGCTGATTTGCCATAGCCAACCACCACCAGGCGTTTGTTCTTTGCTATTTCAGTACTTTGAAATTGTGTACTGTGAAGAATTTGGCCCCCGGCATCAATAAAACTTTCCATTCCGGGTATTTCGGGTATAAAGGGATCGGAAAAAGTTCCGTTACAGATAATTAGAAAATCAACTTGTTCAGTAAATGATGTGCCCTTGTGTTTACTTGTAACCAACCATTTATTATCGATAAGCCTTACGTTTCTGATCTCATGGGAGAATTGAATGAATGGAAAAACATGAAATTTTTTTGCGTAAGCCGTAAGATAAGATTGCACCTGTTCACCACTGGGCCATTGCGGGTAATGCCTTGGCATTGGGAAATCAGAAAAAAAATATGTGTCTTTTGTGTTTTGTGTGGTAACACCTGGATATCTACGTGAGGAAGCCCAGACGCCTCCCAGTTCTGCCTCTTTTTCATACAGCCTTATTTTATAACCATATTCAAGACAGGTTTTTGCTGTTACAAGTCCGCTCAGTCCTGCACCAATGATCCCGATTGTTTTAACCTTTTCCATTAACGGGTTTTTAATTTTTTGTACAATAAAAAAATGATTGATGAATAATTAATAACCGCTGTATTCCTGCGGAGCAGAAGCATTCCTTTGCAGTGGGGGAGGTCGTTTGTTGATGAATGAATACCTGGAGAATCATTCACAATTAGGAAACATTGAAGTTGAATGAACACCTGAGAACGGAACAGTGCACCGTTTATACAAACAAATCTCTTTTACTTCAGAAATGATCTATCACATAGAAAACAACTTTCAATGAATAATTCAAGAGGATAAAATTAGCAGGCAGCTATCCTCTAAAAATCTGACATCTTCCTAACGGAAGTGTATGTTTTATTAACGGTGAGAAATTGCATGCTACGTAGTGGCGCAATTCTTGTCATGAATCAGTTGATTGTGCAGCGAACAAATAACAGAGAGCGAAAAGCGATGCCCTTAAGCGATAGAAACAGAACAGAAGCTCATGGTGTTACTCTAACAAAGCAGCTTAATTACAGCATAAAAAAACGGAAGGCTTTTCTACTTGCTGCATCGTGAGAAGTGATATTTGCCTGTTCGAAAAATTGTAACAGGAAAGATGTTTCTGATGGATGATGAAAAGAGAACAGAAATGTATTACATATGATTTTCATTTTTTTAAAAAATCAAGTATATACAAAGCGATCTCTCCTGGTTTTTCCTCTGCTGCAAAATGCCCGGCGTTCAGCAGATGCAGTTCTGCATGCGGAAGATCTCTTAAATAAGCAGTTGCTCCATTGGTCGTGAACTTCAGATCCTTTTTACCCCAGACAATTAATGTCTTTGGCTGATATGTACGTAGCAAATGCTGCCAGGCTGAATAGCTCAATAAATTATTGTAATAGTCCTGGAATAACTGCACCTGAATTTTCCTGTCTGCATCTGATTGTAAAAAATATAAATCATGGATCCACGCATCAGGAGATTGTTTGTGATACAATGTGGAATCGATATCTGCTAAATACTGTTTTTTAATGATGGCTTCTTTAGAAGTTAAGCTGAATAAAAAAGCAATCTTCGATGCAGAGGTATCGTCATGAGCTGATTTAAAGAATTGTTGTCGGTCGGTTGTAAGTCCATCTAAATATGCATTGGCATTTTGCAGGATCAGATGAGAAATTCGTTTTGGATTCTTCGCATACATTCTGAAACCAACGGGAGCGCCGAAATCCTGCAGGTACATAATATAATTGTTGATACCGAGACTGTCTAAAAGAGCAGTTGTATAATTTGCCAGTGTATCAAATGTATATCTTACCTGATCGGGATCGAGTCTGTCACTGAATCCTGAACCAAGATTGTCGGGTGCGATCACATGATATTCTGTTGCAAGCAAGGGAATCAGGTTTCGATAGGTATGCGAGGAGGAAGGATAGCCATGTAATAAAACAATGGTGGGATTAAGTTTGCTGCCAGCTTCCCGGTAAAACATACTCAAAGCTTTCACTTTTTGGTAATGATAGGTTGTTTGAGGAGGGAAGTTATGGCCGCTGTTCTGTGCATTCGAAACAGTGGTTATGAAAAAAAACTGAACGATCCAAAAAATATGAACCGCTTTTCGTGAATAAAGTTGTTTCATATGTTGTGATGTTTTTAAATGACCCCGGCATTTGTTAAACCTGCCGTTTATGTGGTTTGCTGAATAGTGATATTGCAGGTGTTACTTCCGCAGGCACTGCATTTATTTTTTTGTAAACTTTTGTTTTTTTAAAAGTTTGTCAAGGGTCTTGGCTATTCTGTTAACTTTGGTTTCATCTGTTTTTGCTGCATCGATCCAGTTGATGAATGCTTTTTGTTCGCCGTATGTATAACCTAAAAATGTTTTGTATTCAACGGGGTGATCAAGTAAACACAATTTCAATTCTTCCGGAATTTCAACCGGGTCATTATCGGCGTACAAAATAATGTGTACATAATCACCTTCTTTTTTTCTGATCATTTTTCTGATCTCCGCTTTTACTGGAAGAAAAAGTTGTCCATTACCCATTGGCATCAGCCGGTAATTCTTAAACTCATAATTGTCAATGAACCCTTTCACCCTTACCCAACCAAATGGAGATTTTTTGTTTTTTACCACTTCAGGAATGGCCGAGTATACCCATCCTCCTTTGCCAGGGTACTTCTTCAGTAAAAACTTTTTATTGATCAATGGTTCGTCCATACTCAGGTAAATTCTCAGACCTTAAGCAGGCCCGTTATTCAGTGGCTGTAAATGTTAGTTGTTGCGATCCGTTTCTCCAAATGGAATTCCCCAGGGCCAATAGTTTTTGTTTGTCGGATTCAAGAACCCGTGCAAAAATATTGCAGGCATCGAGCCCTTTTCCTTCACCGTAGTAAATTCCAAAGCACCCGGCAGTTTTAGACCTGGCAGGATGTAAAGGTCCGAGTACTACTTCACCTGCCTCGGTGAATACGGATGCGTTTTCCTGAATGATGTCAAGTTCAGGTCCGTTGTTTATCCAAATTTCCTGTCCGGAAACTCTTGCGTGATAAAACAATCTTGTAAAGGGTAAGATTTCAGAAAATGCTTTCGAAGTAATGGGTGCACTGTCAAAGTAATAGGTAAATCTGATCTCCTGTCCGCTTTCAGTGATGATTTTAAATGCATTCATTTGTCAGGTGATTGGCTTTTTAGGTGATGCAAAAAATAGACTTGAATAGCTGCAATCTTAAGGCAAGAATCAATTGGCAACCTGTAAGTGAACAACCTTATGTTGAAAAGGTAAAACTACCCATTCCGGTTTTAATTTTTTTACCGGCAAGAAAATGATAACCGCCGATCGGTAATTATTGGTATGCAGGCTTTCTTTTATGTATTGCTTCGTACAGAATACGAAGCAAGCGACATCGTATCATCAGCAATCAGACAAGGATACAGCAATGTAATAACTGTGCGTGTTCAATTGAAAAATTTCAGGAAGCAAATCAATAAAATATAAAAACGTTATACAATGATCCAGCAAACAATTTCTACCAGGTTAACAAAAGAATACAAAGTAAAATTTCCGTTCGTAGCCGCAGGGATGGCTTTTATTGGCAGTACTCCTGATCTTGCCATTGCAGTTTGCAAAGCCGGCGGAATCGGTTCGGTAGGGGCAGGTCCTTTACCAGCTGAAGCTGTGCGCTCTATTATAGGCGAAGTGAAAAAAGAAACCAGTGAACCGTTTAATGTAAATTTTATAACACTCTTTACAACGATCGACCATATCAGGGTATGTATCGAGGAAAAGGTTGCAATAGTATCTTTTCATTTTGGTCATCCATCAAAAGATTTTATTGATGCCTTACACAAAGCAGGTATAAAAGTATGGGAACAGGTAGGTTCTGTGGAGAATGCAAAAATTGCAGCAGCTGATGGCATTGATGTGATTATTGCCCAAGGGAGTGAAGCAGGCGGGCATAATTTCGGCACATTGCCCACCTTTGTTTTAGTACCCGAAATAGTAAGAGCCGTTCAACCAACAATGGTGCTTGCTGCAGGCGGTATCGCCACCGGATCACAGGTTGCAGCGGCATTGTGTCTTGGAGCAGCCGGCGTTTGGGTAGGCACAGGTTTGGTTGCCAGTCATGAGGCCTTTGCTCATCCGGATTACAAACAAAGATTAATAAACGAAAACGGAACAGATACTGTGCTTACGCCGATTTTCGGACCTGAGTTGCCGGCTTTTAATCCAATGCGTGTGATTAAAAATGCAGTTGTTAGTGAGTTTACTGGCAGGGAAGAGGAAGTGCCGAGTGATACATCCAATGAGCCGATCATCGGAAAATCTTCTTTTTTTGGACAGGAATTTATATTGAGGCGATTTACAAATTTTCCGCCTATTCCTACTACTGAAGGAAACCTGGAAGAAATGCCGCTTTTATCAGGGCAGGGTGTTGGAATGATTAGAGAGCTTAAACCTGCGGCAGAAATTATTCATGAAATGATGGAGCAGGCTGCTACAATTCTTCTCAGCATAAATGATGCGATTAAAAAGTTGAATGAAGATGAATAAAAAGAATCCAAATGATAATTGAGTGACGGGGACAGTGTACTGTACTGAAGGGATGCTGTAAGGTCGGCCATTCAAATTAAATATTCAAATCAATCATCAAATGATATCAAAGTTAATCACGTTGTCATTCGCTGGTCTGTGTACGACCACGACACAAACAAACTTACGCATGGATGTTCATGCAATGTTTAGAGAACAACCTGCCATGATCGTTGGGTGCAAGCCAATAGATGAAAAAAGAACTGTTGAAGATTCAATCAGAATTAAAATTGCCGGGGGAAATGTTTATTTCCTTGATTGTGTGAATGGTGAAGGAGGGGGCAATGTGGCAGCGTCGGTGGGAGAAGACGGGATACTGCTGGTGGATGATATGCTTGCGGTAATGGGTGTTAAACTCAAAGCAGCTCTTGCGACTGTTTCTGACAAACCTGTAAAAATGGTGTTGAATACACACTATCACTTTGATCATATTGAAGGGAACAGGATATTCCAAAAAACTTCAACCATCATTGCACAGGAAAATATCCGTAAGCGGTTAAGGCCGGGAAACAGGCAACCGGCTTCTACAGTTGATATGCTACCAGCCATAACATTTACCGACAGTATTAGCCTGAATTTTAACGGGGAAGAAATCAGGATGATTCATTTCCCAAACAGCCATACAGATGGAGATGCAGTGATTTACTTTTCAAAGTCAAACGTTCTTCACCTGGGTGATATGTTCTTTTTTGAAATGTTCCCTGCTGTTTACACAGAAGGAGGTGGCAATATAAAACAGCTTGTTTTATCATTGGAAAAAATACTGACCCTATTTCCCTCTGATGCAATCGTGATTCCCGGTCATGGCAGACTGGCTACGATGAAGGACCTGGAAGCTTATGTAACGATGCTCAAAGAAACGATTGCCCTTGTGGAAGCGTCGATAAGAGCCGGGAAGACTGCAGAGGAAATGACAAAGGCAAAACTGTTAGCAAAGTATGACGTACTAGGAAGTGGCGGCGCACAAACAACAGATCAGTACCTCTCTATGTTGTATAAACTTCTTGGTCCAATGAAAAAATAATCACAAAAAAGAGTCGATTTAATTAGGCCGGCGGGTTACAGTTGTTAACCTGCCGGCTTTTTTATTCATAACTTCTGTTGACAGGCCCTATCGAACTCCAGCCGGATAAGGTGAATGACGGCAAGCTGAGCGTGCAGTCGTTAATTGCGCAAGGAATTTAAAAGTTATGGAGCTCTTTAAATGAAGATCCGGTGAACAGCAGCGGCTGATTAACCAAGCGTTTTCCTAAGCGCAGTAAAATTTATTTACCAGCAAGATCAATTCTTATGATCTCAGGTTATCTATCGGGAATGATCAAAAAAATAATTCAATTGAACCTTTGGGTTGAATACAAAGCTGTCATTTGAAAGCCATAAAAAATACCCGGTGTAGAAACACCGGGTTTTGCTTGACCCAAAACCATCTAAAACCACAAAAACCTGATCAGTATTTAATTTCAGTGATTAACCAAGTACAATTCCATCTGCATCGGCATTCTCTTTCACTGCTTCAAGAACCAGATCAACAATGCCGTCATCAAACCGGCTTTTGGTTTTAATTGTTACAAATTTCAATAACGAAAAATTGGAATACAATCCCTGCAATGTGTTACGATATACTTCTGCTGTATTATGTTCTTTTATCGTTGAGAGTACCTCTTTCATTTCTAATTTTCCTACTCTTTTAATTACCGGAATCATTGCTGTTGCCAGTATTTCTTTGATCTCTGCCATAGACTTTTTTTTTATTTAATCAGTAAATGCGTTGAATGAAATGTTATCCCTTATAAAAGGATCTTGTTATTTTGAACATATAGTGACCGTCTTTTTTTTCGAAAACTGTACGTTCCCATCTTTGGTCAATTTTATTGACATCTGTGCCCCATGGAACAGTCATCGTTTTTTTGGTATTGTAAGGTTTGGACGGATCCTGAGGTTGGATGACAACTTCTGTAGCGATTTGGCGAACGCTGCCCACCGTGGTGGAAATAACCAGGAATCCCCTTACTTTATCCCCTACGGTTCCTACTCTTTCATAAGAGACTTTAAAAGCATTGTTGTGCGGAATAAAGGAAACGATTGTTTGCCCCTGGTAAACCAGGTTATAAGATTTGTTTCTCATAGGAGGATTGGCCACGTTATAGGCGTCAATATCAGCTACTTCAAATGTTATGGCGGGTCGGCCTTGTGTTGCTTCAAATGCGATCGCAAACGTTCCTTCAATGGGTGGAGCACCCCATGGTTTTATTTTCGTTCCGTTGTCCATCTGGTCACGCCACCAAAAACGTTTTGATGCGTCACAGAAGACGTTGCAGTAATAGTCCCGGTCATTACCAAGATCGGTTATGCCAGAACTCCACCAGATTTGTTCTGCAGGGTGGATCTCCGGATGGTCGCAATGCCCCGCATCATATATCCAGGGGCCATAAAGACAAATCGGTTTACCGGTGCGGGGCCTGATCATTGCGACTAGTTTGTCTTTGGCCGTTGCTTGCATATCGATTTCTGCTTCGATCGCAACAAAATTTACGGGACAACCGATGGCCTGACCTTTAAAGCGCTGACCTGCGCTGGTAAGCGTTGTGAGTTCGGGACGATGACCTTCTTTGATCAAATACTCATAATTCGGGGAAGGAATAATGTCGATATTGACATCACGGTCGATTAATATCTCTTCGCTGGCCACTCTCACCTCACTGATTCTCCCGCTCAGCGTTTGTTTATAGGGACTTGTTTCATTCTTGCGTTTTTGTGGAAACCAGAAATTGAAATTGCTGCCACCCAGCCGGTCAAGTCCAAAACCCACTATTGACTTCCTGTCAAATTCCCGTTCGAAGGCTGCTGTGCCAATACTTCTCCTGGGCCTGAAATCACTGCCAATAATTCCCATTTGGTCGTTGATCGCTTTGTTAAAGAGAGCTGTGTCGCTAAATCGTGGGAGAGTTGTACGGACATCATTGACCACAATAGCGGTATCAGTGAACACAGGTGTTGGGAGGCCATAGCCAATGACATCACACTGGCAATTGAGCATTTTCTGTTGTGTGCTGGTAATTTCCCGGGCGTGATTCCTTGCCTGGAGAATGGTTACTGCCATTGATCGCAGTTGTTCCGTATTATGGGCAGGAATTGGTTTCTCCGGTTCTCTCGGTTCAGGGATCTGTTCCTGTTTGTAAGGAGGGAGCCGGTTCCACTGATTATATTTCTGTTGGTAGTCTTTCAGTGCCTTGTTATACTTTTCCAATGCCAGTATACCTTGAGGAGATGTTTCATAGCCACGAACAAGACTGTCGATAATGGGTTTTTGTTCAGATGCTGTAGGATAGTACGTTGATTTAGTACCGGCATTGAGTGCTTCCAGTTTCAGTAAAAGCGTAAGACAAAGTTTGGGATTGCAATATTCAACACCCGAACCACGTGCCTGGAGGTAAGGAGAAACCACCGGTCCGTTGTTGAGAGGTGGTTGACCATTGGCTCTTTCTCTTTCCCAATGTCCTGGTACAAATTGTCCGTTTTCTAACCTTCCCCTTGCCCATATTAGTCCATTGCTGCGGGTATTGAATACAATGATATGAGAGGTTTTATTGTCAAAATCATAGAGCGAAAGATTGGCACAATCTTCCAGCAGATCCAAAGATTTTCCATAGCCGCCGGCCTCATCTGCATATTCTGAAAGAATAACGGCCATTCCCGCCGGCACTTTGATGGACGATAGCATGTCATTAAGATCAGTAAGCCGGTAATTGCCAACAGAAAGGTTCCTGCTGCCACCGGTGAAATCGGGTTGGTCAAAAACAGTGACCTGTTGAGCGCTGGCAAGCGATGTAACAAACAACGCCATTAAGAAGTGTGAAAGTTTCATAGTTGATAAGATTGTTGGTTTATATGAAAGAAATAATTGAGCTTTTAACAGTTATAAATTTGCTGCCGGGTATGGTTTACAGGTAACTCAGCCATGATTGCTTTAACTGGTTGGCTCTTTTGTACGAATCAAACCATTTACAAACCGGATACAACAAGAGAACAAGACCTATCCATACTTCGTATACAATCGCCAGGTTAAATCCATATCCTTTTAATTCAGGTGTGGCATTAACTCCATTACTCAATACGATCATTTGAGGATAGCCCATAAGTAGTGCTGCCATTATTGCAAGGATCTTGATAAGAAGAATGTGTGCCAGGTAATAGAACATCGGAACTCTACCGAAAATGCTGATACGTTGCCCAAGTACTCTTAATGGTTTTTCAGAAACAGCCAGAAAGATCATAGCTGGCCCTAGTGTAATTAACAGATAGAGTAGGGATGGTGGGTATTTGGTTACATTCAGAAAAGACAACACACTAAACAGGGAATTTTTTTGTGTTGACCAGGAGGAGCCATCTCCATAAAAATTGCCACTTCGTAGAAGGATAAAAAGCGCAATTGCACTGATGCCCAGGCAGCATAAAATTTTTCTCCTGGTTGCAGCGGGATAATCGGGGGAATATAACATGCCCATGCAATAGCCTGAAGCCATCACACCGATCCATGGTAAAACAGGATAGCGGAAATGAAAACTATACTGACCAAATGTAAAATGATTCACATCGTGAAGAATCGCCCACAGGACGGCCCGCCACCCATTACCGGCTACGTGAACAGAGTCAAGTAGATTGTGCGTACCGATAAGCAGAAGGCCAACGACTAATATAAACAAACGGTTCATATGAATCAGCGCCGCAAGTATGATCATGCAAAAACCGATGGCCCAGATGACCTGGAAATTTAAATAATGATAGGATGGATTAAAGGATCTGAACATTCCGACAATGAAAATTTCTGCCAGCACCAACCATATTCCTCTTGTTAAAAGAAAGAAAGACAATTCTTTCTTTGATCTTTTTTCTCCATATAAATAAGCCGACATACCTGCAAGGAAAATAAAGACCGGCGCACAGTAATGAGTGATGATTCTTGTAAAGAATAAGGATGCATTCGTTTGTGTAAGGTCGGTGGGGTTGTAGAAAAATGCATCGTAATGAAAGAAGTTACGAACATGATCAAGGGCCATTATGATCATGACAATACCTCTCAGTAGATCTATTGATTGAATTCGTTTGCTTTTAGCTATAGATAAGGTTGGATTTCCGTTCAGTGACTTATTCATGTTTCAATTAAAATAACTTGCTGTTAATTCTCAGTAGGTTCATCTTCCATGCCTAATTACAGTAAGCAAATAAATTTGATGGCTAAGGAGTTAAAACCATTAGTAATAAATTTTTTGTTCCGTTAAACATTGCTGCAAACCTGCAATGACTTCCGGTACTTTCTCGTTGTAAGCAAGGCAAACCCTTATGCCGGTAAATTACAGTTCCTATCGTTGTATGTTAAATGCAGATGTGAAGGCAACAGGCAAACAGTTACTTTACAAAACGGGTAATCTTCTAACATTCTTTTCATTTCTCAATAGGTTACTTTTTCTGAGTTGATGAATGCAATAGCAGGCAAAAATAGAAGACATCTGAATGGCGCAGTTTCGAACTTATCGATTGGCAGATTATACATGTTGTATGTGCGGTGTGATCCCCCAAACGGCACAACAGTTGAGTCGTTCTGCCTGGTACCAGGATTACTTACATTCAGTATTTTTCATAGTAAAAAAGCAAAACAATGTTAACTATCTCCATAAAAAGCTGTGTTGACCGGCGATAGATAAATCGCTTGGTATTGACAGCATGAATCCGGCTAAAAACGCTCCTGTCATTGTGATGCATGCGATTTTTTACCATTGGTAAAAGCAAACATACAGTTGAGCGATTAACAGCCGCCATTTGGTAATTATGATGTTATTGACAAGCTGATATGCTGAACTTTAAACATATTCTTTTACAGCATGAAAGCATTACATTTTTTTGCAGATCTGATTAGAAAGTATAACAGCAGGTCTTCAATTTTTTCAGAAGCACTGACGGAAGGTATTAGAGATGTCTTTATAGAAATGGGATATCGTTTTGATGACAAAGACAAATGTTGACCATTCACGCCACGCAAACATTGTAGGTGATGTGATGAAAAAAAACGAAAGCGTAATAAGATCGACAGCCGCTTCAGAAAAGAGCAGGGACTGAGAAACCAGTTGAATAACTAATAATAAAAAAATAAACATGCCCAAGTACGTAATAGAAAGAGAAATACCCGGAGCAGGAAACCTTTCTGCGGATCAATTGAAAGAAATTGCACAGACTTCCTGTGGCGTGTTACATGCTATGGGACCGCAAATTCAATGGCTGCATAGTTACGTAACCGGAGATAAGATTTACTGCATTTACATTGCAGAAAATGAAGAACAGGTTCGTGAACATGCAAAGCAGGGAGGCTTTCCTGCAAATGCTGTGTGTGAAGTGCTGTCAACGATTGACCCAACAACAGCTGAGTAGAGTTGTGCAGTACGCTGTTGTAACGGCGATGTGTAACTGTTTTATTTGCTGCTGGAATACATAGTTGGAATTTTTATAAATGATCAGGTGAAGGGCCTGGCTGATTGTTTTTTATTAATACCTGAAAAACTCTTTGACTTTTATGAGGAATTGTTCCTTACGCCTGCGGCTTACTTCAATTTCCATACCATTACTCATAATAACAGTGCCGCCTTCACCCCGTGTGTATTCTTTTATATGCATCAGATTCACCAAAAATGATTTGTGTACCCGCAAAAAAACAGTGTCCTCGAGAAGTTTGTCGTAATCGAACAAAGGTTTCGAAATCAGGATTGATTTGTTATCGACCAGGCGGAACAGGGTATAACTTCGTTGTGCTTCACAATAAAGAATTTCTTCAAGCTTAACAATAGTAAATCCTTTTTGAGTAGGAAGGCATAATCTCATTTCTAATGGAGTGCCGGCCTTGTTGATATTGTACAGTAATGTTTCGGTTTGAGTTGTATTCTTTTTCTGCTTTAATTTTTTTTCGACACGTTGCACGGATTCTATCAATCTGTCTTCATCTACTGGTTTCATCAGGTAATCAACAGCGCTGAACTGCAATGCCTGCAACAGGTATTCGTTATGAGCTGTAACAAAGATGACTTGAGCATCGGTATCGGCCAGTTCTGCCATGATATCAAGACCACTTTTACCAGGCATCCTGATGTCAAGAAAGATCAGGTCAGGATGAATTTCCTCGATCTTTTGAATGGCTGTTGTGGCATTGGAACAGGTTGCTTCAATTTGTACTTCCGGACAATTCAATTCCAGCATTTTTCGTAAGGTAAGGATGCCGCTGGGTTCATCATCTACCAGGATTGCTCTCATATAGGAAATTTTATTGTAATGGTGTTTATTTGTAATACTGCACGGGTACCAGTTTTATTAACGTCATATTGATGCAGATCAGTCAATTCAAGTGTGCAATTTGTATCATATTTTTCATTCAGTATCTTGATTCTGTTCCGTAAATTATCGAGGCCTACAGATTTATGATGCTGTCTGCTTAAACGTTTCAATTCTTCAGAACGGATGATCCCGATACCGTTGTCTTCAATGGCACATGAAATGATTTCATCCTGCATGGTAAAACTGATTACTAATTTTTTTTCTCCTTCCTGCGGCATCAGTCCATGCCAGATGGCATTCTCCGCCAATGGCTGAATCATGAAAGTGGGCAGGAGGGTTTCTTCTGTATCAATCTGATCATCTATAATGATCTGGAATGTAAAAGAATCATCGAAACGCAGCTTTTCCATCAACAGGTAGTTTTCAAGATGTTCTATATTTTCACGTAAAGTGGTAAAAGATTCTTTGGATTGGTTGAGTGTACTGCGGATAAGCTGGGCAAATTTGCTGAGGTAACGGGAGGCATTTTGCTGTTCATTGACAAGTATCATTCGCTTAATGGCATTGAGGGAATTAAAAATAAAATGAGGGTTCATTTGTGTTTGCAACGCTGACAATTGCGCCTCTGCCAATTGTTGATTGATGAAAGCAATTTCTTTTTGTTTGATTTCAAGCGAACGCTCGGATTCAAGCTGCTTTAATTTATTGCCTACAAGAGTGGCAATGGTTGTGAGTATTTGAATATCACGTTCCTTAAAGTAATTTACGTCGGGGTGTTCCGAATCAATAATGCCAATCAATTCATTGTTATGTATAATCGGCACACATAATTCACTTAGCCTGTTGATATCATCTACACGGTAACGGGCATCCTTTCTTGTATCGGGAATCAGCAATGGCTCTTTCGTTTCCATCACATAACCAACTACACCTTGCCCCGGCGATACATCAAACTGATTACAGGTGATTGCCTTCGGTGTTCCTTTGGGACCATAAGAAGCTTTTTGAATCATCTTTGTTTTATCGGAATTCCAGAGGTAAATCATGCAATCGGGGTAATTCATTTTTCCGATCAGGTTTTTTGCCACATCCCATAATACATCCTCCTCCGTTATTTTATCAGAAAGAGAAGAAGAAAAATAGTTGCTGATCTGTTCGAGTTTATACAGATTTTTATAATTCTCAGCCTTTAATTCCTGGATATGTGTTTTAGCCCTTTCTTTTTTTCTGATGACGGCCATCCTGCGGTTCGATAGAGAATAAAGCAGGAACATGATGAGGAGCACTGCTAATAACCTGAACCATGTTTGTTTCCATAAAGGAGGAAGTACCTTAATAGTAACTTCCCTGATCTGCTCGGTCCAACGGTTAGTAGCGGAAAAAACTTTTATCTGTATACGATGATAACCTGGCGACAGATTCGAAATACTGAAACTGTTATTTCTGCCAAGTTCCTGCCACTGGCTTGGTTCATCATTCACAAACCGGTAGGCAAAACGCTCGCTTTTTCCTGTAAAAAAATTAATCGTGCCAATGGTTAGTTTTATTTCGTTATTGCGCCAGGATGTTGTGAAATTGGTACAGCCTGAAACATATTTCGTTTGATTGTTGCTGATAATACTCTCAATAAAAAGACTGGGTGCCGGGCTTTTTTGAGAAATGATGTTCGGATCGAATCGCACAATGGTATGAGAAAACCCGATGTGTAATTTTTTATGCAGCGTATCATAAAAAAAAGCAGCGCCATTTGAAATGGGCTCACTGGGAAATCCATCTTCTTTTCCAAAACTGGTTATCCGGAAAGTTTTTAAATCAAGACAGGCGACCCCCGCATAGGTGGCAATCCATAACTTATCGCCGATAATAATCATCGATGCAATGTTATGATCAGGCAACCCGTCGTCACGGGTAAAATGACGGAATGTTTTATTTTGTATACTGTAACAACTTAACCCATTGTTATTGCTGTTAATCCAAAGATTGTTATAGCGGTCTGCTATAAACGAATTAACCTGTTTATCCGGAATTTTAATATAGGGAAATGAATCGATGAGCCTGTCAAAGGATTTGGTCTTAACATGATAACGGATCAAACCATGGCCCGATATCCAGATATCTCCTGATGCATCCTGCTGGATATTTTTTGGCCATACTATTTTGTCCAGGGGAATACCCCGTGAAGGCAGGATGGAAAATTGCTGCGTAACAGCATCATACTTATAAATATGTTCCGAAGCGATCCATATGTTTTGATGACGGTCTGTATACAGATCGGCGACCCAATTGCTGTCTCTTGTCCAATTACTTAACCTGATTTCAGTAATACGACCGGTTTCAGGATTGAACCAGCATAGCGGCCCGTTAATACCTGTGAGGAAACGTTGATGATTAACTGCTTCAACAGAATGAATGTTCTTTGGATCTCTCCAGAACCCTTCAAAACTGATGTTACGGATATAGGTTAAGTCCTTATTAAAAAGCAATAATCCAGCTCCACCCCTTGTGGCGACATACAAAAATTTGCTATCGCCATACAGATCACCCGTAATAAGATTGGGGTATTGTGTCAGAAGCGAAGATGGTATTGAAGACTGTAACACATAAGGACGGTTGTTATGCTCTCTGAACACACCATCGTTGGTAGCTATCCAAAGATGATTGCCTTTGTCCTTCAGAAGTTGACTGCAATAATAAGGGGCGAAATATTTTTTAGGATGAAATGTAAGTTTATCAGATGTAAGATCAATGCTGATTTGATAAAATCCCGAAAGGTGTCCGGTCAGGTAAAACAGTGTATCACTTATTACTGACAATCTTGAACGATAGCCAAATTCTGTTGCGGGCTTTGAAAAAGGCAACCGTGTTGCCTTTCGTTTATTTTTTGGAATATCATAAAAGTAAAGGCTGTCCACTTCAAGGTTCATCACAAAAAAACGACCTTGTTTGACCGGAAAAAAAATCAAATCAGGTTGAGGGTAATCAACGAATTCTTTTAACTCCGGACAATTGACCTGATTGATTTTTATTAATTGTTTTTTTTCAGCGAGGTAACAATAAATTCCTGCGCTGGAAATAACAGCGACACGCTGTTCATCTAAGAACAGAAGTTGTCTTCCGAAAGAAAACGCAGTGTTGGCTACCTGATCTGATGTGTAGTAATCAAACCGGAAAAGGAGACGATAATTTTTATCGAAATGATAAAACCCGGAACGGGTAAGCAAAAACAGATCCCCGACTGAATTACTGTTAACAGCCATAAGGGTATTAAACTTGTACTGGTACTGTTTATTCTTGTAGGGAATAAACAGGTTATGGTTTTCTCCCGTTACGGTATTGATAATATGCAAGCCGGAATTGCTGCTGGCAGCCAGCTTCTCTTTGTTAAGCCATACAAGTCCTGTGAGATATTCTTCGGGAAGTGAATTATACTGATTGCCGCTGTGAAATTGTACGAAATCTGTTCCGTTGAATCGGTTAAGCCCCCATGAAGTTGCCATCCACATATAACCTATGGAATCCTGTGCAATGCCATTCACAAGATTATGTGAAAGCCCCTGTTGATGATTGTAATGAAAAAAGTTATGCTCATAAATTTCTTGTGCGGCAAGATGGCTGCTGCCGGTTATTGTATGGTAAACTAACAGCACTATAAAAATAGGCAGCTTACACAAATTCATTGAAGAAAGCTTACTGTTTAAAATATCTTTAAAGATACTCAGCCTTTCAATAAAAAGGCCCCGCAAACCGTCAGAGATTCTTTGGTGATCCTTTGGATAATACAGCTCTACCGTTTATCACCAATACCCTGCCGTTAGAAAATAATCGTTGTAAAATATTTTTCATTCAGGCCCTGTTCCGATAGGAAAAAAAGCATTGCCGGTTGGAAGGAGCAGAATTACTCAGCGTGCCCGGCTTCTAACTTGCACAAATTGTGATCAAACAAAATAATTGATAATGAAATTCAGCAGAACATTCATAATGATCCTTGTAACTCTTGGTTGCTTTAATGCGCAGCAACTGTTTGCGCAACATGCGGATCTGGTATTAACCGGCGGGAAAATTTTCACCTCAGAGAAGAGTAACTTGTATGTGGAGGCAATTGCCATCCGAAAGAACAAAATCATTGCGGTTGGAACAAATGCAGAAATTGAAAAACTGGCGGGCGCTAAAACAAAAAAAATAGAGCTGAAAGGGAAAACAGTCATACCCGGTTTTAATAATGCGCATGATCATTTGGGGTGGGCCATAAAGGGCGGCAATTCTTTTCAGGCTGAGTTTTCGGTGCCGGGTCCGGATAAAAGATCAGTGATAGATTCAGTGGCAAAGCTGGTAAAGACAGCAAGGCAGGGTGAATGGATCTCGGGTATGATCGGTTTAAACATTTATAACGATCATACGATCAAAAAGACCTTAGACAGTCTTGCTCCCCGCAATCCTGTACAATTGCAGATCATGTGGGGCCATGGAGTGGTACTGAATACGTATGCAATGAAGCTCTTAAACATCGCAGAAAACGAGCCGGATCCCTTAGGTGGTTGGTACAGAAGAAAGGATGGAAGTGACACAATAACCGGTGCATTGTATGAATATGCGCAATGGCCCGCTTTACAGGCAATAGCTTCTTCGCAGCCGGAAAACGTTGTGCAATCACTACAGGAAATCAGCCAACAACAAATAGCTATGGGTATAACCACTGTTCAGCATATGAACTATTTTTCTCCTTCCGAAATGAATGATTTTTTTACCCAAGCTAATTTGTCACAACGCATCCGTATTATTCCATTTCCCGGCACATCAATGAAGAGGAGGGAAATTGACGAATGGAAAAAAGTTGATCAACACCCGGCATCATTGGTATATGTGTCAGGTATAAAATATCTGATTGATGGTACCCCCTTTGATGAAAGTTGTTTAATGAAAACAGCATACCCAGATAGTGCGGATTGGTATGGAAGAACGGATTTTCCAATAGATACAATCACACAGATTTTACGGGAAGCATATAACAGCAACACGCAATTACTGATGCATATTGTTGGTGACAGTACGCTATCAGTTGTTTTATCATTGATGAAAAAAATCGGGAACGATGCGGTATGGAGATCGAAACGGGTACGCTTTGAACATAATTTCACCGCCAATGCCACAGCTGCAGAAATTAAGGCCATTCGTGACATGGGAATTATTATGGCGCACACACCAAAGTATGCGCAATCGGGCCGTTTACGATCTTTCCTCAATAAGGGAATTATTGTTTCACTTTCACCTGATGGAACGCCCAGCCCGTTCATAGATATTTTAATTATTACAACCATGCAGGCAAACCCTCAAGAAAATATCAGCAGGGAAGAAGCGGTAATAGCATATACAAAAACAAATGCCTACGCTG
This sequence comes from Lacibacter sp., assembly GCF_035299325.1. Taxonomy (GTDB): domain Bacteria; phylum Bacteroidota; class Bacteroidia; order Chitinophagales; family Chitinophagaceae; genus Lacibacter. Next base: position 224,106 of record NZ_DATGWT010000040.1, on the reverse strand, counting down.
AGTTTGCTGAAAAAGAAAAAGGTACGCTGATGCCGGGAATGCTGGCTGATCTTGTTGTATTGTCGCAGGATATTTTTACAATACCTGTTGAACAACTTTCTTCTACACACAGTTTGCTTACAATGGTAAATGGACGCATCGTGTATCAGCTATCAGAAAGTTTCCGCTAAAAACACATCATTAAAATAGAAACGGAGCATAGCACTTCTCATTTTATTAACAGCAGCAGTGCAGTGTCTGTCCGATTGGGAAAAAAGAAGAGCCGATTGGAAAAGAGGAATTTGCCGGGCAGGCATACGCTCTACCTTGCGCCCCATTAATTAAAACTAAAATAAATATGCGAAGAAGAAATTACGCAGTTCATGTTGCTGATGTTATTAGAAAGCTTTTTTACACAATGGTTAGCTCACGAAAGCATCTTCAGAATACAAAACTGATTATGATGCTTGGTATGTTCATGCCGGCTATGGCATTTGCACAACGGACAATAACAGGTAAAGTAGTTGACGGTGTGAATAATCATCCGTTGGAATCTGCATCCATTATGATCAAAGGAAGAACAGCTGTGGTGGTAACAGCGAATGACGGAACATTTACCCTTCAGGTTGACAATAATGTAAAAGCGTTCACAGTTAGTTATGCAGGCTACACAACACGGACAATAAAGATCGAAGAGAATGTTTCAGTATATTCAATCGGATTGGAGCCTTCCGCAGACCTGGCCGGAATAACGGTGGTGGGTACACGAAATCTTTCCAGAACAAAAATACAGACAGCTGTACCTGTTGATGTGATACCTGTAGCTGCAATGATAAAAGAACTGGGGCAGATCGATCTGAATCAATTACTAACCTATATCGCACCTTCTTTTCAGTCAAGCAGGCAGGCAATTGCCGATGGTACAGATCATGTTGACCCGGCGCAGCTGAGGGGATTGGGTACAGATCAGGTGCTGGTATTGATCAATGGTAAGCGACGCCATCAATCAGCATTGGTAAATGTAAACGGTACGGTGAACCGTGGCCAGGTAGGAACCGATCTTAATTCCATTCCGCTTTCAGCGATTGAACGGGTAGAGCTGTTAAGAGACGGTGCTGCCGCACAATATGGCAGTGATGCAATAGCAGGAGTGATCAACATTGTGCTGAAAAAAAATACGAACATGTTAAGTGGAAATATATCCTTTGGCCAAAACGTGACCAGCTATACCAAAGATTTTGGATTTAAAAAACTTGGTAATACATCGGTGAAGGACATAACCGTAAATGATGGTGGTACTTATTTGGCGGGATTGAATTATGGTTTTGGATTTAAGAACAAAGGGTATATGAATTTCAGTGGTGAATATAACCTCCGTGATTACAGTAACCGTGCCGGAACCTATACAGGCCAGATTTATCCATCTGTTGGCGGGCAGATAAAAGATGATAGTATCATGGCCGCAAGAGGAACCAACCGTAATACATTTGATATGCGTATTGGTAACTCAAAAATTTCGGGCGGTGCATTCATGTTAAACAGTCAGTTTCCGATAGGTGGCGGATGGAACCTGAATGTGTTTGGTGGATATAGCCGGAAAAATGGAAAAGCTGCCGGCTTTTACCGTTATCCAAATGCAGTATTCAGCGGAGCATCTGCAACCTATCGAAATCAGGCACTGTCACTATACCCCGAAGGCTTTCTTCCGTTTATTAACAGTAATATCCAGGATTATTCTGTATCGGCAGCACTGGAGGGAAAAGTTGGACGATGGAATGCAAGCTTCAGCGAAACCTTTGGTGTAAATACATTTGGTTTTACGGTTGATAATTCTGTGAACTATTCACAGTTTGCTGTACAAACAACCGGCAATGCACAAACAACATTTAATGCAGGTGAATTGAAGTTTCAGCAAATCACTTCCAATTTCGATTTCAGCAGAAATTTTAATGTACTTCATGGAATGAACCTTGCATTTGGTTCTGAACTGAGAGTTGATCAATACGGACAGAAAGCCGGCGAAGAATCATCCTACAGAAATTACGACATACCTTCTGGTGCCGCGGCAGGTGCACAGGTGTTTGCAGGATTTACACCACAGTTTGCCGGAACATTCAGCAGAAGCAATATTGCATTGTATGCCGATGTGGAACAGGATTTTAACGAAAAGTGGATGCTGGAAGCTGCATTGCGTTTTGAAAATTACAGTGATTTCGGAAGCACATTGAATTATAAACTTGCTTCACGCTATAAACTTGCCGGTAAGTTTACGATTCGTGCAGCTGCAAGTTCGGGTTTCAGGGCACCTAGTATGCAGCAACAGTATTATGCGAAAACAAATACATTATTTGTACCCGGGGCAAATGGGCTGGTTCCTACAGAAAGCGGAACTTTTACCAATGACAGCAAGCCTGCTCAAATACTCGGTATTCCGAAATTGAAAGAAGAAACATCAACTAATTACTCTGTGGGATTTACTGCCACTCCATTAAGAGGTTTGGAAATAACAGTCGATGGATATCTGATCAATATTAAGGACAGGATTGTATTGACCAATAATTTTAATGGTGGAACGGATGCTGCTTTAGCTCAATTGCTAAAAGACAATGGAGCAACCACAGCAAACTTTTTTACCAATGCAATTGATACCAAAGCAAAAGGACTGGAAGCAGTCATAAGTTATCACACCGTTTTTGGTCATGCAAACAAACTAAGGTTTACACTGGCTGCAACGTTCATTAAAAATGAAGTAAGAAAAGATGCGGATGGTAAACCGGTGATTAAAGCATCTGAAAAATTGGTTAACTCCGGTCAGATTGGAAACTATTTTAACCGTGAAGATCAAAGCAGGATAGAAGTAGCCAACCCATCTTCAAAAGCCAATTTTACGGTTAATTACAACCATAACAAATTCGGAGTAATGCTTCGCTTCGCCTATTTTGGCAAGGTAACTTATCTTGATCCGACCATTAATCCTGCTAACCCCGGCGCTTTCCCAGTAAACGCATATACAGGACAGAAAGAAACACTCGACCAGGAGTTTGCGGCTAAAACAGTATCTGATCTATCTCTCAGTTACGATCTGACTAAGCACTTTACATTGACAGCCGGAGCAAACAATCTCTTTGATGTGTACCAGGATGCACATACACATAGCTCTAATGTATCATTGGGCAGATTTATCTACAGTCGTCGTGTACAGCAAATGGGTTTTAATGGAAGATTTGTATTTGCAAGGCTATCATTTTCTATTAAATGACTTTAAATGAATAATCAGATAATCGGGATGCCTAAATGTTACTGAATATGTTTATTGATAAAAAAAATAAATCAAGAGCCATAAAATTATACATACCGGGATTTTTAATAATCCCGGTATGTTTCCTTTTTTCATGTACAGGGCCACGAAATATTTATAGTGCATCTCCACTTGTATCTCCGGTGCCAATGCAAAAAGGATCAACAGCAATAGAAGCAAATTACTTCTCCCATACAAGACAGGAAAATGTTAAGGATAGTGTTCCTGGAAACAGTGATAATTGTTTCGGTTTGACTTTATCATATATGCTGAAAGAAAGGACACTTGTATTTGTTTACGCTGATGTAAAAAAAGAACGGAATCAGTTTGCTCTCAAGCCCCGCCCAGTGATTGATTTTGATTATAATGCTTATAATGCCGGTTTCGACAGTTCTATCGTGTTTGGAAGAAGATATACAATGGGAACAGGAGTAGAGTTTTTTTCCGATGTTTACAAGCCAATAATTGGAAGTTTAGCAATCGTTGCAAATTTTCATCAATTTAATATGAAGGAGGCGGGAATTCTTTTGCAGGCTCCCTACCAAAGGTACTATAGGCTTAATCAATTGACTTTTTCTCTTCAGGGTAACCTGTTGTTAAAGGCGGGTGACCGGTTTAACCTTGCTGTGATGGGAAGGATAACGATATTGAATTCTTTTAAAGCCAGCACTGATTATTCCCATAATGAAAAGAAAAATGCCGGTCTTCTCGATCAAAGGGTGAAAGCCTTTCTTAGTTTGCCTAATTTAAATGCAGAGTACAAACCTTTCAAAAGGTTTCCGTTATTTATCACTGGCCAGTTTTTTAATGAGTTTACTGCCTGGCGTTTTGTGAGCTATGAACCAGGACGTATTTATTTAAAAGGCACTGGGGCTTCAGTGGGGATGAAATATATTTTTAACTAAGTCGACAGAATGGATGCATCATGACGGATAAGATGAAAAAACTGGTAACAATCAGCTCCCCATTTTTTATTTCATCATAACCCGGTGTTTTTGGCTGATCGTTTTTGCAGTCTGTAAAATGGTTCAAAATAAGATCGTAGTTAGTTTTGAAATGTATTAGCCGGAAGGAAAAAAAATATTGCCGATAGGAAACTGATCTGTTTCCTGGCAGGTATTGATTTTAATTTGCCTGTAAATTATTCCATGTGATTCCATTTATTAATTATTCGAAAGAAAAAAATTGAGAGTAATAGTTATACCGATATTGCTTCTGAATATCTGCCTTACGTTTTCAGAATGTGCAAGAGTTGAACATCTGCGTTCCTCCGTTAACCTGAGTCTCTGTCATAGAGGCAATGTTCTATTAAAAACAGAAAAAATATTATCTGTATCCGATAACGGAGTTCAAATTTATAAGCAGGGATCTGAAAGCAGATAATTACCAGGCTTGTTTTGTACAGGCTTGGCTTACTATTTAAATATAAACACTAATGAAACAGTTATTTGGCATAGCCATTTTTATTTTTTTTTGTTATGGATGTAAAAAAAGCGACAATGATATTATCAGTACATGTCGACTGACCTCTGTTATTACTCCTACTACAAATGATACATTTCATATAATCTATAACAATGAAGGAAAGATCAGTGCAGTAACTTTTAAGACAATTGTTTCAAACTTTTTTTATTCTGGGAATACAACCACCATCACCAAGGTGATTAACGGATTATACAGTGGCCGGACGGTTGTTACGAATAATGCGAATGGCTTAGCAATTAATGTGAAAACAGAATTTAACGCAGCCGGTACGGAATGGGCAAATACTACCTATGAATACAATGGAGAGGAACTTTTCAGGTCAACCAGCACACATTCCGGAGGAGGAACACCATCTGTTACAGCTTATGCATGGATCAATCACAATCTTATTTCAATAACATCCGGAGCAACAATAATAAGGTTAGAATATGATCTGGATAAACCGGGCCAGGAGGGTGACTATTTGTTCCTTCAGGGACTGTTGAGTGGGTATGATTTATACAGATCAAAAAATCTTCTGAAGTCAATAGACGGGGCAATCTTTACTTATACACGCAAAGCAGATGGGAAAATTACTTCTATAGAGATCGGCCCGACGACGGTTTATAAATATGAGTATGAGTGTAACTAAAAAGAATGAGAAAATAAAAATTACAGAATGAAACAGAATTATTTGATAACCGTATTACTACTGGTGTTGGTTAGCTGCAATAAATCTAAACCAATTGATGGAAGTCCCGCAGGTAATCCCTCATGCCGGATTGTAACTGTTATAGACAACTTGAGAAGCGATACGTTTAAGATTACATATAATAGCGCAGGCAAAATAAGCAGGTTGTCGGGCAAAAAAAGACAGACAACATTTGAATATGGGAACGGTCTGACGACAGTAACAGGTTTTGCATACGGGACCTTTGACTATAAAACCATTGTTACCAGTAATGCCGCAGGATTGCCTGTTAATGTAGGATATCAATTCAATACATCCGGCACTGACTGGGAAAATGAATCGTATGAATATAAAGGGGAAGAAGTGACCAGTAGGTTATATACAACCAGCAGCTCGTCAACCCGGCAAACCACCACTTATACCTGGCAGAATCACAATATGATTAGTAGAAACAGTAGCGGTGTAACTACTGAATATGCGTATCACTCCGATAAGCTGAAACTGCAGGGCGATTATATCTGGATGAACGCAGTGTTTAACGGTTATGAACCATTCATATCTAAAAATCTTGTAAAATCCATCGGAGAGGCAGAGATTCTCTATGAGTTTGATACAAAAGGACGAATTGTTACTGTAACATTTTCTATTGCAAATGTGGCACCCTTTCTTGTCTATAAATATGAATATGAGTGTAACTAATGAATACTGCGGATACGGATTAACAAATAATAAAAAACGACTATGAAAAAATTTATATTATTTCTGCTTGCAACAAGTGTGTTTATCTGGAGTTGTCAGAAACCTCACCCGGTTAAGGATGACGGACAAAAAGATTCCCATTGCCGGATTGTAACGCTTATCTGGTCATTATCGCAAGATACATTTCATATAACCTATAATAACTCCGGAAAAATAAGTAAAGTGGAAACGGAAGAAAGCGTTTCAAATTTTGAATACGCCGGAAACAGAATTACCAAAACAACTAGCGTATTAGGAGTACTTAGGGAAATAAAAAATATTACAGTGAATGCGGCAGGACTGGCTACCAATGTGAGGACAGAAGAGATGGATGGAGCCGGGACATGGCGTAATGAAGCGTATCAATACAATGGAGAGGAAGTTTCCAGCGCAGTACTTTCTTATTCAGGTACTAATTATACTAATACGATTACCTATACCTGGCAAAATCATAATATGGTAGAGGTGAAAAACAGCATTTCTCCCGCTGTGTTGGAGTTGCAGTACTATACTGATAAAGCAAGACAGGATGGAGACTATTCGCTGAGTTTGCATAAGATGTTACTGGGCTATGAAGTATTGCGTTGCAGTAACCTGTTAAAATCAAGTGGAGGCATGGTTTATCAATACGACTTTGATACAGAAGGTAAAATTGTTGCTGTTGAGTATACAGAACCGGGAAATCGGTCGCCAATCTTTATGAAGTATGAATATGAATGTAAATAAGTTGATACGGCCAACGATTTTAGTTGACAAATGAAAAAGCAGGAATAATTCAATCAGTTGGAAAACCGAAGTGCCGTATTTATTTTTTTGGATGCAACTGTAAAATGAAAAACGAACGAAAATAATTCTATGATAGTAAAATCAGCAACTGACTTTGTAAAAGAAGCGAAACAGGAAATTGAAAACTTGACACCTCTTCAGGTTTACGGGGAGCTGTTAAACGGTAATTGTACCATCATTGATATTCGTGAATCTGATGAACTGATAAGTAATGGCAAAATAGCTGGTTCGGTACATGCAGCAAGAGGGATGCTTGAGTTTTATGCAGATCCTTCGCAGCCTTATCACCGTGTGGCATTTGATCCGGATAAACGGATTATTCTGCAATGTGCATCCGGTGGTCGTTCAGCATTGGCTGTGAAAATGCTTAAGCAAATGGGATATAACAATGTAGCACATCTTGACGGAGGACTGAAAGCCTGGAAGGAAGCGGGATTACCTGTATCAGAACAGGATGATCGCCATTTGTGCAATGAACGAATTTCTGCGACATAGAATTTTCGTTTTTATTTTCAGCAATTAGTTTCAATCTGTAAGGCTTTTAACAAACTCAATGGCGCTAAGGAGATTCAGAATATGAAGAAAAATATTTTATCGGTACTGTTCTTATGTTTTTTTATTGCCACGAATGCACAAACAACAAAAACAGTAACAAGTTTGGTAAAACTGGACATGGGGTTGCAGGGTATTGGTTTTTCTTACGAACCAAGGGTGTTTGCTAATTTCACCATTGACTTAGGTGGGGGAGTTGGGGGTGGATATGATGTGTATGCAGCCTACGACGAAATTCCCTCTTTTCTAAATAATTATGAATACAGTTTTTTAAAACCGGCGGCTTATCTTTCAGTAACACCAAAATATTTTTATAATATTCAGAAAAGAATGAGCAGGGGCAAAAATACCCAACTAAATTCGGCAAACTATTTTGGGCTGCGGATAAAATATGCTGAACCATTATCAGCATTTGACCCGTATGATCCTGTAACAACGACTCTCTTGACAAATATTCATTGGGGTATTCAAAGAGCAATAGGAGGTCACTGGTTATTCAACACACAGCTTGGGGCTGGTTATGCAATGGGTATGGATTGTGATTGTGGAGTTATTTATCCGGCGCTTGATTTCAAATTTGCTTATGTGTTTAAAAAAAGGAAATCTTAGCGGCTGTTTAAAAATGATTCTGCGAATTTATTTATTAAAAGTCTAACCGTGGTCGTTGGGGACAACGACCACGGCAGGAACTTTCACAGCAGCGATCAAGTTCAGTGGTTAATTGATTTTGAAACGGTATTAGGAATTTCAGCCTTGGTCGCATTACAGTTAACGGCTGTTTATAAACGACGGATTTGTTGAGTAATCACCATTAGACATGTCCGGAGGTTAGCGGGAAGCATAATTAAGAATTGAACAATGAATAAACATTTACAACATGACCTGGTAAACATGGACGACTTACTTGAAAAGGTAAAAGATCAGGCATTGACATATCTACACACAATTTCCAGCAGGTTAACTTCGACGACAAATGTAATAAATGGCAATTTATATTTATCGGAAGGCGGATCAGGAACAATGGAAACGCTTCGCCGATTCAATGAAAGATTTGAGCCCTTAATCGTTTCGACTTCCGGGCCACGTTTCTGGGGTTTTGTAACTGGTGGCTCTACTCCGGCAGCTATTGTTGGCGATTGGCTGACGACAATCTATGACCAAAACAGTTTCTCAACAAAGGGACATGGCGATATTTCTGCAGTAATTGAATTGGAGACAATCCAATTGTTGTTAGAACTTTTTGAATTACCAAATGACTTTTTAGGTGGTTTTGTAACAGGTGCAACAATGTCCAATTTTACTTGTCTTGCTGTAGCAAGACAATGGTTAGGAAAAGAATCCGGAAGAGACTTTGCAAAACAGGGTGTTTCCGGAAGCTTAAATATTTTAGCAGCTACACCACATTCTTCTGCAATAAAATCGCTTTCTCTTTTGGGAATTGGAAGCAGTAAAGTAATAAATATAAAAACCAAAGCTGGCAATAGAGAGGCATTGAGCGTTACTGATTTAGAAAACAAGATCAAGGAACTTGGTGGAGCACCTTTTATATTAATTTCAAGCGGGGGGACAGTAAATACTGTTGATTTTGATGACTTTTCTACCATTAAACAACTCAAAGAAAAGTATAATTTTTGGTGGCATATTGATGCAGCATTTGGTGGATTTGCTGTTTGTTCAAAAACACATAAGCACCTTGTTAAGGATTGGGAAGATGCTGATAGTATAACCATTGATTGTCATAAGTGGCTGAATGTACCCTATGAAAGCGCTGTCTTTTTCATAAAGGAGAAACATTCACTTTTACAAACAGAAACGTTTCAAAATTCCAATGCACCTTATTTAGGAAACCCGCTTGATAATTTTAGCTATTTAAATTTTCTTCCTGAAAATTCAAGACGTCTTAAAGCGTTACCTGTTTGGTTTTCATTGAATGCTTATGGGAAAAAAGGGTATCAGGAAATTGTCGATAATTGCATCAACTTAGCTGATCAGTTCGGAAGATTTATTGAAGAGAATATTTATTTTGAATTATTAGCACCGGTAAGACTCAACACAGTTTGTTTCACATTGGCTGGCAAAGAAAATCAGGATAAAATAAATACCTTTTTGGCATTGCTTAACGACACAGGAAAGGTGTTTATGACAGCAACGATTTATAATAGACAAAAAGGAATCAGGGCCGCATTTGTAAATTGGAGAACAACTGCAGATGACATTGCCTTAGTCACAGAGATGATGGTCGAAATAATGAACAAACTAAAATAATGAAAGCAACAGTTTCCTGCTCAGAAACTTCCTTTCATATGTATAAATATATTCTTTTGCTTCTCATCATTGTCTGTCTTGACGTAAATGCGCAAAAAGGATTTTATACATTGGGAGCAGCCGCAGAAACAACTGTTCCTTTTTTTCAGGACGACCAGGGGTTTGGGTTTTCTTTAAAGGCTGCTTATGGAATTGGCAAATCCGGGCAGTTGATTCTTTCTGCCGGAGTTTCGAAATTGAATTCAAAAAATTCAAGTGGAACAGAGAAAATAACAACTCGGCTAATCCCTGTATTATTCGGGTATAGACAGAATATTAAACAATTCTTCATTGAGCCAAAAATCGGCATTGGTGAATTAGGTGGCAAAATAGCAGTGAATGGTGATTACGCAAGGCCGTCTGTTGCTGTTGTGTTCGGAGGTTTAGAAGCAGGGTATTCTATTAAACGTTTTGATATCGGAATTAATTTTTTGAATGCTAAGGGGATTGAAAATGCCTGGGTTGGTATATGGTATAATAAAAACGTCCACTATACAAGTATTTTTGTCAACTACAACCTGTTTTCAAAATCACACGATTAGCGTATCCATAAGTATAAGTAAGAGGTATTTATAAACTTCCCGATGAAAAAGACAAGGCCGACTTCATGGTTTAACAGAATAAAACCGAACGCTTCACAAAATGAAAATAGTAGCAGAAACAGAAAGGCTGATTTTAAGAGAGATTCAATTGACAGATGTCGATGGGATTTTTGAACTTGACGCTGATCCGGAAGTGCATAGATATTTAGGGAACAAGCCCGTCACCGGAAAAGACCAGGTTGTTACCCAAATAAATGCGATCAGGCAGCAATATATCAATAACGGAATTGGTCGTTGGGCAATAATAGACAGAAAAACCGGGGGATTCATTGGATGGACGGGGCTTAAATTTGTAACTGAACTAATAAACAATCACAGAAATTATTATGACCTTGGCTACCGTCTGATAAGAAGGTATTGGGGACGGGGCATTGCAACCGAAACGGCACATGTGTCATTGCAATACGCTTTTAACAAAATCAATGTGAACGAAGTGTATGCAATGGCTGATTGTGAAAATGTTGCTTCAAACAGAATTTTACAGAAAGTTGGACTGAACTATATTGAAACATTCGATCTTGAAGGAATAAAACATAATTGGTATAAAATTGAAAAGACCGGATTTGAAAACAAAATACCGGATCGCTGAAATGAAACAGTAAGAATGATATACAATTTTTTCCGATTTGCTGAATAATGTTGATAGTGAATCACACGTTTATTTTTGCATTAGCAAAACCATTAAAATCGGTAGCGCTTTGAGTAACCACAATACTAATGCTGAACCTTCACAAAATCCTGCTCTTTGCTGATAAATACAATGGGATGCAATTAATAATTTTAAAAACAAAACATGAACTATTACCATGTTGATGTCTTTTCGGACAAAAAATTTTCTGGAAATGGATTGACGGTTTTTATGGATGAACAGGGGTGGGATAGAAAATTTATGCAGATACTTACGCAGGAAATGCGTCAATTTGAAAGTATCTTCTTTCGTAAGACGGGCGCAAATGATTTTAGGGCATTTATTTTTACAACAGAAGAAGAACTGGACTTTGCAGGACATCCTATCATTGGGGGTGCTGCCATTTTACATGATCTGTATTCACCAGAAATGGTGGAGAATACCTGGCGAATTGAATTGAATAAAAAATCAGTGGAGGTAAATACTTATAAAAGAGACGGCATTTATTCAGCTAAAATGAATCAAGGGAAACCTGAATTTATAAAAACACTCTCGGAAGATGAAGCAGAAAAGATGCTGGATTTTTTGAATTTGAAAAGAGATGACAATTATAAAAAACTGCCTTGCCAGGTGATATCAACGGGACTACCTTATTTAATTTTGCCAGTCAATGCTTCGGCATTACAAAAAGTAAAAGTTACAGTTTCAGATTTAGAAAATGAACTATCCGGAATCGGAGCAAAATTTTTCTTTGTGCTGGACATCGAAAACAGACAGGGCAGAACCTGGGACAATAAAGGTTTAGTTGAAGATATTGCCACAGGGAGTGCCGCCGGACCGGTCGGTGCCTATTTAGTTGAACATGGAATAGAAAGTGAGAATACTGAAATTATTCTGAAGCAGGGTGAATTTTTAAATCGGCCAAGCCGGTTGAAAGTTTTGGTGACAAAAGAAAAAGAAGGATATGGAGAAATATTTGTTGAAGGGGATGTTTGTAAAATTGCAACAGGTTCACTGGTAACATGAAAGACTGAGAAAAAGAAATCCTCGTTATCAGTAGAAGTGATAAGAGAATAAATACAATTCATATTCCAATCAACCGTAGTTCGCCTGTGAATTAATTTGAGTTTTGAACAATCGTGGCGGGATAGACTAATTTATTTACAGAGCGTAACAATATGCATGCTTATTGGTCATTTACAAAATTGCCTTCAACTAAAGTTGATTCGTTCAAATGGAAAGTATAAACGTCATTCTTTTAATTGCAATTATAACAACAGCATCCTGTTTGATCTTCATACCCGGCCGCACGAAGGGTAATATAAAATTTTTTCTTGCTTTTACTATAATGATGGCGCTGTTGCAACTGTTGATACAGGGCTTTTACTGGCATTATCTCCCAGGTTATTTGCTGATCGTATTCATGGTATTGATAGCCATTTTCTCAAATGATAACAGCAGTAAAATAAAAAAGAGATTCCAGGGATTTATCTTGATTTGTTTGCTTCTGGCCACAATACTTCCCTGGTCAGTTTTTTCACCTGTTCCCGAATTAATAAAACCTCAAGGTGATTATAAAGTAGGTACGAGAATTTTCCGGTGGATAGATAACAGCAGGTCCGAGCAAATAACTTCAGACCTAAACGACAAAAGAAATGTAGTGGTGCAGGCTTGGTATCCAACCGAAGAAAATACGAAAGGCCCTCATTCCGATTATCTGGACGGATTGGATAATCTGCCTGAAAAAATCGGCATACTTCCAGGATGGATATTTGATCACTATGAAAAGATCAATACCCATGGTATACTGAACGCACCAATAGCTAAAACAAAAAATGAATGGCCTGTCATCATTTTTCTGACAGGAAATGTTGCTTCCCGTGCTTTTTATACAAGCCTTGTAGCTGGGCTTGCCAGCCATGGCTATGTGGTGTTGGCGATTGATCATCCCTATGAGGCGATGATTACTCAACTTGCAAACGGGAAGATTGTCACTACGGTTGAAAAACACTTAAACGATGATCCTGACCTTACCAAATTTATGATAGCCCGGCTTGAATTGCGGATTGCAGACATCAGGTTTGTATTAAATCAAATAGGTAATCTGAATGCAAATACGGACAGCTTTTTTTTATCTCTTGATCAGAATCGTATTGGTATTACAGGTCATTCTTTAGGTGGCGCCACTGCTGCTGCTGCGATGGCGTATGATTCAAGAATTAAAGCTGCTGCAAATATTGACGGCACATTATATGGCGAGTTACCAAAACCAACTACTATAAAACCTTACCTGTTAATCGAAAGTAAAAAAGAAGGAGTTGATCGTTACCTCAGATATGAAAAGGGAAATCAACAGCTCTTTCAACAATTTGGAGGAGGGTATCGGTACGAGATACCTGAAGCCGACCATTATAGTTTTACCGATGCGCCATTTCTGCTGGCTCCCCCTGCACGGTTTCTTGTTAGTAGCTTTTCAGAGTTTGGTCATATTCCTACAAAGACGCAGTATGCAACGATAGATATTTTACATGCTTTCTTTAATGGTACGCTGAACAATAAATTCACTGACTTAGATTCCGTTGCTGGCCGTTACAAGGGCATTATTCGAAAGCCGGTTTATTGATCGCTCATACTATTTTTAAAATAGCATTACAAAACCTACCTATCGGCTGAAATGAAAACGTTTGATAAACAAGTCGAATCATTTGACAACATGAGATGAATACCATTTTTAACTGTTAAAGTCTATGACAATCCCGAAAATAGTTGCCATATCTGGAAGCACAAGAAGAAAATCTTCTAACCTCAAACTGTTGAACGCAATCGCTGATTTGTTTTCCGGTCAGCTTGAAATATCCATATTTAATGGGTTGTCAGGTTTACCTTCGTTTAATCCGGATGATAATGACGGGAATGTTGCAAAATCAGTTTCAGACTTTCGGGAACAAATCAGAAGTGCGCATGGAATTTTAATCTGTACGCCTGAGTATGCGCACGGTGTGCCCGGGGCTTTGAAAAACGCCATCGACTGGACTGTTTCAACAAATGAATTTTGGAAAAAACCTACTGCGCTAATTACCGCATCTAGTGATGGAAGATTTGGACACAAAGCACTTCTGGAAACCTTACGTGTTATTGAAGCTGAAAACATTGAGGAGCTTAATTTGTTGATCCAGTTTATTAAGACGAAGATTGATGAGAATGATACAATTAAAGATGAACAGACGTTAAAAGATATTCATCACTTGATGGATAATTTAATTGCAACGATACATAAACAAAGAAGGGAAGCATAATGCCATTGATGTTGGTACAAACCACCAGCGGCCCGAAACGTTTTTTCATTCAGCTGAGATTGCTAAACAAAAGATGGTGTTATTCTCCTAATAAAATTTTCAGTATTCAGAACCCAAACCCCAACTTCGCTGCCACCTGGTTTTTATTAGTTGCCGGTTGGAAGAATAAAACAACCATTTGGAAACTGTCATAATTATTAAGAGCGATGGCTACTAATTTGGGTGTCATTCTCTTGGGAAATTTCGAACTCAGCTTTGACAACAGAGTATGGGTCAGATCAAGTTTTAATCATTCAATCGTGAAGACACATTTAATTCGCTTAAGTTTCCTACTGCTTATTGGAAGCAGCAGTTGCAATAAAATTACGTGCGCTTTTGAACCGCCGGTAGACAAAAAATGGGTGGTAACGACCATAGCCGGAAATGGTTCAGCATTTTATGTTAATGGCCCTGCCTTAACAGCAGCATTCAGTGCGCCGCAGGACGTGGCTGTTAGCTCCAACGGGCATATCTATGTTGCAGATGGTCTCAATCATCGTATCCGGAAAATAGCCGGTGGGCAGGTTACTACGTTTGCCGGTGTCGGTATGGAGGATACAACAAGTGGAATTGGCACCGACGCAGGATTTGCCATTCCGATCCGTGTTGCCTCCGATGAAGGCGGCAACATCTATACATTGGATCTGCATGATTTTCGTGTAAGGAAAATAACAACCAATGCAGTGGTTACTGTTGTTGCAGGAAATGGAAAACGGGGATTTGCTGACGGGAATGCAGAAGCCGCAATGTTTGGCGAAAGTATTGGCATTGTTACTGACAACCAGGGAAATATTTATGTATCGGATTGGGAAAACAAACGCATCCGCAAGATCAGCGTCGCCGGTCAGGTGTCAACAGTTTTCGGACCTGCACAATTCAGACCGGGTGGAATTGCCATTGATAAAATGGGCAACTTATTTGTTGTGGACCAAAGTAGCCTTCAGATCCGCAAAATAGATCCTATGGGAGAGATCTCTACACTGGCAGGTAATGGTACTGCAGGTGACAGGGATGGTTATTCCGGGCAAGCTCAATTCAGTACTACAATGGGAGATCTGGTTATTGATCAATCGGGGGACTTATATTTAGCAGATTCAGATCGTATTCGTAAAATCACCCCGGAAGGGTTTGTTTTAACTATCGCTGGAACTACTTCCGGTTTTAACGATGGACTGGGAATTTCAGCAAAATTTAATGGCCCTGTTGGCCTTGGAATAGATGAGCTGGGCAATATTTATGTCGCAGAAGCAAATAGCAACCGGATCCGAAAAATAAGCTTAGAATAATCGTACGACAAAAAATGAGAACATGCAAAACAAAAAAATCTGTAAACAGATTTTTGCGACTAACTTTTTAAAAGCAAACCAATTGAAACTGATAATTGCACTGGTCTTACTTTTGAATTCTTCAGTATTGTTTGCTCAATGGAAAAGAGTTGAACAATTACCTGCTTCAGATATTCATAGTCTAAACCGTGAGGGTAATACGCTTTATGCAGGAGGGAAAGATATAATTTATATCAGTGTGGATACAGGTCAAACATGGGATTCAACAAGTCGTATTCCTCAATTTATTTCAGTTGATAATGTCATCATTTTTAAAAACGAACTTTTTGTTTCCTCCTATTCAATCGGTGTAGCAAAAAGTGTGGATGGCGGCAGAACCTGGCAAAATATCACTTCAGGAATAATTCCATTTGTGTCTGACTTCTGTATATGGAACGGTGATTTGTATGCAGCGACTCTTGGCAACTCAGTGTATAAATTAGATCCGGTACTACGCAACCGCTGGCTTACATTCTCTGAAGGACTTTCTTCGCTAAGTGCAAATATTAATTCGATTGCAGCAACTAACCATGCAATGGTTGCCGGTACACTTGCCAATGGGATTTATGACCACCGCCCGGTTAATTCAACAGTATGGGAAGAGCGGTTACTTTTGGGCCAGGTACGTCCTACGGAGGGCGTGTATGACATCATAACTGCTAATGACAGTTTATTGCTGGCAGGAAAATCAGGAACTTTTTATATCAGTACCGATTACGGACTCAGCTGGTCCAGATTCGGTGGCCTTCTTCCGTCAACATTCACCTCCCTTGCAAATGCAAGAGAGGCTTTGCTCTTAGCAAGCAATACCTTTAACGGAGTAAATAACACTTCATTTCTCTATTTAAAAAAAGATTCATTTACGGAGTCCTTTGTGCCTTTCAGTTTTGTTCCTGATCACTTCACTTATAAATTAGATATTTATGCCGGATGGATTTGGGATGCCAGTACAAAAGGTCTTTTTTATATGTCACTGTCAGCGTTGCCGGGAATCACTGATGCTGAAGATCCCACCGGTCCGTTAGCTTTTCTTTTTACTTCATTCAATGTGCAGTGCGATAGAGCTGCAGTACAATTGAACTGGACAGCAGTGCATGAACAAAACAGCAGTCGCTTCAAAATCGAGAGGAGCGCAAACGGTATTCACTGGAAAGTGATTGGAGAGATACCTTCTGTCAGTAATAGCACGACTGAAAACCACTATTCTTTTACAGATGAGAAACCGCTTGAAAATAATTTTTATCGCATTGCCATGTACGAGTTGGAAGGGAAGCAGCAATATTCCAGTATACGGCAATCTTCCTGTACAGGGATCGATGTCTTCAGACTGTGGCCCAACCCGGTCAATGATCTTGTTTTTGTGAACATCGTCACGGCTAATGCATCGAAGGCAACAATAAAGCTTTTTGACAGTAAAGGTGCTCTGGTACGTATACAAAATGTAACTGTTTCGCATGGCAGCAACCTGTTTACCGTAGATCTGCAGTTACTTGCCGGGGGAGTCTATTTATTATCGGCAGATTGGAACAATGGACAAAAGCATAAAACAATCCGGTTAGTGAAACAGTAAATGCAAAACATGCCCGAATAAACCGGCATTTGGTTTTTTGAGCATTGCCAAAGTAATTTCTAATCGCTTCAAAACATTTGCGGGCTGTTGGAAGGATAAAAGAAATCTTCTGAAGATTTGCAGCTGTATTAAATTGATAAGGAAAACTGAAAGTTAATTGAACTGCACTAAGCAGAATATCTGTTTCCTATTTGAACGTCAAACTTAAATTATGAAGGTACTCAGGAAAGCAGTTTTGCTTTTTTTGAAAATATTGAACACGCTCACTTTGCTTGGTAAAGAGGCAAAAGAAATTTTTGTAATCACAAAGATGACGGAACATGTTTATATCGCACATCCCTCACGTGTGTCAAGAATTAACAGCACAACAACCATTATTGTAAACGCAACATATTTATCGGTCATTGAGTCACAGACAGACCTGTTCATGGCGAAAGAATTAATAGCAGCGATCAGAAAAAAAATATCTGCCCTTCCGATCAGGTACCTCATCTTCAGCCATTATCATACAGACCACATATTGGGAGCTCAGGCCTTCTTACAGGAAAACCCTTCGCTGATTATCATTGCACAACAACAAGCAGCCCGTCATATTTTTTTATATGCAGAAGACGAGAAAATATCATGGAGTGAAACGGTATGGCAACAATCAGTTGCTGCCAGAGATTCCGCCCTGTCTTCAATAAGCGAAGAAAGGAAGAATTATTTTTCCGGATTGAGTGATGAGTTGGGTGCCTATTCCAAAGACATCAGATCTTCGGCCATTATTCTTCCTAACCTTACCTTCTATGATTCACTTATCCTTCATGACAAAAACGCTGATCTGCAATTGTATTTTTTGGGTGATGGACATACACAGGGAGATATCATAGCGATGATACCTCAGGATAAAGTGCTTGTAACCGGTGATCTTGTACATGATTATGAACCCTTGTTTTGGAATGCCCATCCTGACTCCTGGATAGAAGTGTTGGAAAAAATAAATGTACTTGACTTTGAATATTTTGTAGGTGGGCATGGAGACATACATATAGGGAAAGATATTATCCATTCGTGGCTGAATTATATGAAAGAATTAAAAGTAAAAACGATCGCTGCCATCAACAAAGGTTTAACACTGGAAGCGTTCCTTCATGAGGTTAATCCTGATACTTTTATTTCCTTACAAAATGGATATGCTGACCGGATACAGAAATTCCGTTTATCTTATATGAATTATTTTACAGGTTCCCTGCAAGACGCTATAAAAGCTGAAATAACAGATCTCTGGAAATTCTACGAACACCATCTTAAAAAAGATTAAAAGGGAACCTGCAGTGGTGCAAATAATTTACCGTGTTATGTGTCTTCTGAAATATTTATCAGCAACGACTTGTATTAGTATTGTCATGAATGATATACGAAAAAACAGCAACGTTGCATTTGTGGGAAAGTTACAACAAGTGAAACAGGTACAGCTGCCAAAAAGGCGAATTGCTTTCAATGAAAACCTGTTGGTTTTCCATTGCCTGAACCTGCACAGGATGATCGTATTGCATAAGAAGAAAGCAGTAACAGCCGATCGTTTAATGCCTGATGACCTAATTCTGTGAATAATAATTGAAGCATTGCGATAGGAAATGCATTTTCATGAACAGATATTTTCGTTGTCATGCGTTCGCTTAAAATAAACACAGTTGCCAAAGTCTGGACAAACAATCGGAATAGATTTGGTCCACCTTTTGAATAAATAAATCAAGGGAACTGAAGAACATTCAGCCCCCTTGATAAACAGTAATCAGGGTTAGCTGCAAACCTCGCCAATTTTGCAAGCCTGTCCATCCGTTGCAGTAATATCAGCTAAGGACTTTTTACTTTTCCACGCTGTAAATGCTAGTTCTAATTTTTCCAAAAAAACTTTGCTATCCTGTGCACCCGAAATGCTTTCCTGTCCATTGAATGTAAAATGAGGAACGCTTTTTACCCCTGCCTGATTTGCATCAGCTATATCCTGCCTTACTTCGTCAGCATATTGATCGCTTTCCAAAACATTTTTTACTTCAGCTGCATCCAATCCTATTTCCTTACCTAATGCTATAAGTGTTGGAATGTCATCAATATTTTTCCCCTCCGTGAAGTAAGCTTTGAATAATCGCTCTTCTGCTTTGTCTTGCAGTTGTCGCTGTTTGGCCAGGTGAGAAAGACGGTGTGCATTGAACGAATTCGCCGGGATGGCTTTTTCTAAATTGTATTGCAAACCAACCTGCCACGCTGAATCTGCAAGCTGGTTGCTTATGGTTTTAATTTGTTCCAGGCTTACTCCATTATGAGCAGCTAAAAACTGGTACATATCTTTCACAGGTTCTGTTTGAAAGCCCGGCGCAAGTTCGAAACTTTTCCAGATAATTTCAACTTTGTCAGCATCCTTGAATTGATTGAGTGCATGTTCAAATTTCCTTTTGCCAATGTAACAGAACGGGCATGTTACATCACTCCAGATTTCCACTTTCATCTTGTTGTTTGTCATGTTATTTTATTTTTTTGTTTAAGAACACCGGTCACTCAGTGAGGCATTAAATTTGATTAAAATCTTTGAGTACTTAAAATGTCTTTGAGATTTCCGAAATTTCTACCCACCTGTTGAGAAATTTTTTTTATTCAGATCATCAGGTTATCTGCAAACCTATTTACATTTGCTATCTATTTTATAGTACTATACTTCTGGATAGTACTATCATCAGGTATAGTAAAGGAAATGACAACAAATAAATCAAAAAAGAGAGCAGTTGATTGCGATTGTGACAAATTCATTTTGCAGGTGAGTGATGCACTTGAAATTTTAAATGGCAAGTGGAAACTCCCGATTATGATTTCACTGTTGTTTGGTAAAAAAAGATTTAAAGAAATTTCAAAAGAAATTAATGGCATCACCGACAAGATGTTGTCGAAAGAATTAAAAGAACTGGAAATGAATAAACTTATTACCAGGACCGTGTATGATACATTTCCTCCAACGGTGGAATATGCCATTACTGAGCACGGCCGCTCACTTAATATGGTTCTTGTTCCCTTGCGGAACTGGGGGATCGAACACCGGAAGAAAATAATGGGGAGATAATCTACCGGTAGTTTAAGGATTTACGTTTGATCAGTTGCAGTGTATGATTTTTATATACGATGCATGATTCTTTTTTACTAAACAGTTGTTGTTACTTATAAAAATAGTTCCGGCAAAATAGATGCTGAGCTGTTTCGTTTTTCTGCCAGAATTAGTTTACGTCCGATCGGAAGAAATGCCTAGCCGATAGGACAAAACCCTCCTTCATCCTTTTTTCTTGTTCCTAATTTGCTGAGTGTACGAACACCCGGAATTCATCGTTGTTACAATGAATGTGGTGTCACTTGTTTAAGAAAAAATACTTATGACAATAAATTTTGTCTGGTTCATGTCATTAAGAATCGCATGCTTAGCCAATAAGAACAATGAATGTTATGATAAAATGCCAGTGAAGAAAAAATGGATAATGCCGGACAAACCCATGAATACGACCACGCCCCGGATCAATATGCAAATGTTTGTTGCGAAAACAAGCACATCAGCAAAGTGGCCGGATAATATTTACAACACTGTATTAGTTAACTCCAACTAATACCTGTCACAGCCCGACATGACAGGTGATCGATTTTCGTTTTCATTTTTTAACTCTAAACAAATTGCAATGAGAAAAACTTTCTTAATTCTTGCGGGAATGTTGATGTTTTGCTGTCAGCTGGCTTTAGCACAGAACAGGGACATTTCCGGAACAGTAACGGACGAAACAGGTACTCCCTTATTTGGGATATCTGTAAAATTGAAAGATGGAAAAGCAGGAACCACAACTGCAAGAGATGGTAATTTTAAATTGAGATCCATCCCCGCAAATGCTGTGTTAATTGTTAGTAGTGTAGGTTACGAAACACAGGAGGTTCCTGTCGCATCAGCAGTGCTGACGATCAGATTGAAAATAGATAATAAGGCGTTGAGTGAGGTGGTTGTTACAGGCGTTGGTGTGGCAACCTCAAGAAAAAAAGTAGCTATTGATGTTGGTGCCGTCAATTCAAAAGACATTTCTAAAACGGCAATGGCAAGTGTGGAACAGGCCTTGCAGGGTAAAATTGCAGGTGCTTCCGTTCAGTTTCCAAGTGGTGTACCGGGTACTGCCGCACAAATTGTATTAAGAGGCATTAATGATTTGAGTGCAACCCCGCCGATGATTCTGGTTGATGGTATTGAAGTGAATGGTGGATTAAATGGGTTAGATCTGTCAACGGTTGATCGTATTGAAGTTGTAAAAGGTGCTGCAGGCGGAACACTTTATGGCGCACAGGGTGCCAATGGAGTGATCCAGATCTTTACAAAAAAAGGAGTCCGTGGCAGAAAACCACAGATGGATCTAAGGACACAAGTAAGCTTTGACGAAATTATCAGACAGAATGAGATCACCAACAAGTTTCATCATTTTGTAACGGATGCGCAGGGTTATATTACAGATGGTACTGCAAGGATTGCTCCCGATGTAAATGGTAAATGGCCTGCGCCATCATTTGTAACTGCAAGTCTTAATGGCGCTGCTCTGGCCAATGTAAAAAATGATAAACCTTATCGGGAGAAAACCTATGACCATTTATCAAGCGCATACAGCAGGGCATTCACCCATAATACTTCATTAAACATTTCTGGTGGAGGTGAAAAAGCAGATTATTCACTCAACGTTGCACACCTCAATCAGCAAAGCGTTTTATATAATGGATTTAAGCGCACCAATATTTCTGCCAATCTCGGGTTTGAAATCTTTAAAGGACTCACAGCCCGTTCCTCGACACAAATGATTTTTACAGATGAAGATCTGTTAAGTGCAACAGGAAGATTCAATCTTGTTAATTCATGGCAGTTTGTTGATTTTAATTTCAGGGGACCAGCCGGTTTTTTAGTAGTAAAACCAAAACAGGAAAATCAGTTAAATCCTTTATCGGAACGTGAGTGGCACACACGATCCCAAAAACAAAACCGCCTGATTCAAAGTGTAAATCTCAATTACAAATTTTCTAAATTTCTTGAACTGGATTATAAATATGGAATGGAGATCTGGAATACAGATTCAAGTAGCTATTTTCTTAATCAGCGAAATGCTCCACAGTCAGGTGAAGCAT
The DNA here is from genome assembly GCF_035299325.1 of Lacibacter sp. Lineage (GTDB taxonomy): Bacteria > Bacteroidota > Bacteroidia > Chitinophagales > Chitinophagaceae > Lacibacter. The sequence continues at coordinate 201,665 of NZ_DATGWT010000040.1, read as the reverse complement.
TTTGGGGCGGATCTGTTGAAGGTTCGATCACCAGCCGGTTTAAAAAATTTACCTATCAGAACTCTCTTGCATCCGCCTTTTTGCGATTTGATTTTGAAGATGATTTTAAGATACGCATTCCACTGAGGTCAACAACCCAGGTAAGCTATGATTGGAGAAATTCAAAAAATCACCAGTATTTTGCTAACGGTTCCGGTTTGCCATCTTATCCTCCATTCAATATTAATGTAGCGCAAATCAAAAATGCAGGAAGCTATGATGATGAGTTTACAACGTTTGGATTTCTCATTAATCAAACCTTTGACTATGGTAATTTGTTCGGCATCAGTGCAGGTGTCCGCTCCGATTACTCTTCCGAATTCGGCGATGCGGCAGATGCCTTTACATTTCCAAGAGTAACAGGATATGTTCGTCCATCTGAATGGATAAAAACAAACTGGCTGACTGATTGGAAGCTTCGTGCTGCCTATGGAGAAGCAGGTATCCAACCCGGCCGCTATGCACGCCAGGTGATTTTGAATGCTACAGCAGTTGGTACAGGAGGAGTTGGTTTAAGTCTGCCATCACAGGCAAGTAATCCATTGTTAAAAGTACAACGCTCAAAAGAACTTGAGATCGGAACAGATGCAACATTTAAAACCAGCAAAACTGCATGGTTAAATCGTGTCACACTGTCTGGTACTTATTGGAAAAGAATTTCTGAAGATATTATTCAACCTGCCGACGTTGCTCCATCTACCGGGTTTCAAAATACGCTGGATAACTTGGCGACATTAAGCAGTAGAGGATTTGATCTTTCTGTTGATGTAAATGTTGCAGAAACCAAAAACTTTGACTGGAATTTCAGTGGACGCTTAGGCGCTTTTAAAGTTGTGGTGGATAAAATTTCAAACGGTAAAGAAGTTGTAACAGGATTTTTTGGTCTAAGGGAAGGCGAACAATTAGGCATATTCAATACCATGTATCCTATTACAAGCCTGGATGCATTAAGACCTGATAAAACACCTTATATCGCTGAAGCAAACAGGGGATTTTATGAGGTTGTTAATAATACCGTAGTAGATAAACGCACAAACAGAGCAGTCATGTCTGATGCGAATGATCAGATAATAGCCGGAAATGCGTTTCCAAAATTCAACGCTTCATTTACCAACAGTTTTACCATTAAAAAAATGCTGCTTGTGTCCTTCCAGTTTGATTGGAGACAAGGAAATAAAATCTATAATATAACACGTCAATGGATGTATCGTGACAGGTTGCATAAAGATTTTGATAAGCAAATTACAATCAATGGTCAAAAAGGCGCATTCGTCGAATACTACAACAGTCTTTATAATTCGATCAGCCCGAGCAGTTGGTTTGTAGAAAATGGTTCTTATGTGCGGCTGAGGGATTTATCATTCACTTATACGCTTGGTGATAAAGTGAAACGCAAGGCAAAATGGCTCCGTACAGCATCAGTAACGGTTGCTGGCCGTAACCTGCTGACGTTTACAAAATACTCGGGTCTGGATCCGGAATCTACAGATACCAGTGATTCCCAAGGTAACCAGGCTGTTGGCCTGGGTGCAATTAATGGGGTTGATTATTTCGGTGTTCCCAATCTTAAATCTTATCAAATCAGTATCAATCTTGGACTGTAAAAAATAAATTTCTTTCTTATGCGTATAAAAATAATTTTAATAGCAGCATTGGCATGGATGACGGTAGCTACTTCCTGTAACAAAGAAAAGCTGCAGTTGATTAATCCCAATCAACCAACACCGGCATTGTCCTTAACATCTGAGGGAGGAATTACCAACTTTGCTTTAGGTATTATCAACAGGCAATTGGGCAATGTGGTTAACGCCGGAGTTACCAATGTAAAAGCTGTGGCAGATGCTCATCATAGCATCATGGGCGATGAACAATTTTCCCCTTATGGAAATTGGGGTATGCGTTGGGCTGATCAGGTATACAAAGTAACACTGCCGGATAACACGGTTGTCACCAACCCCTTTGGCGTTACACAAAAAACTTCGTTACAGGGCTTTAACAGCCGTCAGGCAGGAGACAGAAATGTATTTCAGTATGAGTGGGCTTTTGCATATTTCTACATTTCACAGGCAAATATTCTTTTAAAAGCGCTGGAAAATCCGGAGTTAAAATTTTCAGGGAACGCCACCACTAAAAAAGCTGTTCTTAAAACATGGGCCCTGTGGTGGAAAGGATTTGCATATTCAAGGGTAGGTTCATTGTACCTGGCCGGAATTATTAATGATAATACAGATGGAACAACAAATGGAACCTATGTCAGTAGTCAGGCAATTATCACAGAAGCAAATAAAAACTTTGATGCTGCTGCCGCTGCATTAACAGGCGTAACTGCAAATACCGACTATGAGACCATCTTTAAATCAATCACGCCATCTTACAATGCGCCCGCAGATGTGATCACTCCCGACATGTGGAAACGACAGATCAATACAATGAAAGCAAGAAATTTATTGGTGAATAAAAAAATAGGAGATATGACGCCGGCTGATTGGGATCAAATAAAAACGCTCACTGCAGCTGGTGTTCAACCAGGAGATAAAATTTTTCGCCAGGGAATGACCCTTGATGGAAACAATGATGTGGTGGGTGCTTTTTTTCATCCCTATGTGCTCATTGGTACAGCGCAGGAATTTATTTTTCCCAGCGAGCGTTTGATACAGGAATACAAAGCAGGGGATAATCGGTTAGATAAAAACTTTTACCTGAATACTTCGCCATATCCGGCTAATATCAGTAGCAGGGGTTTACAGTTTGGTACAAGATGGGCAGTTAAAAATGTTGAAGATGGGGGAACTTTTGCAACCAATCAAAATGAAGGACTTGTTTCAGTTGCTGGAACGTACGAAGAAAATGCATTGATGACAGCTGAAGCACTGATTCGTACAGGTCAGATAGAAGCCGGTCTTCAAATAATTGATGAGATAAGATCATTTCAAAATGCCGGTATTGCAGCTGTTGCGGGAACAGGTCTCACCTTGCCACAGGCACTTGAAGAATACCGTAGAGAACGACGAGTGGCGTTGTTTATGAGAGGTCTTGCATTTTATGATGCAAGACGTTGGGGTGTAACAGCACCTGTAACACAGGGGGGTGGACGTTTAAATGCAGTGGTATATCTGCCGGCTGCATTGGCGGGTACTGCAAACGATGAAGTACGCAACTGTTTTATGGAGTACAATTATATGGACTATTTTGATGTTCCGCTGACTGAAGTTGATTTTAATCTGCCTGCTTCAGGTTCTGTACCAATAAAAAATTAAAACATGGAATGTATCAATGAAACACTATCGGGATAAATCCCTTTAGAAATTTTGCAATTTTCTCATGTTGACGGATAAGGTTTAAAGTCAACACGCGGGCGGTTTCTACCGCCCGCTTTCATTTTTATCAAAATGGTTGGGTGGTTAATAAAATACTCTTTGACGCTCTTTATCCGCTGAATATTGAATAGAAATGTGTTAGAAGTATTTTTTTGGTTCACAGTTTAACTTGAGTCATTGGTTAAGCCATAGCCTTTGAAATCCCCATATTCTTTAATAATATATGAACTTAATCGTAATTGCAGATATTATAAAATCATTCTTTTTTGAATAGTATATTGATCGTTTTGAGATTTTTGTATTTTGAAAAGAACAACAAAAGCCGACGAAATTCCTGCTGTATTCATTTTATCGTTAACTGGAGGTATTTCCTTTGCTTTCATAATTAAACGAAGGAATTCATTGGATGGTCGATGTTTTAATTGAAGATACTATTCCAATTGAAAGCATTATACAATTCTATAAAACTGCTTTAATGGTATGGAAATTATCGTTGGATTAAATGAACCATATCGTTATGTAAGATCGATGATGACAAAATTGCCTCGATGTCAATTATGAAAAGGTTCGAACTGGCGGTAGTCATCCCGACTTCTGGTTTACTTCTACTATTAAAGTTATTGCTCATCTTTCCCAAATAGCAATTGTTTGTATTTCTGGTATAAAAAAGAGATCACCAGTAATACTGCTCCAATTGAAATCCAGGTAATGATCTTTTCAATCGTGGAAAATCGCATACTATCTATTGCTGCCAGTTTAATAATTGTTATTGCAAACAACGAAAAGGAAAGAAAACGGAGCATACTAATTTTCAACATGAAACCTGCAATAAACAATAATAAAGCTGCAATTATCCAGAGTACAGAAATAAGAATGCCATCATATTTCACCGGTATAAAAATGATGAGCAACACGATGCCGGCTAACAGGTAAAATCTGCTCAGGCTGCGTTGTGTCTTCAAAAAGAAATAAACTCCCGCACTGATTGTAAAATGCAGGAAGCTCAATGCCAGGGCAATGTTTGCATAGGTGGAAGCTTCATTGCTTTGTTTATAGAGTAGTAAGACAGCGCTGTAAAAAAATACACTTAACAGCGAAAGCAGGAAGTAATCTTTCTCCATTAATTTTTTTGAACGGAGTAAATTGAACCCGCAAATGGTAATGGTGAATTGAATAAAAAGTGCAGCGGAAAACATCATTCCTGTATTAAACCAGCTGGTATCGTATTTGATCACCAGCCATGATAGTAAAATAAGCCAGCTAAAACCAAATGACAAGTACTTGAGCCACTCCCAGTTTTTTCTGAATGAGATGAACAGTATGCCGCAATTGATAACAAACAGGTATGTGAAGAGTGCTGCAATATTCCCTGAATCTCCGCCAACTAAAAAGGGAATACCATACGCACCAACCAATGCAAGTATTGCAATTTCCTGTCGGTTGAAGCGTAAAGAGATCCAGACAGTTGAAATGGTGAGCAACACCATCAATGAAAAAGTAAATGGTCGTGACAGGAAACCATAAAACTCAAATGCACCATATGTAGTAAAATAAAAAGTTGCCGCTGCTCCACTGAATAAAATGGCACTGAACGCTTCATATTTCTTATGAAGAAAAAAACTAAGAGCAAATAATACAATGCCGGCTAAATAAGCAAGAATGATGCGCAGGAGAGGAGAGATAAGATTTTTGTCCACTGCAAACTTTACACCTATCACAATTCCGATCAAAAGAACAATGATGCCTACAAAATTGAGGAGCTTTAAACCAATGAACTGCTCTATGCTGAAGGATGGTTTTGTAACTGACCTGGATGTTGATTGTTGAGTTACATTGTTGCTTGTATTCAAAAAAGACCTTAATTCATTTTTAAGAATATTGAGCTGTTGTCTGTTCAATTCCTGTTGTTGCTCCAAATCACGGATTTTCCGGATGAGTTCTTGTAGTTGCATATCGGAATTTTCTGTCATGAAGCTAAAATAGCAAAAGCCGGTTAGTTGATGTGGTTTGTTCGAAACTTGCTGTTGCTATGAGGGGGAAATAATGTGTGTAGGCATGTTCTTAGCCCGAAACAGACCATTTTAGGGCACAGCTTTTGACCAAACAGCTTGTTAAAAGGCTTTATTTGTACAAACGGCTAATAAAAGGACGCCTTTTCTCGTTAATTTTACGATTATTGTTTTATGTCAAATTTTATCCAATATATGTTTAGTAAAAAGAGTTTGCTGATCATACTGGTCCTCATGTTGGGGGGCAGTATCTTTTACGCCGTACAATCATCCACTACCCGTAATGAACCTACAAACCGTTTCGAACGCATTCTGCAGCTGATCGGTGAGTTTTTAGAGGAGGGGCATTATAACCCCAAAAAGATCGATGATGCATTTTCAAAAACGGTATTTACCAAGTTCCTGAAGGATCTTGATGCTGATAAGAGTTATTTCCTGAAATCTGATATTGAAGAATTCAAGAAATTTGAAACCAAGATCGATGATGAGATCCATGGTGCACGACTTGAATCATTTTATGCCATCAATACGGTATACAAAAAGAGAATGGAAGAAGTGGCTTTGATCTACAAAGACATCTTACAAAAGCCATTTGATTTTTCTGTTGAAGAAAAGTATATGGATGATGATGATAAACGTGTTTATGCAAAAACAGAAGCTGAGCGCAAAGAAGCCTGGCGTCTGAAATTAAAATATTACACACTCGACCGTTATGTTGATCTTGTTGAACAACAGGAAAAAAATAAGGGTAAAGATGGTTTTGTTGCGAAAACAAACGCCCAGATGGAAAAAGAAGCACGTGAAAAAGTGTTGAAGACTTTTGATCGTATGTTCGATCGTTTCCGTAACCGATTTAAAGATGAGGACCGTTTCAACTACCTGGTGAATGCTATAACTGAAACCATGGATCCTCACACAAGCTATTTACCACCATTGGAAAAAATTGCTTTTGATGAGCAAATGAGTGGCGGCGAATTCTTTGGTATTGGTGCATCTTTATTGGAAGAAGATGGCAATATCAAGATCACAACGATTGTGCCTGCAGGTGCAGCAGCAAAATCTGGTGAAATCCAGGTTGGAGATATTGTGTTGAAAGTGGCACAAGGCGCTGCAGAACCACAGGATCTTACCGGTTTTGAAGTGCCTGATGCAGTACGTTTGATCCGTGGTAAGAAAGGAACGGAAGTTAGACTTACTGTTAAAAAGCCAAGCGGTGCCATTAAGGTGGTAACCATGATTCGTGAAAAGATCGACCTTGAAGAGAACCGTGCAAAGAGCACAATCATAAAAGGACCGGACAATCATAAGATCGGTTATATCTATCTTCCTGCATTCTATGCCGACTTCCAGGATGCAAACGGCAACCGTTGTGCACAGGATGTGGCAAAAGAGATCATCAAGTTGAAAGCTGAAGGCGTAAATGGTTTGATCATTGACCTTCGTACCAATGGTGGTGGATCTTTAATGGAAACTGTTGAAATGGTTGGGTTGTTTATTGAAGACGGACCTGTAGTGCAAGTGAAAAGCAGAGATGAATCACCAACGATCCTTCGTGACAGAAATAAGAATGTTTTATGGGATGGTCCGCTTACTGTAATGGTAAACGAATTCAGTGCATCAGCTTCTGAGATTTTTGCCGGAGCTATCCAGGATTACAAACGTGGATTGGTCGTGGGCAGCACATCTACTTATGGTAAAGGAACTGTTCAACGTAATATTGAACTCGACCGTGCAAGCTGGACAAGTAATAATCCATCTGAACTCGGAAACATTAAATTGACACTTCAGAAATTCTATCGTGTTACAGGTGCAAGTACGCAGTTGAAAGGTGTTGTGCCGGATATTGTACTGCCTGATCAATATGAATATCTGAAGCTTCGTGAAAAAGACGAGCCATTTGCATTAACATGGGATGAAATTGGCAGTGCACAATACAAAGTATGGAAATCTGATTTTGATTTTAATTACATTGTTCAGCAAAGCAAGCAACGCATCAGTCAAAGCCCTTCATTCAAGTTAATTGGTGAAAAGAGTGATTGGTTATCGAAGTATGATGATAAGCATTTCTCATTGAAGGTTGATAAGTTCCGCCAGGAAAAGAAAACTTTGAGCAGTACTATTCAAACAATTGATTCGTTAACTAAACTGACAGCACCATTAGAGGTGTCGAACCTTGAAGTTGATCTTGCAGCTATTAAAGGAAATACCAATAAAGAAGAACGCAACAAGTCATTTATCAACCGGCTTAAAAACGATCTTCATCTTGGTGAAACTGTAAACATCATGAACGATATGATTCAGCAGTACTTTATTGCGCAGAATAAACAAGCTGCACGTTCAGACAGTAAATGATAATTAATAAATTGATTTTAATAAGTAAAACCCCGGCACACGCCGGGGTTTATATTTTTTTCAGTAATTCTATTGTACGTTGAACCATGTCCTCTGTTATATCGAGATGCAGCACAAAACGTATCTGCTGTTTGCCCATGGTAAAGCACAGAATACCATTCTCTTTTAGCTTCTGCACAAGTTCTTCAGCATTCACATGATTTTGTACACGAAAAATGACAATGTTGGTTTCAACCGGCAATACCGTTTCAACGATAGGGTTATTCAACAAAGTTGCTTCAATGAGCTTTGCATGTTGATGATCTTTTGCCAATCGATCAACATGATGTTCTAATGCATATAAGCCTGCCGCAGCAATGATCCCTGCCTGGCGCATACCACCCCCAAATACTTTACGGATGCGTCTTGCTTTTTTTATCTTTTCTTTTGTTCCGAGCAACACGCTGCCGATAGGTGAGCCAAGCCCTTTACTCAAACAGATCGAAATCGAATCGAAAAGCTGCCCGTAATCGTTGGCTGATTGTTGTTTTGCTACCAATGCATTGAAAAGCCTGGCACCATCAAGATGTAGGATAAGGTCATTAGCCTTGCAGATTTCTTTTATGGCAGCAATATCCTCGAGCTCATAACAACTGCCACCGCCACGGTTGCTGGTATTTTCCAGCACAACCAGGCTGGAAATGGCTTTATGCACATCATCACGGTTATTAATAGCATCCAAAACATGGCTTGCTTTTATTCGACCACGATCACCCTGCAATAAACGAACAGATGCGCCTGAGTTAAAAGCAATGCCGCCACCTTCGTATTGATAAACATGGCTCAGTTCATCACAGATCACTTCGTCGCCGGGCTGGGTGTGCATTTTAATTGCAATCTGGTTGGTCATTGTGCCCGATGGACAGAACAACCCGGCCTCCATTCCAAACAGTTTTGCGGCTGTTTCTTCCAACTTATTAACAGTGGCATCTTCACCAAACACATCATCACCAAGCTCAGCCTGCCACATAACTTCTTTCATCTGCTTTGTGGGTTGTGTTACTGTATCGCTTCTTAAATCAATCCATTCCATATCAATCAATTATTAAATTTGCAAGTTAACCGTTTATGTAAAATTATTGTTTGAAAATAAACCTTCTGAACCTTTAATTTGTTGTTTATCAGTGTTAAGTTTCCACTGAAAACGATACAAGGATGCCTATATGAGCCTCAATTATTCACATGGGCTATGAAAAACGGCGATTGATGATTAACTTTGCTCTCGGTTACAGTGGATTCTTAACGAGATTTTCCCAACTCCCGGTCGATTTTCCCTGTCTTAGTAACGTTTCAAACAATTAAGAGGAATTTAATATGCGGCAGCTCAAAATTGCAACTCAGATTACCAATCGTGATTCACAAGCGGTTGAGAAGTATTTACAGGAAATCTCAAAGATTCCCATGATCACGCCCGAAGAGGAAACAACTCTTGCGCAGCGGATCAAAATGGGTGATCAACGGGCTTTGGATAAATTGGTACAATCGAATCTTCGTTTCGTGGTATCGGTAGCAAAACAATATCAACACCAGGGTTTATCATTAAGTGACCTGATCAATGAGGGTAACCTCGGTTTGATCAAAGCTGCTCAGCGTTTCGATGAAACCAAAGGTTTTAAATTCATTTCTTACGCTGTTTGGTGGATCCGTCAATCAATTCTGCAGGCTTTGGCTGAACAGGGTCGTTTGGTGCGTTTACCACAGAATAAGATCGGTACTTACAATAAAGCAAACAAAGCATACATGGCGTTTGAACAGGAACATGAGCGTGAGCCTTCTACCGAAGAGTTGGCTGATATCCTGGAAATGAGCGAAACAGAGATCAACAATATCTTTCAAAGCAATACCCGTCACACTTCTTTAGATGCACCTGTGCACGAAGCAGAAGATGTAGCTATGGGTGATTTGCTGGAAGGCAGCGATGATACTGATGAAGATGTAATGAAGGATTCTTTGCGTAACGAGATCCGTCGTGTATTGAAATCACTCAGCCCACGTGAAGCAGAGATCGTAAATGCTTATTTTGGATTAGATGGCGAAAACGGTGTTACCATTGAGCAGATCGGTCAGAAATATGATCTTACCAAAGAACGTATCCGCCAGATCAAAGAAAGAGCGATCAAACGTTTACAGAAAGCCCGCTACAGCAATGCGCTGAAGAGCTATCTCGGAAATTAATTATAATGGGTATTAAGTATCAACCCCGGCCTCAGTGTCGGGGTTTTTTATGTCTTAAGCGGCAGTAAAAGGGCAATTATTTATATCGGGCGAAGTCGAAAGACAAATTCAAATAAACAATTAGCATATTCTTCATGTTTATCTCAAAAGATCATCCCGTAAATTTGACCTATGCAACGACTTGTATTGCTCAGCAGTTTCTTATTTATTCTGCTGGGTTGTGAAAAGAAAGTAGATTTTGACCTGAAAGACGCCGATCAGTTACTCACTGTTGACGCTTCCATTGAAAACGGGCAGGACCCCGTGGTGATTCTTACAAAAAGTCTCAACTATTTTTCCAAGGTTTCAGCTGATGTGATCAGTAATTCACTGGTGAAGGATGCTGAAGTATATATTTCTAACGGTGGCACAACGCATCAGCTTCGCCGATACGATGTGGTAATACCCGGAACAACCGTTCCATTCAGTTTTTACAGCAGCGATCCTGCAAGCCCGTTAACGATCATTAAAGGAGAATTGGGCAAGCAATACCAGCTTCGCATTGTTTGGCAGCAAAAAGAGTATAAAGCCACAACCAATATTCCGCAGATCAGAAAAACGATTGATTCATTATGGTGGTTAAAGGCGCCCAATACTCCTGATACCAGCAAAAAGATAGTGGTAAGGGCAAAAGTGACAGACCCCCAGCCGTTTGGTGATTATGCACGCTATTTCACCAAAGTAAACAGCGAACCGTTTTTGCCGGGGTTTAATTCGGTGTTTGATGATGCGTTTGTGAATGGCACAACTTATATGGTTGATGTTGACCGTGGTATTGATCGTAATGTTGACCTTGATTTTGATGAGTATGGGTTTTTCAAAAAAGGAGATACAGTTACCGTTAAATTCAGCAATATTGATAAAGCCACATTCGATTTCTGGCGAACTGTAGAATTCAGTTACCAGAGTATCGGCAACCCTTTTTCATCTCCCACCAAGATATTGGGCAATATCAGTAATGGAGCTTTGGGTTACTTTGGCGGTTATGCCAACCAGTTTACTACGGTTATTATTCCCCGCTAATTATCCACACCAGCTGCGCATGTAACCACGGTTACATGTCAATTGGATGGATAGGACTATTTTTGTCGACTTAAAAATTTGAAGACGAATATGGAAGCAGCAGAAAAAGTACATTGTTTGATTATTGGATCAGGTCCTGCAGGTTACACCGCCGCTATTTATGCATCAAGGGCGAACCTGAAGCCTGTGTTATATCAGGGAATTCAACCCGGCGGACAGTTAACCATTACAACAGAAGTGGAAAACTATCCCGGTTATGCAGAAGGAGTACAAGGCCCGGAAATGATGGTTGATTTTGAAAAGCAAGCAGCACGCATGGGTGCCGATATCCGTTATGGATTGGCAACAAAAGTTGATTTCAGTTCAACACCACATAAAGTTTGGATCGATGATGAAAAACTCATTGAAGCAGATAGTGTGATCATTTGCACAGGAGCAAGTGCCAAATGGCTGGGGCTTGAAAGTGAACAACGACTCAACGGTTATGGCGTAAGTGCATGTGCCGTGTGCGATGGTTTCTTTTTCCGAGGGAAAGAAGTAGCCATTGTTGGTGCAGGCGACACTGCGGCAGAAGAAGCATTATACCTCAGTAAGCTTTGTTCAACAGTGCACATGTTGATTCGTAAAGATGTAATGCGTGCAAGTAAAGTAATGCAGGATCGTGTACTCAACACGCCGAACATTAAAGTTTACTGGAACACAGAAACCATCGAAATACTTGGTGATAATAAAGTAGATGGAATGAAAGTGTTGAACAATAAAACAAATGAAGAATCGGTAATACCTGTTCAAGGTTTCTTTGTGGCGATTGGTCATGAACCAAACTCCGCCATCTTCAAAGACTTTATTGATATGGATGAAGCCGGATATATCAAAACTATTCCTGGTACTTCTAAAACAAATGTAGAAGGCGTGTTCGCTGGTGGTGATGTGCAGGATAAAATTTATCGACAGGCAGTAACCGCTGCAGGCAGTGGTTGTATGGCCGCATTGGATGCAGAACGTTATTTATCAGCAAAAGGAGTTGTATAATTTTTTGTTGTGAAAAGATAGTCCCGCCGATACAGCGGGACTTTTTTATTTTCGGCACATGATAGCCGTTCATTTAAAAGAGTTGAAATTTCATGCACATCATGGATTATATGCCGGAGAAGATAAAACAGGTGGTCCGTTTGAAGTAAACCTTTCTGTGTATTATGAACCTGCGGGACCAATCACATCTATCGGGCAGACAATCAATTATGTGGCTTTGTTTGAGATCGTAAAGCAACGAATGATGCAAAAAAGCAGTCTGATAGAAACGGTGGCACAGGATATTTGTGATACGATTAAGACCCGTTTTCCCGTTATTATGGAAATAAAGGTGGAAATTGATAAGTGTTCGCCACCCATTGAAAACTTTCAGGGTAAAACCGGCATAACCTTGCACAAAACATTTTAACCGGATCACATGAAGAAAGTCATTGTTGTTTTTTTTAGTGCACTCATATTTACGGGTGTTTCGTTTGCACAGTCGGTTGAAGAACTTGTGAGGCAGGGCGATATGCTCGAACGGCAATTAAAAGAAGAAGAAGCCTACCAGAAGTTTAAAGAAGTAATTAAACAACAACCTACCCATTTGCATGGATTAACACGTTGCAGCGAATTGGCCAGTCGCATTGGCCGTCGTCAGTCAACGAAAGAAAAGCAAATGGATTTTTATAAGGCCGCAAAGATCTATGCTGAACGTGCATTGCGGGTGAATCCAAAAGACAGTGATGCCAATGTAGCCATGTCGTTTGCTTATGCACGAATGTCGTTACTCAAAAACGGGAAGGAAAAAGTAGAATACGTTCGTGAGATCAAGAATTATGCAGACAGGGCACTTACTTATAATCCACAAAATTTTAAAGCACTGTTTGTGATAGCCCGCTGGCATTACGAAGTAAGTAATTTGAACGGGATGGAGAAGGCTGCTGTAAAAGTATTCTTTGGTGGATTGCAAAAAAACTCACTTGACTCAGCAGTATATTATTACGAAAAAGTAAAAGCATTAAGCCCGGAGTTTGTGTTGAACTATCTTGAACTGGCAAAGGCGTATCACCGTAACAACAAAAAAGCAAAAGCAATTGAAACGCTGAATCATTTACTGCGTTTGCCCAACACTGCTGCAGACGATCCAACCATTAAATCAGAAGCAAAACAATTGCTCTCCACCTGGAAAGCCTAAGCATCCGGGGGTTATGGAAGAAAAATTTCCTGTACGTTTGCAGATTAATCGCCACATTTGAACGCAACGGTTTTTTTATTTACGCCTCCTTTTACACAACTAAATACGCCGTATCCTGCAACGGCCTACCTGAAAGGTTTTCTCAATACAAAAGGTATATCTTCTTTTCAAAGTGACCTTGGTATTGAAGTAACGCTGCAACTGTTTTCAAAGAAAGGCTTGTCAAAAATATTTGCATCCATTCCTGATGTACAAAACGGTTCTGCCAACGCCAAACGTATGCTGGCTTTGAAAGAAGAGTATATCAAAAGTATTGATGATGTGGTTTTGTTTCTGCAGGGAAAAAATCCAACTATTGCACATTTGATCGCTTCACGAAACTTATTGCCTGAAGCGGGACGATTTGCCGAGCTCACCGATTTTCATTGGGCATTTGGTGCAATGGGTTTACAGGATAAAGCCAAACATATTGCTACGCTTTATCTTGAAGACCTGGCCGATCTCATTAAAGAATGTGTGGATGAACATTTTGGTTTCAGTCGCTATGCCGAGCGTTTGGGCAGAAGCGCCAACAGCTTTGATGAACTGTATGCTGAACTGCAAAAATCTTTAACGCTTGTTGATGAGTTATTAATTGAACGGCTGCAAAAACATATTGAAAAAGTGCAGCCGAAATTCGTTGCCATATCAGTTCCATTCCCCGGTAATTTGTATGCAGCGTTCAGAAGTGCACAATGGATAAAAGCAAATCATCCACACATTAAGGTTACGATGGGTGGAGGTTTCCCGAATACAGAATTGCGTTCACTCAAAGATGCACGTGTATTTGAGTTCTTCGATTTTATTACGCTAGATGATGGCGAAGCACCAATTGAACAACTGTTGAAATTTATTGCTGGTGAAATTGACGCAACTCAATTGAAACGCACATTTTTATTGCAGGATGGGATCGTTACTTATATCAACAACAGTTCCTGTAAAGATTATAAACAATCCGAAGTCGGCACACCTGATTATACCGATCTGTTACTGCACGATTACATTTCAGTAATTGAAGTGGTGAACCCCATGCACAGTTTATGGAGCGATGGGCGTTGGAATAAATTAACCATGGCGCATGGTTGTTATTGGGGCAAATGCACCTTCTGCGATATTTCACTCGACTATATTAAACTCTACGAACCCATTGCTGCAAAACTTTTATGCGACCGCATGGAAGAGATCATTGCACAAACAGGTAACAATGGTTTTCATTTTGTTGATGAAGCTGCACCACCTGCATTGATGCGTTCATTGGCGTTAGAGATCATTAAACGAAAATTAGTAGTTAGCTGGTGGACGAATGTGCGTTTCGAAAAAAGTTTCACCCGTGATCTTTGTCTGCTGTTAAAAGCAAGCGGTTGTATTGCAGTGAGTGGTGGATTGGAAGTTGCGAGTGATCGATTGCTTGCACTTATCAACAAAGGCGTTACTGTTGCACAGGTTGCAAAAGTGAACAAACATTTTACCGAAGCCGGTATTATGGTACATGCTTATCTTATGTACGGTTTCCCAACTCAAACTGCGCAGGAAACAATTGATTCATTGGAGATGGTTCGGCAGATGTTTAAAACAGGTGTGTTGCAATCAGCTTTCTGGCACCAATTTGCCATGACGGCTCATAGCCCTGTTGGAATGAACCCCGAACACTTCAACGTCAAGAAAGCAAAAGAAGTTGCGATTTTATTTGCTGATAATGATGTTGAGCATATTGATGAAACAGGAGCAGATCATGAAAGTTTCAGTTTTGGGTTGAAGAAATCATTGTTCAACTATATGCAGGGACTTTGTTTAGATGATCCTTTGCAAAAATGGTTTGATGTGAAAGTGCCAAAGACAACGGTTGCAGCTGATCATATCGTGAATGTGTTGCTCGATGATGAAATTCCATTATTCAAACCTGCCGCTAAAGTTGTATTCCTGGGAACGGTACTGCAATCGGAAGTGATCACCAAATCAAAAAAGGGAAGTAGCTGGGAAGTGTTACAGATAACTTTCGCCACAAAAAAAGAAAACATTACTATCAATACCGATACTGCAAAAGGAGAGTGGTTGCTGCAACTTTTACCCAAACTTTCTGTGCAGCATGATAAGCTGCTGAGTATGCAGGAAATAAAAGACGAATATGAACAGCAGGGATTGGAGGATTTTGAATTGTTCTGGGATAATAAACCGGTAAGTACTTTGTATAAGGCAGGGTTGTTGAAGCTTTAGGTATGCATACCGGAAAGCGATTCATAAACATTTTCCATTCGCCATAAGTATCGCAATCTGTTTAGCTTCCCCGGCAATGCATTACCTTCATTGTAATGGATGAAGTTTTGGTTCCTACACTTTTTGATTATCTCTTATCTGATACTACAAATCCGGATGCAACCGTAACAAAAGAAGAAGCGGAGAAGCTGTTTACATTTTTTCAAAACCATCCTCTATTTAAATGGCATGATGTACATAATAATTGCGAAGCAAGAGCTGATGCTGTTTGTGTGTTGTTAGATGCATGGTCGATTCCCAATTACAAAGCATGGGTGTTCAGTGGTTATTTTCTGCGCAATCATATTGGCGGGTTAAACCAGTTATGGAACTATCATGTTGGCGCATTGCTGCAGGTGAAGGAAGATGACAGAATAACTTTTTACGTTATTGATCCTGCAACATCCAAACAATTACAAACCATTTACGATTGGGCTGCGGCAGTAACCGCTTATCCGCATAGTTATCATCTCATCAAATCAGCCGATCAATATATTTTTCCTGCCGGCAAAATTCAGAAAGATAACTGGCATGCACGTGACCGGCAGAATGGCAAATGGATGGTGCAGGGACTTGCAGGCATCAATGCCGTTTCTCCTGTTGGGAAAGCACGGTTGTGTTTTAATAAGAACAGGATCAAAGCAACTGGGTTAAAACTTAGAGCGTTGAAGGCAAGTAAGCCTTTTTCCCCCGGCTCATTATAAACTATTATTAAGGTTAAGTATAAACACCTGTGCCCGATCAGTACATTGCGTTCCGGCAGAGGAAAAATTGTTCAACAACAATTTGTTTATTATTCTGTTTCCCTTTTCTTTGCTCAAATTTTTTCTAATTAACATGAAACAAATCTGTATCCTCTTTCTGCTACTTGCATTTGCTGCTTGTAAAAAATCTGGTGATGCCGCAAACAAAGCACCGCAAAGTTTCACAGTATCAGTCTCTGATGTAAAGTCAACGAGCGCCCAATTAAACTGGACTGCTGCAAAAGATCCTGAAAATGAAGCCGTAACTTATTCGGTTGAATTAAAAGGTCAATCCCTTGTTACGTCTTTAACCAGTACGAATTTTAAACTTGAGGATCTTACTGAGAACACAAGTTATACAGGTAAAGTAATTGCAAAAGATGCATCTGGTAATACTACTGAATCAAGTTTCAGTTTTTCAACGGTTAACTCTCCAGCGCCTTCTGCATTTACGGTAACACTTTCAAAAGCCACGTATAAAGCAATTGATATTATCTGGAATGCATCAACATTGCCGGATAACGGAACTGTTTTTTATGATGTGTATGTGAATAATGTTTTGAGGTCAGGGAGCATTCCCACGCTGAATTATACAATCACTGCATTGCAGCCACAAACCCAATACACGATAAAAGTAGTTGCCAAATCAGCTGCGGGCAAGAGTACAGAAAGTACGTTACAAACCGCAACTACTGTTAACCAGGCTCCCGGTGCTTTTACCATCAATAAAACGGAAACAGGTGTTACGACCATTACAATTGACGGTACTAAACCAACAGACCCCGAAAATGAGCCGCTGAGTTACTTTACAGTTATTGACAATATAGAAAAACAAATATATCCAACCAATACTACTGGCACAACATTTACTTATCGTATCGAAGGTTTAACAAGCGGTCAGCAGCACAGCATTGCCGTAAAAGTAAAAGATGAAGGTGGTGCATCCTCCACCAGTAATACCCTGACAGCAACAACATATAAAAGCCCTGAGAATAATTTTGCAATTTCACCTGTTGCAGAAGGTACAAAGGTTGCCATTGAATTTATTACTGTCACGGAAGAAAAAATCAGTACAACTTTATCAAGATATTCAGTAGGTGACGACTGGAGAAGTTTTGCAACGGCACAAATTACCTACACGTCTCTTCCTGATAATAAAACAAAGGTGAAGATCCTGATTGATGATGCAGACCTGCGCACACTTTACAATAGAAAGTTTCAGCTGAATCTTCGCTGGACTCCGGAAGATATTTCAACCTACAGTACTATTGTTTATTACACGCATTTTACACCCACCTCAGCCACAGTTAGCGCTGCGACTATTAAAGGTCCCGGTGCGTTTCCTCCACAATGGACCATTAATTTCAATAATTGTGTGATCAGCGATTACAGCAGTTGGGACATAGAAACGATCGTATTCGATAACATAGTGATCAGTGCTTTTGCTGGATTTGCTATCTGTGATCCTGCAAAGACGGGGTATTATACAGGTAATGTAACTAATGCACAATACACTTATTTAAAAACGAAAACAGACGGTTACCTTATTGTAAAAGATGCTGGCGGATACCACAAACTGAATTTCACTTATACCTGGCAGGATTAATCGATCAGCTTATTACTTTATAACGCCCGCTTTTTGGGCGTTTTTTTATTGTGATTGTTTTATAACTGTGCCGTTATTGTAATAGCTGTGTATTAAAATGTTTTCAGACTTCTTTAATTTTAACGATGCGAATTTCTCATAGCCTTGCCGGTCTTGTATTATTTCTTTTTAGTTTCCCTGCGGTTCATGCACAGCAAACTTCCTTTGAAGGAATTGTTGACTACCAGGTGGAGGTTACATCGAAAATAAAAGGTGTAAGCGATGAGAGTATGCGTAAGATGTTTGCATTGGGGCCTGTTCAGAAAGTGTACATCAAAAAAGGAAACTACAAACGGGACAACAGTAAAGCGGTTGAGTTTCATTTAAAAGATTCTTCGGCACCACTTATTTTATTCAAAGGAATTGATACGATCTACAAAGCAATTACAGGCAATGAAGATTCAGTCGTAGTAAGTGTAAAGAAAGAAGATAAAACGGTAATGATTGCCGGTCGTCCCTGTAAATCGCTTATAATTAAACGGGCAAAAACCGTCAGTACTTATTTTTACGATGCCTCACTGTACCAGGATCTGGCTTTCAACAGCGGAAATAATATGGGCGATTATTCTGTGTTTTTAAAATCAACCAGCAGTGTTTATTTAAAAGTGATAACAGAATTTGAGTATGCCACACTTATCGAAACAGCCTATCGTGTAGCTCCGGGTAAAGTAGACGATGCCGTCTTTACCTTGCCGCCTTTTCCCATAACAATATTTTATCCCGAAAGCTTTTTACAGCCTGCAGCATATAAAAGTGTGGAGGACTGGAATAATTATTTACAAAAGAATATCAACCTGAAACTTGTAAGTAAGTATGTAAAAATTCCGAAGGGTCAACAATCAGCTGACCAGGTGGCTGAAGTAAGTTTTGTTATACAATCCACCGGTTCAATTGGAGATGTTACGGTCACTAATTCAAAAGAAGTACATCCTGCGCTGGTTAAAGAAGCAACACGGTTAATTAAAGAATCGTATGGTTGGAAACCAGCTACCATACACGGCGAAAAAATTGATTCCTGGGTTACCCAGAAAATTACATTTCGGAGTACAATAGAATAAATTGTGACTATAAATTATGCCTGTTTAAAACAGTTCCGTCCTTCACTGTTTTGAGACAGGTAACTGTTTTACCATCTTCAGCAACTTCACATACACGGTACGATGGGAAGGGGTTGCCCCAGTTGCCACCAAAATGTCCCGACCATAAGAATGGTTTTTTCTTGTAAAGCATAATGCCATCCACATCATGATCATGGCCGTGAAAAGTTGCTTTTACATTAGGATATGCAGCGATGGTATCCAGCAATTCAGAACAGGAAACACCGTGCTGCGTCCACGTATTTTGGGAGATATGAACAAAGAGAAACACTTGCGGTAAGTTTTTAAACTCTTCCAGTTTTGATTTGGCATACTCAACATTTGCGCAGAGATACTTACCTGCTTCGTTAGAACAATTGAGAAGAATGATACCGTGTTTTTCTTTTGAAACAAATGCAAAATCTTCAGGATGTTTCCATAGTTGCAGCCAGTTTTCCGGACTTATTCTGTCGTGATTACCTCTTGCCACATAGTAAGGTACTTTCAATGTATCATACACTTTCTTTACATCCGGCATAAGCTCGGGCTTATCATGAATGAGATCTCCATTGAACACCACAAAGTCAACATGTTCTTCTTTACCGATCGCTTCGATGAGGTTGCGATGCGAAGTTTCAAAATCGGTATTTGGCTGACCCCAATGTCCGTCAGAGGCGGTGATAAACTTAAGCCTTGGAGTTGCTGAGTTTTTTGTTTCTCCAAAGCTGAGGTATGGCGCTGCCAAAAGCGATGAGCTAAATAAACTAACCTTTTGTAAAAAGAGTCTTCGTTGCATGTGATGAAATTAAGAATTGAACATGAAAAAATCAGGAGCTAACAATTTCTTATTCTGGGTTTGCCTGTTGTTCTGTTGCAACAACTGGTTTCCTGATCAGAAAGCCGATGGCAGCATACACAATCCAGATCGCAGAAAAATAGATAAGCCCTTGCAGGTTCGATGCAACATCTTCCGGATCAAACCGGCCATGAATACGTTTATGAAAATATTTGTTTGAATATTCCTGCGCCAGTTCAATAGCGTAACCAAACATATACAGGAAACCAAAGATGAATGCGTGAATGATGAAATTGCGTTTGGCAAACAGGATGTTTAAGAAAGCTGCAGCAAGAAAATAAAATGCAGCATGCATTTCTTTATCCATACCACGGAACATCGACGGTAGCTTGAGCATAAAACCAATTATGGCAATGCCGAAACAGAAAACAGTAATAAATAGTTTTTGCCAGATGCTAAGGTTTCGTTTCATACAAACGGAAGGAGTGGTGATTGGACTGTAAGATAAAACTTTTCAGAAAGCGTGCGTTTGTATACAAAAAGACCATGCGTACCTACGGCACGCTGTTCATCTTTTTACATTTAGCTACCGACAGGATGTTCCTCCGGAACAGAAGAATAGAAACACTATATTCATTCGCTGATTTTGCGTTTTTCTTGTGCCGTAGGTACGATTGATTTGATTAGCTAACAAAGAAGAGTCTGATGGCAAAGTGTGGCGCTTAGGTAAGAGATCTTCTGCCCACTCTGTTTCTTTGTGAAATCGGCAACAACAATTAGATAATGCCTGAAGTGAAATCCATAATCTTGTCTAAGCTCCTGATACTCGAAATAGCCATCAGGAATACCGGTAAATCCTCCGGTCTCATATGCAACAATATTAAACTCCTTGCCAACATACTGTTTTTTCATTTTCTCACTTTCGCTTGAAGAAATGGTACGAGTTGTTTTATCGTATAAATATTTATATAGCTCGAAGTCGTTGTTTGGTAAATTTCCTGTCTCATCTTTGAATTCAATTAATATTGGACTAGAAAGTATTATGCTATCAACACTTTTTACTCTGAAAAGATAACTGCTTTGATGTCCCTTGTCATTAAGTTCATTTCCATCAACTATTTCTATTTTCAGTTTAACAAGCGTCCCGAAAGGAACAGGTAATTTTTCCCTGATTTGATGCGTTATTTTTAAAGTATCCTGTCCAAAAATTCTGTTCACAGTGAAACTGGCAACCAATGTCGCAAGAAGAAAAGTGAATTTTAAAAGATACGTTGAAGTCGACTTACTTTTCATAGCTTTTGTGAGATTAATATCGTTCGTTGTTCAATAATACTAATGTCGTAATAGCATAAATGCCAAAAAAAATTAATTCCTCTTTCCTTTCTTTTTCTCTTAGCTAAATCACCTTTCCCTTCCACTTATCACTCTTCAAATAATTAAACGCCATCACAAAGATCACACTCCAGTAAATTAATTCAGATGCCCATGCCCACAGCAGGCTTAGTTTGTACACTTCCAATACTAAGTAAACATAAACGAGATAGGCAACAATGGTAACAGCTTCAATAATGAGATTCATACGTGTATTACCTGTTCCTGTTACTGCATTCAACCATACAACGGCAATAGACATAAATAGCATACCTGTTGTTACAATACGCAACACCGGTACAGCTGCATTAACAAACTCTTTGGATAATTGAAACACCGACAGCAACTCATGTGCAAAAACATTGAAAAGGATAAACATGAAGACGGCGGAGATGAAACTCAGCTTCATAATGCGGTTGATGAGTTTATGTACATCATGACTTCGTCCCTGGCCAATGATATTACTCACCATCGCATTGGTGGTGGAAGCAAAGGCCCAGATGAATATACCTGCCAGTGAAAAAATATTGCGCATTACGTTTGAAATAGCGAGGGCCCTTTCTCCGTGATGCTCAATCAAAATATAAAAGATCAACCAACTGATGAGGCTGATGGAAAACTGCCCGATAAGCGGTGCGGAAATATTCAGGATCAGTTTAGTGAGCTCTTTACTGTAACGCAGGTAATTGAATAAATGAAAACGTAGGTGCAGTCGTTTTATAAAAATGAGCACGAACACAACGATCATCCCAATAAACTCTGCTAACACCGATGCATAAGCGGCACCATTAAAACCCAGCTCTGGCAAACCGAAATGACCATAAATAAATCCGTAATCGAAAAAAATATTGGCACCTGCTTCAAACAGCGTACCGATCATGAGGTAGCGGCTGTTATTCGTCCCAACCAAAAATGCATTTCCCATCTGGAAGAGATAAAGAAAAGGAAGCCCCCACACTCGGATCTTTAAAAAGTTCACTGCACTGGCATCCACATTTTGCGAACGCAATGCATAATCGAAGATCATAGGTGCAAACAGGTAGGTGAGTGCAATACCGATGGCTGCAAAAATGAAAGCAATACGCACACCTTGTGAAAATATCTTCCCGATCTCTTCCAGCCTGTTTTCACCGGCCCGGCGTGCAATGAGCGATTGAATGGCATTGTTTAACCCATTCCCCACAACGGCCACCACAAGGAAATACACACCGGTAATACCTGCAGTGCCAAGTGCAGCTTCACCCAATCCGCTCAGGAAAAAATTATTGGCCGTGAAATTAAGAAAGGGTACCAGCAGCGATAAACTGATGGGTAATGAAATGGAAAGAATTTGTCGGTTGGTAATTTCCAGTTGCAGGTTATTCTTCGGTAAAGCTGTTTCCAAGCAGTGTCGTTTTTGGCGAAAATAGGAAGAAAGCTTTTAGCCACGAGCTGTTAGCTGCAAGCAAAACAAAACACGCTGTATTTGCGTGGAGCATGTGGCTGGCAGCCATTTACTTGTAGCTAATTGCTTATCGCTTGCAGCTTTTTCTTCGTATTATTGCAGCAATTGAACAATGATAACTGTGTTACACCCATCTGTATTTATTGAATCGAACGAAGCAAAACATGTTGATACTGCAGGTGCTTACCTGCTGGTGCAAACGGGTACCGGCTTTATTGGTTTTGCGTCATTTCAGCCAACAGAAAAGAAAGTGAACAGTTGGGTAGTGTTTGAACTGGATCAGCAGATCACTGCTACACAATTAGAAGAGAAGTTAAGCACCATTGCAGCCGCTTATACCTGGGTGCACACCAATTACCAGAAAGTGATCCTGTTGCAATATGCTCCTTTAAACGTGCTGGTGCCTGCAATACTCAACAGCGAGCCAGGTAAAGAACAATTATTACAATTGGTGCATGGTCCGCAAACAAACCATGTGTTGGTGAAAGACATTGTGTTGCAGCAAAGCCTCGTGAATCATTATGCCGTTGATGCAGATCTTGCATCATTATTAAATAAACGTTTTCCGAAAGGCGAGTGGTGGCATGTGCAATCGTTGCTGTTAACAAAAACAGCAGCAGGAGGAGCAAGGGTAACAGCAACCATTCGTTTTAATGAAGTGCAATTAACAGTTGAGAAAAACGGCAACTGGTTACTATTACAATCGTACAATTATCACACACCGGAAGATGTGTTGTATTATATTCTCAATGCCATGCAACAGCTTGATCTTACACAGGAAGAAACCACTGTTTATTTGCAGGGGATGATCGATCAGCAATCGGCTTTGTATGATGTGTTGCATCTTTACATTTTAAATTTGCAGTTGAAAGATGAACTGCAGTTTAGTTTCCCGGCAGCAACGGAAGAACACCCGGTACATTTATCAGCTTCACTCGACCAGGTTTTATCATGCGTATCATAAGTGGAAAATTCGGCGGACGAACATTTCAGCCACCGGCTAAAATGCCTTACACAAGACCAACTACTGATCTTGCAAAAGGTGGACTGTTCAATGTAATTGAAAACAATCTCGATATTGAAAGCCTCAAAACATTGGATCTGTTTGGCGGAACGGGCAGCATCAGTTACGAGCTGGCGAGCCGTGGTGCAACCGACCAAACCATTGTAGAAAAGGATACCAATATGGCTGCGTTCATACAACAGACCAACGCTAAACTCGGTACTGATTTGAAAGTGGTGAAGATGGATGTGTTCAAATACATTGAGCAGTGCAACGAAAAATTTGATTTCATTTTTGCAGGTCCGCCATATGCATTAGGCACCATTGACGAATTGCCCAAGATGATCTTTAAACATGAATTACTGAATGAAGGTGGATGGTTTGTATTGGAACATACTCCCCGCAACAGTTATACACAGTTCCCGTTTTACAGGGCGGAGCGTAACTATGGCACCACCATCTTTTCTATCTTCGTAAACAAACCCAAAGAAGAATGACGAAAAAAGAGGCAAGGAAAGTATTTAAAGAAAAGCGGTTAAGCCTCACCGTGGGAGACAGGAACCGGTTTGATGATCTTATCCTCATCCATTTTCAGCAACTGCCTTTGCCCAATCTTTTCTACGTTCACACCTACCTCGCCATTAAAGAACAACAGGAAATAGAAACCGATCATTTATTACATTATCTCGAATTCCGTAACCCGGAATTAAAGATCGTTATTCCCCGTATGGATCATGAAAAGAATGAATTGCTCCATATTGAATATGACGAGATGGTGGATGTAATGAAGAACCAGTGGGGTATTCATGAACCGGTAAATGGCAACTTCATTGGTGAAGAACAGATCGACCTGGTATTTGTGCCCTTGCTTGCTTTTGATAACGACGGTTATCGTGTTGGTTACGGCAAAGGTTTTTACGATAAGTTTCTTGCCAAATGCCGGCCCGATGTGTTGAAGGTAGGGTTGAGCTATTTTGAAGCTATTGATACCATCACCGACCGTGCACAATTTGATATACCTTTAAACTATTGCATTACGCCACAGCGCATATATGAATTTGGCTAATCTCACATTCCAATCCATTCGTTTTTTGTTGGTGCCGTTTGCTTTGCTGTACGGTGCAATTGTATGGCTGCGCAACAGATTGTACGATAACAATGTGCTCAAATCCACATCAGTCAATATGCCCATCATTTGTGTGGGCAACCTCAGTGTGGGCGGCACAGGCAAATCACCAATGGTTGAATATTTGCTGCGGTTATTAAAAGATGAAGTGAATATTGCAACACTCAGTCGTGGTTACAAGCGCAAAACAAAAGGCTATGTTTTGGCAAACGAATCAACCAATGCCTTGGAAATTGGAGATGAACCCATGCAGTTTCATTTAAAGTTTCCGGATGTGGTGGTGGCCGTGGGCGAATCAAGACTGGAAGCAATTCCACAACTGTTGCACGACAGACCGAAGACGCAAGCGATCATCCTGGATGATGGTTTTCAGCACAGGGCTATTAAAGCAGGATTGAATATTTTGTTGACGGATTATAACAATCTTTTTACCCGTGATTTCTTTTTACCTACCGGCGACCTTCGTGATGAACGAAGCAGTTACAAACGTGCAGAGATCATTGTAGTAACTAAATGTCCGGCTGCATTAACAGAAGAAGAGCGAAACGAAATTAAAGCAGAGATCAAACCGTTGCCGCATCAGCAACTGTTCTTTTCAACCATTGAATACGGCGTGCCATATCATATCCTGCATCCGCAACAGGAATATCAATTGCATAAGCAACTGGAAGTGTTGCTGCTTACCGGAATTGCCAATATTGAACCATTGAAGGAACATATTCTTTCTAATTCATACACGTATGAACGAATAACATTCAGCGATCATCATATTTTCAGTATTGATGATTTGAAAGAGGTGCGAAAGCGTTTCAGCAAAATGGATCATGAAACAAAAATTATTATTACAACAGAGAAAGATGCCGTACGGTTGGATAAATTCAAAGAAGAACTGGAAGATCTTCCTATGTTCGTTTTACCCATCCGTCATCGTATCTTGTTTAACGGGGAAGAGCAGTTGAAAAGATCAGTGATTGATTTTATTCAGCAGTTCTCGACAAAAAATGATAAGTCACAAGGCACACAGAAACACTGATAAAAAAAATCGTGTATCAGTGTCCGGGTGGCAACAAATTAAACACTATGAAGAAAAAGAAAATAAACAAAGAACCGAAGCAGAAAGAATCAAAAGATTCTTCTTCAAAACATAAATCAAAAGTCAGCGGTGGTAAGCATAAACATCCGGGTGCGAGTCATCGTGGTGTTATTGAAATTACAAGAAGCGGCATGGGCTACGTAACCGTTGTTGATATGGAACGTGATGTGATCGTTCGCCCTCAACATTTTAATACAGCCTTACACGGCGATACGGTTGAAGTACAGATCACCAAAAGCGGTGGTGGCGGTGGAAGAACAGAAGGAGAGATCATCCGCATCATTGAGCGTAAACAAACGCAGTTCATTGGGCGCATCAGTATACAAAAGCATTACTGTTTTTTTATTCCTGAAACAGACCGGCCGATGCCTGACCTTTTCATCCCCACAGATAAACTGAATGGCGCAACGAATAATGATAAAGTTGTGGTGAAACTCACATCGTGGGATAAAGCCAAACGTGTTCCTGAAGGTGAAGTGCTGGAACTGGTGAAACAGGAAGCAGAGAATGATATTGCCATGAAGCAGATCTTGCTTGCGGCCGGTTTCAATTTAAGTTTTGATGATGAAGTGATGGAGCAGGCTGAACGTTTCCCGGATGGTGTAAGTGCTGCAGAAGCCAAGAACCGCAGGGATTTCCGTGATGTGCTGACGTTTACCATCGATCCTGTTGATGCAAAAGATTTTGACGATGCGCTTTCGATTCAGAAACTGGAAAATGGGTTATATGAAATTGGTGTACACATTGCCGATGTAAGTTATTATGTGGAGCCGGGAACGAAGCTTGATGATGAGGCGTATGCAAGAGCAACCTCTGTTTACTTACCCGATCGTGTATTGCCGATGCTGCCTGAGCGTATTTCAAATGAATTGTGTTCGCTTCGTCCGAGAGAGGATAAATATACTTTCTCTGCCGTTTTTCAAATGACCGAAAAATGCGAGATCAAAAATGTATGGCTGGGAAGAACCGTTATTCATTCTGATCATCGTTTCAGCTATGAAGAAGTGCAGGAAATTATTGAAGCTGGTAAAGGGTTATATGAGAATGAAATACTGCTGTTGAATACACTTGCACAAAAAATGCGGAAAGATCGTTTCAAAAAAGGAGCCATCAATTTTTCTTCGCAGGAAGTGCGTTTTGTGTTAGATGAAAACCGCAAGCCAATTGGTATCACCATTAAAGAAAGTAAAGAAGCGCATCAGCTCATTGAAGAATTTATGTTGCTGGCGAATAAACATGTGGCGGAGTTTATTGGTAAGATTACCGTCAAGGATAAACCAATTCCTTTCCCTTATCGTGTGCACGATACACCGGATGAAGCAAAGCTTGGTCCGTTCATGGTGTTTGCAAAAAAGTATGGACATACGTTCGATGTATCATCACCCCAACGCATTGCCGAATCGTTCAACCAGATGCTGAAAGATGCTCATGGTAAACCGGAGCAGCACGTGTTGGAAGCATTAGGCATTCGCACCATGGCGAAGGCAGTTTATACCGCTGAGAATATCGGCCACTATGGTTTGGGCTTTGAACATTATTGTCATTTTACTTCGCCTATCCGTCGTTACCCTGATGTATTGGTGCATCGTGTACTACAGCAATGCCTGGACAAGCAACCGCAGATCGATAAAAAGATGGAAGCAAAGTGTAAGCATTGCAGTGAGCGTGAGCGTTCGGCAATGGAAAGTGAACGTGCTGCCAATAAATACAAACAGGTGGAATACATGAGCCAGTTTCTGGGTGAAGAGTTTGATGGTGTGGTGAGTGGAGTTGCATCATTTGGATTTTGGGTGGAAACCGTTGCACATAAATGCGAGGGACTTGTCAGCCTGTTTTCGCTGAGCGATTTCGATGATTTCAGACATAATGAAGAAGATTATTGTCTTGTTGGTAAACGCAGTGGACGAAGTTTTAGAATGGGTGATAAAGTAACGATCAAAGTAGTGGCAGCAAATTTGGAAAAACGTCAATTGGATTATGAATTAGTGCTGGGGCATATTGATTCAACCGAACAAAAACTGTTAAAGCCAACGAAGTTTCAGCATCCGAAGAAGAAGAGAGGCAAGAAATGATGGCTGATTTATGATTTAGGATGCCGGATTTGTTTTCTGATTTAACATCCTGATCATACTTAGTTATCTTGCCGATTGTTTCACAAATCCTGAATCAGACATCAGAAATCATACATCAAAAAAATTATGCAGTCGTTTGAGCAATTATTAAAGCAATTCGAAGAATATTTTAACAAGCGTCATTTCCCCCATGAACCGGCATCGTTGTATGATGCGGCGCAGCACATCCTCAGCATTGGAGGTAAACGTGTACGTCCTGTTGCGGTGTTAATGGGCAATGAGTTGTTTGATGATATCAAGCCAGATGCGTGGCAAGTAGCAACGGCTATTGAGCTCTTTCATAATTTCTCGTTGATCCATGATGATATTATGGATGAAGCTCCACTGCGTCGTGGTAAGCAAACCGTGCATGCCATTCATGGGGTGAACACCGCAATACTTGCCGGTGATGTAGCATTAACCATGTCATACGATTACCTCGGCAGAGTGGAAGGTGATGTAAAACCGATTCTTGGGCTTTTCAATAAAACCGCACTGGAAGTATCGGAAGGGCAGCAGATGGATATGGATTTTGAAAAAAGAGAAACGGTTCATCTTGATGAATATGTACGGATGATCGAATTAAAAACCTCAGTACTTCTGGCGGCCAGTTTAAAACTTGGCGCAATGATTGGCGGCGCAAGTGTTGGTAATACAGATCACATTTATCAATTCGGTCGCAACCTTGGTATTGCCTTCCAGGTACAGGACGATTATCTTGATTGTTTTGGTGATCCTGCGAAGTTTGGTAAACAGGTTGGTGGCGATATTAAGGCCAATAAGAAAACGTTCTTAATGATTCATGCATTGGAAACTGCATCTGCTGCACAACAGCAACAGTTGAAAGAACTCATGCAGAATAA
This sequence comes from Lacibacter sp., assembly GCF_035299325.1. Taxonomy (GTDB): domain Bacteria; phylum Bacteroidota; class Bacteroidia; order Chitinophagales; family Chitinophagaceae; genus Lacibacter. The sequence goes on along the minus strand of NZ_DATGWT010000040.1, from coordinate 172,900 downwards.
TCCTGCCGACAAAGTTGAACAAGTTGTAGCCATTTTTAAATCAGCCGGTGTTGATGAATGGGCGATGCAGTTAAAAAATCAGTATCTCGAAAAAGCCATGCAGCATTTAGAAGATATAGCGGTGCTGAATAAACGAAAAGAACCATTAAAGCAGTTAGCTCAATTTTTAGTACAACGGGAGTATTAATCTTATATAATTATCGCTCACAAGCTGAAACGACACACTGATGTGAAAATTTGTTACAGTTATTTAAGTTCTTGATTTTATAGCCCTATGATTGTCTGAAAATCGTTGCGGAAACAGGTTAAAGAATACGCTTAGAAATGTAAAATAAATGCGTTAAAACTTCGCCACCAACGCATTTTGACTTAACATTGTTCCGCCCGTTAACCATGAGTGGATCAATAGCCAAAACCATCATTACGTTTTTTCTCCTGTTCATTTCGCTGACATTAAAAGCACAGCTGAATGCAGAGTTCTCTATTACAAACGGCCAAGGTTGTGTTCCATTAAAATCTTCCTTTAGTAATCTTTCAACCGGTATTTCTGCCAACACCGTTTATAGCTGGAATTTTGGGAATGGTAATTTCTCTTCGCTAAAAGATCCATCAGCAGTTTTTTTAGCCGAAGGTTCTTACACAGTTACATTAACGGTTAGAGATGGTAATCAGACTTCAACCAAAACAAGGGAAGTGAAGGTGTACAAAAAGCCGCAGGCCGATTTTACATTTTCAAGTGTAAAAGGATGTTCTCCGCTAACGGTTACATTCAACAGTACATCCACTGCGGGTGATGGCATTATCAATTCTTACTTCTGGGATTTTGGTGATGGCTCAACACAACAAACATACTCACCCACAACAACCCATACTTACCAGATCAAGCAAAAAGCATCAGTAAGTCTGACGGTGGTAAATCAATACGGTTGTTATAATACCATAGTGAAGAATGATATTATTGATGTGCTCGATCCGCTTACTGCTGATTTTACGGTTGATCAAACAGTTCTTTGCAAGATCAGTGATGAAGTGAAGTTTACCAACAAGAGTGCAGGGCCGGGAACATTAAGCTATCTATGGGATTTTGGTGATGGTACTACTTCAACAGAAAAAGATCCCAAACACATCTTTACACAAAAAGGAATTTATACCATCAAACTTACTGCTACAAGTTCGGAAGGTTGTGTGGTTACAAAAACACTTTCCAATCATGTAAACGTTGCATCTTATAAAGCCGATTTTAATATTGCCAGTTCCGAGATATGTTTAGGTACACCTGTGCAGATCACAACGCTGAGCAACCCATTGCCATCGCAAACAACATGGCAAATGGGAGATGGTAATACAACTTACTACACTTATAGTTTCAGTCATTATTATTACAACAAAGGTGACTATACAATTAAACTGGTCAACAGCTTTGGTACCTGTAAAGATTCGGTTACAAAAACAGTGAAAGTAAAACCTACACCGGTTGTAAGCGGATTTCTTGATACGTTACTTGATAAATGTGGTGCACCGGCACGCATGAAATTTAAAGATACTACTGCGGGTGCTGTTGGGTGGGAATGGTCGTTCATGTATGATTTTTATAACCCGGTTATTAATTCAACGGTACAGGAACCGGTATTTACTTATCCAGCAAACATTACATATAATGTACGATTAAAAGTTACAAATGCCGAAGGCTGTAGTGCTGTAACCACAAAATATGTTACGGTTACACGCCCTTATGTTGCTATCGAGTATACTTCGTCAACGGCCGGCGGAACCAATTCATGCACACCGTTTACAGTTAAGTTCAAAGCACAAACACAGGAAACAATTACTTCTTACAAATGGAATTTTCCCGGTGGTATCACATCAACAGATGCAACTCCTGAATTTACTTTCTCAACAACCGGCACTCATTCGGTAACATTGAATTATACAACTGCTTCCGGTTGTAACGCAACTGCGGTTTACAGCAACATCAACCTGTATCCTAAACCTGTTGCAAATTTTGTGTCAACAAAAGGCACAGATATTTGTGGCAATACGTTGGTTCATTTCGATAACCTGTCGACTGGTGAATTGTTTCGTGGCAGTTGGTATGTGAATGGAACATGGACCTACGGAGAATCCTTTGATCTAAGCAGCACTGATCTGTATTACAGGTTCACCAATGCAGGCAAGTACACAATCAGGTTTGTTGCAACAAATGGTATTTGTCATGATACGATGACTAAAGTAGACTACATCACAATAAAGCCGCCATTTGTTAAAATAAACGGATATCAAAAAGGCTGTGAAGGAAGTGGAGGGCAAGTAACATTTGCGGATGCAACAACAGAAGCAACAGGTTGGTTATGGGAATTTGGTGATGGGCAAACGGCAACTTACACTTCGTATCAACCAAATATTACACATCAATACAGCGCATCAGGAATTTACAAAGTTCGGTTGAGCGCATCAAATGGCTCGTGTACTGTTCGTGATTCTGTTATAGTTACTGTAATGATGAGGCAAAAGTTGCAGTTAACAGTAAATAATCCAAGTCTCTGTTCAAATGAAAATCTTGGCTACAGCATTTCCGGACTGCAGGCTTCGCCAACAGGTAGTTACACCTATTCATTCTACCGAATAGAGTATGGCGATGGCTCACCATTTTATGGTTACAACAGTTACTACTATCTCAATCAGAATCCGTTTTCCGGATCGTTGGGATCTGTTGATCCATTACAGGATAAACTAAGGTTCATACTTTATAATTCAACTTCCGGTTGTTTCGATACTACCAACTATATCAGCTATGCCGTAAAAGGAGCGAAACCTTCATTTGCTATTGAAGGGGGAGATCAATGCTATCAATTGCCGGTAACGTTTAAAGACAAATCAACTGTTACAGGAAATAATTCTATTGTTTCATGGGAATGGAATTTTGGTGATGGTGTGACAAAGACAACTACAACAGCCGGGGATGTTACACACATTTATGCCAACCCGGGAAGTTATTATGTTACGCTGAAGATCAGGGATGCTGCAGGCTGCACAACCACGAGTGCTTATTATGACGGTTACGTAAGTGTAAAAGGGCCCAAGGCTTCTTTTTATGCATCGGGCACCAACGTTCCGTTAAACACAAATGTTTATTTCTATAACAACACCAATAACTACAATGCTTACAACACACAATACAGTTGGGATTTTGGTAATGGTGTAACAAGCACGCAATACTCACCATCGTATACATTTACGGTTGCCGGTACCTACAATGTAAAACTCATCGCAAAAGATCCATTAACCGGTTGTACCTCCGAAGCAACACAGGTTATTGTAGTAAGAGATTTTAATTCGGCATTTAATTTCAATACCTCCTTTGTTGGTAATGCAAGTTGTCCGCCGGTGATGGCAAGGTTTAATAATACTTCGGCAGGAGCCGTGAGAGTGAAATGGGATTTTGGCGACGGTACCACTGCTGATAATGTCAATTATCCATCGCATATTTATACCATGGCCGGCACTTACATTGTAACCTTGTATGTATATGGTTACAATGGATTAACAGGCACCTATACAGATTCTGTAAAAGTGAAAGGATTGGATGCTGCGATTAAATTCGATCCGAAAGAAACCTGTTCTTCACAACCTGTCAACTTTAATGCATCTGCAACGGGTGTTACCAATTATGTATGGGATTTTGGTGATGGACAATTGTTTTCATCAACCGATAGTACTGCCGTGCATTCTTATCGTGGGCCGGGTGTTTATAAACCATCCTTACTTATTACAAATACCGATGGTTGTACCGTTGCAGCACCATCAACCGAAAAAATTACTATTGATAGTTTATCGGCTAAGATCAAAGGCATTCCGCTGCAGGCATGTAACCAGGCAAAGATCAATTTCAATGCTGAGGTATATAGTGTAGGTGCATCGCAAAACCAGAACTTTCTTTCTTATAAATGGAATTTCGGAACAGGTAATGCAGCCGATACAGCAAATACAGCGAATCCTGTTTTTCAATATAACTCGCCGGGAACCTATACTGTTACTTTACGTGTTATTGCACGTTCAGGTTGTGTAAAAGATGTATCAGAAATAGTTGTTGTAAAAGAATCATCCAAAGGAACAATTACGGCACCCGCTGCTATATGCGCAGGAGAAACTGCAACATTCACTTCTTCTGCAACGATTACCAATGGCGTACAATGGAGCTGGGATTTTAAAAGTGGACAAACCGCAACAGTTCAAAATCCATCAGCACAAACTTATACCACCGCAGGTAGTTACCCGGTTACACTCGTGGTGAACAATCAAGGTTGTTTAGATACAGCAACGCATATCTTAACCGTTAATTCATTACCAGTTGTTCAACTATCACCGGCACAACCAAAAGTTTGCGCTGGCAATAGTATTCAGCTTGCTGCAACAGGAGGAACAGCCTATCAATGGTCACCTTCTGCCGGGCTTTCTGATCCGTTATCTGCATCTCCATTGGCTTCACCATCTGTTTCTACCAACTATCGTGTACTTGTAACCAATCAATATGGTTGTAAGAAAGCAGATTCAATTACGGTAAGAGTTGTACAGCCGATCAGTATTACAGGAAATACAAATTATTCGATCTGCGAGGGTCAGTCTGCACAATTAACAGTTACGGGGGCATCATCTTACAAATGGATCAACAATACACAAGGGCTTGGTTCAACATCTTCTGCTTCAACAACGGCTTCTCCTGCAACAACCATTACTTATACTGTTGTTGGGTATGATGCTGAAAATTGTTTTAGTGATACACTCGATATAAATGTTGTGGTTCATCCAAGACCAACTGTTAATGCTGGACCTGATGTGCAGTCGCTACCAGGCAACACAGTTCAATTAAACGCAACAGGAAGCAATAATATCAGCACATGGATGTGGCGGCCAACCGATTTCTTGAGTTGTGTGCAATGTCCATCACCCGTAAGTTCAACCAATCGAACCATTACTTATATTGTTGAAGCAAAGACGGATAAAAACTGTTCGGCTTCTGATTCGGTAACTGTTGAAATTCTTTGTAATGGCAGTCAGATATTCATTCCGAATTCGTTTACACCAAACGGTGATGGAAAGAATGATTACTTCTCTGTGCTGGGTAATGGTGCATCGCTCATTAAATTATTTGTGATCTACGATCGTTGGGGAAACAAAGTATTTGAGCGTTCTAACTTGACGGTTGATGATCCGAAAGCTAAATGGGATGGTAATTACAAAGGCTATCCCGCACCAATCGGCAGCTTTACATACTCTATACAACTCACATGCAATGCAACAGGCGAAAGCTTTGTACGAAGCGGTAGTGTTACAATTATCAGGTAATCCTGGTTTATTAAAAATGTTGATTGTAACATGAAACCTGTGTTTCATCATTTTTCCCTATTTTGAACCCCGCAAAACCAACTAATATGGCCAACCAGTTATTTCGTAAAAAAAAGATCAATGCAATACTTCCGGAAGATGCAGGTGAAATTCATGGTAACGAAAGCAAGCTGCACCGGATATTGAATGTTCGTGATCTTACTTTTTTTGGTATTGCTGCGGTTATAGGGGCCGGTATCTTTTCAACTATTGGTTCGGCAGCTTTTCATGGCGGTCCCGGTGTTTCATTGTTGTTTGTCATCACTGCTATTACCTGTGGCTTTTCTGCGTTATGTTATGCTGAGTTTGCAAGTCGTGTACCCGTGAGCGGTAGTGCTTACACCTATGCTTATGTAAGTTTTGGTGAACTGGTTGCGTGGATCATTGGCTGGGCGTTGATTCTTGAATATGCCATTGGTAATATTGTGGTAGCCATCAGCTGGAGTAGTTATTTTAATAATCTTTTGCAGGGATTAAATATTCATTTGCCTTTTTGGTTAACAACCAATCTTACAACGGCGAAAGAAGCGTTGGCTGCTGTTAATGCACAATTAGCAACAGGTGCAGCAGCAACTCCTGAAATGCAAACCATCATCAACGGATTTAACAGTGCACCTGATTTAGGAGGAACAAAATTGTTTCTGAATCTTCCTGCATTTTTGATTGTGGCGCTTATTACCGCTCTTGCATATATTGGTATGAAGGAAAGTAAAAAGAGTGCCAATGCAATGGTGGTCTTCAAGATCATTGTGATCATTTTCGTTATTATCATCGGGTTCTTTTATGTTGATACAGCAAACTGGAATCCGTTTATGCCCAATGGATTTACAGGCGTATTGCAGGGTGTGAGTGCAGTGTTCTATGCCTATATTGGTTTTGATGCCATCAGTACAACTGCAGAGGAATGCGAAAATCCACAACGTGATCTTCCAAGGGGAATGATGTATGCGTTGCTCATTTGTACGGTATTGTACATTCTTATTGCATTGGTGTTAACCGGTATGGTAAATTATAGTGAATTGAAAGTTGATGATCCGCTGGCTTATGTATTTGATAAGTTGGGTTTGAAATGGATTGGTTATATCATCAGCATCAGTGCAGTGGTAGCTACCACCAGTGTGTTGCTGGTATTTCAATTAGGCCAGCCACGTATCTGGATGACGATGAGCCGTGATGGATTATTACCAAAACGTTTTTCAAACGTACATAAGAAATATAAAACGCCTGCATTCGCAACAATCGTTACAGGTTTTTTAGTTGGTATTCCTGCATTGTTTCTTCCTTCATCAATCATGACGGATCTTACAAGTATCGGAACTTTGTTTGCGTTTGTGTTGGTATGTTTAGGCGTTTTGTTATTGCCCAAGCTTCGTGCAGAAGGTTCGGGTAAGTTCAAGTTACCTTATATTAATGCTCAGTTTATTCTTCCGTTGATCGTTGCAGGGTTTATTTTCCTTTTCCGTGAACGAGTAACCGCTTCAATTACCAATTTGTTCAATGAAGATCACCAGGAGGTATTGTTCCTGCTCTTTATTATTATTGCAGCCGTGTTATCTGTTTTAACATTCATCCGTAAATATTCATTGATACCTGTATTAGGAGCATTGAGTTGTTTGTATCTCATGATTGAAATTCCCGTGAACAGCTGGTTTTGGTTTTTTGTATGGATGGGAATTGGTTTAGTGATCTATTTCATTTATGGTTATCGAAAAAGTAAATTAGCAGCCGAACAAGTTTAGTATGCCAACAAGAAAAATGAAAGTCCGCAAACGCATTGCGTTAGTGGCACATGATTATAAGAAAACCGATTTAATCGATTGGGCTTATTTCAATCGCTCAGCCTTATCAAAGCACGACCTGTATGCAACAGGCACTACCGGCAAACTGTTGGAAGAAAAACTTGACCAGCCGGTAATAAAACTTCTTAGTGGTCCGTTGGGTGGCGATCAACAGATTGGCGCCCTGATTGCTGAGGGTAAAATTGATGTACTCATTTTCTTTTGGGATCCAATGGAAGCTCAACCACATGATCCTGATGTAAAAGCATTGCTTCGTTTAGCAGTTACCTGGAATATTCCCACTGCCTGTGATCGGGCAACAGCCGATTTTATATTTACATCACCTCTCATCCTCGATGATTATACGATCCAGCTGGAAGATTATAGTCAATATCTCAAGCGTAAGATCAAGTAACATGTAGGTCATGTGCGCTTAAAACGACCTGAACCCTGGTAGATTTAGTGCAGAATTTGGCTTGCAAAAGCGGGAAAACCGTTGTAACTTTTGCATAGCTTCTTTCACATTTAAAATTTGCCATTATGAATTTCGTACAACGCATGGAAAAATGGGGCGATACACATCACCCTAAATGGATCGATTTCATCCGTATTGTTTTGGGAATCATCCTTACCTTAAAAGGTGTGCAGTTCATCAACAACATGCAACCATTGGTTGATCTGATTGCTGATAGTGGTTTTCTTGGTTCTTTATCTGCCGGTTTGCTTGCACACTATATAATCTTTGCACATTTGCTGGGTGGTCTTTTGGTGGCCTTTGGTTTACTTACAAGGTTTGCCTGCCTGGTGCAGATCCCCGTTTTATTAGGCGCTATTATTTTCGTAAACATATCGGGCGGTATTTTTCAACCACATTCAGAGTTATGGTTGTCGGTTCTCATCCTCATCCTGCTTGTGTTTTTTGTGGTTGAAGGCAGCGGAAAGCTGAGTATAGATGAATGGATGCGGAAAAATCCTGATGAGAGGCCTCACAAACATAAGTGGGGCTGATGGTTCCAGTGTGGTGTGATTACCCCGGCAATAAATTCTTACAACGATTGTTTGAACAGGATTTGTTGACCGGGGTTATTTTTGCAGCTTAATACGAACATTCGGGTTTACTTCGTGTATAAGTTCAAATAAAAAGTAGTGTATGAAATTTCAGATTGGAGATAAGGTGTTGTTGCTGCATTCAAATGAAGAAGGTGAAGTGGTTGATATAATTGATAAGAAAATGGTAACCGTTGATGTTGGAGGTGTACAGTTTCCGGTTTACATCGATCAAATCGATTTTCCCTATTTCAAACGGTTTACCCAAAAGAAAGCTCCGCCACCGAAACAAAAGAAATATGTAGATGATGTGAAGAAAGAGAAGGGTAGTGCCATTAAAGGTTATAATGTTGCCGAAGGTGTATGGATCTCTTTTTTGCCGGTGTTTGATAAAGATATTTTTGATGATGATGTGGTGGAATATTTCCGCATTTATCTCGTGAATAATACTGACACGCATTTTAAGTTCGATTATCATTTACGCTATACCGGTGAAAGTGAATTTAACCTTCTGAATGAAATTCTTCCGTTCAATGATTTTTATATTCACGATGTGGAGTTTGAAAAACTGAACGATGCGCCAAGATTTGATTTCGAATTTTCATTAGCAACTCCTGATAAAAAGAAAGCCGATCATTTTGAAGCTTCACTGAAGATGAAGGCAAAACAATTATTTCAACGCATTGAAGAAATGCTGCAAAAACAGGAAGCAAGCTTCAGCTACCTGCTGATGGAATCGTATCCCGACAAAGTGCATACAGAAAAAGTTGATCTTCATAAACTATCAGCTGCAGGATTTAAAGTGTACGATGCAGGGCAGGCACGGCAACACATACCTCCGGCACGTACGGTTGTTGATCTGCATATTGAAAAGATCAGCAACGATTGGAAACATCTAAACAATTTTGAAATTCTTACCGCACAGTTACGTGAGTTTGAAAAATATTATGAGCTGGCTGTATTGCATATGCAACCAACCCTCATTATTATACACGGAGTGGGCGAAGGAAAGCTCAGAGATGAAATTCATGATATTCTACGTTTGAAACATGAAGTAAAATCGTTCGTGAATCAATACCATCCTTTGTATGGTTACGGCGCAACAGAAATCTATTTTCAATACTGATAAGCAAATCACCAGAAGAACCACGTAAAAACCGGCTGGCAAGATCAATCCAATTTTTTCAAGTATCATTGCAACTCAAATATTCAGCATGTATCCTAATCTGTATTATTTCTTAAAAGATGTATTTGGTGTGGAATGGGAAGGGGCGAGGTTTCTCAATTCATTTGGCTTCTTTGTGGCGCTTGCTTTTATAGCCGGGGCTATTGTTTTAACAAAAGGCCTGCAACGAAAAGAGAAGCAGGGGCTTTTATTTCCAAAGGAAGAAAAGCGGATGTTTGGTCAACCTGCCACAACCACTGAATTGCTGTTGAATGCATTGCTTGGTTTTTTAATGGGTTATAAGATCATTGGTGCATTTATGAATGCCGGTGATGGTGTAAATCCACAAGATTATATTTTTTCTTCAGAAGGCAGTTGGGGTGCAGGTATTGCTTTGGCATTGCTTTTTGCATGGCTGAAATGGTACGAAAAGAACAAACAGAAAGCTGCAAAGCCCGAAGAACGGAAGGTGCGTGTATGGCCGCATGAGCGGGTGGGGGATATTACAGTAATGGCGGCTATTTTCGGATTTGCCGGAGCCAAGGTGTTTCACAACCTCGAAAACTGGGATGAGTTTATGGCTGATCCTATTGGTTCATTGGTATCATTCAGCGGATTAACTTTTTACGGTGGATTGATTTGTGCAGCCATTGCTATTATCGTATTTGCAAAACGAAAAGGAATTTCAATACGGCATTTAGCCGACACGATGGGACCAACCTTGATGCTGGCGTATGCTATCGGTCGTATTGGTTGCCAGGTTGCAGGTGATGGTGATTGGGGCGTGCCTAATGCTGCCTACGTAACTGATTCAGCCGCCACCGTTCAATTGGCAAAGCCAGGTGAGTTTCAGCAGGCAGTTCAAAATAATACAACCTATATCCGCCAGGAGTTTGGCCGTGATTTTAAAGTGGAGAATGTGCCATCGGCAAGTTTTAAAGCACCTTCATTTCTTCCGGTTTGGATGGTAGCTTATACTTATCCGCACAATGTAAACAGCATGGGTGTAAAACTTCCCGGTTGTGATCAGCCTGAGCATTGCAATTACCTGCCATTACCGGTTTTTCCAACTCCGTTTTATGAAACGGTCATGTGCCTGCTGCTGTTTGGTATTCTTCTGATTGCCCGTGAACGCATAAAACTGGCAGGAGGATTATTCTGCCTTTATCTCGTCCTGAATGGATTGGAGCGTTTCTTTATTGAAAAGATCAGGGTAAATACAAAATATGAAGACCTTCCTTTTCAGCCCACTCAGGCTGAACTGATTTCTTTAAGCCTGGTGATTTTGGGCATTGTTCTCTATTTTGTAGCGAAGCGAAAGTCTCAATCATCCAAATGATTTTCGTGTTAATACTTTTTTAAGGCTTCTTACCGGAAGCCTTTTGTTTTTTTCCAGCTATCTCCAAATTCTTCCGCTCGTCCCTAATGTGATGGTTTTCTGTAACATGTTTGAGGGTTAGCCGTCACATATGTGTCTTTGTTTTGCCGAACATCAGTTAAAAATGCCATTCAGCATAAAACAATGTACTATGCAAAACATAGAACCTACTTTTGACATGTAATAGAAAAGAACAGGTACTGTCAACTGTTAAACCTTATCATTTTAAACCGAGTCATCAAACTTATCATCATCATGAAAAAGATTTCTGCATTACTAATTGCGGCCTTGCTAACCTGCACCTACTCCTCATTTGCTCAAACAGCTTCACGTGTAAAAGGCGATGTGAAAGACGAAAGTCAAAAGCCGGTTTCCGGCATTACCGTGTCGTTGCTTCGTGGCAAAGACAGTTCGCTTGTAAAAGCGGCCATCACCGATAAAAGTGGTGCTTATTCCTTTGAATCTGTAAAAGACGGCTCTTACCTTTTGGGTATTACCAGCGTGGGTTACCAGAAAAAGATTAGCGGTGTCATTGAAGTAAAAGAAGGAGCTGAGATCACTGTTCCATCGTTCAGCTTGTTACCTGAAGCAAAAGGGTTAAAAGAAGTAACCGTTACAGCAAGAAGACCATTGTTTGAGCAAAAGCCCGACAAAATGGTGGTAAACGTGGAAGCAAGCCCAACCAACGCCGGGGCAAATGCTTTGGAGATATTGGAAAAATCTCCCGGTGTTTCGGTTGACCGTGATGGTAACATCAGCTTGAAAGGTAAAGCAGGCGTACAGGTATTTATTGATGGCAAACCAGCTTACTTATCAGGTGCTGATCTTGCAAATTATCTCCGCAATCTGCAGGGCACACAATTGGATCAGATCGAGATCATGACGAATCCTCCTGCTAAATATGATGCAGCAGGTAACAGCGGTATCATCAACATCAGAACTAAAAAGACCAAACAGATGGGCTATAACGTAATGGCCACTGTTGGTTATTCGCAAGGTGTTTATGCATCAAACAACCAGAACCTGACCTTTAATTACCGTAAGAATAAAGTAAACCTGTTTGGTACGTTAAGCCGTAATGAGCGTAACTCTTTCCAGGTACTTTCAATTCAACGTAAGTTTATTGAAGAAAGCAGTAAGGAAGTAAAATCGTTGTTTGACCAGGTATCGCACATGCGTCAGTTAAATATTTCGAACAATGCAAAACTCGGAGCTGATTTTTATCTTACTAAAAAGACAACTATTGGCGCAACTGTAAATGGTTTTTATAATCCGGGTGTATTCAGCAACAACAGCGATATTGATATTTCTAACCCGGATGGTGCAATGATGAGTAAAGCAAGTGGCTTTTCAAACAGCAAAAGTCAGTGGAGACATTTTGGTTCAAACATTAATTTCCGTCATCTCTTTGATACAACAGGTAAAGAATTAACTGCTGACGTTGATTACCTGAACTATAATGTATCAAGCACACAAAATCTTCTTAACAGATATTTTGATCCATCGGGTGTACCTACAAATATTCCTGATAATTTATTAGGCAATCTTCCTCAATTGATCCATATCTACAGTGGTAAAGCAGATTACACGCATCCATTGAAGAAAGGTGCAAAATTTGAAGCGGGTATAAAAACAAGTTTTGTTGAAACTGATAACAATGCGGTTTACGACACTTTAAGAAATGGTAACATGATACTTGATTCTGCCCGTAGCAATCATTTTATCTATACCGAAAATATAAATGCTGCTTATGTCAATTACAGCAAGCAGTTTAATAAGAAATTCAGCGCACAATTTGGGTTGCGTTTGGAAAACACCACCGCAAAAGGTAATTCAAAAGGTCTGGCATACAGCAATGCAAGTGGTCGGTTTGAATCATTTGATTCAACGTTCAATTTGAACTACACACAACTGTTTCCAACTGCTTACCTGCAATACACAGCAAATGAGAAGAACAGCTTTACTGTAAATTACGGTCGTCGTATTCGTCGCCCGGATTATGAAAATCTGAATCCGTTTGTTGAATTCCTTGATCGTTATACGTTTGAGCAGGGAAATCCCAAGCTGCGTCCACAGTTCAGTCATAATATCGAATTGTCGCACACATTTAAAGGATTCCTTACAACAACATTGAACTATACAAAAACAAATAATATCATTCAGCAAGTGTTGGAACAAAACGAAGCCAGCAACGAAACATTTGTGAAGCAGGCAAACATTGCCAATCAGCGCCAGTTTGGTATTGCTGTTAGCGCCTTCAAACAATTTAAGAGCGGCTTAAGCGGCAACGTATATGCAAATGTGTTCAATAATGAGTTCAATGGTATTGTCAATAACACAAATGTTACTATAGGTGCAACCACTGCCATGTTCAACGGCTCAGTTGCTTACAAATTCAAAAAGGGATTAACAACAGAGGTCAGCGGCTTCTACAGAACAAGCGGTGTTGATGGAGTGTTTCGTATTGGTGGATTTGGTATGATGAACCTTGGTGCAAGCATGCCAATCCTGAAAACAAAAGGTACAATTCGTTTGAATGTAAGAGACGTATTGTGGAGCCAGCGAATTAAAGGCGAAAGTAAGTTTGGAAACATTGATGCACAGTTTCAGAATTACCGTGACTCACGTGTGGCAACACTTACGTTTACCTATCGTTTAGCAAAAGGAAAACTCAATGGCAATGGCCGTCGTAAAGCAAGCGGTGCTGCTGATGAACAGAATCGTGTAAAATCAGGCGAGTAAGTTTTTATTCTCTCTATATATTTTCTCATGTTGATTGACGACCCCGGTTTCTACCGGGGTTTCTTTTTTAATCGTAGTTTATTTCGCAACATTTATTTTTGCATTGAAACACTTCGTATTTTGTACTTCTCACTTCAAATTTTTTGATATGCCATCTTTTGATATCGTAAGTAAAGTTGACGCACAGGCGCTGGACAATGCAGTGAATGTTACCACTAAAGAGATTACCAATCGTTTTGATTTCAAAGCAAGTCACGTGAAGATCGATCTGAACAAGAAAGAGTTTAAGATCAATATTGAAGTGGAAGATGAAATGAAAATGGGGCAGTTGATTGATGTGTTGATCAGCCGAGCACACAAGCAGGGGATAGCGCCGGAAGCGTTCGATCAAAGTAAGGAATCGTTCCAGAGCGGTAAACTGGTTAAGAAAGAAGTACTGGTGCGTAACGGCTTAAAACAGGAAGATGCCAAAAAGATCGTAAAGCTCATAAAAGATTCCGGGTTAAAAGTGCAAGCCTCCATTAACGACGATATTGTGAGGGTTATGGGCAAAAAAATTGATGACCTTCAGGAAGTGATCCAGGCTTCAAAAGGCTGGGATCTCGGCATTCCTTTACAATTCGAGAATATGCGTTCATAAACTGTGCAGAACTGCGGTTTTTGAGCTGTTTCCGGTGGATAAACAGGTGCTTAACTGGTGCATATCAACAGCCCTTAAAAGTTGGAACTAATAGTAATCATAGACTACTTTTAATGAACAAAGCCGCTGGAAATTTTAGCAATAAAAAAGAAAGTGGTGGAGCAGCAAAAGTCCGTTAAAAGATAATTGCTGATTCCGGAAGCACTGGGTTAGTAAGTATAAAAGCGCAAGCGATTATAAAGAACAATTCGGTGCTTTTTTTATGCCTGTAAGTGAAGAAAACCTGCTGAGGTATGAATAGTAATAAATTCAGGCTGCTGCTTCCTGTTTCCGGTGGAAAGTTTTTTGAGCGGAATTGTTGAGTTTTGCCTGTTTGCGGCGACGGGTTAGCCATTGAATGCTCGCAAATAAAGAAAAGATCGATCCGATTACCAATAGGTGAGTCAACATAATGTTCGTTTTATAATGGAATAATCCGGATATTGAACTTTATGGATTCCACAGGAGGGACAAAGGAACAATAAAAAAAGTGCTTTTCATACTCTTTATTTCGAAATTTTATGGAATTGGTCTTGGCCATCATTAATTGAAAGAGAATGGGTATTTACCGGTACTATCGGGCAAATTTCTGCTTTTATCAGACTTTACATTAGCTCATTCGTTTAAGTTTAAGTTGCCTTTTTCAGAATGAAAGGAAATAAATTGCCAGGAAACCGCTGCTGAATATTTTTGGGCAGGCATATTTTATCCAAAATTTCATTTGGCTCCGTAGCACAGAATCTTTACTTTTGCGCTTTCGTTTAAAAAAAATGCACGGCCAAATCCGTGCTGAAAACTCCCAGGAATTATGAAAAAAGAACTTCATCCCGCTAATTACCGTTTTGTAGTGTTTAAAGACATGAGTAACGGCTATTCATTTTTAACCCGTTCTACTGCACCTTCAAAGGAAACAGTAAAGTGGGAAGATGGTAACGAATACCCTCTTATTAAACTGGAGATTTCCAGTATGAGTCATCCATTCTTTACTGGTCAGAACATCCTGGTGGATACAGCTGGTCGTATCGATAAGTTCAAGAAAAAATACGCTAAGAAAGCATAAGCTGAACAGTTTCTTTAAGAGCCATTCAGTAAATAAATTATCCCTCGGTTTTCCGGGGGATTTTTTTGTGCCTTGTTGAGTTTACGGCAAATAAAAAAGCGGCTCTTTTAAGCCGCTTTTGGAATACTATTTCAAGTCTTGTTATACATTGAATCTGAAGTGCATCACATCACCGTCCTTCACCAGGTATTCCTTTCCTTCAATTCTTAATTTACCTGCTTCACGTGCCGCAGCTTCTGTTTTGTAAGTAACATAATCATCGTAACCAATTACCTCGGCTTTGATAAAGCCTTTTTCAAAATCAGTATGGATCACGCCAGCACATTGTGGTGCTTTCCAGCCTTTATGGAAGGTCCATGCACGAACTTCCTGCACACCGGCAGTGAAATAAGTTTGCAGGTCAAGAAGATGGTAGGTAGTGCGTATCAAACGATTCAATGCAGGCTCCGTCATCTTGTATTCATCCATGAACAATTGCTTGTCGTCAGGGTCTTCCATTTCGCTGATCTGTGCTTCAATGCTGTTGTTCATCACAATCACTTCAGCACCTTCATCTTTCACAGCGGCAATCAATGCCTCTGAATATTTATTTCCGGTATGCATGCTGGCCTCATCCACATTCGCCACATACAATACTTTTTTCTGCGTTAGGAAAAACGAATCCTGGATGAGATCCAGTTCAGCACTGTTCAGATCTAAACCACGAATGCTTTTGCCTTGCTCCAAATGCGCTTTGCAAGCCAGTAATACTTCCAGCTCAGCTTTTGCTTTTGCATCACCAACACGTGCCTGTTTTTCGATACGTTGAATTTTCTTTTCAACCGTATCAAGATCTTTCAACTGCAATTCGGTATCAATTATTTCTTTATCGCTCACAGGATTGATAGCGCCTTCCTCACGCAACACATTCTCATCTTCAAAACAACGGATCACATGAATGATGGCGTCGACTTCACGGATGTTGGCAAGGAACTTATTACCCAAACCTTCGCCTTTACTTGCACCTTTCACCAAACCGGCAATGTCAACGATCTCGATCTGCGTTGGAACCGTACGGTCGGGTACTACCAGCTCAGCCAGTTTATCGATGCGGACATCAGGCACATCCACCAAACCAACATTCGGTTCAATGGTACAAAAACGATAATTACTCGCCTGAGCCTTGGCGCTGTTACTTACGGCGTTGAACAAGGTCGACTTTCCAACGTTTGGCAAACCCACAATACCTGCTTTTAAACCCATGATTCGATATACGATTTTAGAAGTTAGATTACAGATTTTGTTGTCGGCTGTTCAATACTTTTCACCGTTCCTTGCGTCGCACACTTCAACCACAACAATTCTAATCTGCTTTTTTTCGAGGCGCAAAGATAAGCCTTCGCAACTTAGCAGCGAAACCTGTGAAAAGATGGTTTTGGCTGTTTCGTAAAAATCTGCAATCTTCAATTTTAAATCAGAATCACTTATGGCTTTAAGCAGAATCTGGAGTGCATTTATACTTGTAGCGTTTCTTGTGGCAGGCATAAAAATGGTTGGAGGCGATGAAAAGATCTTTAACAGGATGGTAGTTGGAAAATCATCTGACAAATATGATAGTGTTTTTTATTTCGCTATCGGTTCTCCTGTTAATCAAAAACTTTCGGCCGGATATGCCGGATTTTTAAGAGAATATGGCTATTTCAAAGTTGATTCTGTTCAGAAGGCTTCTGTATTGCTTACCGATAACCTTCAGGCCGATTCAGTAACTTCTATCAAAGCGGCAAATCCATCCTTAAAGCTTTTCACTTATTTATCAGTTCAAAAGCAATTGCAGCGAAAAGTTGACGGCATTATTGAAACAGCAAAGAATGCTGTGGTGGATATAATCATTCCGCTTATTGGTATTCTCGCCCTGTTTATGGGGTTCCTGAATATTGCTGAAAAAGCAGGTGGAATCCAGGTATTATCAAGAATAATCTGGCCATTTTTTTCAAGGATATTCCCTGAAGTGCCGAAAGGTCATCCGGCAACAGGGCATATGATGATGAATTTCTCTGCTAACCTTCTTAATCTCGACAATGCAGCCACGCCTTTTGGTTTAAAAGCAATGGAAAGTTTACAGGAACTGAATCCTAATAAAGCAGTGGCGTCCAATTCACAGATCATGTTTCTTGCATTGCATGCTTCTGGCCTCACGCTTATTCCTGTAACAATTATTGCATTCAGATCCGGTTTGGGGGCGCAAAATCCCACCGATATTTTTATTCCCTGTATGATTGCAACTTTTGCAGCAACAATGGCAGCGTTGTTTATTGTTTCGTTCAAACAAAAGATCAATGTATTTCAGCCGGTGATTCTTGCATGGATAGTAGGTATATCAGCCGTTATTGCATTACTGGTTTTGTATGTGACCGGCTTAGATGCAAAAACTGCCCAGCTTTTTTCCGGTAAACTCAGCAATGGAATCATACTTGTTCTTTTTGTGGCTATTATATTAGGAGCATTGTATAAGAAAATTGATGTGTTTGATGCATTTGTTGATGGGGCAAAAGGAGGTTTTGAAACAGGCGTTCGTATTATTCCATATATCGTTGGAATGCTCATTGCAATAAGCATGCTGCGTACCAGCGGAACCTTTGATGTAATTATTAATGGAATGAAATCTTTGTTTGCTGCATTAGGAACCGATACACGTTTTGTAGATGGGTTGCCAACTGCTTTAATTAAACCGATGAGCGGAAGCGGTGCAAGAGGAATGATGATTGATACAATGAAAACATTTGGAGCTGATTCTTTCGCAGGAAGACTTGCATGTATTTTGCAAGGTTCAAGTGACACAACATTCTATGTGATTGCCGTTTACTTTGGTTCAGTTGCAATCAAAAATACCCGTTATGCAGTTGGAGCAATGTTACTGGCCGATCTTGTTGGCATCATCACATCCATCTTACTGGCTTATTTATTTTTCGGATCATCATTGTAACTAACCATAAAAGGATCTCAGGTTTATGTTTGCAGCAAAAATGTTAATCCTTGATCTTTTACACCATCGGCAAAAAGCAGTTAAGTGCAAACTTTATCTTCGCAGCCAACAATTGTCTTCCATGAGAAAAGGAATCGTTTTTATTCTTTCTTTAGTTATACTGTTTTCGGCTAAGGCACAAACTCCGCAAACAATGAACAGTGCGGAAATTCTGCTTTCACTTAAAAAGCTAAAAGTCATTGGTAGTGTTCTCTATGTAGCTGCTCACCCCGATGATGAGAATACAAGACTGCTGGCTTATTTCAGCAAAGAGCGTTTATACCGCACCGGTTATTTAAGTATGACAAGAGGCGATGGCGGACAAAACCTCATTGGTGATGAGCAGGGGATTGAACTGGGACTTATCCGCACGCAGGAATTATTGGCAGCACGGCGTATTGATGGCGCTGAACAATTCTTTACTCGTGCTTACGATTTTGGTTTTTCTAAAACAACCGAAGAAGCACTAAGCATTTGGGATAAAGAAAAAATATTGAGTGATGTGGTTTGGGTGATCCGCAAGTTTCAACCTGATGTGATCATTACACGTTTCCCACCTGATAACAGGGCCGGGCATGGTCATCACTCTGCTTCGGCTGTACTTGCCCGTGAGGCCTTTGACGCAGCTGCTGATCCCAACCGTTTTCCTGAGCAATTCAAATACGGCGTGAAGCCATGGAAAACAAAACGCATTTTCTGGAACACATTTAATTTTGGTGGAAACAATACCACATCAAATGATCAATTGAAATTAGATGTAGGCGCTTTTAATCCATTGCTGGGGAAAGGCTATGGCGAAATTGCCAGTGAAAGCAGGAGCATGCACAAGAGCCAGGGATTTGGTGTGCCGAGTCAACGTGGTTTTTCAACAGAATTCTTTACACTTACTGCGGGTGAGCCGGTACAACAAGATCTTGCAGAAGGAATTATTAACGACTGGAGCAGGTTTGAAGGTGGTAGTGCTATTAATAAAATGATCGATGAAATTGTTGCCGCTTTTTCAATCCAAAATCCATCAGCATCTGTTAAATCATTAGTTGAATTGTATACTTCTATTGAAAAGATCAATGATGGCGATTGGAAAATAAAAAAACTAAGCGAAGTAAAAGCACTGATTGAAGCTTGTTCGGGTTTATGGATGGAAGCAAGCACCAGCCAGGAATATATAGTAACGGGCGATAGCTTGCGGGTGAACTTTAATATCATCAATCGCACAAACATTCCTGTATTGTTAAAGCGTGTGATGATCGACAGCAGTTCATTGTTAGCAAGCCGTGATAGTTTGAAATCAAAAGTGAGCTGGTATGATGAAGCATTGAAAAAGGAAATGAGTGAGCAGTCTTACTTTGTAGATTCAACATTTGATAAACAACTCACAACAAATCAAAATATAAACTTTACAAGACGCATCCTTGTAAAACGGCAGGTAACTGAACCATACTGGATCGTAAAACCAATGAGCACCGGAAGTTTTACGGTAGATGATCAACGAAAGATTGGTCTTGCAGAAAACCCCTCATCTTATTCTGCTGTATTTCATATTTCTGTTTATGGCAAGGATTTTTCATTTGTAAAACCGGTGATGTACAAGCATACCGATCCTGTAAAAGGAGAGTTGTATGAAAAACTCATTGTGTATCCACCGGCATTGATCAAGGCAGGTAATTCACTCTTATTATTTAAGGATACTACGTCAAAGCAGGTCAGCTTTTCATTTATACCTCAGGCAACTATCAAAACAAACGGGACTGTTTCCATCAATAGCGGTAATGGATGGAAAGTAATTCCTGACAATGGAAAGTTTGAATTCGTGAAAGGAAACGACTATCATTTGAATATTAAAGTAAGACCTGAAAAATTCAGCAACGGCCTTTCAGGATTTGTACAACCTAATTATTCATCGGGAGTTTCGTTCATCAATAAGCAACGTGTCCGCAAAATTCAATACGATCATATCCCGGTGATCACTTATTTCCCTGATGCAGTTACAAAAGTTGTAACGGCTGATGTAAAAATCGTTGGCAAGAAGATCGGTTATATTAATGGTGCCGGTGATTTTCTTCCATACAGTCTGCAACAATTAGGTTACACGGTTGAAATTCTAACAGAGGACAAAGTAACTTATGCCAACCTGAAACAATACGATGCGGTCGTAACAGGTATCCGTGCTTACAATATTCATGAATGGTTGAGTAATGCATACGATGAGTTGATGCAATATGTAAAAGAAGGCGGTGTATTGCTGATGCAGTATAACACGAGCAATCAATTAGGTCAGTTGCGTTCGAAAATATCTCCGTATCCGTTTGTTATTTCGAGGAATCGTGTAACGGAAGAAAATGCAAAAGTGAATTTCCTTGCTCCAAATCATGTTGTAATGAATTATCCAAACAAGATCACAGAAAAAGATTTTGATGGGTGGGTGCAGGAACGTAGTGTGTACGAAGCAGATAATATCGATGCGAAGTTTACATCTCTTTTCGGGATGAATGATGCAGGTGAACCGCAACGTAACGGCAGTTTGATCGTTGCTGACTATGGCAAAGGAAGATTTGTATATTCGGCACTGGCATTCTTTCGTCAATTGCCTGCAGGCGTGCCCGGTTCTTACAGGTTAATAGCTAATTTGCTGGCGAAGCCAAAAGGATAAATGATGAGTAATGAGTGGGACGCAACTGCATCAGTTGAATTAAATTCGTCAGCGTTTTATTGAAACTGTGAATATGAGTACAAAGAAACAAGCAGGTATTGAACGTACATTGTTAGTAGGGTTGGGACTTGGTTTGCTGATCGGTTTCATCAGCAAGCGGATTGCCTATGGTTTGCTGCTTGGCATTGGCATTGCCCTGTTTATGATGTATTATTTACGTCCACGTAATGATGAAAAGGAATAAATGAACAACTTGTCAAATAAAAACGAATCGGGCTGGAATGGCTGGTACATTGCTGTTGCGGTTGTGCTCATTGTATTGATTATTTTCTTTTATTTCTTCACCCAAAAGTTTGCATGAATTTTCAACTCACCGATTGGATCGTTCTCATTGTAACTCTTCTGGGTGTTATTGTGTATGGCGTTTACCGCAGCCGTCATTCAAAAACACTTGAAGGATATTTCCTCAGCAACAGGCAAATGCCCTGGTGGGTGATCTTATTAAGCATCATGGGTACACAGGCAAGTGCTGTTACATTCTTAACTGCACCCGGACAGGCTTATACTGATGGGATGCGTTTTGTGCAATACTATTTTGGTTTGCCATTAGCTATGATCGTTGTATGTATCGTGTTTGTTCCTGTATTTCATAAACTCAAACTGTTTACTGCTTACGAGTATCTAGAAAAAAGATTTGATCTTAAAACCAGAACATTCACTTCCTTTCTCTTTTTATTGTCAAGAGGACTGAGTACCGGTATCAGCATTTTTGCACCATCGCTTGTGTTGAGCAGTATGCTGGGCTGGGACATTTATGTTACCAATATTGTAACAGGTGGCTTATTGATTGTCTATACTGTAACAGGCGGAGCGAAAGCGGTTGCCTATACACAACAGGTGCAGTTCATCATCATATACGCAGCAATGTTCATTGCCGGTTATTATGCCATTACATCGTTGCCGGAAGGATTAGGATTTACTGATGCGTTGCATGTGGCTGGCAAAGCAGGTAAACTAAACGTAATAACAACCGGCGTTACCGAAGATGGGTTTGATTGGAAAGACCGTTACAATATCTGGAGTGGTGTAATTGGTGGTTTCTTTTTGGCGTTGAGTTATTTTGGAACAGATCAGAGCCAGGTTGGTCGTTATCTCACGGCCAAGGATACACGTGAAAGCCGTTTGGGCTTATTGATGAATGGCTTTGTGAAAGTGCCACTGCAATTTTTGATCCTGATCATCGGCTGTTTACTTTTTGCCTATTACTCATTCTTTAAAGCACCTGCCTTCTTTAATAAAACGCAGGAAGCGGTGGTGCTGAAAAGTAGTTATGCCAATGAGTATAAAGAAGCAGGCAGCTATTATGACCAGCTGCAGGAACAGAAAAAAACAGTTGCAATTGCTTTAACCAATGCAAGAAAAACCAACCAGGAGGCTGCTGTTGATATAGCAAGAACTGAATTGCAGGAAATTGAAACAAAGGGCAAAGCCATCAGGGAAGAAATGAAAAGCCTGATCAAAAAAGCTGATCCCAATGCCGATACAAATGATACCAATTATATCTTTCTGCGGTTTGTGGGCGATGTGTTACCAACTGGTTTAGTGGGTTTGATCATTGCCATTATTTTCCTGGCTGCATGGGGTAGTATTGCAGCTGCATTGAATTCACTGGCATCGTGCACCATGTGCGATTTTCACCAGAAATTTTCAAAGAAGCCGTTAACTGAACAGCAGGAATATCGCTGGGGGAAGATCTACACGCTGTTATGGGGCATCTTCTGTATGATCATCGCTTTCTTTGCATACAACCTTGGTAATAGCTTAATCGAAGCCGTAAATATTCTGGGCAGTTGGTTCTATGGTACGATACTTGGTATCTTTCTCGTGGCTTTTTATCTGAAGCAGGTGAAAGGTAATGCGGTGTTTATCGCTGCAATTATCTCTGAAGTGATTGTAATAAGTGTGTATTATCTCGATATTATTTCATTCCTGTGGTTGAATGTAATTGGCGCTGTGGCTGTTGTGCTGCTGTCGCTCATCATTCAAACTTTAACAGGTAAAGAAAAGGCCTGATTACATAAATGACATTATTTTTGCGCCATGAAGAATAAGTTTTTGATCGTTTCATCAGTTATCGTTTTTTCAATTTTAGGTAGCCGCTGTGGTGGTGCAGATTGCTCAAGAACAGATTGTGGAAATCCTATTCTCCCTTTATTCTCCTTCCGTTTGGTTGGAAGTACAGGTAATGATCTTATTGGTGGTGTGAAAAAACGTTATGATTCGGCCAATGTAAAGATCCTTGCTAAGCGAACAAGCAATGGTGCAGTTGAAAACATTAAGCGTTCTTTCCAGGTGATTGCCGATACCAATTATATTACCGGATTTTCTGTAACCAAGGATTTTTCAACCTATTATCTTTCATTGAACAACACTGTTACAGATTCACTCTTGTTTAGTTACAATACAAGACAAACAGATTGTTGCGATAAGAGTTTCTTTTCACTGAACAAATTCAATACATCTGATCTTACGCCGCCATTAGCGTTACCTCAGAACAGTTACCCGATCGTAAAATAAAGATGTTACCTCATAAAAAAACCTCACAGCATGCTGTGAGGTTTTTTGTTTATGGAATGATTGTTTATTTCAGATCTTTTTGCAGCTTTTCGTTTAAAGCTACATAATCATCATTCTTTGCTTCTTTTGCCAATTCAATTGACTTGTTTGAAACTGCAATCGCTTCTGCTTTTTTACCAAGCTTTGCTAATGCGCTTGCTTTTTGGTAATAAACCCAGAATGCTTTTGGATTTTGTTCAATCGCTTTATCAAACCAAACAATCGCCTGGTTCAGGTCTTTACCGTTGTTTGCATAATAAGAAGCTGCTGCAAAATAAGGACGGGCATCAGCTTTCATAATGGTTTCAATCTGCTTCATTACTTTTCCATCCACATCAGTTGTAATAGGTAAAGAAACTAATGTTTTATCCCATGCCATCATTAATTCGCAACCATTGTCTTTAATGTTTTCAAACGAAATACCAAATGTTTCAAAGCTCCAGGGGAGTTGCATTGGTTTCGCTTTTACACGCACAACATCCATATCCTGCTTGTAAGCAGCTGGTGAAGTAACATCGGTTTGTTTGCTGATGATAATGGTCCATTCATTTGCAGAAGGGATTGATAATAAACCATATTTGCCTGCAGGTACTTTTGTGCCGCCAATGATTACTTCATCAGTAAAGGTTAAGGTAGTTGCATTGTTGGCTCCGGTGCGCCATACTTTATCAAAGGGAACCAGATCGCCGAAAATTTTACGGCCTTTCATATTCGGACGGCTGTAAGAAAGCTCAACTGTTCCCAAACCGAGTTCCTGTTTAACTGTCTGCGTTGTGGAAGGTTGTGGTGTTCTTAATTGCTGTGCTTCTGCCATTACAAGTGCGCCCATACAAAAGGCAACGAGAAGTAACTTTTTCATATAACAATATTATTTAGGACGCAAAGGTAGGGAGTTGCACGAAAGCCGGAAGAAGTATTGATGAATTGCTGAAAATCAAAATTGAACGGTAAAACGTGCCCGCTCTTTTTTGCCGGTTTTTGATTTCCATTTGGGCCCTTCTTTGATAATGCGGATAGCCTCGGTATTGCAGGTGCTGCAGTTGGAGCGTTCCACTTTTACGTTGGCAATGCTGCCATCAGGATTCACATCAAATGACAGTTCCACTTCCTTTTGTAATTGGGTTTCGTTGAACCTGCGTTTATCATTAATGTCAGGCGTACGGAGATTGTTGAGTACGTAGGTTGAATATTTGTCCCACCCATCTGCCGGTTCACTTTCCATTTCTGTTACTTCTTCTTTCATCACCGACGTACGGTTACGGTTCCGCTCAAACAACTGATCACGGGTGGGTGCGCCTGCAGTTACAGCTTCGTCTTTCAACACAATTTTCTGTTGCTGGTTATTACGCAACAACACATTTGCGTTACTGTAACCTACTGATCGTGTTTCAATATTTATAACCGAATCGGCTGCAATCATGGTAAAATTGCCTTTGGCATCAGCATAAGTTCCAACACGACTTTTTACTTCTGTAATATTTGCAAAGGGCAGGGGATTATTGTTTTCATCAACCACAACCCCGGTAAACTTATTGAGTGGTGGCAATTTTGCTCTTGTTTTTATTTCGGATCGATCAGTACTATAATTGAAAACCTCGTTCTTTTTTTCCAATGCAGCTGCTGGTTTGGGAGAGGGTGGCGCAATCACAACTTCATTTAAAACCGGTGGAGCGGCTGTTGGCTCCGATTTTGCGAAATCACTTCTGTCGTCTGCTAAAGCAGCAATGTCTTTGGCCGGTTTACTTTTTTTCTGTGGTAAAACTTTTGGTGTAACAGCAATGTCCTGCACTGGTTTTGTTTCATTGATTGCAACCGTAGTTGAATCAACAACTGTTTCTTTTATTGCAGGAATTGTATCTGCTGTTTTTTGTTCCTTCACGGCAACTATTTCAGCAGGTGAGTTTTGGTTTTGATAACGATAAAACAGTACTGCTGTCAACACAATAACAAGACCTGCAGCCACACTCATCCACGGGCGGAAGAAGCCCATGATCACTTTCCCGTTTTCTTTTTTGGGATTGAGTTTTGTTTTTAACTCAGCAAGATCGGCATCAATATCCCGTTTGCCAATTACGGGTTGATAACCATCCACAGCATCGGCCAGCATAGGATCGTCCATCATGGCCCGTTCAAAGGCATGCATCTCGGCAGCATTCATTTGCCGGCTGAGGTAGCGTTCAATATCGTGTGCGTTGTAGTTGATCTTTTTACTTTTTACTGATAACTAAATATCATCGGCTGCATTTTTCTCCATACAAAGTTTCAAATTTCTTCGTCCATTTTGTATATAACTTCTCACTTTATTCCATTCAATGCCTGTTTGCTCGGTTATATCGTTGTAACATTTTCCCTGCAGGTAAAACAAAGTAACACAGGTTTTTTGTTCTGCCGGCAGTTGGTTAAGGCATTTTTCCATGCTGTTGAGCTGTTCTTCCTTTTGCTCTACGGCATCTGGATGCATTAATTCGCCGTTTTGCATAAACGTTTCAGGGATTTCTACCGTATGATGGCCTTTTTCTTTCCTTAGCTGCATCAGACAGTGGTTGCGGCTTAGCGTGTATAACCAGCTTTTGAAATTACTCACTTCGTGCTGCTTCAGTTTGGCGATCAGCTCTTCATAAATATTGATCACTGCATCCTTGGCCGCTTCAGGGTCTTTCAGGTACTTTAGGCAAATACCATAGATCAGGTCCATATATCGCTGATAAAGATTACTGAGCACATTCAAATCAGCATTCGTCCGGTACAGTTGTACCAGCTCTGCGTCAGTTAATGTGGTTTCATCTTTTGCCTTTATAAATGCCAAGCCAAACAGGTTGAGGCGGGAAGTTAGGTAAAAATATTTTTTGGAGTTGTTGTGTAATTCTGAAAATGGTTGCATCCTATTCCCAAATCTTAACTTATGCGTTACATATTCACCACACTCGTTTTTATTGCTGCCATGTTCAGCACCGCATTTTATGAACCGGTACTTGTTACAGGTAAAGTAACAGACGACACCGGTGCTGCATTAGCTGGTGTTACAGTTACAGAAAAAGGACAAAAGAATGGAACCGCTACCGATGCCAACGGAAGTTTCAGTATAAAAGTTGCATCGGCAAAAAGCACACTCTTGTTTCAGTATGTTGGTTACGAAACACAGGAGGTGAAATTGAATAATCAGCAGACTGTAAGTGTTAAATTAAAACCATCATTACAAAAACTGGAAGAAGTGGTGGTGATTGGTTACGGAACACAAAAGAAAAAGATGGTAACTCAAAATGCACCTTCAGCAATATATGGTTATACTCTCCCTCCCAGTGCGCTTCAGGGAAGAGTAGCTGGGGTGTCTGTTCATGCAGATAAAGCTTACAACACCGAAGACTACGATGGTATTACCGAAAACCGTTTTCGTAAAGTAACAGATGAACCGCTTTCCACTTTTTCTATTGATGTGGATGGTGCTTCTTACAGTAATGTACGTCGAATGATTAACTACGGACAAATGCCTGCTGAAGGTGCTGTGCGTGTTGAAGAGTTCATCAACTATTTCAAGTATAAATATCCGCAACCAACAGGCAACGATCCGTTCAGCATAAATACTGAAATGAGTGTATGCCCGTGGAACAAAGAGCATAAACTCGTGATGGTTGGTTTACAGGGAAAAGAAATTGCTACAACAAATCTTCCCCCATCAAATCTTGTGTTTTTAATTGACGTAAGTGGATCAATGAGCGATGCAAACAAATTGCCGCTGGTAAAAGCTTCTCTGAAATTATTGGTTGATCAGTTGCGTGAGCAGGATCATGTGGCGATAGTCGTGTATGCAGGGGCGGCAGGATTGGTATTGCCATCAACAAGTGGAATCCAGAAAGAAAAAATTATGGCTGCCATTGATAAATTGGAAGCCGGTGGTTCTACTGCAGGTGGTGCAGGTATTAAGCTTGCGTATAATGTGGCGAAAGAACAATTCAAAAAAGGCGGTAACAACCGTGTGATCCTTTGTACCGATGGAGATTTTAATGTGGGCATGAGCAGCGATGATGCCATGGAACGTTTGATTGAAGAAGAACGTAAGAGCGGTGTGTTCTTAACTGTGCTTGGTTATGGTATGGGAAACTACAAAGACAATAAGATGCAGAAGCTGGCGAATAAAGGCAATGGCAATCATGCTTACATCGATGGAATGAATGAAGCCAAGAAAGTATTGGTGAATGAATTTGGCGGCACCATGTTCACCATTGCAAAAGATGTAAAACTGCAGGTTGAATTTAATCCGGCATTGGTGCAGGCATATCGTTTGGTTGGTTACGAAAACCGTTTACTCAATAAAGAAGATTTCAACAACGATAAAAAAGATGCCGGTGAATTAGGAAGTGGTCATACTGTTACGGCTTTGTATGAAATTATTCCGGTTGGTGTTGAAAGTGATTTTATTGAAGATGTGGATGAATTAAAATACCAACAAACAATCAAAAGTAAAAAGAGCGGATTGAAGAATGAGATCATGACGATCAAATTTCGCTACAAAGAACCTGACGGAAATGAAAGTAAACTGATCGTTCATCCTTTGCTCGATGAAAAGATACCATATGAGAAAACATCAGAGAACTTCCGCTTTGCCACTGCTGTTGCACAGTTTGGTATGCTGTTACGCAACTCTGAATTTAAAGGCAATGCAACGTATGAAAAAGTGATCCGCCAGGCCAATGCCGCAGTGGGTACTGATAAAGAAGGTTACCGTGCTGAATTTATAAAGCTTGTGCAGAATGTACAAACATTGGCAAAGAAACAAACCAAGCGTGATGAGAGTGTAGTGATAGATTAAATTCATCACCGGGGTCAGGCCGCTTTGAGCGGCCTGACCTTAACCAATAAACCAATTCATTCAACTTCAAACCAAACTGCTATGAGCGAAAAATTATACCTCAGCATTGCTGATCCCTGTCATGAAGACTGGAATAAGATGACGCCTGTTGAGCGGGGACGATTTTGTTCATCCTGTCAAAAGAATGTCGTTGATTTTACAACACAATCAGATGAAGAGATCATTTCCTTCTTTAATAATTACAATGGAACTGCCTGTGGCCGTTTTACGGATGATCAATTAGACAGACCGATCCAGAAAATTGAATTGAAACCTGCTTCTTCTTTTTTGAAATATGCAGCGGGTTTGATGTTGCCGGCATTTTTATTTGCAACAAAAGCGAAAGGACAGTTTAAAGAACGTATGCCAAAAGTTACATGTGAGCCTAAGCAAATTAATATTGGGCAGGCTTTATCTGGGAGACTCGGCGGTATAAGTTATTCAAACGAGCAACCATATATTAGAATCAAAGGCCAAGTTATTGATCAGGTATCAAAGGAACCATTAGGTGGCGTATCTGTTTTGATCAAGGGAACTAACCTTGGTGTTGCGACAGATTCCAATGGGAAATTTACATTACAAATACATTCTAAATCTTCAATTGTACAATACAGCAGCATTGGTTATGAAACAATAGAAATAAAAGCTTCAGATTTGAATAAGATTGGCGAAATAACTACTGAAATGAAAGCTGCGACAATGGATATGTCAGGAGTGGTTGTGGTTGGATACACTGCTGTACGTAAGGGCGGTGTTGGAGGTGCTGTTGCTATTAGAACAAGCAAAAGAATTTCTCTGCTTGATTCATTGCTGCCGGCTAAAGTAAAAATTTATCCCAATCCTGTTGCAGCATCAGGAACAATTAATGTGTCATTCCCAAATGTAAAGCCCGGCCTTTATCAATTACGATTACTGAGTGTAACGGGTCAATTGGTTTATAGTTTTCAAAAACAGATCAGCGGTAGGGGCGAAACAGAGCAAATACATTTAAGTGAAAATATTGTTACTGGAATTTATTATGTGCAGGTTTTAGATGAACAGAAGAAGCTTATTCAAACAACAAAAATCTCCATACAATAAATAACAGTTTATGAAACCAGGTATACTCATCATTGCTACTTTGTTTGTAGCTATTTTCTCAGAAGCACAAGTTTGTCCGTTAAGGGACAGCGGATTGGTTAATGTAAGTCAAGCAAAATCCTCAAATATCAGGATTCGATGTGGAACCGGTAGTGTTTTCAACAATCAACCCTTGTTTGTTGTAGATGGTATTCCATATGAGGCAGGTGAAATCAAATCAATCAACCCGGCTGATATTCTTGAGGTAACTGTCTTGAAAGATGCTTATGCTGCTATCTATGGTTGTCGTGCATCAAACGGAGTTGTACTCATCACAACAAAGAGGATCCATCACAGAAAAATTGTTGTGAAGGATGCAAATAATCTATTAGCAGTGAGTAACGCTAGTATTGAAGCGAGATCAATAAAATCCGACAAATCAGTTTTTTTTACCACCGATGAGTTTGGAATACTGGAAACAGATTCGCTGAAATCAAATGATTTTATGATCAAGGTCTCTGCTGTTGGGTATAAAGCAAAGGAAGTGAGTTTGAAAGCGATTCAGCAAGACAAAGGCGAGATAAAATTAGAGCCTGCATATATTGAATTAAATGAGGTAGTTGTTACGGGTAAAGTCATTGCATGTAGAAGACTGATTTCAGGTTGCTATCAGCAAGAAAACCAATATGGAAGTTTCATCTGCTCTTTAGCCGGTATTAAAGTAACCAATATATCTCAGAAAACAGAAATTGAAAAGAATATCAACCACAATAAATCAATTTCAGTTTATCCCAATCCAATCGCCGCCTCCGGTATCATCAACATTTCATTTCCCAATGTAAAACCTGGTCTTTATCAATTGCGTTTGTTAAGTGCAACAGGCCAATTATTTTACAGTTTTCAAAAACAGATCAGTGGCAAAGGGGAAATAGAGCAGATACATTTAAACGACAAAATTATGCCCGGTATGTATATTGTTCAGATAACAGATGAACAAAAGAAACTTCTGCAAAGCATTAAAATTGTTGTGCAATAAAAGCAAAGCTGAGAACACTTATAAACGGGCCGCTTTTTGCGGCCTTTTTTGTTATCCACATAAAATTAGTTTGGTTTGATATTTGCTTTTTAGCTGATAACTCCCGCAAATCCCTTTTGTTGAACGTTTTACCCCTGACAGATCTGTAGCAATGAAACTTGTATAAAGGAGGATTTACCATGAATTTTTATGTGATACCCGGAACAATTTATTCCTTAAACACACCTGAATTACTTTTAACCATTTTGCTGGCATTGGCAACAGGTTACCTGGCGAAACTTTTGTTCGATAAATACCGTTCAAAGTCAGGCACAAATGAAACAGAAGAGCTTCAGCTTGAATTGGAAACGTTGCAAAATAAATTCAGCTCAGAAATATTACGCAAGGAAGAAGCTGAGTTAATGTTACACGACGAATTGAAAGCTGCAGAAAAAAGACATATGGAGCTGCAGGTGCAATATGCTAAGGCATTAACACATATTGAACAGTTGCGGCAAGGTAACGTTACAGGTGATGACGATGTTGAAACCGAAGCGGGTCAGCAGATATTACAGAACCTGCAGGATAAAATAGCAAGGCAGGAACGTAGCCTGCTTGAACTTGAGCAGCAATTACGTAATACAGAGCAGGAAAAATTAAATGCAAAGGATGCATACGAACAATTAAAGGAGAACAGCAGTTCAAAGGAGTCGTTGCTTGAGCAATTTCAGCAAGACAAGCAGAAGTTTGAAGTACAACTGCATGATCAATTGGCGGAAGCAGAAAGATTAAAAGAAAAGTTTGGGGCTGAGCTTTCAGAAGCAAGATCTCAGGTTGAGCAATTGCAGCAACAGGTGTTGCTTGCTAAAACAACCGAACGGGAAAAGTCATTAGAAGACGAAGTAGAACGTTTGAAACAACAGTTAAATGCGGTTGAGGCAACAAAAAACATAAATGAAGATATTCTTGTACAAAAGGCTGGCATTACTGCCACCCGCATACATGCAACACAGGTTGCAGAAAAGGTTGAAGAATTCAGAGATCACTTAACGGCTATTCTTCGTGATACCTATTCGTATGAACAATTGCTTGTAAGCAATGAACGGTTGAATGAAAATATTGCCAGGCTGCAACAGGAAAAGCGAATGGTTGAAGACGATATTGTGGTTCTGCAGCAATTAGCGGAGGAGAAAAAGGAGCTCGAAGAACAATTTCGGGCAGCCAATTCTTCACTTGAGCAAAAGGAAACAGAATGGAAAGAAAGATCACAGGCGTTTGAATCATCGCTTACGTTGCTGGGTAAACAGTTACACGAAAAAGAGCAAACCATCGCTGAGCTTATTCGTGAAAAAGATGAACTCTCGTTGCAAATAGAATTGTTACAAAACAAACTTGATGAGCGTGAACAACTCTCGAAAGAAATGATTATGGCTATGAAAGATATTGAAACCAGGTTTGCTCATTTTAATCATGTAACCACAGAAGCCGCCGTTGTAAATGGCGAAGGTGAAATGCAATTCCGTTAAGATTTTCTGATATCCCTTAATGATAAATATGTTTTTATTCAATACCGCTGAAATTTCAAAAGAGCTGCAAGACAAGTTAGGAGAAGATGTGATCAGTTTGGCATCCCTGCAGGCAGCAGGCAGGGATGCCATTTTTATTCATCCTTCGTATCAATTACAAGTATTTAATTTTCTTTTTTACGAAAAGAGTTGGCGCTTCGACAAGCTGCATGATATGATCCTGATCTTTGAACCCGGAACCATCTCAAACAGTTATCGGATGCAGTTTCAATTAGGAAGCCGTTACTATGCCAACAGGTTGGATATATCCATACCGTTCACGTTGCAAAACAGCAAGCTTTATTC
Source organism: Lacibacter sp. (assembly GCF_035299325.1). Lineage (GTDB taxonomy): Bacteria > Bacteroidota > Bacteroidia > Chitinophagales > Chitinophagaceae > Lacibacter. The sequence continues at coordinate 140,611 of NZ_DATGWT010000040.1, read as the reverse complement.
TATGAAGCATTTGTATAGTAGTGCAGCAAAGCTTGAAAAATTAATGACTGAGATACACGGCGTTGAATTCAAATATCGCTCCACGGCTGTTGAACGTATAAGGGAACAGGTGAAAAGTTTACTGATGTTTTTCCCGGTTTAATTGCTGGAATTATTTATTTTTCTCTTTATTAATTATACTGAGTAAGCCGTTCACAGGTTTATCAAGTGATAACTCCCAGAACATGATTCCGCCGAGTTGATGTTGTTTTACATACTTCACTTTTTCAGCAACTGATGCTTCATCATCAAATGTGGCAAATGTATTTGTGCGTTTATTGTAAGCATAGGGCGCTTTCGCAATACTATCCCTGTAATAGACAAAGCCACTGTCTTTATTCAAACGTTGATCAAACTGGCTGTATGAAATGAAGTGTTTAAAATTTCCTTGTTGGTACAAACCATTGTTTACATCTTTCACATTTTCCCATGTGCGTGCATAAAAAGCAGCACCGATAATTACTTTTTGTAAAGGAACTTTTATTGAATCAAAATAACGAATAGCATTATCAGCTGATTGCTTTTGTGTGTTATTTGAATAGAGTGGGGTATGATGGCCGGTAACTGTACTGAAGCCACTTACAAGATCATAACTCATGAGGTTCACATAGTTGATCACCGGCATTACAGATTGCCAGTCGATCGATTCCTGTAAAAATTTATCAAAACCACCCGCAGCAAAACTGATAATTGCTTTTTCGCCTAATGTATTTCGTAGTGCCTGCACCAGCGAAGTGAAATTAGCTTTGTCTTCTTTTTTATAAGCATGACCCGGATGACCTTCAATAGCCGGGTATTCCCAATCGAGATCAATGCCATCGGCTTTAAAATAATCAAGTAATTGTTTTACGGATAAAGCAAATTCGTTTGTTCCTTCAACAGTTGAAAAAACATCAGAACATGGTGCACATCCGCCCCAGCCACCGAGTGACAACAATACTTTTAGTTTTGGGTTACGCTGTTTCAACGATACCAGCTTTTGAATTCTGCCCGTATCTCTTGCATTGCTGATATGCAATCGGTTTCCTTTCAGATGTCCAAATGAAAAAATGATCTGTGTTAGTTCTTCAACTTTGTATTTGTCGATGCCCTCGCTACCTCCGGAGTAATATGCGATCACTTCCATATTTGCTGCACGCCTGTTTTGCGCAAAACAAATCGTCATGAAAAGAAAGAGTAGGGCGAGGCTGCTGCAAATACGTTGTATCATATTGCTAAATATAATTACAACACATCAGGTATCCAAAGAAACAGATGTTGAACACTTGATTATTTTTTACCAAATCCGGGATGATATTTCTCCAGCGTTTTGCGGAGATATTCTCTGTCGAGATGGGTATAGATCTCTGTTGTGGTAATACTTTCATGCCCCAGCATTTCCTGTACAGCACGCAGATCGGCGCCACCTTCAACAAGATGCGTGGCAAATGAATGACGAAAGGTATGTGGTGAAATGTTTTTTGTAATGCCTGCCTGCGCCGCCAGTTGTTTAATGATGAGGAAGATCATGACTCTAGTCAACTCACTGCCATACCTGTTGAGGAAAACAAAATCTTCCTTTCCTTTTTTTGGCTGCACATGCACACGGATATTTTTCACATAGAGGGTAATGTACTTAACGGCACTGCTGCCAATCGGTACTAACCGTTCTTTATCACCTTTACCAATTACACGAATGAAACCCACATCAAGATGAAGGTTAGAAAGCTTTAAATTCACCACTTCACTTACACGTAAACCGCAACTATACATTGTTTCAAGAATGGCTTTGTTACGGCCACCTTCCGGTTTACTGAGGTCGATCTTGTTGATCATGCTTTCGATCTCTTCATAACTCAATGTATCAGGTAAACTTCGTTTCAGCTTTGGTGCTTCAAGCAAAGCAGTGGGGTCGGTTGTGCTGATCTGTTCAAGCAAACAGTATTTATAGAATTGCCGGAGCCCGGAGATGATCCTTGCCTGGCTGCCCGGACTCATACCCAACTCAGCGATCCATTTAATGAACTGCTGCAGATCTTTCAATACAAGTTCAGATGGGTTCTTAAGATCACTTGTTGTTTGCAGGTATTGCGTAAGCATCTCCACATCATGCAGATAAGCTTCCACTGAGTTTTCGCTCAATGATCGTTCGAGTTGCAAGTAAGCTTTAAATCCTTTTTTATACGGATCCCACATAATACAAACACGGTTGAAGGTTGGAAGGTAAGAAGATTTTGATTTTAGATTTTCAATTGCGAGTTAACTATTGCCAATTGCCTATTCCTCCTTTGCTTATTGTCAATTGCCAATTGCTCATTATATTCGCTGCTTAATAATCAATCCCTGTATGCAATCATCGAAGCCCATGCACCTTCCTTTCTTTAAGCGTTTAATGAACACTAACCGTCGTCGTTTCCGTTATTTCCTTACCCGATTGGAAACTGTAAAACCAAAAGGCGTTGATAAGATAGCAAAGGAAATGGACAAAGAAGTGTGGGCAGAAACAGATTGTCTTGCATGTGCAAATTGTTGCAAAACCATGACGCCTACTTTCACTAAACAGGACATTAAACGTATTTCTGCTCATTTCGATCAAACACCGGAAGAGTTTACAGCAAAGTGGTTGTACAAAGAACGCAGTACAGGTGATATGATGAACAAAAAGCAACCCTGCCAGTTCCTCAACCTGACCGATAATAAATGTTCTATTTACGAGATACGTCCTGTTGATTGCGCCACATTCCCTCATCACACCAAAAAGAATTTTACAGAGTGGGTGCATGTGTACAAACAGAATGTGGAGTATTGCCCTGCTACTTATAAGTTAGTGGAGAAGATGATGGAGAAGATTGGGAAGGTTTAACAGTATTTCTGATTTAAGATGGCTGATGTTGGATTTCTTTTAATGGTGAGTCTTATCCTTGTTACCTGAACCTTGTGGCTTGTTCCTTGCCAGCTCATACACCATCACTTCATCACCCTCATGATCCATCGTAGTAATAAACGTAAAACCACATTTCAGTAAAACTTTCTGCGAGCCAATATTTTCTGCCACCGTTAATGCGTGTACTTTTTCATTTGGAATTGTGCTGAATACATAATCAAACGAAGCTTTTACTAATTCAGTTGCTAATCCTTTTCCATGAAAGGGTTTCAGCAATGCATAACCAAGATGAATATTTTCGCTGTTGTCGATAGACAGGAGTGAGAAGGAACCGGCAAAACTGTGTTCATCTTTTGTAAACACGGCAAATCGTCCCAGGCCGGGATGTTCGTTATAAAATTTCAGGTTCTCTTCGAGAAACGCATCACTTTGTTCTTTCGTTTTTGGCTCACGGATATACTGCATGATCTCTGCATCTCCATTCAATGCAAAGAAAATATCTGTATCATCCTTTGTGTAAGGCTGTACGTATAAGCGTTCTGATTCGAAAAGTATCATTACAAATTGCTGCTGCTTTTAATCTGACATCGCAATTCCACAAGCTGCAATTAAGAAATAGAGTGGTTCGTGCTTCTTTTATCCTTCTTTATGTATCTCACTCGTAAAGTGAAACTCAATATCAGGATTATTCTGCCGCTCTGTATTTAAGAACCATTCACTCTGCGCCAGGTACACTAAATGCCCGTCTTTATCCGCTGCAATGTTATTTGTTTTGAAGCGGGTGAAATCATCCAGTTTCTTTTGATCCTTACTGGTGATCCAGCAGGCTTTGTAGTACGGCATGGCCCTGAACTCGGCACTGGCACCATATTCCTGCAACAAACGATATTGAATTACTTCAAACTGAAGTTCACCTACACAACCAATGATCTTTTTGTTACCGCCAAACTGTGTGAACAACTGAGCAACACCTTCATCCGTTAACTGCATCAACCCTTTCTCCAGCTGCTTCGTCTTCATCGGATCTTTGTTGATCACTTCTTTAAACAATTCAGGAGAGAAAGAAGGAATACCTGTGAAGTAAAAATTTTCTCCTTCAGTTAAGGTATCACCGATTTTAAAATTACCCGTATCAAACAAACCCACCACATCACCGGGATAAGCTTCTTCTATCACATCTTTCTGGCGTGCCATAAAGGAATAAGGATTGCTGAAACGCACATCCTTATCTAAACGCACATGATGAAAGTATTTGTTACGTTCAAACTTACCACTGCATACACGAAGGAACGCAATGCGGTCACGGTGTTTAGGATCAAGGTTGGCATGGATCTTAAAAATAAAACCACTGAATTTATCTTCCTGCACATCTAGATGTCGGGTAGAAGTTTCACGGCTTTGTGGTAATGGAGCAATACGGATAAACGTATCGAGCATTTCTTTCACACCAAAATTATTAACCGCACTACCAAAGAACACAGGCGCTACTTTTCCTTTCAGGTATTCAGCTGTATCAAGATCTCCATACACCCCATCAACCAGTTCCACATCTTCACGCAATGTTTTTGCATCGATTTCGCCTACTTTTTCATCGAGCACAGAAGTTGACAGGTCTTTGATCTCTACCACATCTTCATCGCTTGCTTTTGTATTGGGTGTAAATAATACCAATGATTTTTTATCGAGATCATATACACCTTTGAAATCCTTTCCACTGTTGATCGGCCATGTCATCGGATGTAAATGCAGGTTCAGTTCTTTTTCCACTTCTTCCAACAGGTCAAACCGATTCTTACCATCACGATCCATTTTGTTGATGAATACGATCACCGGTGTATCACGCATGCGGCACACTTCCATCAAACGACGGGTTTGATCTTCCACACCATTCACACTATCGATTACAAGAATAACGCTGTCAACTGCTGTTAACGTACGGTATGTATCTTCTGCAAAGTCTTTGTGACCGGGAGTATCCAGCAGGTTGATCAGGGTGCCGTTGTATTCAAAAGTCATTACCGATGTAGCCACGGAGATACCACGCTGCCGTTCGATCTCCATAAAGTCACTCGTTGCGTGTTTTTTGATCTTATTGCTTTTTACGGCCCCAGCCACCTGGATAGCGCCACCAAATAACAGCAACTTCTCGGTAAGGGTTGTTTTACCGGCATCGGGGTGAGAGATGATGGCGAATGTGCGGCGGCGATTGATTTCGTTTGTAAATTTCATGTCGAAGTTCATGGCTCATAGTTCAATGGATAATAGGGTCGGTTAAGACTATTAACTATGAACTATCGGCCTTTTTAAGCCCGCAAAGGTAAGCCGCCAAGCGCTTCCATTTGTAACAATTTTCTTTGTGCATCGACAAATCAGTATAAATTTGGGCATGCGTAAAACCTTCGAAATTTTCTGGAACAGCCTCCTGTTTGCCACTCAGGAGTTACGGAAGAACAAACTGCGGACTTTTTTAAGCCTGTTGGGGATTACGTTTGGTATTTTTTGCATCATCAGTGTTATGGCAACGGTTGGCAGCCTGGAGAGCAGTATCAAAAGCGAATTCAAATCGTTTGGCAATAACACCATTTATGTACAGAAATGGCCCTGGGGCGGCGGTGGCGAATACCCTTGGTGGAAATATGCAAACCGGCCGAATACCAAGTTTAAAGAAATGGCTCCGGTAAAACAGCGGATGTCGTTAGCCGGTAATGTTGCTTATACTTATTTTAATGCTTCGGCAATTGATTATAAAGATGTATCCCTTGCCAGCGTGAGTTGGTATGGTGTTACAGATGAGTTTAACATCATACAGCCAGTTGAAATAGGATGGGGGCGTTATCTTTCATCAAACGAATTTGAGTACGGTACTGCCAGTGTGGTATTGGGTTACAATGTGGCTGAAAAGTTGTTTGAAAAAGCAGAATATGCCTTGGGAAAAAGTGTGGAGATTAAGGGTCGTAAAGTAAATGTGGTAGGCATTGTAAAAAAGCAAGGACAAAACATGCTGGGTGGCTGGGACTTCGATAACGTAATTATTATTCCTTATCGTTTTGCAAGCCAGGTGGGCAATGAAAGCCGCAGTGATGGTTTTATGATCGTGAAGGGAAAAGAGAATGTGCCAACTGATGATATGAAGAATGAATTGCGTGGTGTAATGCGTAGTGTGCGTAAACTAAATCCAAAGCAGGAAGACAATTTTGCATTGAATGATGTGAGCAGTGGTGCCACACAGATCACTTCTATTTTTAATGGTATGACCATTGGTGGTATTGCAATTACAATCCTGTCATTCATTGTGGGCATTTTTGGTGTGGCAAATATCATGTTTGTAACTGTTCGTGAACGTACAAGCATTATTGGTTTAAAGAAAGCCATCGGTGCCAAACGCAGAACTATTCTTGCAGAGTTTTTAATGGAGAGCGCCTTTCTTTGTGTGCTGGGCGGCATTATTGGATTAGCACTTGTATTTGGATTGACATTTATTCTTTCAGCCGTATTTAAATTCAAAGTATTTATCTCAATCGGTTTATTTCTTGGCGCTGTCGCTGTTTGTATTCTTACAGGCATATTGGCGGGTATTATTCCTGCATTTATTGCTGCAAAGATGGATCCGGTGGTGGCGATAAGAAGTAAATAAAATGAGTGATGAGTAATCAAAGATGAATAGGCAGGTTGCTGTATTTTTGCATTTCTCAATTTTAATTTCTAATTCTTCATTCCTGTTTTGATCACAATCCTCGCTATTGAATCTTCCTGCGACGAAACCTCGGCTTCTGTTTGCCGTGACGGTGTTATACTTTCCAATGTAATTGCAACACAGGCTGTGCACGAGCAATACGGCGGTGTGGTACCAGAGCTTGCGAGTCGTGCACATATGCAGAATATTGTACCGGTTGTTGATGAGGCATTGAAGAAAGCAGGCGTTGAGAAAACAGAACTCAGTGCCGTTGCATTTACACAGGCACCTGGATTGATCGGTTCTTTACTGGTAGGGGCACAGTTTGCCAAATCACTTTCACTTGCATTGGATGTTCCGTTGATTGCTGTGCATCATATGCAGGCGCATGTGTTGGCGAATTTAATACCGGAAGAAAAACCTACTTTCCCTTTTCTGTGTTTAACAGTGAGTGGCGGGCATACACAAATTGTGTTATGCGAAAGTGCAACGCAAATGAAAGTGCTTGGCGAAACAATTGATGATGCAGCAGGCGAAGCATTTGATAAAACAGCAAAGTTGTTGGGACTGCCTTATCCCGGTGGCCCATTGATCGATAAGTATGCACAGCTTGGCAATCCAGATCGGTTCAAATTTCCTGAACCGCAAATACCTGAGCTGAACTTCAGTTTCAGTGGCTTAAAAACTTCCATTCTCTATTTCCTTCGTAATGCAGGAACAAGTCTTGTTTATAAAGAAGAATTCCTGAAAAGCGAAGAAGAGCAAAAGAAATTTATCGAAGATAACCTTAATGATATTTGTGCATCGGTTCAACAACGCATTGTTTCTATCTTGCTCAACAAGCTGAAAAAAGCATCAAATCAAACAGGCATTAAACAAATTTGTTTAGCAGGTGGCGTTAGTGCCAACAGTGGTTTAAGAAAAGCATTTACAGAAATGGGAGAGCAGCATCACTGGAAAACGTTTATTCCTTCGTTTGAATATTGCACCGACAATGCAGGTATGATCGCTATTACGGCTTATCACAAATATCTTGCAAAGGAATTTTCGGAATTAAATGTGCAGCCGAGTGCAAGAGCAGAATGGTAGCTGAGTTAGTCTTTAGCCGATAGTAGTTAGTTACAAGTCATTACTCATCACTCATTCATAATGCCCAATAGTTATTTCCAATTCAAACAATTTACAATTCAGCAGGAAAAAGCTGCGTTAAAAGTAAGTACCGACAGTTGTCTGTTTGGAGCGTGGGCAGCGGAGGAAGTACGTAGCAGGAATTACGAGGTACGAAGTCCGGCTAATTCACTCGCCATTCACCATTCACCACTCACGATATTAGACATTGGTGCAGGTACCGGGCTCTTGATGTTGATGCTTGCACAGAAATGCGATGCATTGATCGATGGAATTGAAATTGACGAACCTTCATTCCAACAAGCAAAGGAAAATATTGAAGTTTCACCCTGGAAAGAACGATTACAGTTGTTTCATGCTCATGTTAAACAATTCAGTTTTTCTAAAAAATACGATCTTGTCATTTCCAATCCGCCTTTTTATGAAGGCGATTTAAAATCGGGTGCCGCAAATCGTAACGTGGCCATGCATGATCAAGGTTTGAAACTGGATGAATTAGTACAAGTAGTTGATTTGAATTTAACCGAAGATGGAAGATTTGCGGTTTTACTTCCCTATGCACGTGCAGAAAGAATGATCGAGTTAGCAAAAGCAGTCAATCTTCAACTTCAAACGCATGTGCAGGTGAAGCAAACTGTAAAGCATAGTTATTTCCGTTCAATATTATTGTTCAACAGAAGGGACATGGGGCCTGTTATTGAGGAGCTTGCTATAAAAGATGAAAGCAATCAATATACAAATGAATTTATCGGCTTGTTGAAAGATTACTATTTGTATTTATGACGGACATCGAACAGTTCGTACTTCGTACATCTAACATCGTACATTATTTCGCACCTGCATACTCTTTCAGATAGTCATATTCATCTGTCAATACACCTGCTTTCAACATCGTGGCACGGTTTAAAATCGTAGAGCCGCCTTTCACCAAATCTTCCAATACATATTTAATAAGTTGCTCACCAAAATACCGGGAAGCATCTCTTGGTAACTCATTGGGCAAGTTGCCAACAGCCATTACATCTACTGACGTAGGTAAGTAAGGAGCTGTTTTCTGCAGCGTAATTTTATCAACTCCATAAACAGGATCAGCAATCGTTGAATCGCCGATGTTAATGGGAATAGAACCACCTGTGTCATTAGTTATATCAGCAATGGTCTGGATCTTGAACGATGCATTACGAAACTCATCCAGTGAAAACAAAGAAGGAATACTTTTATCCCAATACACACCGTTCAACAGAATATCCGTTTGCTTAACAAAAGGAGAGAAGCTGCATTTATATTCTTCGGGATGTTCGTGAAAGTTATCACGGTTGTAAGTACCATCATCTTTTCGTTCGTACAGATCACGACCTTTCAAATGCACATACACAGGGTATTCGTATTGACGATGTAAATAATCGAACGGCTCCACTTCATTTACACCCAACAGGTTCATAATTTCCAGTAAGCCATGTGCCACTCGACCGCTGCCGGTTATAGCAATTTTTATCTTCGGAAGCTTCAATCCAAAATAAGTATGAATAAGCTGGCGGTAATCACGCACATCACCAACACGTCCCAATTTAAACGCACCTGTACGATTGCCGAAAGCCATCATTCCGTTGTGAGCACCAACCACACCTGCAAAAAAACCAAAGCCGATGATGCGTTGTCCGTCATCATGGGTTAAACATTCATAATCGATGAGTGTGATCTTTTTTTCAACCATGGCCCGCATCAGTTTTTGGTTATGTTGCTGAGCTTTTTTGGTATGCGAAAAGAAGAAATACGTTTTGTTGGGGATCAGTTCTTCAACAGGCACTTCTTTTATACCGAACAACACATCGCAATGGCTCATGTCCTCCATTACTTCCACCCCGGCTGAGCTGTATTCTTTATCGGTAAAACAGCGCAGGGGCGACGCTTGCACCACGATCTTTACATCGCTTGTGTTCTTATGAACCCACTTGCATTGGGCTGGCGTGAGGGCCACACGGTTATCGGCGGGTGTTTTTCCTTCTCTGATAAGTCCTATCGTAAGCATTTCAATCGTTTAAGGGCTTGCAATATAAGATTTAAGAAAAAGTAGCACGCATAAAAAATTTCATACGAAAGCAAAGATTCTGTAATATTGCAGCCCCAAAGGAAAGCCTTTTGCCGCCACGGCAAAAATGCTTGAGCCGGACGGGTGAGTTCTTAAAAAATAGTTATTACAAGCCCATGTGGCGGAATTGGTAGGTGCATCCCGATCAATATCGGGACATTCGCAAGGATGTTAAAGCCGACCGATTTAAAAATGTAATAGTCACATGCCCATGTGGCGGAATTGGTAGACGCAGCAGACTCAAAATCTGCCATTCGCAAGGATGTGAAGGTTCGATTCCTTTCGTGGGCACAATTTTTTTTACCCGCTCTTCATTAGAAGGCGGGTTTTTTTATTTTCACAACATGATTGTTGTATACGTCATAGAAAGTTTAACTGATAATACAAGTTATACGGGCATGGCAAAAGATGCTGAACATAGATTAATGGAGCACAATGCCGGGAAAAACAGATTTACAAAAGGACATCGCCCTTGGAAAATTATTTATACCGAAACACATCTTGATTGGGCTTCTACAAGATCAAGAGAAAAGTACTTGAAGTCAGCAGCAGGTAAACGTTGGTTGACTAATTATTTCGATTCGCAAGGATGTGAAGGTTCCCTGCCCGAATGACTCGGTCAGGCGGGGATTCCTTTCGTGGGCACAATTTTTTTTACCCGCTCTTCATTAGAAGGCGGGTTTTTTATTGCCCGTCAAACGCCCTCGTAGGACTGGCTTACTTTTACACACCTGTTTTCACTTTTTTAAGCTTGTTCATTTGGTTTAGCGAATACAAACTAAAAAGTAGATTTCATCTAATATCTTTTTGCCGGTTACGCAATCGTTCCCATCATTCGTTCAACTTTATGAAAGTTATAGTTTGTTGAATTCGTAACTTTGAAAGCCGATCGTTCGATCAACATTCGTTAAATCTCCCATGCTGAGCGAACAATTTCGCCTCCCGTTTATTATTCATTATATAATTCAATCACCATGCGAAAAGGAATTGCAGAAGCCCGAAGTGCCACGATCGAATTCAACAAAAAAGCATTGGATCAGTTGCAAAGCAAAGGGTACAAGTTTGTTCAGGTAAAAGGGTTAACGGTAGATAAACATTACGATTATGTGGAACCACATTTTCTCGTACTCGTACCAATGAAAGAACTACCTACTGATCCGATAAAGAGAGATATTTATGAACCTATCGGCAGCGAATTGCTGTATCAATGGGCAAGTGAAACGAATGAATATCCCGAAATCGTTATTGCAAATAATCTTTACAACTAATCAATGGCAACGTTCTCGTTAAAAACTGTACAACAGATCCCTGTTGATATAGAAACGGCCTGGGAATTCTTTTCCAATCCGGCAAACCTGCAAAAGATCACACCAAATGATCTTGGCTTCAAAATTCTTTCGAAACATCATGGTGCAAAAATGTATCCGGGACAGATCATCGAATACAAAGTGAAGCCTGTTCTTGGAATTCCTGTTTACTGGATGACAGAGATCACTCATGTAAAGGATAAGGAATTCTTTGTAGATGAACAACGCTTTGGTCCCTACCAGCTATGGCATCACCAACATCATTTTAAAATCATTGATGGTGGTGTGGAGATGACGGATATTGTACATTACCGCAACCCACTTGGCTTTTTAGGCAACATCGCTAATACATTATTTGTGAAAGCACAGCTGAAGAAAATTTTTCAATACAGGATCAAAGTTGTAGAAGAAATGTTTGGTAAATGGCCAACAGCACAAACGAATAGTGTGGAATTTCATAAAGCAGCATAAACGAAAAACCGTTTCTATAAACAAGAACGGCTGCCCATTGGCAGCCGTTCTTGTTTATATTGCCTGATGATTGAATGGTTGCACCACCATTTCGCTTACCACTGCACTGGTTGGTTGCTGGCATAAGAACCAAATGGCTTTTGCTGCTTCTTCAGCCATCACCATTTTATCACGTTGTACACGCAGATCAATGGTATCCCAAAAAGGCGTATCAACACCCCCAAGAAATAAATTGGTAATGCGGATCTCAGTTCGCTTTACTTCTTCACGAATGCTTTGCATCATGCCGTTCAGTCCATACTTCGATGCACTGTAAGCAGCTGCTCCCAACATCGGTACTTTACCAAGAATGCCGGGGATATTTATGATCAAGCCTTTCTTTGTTTCTTTCATATTCGGCAGAAAAGCTTTCACCAACAGGAAAGGTGCATAGAGGTTGGTATGGATGGTTTGCATAAACTCAGCTTCAGTTAATGTATCAGATGATTTGATAATACCCAGCCCTGCTGCATTTACTAATACATCAATAGATGGGTATTGTGCAAAGAATTGTTCTTTCAACACTGCAACTTCAGATGGTTTGCTGATGTCGAGTGCCAGTGTTTTTGCTGAAGGGAGATTTAACTCCTGTGCCAGTGCAGCCAGTTTTTCGCTGTTACGACCTGCAAGGAATAAATTGGCTCCGCTGCCTGCTAATAATTTCGCCACTCTGCTGCCAATGCCGCCCGTTGCCCCAACGATCAATACGTTTTTATTTTTTACTGATTCCATGAAAAGAGTTTATGCTTCAACAAAAAAGAAATGCTTTGGTTGAGCGACAGCTATAAATAACGTTCACATTTTTTCCAATAGCTGAAAAATGAATTAAAGTAACCCGTAATCTGTGGGAACATCCAGTCTCGACTGTCCTTTGTCCCAGTATAATGTTGAAAGGCCGGATGTTCTTTGGAGATGATGACTGCATCGTCTGTTAATTGCTTTAGCTCATTAAACTCGCCCACAAAAAGCTGTATGCCTTCAATATTCTTCGACAGATCGAGGATGAACTGCAACACTTTTCCACTCACGGGATAACTTGCAAAATGCGATGGCTCCAGTAACAGTATCCGGTTGGCATCTTCATCTTTTCTCCAGTCAGGATCGAGGTTGTAGGAGTTATAGATCAACACCGGTTTGGATGGATCGATGTTGATTGCAACTGCTGTTGGCAAATCGGTGTGTAATGATAAATTAACTGTTTGCTGCAGTGCATCCGGGATATCCATTTCCGGTAATTCTTCATAACTCTTATCAAGAAATGTATTTCGTTGATTGCTGTTGCAGTACTTATTAATATTTTCCTGGTTGCAATAATATTTTTTGGATGAGAAAGCTGCCGCAACCCATTGCCAGCTGCAGTTGTTACTGGCCAGATCACCATCGAGCAAATGATAATACATCCATCTACTTGGTTGATGCCAATGCGCTTTACCAATATTACAAACAATGGAGGCGGTGTACATACGTGCATGGTTATGCATGTAACCTGTTTCGTAGAGTTTGCTGATTTGCTCATCAATCGCTTCGATACCTGTTTCAGCATTGGAAACACTGCTGATCATTTGGGTATGCTTTACATCAACCTGTTCTTGTTTCAATGCGGCGTTAATAGCAGCTGTTCCTTTTGCCTGCCATACCCGTTGAAAATATTCACGCCAGGCAAGTTCCTGCAGAAATTTTTCTACTTGGTAATGCTTGTAACCTTTCTGCAGTACTATCTCTTTCACCTGCTTTACACTGATCACGCCACGTGAAATATAGGGCGACAGATACGTAACATCACCATCAATAAAATTTCTCGTTTTTCCGTAACGGATGGAGTCAACGTTTTCAATACGTTCGAGAATAGAGGAGTAGTCTGTAGCAAACGAAATCATCTTCAACTTATTTAATTGTACGGCATTTGTACGCCCAATAGATTAAAACAGGATGTATAACAAGCAAACGAACCCATGCTACCCATGCAGGTACGCACAAGGAATCGCTCAAGCATCCGCCTTTCTGAATAAAGTAAATATGTGCCGGTAAAAAGGCGATCAGTAAAAACAGGATGGCATTGCAGCCAAGTTTTCTTGTTGATGGAATCAATACAGCAATGCCTGCTAAAACTTCACCAGCGCCACTTGCATAGTTGAGCAGTGCATGATAAGGAATGTAATCGGGTATCAACGGCAAATAAAATCAGGATTGATGAAATGATTGATGCCTCCGAGAACAAAGAAAATGCCTAATAGATTAACAGCGATTTTAGGTAGATATGTTCTCATACTTTTTGATGATCTTCCTTTACAATTTGATTGATCATTCCATTGAAAATAAAATAATGAAACGGTACCACGCTGTACCAATATAATCGACCCCAGATCCCTTTCGGACGAAAGGTTGCAACCTGTCTTAACTGTAGTTTATTTTTCAACTTCATAATGCGGAATTCCAACCATGCTTCGCCGGGCAATTTCATTTCAGCATACAACAGCAAACGTTTTTGTGTTTTATCCGCAACAAGAACCCGCCAGAAATCCAACGCATCACCGGCTTCAATTTTGTTGGTATTGGTACGTCCACGACGAAGACCAACACCTCCAAATAACTTATCAAGAAAGCCACGTAGCAGCCAGAGATGATTACCGTAATACCAACCGGTTTCGCCTCCAATACTCCAGATCTTCCTCAGTATCGCATCAACCTGCTCTGGTTTGATCTCCCGTTGTTTTACATCTCTGTAACAACCAAACTCAGGCACCCGCATATATTGCATTAACTGCAACGATGTTTTGCTGCTGCTGAATGCATCTTTCCAGCTGCTCACCACCATGTTCTGTTCAATTTTTTCAAACGCAAGCGCTACAGCTTCTTTATACGTGAATGGTTTTATATGTAATTCTTTTTCCAGATTATTCGGTCTGCAAATCACATCTATTTTCATGCTGTTTACCAGGTTTACTGCAAGCGGATAAGAAGTAGAGGTAAGAAAGTATAACCAATACGACGAAATGCGTGGCGTCATGACAGGTAAGGTGTAGATGTAACGTTTCAATCCACGAACCTCAGCAAACTGCAGAATCATTTGTTTATAGGAAAGTACTTCACGTCCGCCAATATCAAAATCCTGATTGTAAGTCGATGTTTTCAACATCACACCCATTAAATACTGCAATACATTCCGCACGGCAATGGGCTGACATTTGGTATTGAGCCATTGCGGGGTGATCATGACCGGTAGTTTCTCTGTAAGATCACGGATGATCTCAAACGATGCACTACCCGAACCCACAATGATACCTGCACGTAAAATGGTTAACGGTATATTGGTTGCTCTTAAAATACTTTCTACATGCAAACGGGAGGAGAGATGTTGCGACAGATGTTCGGCATTAACAATTCCACCGAGATAAATAATCTGTTGCGTATTGGTTTGCTTGATAAGTCGATTAAAGTTTTCTGCACAGGTTTGTTCTTCCACTTCAAATGTTCCTGCAGCTGATGTTAATGAATGAATGAGATAAAATGCTACATCCAGTTCAACCGGTAGTTGTACTGCTCCCGGATTGAGAAAATCAATTTCGATAATGCGGATTTTCGGGTGACGATACTCTGCATCAAACCGTTCTTTGTTACGTACACAGCAATAGATGATGTGATCCTCCTGCAACAGCAACTGGATGAGTCGCTGTCCGATGTAACCATTGGCACCTGTAAGGAGGATATTCATTGTTTACCGTTTACTGATTTTGTTCATGCTGATGCTGCGTTGACGGTTGCATTTAAAACGGTTCACATCATCGCTCCGTAAAGCTATGTGTTTTGTAGACCGACCGGTCATGCGTTTCCGCCACATACGAAAGCTCGATGGTTTGCTGTTGGTCCGCATAAAAGCGATGACATCTTTTTCCTTTAACCCAAACTGTAGTTCAATGGCTTCAAAAGGAGTGCGGTCTTCCCAGGCCATTTCAATAATGCGGTCTTTATCTTCTATTGTAAAATTCATTGGTCAAGTTGTTGTAAAAATGTTTCAGCATTCTTTAAATGGGTTTTCTGTTTTTCAACCGCCATCTTATCAAATGTTTTAATCAACATACCCAAGCGTGGGTTTTGTAAAAAGAAATCCCGGTGTACATGCATAAAGCGCCAGAACAATCCATCCCAAACAGGCTGCCAGTTCCCCTTCTCATAATCACTCATCTTCATTAAGTAATTACTGCCGCTGATATAAGGTTTAGTAGTCATCAGTCCGCCATCTGCAAACTGCGTCATGCCATACACATTCGGCACCATTACCCAATCGTATGCATCAATAAACAGTTCCATGAACCAACGGTACACTTCATCGGGATCAAATTCGCAGAGCAACATAAAATTGCCCAGCACCATCAGGCGTTCAATGTGGTGACAGTAGCCTGTCTTCAATACTTTCTTAATCGTTTCATCAATGGGCAAAATACCCGTTGTGCCGGTCCAGAAACTCTCCGGTATTCTTCGTTTAAACTGCCAATAGTTGGTGGTTCGTTGTTTTGTTCCTTCACGTTCGTACACAATACGTATGAACTCACGCCAACCCATGATCTGCCGTACAAAACCTTCGAGTGAGTTGAGTGGGATATTGTGCTTCGCTGCTTCGTTCAAAACTTTATCCAATACCTGCTGCGGTGTAAGTAAACCTGTATTCAGCATGGGCGTAAGCACCGAGTGATGCAGGATATATTCTTTCGTTACAATGGCATCTTCATAAATACCGAACTGCTGGAAACGTTGTTCAATAAATTTGTCAAGCCATTTCTCCGCTTCATCAAAACTGCAAACAAAAAAATGTGGCGCATCAATGGAACCGTAGTTACTCGGAAAATTCTTGTCAACGTATTCAATTGCTTCTTTGATATACTTGTTTGGTTTTGGAAAATTTACAACCGGCGGCATTTGCTTCTTCGGGTATTTTTCCCTGTTCTCGGAATCAAAAGTCCATTTACCTCCGAGTGGTTTGCCATCTTTCTCCAACAATATCTTTCGCAGCTTGCGTTGATGCGTATAAAAATCGGTTTGGAAATACGTTTTCTTTTTGCTGAAGTATTCGGCTACTTCCTCTATTGTATTGATAAAGCCGGGTGTTGCATGAACAACGAGTTTGATCTTGTATTGCAGACAGGTTTCGTTGATGCGTTTCAACAACCAGTTATCGGCCACATCAGCAATATGAATTTCAGTGATCTTCTGTTTGGCCAATGAAGTGATCAGCTTTCGAACATCATTTTCAGCTTGTGTAGTATCAACATAATTTACTTTATATTTATTCTCTTTCAGCCATTGTGCATAAAACTGCATGGATGCACGGTGCAGCACCAGCTTCTGCTTATGGAATTTATACTGACGGAAAAACAACCATTCTTCGACCAAATAAACAGGGCGGCTTCCATCAAGTGCCGGATGCGACTTAAACAATTGGTGAGGAAAGATCAACGTAACGGAACTCATAGGCAAACACAACAATTTTCAATGCAGAATGTTTAGCATTCAAAAAGAACAATGGCTTTCTTCAGTTTGGCAGATATTCAGAGTTGGGAACGGTTTTACAGAGGTAATTTCATCAACAGTCTCAGTGGTTTTAAAAGCGCCAGTTTAATTGCAACTGTAAACAAAGAAGGGATCAGCAATGTCGCCATCTTCAGCAATATTGTACATATTGGTGCCGATCCTGCCCTCATTGGCTTTGTCAACCGACCAAAAGAAGCGGCGCCGGACACGCTCAATAATATTGAAGCAACGGGAGCGTATACCATTAACCTCATTCCTGCAAATCTCATTGAACAGGCGCATCAAACCAGTGCAAAGTATGCAGAGAGTGAATTCAATGCAGTTGGTTTAACGGAAGAGTTTACAGCATACAGCAAAGCACCGTTTGTGTTTGAAAGTCCGGTGAAATACTCGATGGAGCTGAAAGAAATCATTCCCATTAAATTCAACAATACATTTTTTGTGATTGGTGCAGTTACAGCTGTGTTTGCAGATGAACAGATTTTGGCAGCCGATGGTTTTCTCGATTTGGAAAAAGCCAACATCATTACCTCACTTGGTATTGATGGTTATTATGCAACAGAAAGACTGGCGAGGTTTAGTTATGCAAAGCCGGGCAAAGAACTTACCCGCATCGATTAAACTCTTTCTTTATTTTTGATGTATGCACAAAAAGAAACTGGTTGTACTCACCGGAGCAGGCATCAGTGCCGAGAGTGGCTTGCGTACATTTCGTGACAGTGATGGTTTATGGGAAGGATATCAAATAGAAGATGTTGCCACGCCACATGCATGGCGAAAGAATCCGCAACTGGTGCTTGATTTTTATAATTATAGAAGGAAAGATGTATTGAATGCCCAACCCAATGCAGCGCATATTGGCTTGGCTGAATTGGAAAACGATTTTGATGTAACCATCATCACACAAAACATCGATGACCTGCATGAACGTGGCGGCTCCACCAATATTCTTCATCTGCATGGGCAGATATTAAAAATGCGTAGCGAACGTGACGAGCATTTAATCTATGATATTAAAGGTGATATTATGTTGGGCGATAAAGCGGAAGACGGTGCACAGCTTCGTCCGCATATTGTATGGTTTGAAGAAGCAGTACCAATGATAGAAGAAGCTGTGCCCATTGTTGAACAAGCCGATTTTTTTGCAGTGGTTGGTACGTCGTTGGTTGTTTACCCGGCAGCCGGATTAATTACTGTGGCTGCTGATGCCATTCCAAAATTCATTGTAGATAAAAAGATTCCTTACACATCTGCAATACACAACGTAACAGCAATAGAAAAACCGGCAACAGAAGGAGTGAGGGATTTGAGAGAACTGTTATTGCGATTGAAATAAATGACTTGCCTCATGCTTAAGCATGGGGCAAGTCATAAACAAAAAAGCTGTTCCTTTCAGAACAGCTTTTCTTATTGAGAGAGAATTCAATTATTGAAACTTCTTTGCATCCTCTAAAAATTGCGCCAAGCCAATATCCGTTAACGGGTGTTTTAATAAGCCAAGAATTGAACTTAACGGACAAGTACAAACATTTGCACCTAATTCAGCTGCCTGGATAATGTGCAACGGTGTGCGGATAGATGCAGCAAGAATTTCTGTTTCAAAACCTTGTAATGAATAAATGTTAGCGATCTGGCCAATCAATGCCATACCATCCCAACCGCCATCATCAATACGACCAATAAACGGGGATACATATGTAGCACCTGCTTTAGCAGCAAGAATTGCCTGGCCTGCGCTGAATACTAACGTACAGTTGGTTTTAATACCGTTATCGCTAAAATATTTCAGGGCTTTGATACCATCTTTGATCATTGGCACTTTCACCACAATGTTCGGGTGAATAGCAGCCAGTTTTTTACCTTCTTCTACTATGCCTGCAAAATCGGTACTGATCACTTCTGCGCTGATATCACCATCAACCATTTCGCAAATGGTTTTGTAGTGTTGCGTAATTGCATCGGTTCCTTTAATGCCCACTTTAGCCATTAACGATGGGTTAGTAGTAACACCATCAAGAATACCTAATTCGTTCGCTTCCTTAATTTGTGAAAGGTCTGCTGTGTCAATGAAAAATTTCATGCGTAAAGTTTGGTTGTTTTGAAGATGAAAAAATGTTCGTTTGTAAAGGGGCATCTTCAAACAGGAAAAGAAAAAAAATGGCAGGTTACTTACATCGCACCGCTACAACCGCTTACCCTTGCTGCGTTCCCACCCTGGGGGAGTTCAGCAGGAGCTGGTCGTGCAAGACCTGCCGGCGCAAAGATAAGGGAATGAGGGAAAAGTTGAAGGTAGAAAAGTTGAAAGTTTAAAGTTTGTTCAAAACCCCGTCACCCGTGTAAAACCCGGCGACGGTTGATAATGTAAACTGATTCTGTACTTACAATATCCTGTTATTATTAAAGTTTGGTCGGTTAGCTAAAGAGTTCACCTGTGTCATTCCAACCAATTCATCAACACGGCCGCCAAGTGGTTTGTAGTAAACAAGAATGGTGTATGTATTTTCAGCTTCCCACCAATTGCCTTCTGTTACTTCTGTGCTGATCTGTTTGCTGGTTTTATCTTTTGTTACATAAATATAATCGTACAAGGCCTGCTTCAGAAATTGTTTGGTTTCATACATACCGGTCTCAGTATTAAACTGTAAGCGGTTGGCATCAGTTAATTCATAATTCGTGAGCTCACCAAACAAGTAAAGATCTTTGTTTGGTATTTCTTTTCGATCGGGAGTTGAGTAGCGGAAATAGACCGTAGCGTAATCGCCCTGCCAGTAAGGATTGTTCTGTTCAATATTTCCTAACTGGTAAAACCCATTGAAATCACGGTAATACATGTAGCGAAGATCTTTCCGCTCACCTTCGGGTTTAATATAGAGCGTTTGACCTGTATTAGTGTAATCACCTTTCTCTACACGATCGGTTTGTAAACGAAAACTTGTAAGATCAACCCAGCGCCATTCTTTCTGCGCAGGAAACAAAGCCTGCGCTTCAGTATTATATTCAAGAATATTCTGACGGATAAAAGTTGGTTGCAGATTACTGATGCTGTTATCCCAACGGTAATTCTGCAGTATCACCACTTTGATCTGTTGAAAAATATTTGTGGGTTTGATGTTCTGCACGTTTACACTGAACTGCGTTTTTTGATGTGTTCTGAAAACGGTTGAATTAAATGGTTGCACTACAGTTGCACCTGCAGAAACTTTGGTATCGATCACCAAGAAACGTTTGGTGAAAGCCACTTGTGATGTATCTCCATTGGTAAATACTTTCAACACATAATTGCCACTACGGGTTGGGGTAGTATTGCGGTCGGGCAGGTTGGCTGTATAGTGTGTGTAACGGGTAAGTACAAGCGAAGAGTTACGGTAAGTATTGATGCGAACATTCGAAAAGCCTTTCATGTAATCGAATTGGCTGAGCATGGCCTGGGTCCAATCGGCATTGCAAAGTGTGAACGTGTAAGAATAATATTTTACATCAGCATCCATATCATCAAAATGCAGTTCAAGCTGGTCGCCACTGTTAAGTCGTATGATCGGGTAGCTGAGCTGATCGCCTTTTACATGAAATTTCACCGAACGGATATTGCTTTTGTAAATTCTATCAGCTTCCTGTGCCAGGACTGTACTGTTGAATAATAAACCCAAAACAAGACAAGCAAAAAGGCGTTTTATCTGTTGCATGATGCGTTAATTTAAAACCTGCTGTTACAGAGATTCAAAACAAGTGGAAATAGTTGCTTCCGTCACAAGGTTGCCAACCTTTCGGTAAATGTTCGAAAAAGGTGAGACTTCTTTATGCGGTTGGCAACCTTTTCTGACAGAAACCATTAGTTTTACAACCTTTCAAAGATAAAGATTTGAACATTGCATCGTTTATAGCACGGCGGTTGGTTTTTCAACGAAACCAATCTTTTTCACGGTTCATCATCCGGTTGTCTGCGGCTGCCACAGCCATCAGCGTTGCGGTGATGATCCTTGCGTTTGCATTTGTGGAAGGCTTTCAATACACCGTAAGCAGTAAAGTGTTCAGCTTTTGGGGACACCTGAGGGTGCAGCAACAGCAATCATCTGTATCAGGATTAGCAGAGGAGTTACCGGTTGAGAAAAATGATACGGTGTACAACACACTCAAAGCACATCCCAATGTGCAATTGGTAGATGCATTCGCCACCAAATCGGCCATGCTTAAAACCAGTGAAACCATTGAAGGTGTTTTACTGAAAGGAGTGGACAAGCAATTCTCCAAAGAACGGTTGCAACCGTTTATGCAGGAAGGTAAGTGGCTGGAGTTTGATGACAGCGTGCAAAATAACCAGATCGTTATTTCAACTTACACCGCTAAACAGATCAATGCAAAAGTGGGCGATCGTATTCTTATTTATTTTATTGATAACAACAGTACGGCTCCACGTGTGCGGCCTGTTACTGTGAGTGGTATTTATAAAACAGGGATTGAAGAATACGATAAAACATTTGCCATTATTGATATGAATCTCATCCGCCGTTTAAACGGATGGACCAATACGCAGATCGGTGGTTATGAAGTTACCTTAAAAGATTACCGAACCGATTATAAAACCAACAACCAACTACTCGACGAGTTGCCTGTTGTTTGGTTCAGCACACCGCTGCGGGAAATTTATCCAAACATCTTCGATTGGCTGGCATTGCAAAGCACCAACAAAACGGTGATCTTAATTATCATGTGTATTGTGGCGGTGATCAATTTAATTTCCTGTCTCATCATTCTTGTTCTTGAACGTTCACGAATGATCGGCTTACTCAAGGCCACAGGAGCAACTAACAACCAGGTGCAGGTGATCTTCTGGAACCAGGCATTGATCATTGCAGTGGTTGGTCTTACGCTCGGTACACTACTTGGTCTTGGTATTTGCTGGCTGCAACAAACCACCGGTTTTATTAAACTCGATGAAAGTGCTTACTATGTAGCCACTGCACCTATTCGTGTGTTGTGGTGGCAGGTGTTGCTGATTAATGTAGTAACGTTTGTGGTAAGCTTTTTAATTCTGTTTATTCCTTCGTTGCTGGTGAGAAAGATGAGCCCGGTGAAGGCGTTGAGATTTGAGTAGTGGTATTTGTTTTTAGCAACAATCAAACGCTGGTGGATCTCAAAAAATCGAGAAATCAGAACGCTGAGAATTTCGCAGAGAAGCATTTGCACTAAGCTCTTTTTCTCCTGTTCTCTGCGGTAAAAAAAACTACTACATTACCATAATCATCGTTACAGTAACATACTCCTTTATGGGTATTGGCTGCATTTGCAGAATCGCTATTTTTGTTTTTAAATTAATCCCCGATGCCAGCAGTACCCAATCCCTCAATTGTTCTGAAAACTGTTTTCCTGTTTGTTTTAGTTGTTCAATCGTTTTGCGCTGCATCTCAACAGGCCAGCCCCGATGATCTTGAATATTATAATCTTGCTCCCAACAGGTTAAATTCTGATCGCACATTAAAGCTTGCTTATATCAGGCAAACAGACAATAATACAATATTGTATGTTACCTATACCTGCGCAAATAAAGCAACAGCTTTTTCAGGATTGTATCTTAACAATCTCCGCATTGTTGACAAAGCAAGCGGTAAAACTTATACCGCTACCAATACATGGGGTTTGCCCACAAGAGCCGACAGTAAATTTTTTCTTTACAATTTAGGTGGGCCAATGTTTTTTCGCATTGATTTTCCACGCTTGCCACGTTCCGTTAAAGTAATTGATATACTTGAAGGCAATGGCACGGGTACTGAAACCTACAATTTTACATTCAAGAATGTAAATGTGAGTGGCTCTTACCAGATGACTTCGGGAGACGAGGAAGAATTTGATGAATATCTATATATGGGTTTTTATGTAAAAAGTTTTTATACACATGAGCCGGTGATTATTGATATGTATGTAGATAATCATTACCTGGGTAAAATTGAAAAATATATTACTTCACCAACATACACACCTAAGTGCTATGAAGATGGAACGTTTTCAGTTTGTTTCCCGAAATCTGATAAACGCAGACTTTATGCAACAGGTAAATCTTCAATCAAAACTTACACCTGGAATTTTGAATTTACACCTGGCGGAGGCTTGCTAACCGAGGGTGATTGCGACGTAACGAAGTTATCTGTACCTAAGTAAGCCCCCGTTTCAACATCAGAATTGCATGGCTACATGGTAACTCTGCGGCCGTATACAACTCAACGAAGTAATGATCTCTAAAGTGCAAAACGGCAAGATCGTTATGAGCAAGTATTCTGCTAAATATCATTATTTATCTTCAGCAGGTTTTCTACATTTGGAAAGCGTATAGCCAACTCTAAAAAACTTGTATGGGTAAATTAGCAGAAATTAAAACGAAGCAAAATTCTTCCAGCGTAAATGATTTCATTAATGCTATTGCCGACGAACAAAAGCGTAGTGACTGCCGGGTCATTCTGAAGATGATGGAAAAAGCAACAAAAGAAGAACCAAAAATGTGGGGCAGTTCCATGATCGGGTTTGGGAAAGTGCGTTACAAAAGTCCTGCTACGGGTAGGGAAGTAGATTGGTTTAAAATTGGATTCTCGCCACGTAAAGCTAATTTTTCATTACACCTGATCGATCTCAAACTTCATACTGATGCATTACCAAAACTTGGTAAACACAAAACCGGCCTCGGTTGCCTTTATATCAACAAACTGGCAGACGTTGATATTAAAGTGTTGGAGAAAATGATTGGCGTTGCAGCAAAACATAAATTGTATCAGGATTGATACTTCTGCAGTTCTGTACTGAGCTACAAAACATATTTCCACAGCATAAACATCTCTCAATAAACCTGCCGTTACGGGTGCTGGTAAAAAAACTTAAAAAAATTGCGTAGCTAAATAACTACATATATATTTGTAGTCAAATAGCTACACAATGAACTTAAGAAGAGATGTATTCCAGGCCATTGCCGACCCGACAAGAAGAGCAATACTTCTGTTGGTAGCTTCGCAATCAATGACGGCAGGTGCAATAGCTGCCAACTTCGATACTGCAAGACCCACCGTTTCAAAACACTTACAGATACTCACGGAATGTGAGCTGTTAAAGCAAGAACAAAGCGGCAGGGAAATTTCGTATCACATCAATGCAAAAAAAATGAAAGAAGTGGCCGACTTTATTGAGCCATTCCGCAACATGTGGGATGACCGGTTTAATAAACTGGAAGCTGTGATGAAGAAATACAAAACAAAAAAATAGAGTCATATGGAACGTAAAACAAAAATACATGCTGAAGATGGCAAGCAGGAGATAACCATCACAAGAGAATTTGATCTTCCGGTAGAATTATTATTTAAAGCTTATGAAGAAGCCGGGATCGTTGAACAATGGATGGGAACAAAAGTGCTGAAGCTTGAAAGTAAAAAGCACGGTGCATATCAATTCGAAACAACTGATCCCATGGGGAATAAACATGCGTTCAATGGAACTATTCATGAGTTTATCCCGGAGAAAAAGATCATACGCACGTTTGAAATGGAAAACACGCCGTTTGACACCTGGCTTGAATACCTTGAGTTTGAAAAACTCACCGATGATACAAGTAAACTTACAATGCATGTGATTTATCGCTCAGTTGCACAACGGGATCAATTGTTGCAAATGCCTTTTGCGCAAGGGATCAATATGGCACATAACCGTATACAGGAAATTTTAAGTAAGTTAAAATAGCAAACTATGACAAAAAGAAACCGAATCATCTATTGGATCGCTACCGTTTGGCTTTCATTAGGAATGACGGCAACGGGAATACAACAATTATTAAAAGTACAACAGGAGGGAGCTGTAGCGCCGCCCGGCGTATATGGCATTAAAGAATTGGGCTATCCCGTTTATTTTCTTACAATCATTGGTGTTTGGAAAATTCTTGGTGTTGTGGCGGTGCTCATTCCTAAATTTCCTTTGCTAAAAGAATGGGCTTATGCTGGTTTTTTCTTTCTCACAACAGGAGCCATCTTTTCGCATATAGGATCGGGTAGTTCTGTGAATGAGTTATTTCCATCGTTATTACTTTTGTTACTCACGGTAGTATCCTGGTATTCCCGTCCTGCAGATCGAAAAGTCATATTTGTGAATCAATAATAACCGATATGAATCCAAACGTTGATTGGTACTTCAGTAAGAATGAAAATTGGGAGAAAGAGATCAATAAATTAAGAACGATCATTCTTGCCTGTGGATTAACCGAAGAATTGAAATGGGGTAGCCCCTGTTATACTTATGAAGGCAGTAATATTGTGTTGATACATGTATTTAAAGAGTACTGTGCCGTTTTGTTTTTTAAAGGCGCTTTGCTGAAAGACGACAATCGTATACTCATTCAACAATCAGAAAATGTTCAGTCTGCAAGACAGGTTCGCTTCACCAACAGTAATGAAATCGTGAAGTTGGAAAAAACAGTGAAAGCTTATATTTATGAAGCCATTGAAATAGAGAAAGCCGGTTTGAAAGTGAAATTGAAGAAAGTTGCCGATTATAACATGCCGGAAGAGTTTCAAAAGAAGTTAGCTAAGAACAAATCACTGAAAGCAGCATTCGAAAAATTAACACCGGGAAGACAAAGAGGGTACTTGCTGCATTTCTCTTCAGCCAAACAAGCCAAAACAAGAGAAGCAAGAGTTGAAAAATATTTGCAGAAAATTCTCGATGGAAAGGGATTGGATGATTAATGCTGAGTATGCAATGCGTAATGGTCAATTATCATCACGAATAAATAAAACAATGAGCAATTCTAAAAAGAAGTTATCAGCTTCACAGAGTGGAGAATTAATCAACATTTTGAAAATACGTTTCGAAAAAAACATGACACGTCACAAAGGTCTTGATTGGATCAAAGTACAGGCAAAGCTTGAAGCCAATCCTTCAAAACTTTGGTCGCTCAATGAAATGGAAATAACCGGCGGTGAACCGGATGTTGTTGGCTTTGATAAAAAGAGTGGGGAGTATATTTTTTATGATTGTTCAGCAGAAAGCCCAAAAGGCCGTAGAAGTGTTTGTTACGATCATGAAGCTTTGGAGAAACGAAAAGAACATAAACCGGAAAACAGTGCTGTTGAAATGGCAAAAGATATGGGCATTGAACTGTTAACAGAAGAACAATACCGGGAGCTTCAGCAATTTGGCGAGTTCGATTTAAAAACCTCCAGCTGGATCGTGACGCCTGCTGCTATCCGGAAACTCAACGGTGCGTTGTTTTGTGACCGTCGCTATAACACCGTGTTTGTGTACCACAATGGTGCAGAGTCGTATTATGCAGCAAGGGCATTCCGTGGTTCACTAAGAGTATGATCTGATAGATTCAAAAAAAATTATCAGACGCTTTAAAACTGTAAGAAAAATAAAAGGAAGTATATGACGATTTCAAAAAAGGATAACCCGGCACTGATCTTAATTGATTTTCAAAAAGCATTTGATGAGCTGGAATATTGGGGTGGACAAAGAAATAACCCACAGGCAGAAAGCAATGCCGGAGAATTGCTCAAAGTTTGGCGGGAAAACAATCTTCCGGTTTTTCATATCAAACATTGTTCATTAAACCCGACATCTCCGCTTAACGAACTAAACAGCGGAAATGAATTTAAGGACATTGTGAAGCCAAATGCAAATGAACCGATAATTAAAAAAAGTGTAAATAGCGCTTTCATTGGAACAACCTTAAAAGATCAACTTGACAGCGCCAACATTTCCAAACTTGTTATTGCAGGCTTAACAACTGATCATTGTGTTTCAACTACTACAAGAATGGCAGGAAATTATGGGTATGATACCTTCCTTGTGGCAGACGCCACTGCAACATTTAATAAGAAGGGAGTAAATGGAGAGAGTTTTTCAGCTGAATTAATTCACGAAACAGCACTTGCCAGTTTAAACGAAGAGTTTGCAAAAGTGGTGACTACCGACTTTATAAAGCAAAATATTTAAGGCCCGTCTGCAGAATTTCAACAGCTAAAATGCCGGACTGTAATAGTGTGCCGGTTTTCAATATTGATCAGAGTTGCGAATAGATATCCCTCGCACCAAGGAATTTATTATCCATTCACAAAATAGACAAGTACAACTCTTCTACCTTTTTTCTTGCCCATGGTGTTTTGCGTAAAAACGTAAGACTCGATTTAATACTGGGGTTGCTGTTAAAGCAATTGATGCGGATGATCTGTCCCAACTCTTTCCAGCCAAAATGGTCAACAAGAGCCGTTACAATCATTTCTAATGTTTTTCCGTGCAGGGGATCGTTCGATTGTTGCATGTGCAGTGTTTGATCTTACTGCAAAGAACACACTTTTTTATGAAGTAACAGTCGGCTTCTGGTCAATATGCCTGGTTGAGGTTAATTAGGCTATCTTCACCTGAGTTCATCGCTTCAAACCATTTATTGGAAAATATTTTTAACACACTCGTCAACAGCTTTAACGAAAACAAAGTAGGAATTGCAGAAGATTTTTTAAGTAAAGCTCTTTCATTACAGTTAAAGGCAAATTTGCAAACACTTTATGCTTCTCAGCAAATGCAGTCTGCAGGTACCGGTGGAAACAAAAATGTTCACTACGATCAATTATTCAGAAGCGATATGATCTATTGGCTCGACAGGAAGCATAACAATGAGCACGAAAATACATTCTTCGATCTTATGGATTCTTTCATTGTTTTCCTGAATGAGACCTGTTATACCGGAATAACCGGTTACGAATTTCATTATGCGTTGTATGAGCAGGGTAGCTTTTATAAAAAGCATCTTGATCAATTTAAGAACAACGACAGCCGCAAATATTCGATGATCATGTATCTCAATAGTGAATGGACAGAAGGTGATGGTGGAGAATTGTGCATCCATCATCAGGATCATATTGAAAATATATCTCCCATCAGCGGCAAAACTGTTTTCTTTAAAAGCAGCGAACTGGAACACGAAGTATTGCTGAGTAACAAGCCACGTATGAGTATTACGGGATGGTTAAAGTCATGAGAAAGATGCAATCCGTAACGACTATCCGGTAATAAAAACTGACGCTGCCCCCAACCGGTAAAAAAAAAGTTCAACAGGTAAATCATGAAGTTGATCTTTCCACTATTTTCGTGCCCCCAAAATCAAAACCTGTATGCATCAACTAAAACGCATCATCTTTATTCTTTTGCTTAGCCCTGCCTTTGCCGGCAACGCACAAACGAAATCTTCTTCAGGCAATCCGAAGCCGGTTCGCTTTTTACTGGGAGCCGCTTTCGAATTTGGAGGCGATAACCTGGCCGAAGTTTATTTTACCGACGGAAGCGTGCAAAAAATGAACAGCGGACAAGGAGGCACTTTGTTTGCAGGCGGACAGTTACGTTTAAACAAATCAGAAAAATTATTCCTGCGTGGGAGTGTGGGTATAAAATATCTTACTACCAAAGCCGACAATGCGCATATACGTCTTACCCGTATTCCTTTGCAATTATCGCTTAATTACATGCCTGTAAAAAAATGGCGATTTGCAACGGGCATTGTTTCGCACCAGGCAATTAATCTGAAGTTTGATGGTCTGGGGCAAAATGCAAAATTCACAGCTTCGCCGGGTTTGCAATTTGAAGCGGGTTACGGTTTGTTTGCATTGTCTTATACGTTAATGAAGTATAAGGATGCTGATAACGCAACATATAAGGCCAATGCTGTTGGGGTTACTATTTCCGGTGTTTTTTAATTGAACGCTCCTGTTACTGCCTGGTTACATCATTGTTGATCGCATCATCAACAGCGATCATTAAAAAGGCCAACTCTGAAAAGAGTCGGCCGCTCGAATTTCTTTATATAGGAAATTCGACAATGATGAATTCAAAGATGACTTAAAAAAGCAAACAATCATTGAATTTTTCTGTCATTTGTTTGTCCTGTTTTACAGTATAATGGTCATTGTATTTCATCTTAGAATCTCTCCTGCAGTTATGTTTGTTGCATAAAGTGCTACAGGTTGCATATTTTTAGTTTAAGTTCGTTTTTATTTAATAAGTACTTTAAAAAATACAGATGTCAAATACAAAAATTACGGTTAATAACAACGGGTCATTGAAAATTGAAGGCAGTTTTGAAATAGTGGATAAAAATGGTGCTGTCTATAATCTGCAGGGAAGAGAAATTGTTTCGTTATGCCGTTGTGGTTTGTCGAAAAATAAACCTTTCTGCGACAGTTCACATAAAGGGCATTTTGAACATGAGGCAATTGCTTTTGATTTGCCTCCAAAGAAAACAGTTTAACCCTTAGTCAACCGTTACTAAATCAGCAATAATAAACTGTTATTGAAAAAGTAATGGCAAAGCACATGTCACAGGTTTGCGCAGGCAAACCAGGGTTTCTTCGTGAGCCCGGCATACTAAAAACAAGTAACATGAATAAAGGCAATTCGGTTAAACTTAAACTTTTAACTGGCATAAGTTTTTTATCGATCCTGATTCCGGTTTTTCTATGGGTATTATGGGATCATTGTTTCACTTCACAAAGTAACCAAGCCGACAGAGTGAAAATGTACAACAGTTATTTTCCTGAGTTTTTACATGGGCGATATACTTTATCACTTATTTCCTTACTGTCTAGTATTCTCGGAATAATACTGACCACTGTTTATTTTCACAGAAGAACCTCTTCGTTAAAAGTTATGAATGTTATTGCACTTGCGGTTGCAATTTTAATGACAATGCTGTCACTGTTTTCGTTAATGTAATTCTCAAAAAGCAGATAATTACTGTTTAGTAATACTTTTTCGTTGACTACGTTTTGTTTGGAAATAAATGCCAAGCAGGGTAGCTGCAGGAATCACAATAAATGCTATTGCATAGGTAGTGCCAATTCCATTCATAAATCCGGTGAAACCGTTTTTTCTTACAGCTAAAAAGCAGATAATTAAGGTTGGTATGCACATCAACAGCCCCAGCCACTTTCTATTGGCTGGAAGTTTCCCGCCCAATAAATAACCTGCTGCAAGAAATACAATAAAGTCTGCAATGTTAAAAGGGTCAAAAAACATATAAACAACCTTCAATACGGCGAGTAGTAGCCCGATTGCTAATAATTGAATAACGCTATAGCTTGTACTTGTGCTCATATACTTGTATTTAATGAGTAAGATAAAAGATTATGTTGCCAAATTCAACATATCAGAATATTTGTATTATGTAGATGATGGTTGATGCAAGTGTGCAGTACATGATACCCTGGTTCATCTCTTTAAAAACAAACAGATAGTTATGAACAGATTTGTGATGAATCAAGCCAAGGGTTAATCAACTCTGCCTGTCAGGTTTCAAACCGATTAATCAACTGTTCAATTTAATTATTCTACAGTTCGGTTGTATTTAATTGCCGGCCTTTCTTTCTGCATACAATTTTGTGTGATCAATTTGTATTTGAAGGATAAATCTTCAAATGCATTTACATCAAAACTTAATTCACAAAACGAACAAAAAAATGCAGACGACACCTATCTCAACTCAAATTGCACAGCAGGATTTTATTGTAGCAGAAATTGAAGCGCTTATTGAACAGGGCGGACCACGACCACATCAGTATGCTTATGCTGATTACCTGTTTGAAGAAATCGGTAAAAAGTTAAAAGCAGAAGAACTGCCTGCAGAAGTTGGCAGCAACTTATTGAAGCAATGCAAGTTTTTACAAACAAACGATTCCATCATGGGG
The DNA here is from genome assembly GCF_035299325.1 of Lacibacter sp. Taxonomy (GTDB): domain Bacteria; phylum Bacteroidota; class Bacteroidia; order Chitinophagales; family Chitinophagaceae; genus Lacibacter. Next base: position 109,773 of record NZ_DATGWT010000040.1, on the reverse strand, counting down.
CATATCCGTAACAAACCCTATGGCTATGCCGGTGATTTTATGATCATTGAGCGGATATACCTCAACGAAGCACAACCATCAACCAGCCATTATTATTGGGATCAGTATTCGCTGGAGCATGTTGCAGCAAAAGCAGTGCGTAACCGTAAAGAATATTTTAAAAACACAATGACCAATCGTATTGAACAGACGGAAGCTCCATTACGTTTGCTTGATGTAGCAAGTGGTCCTGCAAGAGATCTGAAAGAACTGTTTGAAATCATTCAACCGCAGAGTATGAACGTTACTTGCGTTGAAATGGACAGCCGTGCCATTGAGCATGCAACAAACATCAACGCATCGCATGGTGGTGAAATCAAATTCATCAACCAAAATATTTTCAAGTTTCGTACCGAAGAAAAATTCAACATCGTTTGGTCGGCAGGGTTATTCGATTATTTCTGCGACCGCAGTTTTGTAGCAGTATTAAAAAGGCTGATTGAATTTGCAACAGAAGACGGAGAAATTATAATTGGAAATTTCAGCGATGAAAACCCAAGCCAAATTTATATGGAAATGGTAGGCGATTGGATATTAAACCATCGCAGTGCCCAACATCTTACAGAACTGGCCATTGCCGCTGGTGCCCATTCTCAACAAATTACTGTGGGTAAGGAGCCTGAAGGTATCAACCTGTTTTTGCATATTAAGAAAGGGGAGTGGTGAGTAATGAGTGATGTAATGAGTAATGAGTGATGAGTGATGAGTGGTCCGTCTCCCGTGGATGGTACAGGCACTTTACGCCCACTTTTAAGACGATTAAAAGCGCTCAAATAGGCAAAACAATACCTGTCAGCAAACGAACTCTTGTATATTCAATGCCTCCTGTCTGCCGGTTCTCTCAAACAGTGGCCCCTGGATGTATATATTCAACTAACTGCGGACAGTTACACCATGGCATTGGTTAGCCATACATGATTTGTTCAAACGTGCTATAAACGCTCTTTTTCGGCAAAAAGCGGCAAAAAGTGACAAAAGTGGCATAAATGGCCAGTTGGTTTTTTGCAAAGATTTGCAGTTTCTATCTTGTGTGTATGGCGAAACAAATCGGGTTATTACAAATCACCGGTACTGTTCATGGTATTTGCTTTTATAAGATGGATGGCAAGTACTATGCACGGAAGAAGAGCAGTCTGTCGGCGGAACGGGTGAAGCATGATCCTGCCTTTGCGGAAACGATGCGGTATGCAGAACGAATGGGGATTGCCTCAAAGATTGCATCTGTTGTTTACAGGCAGCTTGTGCCCGTGGGTGAGCGAAGCAGAGAGAAATACCGAGAGGTGGTGGGGATGGTGATGAGAGAGTTGGCGAAAGTTGGAAGCGTTGCTTTACAAGAGGAAGGCAGCCACGGAGGCAAAAAGAGCGGGAGATGCACAAAGGTTGCTGACAAATTACAAAGACATACATTGATGAAGTGGATACCAAATAGTTTTGTTGATCAGACCGGCAGGCTTAACCTGTGTTTTACTGCCGGCATTGCTGACTGGTGCAGCTGTTGTACTTTTTGCAATAATAATTCAAGGTTGGTGAGTGCAGGTGAAAAATCATCCTCATATCGTGCAGCGATATATGCATCGTCAAGAATTTTCAACAGCCGTTTCTCTTCTTCTGTATAGCTTGGGAAAGCCTCTTCAACCGTAGCGGTGAAGCGGCGGCAGGTTTTCTTTAATGCTGCAATTGAATGTGTTCTTTTATCACGACCTGTGAGTGAAATGAGGATTGCCCGGCAACAGAGTTCGGCTGCCTGTTGCAGGAATATTTCGGCTTTGCTAAAACTATTCTGAAACTGTTGCCATGCATGCTGTCTTATTTCTTTTTGTTTTTCTTCCGGCGTTATTGGCCATTCTTTTTCTTCGCTCCAATACAGTAGATTTTCTTCTGTGCATACAAGATTGTAAAACACATGACCTTCTTTTACAGCTGTATTGAAATGACTTGCCTGGTGCACTGAAAATGATAACTGTGTACCCAATGAACAGCCTGCTACAATAAGGGTTTCGTATTCTGTGAATGGTTTATTCTGCATGCTATCGGGTAAAACAATCATTACTATTAGGTAAGCAATGTGGTTTGCCTGAGCTTGACTTTTTGTTCTGATATTTACAAATTCTGAGTTGGAAACTCTGGATAGCTCTCAACATCATGTCTATACAGAGCAAATTTTTACCAGTATGATATGGTTGAAGACTAAGGATAACCGGGAGGTACATTAACCGATTATTACAAAGGTTGGTTAAGTAAAGTATTACTTCAACTACTACACGGCAGAGAATACCAGGCAAAATGAAAATGGTGATCAGCAAACACAGCTAAGACGTGCTTCTTTTTTCTCAGGCGGTTTTTTGCAATCAACTAAATAAAAGGCTCCACCTTTCAGTGAAGCCTTTTGTATAAATCATCAACAAACAAAACCCTTTGATTATTCTTTTACAAACCGTCCATTATATTTCCATTCCCCCGCTTCAATTCGTAATTGATACATACCTGCAGAAAGTTGAGGCAAGGTGATCCATTGTGAAGTGTACCCCGTTTTTGTTTTCATGAATAAACGACCCTGACTGTCGAATAATGTTATATGCATTTCCTGCAGATTAAGACCACCAGTGTGTATATAAATCGATTGACCGGCCAATCTGGTGGGGTAGAGGTTTTGTATAAACAATTGCTGCAGTTCAGGTTTCAGTTGAATGATCTTTGAGTAGGTAAATTGTCCATCGTTATCTACCTGTTTTAAACGGTAGCTGATGGTTCCCCGGCTTGCCGATGCTGCATCGGTATAACTATAAGCAGCCACAGATGAAGAAGTGCCACCTGCATGCTTAGACTTAACGCTGCCAATTTTTGTAAAGTTATTTTCATCACTATATTTCCGTTCTATCTCAAAGCGGTTGTTGTTGAATTCTGATTGTGTTGTCCAGGAGAGTGACGCTTTTTCATTCTTCCATATGCCCCACAAAGCAAGTTCATGCACTGGAAGCGAGGTAAGATCGCTTGAGAGCGTCCAGCTGGAGAAACTATTGATGTTTTGTTTTTCTACATAGTTTGCACTTGTGTTTCGGTTAGTGAAACCCTGCACCGTCCAGTTAATATTATCTTCTGTCTTCCACAAATTCAAATCGGCTTCGCTTTGATTATTTAATTCAGCATCTAAATAATTAACCCGCAATGTTGCATTAAGTGAAGAATTATTGGTTGGCAGAATATCATAATACCGAAGAATGGATTGTTTGCCGTTGCCGAGGTTTTGCATTGCATGACCCCGACGTATGGTTGTAAGCCCCATGTTTTGTGCACTTGTAATGGCTGCGCCAAGATTTCCGGGGTTTATTGCCTGCGGATTATTGAGCTGCATGCTTACCTGCACATATCCACCGGTTGCACCAATGATGCGACTGTTTGCAGATTCGTTTTGCAATGCTGCATTGCCAAACAATGTAATGTTATGATTATTGAGATTAAGTAATCCTGTGTTGAACCAGATACCTGAACGGATTTGTAATTCCTGCTCAAGTAACAATGAACTGTTGATGGCTTTTGCAATTTCCAGTTCATCGATGCCTGTTATGCTGTTGCCAGCAATTCTGTTGTTGCCGGTGCCACTAAAGATGATTCTTCCATCGCCGCTTGCTGCATTTAATTCACCATCGTTAATGAGATCCATATCCCTGATGTTCACTGCAACACCGGAAGAAAGCTTTAGCGTTGTGCCGGGTTGAATTTTTATACCTGTATTCTGAGCAAGTGATTGCAAAGTTATAAGTAGGCAGACGCCGATTGCATTTATCTTGGTCATCCTCATATTTTTTTCCATGATTGAATTAGTAAATAAGAAAATTGAAAAGCTGGTCGATATTGTTGCCGGTTGCCTGCGATCTAGTATACACATCTGCGAAACCGTTTTGAGCAAAAGCAGCAATATTCACATTACTGGCAAAAGGAGTTAGCATAATTAAGCTGTTTGCAGTTATACCATTACAAAAAATTCGATACTGACCTTCGGCGATTCTTGATACTGACACGTTGGCCGTACCCCTGCGAATACCTCCAGCATCAATACTGTTAGTCAAACCCCAGCAGAGTGGTGTTAACGGAACATCGCCTGTTACAGTTGATGTTACTCTTCCTCCTGAGAGATTCACATTTCCATCCGGACTAACAGTAACCCGTTCTGTGCCATTAAGTCTGATAATTACATTGCCGGTACTATTCCCCACATTTGTTCCAAGTCTTAAATTATCGCCGGAAATTTGCAAATACCCTGTATTTACACTTGCATCCTGAAATTGAAGAATTCCACCGGCCTTATTCATCACAACATCCCCATTTACAACATTGATATCCGCATTTGACACCCGCAAATCGCCATTGTTCACATGAAGTTTTGCTAAGGGAGCCGCAGTACCAATTCCTACACTATCCGTTCCATTGTACACCCATTTCCTAGTTGCTGATTTTGCCCAATAACTATTATCAATCAAAAAACGCCATATACCATCCTGGTATTGAAAGAGCCGCTGTGCATCTGTATCAAATACCAACAACCCTTCAGCTGGATTGCTGATTGAAATGCGTTGCGCCTGCGTCATTCGTGGTAACAAAAATCCCTTGTTTGTACTTTGAACATCCAGCATGGCACTGCTGTGAGGGCTATTACCATTGGTGTTAATAGCTACACCAGTTTGTTGTGCATAAACCGAATTAAGAAAACAAACTGCTGCAATTAATAAAATGGTAGTATATGTTTTCATTGTCACTGTTTTTTGTATTTTAATAAGCAATAAACCGGAACCTTGTATCAATGTCTGTATTGTCGCTAATCTTTTTGGTTAACACATCGTAATAAAAGGGTGCACTGTAGTATACGGTTGCATCAACACCGCTCACAAGAGGATCAACAAGGATGACACGGTTAGCATCGGTAAAGCTTAAGCTGTAAATCCTGTAATGCCCCGTACTAACTCTTGTAACAGAAACATTGTCGGTTGCTCTTGCGGTACCGCCGGTTGTACCGGAACTGGTAATGCCATAGCATACGGGAGTTAACGATTCACTACCGGTAACATCTGCTGTAAGTTTTCCTGTCATATTAATGCTGCCGTTAACATCCAGCTTGGTGGTGGGTGCACTAACACCTACTCCCATGTTGCCCGAAGGAGTTATAAACACTTTATCAGAAGAGCCTGCCCTGATAATGAAACTTCCTGTAGAAAGTCGTGTGCCAATTTTCATATTATCATCCTCCGTCATCATGAAGCCTTTGTAGATCCAGTTCGAACCATCATATTCATTTAACTGAATAATCGGGTTGCGAAAACTTTCAATGATTATTCCTTTGTCATTTCCCAGTGTTCTTACGTGCAGTGGTGCCTGCGGCGCTGTTAATCCAATTCCCGCTTCACCCACCACTTTAAATGTGCCCACTACCCGGGCATCGCCCTGTACATGTAATGGATCAACAGGCCCCACAGTACCTATTCCCACACTGTCGTGATTGTTAAACACATGATTACGGGTTGTTGAGTGACTCCACAGCGTATTATCTGATAAATACCGCCATATTCCTTCTCTGCGGATATACATTCGCAGTTCAGTAAGATCGAATACCAATAAACCTTCGGCAGGTGTTGCAATTGCTTGCCGTTGTAACGTAGTCATGGACGGCACCAACAATCCTTTGCTGGTGCTTTGTATATCGAGCATGGCACTACCATGCGGGGCATTGCCGTTGGTATTGATAGCTACTCCGGGTTGTTGTGCATGTACAATGTTAACAGAAAGAACAAGAATTATCCAGGAGGAAAAAAAATACTTACACATAGCTTATATTTTGTGAAATAAATAATTTGATTGCTTAACGATCACAATTGATCAAGGCATAAAAAACCACAACTGTTGCTTTTTTTGAAACCTGATTGCACTATGACTTGGATCGGGTGGAGAAACATTTGCTGCACGGGAGATCAGAAAGTAACCTCTTTTAAATTTTGATTCGAGATAAAAGTTTTGTCCGTTGTTGTGGCTGCGTAGGAAAACGCTTTTTTCAGTAGGCGCATCATCAAAGTCAATACTGTATTCATCATTAACCGGGTAGGGTGTGTCTTCAAAACTTAAATACTTTCCCATATGATTTTTCAAGTACCAGTTATTGTCGCCTGTTGTTTCCAGTGTCCAGATATCACGTGGCCTGACAACAAAACTGCCGATTGCTGTATGAGAATAATCCCTGATACTGTAGGAAGTACCGCTTGAGTTTGAACCTACACAAATTGTATCAGGGTTTGGATAGGCTTGCTCATTAGACTTTATACCAATTGTGCAAAGAAAACCGCTTGCACGCAGGTCGGTGGGCTGTTCATTTGCATTTTCTTTTTTGCATGCCAATAATATAATGATGGCCAGCAACGATAACAGGAGTTTTTGTTTCATGGTTGAATGATTTGCTTCGTTTTGTGATTACAGCTTCAAAACTATCTATTCAACAATCGCAGGTCAATAGCGAAAATGGGTGAGGGGTTGATGCAATGAAATACAGAGCGCAGCAAGAACTGCTTCGTGGAAGAAGTTAAAAAAAGAATTCCGGCAATTTTTTTGATGAAAGAAATGCAGCGGTTACACGATTCTGTCCCGTATAGCTTTTGATACGGCTTCGGTGCCGGAGTTGACATGAAGCTTCGCATAAATGTTGCGGATGTGCGACTTTACAGTATCGTTTGCAATGTTCGATTCTGCTGCAATCATTTTATAACTCTTTCCGTTTACCAGCATTTGCAGAATTTCTTTTTCACGTGCTGTTAGTTGGTAATCGGTTGCGGATGCAGGTTGCAGATTAACACGAAATAATTCCAGCATGCGTCTGGCAATACCCGGCGTCATGGGCGAGCCACCGCTTTCCACTTCCCGTAATGCATCAATGTAACCGGAAGGCGAAGTGGTTTTTAAAATATAACCGGAAGCACCTGCACATATCGCATTGAAAATATAACTATCATCAAAGAAAGCTGTTTGTATAAGTACATGCATGACAGGGAAATGCTGCCTGATGAGTTTTGTTGCTTCAATACCATTCAAGCCCGGCATCTCAATATCCATCAGCACAGTATCGCAAGGGTTTTCCTCTAACAATTCAAGCATATCATTGCAGTTGGCGTACGCACCGGTGCATGTAAATCCATCTGCCGATTCCAGCAAGACCTGTAATGTATTACGCAAATGATTGTTGTCTTCGAAAATTGCTATCCGGGTCATGCAGTCTTTTTTACAAATTTGGTTGAATGCTTTACAAATTCAAATAGCGAAAACGGGGGAGAAGAATATTATACCAGCAAAACACACAACACCGTGGTTCCTTTCTCCGATGAAATAATCTCTGTAGTACCGCCCAATTCCTTTGCCCTGTTTTGCATATTGATGAGGCCATTGCCTTTTTTGCCGGAGGCCACATCAAATCCTTTACCATCATCGGCGATCTTTAACTCAACCATGTTTTGTTTTTTACTGATGGTTACATGAATATGTTCAGGCGACGCATACTTTAATGCATTGTTGACGGCTTCCTTAAAAATAAGATACAATGCTTTTTTCTGTTCGGTATTCAGTTTTAGTGTTTGTAATACATCGCCATCAAAATGATTGCTGATGTTTTTACTGCTGCACATTTCGTATAAAAAACGTTGCATGCGTTCCTGCAAGTCTTTTCCATCTTCCGTGTTTTGCTTGATCATCCAAACAATGTCGCCCATTTTATCCATTGTTTCTTTGGAGTAACTGGTTACTTTATGCAACATCTCTTTTTGTGAAGCAGCAGGAGTTCCAGTGGCACCAGCCATTTCACTCAGCATATAGATACTGCTGAGTGAGCTGCCAACTTCGTCGTGCAGATCAGCAGCAATACTATTACGTAATTCCATTTCTTTCATACGTTGGCGAAGTCTGTTTCTGTTAATCAGCATTACAATGCCAATAATGGCCAATGCTGCTAATGACAACAAACTGTAAAATAAAATACGCTCACGAAACTGTTGCAATTCCTTGTCTTTACTCAACAACGCAATCTGATTGTTTTTTTCTTCTACTTTAAATGATGTTTGCATGGCAGCAATATCCTCATCGTATTTTTGGGTAGACAGGGTATCGCTCAGTTCTTTACTTTTCAAAAGATATTTATACGCTTCGCTGTGATTGCCGGTAAGCGAATAAGCTTCTGCCAGAATTTCGGCCACCGTTTGTTGCTCTTCCAGCAACTCATTTTCCTTAAGTGTTGTGTAAGCCTTTGAACCGGCTTCTATCGATTGTGCATACTTTTTTTGTTTCAGGTATATTTCTGCAAAAAGAGAATACGCAATGCCTATCTGTTTTTCATTTTCCTGCTCCAACGCATATTCCATTGCACGTTGCACATTTTCCAGGGCCTTGGTATATTGCTCCTGCTTGAGATAATTGGAACCGATATTTCCATAATACATCGCAAGATTTATTCGATCGCCCGCTTCATTGGCAAGTGCAATAGCTTGTTTATAATTCTCAATACCTGCTGCATAATCATTTGCCCGTGTTAAAATATTCCCGATGTTACCGAGCGTGATGGCGTACATTTTTTTATTGCCAAGTTCTTTATACAACAGCCCTGCTTTTTCATTATACTCTCTGCCTTCTTTGTATTTCGACTGATAAAAATAAATAGCGCCGATGGTTTGCAAAATGCGGGCACGACGATCGTTATTATTCGCCAACTCCGCATAACGCCAGGCTGAATCGCAATTGATCAATGATTGTTTGAAGTTGCGCATCTGCATATAGTAGTCAGCCTTGTTGAGATAGGCCAGCGCAAGTCTTGTTGGATCACCCACAATTTTCGATGAAACGATAGCAGAGTCGATGTACAGCATTGCGGAATCCAGCTCACCTTTATAACCAAACGCTGCAGCCGTATTAAGATAGCAACCTGCCACACCTTTCTCCCACTTTAATTTTTTTCCCAGCTTCAATCCATTTTTGCCATATTCAATCGCTTCAATGGGGTTACTGTTGCCAACAATACCGGCCAGCATACGATACAGTATAACCTTGTTGGTATCTTCTTTAGCAGTTTTCAATTCGTTGCGTAATGAATCTACATTAGGTGATTGTGATTTGGCTGAAACTAAAATCAAGGAGGTGAACAGGACACAAACAATTTTCTTCATCCTGTAATTTAAAAAGCTTACGTGAAAAACAAAAATCAGCTGGCAGAGTTGATGACAACTTTTTACAAAAAAATAAGTAACATTTTCTGTCGGCTTCAGGCATGCTGTGTCCATCCTTTGGATTCAGATTGTAGAAAATATTAACCCGGTGGCCATAACATGTTACCCCAGTCGAACAATAGGCTATTCCATTTCTTGGTCGGGCAAACAACAAGTACATAAAAAGCCAGCCTGTTACCAGGCCGGCTTTACACATTGATTCTTATGCTTATTTACGATTACGCTAAATCAAAACGGTCGAGGTTCATTACTTTGTTCCAGGCGGCTACAAAGTCTTTTACAAATTTCTCTTGACCATCGGCACAGCCATATACTTCAGCGATGGCACGCAACTCTGAGTTGGAACCAAAGATGAGATCGGCACGGGTGGCGGTCCATTTTAAATCGCCTGTTGCACGATCGGTTCCAAAGAAACCTTGTTGTACCGAATCGGCTGCTTTCCATGTGGTGCCAAAGTCGAGCAGGTTCACAAAGAAATCGTTGGTGAGTGCGCCGGGGTTATTGGTAAACACACCATGTTTTGAACCATCGAAGTTGGTATTGAGTACACGCATACCACCCACCAATACTGTCATTTCAGGAGCTGTAAGATTGAGCAGTTGTGCTTTATCAACCAGCATTTCTTCGGATGATGTAATGGCACGTCTGCTGAGGTAATTGCGGAAACCATCAGCCGCCGGTTCTAATACTGCAAATGAATCAATATCGGTTTGTTCCTGTGTGGCATCATTGCGTCCTGCTGTGAATGGTACAATAACTGTAATACCTGCATTTCTAGCAGCCTGTTCAATACCTGCACAGCCACCCAATACAATCAGATCAGCCATGGAAACTTTCTTCGTTCCATTTGCACTGTTGAATTCTTTTTGAATTGCTTCCAATGCATCCAGTACTTTGCTCAACTGCGGAGGATTGTTTACTGCCCAATATTTCTGCGGCGCCAAACGGATACGTGCACCATTGGCACCACCACGTTTATCGGAACCACGGAACGTAGAAGCAGAAGCCCATGCAGTTGATACCAATTCGCTCACGGTTAAACCGCTTGCAAGAATTGTTGCTTTTAAAGCTGCCACATCCTGATCGTTGATCAATTCAAAATCAACTGCAGGAATCGGATCTTGCCAGATCAAAACTTCAGCAGGAACTTCCGGACCGAGGTAACGGGCACGTGGTCCCATATCACGATGTGTGAGTTTAAACCAAGCACGTGCAAACGCATCAGCAAACTCATCGGGGTTTTCAAAAAAGCGACGGGAAATTTTTTCGTATGCAGGATCAACACGCAAAGCAATATCAGTCGTGAGCATAAACGGCGCATGACGTTTTGAGGCATCATGTGCATCGGGCACAAGGCCTTCACCTGCATTGCCTTTTGGTTTCCACTGATGTGTACCAGCCGGGCTCTTGGTTAATTCCCATTCGTAGCCAAACAGGTTTTCAAAATAGTTGTTGCTCCATTTGGTAGGAGTGGTTGTCCATGCACCTTCCAGTCCGCTGGTAATGGTATCTGCACCTGCACCTGTACCATATGTATTTTTCCAACCCAAGCCTTGCTCTTCAATGCTTGCAGCTGCGGGTTCACGAGCGATATATTTTGATGGATCGGCTGCACCGTGTGTTTTTCCGAAAGTATGTCCGCCGGCAATGAGCGCTACTGTTTCTTCATCATTCATCGCCATACGGCCAAAGGTTTCACGGATATCACGGGCAGATGCCAATGGATCAGGATTTCCGTTTGGTCCTTCCGGGTTTACATAAATAAGTCCCATTTGTACCGCACCTAATGGATCTTCCAGTTCACGATCACCGCTGTAGCGTTTGTCGCCCAGCCACTCGGTTTCAGAACCCCAGTAAATATCTTCTGCGGGTTCCCACACATCTGCACGTCCGCCAGCAAAACCAAAGGTTTTAAAATCCATTGTTTCGAGTGCCACGTTACCGGCAAGGATCATCAGATCGGCCCATGAAAGTTGCTTACCATATTTCTGTTTAATGGGCCAGAGGAGTAAACGGGCTTTATCAAGATTTGCGTTGTCAGGCCAGCTGTTCAAGGGTGCAAAACGTTGTGTGCCTGCACCACCGCCACCACGACCATCCCAAATGCGGTATGTACCTGCACTATGCCATGCCATACGAATCATAAACGGACCGTAGTGTCCATAATCGGCAGGCCACCAATCCTGTGATGTGGTCATGAGTTCAGCAAGGTCTTTTTTTACTGCTGCCAAATCGAGTTTCTTAAATTCTTCTGCGTAATTGAATTGCTCACCCATTGGGTTTGAAAGGGTGGAGTGTTGACGGAGGATGTTCAACTTCAGTTGATTGGGCCACCAGTCACGGTTGCCTGTACCGCCGCCTGCGCTGCGTTTCAGCAAGCCGCTGGTGAACGGGCACTTAGCGCCTTCGCTGTTCATGTCGTGCATCGTTGTGTTCTCCGGATTGTGATTACTCATTTTGTAAATGGTTTATAGTTTTTAGTAAATACAGTAACAATAACTAACAAGAGGTGGTGAATGGGATTGTTTTACGAGCTGCAATGTTAACACAGGTGTTTTAATAAAGCAAATTGATTATTTTTATAAAGATATAAACAATCTCTATGACCTTAACTCAGCTCGAATACATTGTAGCGCTCGATACGCACCGGCATTTTGTACTGGCTTCTGAAAAGTGTTTTGTTACGCAACCAACACTCAGTATGCAAATTCAAAAGCTGGAAGAGGAGTTGGGTGTAAAGATTTTTGACCGCACCAAACAACCCGTGATCCCTACTGAAATTGGTGCCAGCATTATTGCACAGGCACGTGTGGTGCTGCGAGATGCGGGGTTGATACGGCAGTTGATCTCCGAACAGAAAGACAGTATGAGTGGTGAGATACGCATTGGCATTATTCCAACCATTGCGCCATACCTGTTGCCGCCGCTCTTCAAGAACATCCGTGAAAAATATCCGCAGGTAAACCTGGTGGTACGTGAAATTATTACAGAAGAAATTGTACAGGAACTAAAAAATAACCGGCTTGATTGTGGAATTGTAGTTACGCCGTTAAAAGATTCATCCATAAAAGAAGATGTGTTGTTTTATGAAGAACTGTTTGTGTACGTTTCAAAAAACAATGCCCTGTATGATAAGAAGTACGTGCTGCCGAATGAAATAGATCCCAATCAACTCTGGTTGCTGGAAGAAGGACATTGTTTCCGTTCACAGATCTTAAATCTGTGTGAGCTGCAAAAATTCTCTGCTATCAACTTTCGATACGAAACCGGCAATATTGAAACATTAAAACGGATGGTTGATAAAAGTGATGGCATTACCATTTTACCCGAGCTGGCGGTGATGGAATTTACCAAACCGCAAATGAAATTTGTAAAACAGTTGAAAGAGCCGAGGCCGGCAAGGGAAGTAAGCCTGGTGATCCACCGTGATCATTTGAAAACAAAATTGATCCAGACATTGAAAGAAGAAATCCTTGCCATTGTTCCCAAGCCGATGCAAAAACTAAACAGAAAAAAAGTAGTGGACATCAGTTATTGATGATTGGATGGTGGAAATGCGTTTGAATGAATTGGTTGCTGCTTCTAGCGAAAAATAGCTATTGCCTGAACCGGCCGAACGGTTTATCTTTCTCTCTTAGTCCGGATCTGCCCGCCTACGTTTTACTTTTTTCAAACCAAAACTCATTCTGCCATGCAGCGTTACAAAAGTTTATACAAGTGGATGTTCGTACCCATGTTCTTTATGCAAGTTGGAATTTTCAGGGATTATTGGGGCGACTTTACTGACAATGCATGGTCGGTGCATATTCATTACTGGACAGGGACTGTGTGGTATTTGTATCTGATTCTCCAACCGTATTGGGCAACACATGGTAAATTAAATCTGCATCGCACCAATGGAATCATTGGAATGTTTTTGGCAGGTGCTGTTTGCTTAACGGCATTGAGTATGATGCATCGTGATATTGCGACAACGGAAACGATTATGAAAAATCCTGAACGGTTTGGTCCGTTTGAACCCTGGTTCTTTTTTGGTGTGGCAGCTGTTGAAATAGTAATGATGACGGCTTTTGGTTTTGCCATTATTAAAAGTATTATCCATCGTAAGCAAATAGAGCATCATGCATGGTGGCTTGTTTCCACGGTGTTTTTGATCATGATGCCTGCGCTGGGCAGGGGCGTACAAAATGTTTACATTGCAATCAACAGGAAGGATTGGCCAAACATTGATATTATGATACCCATTTATATTGCACAGGGGCTCATCATTGCCATGTTGCTGATTGCTGCATGGAAATACGGCAAACTGAAACACCCGGCTACTTATCTTGCATTGGGTGTAAACCTGTTCATTTTTCTAACAGAACCACTTGGAAGATCAGAAGCCGTTCAAACGTTTTTGAAAACAATGATCAAAGGGTGATGTTTCAATCATCGTAAATTAATAACACAACATGTATACAATAAAGATCTGCTTCTTCCTTGCATCCGTTTTTCTGTTTGCATGCGCCGATGATTCTAACAAGAACAATACTGATCAACCAATCAACTATGCATTGGTTGAAGCATGGCCGCAATTACCTGCCGGTTATTCGTTTGGTCAGCCAACCGGTATTGGCATTGACAGTAAGCAGCACCTCTTTGTTTTTCACCGGGCAGGAAGAAAATGGACCGATCCTTTTCCTGAAGAATTTATTGATAAGAATACGATATTGGAGCTTGATGCAGAAACGGGAACTATCATCAATGAATGGGGTGCCAATTTGTTTATTATGCCGCATGGTTTAACGGTTGATAAACAAGATAATATTTGGGTAACGGACGTGGGACTACATCAAGTATTAAAGTTCAGTCACGATGGAAAACTGTTGATGACGTTGGGTGTTGCAAAAACTCCGGGCAATGATTCCTTGCATTTTAATTTACCGACTGACGTTGCAGTGGCCGATGATGGTTCGTTTTATGTGAGTGATGGATATGGTAACAGCCGAGTCGTGAAGTTTTCAGCTTCCGGCAACTATTTATTAGAATGGGGAACAAAAGGAAGTAAAGAAGCTGAATTTAACATACCGCATGGCATCACGATTGATAAAAGTGAACATGTTTATGTAGCCGACAGGCAAAATAACCGCATACAGGTGTTTGATAAGAACGGAGCGTTTCTGCGTGTGTTAAAGAACAAAGATTCCGTACCGCAATTACCAGCTGTAACAATCGACAGTGCACAACATCTTTACGCTATTGATTTTGATTATACCATTACTACTGATATTGGTAACAAGGGTTCGAAAATATTTCGGTACGACAGCGCAGGAACTATTGTTTTTCAATTTGGCAGTACCGGCGAAAACAAGCGGACTGTTTCCTGGTATCATGATATTGCAGTAGATCAGCAAGGAAATATTTATGTAGGTGATATACATGGAACCAGGCTGTTGAAGTTTCGGAATAAAGGATACTGATCGAACAAACACAGTTCGTCTTTGCGATGGGGATCAATAATTTTCTTTACTTCGTGCTACATTTATCATCAAGCAAACACCATGGAAATTACATACAGTTTCGATCGCAAACCTACTGCTGATCAACTCATCGAACTCTACAACAATGCAGGTTTGCCCCGGCCAACAAATGACAAAGAGCGAATGCAAAAAATGATCGACAACTCAAATCTTATTGTTACAGCATGGGACAACGATTTGTTGGTAGGTATTTCACGTTGCATCACCGATTGGGTTTGGAGTTGTTACCTTGCTGATCTTGCTGTTAAACATGAATACAAGAAAGAAGGGATCGGTAAAACGCTCATCAACTTAACAAAAGAAAAAGTAGGAGAGCAGTCGATGGTTTTATTATTATCAGTACCATCAGCCATGGAATATTATCCGAAAGTTGGATTTGTAAAACAGGAAAGCAGTTTTATTATGAACAGAGCCGATTGGCAGTAACTGTATTGAACACTGGCTTTGCCTGTTGATTCTTTCAGCGTGCAGGCCATACCGTAGTAGTCATATATAAGCTTGCCTGTAAACTAAAAGAATAACAAAAAGTTTAGTTACCTTCCTGATGTAGTGATTTCTGCTGCAACCCGGAGCAACTTGCTGCAACTTTTATTTCAATAACTGGGTTTGAAGCATCATGTTTCGTAATACGTTTATACTAACTGTTCTTCTTTGCGTTTGTTTACTTCAAGGGCTTGCACAAGTATCTCCGAAAACCTATGCACTGGTTATTGGTATTTCCGGGTATGAGAATAAAGATCTGAAACCGTTGGCCTATGCCGATAAAGACGCAGGCCTTTTTGCTGCCTACCTGCAATCGAAAGCCGGTGGTGCTGTACCTGACTCACAAATACGGGTATTGCTGAATGAGAAAGCAACCATTGCTGCTGTTTACAATGCAATGGATTGGTTAAAACAACAAGCTTCAGAAAATGATGTTGTGTACGTTTACTTTTCCGGTCATGGTGATGTGGAAACAAAAAGTTCAAAAGTGAATGGTTACCTGCTGGCTTATAACACACCGGCGCATAATTATCCCAACAATGCCATCAGTATTGAACAGTTGAACAATGATGCAAATTTTCTTACACTTCAAAAGAAAGCAAAAGTTGTATTGATCACCGATGCCTGTCATTCAGGTAAGCTGGCAGGTGATTTTTTCAAAGGCAAGCAATTGGCAGCTGCTCAACTGCAACAGGTATTAAACAACCAGGTAAGGCTTGCAGCTTGTGCTGTAGATGAACTGGCTGCAGAAGCTGATCATTGGGGTGGTGGTCGTGGCGTGTTTTCGTATTACCTGTTAATGGGTATGTATGGTTTTGCAGACGGATTAAAAGACGGAACTATACAGCTGCACGAGCTTCGACGTTTTATCGATTCGTCATTTGCAGCAGATCAGTTTCTGAAACAGCAGAATCATAAGCAACATCCTGTAACGGATGGCACCCCCAATACAAATATGGCTGTTGTACATCCTGAAACATTTGCTGTATATAATGCTTCACTTCCTCCTAAAACCATAGCCCCGTTGGTGCAACCCATGGATTATTTTTTTGCAGCTGTAGATGAACTTCCGCTTGAAAGCATCCTGCATTTAAAACAGTACAAAAAATTAAACGGTAATGAGCTGGCATTACAGATCGTGAATGATTGTATAGCACACCTTGATTCTACTACTACCAGCTCCTTCACAAAAATTGATAATAATCAGAAAGTGTATGATCCTGCAGCCTATGAACAGGAAATACATGAGGTAAACCGGGTTGATAGTTTTAAACTTTTCAGAACACAGCTTGAACAAAAAAAGATCCGCATCAATCGTTTTAATGATCAGTTTGCAGCGGTTGTGCATAACCGTGCACAGGAAATGGTGAATGCTTATCTCGATGGCGAAGAATCTGAACTGGAGAAACGGCAATACTATTACAGCGGCGAACGGCAATACAGCAATTTTCTTGAAATGCTGAACATCGCCATACAGCTGATCTCAACTGAACATCATTTGTATAATATTTTACAGATCAATTATCACTATCTGTCTGGTGTGATTGCACGTTTGCAGATGGCTACTTCCAAAAAAACGGATAGCCTGTTAAAAGCATCATTTGCTTTTCAACGGAAAACAATGGAATTGGAACCTTATGCAGCCTATGTACATAACGAAATGGCGAACCTGTTTCTACACAAGCGAAACGTTGATTCTGCATTGTATCACTTTAACCTGGCCATTGTGCTTGCACCAACTTGGGCCATTCCCTGGAGCAACCAGGTGCGCATGAACCTGATGCTGAAAAATCCGAAGAAAGCAAAACTGGCTTTGCACATGGCCGATTCGCTTCAACCAAATCTTGCTTATGTGTTGATCAATGCAGGATTGGTTGCCGAGCAGGAGCAAAACTGGCTGGCAGCTGAATCGTATTATCTGCATGCCATCAAACAAAACAATGTGCACTATCTGCCTTTCGAACGATTGGGTCATCTGAATTTGAAGAAGGGTAACTATCAACTCTCCAATGAATATTTTTATAAAGCTTCCACACGCAAAAATGATTTTGCCATTAACGATGCTTATTTCGCATTTGGAATAGAATTGGGTGGAAATTTATTTGATAAAAGTGAAGCATTTTTAGACGCTTGTGTTTTGACGGCAATTACTGAGCAGAATAAAGACAATCCTTATGTGCAGCTGCTTGCTTTATTGCCTTCCATCAGTTCGAAGACATTAGCTTCAGACTCGGCAATACTAACACTGTCAAAAATTGCCGATCAAAATCCGCAGATATTATTAGCACATCATTACCTGGCGAAGCAATTGTTTAAGATGGGCCGTTATGCCGAAGCTGAACAACAACTCAATACTGCAATAAAAAACTATCGAATCGAAAATGAATTCAAACAGCAACTAAAAACTGCACTGTACAAACACGGCGAAGCATCTGTTGACAGTTGTATTTACAATGCATTGCGGTTCTTTGATTACAACCAGACAGAAGATCATTACATGCTGGCTGCTATTTACGAGAAGCAAAAAAAATATCAAGAAGCAGTTAAGCAATATCAGGTGATCAGTCTGCTCGAAAACAAACAGCAAAACGAACAGGCTGTTTATAAAGATTACGAATATTACAATACTTTTTTTCGTAGTGAAGAAGGGAGGCACGATCCCCCACAAGCTTTTAATGCATTGATGCAACTGTATGAAGTTGCGGTACCGATGGGCGGCTCCATTAAAGCAGCAAGGTTGTATGAAGAAATGGGTGAATATGAACTCGCTGAAAAAACCTTGCTGGCGCAGGTAATGCAAAACCGTGCAGCCGGTGATATGCGACGTCAGCATATGAACGATCGAAAACCAGGTGCTTACCAAATGGTGGCTGATGTCAATTGGTATTGGCTGGTCATTAACAGGAATCTTGAAAGCGAAACGTATAATTTTTACAAACGAATGATGAAAGCCTTTCCCCGTAATTATTACTGGAAAGAAAAAGCAGGTTTGTTTTTATACAACAGGTTACAATTGACTTATCAACAAATGCCTGTTGAAGAATATGAATTGTTTACAATTGATATGCAGAAATATGCATACCCTTTCATGGGTGGGTTAGAAGGACCAAACAGAGAACCGGTTTCAATTGTATTGCCGGGTAGTGAAGAAGAAGTAGTGATCGCCATGCCTGTTTATAACCCTGTGCAGGAATCGCTGAGCTATCTTAATGAATCCATTCAGCTCAATGGCGATGTTGAACCAGCAGAAGAATTGAAACATACGCTTGCAACTGTGAACAGCTGGCTTGGCAATTACGATGAGGCGGCTGAATGGTATCAAAACATATTGAACCGGCACCCAACTGATTCTTTGCTCAGAAACAAATTACTTGAGATGCTGACCATGAATAAACGTCTGCCTGCTATACAGCAGCAGTTAGATACATTATACCGTCAGCGTAAAATAAATAATGAACAAATTCTGCTGCTTGCTGAATACAACCTGCTTTCGAAGAATGCAGCGAAGAACAATCTCTTATTACAATCATTCAGACCCTCGGATCGTGATGAGAAAATAAGTCTGTTGAAACTGAACATCATTGCGGCCATGCAAAAGAATAATTATACGGAAGTGCTAAGCCTGGTCAGGAAGATAAATTCGCTGTACAATATTTCAGATACTTCAAGGATCGATGAAATGGACGACTACATGCGAATGGCTGCGCAGTTTACCTATTATACTTCAGCCCGCACATATGCATTGCTGAAACAAAACGCAAAAGCTTTGTATTATGTTGAAAAGGCATTACAAAGTGGATTGTTGTATAAGAATCTGTTCGATAACGATCCTTCATGGCAAGGCGTAAGAAATAATCCGTCATGGAAAAAAATGATGAAAGTTTATGCAGCTGCAATGGAAGAGTTCATCACAAATGCACTTACCGCTCCGGCCGGATACAAAAATCCACTGAGTTACAGAATTCCCAACGAAGCAAATTATGATTGAGATATTTTATTGTATCATCTGTGTCTTATCTTCGTAAATCATTTATCTGCAAAATCTGCCTTGATAACAATAAAGACTGTACACAACGATTTCTACATCTCAAAACGATTGCTGTATGATCAATGTGGTTTTGAATTTACTGAACCAATAGCAGAGGGTGAAAGCAGTGAATACGGTGCCTGTCATTTCAAACTGAACGGGCACGAAATTAAATTCAGAGTTTCTAAAATCACGCCAACAAAGACCGGACAGTTTGTAACGATCTGGAAAAGAGATGAACAAGGCGTAACCCGGCCATTTAGTGAAGCAGATGAATTGGATTTCTTCATCATCTCCTCAAGAAGCAACGAAAACTTTGGTGTGTTTATATTTCCGAAAGCCTTGCTTCTTGAAAAAGGAATCATCACCGGAAAGGGAAAAGAAGGAAAGCGTGGCATCAGGGTTTATCCACCATGGGACAAACCAACAAGTAAACAGGCAGAAAAAACACAGGACTGGCAAACCATGTATTTTTTTCCTATTCATCAAAATAAATCTGCAGATGTTGCGGCGGTAAAGAAATTATTAAGCGGCTCAACTCAGCAAAAGGAATCAAACATCACTTAATTTTATAACTGCCTGCATGTGCAGTTCCAATCACATTCAAAAACAACAGATCATGAAACAAAACTTGCGTGCACTAAGCCTGTTCCTGTTAACCGGTACACTGCAGTTCACTTTTGCTCAATCATCAGCAAAGCCTGTATATGTAATTGTACATGGTGCATGGGGCGGCAGTTGGGCATTTAAAAAAGCTGATTCGTTAATGACAGCAAAAAGTGC
The DNA here is from genome assembly GCF_035299325.1 of Lacibacter sp. Taxonomy (GTDB): domain Bacteria; phylum Bacteroidota; class Bacteroidia; order Chitinophagales; family Chitinophagaceae; genus Lacibacter. The sequence goes on along the minus strand of NZ_DATGWT010000040.1, from coordinate 89,677 downwards.
TGTTGTTTATCGTCCGTCGTTAACAGGACAAGGGGAACGGGTGCATCTTGCATCACTTGAAGTGGGCTTGACTACACATATCAATGATGTGGTGAACATGATCTTGTATGAAGATCTGCATAATGTAATTCTAATAGGGCATAGTTATGGCGGAATGGTGATAACAGGTGTAGCCGATCGTGTGCCCGAACGCATCCGCAAATTAATTTATCTTGATGCGTTTGTACCTGAGCATGGTGAGAGTGTGGTAAGTATGCAAGGTGCCCGTGCCGATTGGGTGATGAAGATGGCCAGCAATGGTTACCTGATACCGGCATGGGTAAAACCGGAACAAGCACCACCGAAAGATGTGCCGCATCCGTTAAAAACATTCACCGATACAATATCACTTACCAATACAAAACGGCTAAGCCTGCCCGTTACTTATATTCTTACTGTTGCAAAGGGTGTTGATGCTTCAACCGATGATTTTGCATTGCAGGCAGAACGTGCAAAAAAGAAAGGCTGGCCTGTTGTGCAAATGGAAGCAGATCATAACCCGCAATGGTCGGCAGTGGAAGCATTGGTGGAGTTATTATTAAAAGTGAGTAAGTGATGATATAATTAGCACACACAAGGTTGTTCTGTTAAATACAAAACCTTACCAAACAATGAAAGCAGCTGTCAACAAAATCTACGGTCCGCCCGAAGTAGTACAGGTAATGGAAGTTGAAAAACCTGTACAGAAGGACAATGAAGTACTCATTAAAGTGTATGCCACCACAGTAAACAGAACCGATTGTGGTTTCCGCAGTGCAGAATATTTTATCTCCCGTTTTTTCAGCGGCTTGTTCAAACCCAAATTCAAAACACTGGGTAATGAGTTTGCAGGTGTTGTTGAAGCTGTTGGTAAAAACGTACGCTCATTTTCAGCAGGCGACAAAGTGTTTGGGTATAACGATGTGACATTTGGCGCACATGCACAATACATCTGTATTGCAGAAGATGGAGCATTTACAACCATGCCGCAGCAAAGTAGTTTTGAAGAAGCTGCTGCGATTACAGAAGGTGGGCATTATGCCCTGAGCGACATACGTGCAGCAAAAGTGCAGGCCGGACAGAATATATTGGTGAATGGTGCAACAGGTGCTATTGGTTCTGCTGCTGTGCAGTTGATCAAACATTTTGGTGCAAGAGTTACGGCCGTATGCAATACAAAAAATGTTGAACTGGTAAGATCGTTAGGTGCTGATGTAGTGATCGATTATACACAAGAAGACTTTACAAAACTCACTGATCGGTTTCATTTTGTGTTTGATGCAGTAGGCAAAAGTTCTTTTGCAAAATGCAAACAGCTGCTGCATGAAAAAGGAATTTATATTTCTACCGAATTAGGAAAGAACAGTGCCAATGTTTTTCTTGCACTCACTACTCCGTTAACAGGTGGTAAAAGAGTATTGTTCCCATTGCCAACTATCAGCAAAGCCGATGTTATCTTTTTAAAAGAATTGGTTGAAGCAGGTAAATTCAAACCGGTCATCGACAGGCATTACAAACTCGATGATATTGTGGAAGCGTACAGGTATGTTGAAACCGGGCAAAAAACCGGGAATGTGATTATCACGGTTGCTTAAGGTTTGGCAACCCTGCCTTCGTAATCTCATAACTATAAAAGAAATTGCTTCGCCTGCTAACATAGTTTGCATCAGCGAAGCAATCTGTATCAATACATCAACTAAGGCTTCTGTTCTTTAAATTCATTCTCCCAAAAATCAGCATCTTTAATTCCTAAAGGAACAGGATCAAACACAGGATCTTTTCCTTCAGCTTTTTGTTTTTCGTAATCTTTGAATGCAACTAAGGCAGGTTTTTGCAGAATAATAATGGCAATGATGTTGAGCCAGGCCATAAGACCCACACCCATATCGCCGAGTCCCCATGCAACTTTTGCTGTACGTACACAGCCAAAGAATACTGCCAGAAGTATCGCAATTTTCAACAGGAACATCAACGCAGGCCCACCCCGTTTTCGGGTAAGGTAGGCCACGTTTGTTTCTGCAATGTAGTAATAAGCCATGAGTGTTGTAAACGCAAAGAAGAATAAGGCAATGGCAACAAAGTAGCTGCCTGCGCCAACATAATTTTCATCAAAAGTTTCTTTTCCACTGAAGGTTTTATCAATAGCTGCCTGGGTGTACGTGGCACTTCCATCAGGATGTTTTACACCATCCTGTGTATAATACACGTTATTATTAACGATCAATTGATCATCCGGTCCTTTAACATTGTACATGCCCGTAACAAGGATCATAAATGCTGTGGCTGAGCAAACAAACAATGTATCAATGTAAACGGAGAATGCCTGCACCAAACCTTGCTTGGCCGGATGTGAAACTTCAGCAGCAGCGGCAGGGTGTGGTCCTGTGCCTTGTCCGGCTTCGTTACTGTATACACCACGTTTTACACCAATGGTGATCATGGCACCAATGATGCCGCCAAAAGTTGCTTTGGCACCAAATGCACTGGTAATGATCAGAGAAAATATTTCCGGAATTCTTTCATAGTTGATGCCTAATACAATCAGTGCAACAAGAATATAACCAATGGCCATGAACGGAACAACGTATTGTGCAACATTTGCAATGGCTTTTATACCGCCGAAAATAATTAGTCCTAACAGCACGGCCAGCAAAATACCAGTGTACATATGATCAATAGCAAATGCACTTTTTACTGCTCCGGCAATACCATTCGATTGTACACCGGGCAACAATAATCCTGTGGCAACAATGGTAACAATAGCAAATACAATGGCATAAGGCTTTGCTATTTTTTTATTCTGAAATCCTTTTTCGATATAATAAGCAGGGCCGCCACGGTATTCACCTTTTACTTTTATTTTATAGATTTGACCGAGGGCAGATTCAATAAAGGCAGAACCTGATCCAAGAAAAGCTACCAGCCACATCCAGAATACAGCACCGGGTCCACCAATAAAAATTGCAGTGGCCACACCTGCAATGTTGCCGGTACCAACACGCCCCGACAGGGAAACCGATAATGCCTGGAAGGATGAGATACCTGCTTTTGATTTATCATTTTCAACAAGCAGTTTGATCATGTCTTTTATTAACCGCAGCTGGAAGAAGCGCATCCGGAACGAAAAATAAATACCAATGGCAAGTAATATAAAGATGAGTGCATTACTCCAGATAATAGAATTAGCAAAGTCAATAAACTTTTCGAAGGTTTCCATTCACAATTTGGTTTAAGCTACAATATAATGCAAACAGGCGAAGTAAATTCATTCAGATATTGTTTAAAGTAACAGGTAGCGTATAGTTTTTAGTATTAACAACTTAGTAAGTACAGGAAAAATCAGTTGTCGACTTGCGCCTGCCAGAAGGAATGTTTACATTTAAACAGTTGTCAGGTGGGCATATTTATTCATGAAATCGTTCTTAGATGAAGAAGATAATTACGGTTGCAGTTCAAGTAGCGATAACATCAATTTTAGCGGCGCAATCAATTACCCCAAAAACAAATTTCAGCCACGTAAACCGGGAAATAATTGAATTGTTTGATAGTTTCCCGTTGGTTGCCATTGGCGAAGGCATGCACAACAGCGCCTTAACAGCTGAGTGGTTATATTCGCTTGTTAATGAAAAAAACTTTGCAGCCAACGTACGAAATATTGTGGTTGAATTTGGCACATCAGCGCACCAGGATATAATGGATGATTTTACAAGTGGAAAAGACGTTCCTGATTCATTACTGCAAAAATGCTGGCGCAATACAACACAGTTGTTTGTATGGGATAATCCCATTTACGAACAGTTTTTTCGTGAAATAAGAAAGCTGAATCAATCATTACCCATTCATCAAAAGGTTCGTGTGTTATTAGGCGACCCACCATTTGAACAAGGTGAGGAAAAAAGGGATTCAAATGCATATGCAATTATAGAAAACGAAGTGTTGAAAAAACAACAGACCGCTTTACTTATTTATGGTGATCTGCACTTTGTGCGCAGGGATGTATGGTTTAACTATGCAGGCGCCACAGAACTTTCAGTAAAAGACCGCAACCTTGTTCAACTGTTGGATACAAAGTATCCCGGCAAGGTTTACAGTATATGGGGAAGTGTAAATACAAATGATGCCATTACAAAAAAGATCATAGAGCAAGAAAAGATTACTATACCAAGCCTCCTGACTTTAACAAAAAGCAAAATCGGGAATATTGATTTTACCGCCTTCTATCCCTGGGCCAATGATCGTGAAGATGCAAAAGGAAACCCGGTTGATACTTCGAAGTTCATTGAAAAGCCCATCAGAGAAATTGTGGATGCCGTTATTTTTCGTGGCACATGGGAAGACCAGATTGAACGTATTGCTCCAAGGCCTGAGGAAATTTATGCTGATACTGTTTATGTGAACGAACTAATACGCAGAGCAACTGAAACAGGGCAAATGATGCGGGTGCAGCGGTTTCAATTTTTCAAATTAAGGTGGTCGCCGATGTATAAACCACTAATGGATCAACTTGAAACAATGGACAGTGCAACAATTGATAAATTGTTTGCTGTAGTGAAGAGCAGATATGCAGATTTCCGCTGGATGCAGGTTTTAAATATTCTTGGGTACACGTTATTAGACAAAAAAGAATTAAATAAGGCTATTGCAACCTTTCAGTTAGCTACACGCCAGTTCCCCATGTCTTCCAACACCTATAATAGCTTGGGCGATGCATATCTTGCAGCAGGTAACAACGATAAAGCGATAGCCAGTTTCAGGAAAGCACTTGAATTGGATCCGTCAAACCAATCGAGTAAACGAAAATTAAGTTTGCTGGAAAAGTAGAGAACGATCCTTTTTGCTAAGCAGAAGCAGCGTAGTGAGCAGTTGTAAATAACTATACTTCAAGGAACGTTGCTTTCGTTCTACTGTAACAAACCAAACCATATTGTAAAAACGGGTCTGGCCAACATAGCCAGACCCGCCAGATTTACCTTTGCCTTTGTTTATTCCATATATCGCTGTTTAAGAATTTACTCATGCATCACCATCACAGGAACATCACTGTGAAAGATCAGTTCTTTTGTATGACTTCCTGAGAATATTCTTTCAATCAGGTTATGTTTTTGCGGTATCACCAATAGCAATTCAATACTGAATTTATTGGCATACTCATTCAATCCTTCTACCATATCCTGTTTGTCAATAAAGTGGTATTGTGGATGATATTGCTGGAACATGGTTTCAACCAATCCACTTTGGAAAGGGGTATCATTTGTCCATTGCCTGTTTTTAAAGTCAACATTCAGAACATGCAACCTTGCACCTGTTGATTTGATGAGTTCGCTAACTATATGATCAGGTATGGTTTTTATCACATCTCTGAAATCGGTTGTTAAACCAATGTCGTTGATGCGTGTAAACACAGCATTTTCGGGAACGATTAAGACAGGTACTTTGCAATTTTTTGCTACGGCCAATGTATTGCTGCCAATATATTTCTCTTTCAGTTTGCCTGCACCGGTAATACCCATTACAATAAAAGATACCTTCATCGCATCGGTGAGTGATGCAAGTACATCAACCAGATCGCCATCAAACATCATATGCTCCACTTTGATCAATGGTTGTAATTCTGCAAGTTGGTTGGCTACTAATTCCAGTTCTTTTTTCTTGATCTCCCGCATTCCTTCAGGTGATAATTCAATGCCCTGGTATAGTGGAAAAAACAAGGGCTGCTGGTATGCATGAATAAGCATGAGCTTGCCGCCTACCTGTTTGGCATATTGCAGGGCATACGAAGCTGCGTTCAGTGATGTAGAGGAGAAATCGATGGGAACAAGAATCGTTTTCATATACCTGAATTTTATAGAATAAAAGTATTTTTTACTTTCAGTTCCTGCCATGACAGTTGTCAGTACCTGTTGAACTATGTATCATGCTGTTTGCTGATTGTTGTTGCAGGATTATGTAATTTCCGTAACCAATGCATCTCACTGAAAACTAAAACTTATGCGACAAATTAATTTCATTTGTGTGTTCTTTTCTTTGCTATTCCTAACGGCCTGTTCAGGCTCAAAGAAGACAGCTCAATCCACTTCATCAACCAGTGCAGCGACAGGTAAGAAAATGGATTATCCAATGCTGGACCAGGGCACATTTGCACTTACAGCTGTTACAACCGATAAAACGTATGGGTATGATCAAAGCAACCCGATAAAAGTGGGTGGTACAACTGAAAGCAGCGGCCCGTTGAACGAACGACGTTTTTTTAATGCATTACTTGGACCCAACGGCGAAACAGTTACGTATGTACGTAAGGGAAGTTGCTGCGCATTTAAATCGCCCAACGGTTTTAATGGTGTGGGGCTTCTTGATCGTTACGAAGTTACCTATGATGGACTGGAAACACCGGTGATCCTGTTTATTAATATGTATGATTACGGCGAGTTAAAAGCTCCGGTTGGCTTTACTTACAGGAAGTAATATGAAAGCATGTTGTAATAGCTTCTCCTGTTATTCGAAGACGAATAGCAGGAGAAGCATATTATTGAAAGATCAATTACAATACTCCTTTGGTTGATGGCAAATAGTTACTCAGCGGATCACGCTTCACAGCCATACGGATGGCTTTTGCAAATGCTTTGAAGATGGCTTCAATTTTATGATGTTCATTATCGCCATGGCATTCGATATTGAGATTGCATTTTGCAGCGTCGCTGAACGATTTGAAGAAGTGGAAGAACATTTCAGTTGGCATTTCACCGATCTTCTCCCGTTTGAATGTGGCGTTCCAAACGATCCAATTACGACCACCAAAATCAATCAGCACTTTTGCATCGGCTTCATCCATAGGTAATGCAAAACCATAACGCTCCATGCCACGCTTATCAGCAAGAGCTTTCCCAAATGCTTCTCCTAATGCAATGCCGGTATCTTCAATAGTATGGTGTTCATCAATATGCAGATCACCGTTGGTTCTGATGTTGAGATCCATTTTACCGTGTCTTGCAATCTGATCAAGCATGTGATCAAAGAAACCAAGCCCTGTGTGGATGTTTGCTTTGCCGCTGCCATCAACGTTTAATTCAACACTGATCTTTGTTTCATTGGTATTACGTTCATGCGTAACTGTACGCAATCCGAGTTTCAGAAATTCATAAATCTCTTTCCAGTTGGGTGTTTCTAAAGCAATTGTTGATTGACGCAGTTCTGTTACTTTGTCCTGTATTTCAGCAGCACCAAGATTAGCATCAATATTCATCCAAATGGCTTTGCACCCAAGATTCTTTGCTAACTGTACATCGGTAATACGATCACCAATGACGAATGAATTGGCAAGATCATAATCGGGGTTGTTGAGGTATTTGGTAAACATACCTGTGCCCGGCTTACGTGTAGGCGCATTCTCATGGGGGAATGTTCTGTCGATTAATACATCACTAAACACGATACCTTCATTCGCTAAACTCTTTACCACAAAATTGTGTACCGGCCAGAAAGTATCTTCGGGAAAACTGTCCGTACCCATGCCATCCTGGTTGGTGGGCATCACCAATTCATAATCAAGTTCAGCAGCGATTTTGCGCAGGTAAAAGAATACGTCAGGATAAAATGTAAGCTTATCAAACGAATCGAGTTGATAAGTAGGAGGGGCTTCATTAATAAGTGTGCCGTCTCTGTCGATAAATAAAACTCGCTTCATTTTTATTATTTGATTTTAGCTCTTGCTGCTTTTACTTCTGCAGTTGTAACGAGGCTTGCTTTGTTGCCAAAGCTATTGCGTACATAAGTTAATACGTCTGCTATTTCCTGGTCTTTCAGGTGTGGTTGCGAAGGCATGGGGTTCAAATAGGTTACGCCGTCGATCACCAATTCTTCATCGAGACCTGCCAATATAATATTGATGAGTTGTGTTTTATTGCCCAACACCTGCTTCGTCTTTATAAGAGGAGGGTTCATCCCCTGCATTCCTTTTCCATCGGGTTGATGGCAGGAAAGGCAATATGTTTCATAAACTTTCTTGCCACGTTGCACCGATGCTTTCAGATCGGGTTGTTGCGTAGCGAACGCAAACGTAGAAACGGCGATGAATAATACAATTGAAATTTTCTTCATGAATAATTTATTTCGGCTTTAAAGTTAATGTTAAACGATAAACTTCTGCAAAGCATTCAGTAATTCATCATTCTCCTTTGCAGTTCCTACAGTGATGCGTAGTGATCCTTCACACAACAAAACTTTACTGCGGTCACGCACAACAATCTGGTTTGCGAGTAAGTATTCATAAATGCCTCTTGCATCAACTACTTTCACTAACAGAAAGTTCGCATCACTTGGATATACTTTTTCAACAACAGCAAGCTTTGGCAATTCTGTTTCCAAACGTTTACGTTCTTTCACCAGCTCTTTGATCATTTCATTCACATCTTCCACGTTATCCAATGCTTTCACAACTAATTCCTGCACAGCTTCGCTGATATTATAAGGTGGCTTGATCTTATTGTAAACGTTGATTATCTCTTCACTTGCAAATGCCATACCTAAACGTAAACCAGCCAATCCCCATGCTTTGCTGAGTGTTTGCATTACCACGAGGTTCGGGTAATCGGCGAGCAATGTGACCAATGAACGTTGACGGGAGAAGTTGATATATGCTTCATCCACCACCACGATGCCGTCAAAATTATTCAGCACCATTTCAATATCTGCCAGGTTGATGCTGTTACCCGTTGGGTTGTTGGGCGAACAGATCCAGATGAGTTTGGTACGCTCATCCACCAATGTTTCCATGTGTGCAAGGTTCAACTGGAAATCATCGAGCAATGGTGCTTTGCGTAGCTCAATATCGTTGATGTTGGCACTTACTTCATACATTCCATAAGTTGGCGGACAAATGATCACATTGTCTACACCGGGATTGCAGAATGCACGGTATAAAAGATCAATACATTCGTCACTGCCGTTTCCAATGAAAATCTGTTTGGGTGAAACTCCTTTAATTGCTGATAATTTTTCTTTGATCTTCTGTTGCTGCGGATCAGGGTAACGGTTGTACCATTTCAGCAACGGAGATCCGATGCTGTTTTCATTTGCATCCAAATACACTTTTGCTTCGCCGTGAAATTCATCACGTGCAGATGAGTAGGGAACAAGGGCTTTAATATTTTCTCTGAGTAAACTGTTTAAATCGAATGACATGTTATGGTGAATTGTGAATGGTCAATGTTTAGTGCTTTTGTATTCACTATGAACTATCGGCTATCAACTATTGGCTTCTCTTTCTCACTGCTTCCGCATGCGCCTCTAACCCTTCTGCCTCCGCCATCAATTCAACGGCTTTGCCAATTTGCTGTAAACCTTCTTTGCTTAATTTTTGATAAGTGATCTTCTTCACGAAACTATCTACACTTACACCACTGTATGCTTTTGCATAACCGTTGGTAGGTAAAGTGTGATTTGTGCCACTGGCATAATCGCCCACGCTTTCGGGTGAATAGTTACCAAGAAAGATCGAACCTGCATTGATGATCTGTTCAGCAATTGCTTCATCGTCTTTACAACTGATGATGAGATGTTCTGCAGCATATTCATTCACCAACTCGATCATTTCTGTTGTGCTGTGCAACAAAATTGCTTTGCTGTTCTCCAATGCTTTTGCTGCAAATTCTTTACGTGGTAATTGTTCCAATTGCTTTGCTGTCTCGATCAATACTTCGTTGATCATTGCTTCCGAAGTGCTCACCAGCAACACCTGCGAATCAACACCATGTTCTGCCTGTGATAAAAGATCAGCAGCAACAAAAGACGCATTCGCAGTATCATCAGCCATTACACATACTTCACTTGGTCCGGCAGGCATATCAATGGCAACACCATCTTTTTGTACCAACTGTTTGGCGCATGTTACATATTGATTACCCGGGCCAAAAATTTTATACACCTGTGGAACAGATTCTGTGCCATAAGCCATTGCAGCAATGGCCTGTGCACCACCGGTCTTGAATATTTTTGTAATGCCGACCAGTTTGGCTGTGTATAAAATGGCTGCATTGATCTTCCCATCTTTACCGGGAGGTGTACACAAAATAATTTCTTTGCATCCTGCAATTTTTGCCGGAATACTCAACATTAAAATGGTCGAGAACAATGGAGCAGTACCACCGGGAATATACAACCCAACTTTTTCAATGGCTACTGATTTGCGCCAGCAAACAACACCGGGCATGGTTTCCACTTTCTCAACAGCGCTTACCTGTTTTGCATGAAAGGTTTCAATATTCTTTTTTGCAAGAGCAATAGCGTCTTTCAATTCGCTGCTGATTGTTGCAGCAGCGGCATCGATCTCTTCTTTTGAAACCAACAACTCAGCAACAGAAACTTTATCATAAATGGTAGCGAAACGTTTCAACGCTTCATCACCACTTGCTTTCACCTGGTGCAAAATATTTGTAACGCTTGCTTCCAGCGATGATGAATCAATTGCCGGGCGTTTGAGCAACCTGCTCCACTCACTTTTCTTTGGATGTTTTATGATCTGCATTCTCTTTTTTCATTTTCAAATTTCACAATCATCAAATTTTCAAATTGCCTCACATCACCATCTTCTCAATTGGTACCACCAATATACCTTCGGCACCGGCTGCTTTCAACTGTTCAATTTTTTCCCAGAACTCATCTTCACTCAATACACTGTGTACGCTGCTCCAGCCACCTTCCGCCAATGGTAATACCGTTGGGCTGCGCATGCCGGGAAGCAGTGCAATGATCTCACTCAACTTTTCGTTGGGTGCATTCATCAACACATATTTGTTACGCTTTGCTTTCTTTACTGCTTTAATGCGGAACAATAATTTATCTAACAGTATTTCCTGTTCTTTATTCAGTTTGTTGTTTTTGATCAACACTGATTGCGATTGTAAAATCGTTTCTACTTCTTTCAATCCATTCATGAAAAGGGTAGAACCGCTGCTCACCAGATCAACTACCACGTCAGCCAAGCCAATTCCCGGTGCAATTTCAACACTGCCACTGATCTCGTGTACTTCACCACTGATGTTGTTCTTTTTTAAAAAATCATTCACTAGAAACGGATAGCTGGTAGCAATACGTTTGCCATCGAGACTTTGTACACCCTGATAGGTTTCGCTGCGTGGTATTGCCAAACTCAAGCGGCATTTACCAAAGCCAAGCTTTTCAACGATCTCCGCTTTTTTGTTTTTTTCAAACAATACATTTTCACCCACAATACCAATATCAGCAACACCATCTTCAACGTATTGCGGTATATCATCATCACGCAAAAAGAATACCTCCATCGGGAACGTATCACTTTCTGTTTTCAAACGGTCTTTTACATTGCGTAGTTCAATACCGCATTCGTTCAAGAGTTTTACTGAATCATCGTACAATCGTCCACTCTTCTGAATTGCAATCCTGAGTTTCGATGGTTTTTCTGCATTACCTCCGCTTATTTCGCTGAGCGGGGTGTATTTTTTTTCCTGCATCATATTTACTTTAGTTCGTTTATTTCAGTTCAGGCAATAAAAAAAGGCCTACTTCCGTAAGCCTTCCACTATTGTTATACACAACGCATCATCTGGCTTACCTGTTTGGGCAAGTATGGTGATGATGTGTATGTGCGTTTAAAATCATGGCGCAAAAATAAGGGCAGAAACTGAAATCACAAATATTTTATTGAAGTGTTTCTGTTTACGAGTGTTAGCAAGAAAGCTACATGAAGTTCAACAGAACACTTTACATCAGAAACAATTTGTTGAACGGTTGTTTAGAATGACAGGCTATCTGTACATTCGGAATCCTGAACAAACAGTCATTTGTACGATGTTTCTACCCGAACAGATGACTGTTACACGTAAATCACTAAATACTTGTACGCATGAGAAAATTATCCCTTTTGTTCGCATTTTTCATTTCGCTCAACCTGTTTGCACAGGATGCGGTCAATTATCAACTTCCTCCAAAAGACATTATGGATCTGGCTTTGGCAAAACCAACACCCACTGTGAGTGTGGATAGCAAAGGCCAATGGATGTTATTGATCGAACGAAATATGTACCCATTGGTTGATGAGCTGGGGCAGCCTGAAGTAAGAGTTGCCGGCTTACGTATCAACCCGGCTAATTTTTCACAAAGCCGTCAGAATTACATCAACAACTTTACACTGAAGAATATTGCCTCAGGTAAAGAGTACAAAATTGCAGGTTTGCCTGCCAACCTGTTGGCAAACTCAGTATCGTGGAGTCCTAACGAAAAGAAGTTTGCGTTTACCAACAGCACCGGTTCAATCGTTGATCTTTATGTAGTAGATATTGCAACGCAAAAAGCAACCAAAGTAAACAAGACGGCATTGAATGTTGTGTTAGGTGCTGCATTCAGTTGGTTAGATGATAATACTCTGTTGTATAAAACAACAATAAAATCGCCGGCTGCAATGCCGAAGCGTCCTATTACACCAAAAGGCCCAACCGTGCAGGAAAGTTATGGCAGCGCTTCGCCACGCCCTACTTTCCAGGATATGATCAAATCGCCTTATGATGAGCAGTTGTTTGAATTCTTTGCTACATCACAATTGGTGAAGAATGTAAACGGCGTGGAAACAAAGATCAATCAACCTGCGATCTATAGTTTTATCAGTGCTTCTCCCGATAAAAAATATTTATTGGTTCGCACCATTAACAAACCATTCTCTTATGTCGTTCCTGCAAATGGATTTAATACAACTGTAACTATTCATGATGCATCTGGTAAGTTGATTAAAGAACTGGCAAAGATCCCTTCATCTGAAACAGCGCCGGGTGGTAATGATAACGTGGCTGATGTTCCCCGCAATATTGAGTGGCGTGATGATGAAGCAGCTACAATTGTTTGGTGCAAAGCATTGGATGGTGGTTTAATTAAAAACACGGCAGAGTTTCGTGATGCTGTGTATGCATTAGCAGCTCCATTTACTGCACAGCCAAAAGAATTGTTTAAAACAAAAATGCGTTACGGTGGTGTTACATGGGGCAACAACACATTTGCTATTGTACAGGAAATGCTTCGCAGCAAAGTGATCGGTCGCATGAGTCGTTGGAATCCTTCAACAGGTGAAATGGAATTACTGATGGAACGCAGTATGACGGATCTCTACAATAATCCCGGTTCACCTGTAACAGAAAAAAACAGTTATGGCCGTGATGTGGTGATACCGAAAGATGGTAAACTGTTGATGAATAATACAACAGGTGCATCGCCAAAAGGTGATCTTCCTTTTCTTGCTTATTTCGATCTGGCAACAAAGAAAAATGAAATTATCTGGCGTTGTAAAGATGACGAATATGAGGTAGTGATGGATGTTGTTGACCGTAACAGTTTAACCGTTATCACACGCAGGGAAACGCAAAGTGAAGTGCCGAATTACCATCTCAAAACAATGAAGGGTGTGGTGGCTGAAAGTGGAAAAAAGCTTACCGATTTCAAAAATCCTTATCCGCAATTAGATGGCATTACAAAACAGAAAATTTCATACAAGCGTGCCGATGGTGTTGACCTTACCGGTAATCTTTATTTACCCAAAGGTTATGATGTAAAAAAAGATGGACCATTACCGGTATTGATGTGGGCTTATCCACGTGAGTTTACCAATGCTCGTGATGCAGCACAAGTGCGTGGTTCTGCAAATATGTTTACACGTATCAGTTGGGGTTCACCTATATTCTGGGTAACGCAGGGTTATGCTGTATTAGACGCTGCAGAGATGCCGATCGTAAGTACAAACCCTGATAAAAAACCAAATGATGACTTTATTGATCAGTTGAAATTAAATGCAAGAGCAGCTATTGATAAATTAGCAGCAATGGGTGTGGGTGATAGTACACGTGTTGGTGTTGGTGGTCATAGCTATGGTGCGTTTATGACAGCGCATTTATTGTCGCACACCAATTGGTTCAAAGGCGGTATTGCACGCAGCGGCGCTTATAACCGTACACTTACACCATTCAGCTTCCAGAACGAAGACCGTACGTATTGGCAGGCTCCGCAATTGTATTTTGATATGAGTCCGTTCAGCTATGCACACAAGATCAAAACACCGATCTTATTGGTACATGGCGATACAGATGATAATACCGGTACATATCCTATTCAAAGTGAGCGTATGTTCCAGGCATTGAAAGGTAATGGTGGTAATGTGCGTTATGTAAGTTTACCTTACGAGGCACATGGTTATCGTGGTAAAGAAAATATTCTTCATCTCTTGTGGGAAGAGCATATGTGGTTAGAGAAATATGTGAAGGGGAAGAAATAGTCGATAGTTGATAGTTTTTTATTGGTCGGGCATGAACGAAAGTTTGTGCCCGATTTTTTTGATGTAATGGATTTTTTATAGCAGTATTTGCAGAAAAGCGAAATACAAGTCAATGATTATTTAAATGAGAACGTACGTATATTTAGGCGTTATCTGGACCTAATGTCCGTTCAACAAAATTTCGATTTCAAAAAATGTATTCAAACTCAGTTTACTATTTTTCAAAATGGACATTTTTGTTTACAAGCGTTTTCATGGGGTCGCTTTCGGCTGCATTAATTTACTTTTCTCTTTTGTTTTATCCAGAAGGATGGCAATATTTACTGTTACTTGCAATCCCATTCCTCCTTTTTATTTCGATTCTTCCGGAATACCTGAAAACATTTTACTATTTAATTTCAAACCGTCCATCTTTAATATTAACCAAAGAAGATTTGGTCGACAAATTCAATGATAAACAATACAAATGGACAGAAATTAGCAGAATCGATTTGAGGCATAATGAAGGAAGAGCACCTGGAGGGTATATTGCCCTATACTTGAATAATTCCGAAGATGTTATTAGGATTCAAGACATAAAATTGAAAGGAAAGAAATTTGAAATTTTAGATGACTTGATTCATTTTCATGATCGGTACGGAAAAAGGGGGATCAATAGATAAAACTTATATTTTTTTCTGATCACCGCAAACGTTTTCAATGATGAGAATCAGTTGAGCAAAGAAAAAAACTTCATTTCGATCAGTTGTTCGTGAGGACATTTACTGTTTCAAACATTTACCTTTACGCCTGACTCTTAACAACTATTGATTATGAAACAAACAATTTGCTGCATTTCAGCATTCCTGTTACTGTGCGTCTTTACGTTTGCACAGGAACTTCGCTCTCCAAACAGTCAGTTACAATTACAATTTTCGTTGGACAAAGCCGGTACACCGGAGTATCAACTTTCGTACAAAGGCAAAGCGGTGATCCTGCCAAGTAAGCTTGGACTGGAATTAAAAAACGATAAGAAATCATTGCTCAATGATTTTACCATTACAACAACGCAAACAAATGCTGTTGACGAAACATGGCAACCTGTTTGGGGTGAAGTAAGTACTATCCGAAACAATTACAACGAATTGGCTGTATCGTTGCAACAAAAAGAAACCAACCGTCAACTCGTTATCCGTTTCCGTTTGTTCAATGATGGGTTGGGTTTCCGTTATGAATTTCCGGCACAGAAAAATTTTAATTACTTCGTGATTAAAGAAGAGCATAGTCAATTCGCTATGGCAGGTAATCATACAGCCTGGTGGATCGCCGGTGATTATGATACACAGGAATACGATTATACCCGTTCACGTTTATCGGAGATACGTGGCTTAATGAAAGGTTCTATTTCGAGCAATGCATCGCAAACACCTTTTTCGCCAACAGGTGTGCAAACAGCTTTGATGATGAAGAGTGATGATGGTTTGTACATCAACCTGCATGAAGCAGCACTCATTAACTATTCATGCATGCATCTGAATCTTGATGATAAGACTAATGTGTTTGAAAGCTGGCTTACACCAGATGCAGTTGGCGATAAAGGTTATATGCAAACGCCCTCAACATCACCTTGGCGCACGGTGATTGTAAGTGATGATGCAAGGGATGTTGTTTCTTCGAAGATGATCTATAATCTTAATGAACCGAGTAAGATCAAAGAAACCTCATGGATCAAGCCCGTGAAGTATGTAGGCGTTTGGTGGGAAATGATCACTGGCAAAAGCGCATGGTCTTATACCGATGATTTTCCTGCGGTGCAGTTAGGCGTATCTGATTTCGCAAAAGCAAAACCACATGGCAGGCATGGAGCAACAACAGCGCATGTGAAACATTATATTGACTTTGCTGCTGAACATGGTTTTGATGCGGTATTGGTTGAAGGCTGGAATGTTGGTTGGGAAGATTGGTTTGGTCAGTCAAAAGATTATGTGTTTGATTTTGTAACAGCTTACCCTGATTTTGATGTAGTTGGTATCCGTGAATATGCAAAGTCAAAAGGTGTGAAAATGATCATGCATCATGAAACCTCATCATCAGTTCGCAATTACGAGCGACACATGGATACGGCTTACAAATTCATGAAAGCAAACGGGTATGATGCAGTGAAGAGTGGGTATGTAGGAAATATTTTACCCAGAGGGGAGCATCATTACAGTCAGTGGATCATTAATCATTATCAATACGCAATCGAAAAAGCAGCCGAGTATCAAATTATGGTGAATGCACATGAGGCCATACGACCTACCGGTATTGCACGCACATGGCCCAACTTAATTGGTAATGAATCTGCACGTGGTACAGAGTTCCAGGCATTTGGTGGTTCCAAACCAAACCATGTTGCCGTATTGCCCTTCACACGTTTAATGGGCGGACCAATGGATTACACACCGGGTGTATTTGAAATGGATATCAGCAAACTCAATCCGGATAACAATTCGCATGTTAACAGTACGCTTACGAATCAACTGGCGTTGTACGTAACCATGTACAGTCCGTTACAAATGGCTGCTGATCTGCCGGAGAACTATATGCGCTTTCCTGATGCATTCCAATTTATCAAAGATGTGGCTGTTGATTGGGATGATAGTAAGTACCTCGAAGCAGAGCCGGGTGCTTACTTAACTGTTGCACGCAAAGCAAAGAAAACAGGTAAATGGTTTTTAGGTAGTGTTGGAGGAGAGGAAGCCCGCACATCGAATATTGCATTTGACTTTTTGGAAAACGGCAAACAATACATAGCTACTGTTTATGCCGATGCGCCCGATGCACATTACAAAACAAATCCACAGGCTTACAGCATTAGGAAGATTGTTGCTACTAACAAAACAAAACTAAAACAATGGGTTGCTGCAGGTGGCGGTTATGCCATCAGTTTTGAAGAAGCAACACCCGAAATGATCAAAGCATTGAAGAAGAAAAAATAGATTGTGGTTTAGAAGTATTGATTAGATCCGGCGTGAACATTTGTTTGCGCCGGATTTTTATTTGTTGTTTCTTTCTTACAATGAATCTTCTTCCCC
Source organism: Lacibacter sp. (assembly GCF_035299325.1). GTDB lineage: Bacteria > Bacteroidota > Bacteroidia > Chitinophagales > Chitinophagaceae > Lacibacter. The sequence continues at coordinate 72,319 of NZ_DATGWT010000040.1, read as the reverse complement.
TAAAATTTTTTGTACACGGCCAATCTGCCCATCCTCCAAACGAACTTTAATACCACGATGATGCCTGGGTGCACTTGTGAGCAGATCTTTTACTATGCCTTCTGTAAGATTGCCCGTGCGTTGATCTTTCTTTAATATGATCAACACTTGCATGCCCGGTTTTATATTTGCTCTGATCGTTCCTTCCATTTGTATAATAGTAATTGTCGTTTTGCAATCGTGTTGTTACTGTAAAAAATCTTCCCGCATGGGGCTAAACACATCAATGAGTACACCTTTCTTCAAACAAATAACAGCATGCTCTACATTTGATGGAATATGAAAGCCATCACCTTTCTTCAGCACTTTCTTATCACCAGCGATCTCTACTTCAAATACGCCACTTTCAATATGTGTTATTTGCACGTGCACATGTTTGTGTACAGCGCCAACAGCGCCTTGTTCAAACTCTACTTTAACCAGCATCAGTGACGGATCGTGTGCCATGATTTTCCGACGGATACCTTCGCCTGCTGTCTGCCATTCAATTTGTTTGTCTTCAATAAATCCGGGTTGTTGTTGCATGTTGTAAAAATATGAATCTCAGTAAAGGATATTTGATTTTTCCCATCAATATGTTTAGAAGCTGTTGCCTCTGTAAGCACGTTGTTGCCGGTCGAACATCCAATGAATATGTATCTCTGTTCTTATTTTAATAAAAGAAGGCTCAAATAAAAGCCTTAAACAATTGTTTTGTCGTCAATGTAATTTCATAAATTTAATGTTCATCAAAGAAAAGGAGGTATTCATGAAATCTACAGATCAATCATGGACGCCATCGGTTATTATCGGGTAACCGGGCTTCTCCATAAGAATAATCTGGGCTCGAGGAGAGCTAAAGCCATCAATTTAAATTGGTGGCTTTTTTGATTTTTTATTGATAGATCCGCCTACCCACCGAAAGCAATCGAGGGCTGAGCTTTGGTGTCAGTCTTATACATTCTGCCTGTCAGACCAGTCTGCAAACGAAATTTTATTCCTCTAAGTTGTATGGTTGTACTGATGAGAAAATGTTTCCTAATGCCATCAGAGGTGGCACGGTTAGATGATTTTGTTTAAAGAAATTAATACCTGCCGGCAAGCTTGGTTTAGTTTTTTGTAAGGATGGTTTATGCTTCTTGTATTGTTTCTCAGTTAAAGCTTGATATATTATTGTTCTATGGGTAAATTCAAGAAAATGAATAGACCAAAAAAAAGGTTGACTGAATTTCAGTCAACCTTTTTTTTGGTCTATTATAATTTATTTATAACGGGTTTTGTTCCAAATTAGGATTGGCATTCATCTCATCTTGCGGGAAAAGCCATTGCCATAATTTGTCGTTGGCAGGAACATTTAATGTTAAAGAGATAGTGGCATTAGTGTTCGGTACAACAGTTCTGTCAAGAGGAATATTCATTCGCTTAAGATCAAACCATCTAAATCCTTCACCCCAAAGCTCAACTCTCCTGTGAAATAAAATTTCGTCTAAAAGTGCAGCTCCTGTGTTTGTTGATAACACGTAACTGGGATTTCTGTTTTTAATTAACGTGAATAACGCTTGTTGTGCATCAGCATCACGTCCACCTTGACGAGCTCTTGCTTCTGCTTCAATAAGATACATTTCTGCAGCACGCATGTACGGTACATCGCCAATACTTGTGGCATTATCAAATGCAAGAAATTTTTTGCTTTGGTAAGGTATTCTTGCACCACCCGGAGGAATGGGAACGCCTGCACCGGTTAGGTCCCAAACACTTTTTCTTATATCTGTTGCAGGTAATGCATTCCACAAAGCTGAATTTATTGCTTTGGGTTGAGTTCTTGTATTTGTGCCGTTAAAGTTGCAACCCATATTAGCAAAAAATGACCAAAAGAATGTATTATGATCAGCAATTTGATCACTACCCCACATCCACTCAGAAATACCAGTATTATTAAACCCTGCTGTATAGTCTGCGTTGCTCATTAATGCAAAACCACTTCTTGCAGCAATTGCCATAGTTGCGGCAACATCCCAGTTTTGCTGAGTGAGCGCTACACGTGCTTTAATCCCTTGAGCTACATTTTTATTAAAATTCGATTTTGCAGCGGAGCCTGTTCTAACGTAACCATCAAGCAGTGAAATAGCTTCATCTAAATCTTTATTGATTTGTGTATAAACTTCGGCTACAGTTGCCCGCTTTTGTCCTTCAAGTGTATTTGTAGTTAAAAGTGGCACCCCTAAACCGTTGTTAGGATTTCCTGCAACAAACCGCTCACCCCAAAACTGAACCAGTTCAAAGTGTGCCCAAGCCCGGTAAACAAGCGCTTGTCCTTTTATATAATTCTTGTCTGCTTGAGGACCTGGTACACCATCCATCCCGTTAATCAGAACATTTGCATTTGAAATAATTCGATAGTAAAGGCGATAAACAAATCGAGTATCTCCGGAATTTACATTTCGATGATTGAGCCATTTTAAATGGTTGCCAAAATCTTGCCTGCCATTTGCCAAAGTGTAAAGTACATCTTCGCCCATCAAATCTCTTATAACCATTATCGCAGATGTTCCCCCTTGTGGTTGTGCATCATATTGCGTGTACATAATACGATGAATGCCATTAAGAGCAGCCCATGCGTTTTTTGTACTGGATAATGCGTCAGCAGCGGCAACAGCAGTGGTTGAGAAAGTATCTAAAAAACTCTTCTTACAAGAAGAAAAGATTATTGAAGATAGTAGTAGGAGGGATAATATTTTTAATTTCATTGCTACTGAATTTATTAGTTAAGTGTAAAGGTTATGCCTGCGGTAATTATTCTTGCAGGAGGGTATTCACCACCAGTTATACCAGAAAACGCATTTTGATTATTCATACCTACACGTTTAGAAAAGAACGCTACATTTTCAAGGCTTATATAACACTGTGCACCTGAAATTTTCGCCCTGCTTAAAAGCTCATTTGGGAACTGGTAAGAAAGGTTCAAGGTCCTGATATTTAAATAAGAAGCGTCAATCAACCAGCGTGATGAAGTTGCGTTAAAATCTGCTGTTTGGCCATTGTCCATGCGAGGTACATTTGTAATATCGCCGGGTTTTTGCCATCTTTTTAAAATATCAACATGTACGGCACTTCCGTATGTACCTGATGACATAAGTGTTTGGTAATTGGCATCGTACGTTTTACCACCAACCTGGAATGTAAATAATGCCTGTAAAGTAAAGCCCTTATATCTGAATGCAGGTGCAAAACTTCCATATAGATCAGGTATCACACCTTCATGATAAGCGAATTTTCCGTTTGCAACTAAAGTTGTAACAGTATCTTTTCCCCCGTCTTTATTATCAATCAAGCGAATGCCGCTCGATGCTGTTGTATTGCCTGCCCAATAAAGTACTGACCCATCAGAAGGATCAACGCCATAGTACGAACGTAACCAATAGTCAAATAGTGAAGCTCCAACTTGATATTTTTTTGTGCCACTAACAAATTCCTTAACACTTTCCGGCATTTTTGTAATCCTGTTTTTTACAGTAGTTAAGTTAACGCCAAGACTCCAGGTGAAATCTTTTGTTCTGATAATATCACCATTCAATTGTAATTCAAGCCCTTTATTATACATAGTGGCTGTATTTTTTGTTGCAGATAACAATCCGCTTGACAATGGAGTAGGTACCGCAAATAATAAATCACTTGATCTGCGATCATAATATTCAATTGTACCGCTCAGCCTAGACTTGAAGAGTGAAAATTCTACTCCAATGTCTGCCTGCGTATTGATTTCCCAGGTAAGATCCCTGTTTTCAACTTGCGTTTGACTTTGAACGATGCCTGATTCATTCGCATTATTTGCAAAACCGTACAAACCCTGCCATGCATACAAACCTATACCATCTGCTACGCCAACAAGACCGTATGAACCCCGTAGCTTAAGATTATCAATCCATTTTATACCTGACATGAAACTTTCTCTGCTTACATTCCAGCCACCGCCAAGTGCCCAGAAAGTACCCCAACGTGATTCACTTGCAAAACGGGAGTTCCCATCTCTGCGCAAACTAGCTGTTAACAGATATCTGCCATCGAAATCATAATTAACTCTTGAAAAGTAACTTTCAATTCTGTACCTGTCTGTTGAAGAACCTAATGAATTGATCGTCGTAAAGTTTCCAAATTCATTAATACCGGTAAGTGATTGACCTTGTCTGAAACCATTTATGCTTGTGCTGAATTGATTAAAAGTTTCATGCCCAACAAGTGCATCTACTCGGTGGTTACCAAACTTTCTGCCATAACCAAGCAATTGATTTGCTGTTAATCCAACTGTTGATCCTGAACTTTTTTGAAGTCTTCCAGCCGGTGCACCATCGCCAACAAGTGTATTTTCAAACGTGCCATCGTTGTCTGTTTGAAAATCCACAGCTACATTATTTGTGAATTTGAAGTCACGAAACAAAGTAATTTCAGTATTTGATCTTGCTCCAATTACCCATCGTGTAGATAAATAATCGTTCAGAATTAATTCTGCAGGAGCGTGGCGTCCAGAAGTAGTGCCAGGTCTGTTTCGGATTCCATTTTGAATACCAATGGCTTCATTCTGAAAATTCCCCAAGTCCCATATTCTGTTCCCGCCAGCATCTAACACATACTGACCAGTGGTCATGTTGTGAGCATAATACGGATAAATAGGGCCAAGATTTCTTGTAAACGTAAACGGGTTAACTATACCGCCACCATCGGAAGTAGTATTAAATTTTGAGTAGTTGCTCGTAACATTTAAACCTGTTTTTAGCCATTCTAATGGTCTTACGTTTGTGTTTAATCTTATAGAATATCTTTCAAAATCTGTTTGAATTGTATAGCCATCTTCCTTTAAATACCCCATAGAAAGAAAATAATCCGCTTTATCTGTACCACCGCTAAAATTGATACCGTAATCTTTTCGCACACCGTTACGCATTAATTCTTTTGTCCAATCCAAATCATCAGCATATAATAGTTGGGCATTAGCATTTAATTTACCATCAACACCTACTATCTGATTTCGTGCAACATTAAATGGGTTGTAAGCCAATAAATCTGATATCCCGTTTCTGCTTGTAAGGCCAGATGCAACTCTGTTTGCAGAGTCTAAAGAAATTGCGCCACTGGCACGGTAAACAAGCGAATTACGGTAGGCTTCCCACATTACAGGATAATATTCATTTGGCCCAACCCTGTCATATTCCTGCAAACCACGTTGTGAAAATCCTTGTGCGATCTTTACAGAAATACTGTTTTTGCCTTTTTTACCTTTTTTTGTTGTTATCATAACAACTCCGTTACCTGCTCTGGAACCATATAATGCGGTTGCGGATGCATCCTTTAAGACGGTAATGTTTTCTACATCATCAGGATTGATGTTTGAACTACCACCAACATATGGCACACCGTCAATCACAAAAAGTGGATCCTGTGTTGCAGAGATTGACCCGAAACCTCTTATGCGAATAGCATTTGAGTTACCCGGTTGTCCTGATCCTGACGTTGTTACTACTCCGGGAATTGCACCTTCTATTGATTTGACAACGTTGCCTAAAGGCCTCTTTTCAATATCTGCCGCTTTAATTGAACCAACTGAACCAGTAAAAGCTTCCTTCTTTGTGGTACCATACGCAACTACCACTACTTCAGACAAAGATTTTGAAGTTGAAGTAAGTGCTAAATTAAATGTGGAGCGGTTGCCAATGGCGACCTCAAGATTCTCATAATCGAGAAGCGTTATCACCAATGTTTTTGCGCTTGTCGGCACATTTAATTTGAAGGTGCCGTCTGCAGCTGTTGTTGTGCCTACCGTTGTACCTTTTACAACAACAGAAACACCCGAAAGTGGAGATCCGTCTTTGTCATCTGTTACTTTACCGGAAACAGATTTTTCCTGGGCCATCATGTGTAATGAACATAACAGCAAAGAAATAAGCAGTGCAAATTTTCTCATGCTCGTTTTGGTTTATAAATTAATAATTGTAGGTGATTTTAAGGAAGCTATAATCTATACGGAAAGCAGTTTGTGCAATATATCCTCTTTCTGCTATCCGGAAAACAAGAATTTATGAACGGTAAAAAAAAAGACACAATCTGTTTAAATATTGCTGCACGAAATACCGTCATTATAAAACATATGACAGATACGTGATGAATAACAATAATTAAATGATTTTTTAAACGTGTCTTTAATAACCATCAGTCAAAAAAAACAACAGATCCAGTTCCACGAAATTTTTCTTATTTGCTTAAGGGCATGTGAATGTACTGGCTTATCGTCTCCAAATCTTACTCAGGCCATCCACTCTTATCGATATTAGGTATTATGCGCAGCGCATTTTTGTAATACACTTTCTTTAAAATCGAATCTGGTAAACCCATGCCGTACATTGGCCAGAAGGCATGGTATTTTTTGTGGTAAGGAAAATATTCATCTTCTGTTTCAAGCACACGGAAATAGGTTGCATATTCAGATGGCACCCAACTGTCTTTCCCAAACAAAATACGATCCTGGTATTTGGTGAAGAACGCCTTCGCCATTTTTGGTTGTCGCCCGATTTCAGCAATCACAGCACCAAACTCAACAACTACATTTGGCATTGCATCAAGGATGCCACTGAGCTTTTGCAGGTCGTTAGGGTACCAGCCAAAATGTGCAGCAATAAATGTGGTGTTCTTATGTTTTTTGAAAAGATTATGTTGTTCTGTAATCAAAGTTTCAAACGGCACAGGATTATCGGCGCCACGTTTTCTGTTTGGGTTAATGATCAACTCCAGCCAGCGTTCATTGGTATTATCTAACGGATCCCAGAATGATTTTGGATCGGCCGTATGAATGATTACCGGAATTTTTAATTCACCTGCTTTTTTCCAAACAGCATCAAGTCTTGCATCATCAACAGGAACACGGTTGCCATTAATATCTTTTACACTAAAACCAAGACTCTTGTAGATCTTTAATCCATTGGCGCCATTCTTTACATCGTCTTCCAATTGCTTCGCAGCTTTTTCGCCCCAGCCGGGTTCGCCCACGCCTTTGAAATCCACATTGGCAAATACAATAAAACGACCGGGTTTGTTTTCTTTGATATTCTTTGCTGCACCGCTGATCTGTTCGCCGCTGCCGCCGCTCAGGTTTACCATCACCCGCATATTCAATTTATCCATTTCTGTGGTAAGCGTATTCAGGTCCATTGTCGGCATCCGGAACTGATGATTGTGCACATCAATAAACGGAAACTTTGCTTTGGTAACCGGGTGTTGTGGTACCACTAATGTTGAAGGAGGATTATAGCTTTCGAAATCAATTTTCTGTTGTGCAGTTGCAGCTGTTGTAAACAATAAAGTACCAATAAGAAAAACCTTATGCATGTTGATGATTGTTTTTGTGGTTCAAAGAAAGCAACTAATTAAACAGAACTGTTTCCGCTTGTCATTTTTTAACCGGGGGTAAAAAGAAAAGCCCGAAAGCAAATGCTTCCGGGCCTTAACTATCAAGCATGAGAAAAAACTATTTAGCCATCGCTGCATTAATAGGCACACGATCGAGGTATTGCACTACACGGTCAATTTTATCGTTGGCGTCAAAATGCTGCACGGTGTGTATCGACTGTATCATGCGTTTGCCGGTTTTATATTTTGCATTCGTACTATACCAGCTGAGCAACCATATACCTGCAGCTTCTGTTGCCTGTGTTTGGTTTACTTTCACCGGCAACCATATCTGGTTGCTGAAGCTGATTGAATCGATATTGTTTGTTCTTCTGTCTTTCCAATATTGAACTACGGCTGCTTTTCCAACTATAGAGTCGCCATTATTCCACTGCCAGACAATATTATCGGCCCAGTTTGAAGACCATCCATCAATATCACCTGATGACATGCTGGCTAACCCGCTTTTCCCGATCTCAATGTACTTTGGATCAGCAAATTCAGCCGGTTGAGCTTTGGTTTCGGTAGTAGCAGGAGTGGTTTCGGCAGCTTCGTCTGGTTTTGGATTGTTACAGGCTGCAAGCAAAAGGAATGACATCATTCCAACAAGAAATCGTTTCATGTAAGATTGTTTTAAAATGTGAATATGAAAAAGGGAGATCAAAATATGGTTCACAATGTGCGGAAGAATAAGAAAGCTACTCAATAAAAATTGCATTGTCAATATTTGATCAAAAGTTTAGGTACATTTTTCAGGTAATCATAGTCAGCTTTTTGTTCCTAAAAACTGACAGTGGTAAGCTTTTTTCTTGCGGACAATCATTCTTTGCCCCGTGCACCACTTCTACTTTTACTTCTGAAAAAAAAGTTATTTAAAAGGAACGATTGCGAAAGCAACAGGAGTTGGGAAGCGCAGTATTTCCTCTCAGTACATTCAAAAACTTCTAACAATGGCAACAGTTAAAAAACCAATCAAGTATGTTTATTCCTTTGGTGGTGGTAAGGCCGACGGGAATGAATCAATGAAAAATCTATTGGGTGGAAAAGGCGCAAACCTGGCCGAAATGGCGGGCCATCCGAACTTACGTTTACCGGTTCCTCCGGGCTTCACACTTTCTACTGAAGTATGTACCTATTATTATGATCATAAGAAAACCTATCCCAAGGTATTAAACCAACAGGTGCAGGAAGCATTGTTGAAAATGGAAAAGATCACCGGTAAAAAATTCGGTGATGTGAAAAATCCATTGCTTGTTTCGGTACGCTCCGGTGCACGCCGAAGTATGCCTGGCATGATGGAAACAGTATTGAATGTTGGCTTGAATGAAAATACCATCAAAGGAATTATTGAACAAAGCGGCGATGCCCGTTTTGCCTATGATGCATATCGTCGTTTAATTATGATGTATGCAGATGTGGTGATGGAAAAAGCCGGTGGTATTGAACCCAAAGGTGGAAAAGGTATCCGTAAAGTATTGGATGAAAAACTGGAGAAAGTAAAACATACAAAAGGATACAAGTTCGATACTGATCTTACAGTTGACGAATTAAAAAAACTGGTGAAAGATTTTAAGGCAACGGTTGTAAAAGTATTGGGCAAACCATTTCCGGAAGATCCATATGAACAATTGTGGGGTAGTGTTGGTGCAGTGTTCAGCAGTTGGATGGGTAAGCGTGCTATTGAATATCGCCGTATAGAAAAAATTCCTGACGAATGGGGAACTGCTGTAAACGTACAAGCAATGGTGTTTGGAAATATGGGCGATAAAAGTGCAACAGGTGTGGCCTTTACACGCAACCCCGGCAATGGTGAAAATTATTTTTATGGTGAATACTTAGTGAATGCGCAAGGCGAAGATGTGGTGGCTGGTATACGTACACCCGCACCCGTAAATGAATATTCAAAAAATGCGCAGAGCGAACATTTTACTACACTTGAAAAGTTAATGCCTTCGCTTTACAAAGAATTATATGGTTATCAGCAAAGGCTGGAAAAACATTACAAAGACATGCAGGATATTGAGTTTACCATTGAAAATGGTACACTGTATATGTTGCAATGTCGTGTTGGTAAACGCAATGGTGTTGCAGCTGTTCGCATGGCAATGGACATGTATAAATCAAAATTGATCGATGCAAGAACAGCCATTCTTCGTGTAAGTCCGAATCAATTGGTGGAATTGTTACTGCCAATGCTCGATCCGAAAGTTGAATTGATTCAACCGGTTATTGCAAAAGGTTTACCTGCAGGTCCGGGTGGTGCAAAGGGCCGTGTGGTATTTACATCGGAAGATGCAGTTGAATGGGCATCAAGAGGAGAGAAAGTAATTCTGGTTCGTGAAGAAACATCACCTGAAGATGTAGATGGCATGCATAAAGCACAAGCGATTCTTACAACCAAAGGTGGTATGACCTCGCATGCTGCACTTGTTGCACGTGGCTGGGGCAAATGCTGTATTGTTGGTTGTGGTGATATTGAAATCCATGCCAACACAAAAGTCTTTCATGCAAAAAATGATGTGATCATTAAAGAAGGTGACTGGATCAGTTTGAACGGTACCAAAGGTTTAGTATATGAAGGCAGCATGGCATTGGTTGATATTGACATCGAAAAGAATGCTTCCTACAAAGAACTCATGAAGCTGGTTGATAAAACCAAACAGATCGGTGTGCGTGCAAATGCTGAAACGCCTGAGGATGCATCAACTGCATTTAAGTTTGGAGCAGAAGGTATTGGTTTGTTCCGCACCGAGCATATGTTTTATGGCGAAGGAAGTGAGCAGCCATTGTTTCTCCTGCGTAAAATGATTGTAAGTAAAACAGAAAAGGAAAGAAGAGATGCGTTGAATGGTTTATTCAAATATGTGAAGAAAGATATTAAGGATACACTGGAAGTGATGAAAGGAAATCCTGTTACCATTCGCTTGCTCGATCCTCCGCTGCATGAATTTGTTCCGCATGATGCTGAAAAATTACAGGAGTTAAGTAAAGAGTTGGGTATCCGCATGAGTGTATTGAAAAGAAGGGTATTAGCATTGCATGAAAACAATCCGATGCTTGGTCACCGTGGCGTACGTTTGGGTATCAGTTACCCTGAAATTACGGAGATGCAGATACGTGCCATTTTTGAAGCAACCGTTGAGTTAACAAAAAAAGGCAAGAAAGCGTTGCCTGAAATTATGATCCCTGTTGTTTGTGGTAAACATGAATTGCGTCATCAGCGGGCTATTGTTAACCAGGTGTACAAGGAAACCTGCGAGAAGATGGGCGTTAAGAAAATACCCTATTTGTATGGAAGCATGATTGAAATTCCACGTGCTGCATTAAAAGCAAACAGTCTTGCAGAAGAAGCCGATTTCTTCAGCTTTGGTACCAACGATCTTACACAAATGAGTTTTGGTTTCAGTCGTGATGATATTGGCGGCTTCCTGCCAAAATATCTTGATCTGAAATTACTGCCATCCGATCCATTCCAAACGATTGATCAGAGTGGAGTAGGTGAACTCATCAAAATTGGTGTTGAAAGAGGACGGTTAACAAAGCCCAATCTTAAGATCGGTATTTGTGGTGAGCATGGTGGTGATCCTGAGAGTGTGATCTTCTGTCATAAAATTGGAATGAACTATGTGAGTTGTTCTCCGTTCCGTGTGCCGATTGCCCGTTTGGCTGCAGCACATGCTGCATTGGAGTTCCCTCGAAAATAATAGCTATGTAGAACCATTTGTTTGATTATGACCCTAAAGAAAAAGGCCGCCGTACAGGTGGCCTTCTTTATTAATTGAGTTGAAGCTGATCTTTTATTTCGTCCATATTAATTCCCATATGGCTTTCGTTGTAAACACATTTGCCATTTTTGATCACCAGTATTTGTGGCGATTCATGTTCAACAGCAAAACGATCAGCAACAGCATTTGACAAAGGACGGTAGGAGATCAGATCGAGATAATGAAACTGAAGTTCACCCGGAGCGTCGGCTCTTTCCAAACGGTTCTTGGCAACCGAACTTATATTACAACGGGTGCTGTGTTTGAAAATAACCTGAGGTTTCTCCTGCGACAAATAAATAACTTGTTCCAGATCATCTATGGAACGTAACGGGATCCAATTCATGTAAACTAATTTCCTGTAATAACAGCTTAAGCCCTAAAAGGTTTATTACTGTGGCTTGTCGGACAACCAATACCACGCTTGCTGCTGGCGCAAGAAGTGAAAACGAATGCTGCAATAGCAACTACGAGAAGAGAAATCATTACTTTTTTCATAAATAAACGGATTTTGGTTCCGCAAAAATAACCATGTTTTTGAGAATTTCGTCGAAATTACCTGAATTAAACGTTCACTAAGTGTATTTCAGTATCTGATGGTGCCTTTGTTTTAGCTATTTTTGCTCATGAGCCAACAGATTTCGATGGGTTTCGACGCTAATAACCAACCCGGTAACAATAATATGAGTTTACAACTGAACCGTCCGCTAGCCGTTATAGATCTTGAAACTACGGGTATAAATATCAGCAGCGACAGGATCGTTGAAATTGCCATCGTGAAAATTATGCCCGATGGCAGTCGCCAGGTAAAGCGAAAGCTCATAAACCCGGAAATGCCTATCCCTCCCGGTTCAACAGAAGTACACGGCATCAGCAATGAAATGGTGAAAGATGCGCCAACGTTCAAACAGGCTGCCAATGAAATTAAAATGTTCATGGCCAATTGCGATCTGGCTGGTTATAATTCCAACCGTTTTGATATTCCGTTATTGGTTGAAGAATTTCTGCGTGCAGGTCTGGATATTGAATTGAACGATCGCTCTTTGCTTGATGTGCAACGGGTGTTTCATATGATGGAGCAACGTACACTCAGTGCAGCTTATAAATTTTATTGTGATAAAGTGTTGGATGGTGCTCATAGTGCAGAAGTAGATGCGTTGGCAACATGGGAAGTATTGGAAGCACAGGTGAAACGTTATCCGCAAATGGGTGCAAGTGTTGATGCCATTGTAAAGTTTACAGGTGAAGATCAGATCGTTGATTTTGCCCGCAGGTTTGTAATGGAGAATGGTGTAGAAGTGTTCAACTTTGGAAAACATAAAGGCAAGCCTGTTACATTGGTATTAAAGCAGGAACCTCAATATTATGATTGGATGATGAAAGGAGATTTTCCACTGCACACCAAACAAAAGCTCACAGAAATATTAAATCGTACCCTGTTAAAAAAGAACTAAACGTTCTTGCAGCAGAAGAAGTTTTGTTTAAGGTTTTCGAAATCAACTAAATTGCAACGCAAACATTCAGATTGGAAAAACTCGTCATCATACCCACTTACAACGAAAAGGAAAATATCGAACATATTATCCGTGCCGTTTTTACTTTACATGAAGGTTTTCATGTGTTGGTGATTGATGATGGTTCTCCCGATGGCACTGCACAAATTGTAAAGCAATTACAACCTTCTTTCACCAATCAATTATTCATTGAAGAACGCAAAGGCAAACTTGGATTAGGTACGGCTTATATCCACGGATTTAAATGGGCCATTGAAAAAGGATACCGATTCATTTGTGAAATGGATGCTGACTTTAGTCATAACCCGGCTGATCTTGCTCGTTTGGTTGATGCCTGCAAAACAGGTGGTGCTGATCTTGCAATTGGCAGCCGCTATGTAACAGGTGGTGCTGTTGCCAACTGGCCGCAACGGCGTATCTTACTTTCAAAAGGCGCCTCTTTATATACACGCATGATAACCTGGATGCCTGTGATGGACCCCACAGCAGGTTTTGTTTGTTACAAACGTGAAACACTCGAAGCTTTGAATTTAGACGGAATTAATTTTGTGGGTTATGCTTTCCAGATCGAAATGAAATTTGCTGCATGGAAATTGAAGTTTAAGATTACAGAAGTGCCTATCACATTTGTTGATCGCAAATTAGGGGCAAGCAAAATGAACAAAGGGATTGTGAAAGAAGGCATATTGGGCGTGTTAAAACTGCGTTGGCAAAGTTTATTCAAAGATTATCACGCAAGAATAAAAAGCAAAGGCGAATCGACTTCTAAATATTCATCTGATGATGTAGTTGCGCAAAGCAATCATTGATCTCTAAAATGCATCCCACAACCAAAGCTTTTTTACAATTACATGCTGCTGTTTTCCTGGCTGGTTTTACGGGTGTGCTTGGCCGTTTGATCGAGTTAAACGAAGGCTGGCTGGTTTGGTATCGCATGTTGCTTTCATCTTTATTGTTACTGCTCATCTTTTTCATCCGTAAACAGTCGATCCGTATTGAACGAAAGTATTTACTGCAATGTGTAGGCATCGGTGCACTCATTGCCTTGCATTGGGTATTCTTTTATGGCAGCGTGAAATATGCGAACGTATCCATTGCATTGGTTTGTTTTGCAGCCACCGGTTCATTCACTGCTTTTCTGGAACCACTTTTGCATAAACGAAGATTGGACTTGGTAGAAGTATTGTTGGGTTTACTGGTTTTGCTCGGCATTTATCTCATCTTTCATTTTGATGTACAATATAAAACTGGTATTCTGCTCGGTGTTGCTGCTGCATTTCTATCGGCATTGTTTCCCATTTTTAATAAACGCTTGATTCAACATATTCCTGCTGCTAACTTAACCTTGTATGAGTTGGGTGGGGGATGGTTGATGTTGAGTTTATTGTTACCGTTGTACCTGCAATTTTCTCCCGCAGAAAAATATATTCCTTCTTTGAATGATTGGTTCTGGTTGTTGATGCTTGCATTGTTTTGCACGGTATTGGCTTTTCAATTATCAGTGACTGCATTGAAAAAGATATCACCCTTTACTGCAAATCTTACTTACAATCTTGAGCCTGTCTACGGAATTCTGCTTGCATTTTTATTGTATAATGAAAACAAAGATTTAGGCAAAGGATTCTATTGGGGAATTCTGTTGATTGTTGCAAGTGTGGTGATACAAACCGTTCGGGTATGGCAAACAAAAAAGCCATCCGTTTAATGAATGGCCTTTCCAATTTAATATTTTAAAATTCAATGATAAATCCAATTGTTGGTGTTACACTTGGATCATTGTTTTGCAGGATTACAGGAATTGCATTGCTGCCATCAAATGCAATCGGTTTTCCGTTTGTTGTTGCAAAACCACTATTATTTGCTGTGCGTTGAAATGTGTATTGCGGAAACGCCGGACTCTTTGCCACATACCAGTTACTCACATCGAGAAATACATCCAGCGTCAAACGTTTAAAATTCCACTTCTTATCAATACGCACATCACTGGAGTTAAAAGCAGTCAAACGGTTTTGATTCAACCGTGCATAATCCAAGATACCTTCACCTGTGCTGAGATAATTTTGGCGACTTGCCGTTTCATCAAACGGTGTAAACGGAGCGCCGCCCTGGTAACGGAATTTCAAACCAAGTTCCCAGTTGCGTGGAAATTTATAACCCCATGTTACACTCAACAGATGACGGTTATCCCAAGCACTCGAAACATATTTTCCATCTACACCGCTAAACTGACTGATGAATAAAGTATAACTGAATACTCCATAAAAACGCTTCGTTAATTTCTGTTGCGCAAAAAACTCAACACCATAAGTTCGTCCCTTACCTGTGCTCACAATATCTTCATTACCTAAAATATTAAAATCGCCACCCTTGTTTGCAAGGTTAATTCCATCACGCACACTCACCGGCATATTGCCATATTGCTTGTAGAAACCTTCAATGGTAAAACGTGTTGTGTTCTTCGGTAAATATTCAAATCCCACCACATAATGATCGCTGCGCAGATAATTTGCATCACGATTTACATAGTCGCTGTTGTTATTTTGAAAACCCAGAATGGTATAAGGAGCCAGTCGATAGTAACGGCCAACACTTGCATTCACAGTCCACCGATCGCTTAATACATAACTCAATCCCACACGTGGACTGAATGTTTGCAACAGATTCATCCCTTCATCGGTAAATGTATTTCCATCCATGCGCACGCCAACGTTTATGCCTAAGCGATCATCAAAGAAACGTTTGCCCGCCTGTACAAAACCGCCCAGCTTTAAAAAACTTTTCGATGTATTGAAATTAGCTTTCACTTCTGGCTGAACAAGATTGCCTAAAGTATCTCTAACTTCTGCACGAATGCGTGCAAACCCTTCGTTACTGAATTGCGGATTTTGTACAACAGCACCATAACTCAACTTCCATCCATTCAAGGTTTGGTTAACATCAAAACGTAATTTATTTTCTGTTTCATTAGATGTAACATCTAATGATTGTTGTGCAGGAGTGGGGTTGAGGTTATCTTCAAATCTTGTAATATTATTGTTAAAAGCATTACGGCTGATGGCCAAATTCCAGAAACCATTTTTAATATTTCGTTTCAACGCTGCTCCTACGGTATAATTCCATTGATTGATATTTGGGTTACTGTTGAGGATGTATAATTTCTCCGGCGTTGCTTCTGATGGTGCTGCAAAACTGAATTCATCAATTGCACCAACGCCTAAAACGGTTAATGTTGTTTTCTTATCAAACTGATGCGTCACTTTGTATTGAAAATCCCAGTAGTTTGGGCGAATAGGAAGGTCCAATGCCTGAAATAAAAACTGCAGATAACTACGCCGGGCACTTGCAAGGAAGGTCGTTTTCTTGTTCTTGCTTAAGGGGCCTTCTAATGTGGCGGCAAGTTCTGTTGCACTCAAACGGACATTACCTTGTACACGATTTGTGTTTCCTCTTTTTTGTTTGAATTCAAATACACTGCTGAGTGCATTGTCAAAACGGGCATCAAACGCTGAAGAACTGAGTTTTACATCTTCAATAAAGCTTACGTTTAAAATGCCTGTTGGTCCGCCACCTGCCCCTTGTGTTGCAAAGTGATTGATCACGGGAATTTCAATTCCATCTAAATAAAATACATTCTCACCAGGTCCGCCACCACGAATAATAATATCGTTACGGAAACCACCAACACTACCAGCCGTTCCGCCAACACCGGGCAGTGTATTGATCACACGACTGATATCGAAATTACCGCCGGGATTTGCTTTGATCTCTTCAGTAGTTAATCGTTGTACACTCAAAGGTGTTTCAAGCGTGGCAACTTTTGCCGTACGTCTGCCGGTAACCGTTATCTCGCCGATCGATTTAATTTCTTCTTCCAATTCAACCGTAACACTGGTTTCATTTCCTGAGGTAAGAACGATATTATAGATCGTGTAAGGTTTGTAACCAACCTTTGTGAAAACAACATTGTATGATTTAGGATCGATATTGCTGATGCGGAAACGTCCCAGCGAATCGGTTACTGAGCCCCATTCCGTATTTTCTACTTTTACCGAAACCGCATCAACCGGAAGCTGGGTTGCTTTGTTGACAACTGTGCCGGCAATAATGCCTTTATTCTGTGCAAAAGCAGGGTAAGCTGAGAGTGTGATAAGGAGTAAGCCTAAAATGTATCTGTTCATAAGTGTTATATTCCGTTGATGTAAAACAAGGATACAGCTAAAATGTTTAATTTAACTTGACGAACTTTAAAAACTACTGCACATGAGAAATTTCGTTTTCTGTTTTCTGCTTTCAGTTCCGCTGTTAAGCATTGCCCAATCCAAAAGGCCTCTCGACCATTCGGTGTACGACCGCTGGCAAAGTGTACAAAGCGCCCAGATCAGCGATGATGGTAAATGGGTCGTGTACATGGTTAATCCTCAGGAAGGCGATGGTGATATGGTGATTCAATCAACCGATGGTAATTATAAAAAGACTGTTGCCCGTGGTTACAGTTCCATTATTACCAACGACAGTCGTTTTGTGATCTTCAAGATCCGACCGCTTTATAAAGACACACGTGATGCAAGAATTAAAAAGAAGCGTCCGGATGAAATGCCAAAGGATAGTTTAGCGATTGTTGAATTGGGAAAGGACAGTGTGTGGAAAGTAGCCCGTGTAAAAACATTTAAAACCCCTGAGAAGGGAAATGGCTGGGTGGCTTATCATATGGATAAAGCTTTACCTGAACCGCCAAAGCCTGCGGCAAAACCAGACTCACTCACACAAATCAATAAAATGGTTTCAATGGCTGATTCATTGATGCGTGTAGCTGATAGTATAAAGAACAAAGCAAATGAAGCAAAAACCAAAGGCTTAGCTGTTTTGCAACCTGCAAAAGGCGGACCAAGGCCGGCAGCAAGACCTGCTGCCGATCCTGTTGAGGAAGGTACTGAACTGATTGTGCGAAATACACAAACAGGCGAAGAGAAAAAGTTTAAACTTGTTAACGAATATTATTTCAGTGAGAACGGAAATACATTGATCATCGAAACAAGTAAAAAGAATGGTGATACGTTAAGTAAGGCCGCTATTCTTTGGATGAATACTGCTACCGGAAAAGTAGATACGGTATTGCAAGGGTTTAATGATGCAAAGAATTACGCACTGGATGTGGCCGGCTCACAGCTCGCATTTGTTGCAGAGCGTGACAGTGTAAGCAAAGCATTACGTAAGTTTTATAAACTCTGGTATTTCAAACCCGGCATGGACAGCGCCCGTTTGCGTGTTGATCGCTCAACAGCTTCTGTAAAAACAGGCATGACTGTTAGTCCTGATTACGTAAACAAATTCAGCAAGAAAGGTGATCGCTTGTTCTTTGGATTGGCACCCATTCGCCAACCAAAAGATACCAACCTTGTTGAGTTTGAAACTGCACGACTGGACATTTGGCATTATAATGATCCTGAACTTCAGCCACAACAATTATTGCAGGTTAACAACGAGCTACGCCGCAGTTACTTAACTGTATTGCATGGTGATGCTTCGGCCGTTACTCCATTGGCGAATGAAACATTGGAACGTGTTGTTACAACAGATGAAGATGATGCAGATGTGGCAATTGGTTACGACAGCAAACCTTACCGCAAGCAAAATCAATGGGAGCAGCACAACTATAACGATCTGTATCTGGTCAATGTGAAAAATGGTGAACGAAAACTGATTGGTAAAAAGATCCGTAGCGGTGGTATTTCACCCAAAGGGAAATTTGTGATGTGGTTCGATTGGAAAACTCATCAGTACATGTCTTATGAAGTAGCAACCGGTAAAACTATTGTTGCGACAAAAGATATTAAAGTGCCTTTATTTGATGAAGATGATGACCATCCGGACGATCCTCCGCCACATGGTGTGATGGGCTGGCATGAAAATGATGCAGCATTGTATGTATATGATAAGTTTGATATCTGGAAAATTGACCCGACAGGAAAAGAAAAACCTGTTTCTATCACCAATGGTATTGGTCGTAAAAAACAATTGACATTCCGTTACAGCGAACTTGATCGTGAAGAGCGATTTGTAAAAGATGGTCAAACATTACTGCTTGGCGTATTTGATAATAAAGAGAAAGGATACGGCTTAACGACCCATAAGCTCGGTAGCAATTTTGTGCTCAACGAGTCAATAGCGGTAACAAATCCTGCAGTGATCAACAGTGGCAACGTATTGAAAGGAAAGAATAGTGACGTGTTGGTTTATACAGCCATGACGCCGCAAATGAGTGCAAGCCTTTTTTCAACAACATTAAGTGCGGCGCAGGATCACAAAGCATCCAAGCAGTTAAGTTCTGTTAATGAGCAGCAGAAAGATTACAATTGGTACACCGTTGAATTACATAAATGGAAAATGTTTGATGGTAAAGAATCAGAAGGGTTATTATTCAAACCTGAAAATTTCGATCCCAACAAAAAATATCCGGTGATCTTTTATTTCTATGAGCGTAATTCTGATACTCGTTATGCTTACCGTACACCGGCTCCAAGTGCATCAACAATAAACATTGCTTATTTCACAAGCAATGGTTATCTCGTATTTGATCCAAACATTTATTACAAAGATGGAGAGCCGGGAGAAAGTGCTTACAACTCTGTTGTGAGTGCCGGAAAGTATCTCAGCAAAATGAAATTTGTTGATAGTACAAAAATGGCGATACAGGGACAAAGCTGGGGAGGCTACCAGGTTGCATATCTTGTAACACGCACAAAAATGTTTGCAGCAGCAGGAGCAGGTGCGCCTGTAGCCAATATGTTCAGTGCTTACGGTGGTATCCGCTGGGGTGCAGGTATCAGCAGGCAGTTCCAATACGAGCGTTCTCAAACACGTTTGGGTGCAACGCCATGGCAACGCCCTGATCTTTACACGAAAAACTCACCTTTATTTAAAGCAGACAAAGTAACAACACCATTGTTGTTGATGCATAACGATAAAGATGGTGCTGTGCCTTGGTACCAGAGTATTGAGTTCTTTACAGCATTACGTCGATTAGATAAGAAAGCTTGGTTCCTGCAATACAACGATGAAGATCATAACCTTGTTGAACGCAGAAACAGGAAAGATCTTTCTGTTCGTCTGAGCCAGTTCTTTGATCATTACCTGAAAGGAGCACCAATGCCTAAGTGGATGAAAGAAGGTGTGCCTGCAGCAGAAAAAGGAATTGATTGGGGATTTAAGATAGAATAAACTTAAAATGTTTAGAAAAGCCGGGCAATTGTCCCGGCTTTTCTTTTATCTTGACTGCGTAAAATAATACAGGAACTATAATGAAGAGAGTTAAACTCAAAAAAACTAATTCAATTGTTTTACTTGCCGGTTTAATCATTTTAGAAATATCGTTTACAACAATTCTAAGAAATACGTGGCTTTCACCATCAGCCAATGGGATCGTATTATTTCTTTTATCTCTGTTAATTGGTTTTTTTCCTTTTATATTTCCAGGCGATGGAAAAAGTGTAAATGATAAACTGATAAAAACGAATCTGTCAAAATATTTCTGGCTCTTTTTAATAGGGTTAAATTTTCTTTTTTGGGTACGCTATATTCACCTTTACCCCGTACGGGTTCAGGAATCTGATATTATTCCTACTATCGAATTGCTCGTAAAGCGTCAGCAGGCAGGCATTTTCCCGTATATGATTATTTCAGAATGGGGATATGATTTACAACCTACCTATCTGCCATTTACGTGGATGCCCTTTCATCTGACTGAATTTATGATGATCGATTACCGTTACCTGGTTTTTGCAAGTTGGCTTCTATTGTGTTACTATTTATATCGAAAGTTTATTGTGGGTAACAGAACCACTTACGGTCAGTTAATTTTATTGCTTCTGTTCCAGGCCGTGTTTTGGCTTTTTCTTTTTTACGGCGACCTGACATTTGTAAGAACAGTTGAGCTAATGATTGTAACCTATTATTGTTTCTTCCTTTTTTCTCTTGAAAGCAAAAACACATGGCTTATTGCTTTATCTCTGCTTATTTGTTTGCTTTCAAGATATTCTCTTGCAGTGTGGGTACCTTTCTTTTTTCTGCTTTCAATTAAAGATTCAGGTATGAGGCAAACCATGAAATGGGTAACCGTTGTTTTAGCTGGTATTCTGCTGATATATATTATTCCCTTTCTTTCAGTTGATTTTAGCATTTTCTTAAGGGGAATAAAGGCTTATGCTTCAGCAGCTGCAGGCGAATGGAGGGGGCAGTCATGGCAGGCAGCTACTGAAAAACCTTTTCAATTATTCAGGGGTACCGGACTGGCAGCTTATTTTTATGATCATTCAGAAGGATCTGTGGAACAAAAAATTGGATTGTACAAAAATATTCACCTGGTCTCAATCATTCTGGTTACAGCTTTGCTGTGCGGATGGTATTTTATAGCCGGCAGGAAACAGAAGTTTTATATGCCGCTGATTGCGTCGGCAAGTTTAAAAATCTACTTTTCCTTTTTCTATGGATTTATTATGACACCGTATGTTTATCTTTTCATTGTGCCTGTCATAACTTCATTACTAGTACTGTATTATTTTATGCAGCAGTCAGGAATTTCACAAAACTCCGCTTAGCAATTGGAAGAAATGTTTCTTCCACGGGGTAAGAGAGATTTGTTTCAATACTATACACAGCCGGGTTAGGCAATTCCGTTTTATTACGGATGAGTTCACCTTTTATATTCTCGTAGGTGTTTACAATATTACTGATCCACGAATCAACGAAGTTTGTTTTGAGCGTACGGTATTGTTCATCATGACGTTCAAAAAAACTGAGACGGTATTGATACACTTTTGTCTGCTTTGCATTGGTGTTGCGTAAAAACAAATAACCTTCTCTTGTATCAAGTGGAATGATACCGATAGGAGAAATAGAAATACTTTGTTCCACCATTTCATAGATTTCCGTGCCGTTGGAAATGGTTGTCTTCATTGTAGCAATAGAATAATGCATGATGGTTTCCAGTTCCTGCATCAGTTCATCGTCTTCAATCATTTGTTCATACAGCAACTGCAGTTTTTCAATTTGTATGCCTGTCAGTTTTTTGGGGAACTGTTCCTGCAGGTATTTTTTATTCTCCCTGAATGCGACAAGGTTGTTGTAGTGAAAGATCACATCGGCGAGTTGCGGATAAAGTTTGGCTTCGTTGAAATACTTGTTTACTTCCTGCAAGTAGGCGAGCAGGGTATATTTCTTCAGTTCAAAATCAATGAAGCCATCGGCAAACCAGGTTTCGGATAAAGTCTTCATACACGAATAGTTTTACTGGGTTTTTGTTTCTTAAATTTACAAAACTCATTTTATAATTTAAAACCTTGTTTCATGCCAGTTTCCTTCAAGAAGACTTTATCATCAATTTTAACGATTAGTTTCCTGTTACTTCTCTTATCATCCTGCAGTCGCAACACCTATTATATTGTGCGTCATGCTGAAAAAGCAACTGCTAATGCAAATATGAGCAGCGATGTGCCATTGAGTGCAGAAGGTGAACAACGGGCACAAAACCTGAAAACGTTGTTGCAGGACAAATCATTTGCAGCCATTTTTTCAACACCTTATATACGCACGCAGTCAACAGCTAAACCATTGAGTGAAGCAAAGGGTGTATCAATTCAATTATATTCACCAAGAGATACAGTTGATAAATTTATTGACCGTGTAAAAGCAATTCAGAAAGGAGATGTATTACTCGTTGGCCATTCAAATACAGTGGATGACCTCGTAAATAAAATGATTGGGCAATCACTCTTAACTGATCTTGCAGAAACAGAATACGACAACTTGTTTGTTATAAAACGAAAAGGGAAGAAGTACAGCTTTGAACGCAAAAAATATTAAACACAAAAAATCCCGGTTCAACTGAACCGGGATTTTGCTTTATACATTGATCTGTTTACAAATCTCTATCTGGATTAAAATTCTGGAGTTCGTTAGCTACTGCAGTTAAGAAGGTTGCACCTAAGCTGCCATCAATAATACGATGATCGTAACTCATACTTAAATACATCATGTGGCGGATAGCAATACTATCACCATGTGGTGTTTCAATCACCACCGGTCTTTTCTTGATAGCGCCAACGGCTAACACTGCAACCTGTGGTTGGTTAATGATAGGAGTACCCATTAAGCTGCCGAAAGTTCCAACATTGGTTAACGTGAATGTGCCACCTGTTGTGTCATCAGCTTTCAGTTTACCGTTACGGGCAGAATCTGCGAGATTGTTTACCTGCTTTGTCAAACCAACAAGATTCAACTGATCCGCATTCTTGATCACCGGTACAATTAAGTTGCCGCTTGGTAAAGCAGTAGCCATACCAATGTTGATGTCCTTCTTTACAATAATCCGGTCGCCATCAACTGAACTGTTGATGAGCGGATATTTTTTAATACACTTTACAATTGCTTCAATGAACAAAGGAGTAAACGTGATCTTAGTTCCTTCACGTTTTTCAAATTCTTTCTTCATCTTATCACGCCACTGTACCAGGTTGGTTACATCAGTCTCAGTAAAGCTGGTTACATGCGGGCTGGTTTGTTTGCTTTTCACCATGTGATCAGCAATTAACTTACGCATACGATCCATTTCAATGATCTCAACATTGCCGCTGTAAACAGTTGGCGCCATTGATGGAGAAGGGGCGGGTTGTTGTTGTGCAGGTTGTTCAACTCTGTTCATTGGCACTACCAATACATCTTCTTTTGGTGCAGCTTGGGGAGTGTAACTTGTACCTCCGCCTTTTCTTGTACTTACATACTGAAGAATATCTTTCTTAGTAACACGATTATCGTTACCTGTGCCCGGGATTTTTTCCAGTTCAGCCATGCCAATTCCTTCCTGCGCAGCAATATTCAACACAAGAGGAGAGTAAAAACGAATACCATTAGTCGGTGCACTTACTTTAGCACCGGCAGGTTGGTAAGGAATTGCTTCTTCCACAAATTCCGCAACCGATTCAACAACCGGAGCAGTTGCAACAGGTGCTGCAACAATAGTATCAGCAGCGCTGGTTGCAATACGTGCAATCACAGCGCCAATCGGCACTACATCATTTTCGCTGAATAACACTTCACTTAATACACCTTCGGCAGTACTGGGTACTTCACTGTCAACTTTATCAGTTGCAATGTCAAGTACGGTCTCATCCATTTTAATATTGTCGCCCGGTTTTTTATGCCAACGCAAAATGGTTGCTTCCATAATACTTTCACCGAGCTTAGGCATTACTAAATCAACTAAAGCCATAATAATTTGATGTTTTTATTTTTTGTTGACCAGCAACAGATATTCTGCTCTTCACCGGTTGCGTCGCACTCATGTACAACTCTGCTTACTTCAGCAAACTGAAATCAGCTCCGGTAACCTGGACAAACAATCGTTAATAGGCGTCAAAGGTAAGGATTGGAGACTTATTTATCCGTCTCTCCCTCAATAAACTGGAAGAGCATCAGCAAAGCATTTGTTGCCGTTAATTCTATATTTTTTAACCGATCAAACCGAAAGTGTAATCTTTTTGCGATCATCTTCTGTCTTGAACCAACAGCAACCCATACAGTACCAACGGGTTTGTCTGTAGTGCCACCGCCTGGCCCCATAATACCGCTTGTGGCAATACCATAATCAGCAGTTGTTTTTTGCAAAAGGCCGGTCAGCATTTCGGTAACCGTTTCTTCACTCACAGCTCCTTTTGTTTCAAGGGTTGAATGCTGAACGCCCAGCACATCTTCTTTTACATCATATGCATAGGCAACCACCGTTCCTTTAAAGTATTCTGATGAACCTGGAATGGCCGTAATAAGATGAGCAATATAACCACCGCTGCAACTTTCGGCTGTTGCCATTGTTTTTTTCTTGCTCAGCAACAATTGTCCTAATGCTTGCTCAAGCGGCAGATCTTCAGCAACGATCAACCATTCCTTTACCTGATCCTGCAGTTCAGCAAAGAGGCGGTCAAGTTGTTCATCCAGCTGGTCTTTATTTGTACCGGTGGCGGTTAAGCGCAAACGAACCATTCCATAATTGGGCAAGTAAGCAAGTTTAATATCTGCAGGAAGCCTTTCTTCCCATGCACTGATCTTTTCTGCAATAAATGATTCGCCCACACCGGCAGTAAGTAATGTACGGTGAAGGATAAACGGCATTTTGTATTCCCGTTTCAAAAGAGGCAGAACTTCATCCGTCATAATGCCTTTCATTTCATGCGGCACACCCGGCATTGAAATATAAATACAGTTGCCTTTTCGGAATAACATGCCCGGCGCTGTGCCACGTTTGTTCATAAGCACAGTACAAACATCTGGTACTTCGGCCTGCTTCATATTTCTGTCAATGATGGGACGATTAAGCCGCCGGAAAATATTAGTTACATGCTCCAGCACCATTTCATCCACCACCATCTTGCCGCCAAAATAATCGCAGAGTAATGGCTTGGTGATATCATCAGCCGTTGGACCAAGTCCTCCCGTAATCAAAATAATTTGTACTGATTCGCTTTCTTCATCCAATGCCTGCCAGATATCTTCCCTGGTATCGCCAACAGCTACACGACGTTTCACCCATACGCCAATTTTATTTAACTCCTGTGCCATCCATGCACTGTTGGTATCAATGGTTTGGCCGATCAGTAGTTCATCTCCAATGGTAATGATGGAGGCAAAGATTGCGTGTTGCTGCATGGAGAAAATTTGAGAAGCTAAGTTAGTTGAAATATGGCAGGAGATGATTTGCTAGTGCTGCAGGCATCAGACTTCTGGCCATTGTTTTTGCATCCAAAAAATACAATACAACACGGCCAATGGTTAATAGTTTACCTTCTTCATTATACACCTCATGATGAAACTCAATCCTGTGACCGGTGGGCAATTCACGCAACTGCGTTTTGATCGTCAGCAGATCATCATACTTTGCAGGTCGCAAAAACTTGGTATGCAGTTCAACAATAGGCATCACAATTCCCATCTCTTCTATTTCCTTGTACGTAATACCCATTTCACGGATTGCTTCAGCTCTTGCCACTTCAAAATACTGGGCATAGTTACCATGATACACCACATTCATTTGGTCTGTTTCTGAATATCGAACCCGTATATTGGTTTCACTATTGAACATGTTGCTTTAATTATCAGCAAGGAATCATTGCTATTATTTATTGATGACACCATCAACACTTACCCGGCCAGGTCCGCATAACAATAAGGCAAAATATCCACTCAGAAAAAGTGCGGAAAGTTCTCCCTTGTCAAACAGATCGCCGCTGCCAGCAACAAAAAAGGCATAGCCCATTGCTATTATAAGTGGTATAACGGTAAAGCGTGTAAACAATCCAATGGCAATAAAAATGGAACAGAAAAATTCTGCAAACACCACCAATGCCAACGTGGTTGTACTGCCAATGCCAAGGAAATCGACAAACTGATCTTTCTTGTCGCTGAAGTTTACAAGCTTGCCATATCCATGGTTAATACACATGCTTAAACCTAAAACAAGGCGTAATACTAAGAAGGAAATGTTAAAAGCTGTTGCTGAATACTTAATAGATAAGAGTTTCTTCATGTGTCCGTTGTAGTTTTAGCCGCAATGAAAAATGGACATATCATTGCAGTTCGTTTCAAGAATATTGATTCCAGGTTGCGAAATTAACGGAACATCAACTTTTATCCACAAAAATCTGGAATGGTGTTTGAAAGGAAAAGGACAATTTACCTTTAGCCCGACTGACGGACTTTAAGAGACAGGTTAAAATATTTACCAACGATGAACGTTTACCCGGCAATGAACAACCGCATTACTTACATTCTTTCGTTCCTGCTCTTGTGCTTTTCTGTGCAAGTGAATGCGCAGGTAACAGCAATTAATAACGATCCCAACGCAAAGTTCAAACAGGCACAGGAATACCTCCTCACAGATCAGTACAGCCTTGCTATGCCACTGTTGCGGGAATTGAAACAGGAAGTACAAAGCTCCACCATCCTCAATGCCGGCATACAGGTGCAGGAAATTGATTACTATCTTTTGGCTTGTGGCTTACAACAAAACGATGAACGTGCTGTGCAGCCCAGCCGTGAATTTATTACCGTGGTGCATAATATGCCACGCACACAGCAACTGAGTTTTCATTTGGCGAATTACTACTTCCGCAAGCAATTGTTTACAGATGCATTGGAATTTTATGAAAAAGCAGAGATTGCCAGTTTGAATAATGAACAGATATCTGAATCGAAATTCAGAATGGGGTATAGCTATTTTCATTTGAAACGTTACGGACAGGCCAAGCCTTTGTTCAATACAATTCGTCAAATGCCAACTGATAAGCATTACCTCGACGCAAATTATTTTTATGGTTTTCTTGCTTACAATGATAAACAATACAACGAAGCGCTGGGAAGTTTCGAAAAAGTGAAAGACCATCCTGAGTATGGCAAGATCGTTCCGTTCTATATTGCTTCTATTTATTATTTCCGTGGAGAAAAAGATAAGGCGATCAAAATTGCAGAAGAAGCAGTGAAGCGTCCGAATATATTGTATGACCTTGAGATGAAACAGCTGCTTGGTCATGCTTATTTTGAAAAGAAAGATTACAAACGTGCACTTCCGTTATTGGAAGAATATGTAAACAAAGCGGATAAAGTAACACGACAGGATCTGTACGAACTCAGCTACAGCTATTATCAGAATAATCAACTTACAAAAGCGATTGATGGTTTTAAGCAGTTAAGTGGCAGTGAAGATTCGCTTAGCCAAAGTGCGATGTATATGCTGGGCGATGCATACTTAAAAACTAATCAAAAAGAAAATGCAAGGAATGCATTTGCATTCTGTGCTGCAAACAATAGTAATCAGCAACAGCGTGAAGTGTCCTTATTCAATTATGCTAAGCTTTCGTACGAGTTGGGATACCAGGGTGTGGCCATCAGCGAATTCAAGCGCTTCCTGAATGAATATCCCCGCAGCACTTATAGTAATGAAGCAAAAGAACTGTTGGTTGGATTGCTTACAGGCACTAGTAACTATAAAGATGCAATCTCATTAATGGAATCGTTGGTTGACCCTTCGGAATCAACGAGGAAATTATATCCACGTATGTTGTACGGTCGTGCTGCTGAATTGATCAATGATGGTCAGTTGAACAAAGCAGATGAACTGCTCGATAAAATTTTAAAAGACAAATACAATGCGCCTGTACTTCCATTAACTAATTACTGGAAAGGAGAGATAGCTTACCGTAATGATCGTTTGGATGATGCCATTCGGTATTATGATAAATTCCTGCAAAGCGGAACACCGGGTATGGGTGAAGCAACCGTGAAAGAAGCAAATTACAATATGGGTTATTGCTACCTGCGCAAAGAAAACTTTTTAGTTGCACAGGGATTTTTTCAAAAAGCAGTTGGTCGTGTAGCACTTAACTCCGCACCAATTGATCAGGATGCGCATATCCGTTTGGCTGATTGTTATTTTATGCAGAAGAGTTACACCACTGCATTAAGTATGTATCAAAAAGCAATTGATTATTCATGGCCCAATGCAGATTATGCCCTGTATCAAAAAGCCATGCTTGCAGGTATTAACAACAGCAAAGGAAAGATCGATCAGATGAGCACCCTGCAACGCTTATATCCACGCAGCAACCTGGTGCCTGATGCAAACATGGAAATTGCAAAGACCTACATGGCCGATGAAAAATTCCAGGCTGCTATTCCTTTCCTCAACAATGTGATCAATGCCCCACAGAATACAGGCTACAAGCAAACGGCATTATTACAATTGGCAGTGTGTTACAGTAACCTCAACAAAAACCAGGAAGCACTAGACAACTACAAAAAACTTTTACAGCAATATCCAAACAGCGAAGAAGCCGCTTTTGCACTGGAAAACATCCGTGCTATTTATGTGGAGACTGGACGACCACAGGAATACGAAGCCTTCATTCGTTCAACAGGAAGAAATGTTTCTGCAAGTGAAGCTGATTCATTGGCTTATGCTGCAGTTGAAGTGAAATTGGAAAACAACGATTGTACAGGTGCTGTTGAACAGATCAACAGTTATCTCGCACGTTTCCCAAATGGTGCTAATGCATTGAACGCTCATTACAACCGTAGTGAATGTTTTATCCTGCGTAAAGACTGGAAGAGCGCATTACCCGGCTATGAATATGTGGCCAAGCAGGGTAACAGCCAGTTTGCAGAGAAGAGTGCGTTGATTGCAGCTCGTTCTTATTATTTCGAATTGCAGGATTATGCGAAGGCACAACCTTACTATGAAATACTGCGTACCGTTGCTACGACAGATGAAAGCAGGCTTGAAGCATTACGTGGATTATTGCGTTGCCATTATCAACTGAAAGAATACAAACAAGCTGCTGATGTGGCGAAAGATCTGCTGATCGCTAAAGGTGCAGGGAATGATGATAAAGCATTGTCGAATCTTGTTACGGGGCGTAATCATCAGTTGAATAATACATATGATCTCGCTATTCAATCGTACCGTGCTGTGGTGAATCTTAACAAAGGAGAGTGGGCGGCAGAAGCGAGATATGAAATTGCTAAATGTCAATTCGATTTGAACAGCCTCACCAATGCTGAAAAAGCAGCGTTTGAAATGATCAATAAAAGTGGTTCGTATGATTTCTGGGTAACCAAATCATACATATTGCTGGGTGATATTTATCTGAAACAAAAAGATTACTTCAATGCAAAAGCAACTTACCAGAGTGTTGTAGATAATGCCACTAACCTGCAATTAAAACAGGAAGCACAGACAAAACTGCAACAGGTTACTGAAGAAGAAAAAAGGAATTCGAAGATTGAAGGATAATGCTGAGTACGAAGTTAGATGTACGAGGTACGATTGAACAACGAACAAATAAGAACATGCGCAGAATCACGATATTCACATTGATATTTAGCAGCATCGGTATGTATGCTGTTGCTCAGGATACAACAAAGAAACAATCTGTTGAAATTGTATCGGCATTTAAACCTGTGTTGAAAAATGCAGTGAAACTGAATTTTAATGCCACGCCACCTGCTCCTGAAACTGGAGCACCTAACCTTGCATACAATATTCCTGTTCAGAATTTATACTTTAACCTGCAACCGGTGGGGTTAAAACCAATGGCGTTGCAAATTGATTCTGCTGGTCAGGCGCATAACAGTAACTATATTAAAGTGGGCTACGGCAACTACAACACTCCGTTAGTAGATGCAGGATTTACATTGGGCGATGGAAAGAAAACAAACTTTACCTTATTTGCCAATCATCTTTCGCAAAGAGGTAAGCTTCGTGTACAACGTTTCAGCAATACATCTTTTGCAGCCAACATCAATACAGTTGTTAAGAATGTGGAAGTGTATGGCAAGGCAGGGTATCAAAATCAAACCTTCTTTTTGTATGGCCCCGATCCCGTATTTGCCAATTCGAAAGAAGATTCATTGAAGAAGCCTTATCAAACCATCAACATCCGTGCAGGTGTACGCAATGCATTTGTAAACCGATTCGGCATCAGTTATAATCCTGATCTTAACATTAATGTTTTCAGCGATACACGTTCAACCGAAACAAACGGCGTACTTGATCTTCCTGTAGAAGTAAGATTTGGCAACAGCTTTGGTTTGCTGGTGCGTGGAAATTTTGATCTTACAACGTTTACACCAACAGGCGAGGAAACTTACACAAATAATGTGTTTTTCCTGAATGCAGCAGCCATGCTCAAAACATCAAGGTTGTTTATTAAAGGAGGTATACGCCCAACATGGGATCAGGGTAAACTGAATGTATTGCCCGATGTACTTGTTGACATTCATCTCCAGGAAAAGAAAATCATCCTTACGGGCGGTTGGACTGGTTATGTGCAGAAGAATACTTACCAGACGTTGGCATCCAAAAATCCATGGATCAATCAACCATTATCTCAATTCAATACCCGCATCACAGAACTGTATGGTGGTTTCAAAGGAACACTTGCTAATTCATTTAATTACCGTGTGCAAACAGGTTTTTTGGAATACCTGAGTATTCCATTGTTTAGTAATCATGTTCGGCCGGGATTATTTGAAGTATTGCGTGAAGGAAAACTGCAGGCATTGCATACGCAGGGTGAGGTCGGTTTTGTTTTGCAGGATCAGTTTAATGCCAGCGCTAAAATGGATATTTATAATTTCCTCAACCAGCAGGACGAGAAAAGACCCTGGCATTTTGTGCCCATTGAATTAAGTGCGGCACTTCGCTGGCAGCCGAGTAAAAAGATCATGGTGAAGACAGATCTGCTTTCATGGCAGGGAGCGGTGTACCGGAAAGATATGGGTGGAAGCAGCGAACGCCTCCGTGGCGTATTTGATCTGAATGCCGGGATGGAATTTAAAGTGCATCCGCTGATCAGTGTGTGGGGGCAATTCAATAATATCTTCAACAATACCTACCAACGATGGAATAATTACCAGGTGGTTGGATTTAATCTACTTGCGGGAATAAGACTTACTTTTGACCAAAAGCAACAGTAAGGGTATGGTTGATCTGGTATTACGCTATCTTTCTTTTCAAAAAAAGGTTTCTTTACAGGGAATCGGGACCTTCTCGGTTGAGCACCTGCCTGCACGACTTGATTTCCCAAACCGGCTGTTGTATGCCCCTGAATTTATACTGCATTACTCGTCTTCGGGTACCGGAGCCGATGAGCAATTTGAGCATTGGCTTCAACAAGAGCTGAATGTGGGCAGGGAAGAAGTAAAAACTTTACAACAAAACCTTTCTGCTGAATTTCAACGTACATTATCTGAAAAAGGGGAAATGACCTTGAAAGGCCTTGGCGTTTTTACAAAAGATGAACAGAAACTGCTTCATTTTTCTTCGCTTTTTGAGACGGTTAAGGGAAATCCCGTAACTGCAGAAAAGATCATACGTAAGAATACTTCGCATTCTATACTGGTAGGTGAGCAGGAAAAAACAAGTGCGGAGATGACGGAATTACTGACGGGTAATAAGAGGAAACCCCTCAATCTTTGGTGGATGATTGCGCTGGCATTGTTCTTGTCGGCTTTAATAAGTATTTTGCTATTCGCTAATTATTCACCGCAATGGAGCACACAGGGAAATAACCAGAAGCTGAAGCTGAACGAGGCGCCGCCATTGCATAAAATTCAATAATCCATGACCCAGAAACGAACTGCACCAATCATGAATCTTCAGCTGATGAGTTATGCCAACTGCCCGGTCTGTAAAAATGAATCCATCAAACCAGTTTTAACAGCAAAAGATCATACCGTAAGTGGTGAGACATTCACTATTGCCGAGTGTGGCATGTGTGGGTTACGATATACGTTAAACGCTCCTTCAGAAGAGAAGATCGGCCCATATTATCAATCTTCAGCTTATATCTCGCATAGCAATACAAAAAAAGGGGTGATCAATCTCCTTTATCATATTGCCCGCTTTTTTACCATGATGTCGAAAGAGAAGCTCGTTAAAAAAGCCTCCAAACGACAAGTGGGAATGTTGCTTGATATTGGCAGCGGTACCGGAACTTTTGCGCATACCATGGAAAAAGCCGGCTGGAACGTGGTTGGTCTTGAACCTGATCCGGAAGCAAGGAAACAAGCCATTAAGAAATACAATTGTGATATATATCCTTCAGATGAATTGTTTCGTTTACCGGAACAAACCTATAGCGTTATCACCATGTGGCATGTGCTGGAACATGTGCATCAGTTAGATGAATATGTTGAACGCATGAAAGATTTGTTGGCGCCAACAGGTAAACTCATTATTGCTGTGCCAAATTATACAAGCAAGGATGCTGCGATTTACAAAGAATTCTGGGCAAGCTATGATGTGCCACGCCATCTTTATCATTTCTCTCCCAATTCAATGCGTATGCTCATGAAACGTCATGGTATGCGGGTGATCGGTACAAGACGTATGTGGCTCGATAGCTTTTACATTTCACTGCTCAGTGAAAAATATAAGAAAGGTTTTTTCTTAAAGGGAATCTGGAACGGGCTTGTTTCCAACTTTAAAGCATTACTGCATAAAGAACAATGCAGTTCGCTTGTTTATGTAATTGAGAGGGAAGATTAGAATAGAGAGAGATTAATTGAAAATAAGAATCATTGCCATTACTCTATCACTTAGTCAGCGATTATTCTTCTCCAACACCATCCGGCACGTGAAGTAATACTTTATCTATGCGGTGACCGTCCATGTCGATGATCTCAAACGTAAAACCTTTCCATTCGAATTTTTCACCTGCATGTGGAATGCGTTCCAATTCATGCAAAATGAAACCGGCCAGCGTATCAAATTCCTGCTCACCTTCGTTCATCCATTCTGTTTTCTCAAAACGTGAAAGGAATTTGTAGAACTGTATTTGCGCATCAACAAGATAGCTGCCATCATCCCGCTTTATAATTTCATAGTCATCTTGGTGCGGCTCCGGTATATCACCTACAATTGCTTCGAGGATATCATTGAGTGTGATCATGCCTTGCACACTTCCGTATTCATCCACAATAAAAGCGCTGTGGATCTTTCCCTGTTTAAATCTTTCCAATACCTGGTAGGCTGAATTATTTTCGGGAACAAACAACGCAGGTTTCATCAAATCTTTAAATAACGTAAAATCATCAGACACATACATGTCTTTAATGGAGACAAAACCTTTGATGTTATCAAGATCGCCATCGCAAATAGGATAGATGGAGTGAGGTTGATTGATGATCTTTTCTTTAATCGACGATTCGTTATCGTTGAGATCGAACCACAGAATATCGTTGCGATGTGTCATTAAAGAAGTGATATTGCGGTCGCCTAAATGAAATACACGCTCAATAATTTCCTGTTCAGCTTCTTCAATCGTTCCCTGTTCAGTTCCTTCACTGATGATGGCTTTGATCTCTTCTTCCGTTACATGGTTATCTGAAACCGTTTTTACATTGAATAAACGGAAGATAAGGTTGGTGCTTTTGTTTAAAAACCAGACCAAGGGGTGAACTGCTTTTGCAAAAAACTTCATAGGCTTGGCAACAGCCATAGCAATTTTTTCTGCATTCATCAGCCCGATTCTTTTGGGAATAAGTTCACCGAGTACGATGGAAAGGATGGTAACAATAACCACTACAATCCCTGTGGCAATTCCTTCTGCATATTCTGCAACCAAAGGAATATTTTCAAAAACCGGTGCAAGATCTTTACCGAATTTTTCACCGGAATATACACCCGTAAGGATTGCAATAAGGGTAATGCCGATCTGTGCTGCTGATAGAAAAACTTCCGGGTTTTCAGATAGTTCTAATGCTGTCCGGGCACTGCTGCTGCCTTTGGCGGCATACATTTCAAGGCGGGAACGGCGGGCAGAAACCAATGTGATTTCGGCAATTACGAATAAGCTATTGAGAAAAATAAGAACGAGTAGTATAAATATTTCCATTGTAGTCAAAGCGCAAAGATACAATCCTTTGAGTAAGTGCTCTTTTTGTTGAAAATAAGCAACAATCAGTTAACTTGAAGCCCGCCAAATTGTTTGTTGAAAATAATGGCCGTTCTGTGACCAATAAAGACGCCAAGCAAAGCGCCTCCCAGCACATCGAACGGGAAATGAGCGCCAACATATACCTGTGCATAACTTACAAGCAACGCCCATGCAAACACCAGCCATATCCACCGTTTACTGAACTGTTTCATACTCATGAACATAAACATCGCCATTCCAAAATGATTGCTGGCATGTGACGATACAAAACTGTAACTGTAGCTGCAGGGGATGAGCATGCGCACAAGTTCTGAAGCTACTGGATCAGCGCAAGGGCGGGGCCGTTCAACAAGTGCTTTTACAACCTGAGTGCTGATCAGATCAGTAAGTGCAAATGTGGCAAGGAAAAACAGTATCCACCACAAGGCCTTGGTTCTGAAATTTGTTAACACGAATACCAGTAGAAATAAATAAAGCGGCACCCAGAGATACTGATTTCGGATAAAGGGCATTACTGCATCAAATACGTCGTTACTCCATCTGTTATTGATGTAGTAAAAGAGAGAACGGTCCATTTGTAAAACTGACTTCAGCATGGTGAAGCCAAATATAACAAACCGTTTATGGAATAAACCTTTCAACAAAAGAATTCTTTCTACTTTTGCGCATCGCTTAAGGAAACTATGGGTCATCGCTTTCAATTACCACCAACTTCACGTTGGGTGCTTCGCTTGTTTGTCTTCTTCATGTTGCTGTTCAGCATCATGCGTGTGCTTACTTTTTTTTCATTCAGACCCGATGGCGTTTCTTTTTCTGATGCAGTTCCGTCTTTTTTAATGGGGATGCGTTTTGATCTGCGCTGGGTGTGTATTTTGCTTGCACCGTTACTCATTGCCGGAAGCTTCAACCGCTTTTCACCATTTCAGTCTTCAAGAACAAAGCGTTTCTGGATCATATACCTCGTTGTCGTAAGCAGTTTCCTCTTGTTTTTCTTTGGTGCAGATTTCGGGCATTTTGATTACGTGGAAACAAGGCTCAATGCAAGTGCGCTCAACTTTATTGAAGATTTTGCCATATCAATGAGTATGCTCTGGCAATCGTACCCGTTGTTTTGGATATTCCTGTTATTATCGTTGATCATTTATGGCTTGTATAGATTTTTCCAACGAAGTCATTCAAAGGTTCATACCATTAAGCATCCGTTTAAACCAATGCGTACATTCTGGATGATGTTGTTGCTGATCATTGGTGTGGCAGGCAGTAACCCGGCGAAGCCATTAACATGGAAAGATGCATTTAAGCTGGGTGATAATTTTAAAGCTTACCTGGCATTGAATCCGCTGGAGAATTTCTTTACCACACTTCGTTTCCGTAAACCATTTACTGATGATGGAAGTGCAAAGGTTCAGTTTGATGTAATGAAAGAATTGCTGCAACTTCCAAAGGAATCAACCATGCTCAATTTCCAACGCAGGGAAGTATTTGCAGAACCTGCCAAGCCAATGAATGTGGTGCTGGTGATCTGCGAATCGCTGAGTATGTATAAAACAGGATTGAGTGGTAACCCACTTAATACAACACCGTATTTGCAACAGCTGGCTAATGAAGGATTATTGTTTGAAAGATGCTTCTCTCCACATTTTGGAACAGCAAGAGGTGTGTTTGCCTTATTGAGTGGTGTGCCCGATGTACAGTTGAGTAAATTCTCAACGAGAAATATTGAAGCCATTGATCAGCATACGATTCTCAATTCATTTAACAACCATGAAAAGTTTTATTTTATAGGCGGCAACAGTGAGTTTAATAATTTCAAAGGCTTGCTGGTGAATAATGTGAACGGACTTCATCTGTTTGAAGAGGGTATGTACAAAAGTCCGAAGTTTAATGTGTGGGGTATCAGTGACAAAAACCTGTTTAAAGAAGCCAACGAAGTTTTATCACAACAAACAACTCCTTTTTTCAGCATTATACAAACAGCCGATAATCACCGTCCATTTGTTTTACCTGAAGAAGATACAGCTGCTGTTGCAGCTAAGCAGGTTGATGAGCTGCAGTTGAAAAAGTATGGCTTTGATTCGCAGAAAGAAATGGAAGCCTTGTTGTATACCGATTACAGCATTCAACAATTTATGGAGGCTGCGAAGCAACAGCCTTGGTTCAACAATACGTTGTTTGTGTTTATTGGCGATCATGGTGTAAAAGGCAATGCCACGGCACTTTACCCTGATGCATGGACAAAAGAACGTTTGACGGATGAACATGTGCCGTTATTATTTTATGCACCGGGTTTTATTAAACCTGAGAAACGTAAAGAAGTGGTGAGCCAGGTGGATGTGTTGCCGACTATTGCAGGGTTATTGAATCAGCCTTACACAAATACTACTATTGGTCGAGACCTTTTACGAAAACCTGCCGGGAAAGATTTTGCATTTATCATTCATCATGATGAAGCAAAGATCGGCATGGTGAATAATGAGTTTTACTATATCCTTAATATGAATCTGCAAAAGGATACATTGGTGCCTTTGCATTTTAATGCACCATTACTCTCCAAAGAAAAATATGAGCAAACGAAGAAACAAATGGCAGTAGAAACTATTGCTCTCTACGAATCTTCACGCTGGATGTTGTTGAATAATAAGAAGGCGAGTGTGAAGCCGTAATTATTACTTCAGCTTCTTCGCAATAATAATCAAACGTGGTGAATTGTTTACGTGGTAGGGTTCAAAGTGATAATCGCCAAATACTTCCTGCACCTGCAGGTTATAAAATGAGAACATATCGTTGAAATCACCAAGAGAAAACTTGGCTACTTTTTCTGTAAACTCAAGTGGTTCATCAAGGTTGGCTTCATCTTCCACTACGATTTTTTTATAGAAATGCGTTTCATCGAGCCAACGGGTAATGTAGAATGTTACGCCATCTTTCTGAAATTCACTTTTATACTGCAAATGATTTTCTACATAATGAGCGTTAAGATAATCAATTACAAATGTGCCGCCGGGTTTCAATGATTGCGCAATGGTACGGATTGCATTATCATGTTCACGACGTGTACGGAAGAATCCAAAACTTGTGAAGAAGTTGAAGGCGTAGTCGTAATAATTCATGCGAAAAGGCAACCGCATATCATGTACAAAAAACTCAAGCTTATCGGTTTCAAATTGTTTGGCTTCTGCAATGCTGTCTTCGCTGATGTCGATGCCGGTTACAGCATATCCTTTTGAGGCAAGATGAATACTGTGCCTTCCACGACCGCAAGCAACATCCAGCATCATTGAATTGGCAGGTGGGTAAAGTTTTGATAAAAGACGATCGATAAACGCAGCAGCTTCCTGCTCATCACGTTGAAAATATAACTGATGATAGTAAGGTGAATTAAACCAGTTACGATACCATGTCTTCTGATCGGCAGAAAGTGCTTCCATTATTTAATACTTCTCTCTTAAAGTTACTGTTTCTTGCTTGTCCAGATATTGTTTAGTTCTTCGGGAGTAAGAACGCCTTTGTAGCGCCAAACTTCTTCGCCTTTTTTCAAGAGTATAAAGGTTGGCAAACCATCCGCATTGAGTTGTTTCATCAGGTCGGTATGAATACCGCCATCTATTTTAAAAAACGATATTTCTTTGTGCTGCGCCAGGAATTCATTTACAATCGGCTCCATTTTGCGACAGGGCGGGCACCATTCTGCACCAAAATCAACCAATACATATTCTTTACCAGCGATCTGTTGTTGATATTCTGCAAACGTCATTTGTTTTACATCAGCCATTCCTTCAACCGGTTTTCCATTTCTCTTCCAGCCGCTGAAACCGGCTTTTAATTCTACTACCTGCTGAAAGCCGTTTGTTCTTAACCATTCTGCTGCTGCACTGCTGCGTGGGCCACTCAGGCAATAGATGTAAACGGGTTTTTGTTTATCCAGTGCACTGGTACGGTCGGCAAATTCCTGTTGATCATTCCAATTTGCCTGTAATGCTTTTTTAATATGGCCTGTACGGTATTCGCCTGCAGTTCGTACATCCAGCAACTGTACATCTCCTGGTTGCAGACCTTTTTCAAACTCATCCGCCGACACTTCTTTGCCCGTTTGGGCGCCACCGTTACAACTCAGTAATAAAAAGAGTACAGATGCAACAACTAAACGCATATCTTTTTTTTGCAAAGCTACGCTCAAATCAGCGTTTAATCATGAGCAAAAGCTCTTGAATGGAAGCAAGTATAAACTAATGACCAAATCTTTACCTTTGCCGCCTCTTATGATCAATAGTGTTGTTGCTTTTATTCATGCAGTGATCGATTGGTTCTATCCACCATTCAAAAAGTTCATGCCCATGCAAACGTTCAGGTATGCGGCATGTGGCGGCGGAAACACAGTGCTCGATATTCTGTTGTTTTACATCAGCTATAATTTTATTCTCAATAAGGAAATGGTGCATACACCTTTCATGACGGTGAGCCCGCATATTGCAGCGTTCCTGATGTCTTTTGTTGTTACGTTTCCGGTTGGTTTTTTCTTGAGCCGTTATGTGGTGTTTGAAGGAAGTGCGGTTCGTAAGCGGGAGCAGTTGCCAAAATATATGATCGTAGTAGCTGGTGCAATTCTGTTGAATTATTTTTTCCTGAAAATATTTGTGGAGACTTTTCACATGTATGCCACACTGGCGAAGATCTGCACCACGTTTTTTGTAGTGGCATTTAGTTATTTTTCGCAGAAGTATTTTACGTTTAAAGTAAGTTGATAGTTGCCGGGAAGGCGGAAAGTTGTTGTCTGTTCACCTGCAAGGTGACTGTACAATATTTTCAATTCTGCTGTGCAGTCTTTTTTTGGACGAACACACGGGGTTCAAATACTCGTCAAAATATAATACAGCATAAAGAAGCAAATCACGAGTTTCAAAAAGCTGCCTGCAAGAAAACCAACAAACGAACCCAATGCAGCTTTAAATGCAATGTTTGAATTTTGCTGAGCGATCATTTCTCCAATAAATGCACCCACAAACGGACCAATGATGATGCCCCATGGTCCCAGCCAGAAAGCAGCTAAGAAACCTAGCGTACATCCCCAAACGCCATACTTTGTACCACCAAATTTTTTGGTACCCCAAATGGGAATCACATAGTCAAGAACAAGTGATACAACAACAATAGCTGCCCATAACAGGAGAAAGTTGGTGGAGAAAGGTTTATCATCACGAAGTTGCTGTAAAAGCAAGCCCACATAAGCAATTGGCGGGCCGGGTATAAGTGGCAAAATACTTCCTGCAATTGCTGCAATAGCAAGAATAACTCCAATGATGATCCATGTCCATTCCATGAACTAAAGATAAAACCATCCGTTCAAGATGATTGCAGGATTAATTTTTTTTGTTGCCGGTAAGCCACCCCAAAATACAATCGGGTGACTCACCGCATTGCAGTACAAGTGTGCGACGCAAGGAACGATGCCATTTGCCGAACAGCCCGTTCAATCATCTGCCTTAAAACCTTACATTTGCTTACAACGATAACGCTTAAAACAACCTTATGAGTATAGACAGAAGAGTATCGACGCTGGATGAATTTACCATTCAACAGCTACGCAACTTTCCACAGGCAACCGGTGAATTAAGTAGTTTGCTCCGTGATCTTGGTCTTGCAGCGAAACGTGTGAATGTGGAAGTGAATAAAGCAGGATTGGTAGATATTTTAGGCGATCATGGAAGTATTAATGTGCAGGGTGAAGATGTGAAGAAGCTGGACATTTATGCCAACACACAATTTATGAAAGTGTTGCAGCATGGAATCAGTTGTGCAGGTATTGGCAGTGAAGAGATGGATGATATTGTGGTGTTTGATGATGAGATCAGTAACAACGCCAAGTATGTGGTAATGTTTGATCCGCTTGATGGAAGTGGTAATATTGATGTAAACATTTCAATAGGTACAATCTTCAGCGTGTATCGTCGTGTGAGTGAAAGAGGAAAGCCTTGTACTAAAGCAGATTTTCTGCAAAAAGGACGCAACCAGGTAGCAGCAGGTTATATGGTTTACGGCAGCAGTACCATGATGGTGTATGCAACAAGAAGGGGTGTAAACGGTTTTACGTTAGATCCTTCCATTGGTGAATTTTGTTTGAGCCATCCTGATATTAAATGTCCGCCAGATGGAAATATTTATTCTGTAAATCATGGTAACTTTTTCCGTTACGAAAAAGGTGTGCAGGAATACATCAATGCCTGTCAGAAAAAAGATAAATCTAACGGAGGCCCGTACACGCAACGCTATATTGGCAGTATGGTGGCCGATGTGCACAGGAGTTTGATCAAAGGCGGCATCTTTATGTATCCCGGCACAGTTGACCGGCCAAATGGTAAATTGCGGTTGGCTTATGAATGTAATCCTTTTGCATTTATTATGGAAGTTGCAGGAGGAAGAGCAACAGATGGAAAAATTCCTATCCTTGATGTACAGCCAACAGAACTGCATCAACGTGTGCCCATGTTCATTGGCAGTAAGAATATGATGAGTGAACTGGAAAGCTATTATAAGTAATGGTTGAAATTATTTCTTATAGTGCAGAATGGCATGAGGCGTTCAGACAATTAAATCTTGAATGGCTTGATAAATACAACCTGCGTGAAGAAGCCGATATGGTTGTGCTGAATGATCCGCAAGGAATGATATTGGATAAAGGTGGGGTTATTTATTTAGCAAAAGCTGGTGATGAAATTGTAGGAACTGCTGCATTGATCCATGAAGGTCATAATGTTTATGAACTGGCGAAGATGAGTGTTACAGAAGAGTGGCAGGGCAAAGGCATTAGTAAATTGTTATTGGAAACCTGTTTACAAAAAGCAAATGAGCTGGATGCATTTAAGATCGAATTGTTTTCGAATCATCAATTGAAGAATGCATTGAAGCTGTATGAAAAATATGGTTTTGTGTATGTTGAAATGAAAGATTCGCCATTTGAAACAGCCGATATAAAAATGGAACTGAATTTAAAGCACACGAACTAAAGTTTCTCTTACTAAAGAATAAGATGCAGGAAAAAATTATCGAGGTCAGGAATTTGGTGAAGAACTATGGCAGCTTTAAAGCTGTGAAAGGTATCAGCTTTGATGTGTATGAGGGTGAGATATTTGGTTTACTTGGTCCCAACGGTGCAGGTAAATCAACCACACTGGAGATCATTGAAACACTGCGTGAAAAAACAAGCGGCACTGTAACTGTAAATGGATTTGATCTGGATACACAGGCGAATGATATTAAACAGATCATTGGTGTGCAATTGCAAACCTCAGGTTATTATCCGGGCTTAACACTGGTTGAATTGATTCAGCTCTTCAGCGGGTTGTACAACCGCACTGTTGACCCAATGGCCTTGTTGAAAACAGTGAACCTTGAAGAAAAAGCCAAAGCAAAATTTAAAGAGTTGAGCGGTGGACAGAAACAGCGTTTCTCTGTTGCCACCACACTCATTAACGAACCCAAGATTGTTTTTCTTGATGAACCAACAACCGGTCTTGATCCTCAGGCGAGACGGAATCTTTGGGATCTGGTGCGTAACATCCAGGCAAGAGGAACAACTGTGATCATTACTACACATTACATGGACGAAGCTGAATATCTTTGCGACCGTGTTGCCATTATCGACAGTGGCAACATTGTAGCGTTGGATTCGCCTTCAAAACTGATCGATCAATTGCTTGGAACAGGCTTTGAACGGCCAAAACAAATGAAGGCGGCTAATTTAGAAGATGTATTTATTTCATTAACCGGTCATGCCCTGCGTGACGAATAAATTTTTAATCAATTAATCACATGCGTATTCTATCTCTTACAGTTTTATCATTATCCTTTGCTGTTGCAAGTGTTGCACAAGGCACAAAACCACCTGTTAAAAAAACAACTACCACAACAAAGCCAGCAACCAAACCTGCTGCTAAGCCTGCAGCACCCAAGCCATTACTTCGTAACGGACTTGATAGTTTAAGTTATGCCATTGGTTTAAACATTGGCGGTAACATGCAGGCACAGGGCATTGAGAACATGAGCTATGTTGCGTTGAACAAGGGCATAGCTGATGCGTTGAAAAATAATCCATCCCCGTTAATGGATGCTAATACTGCAAATATGACTATACAACAAAAATTACAGGAGTATATGGCGAAGAAGAATGCTGCTGTAAAGGAAGAAGGAAGAAAATTCCTGGCGGAAAACAAAAAGCAACCCGGTGTTGTTGAATTGCCAAGTGGGGTTCAATACAAAATTATCACGCAGGGTACCGGTATTAAACCATTGCTGGAAGATACCATTGTTGCTCATTACAAAGGAACACTGCTTGATGGCAATGTGTTTGATGAATCTTACGGACGTGGACAACCTATTGTTTATCCGTTAAACCAATTAGTTGAAGGCTGGAAACAAACATTGGTGTTGATGCCTGTTGGCAGTAAGTGGCAATTGTTTATTCCAAGTGAGTATGGATATGGTGAGCGTGGCAGCGGAATGATTCCCGGGGGCGCTACGTTGATATTTGAAATGGAATTACTGGATGTAAAGCCAGTGAAGAAATAAACGAAGGTTCATAGTTCATGGTTGATAGCTTTTTGTAAAGCATACACCATGAACTATGAATGATTAACCATCAACTATTATGGACTTACGTTATCCCATTGGCGAATACGAGCCAGCTCCGTTCAGTGAAGCATTGAAAGAAGAGCGTTTGGCTGATATAAAATTTTTACCTGGCTTACTCGAGCAGGCCATTGAAAATTTAGATGAAGCACAGTTAAATACTCCTTATCGTGACGGAGGATGGACGATAAAGCAAGTGGTGCACCATGTAAGTGACAGTCATTTGAATGCATTGAGCAGGTTGAAGTTTACATTAACGGAAGATAATCCGACAGTGATGGGTTATGATGAAGCTAGCTGGGCAGAAACAGCCGAGTACACATTATTACCTGTGAATATATCGCTCACCATGATTCACACCATTCATGCGAAATTGCATGCATTGTTTTCCAGCCTTACTACTGAGCAGTGGAAGAGGACCTACGTTCATTCCCAA
Organism: Lacibacter sp.; assembly: GCF_035299325.1. Lineage (GTDB taxonomy): Bacteria > Bacteroidota > Bacteroidia > Chitinophagales > Chitinophagaceae > Lacibacter. The sequence goes on along the minus strand of NZ_DATGWT010000040.1, from coordinate 29,052 downwards.
TCAAAAAAACAATTTGACCTTTGGTATTTACTGGGCATGTATGCATGGCATGGTAAGCATCATGTGGCGCATATTACTTCGTTGAGGGAACGGAAAGGATGGTGACTTACGCTTAACGTTTCAAGTTGAATGTTTAAAGTTGTTTCCAGCATTTACTAAACGTTAAACCTTAAACTTTTCAACTTTAAACATTTTATGAACTGGAAAACGATCTCTTCAAAATATTTATTTCAACGTGATTGGCTTACACTCAGGGAAGATGTGTGTGAACGTCCTGATGGAAAGATCATTGATCCTTACTATGTGTACGAATTTCCGGAATGGGTGGCTGCATTGGCACTTACGAAAGATGGGAAAGTTATCATGGTGCGTCAATACCGTCATGCTTTGGGTGAAACAATTATGGAGTTACCCGGCGGTTGTGTTGATGCATCGGATACTTCTTATGAAGAAGCAATTGCCCGGGAATTGCTTGAAGAAACCGGTTACCGGTTTGATAAAATTGAATATCTCTGCCAAACTTCTGCAAACCCTTCTACGAACAATAATTTACTTCGGGCTTATCTTGCGACAGGTGGTGAAAAAGTAACAGAGCAAAAATTGGATGATGGCGAAGATATAGAAGTGCACCTGCTGAGCATCGACGAAGTAAAACAACTTATCCGAGAAAACAAACTGTTGCAAAGCATGCATACAACAGCATTACTTTATGGCTTGGAAAAGCTTGGGGAGTTGAAATACTAAAGTGATGTCTGATTTCTGATGCAGGATTTATGATTTAGAAGAATAGAAAAGAAATTTCCTTTACTTATTGCCTCTTGTCAATTGCTTATTAAATTCACATCTACTTCTCCGACTAAGAACACACTTCCACAAACTAAGATCAGATCATCTTTCGTTGCATTTTTCAGTGCGTTACTAATTGCACTGTTTACGTTGTCAAAACATTCTCCGAGTAGGTTAAATGCTGATGCTTTTTTTTGCAGATCAGTTTCAGGCAATGCCCTTGGAATGTGTGCTTTGGTAAAATAGTACTGTGCATCTTTTGGTAATAAAGCCAATACCTTTTCGATCTCTTTATCTTTTACCATACCAATCACAATATGCAGCTTGTGGTAACTGCTTTCATTGAGCTGAGCAACAATCTGCTTTACACCATCCTCATTGTGTCCTACATCCATGACAACAGTTGGATGTTCATGAATCACCTCCCAGCGGCCATGCAAACCATTTATTTGTTTACTTGTTGCCAATGCTGTATTCAGATGTTCCTCTGAAATATTCCACCCTTGTTCCTGCAGTTGACGAACTGATGAAAGAACGGTAAGAATATTTTTTGTTTGATAACCGCCGGGCAAATCAAGAGTGTATTGAAAATAACTTTTTGTTGTCTGTTCTTCTACATCAACAATCAACTGATGATTAATTGTCTTTTTACCTTTTACCTTGAATTCATTGTAAGCAAAATGTAGAGGCGCCTGCATGGCATTCGCTTTTTGTTCAAACACCTGTTTTGTTTCAGGCAAGGTTTCTCCAATAACAACAGGGATTTCTTGTTTAATAATCCCTGCTTTTTCATAGGCAATTTTTTCAAGTGAATCGCCAAGTAAATTCATATGATCCCAACCAATGTTGGTGATGATAGATAATTCAGGAGTGATGATGTTGGTACTGTCCAATCTTCCGCCGAGTCCCACTTCAATCACAGCAGTATCAACGTTCTGTTGTTTGAAATATTCAAAGGCCATGGCAACAGTGATCTCAAAAAAGGAAGGTTCAATTTCATCGATCAGTGGCTGCACCCGTTCAGTAAAATCAATTACATATTGCTCGCTGATCATTTCTCCGTTCACTTTAATGCGTTCACGAAAATCGTGCAGGTGAGGAGAGGTGTACAAACCTGTTTTGTAACCGGCGGTTTGTAAAATAGCAGCCAGCATATGACTTACAGAACCTTTGCCATTGGTACCGGCAATATGAATGCTTTTGAAATGATTGTATGGATTATCCAACGCTTCGCATAAGGCAATGGTGTTATGCAGATCTTTCTTAATTGCAGCAGCACCAATACGGCTGAACATGGGAAGCCGTGTAAAGAGATAATCGATCGTCTCCTGGTAAGTCATGTCGCAAAGATAGAAGTTGCATGCACTGTTTGTACATCAGGCACGTGGTAATGTAAAAGCAAATGTGCTGCCTTTACCCAACACGCTTTCTACATGAATATTGCCACCATTTTTCTTGAGAAATTCTTTACAGATCATCAACCCTAAGCCGGTTCCTGATTCATTGGAAGTTCCTTTTGTAGTGAAATGTTCATCGCCAAACAATTTATTCTTTGCTTCTTCGCTCATGCCTGTGCCTGTGTCGCTCACAAGTACTTCTATCAGTTCTTCATCTTCCTTTACATCAATCACTACTTCACCTTCTTTTGGTGTGAATTTAATGGCATTGCTGATGAGGTTACGCAATACTACTTCGATCATTTCTTTATCCGCATAAATATAAACGGGTTTTTCTGCTTTTGTTTTCAGGTAAACCTGTTTGTTTTCTGCCTGCAGACGAACAACCTGTTGTACATCCTGGATGAGTTTGTTTATCTCGATCAGCTGCGGTGATAGTGCTTCACCCTTCATCTGACTCTTGGCCCATTGCAATAGATTCTCCATTAAGTCGGTTGTGTAGTGCAGATCTTTCACCACATCCGGGATCAATACTTTTATTTCTTCAGCGGGCAGATCATATTGCTCCACACTTTTAAATAAGTTACGTAAGCCATAGAGTGGTGTGCGGAGGTCATGAGAGATCACAGAAAATAATTTCGACTTCAGGTTATTTAACTCAGCCAGTTCTTCTTTCTGTTTTTCGATCTCCAATGTATACCGGTAGAGTTCTTCGTTGCTGTTCAATATCTCGGCCTGGTAATCCTTGTTTTCTTTTTTGATAAGGAACAAGCCAATGAATATCAAAGCAACGGAAAGAACATGATTGAATACATAGAACGGATAGTTGATGTCCCGCATTACAAATTCATATTTCTGCTCAACTACAAACACGGCAAAGTAGCAGATGAGTGAAAAGCTGATCGCTAATAATATCAACCGGAGCTTTTGTAAAAAGAAAACGCCGAATACAGCATAGAGGATAAAGAATAATTCAATGCCCACGTCAATACTATCCATGTACACCAATGAAGTAATGGAAGGATACAAAATAAAATACCAGAGCATGGCAAAGTTGTAACGACGGTAATAGTTCGCAATCAATACAACCAAACTAATAAATGCAGGCGCAGCTGCAACAACCCAGGCAATAAGTGGCAAATAACCTTTGTTAAGAATAGCTACTAAAGGAATAATGATCCCTGTAAGTAAACCTATAAAATTAAGTGTGTTGAAAATGCCTAAGCGACGGGCAGCGTAACCATCAAGTTCTTCTGTGTAACCAATCTTTTTGATGCGGCTGATGGCATCAGACAATAACGAAAACCTAATCATCTTCATGATCCTGCGTTTTTAAAGGGAATAGATAATAACTGAGGGTGTTTTGATCAGTGTCAGCTGCTGTTAGGAGAAGTTCGAAGGTTACGGCATAAACATACGTAGGAAACATACGAGGCGGATGTTCTGTTTATCTTTTGTGCGTGAATGGTAAAATGAATGGATGAAGAGACTTGGATCTGGTGCAAAAAGACGGGCTAAAATATGACGCATCATTTGATGTTAAAAGATGAGTTAAGCGAAGAACAAAATTAATTTATTTCGACTTCACTAAAACGTATATGGCATAACCAACCCCACAAGCTTGTATTAACATGCCAACCGTTAATGCAGCGTCAGCAAAAGCGAGGTGTAATATTTTGGCCCATGAACCAAATAAAGTAATAATAAATCCGCAAAGGAAAAGAAGCAAAGGGAGCCTGAAAAGTTTCAACATAGAGTTTAATCGTTCACTTTAAAATTGAACTGTACAGTAACAGTAGACTCTTGTCCACTTTTATCAAACTGAATATTACGCAGGTACTCAATAATTGCATTTGCATATGCCTGGCTAACCGAAGTTGAACGTGGCCCGATGCGAACAAATGTACCACGACCTTCAGGCGATACTTTGATCACTGCATAGATGGTTGCTTTTTCAAGATCGCCAGCGAACGAATAATATTTAATGATCTTACGGTTGCCACTGGTTACTCTTGGTCCGCCACCAGAACCTGTGCCGCCATTACCATTGTAATTATCGCTGTTGGGGTTGCCACCAGCTTTCCCCTGATCACCTGTGCCACCTGCAATACCCTGGTTGCGGCTGTTGTTGTAGGTATCAGAATTATTTCCACCAGTACCTGTGCCACCACCATAAACTGCTTTTGGTTTAGGAGGTGCCGGTTTGGGATTTACAACTGTTGTTGTTGCAGGTTTTGTTGTTGCAACAGGAGGATTTTCTTTTGGAACAACCTTAGCCGGCTTGGTTACTTTAGCCGGTTTATTTACTTCAGGAGCATCTTCGTCATCACGCTCACTCAATTCTTTTTCTGTTTCATCAACTGCTGCTGCAATTTGTTGTTGAGGAGGTGTGGTTGTTGTTTCAGGAATTGCTTCAGGAGCAGGTTCATCGGGAATCAATGGTTGCACATCGCCAAAACCAATATCACTATTACCAAGATTAACCTCAATGCCTTCTTCAACGGCCGGAGGTGTTGGCCCCGTCATGGCAATGGTGATCACAAAAAACAAAACCAGCAACACCGCATGCACCACAAAGGTGATGGCTGCTGCTTTATAATTTTTCTGTGTGTCTGCTGATTGCATGGTTGAAGTTTGATTCATCGAATTTAGCTCTTTTATCCTTAACGATGGAAAACCATGCCACATTGCATAATGGCTGTGAAGCTTTTAAGAAAATGTTAGCAGTTGAATCAGCCAAGTTTTTTATAGAACGAAAAAGGTAACCATTTTAACACCCAGGCTGCAATTTTCCAGCGTTTGGTGATCTGTACCCGTCGTTTTTTCTTTTCGATGGCATCGATCATTTGAGTGGTTGCTTTCTCAAGCGGTGCCATCCAGAATAATTTATTGCCTTTGGCCATATCAGTGAGAACAAAGCCGGGTTGAATATCTGTCATGTAGATCGGCAATTTCATTCGATAAGCTTTAATGCTTAACGCTTCCATGTAATTACTCATGTACGCTTTGCTGGCGCCATAGGCCGGCGCCCAGCTGTTACCACGATAAGCTGAAATAGATGAAATGGCGGCAATTTGTCCATGCCCTTGCTTTACAAAATAGTTGAAGGCATAATTAGTTGTTTCTGCAAAACCATTTACGTTAATGAGGGTTGTTTTTTTATCCATTGCCCAATTCAATTCTTTGCTTGCTTCACCATATCCGCTGTTGTAAATAAACAGATCCATGCCTTGCAATTGCTCAATTAGTTGTTCAAGATGAACTATGTTTTCATTGCCTGTTACATCAAATGTTGACGTGAAAGTTTGTTGCGGGTATTGCTGTTTTATTTCATCCAGTAGGTGTGAACGTCTGCCGGTAATCCCAACTAAGTGCCCGGCTTTCAGATACCGGATTGCAAGTGCTTTGCCAATACCGGATGTTGCACCTATGATGATAATTTTTTTCATCAACCAGTTATTTTCGTTTCAACAGTACACTATTATCGACGGCAAGTCCTGCAACGATCAACAGGAAACTGATAATGTGAATATAACTTATTTTCTCAGCAAGAATAATGACCGCTTCAATACTGCTGAAGATGGGAATTAAGTTGCCAAATAAAGCCGTTCTGCCTGCACCTAATTCCTTGATCGATCTGTTCCACATTAAGAAAGAGATTACTGATGTTCCTAAACCGAGATAAAGAATCACCGACCCCGTTTGCCAGGTCCATTGCACATGTTTTACATATGAAGCTTCAATAAAAAAGGCAGGAATTAATAAAGCGGTTCCGATGCAAAACACAAAAAACAAAAATCCTATTGCTGAGATTTCTTTCGGCTTTTTGCGTGCAAGAATATTATAAATAGCAAAGCTTAATGCACCGAGTAAAACCCAGCCATCACCTTTGGTAAATTGCAGATGCAGCAGGTTCTCAAAGCTCCCTTTACTTAGCAGGAACAGGATACCCGCAACGCATAACACAATGCCAACGATGCGTCTCCATTGAATATGTTCTTTCAAAAAGTAATGCGCCAATATGATGGACATGATGGGAGAGGAGGTAGTACCGATCAACGCCAGGTTGATGGCTGTTGAACTATGTCCGGCGATATAAACAAAAGTGTTGAAGAGGCTGATGCCAGTTAAGCCCGTCCAGAAAAAATAAGCTTTGTTTTGTTTTACGATCTGCCACGACGGTTTGATATGTTTCCATGCAATTGGCAACAGAAGAATGCAGGCGGTAAGCCAACGAAAAAAAGCCAGGGTAACGGGAGGAATATCATTGATAATTGCACGTGCAACAATAAAATTGCCACTCCAGATAATGGTGGCAACAACGGCAAGAACAATACCCAATACAACGTGGTTTTGGCTGGCTGGCTTCATCGGGCAAATATACCGGCCCCGATGAGTAAACATTGGTTCCGGAAAACTTATTTCATATGAAAAATAAATCAATTGTTTAATTGAAGGTCTTCTGTTTCAGCAATGGTCTTAGTTTCCATAATCCAAACAAAGGGCCTGGTGCAAGTATCAACAATACATAAGGCGATTGAATGAATTGCTCGAACAAACGGTTCAATACATACACACTTACTACCGTAATGGAAAATCCAATACAGGTAACGATGGTTAAGGCTGAACCTTTATTCTCAGCAACGGCTGTTTGTGCAACAATGGATGAAAATTGCGGTGAATCAGCTACCACCGCAAATCCCCAAATCAATAAGAAGAAAAGAAATAAAAACGGTGGCATTGCAAAACTGAAGATGGATAACACGCAACAGCAAAACGAAACTAACATGCCTGCATAGGCCACTTTTGCACTTCCTTGTTTGAGTGTGATATAACCACCGGCCACACAACCCACTGCACCCGCAGCAATAATAATGAACGACCAGAGCGGCACATTCAATGCAGCGGCATTTTGTTTTGCATAAAGACCAAGGATCACAGGAACGAATGCCCAGAACGCATACAACTCCCACATATGACCAAAATAGCCGAATGATGCTGCACGGAAGTTGGGAAAACGAAAACTGTTTTTAAAAGCATCAAACGAATAGCTGCTGCCTTTTTTATAAAACGGTCCACGTGGTACAAACAGGAAAATAATCAGTCCACCTGTTGCTGCAACGGATGAAGTAACCATCAACACATGTTTCCAGTTGTAATCCCACCCCGCTTGTTTTAATAAATGTGGAAATGCAGTGCCCATCACCAATGCTCCAACCAAATACCCCAATGCTTTGCCCAATCCTTTTTCGTACCACTCGGCTGCTATCTTCATACCAACCGGATAAATGCCGGCAAGGAAAAATCCCACAAAGAACCTCGAGATCACCAGCAATAAAAAATCCTGTTGTGGTAACAGGATGAGCAGGTTGGCAGATGCTGCCAGCAACGATGAAATAAAAAACACAACTGCTGGTTTAAACCGATCTGCAATAGCTGTGATGGCATATAAAAAAGTACCGGTGATAAAACCAATAAGTACCGATGATGTAACAATCGCTAACCCGTCTTGCTGTAATTGAAATGATTTGCTGATCTCTGTAAGAATAGCGTTGCCGCTGAACCATAGCGATGTGCCTGCAAATTGCGACAGCACAATGAGTGGCAAGATATGGTTGGGGCGTTGCATGAACAAAACATGAACTTACGGAATGTTAACTGAAAAATAAAGGTTGCCAACTTTTTAAAAATTGGCAACCTTGTAATCAAAGTGGTCAGACGGTTTTCAACCGTGCCGACCATGTTTACCAATGTGCAAAATCAACTTCGTAATTTCCTTTGATACGTTCAATCGGCGGATTGAAATAGCCATGCTTCAAATCAGGGAACTCTTCTTTGATTAATTCAATAAACTGTTTTACACCGAGGATTTCACTTGTTTCAGTAATGCCAAGTTTGCCGAGATACCAATCAGGGTCAATATTGAAATTGCGCCACTGGATCATTTTCAACCCCGTTTCTTTAATGAGCTTTCTTAGTGCTTCATATTCTTCCACGCAATCTGTGATACCTGGGAATACAAAATAGTTGATGCTCGTCCAGCCGCCATAGCTGTTCATTACTTTTAAGCTCTCAACGATATCTTCAAATTGATAATTATTTGGGCGATAGTAAGCTTCATACACATGCTTGCGTGCACTGTTGGTACTTACACGAATAGAATTCAAACCAGCTTCACACAAAACTTTTACTGCATCAGGTTTTGAACCATTCGTATTAATATTGATGCTTCCTTTCTGTGTATGCTTGCGCATTTCAATAATGGCATCACGCATGGTTTCCCACATCAACAATGGTTCGCCTTCACATCCCTGTCCAAAAGAAACAATAGGATAGGGCGCAGTTTCCAGGTGCGGAACAGTGAACTCAACAATTTCTTCCGGAGTAGGTTTAAATGTTAAACGATCCTGCGGACTTTGAATATGTTCTTCCTGCGGTTGAAATGAAATACAACCAATACAATTGGCATTACAAGCTGGTGAAACAGGGATTGGACATTCCCAACGGCTCATCGCAAAATTTCTTGCTGCCGGACAGTTATACGTATTGCAGCAATTCTCCATCAGGTGTTTCACCAAACGGTTGTGCGGATATGTTTTGATGAGATGCTCAGCACCTGTTTCAATTTTCTCATCATTATAACCGGCACATTCCTGGCGAATGTCCTGTTCAATGCGAATTGCTGGTACATAAAATTTATCATCATGCCAGCCAACGGCTGTATAACAGAAAAGCGGGAGCGTATCAGCACCGGGCTCACATTCAAAAGCAGCAATGAATAAACTGGTATGTGCAGGAGGAATAAATGCAGCTACGGCCCAACCTTTTTCACATAAACGCATTTCACCTGTCTTAACATCAATGCCAATGCCTTTGCGGTCGGGTAATTCGTAGAGATTGCCACCATCGGGCAGTTCCATCCAGTTATCAAGATCGATTGGAAAAGCATCCCACGCTTCACGACCCACTGCGTAAAGTGAAGTGTCTTCAAAAATATTTCCGTTCCCGTCGGAGTAAAGTAAATAAGGAGAATGTTGTAGGGCCATTGCCAGTAGTTAATTGTTAGTGGCGAGTAGAAGGAACAACACTCGCCATTCACCACTTACTACTCGCTTTTTAAATAATGAGAGCAAAATTCGTGAATTTGTTCCAGTTCGTCGAAAGCAATTGCTTTTTGGAACTCAAAACGAAGGGTTTTATTTCGGGTTGTGTGTATGGTAATGCTGTGGGGCAGGGCTTCGAGCTGCTGAATTTGTTCCCAATCCAGTTCTTTATCCTTCGGGAAATTGGAGATAGTGACGCCCAAATGATGCACTGCAACCCGTTCGCTGTTGATGGTCTTGCGTTCGCAATGAAATACATAATAGTACATGCCGGTAGCCAGCGTCATTAACACAGCCGTGATCCAGGCTTGGTCGAGTCCCGCCAGAATAGCTAAACCGCCAAATACCACTACTTCAATAAGACGGAACATGGCATTAAGCCGGGTTGATTCTTCGGCAAAACCACGCATAAATGCCAGCGCAATTACATCGATGCCAATGATGATTTCACAGAAAGCGGTAATTCGGTTGTCCATCCTTATTTCATAAATGGCCGCTGCAATAAAGACGGTGCCGGCAAGAAAATGCAGAATGGGGCTGATTTTTTTCAGATTACTGTAAGCAGGATGCACAATTGAAACGGAAAGTGGTGATGCCATAGCAGTAGGTTTTGATGTGAGATGCCGTTCATAAAAAAATCCACACAAACGGTGCGGATTTTTTTATAAAGCCGGAAAAATAATCTGTTTTAGTTTTCTTAAAAAATTACGGCTTGTTCTTTCAGCTATCTGTTTTTTGTTTCTTTTTCAACTGAAACACTCTCGATAAATTAAAACCGAACCTGATCTCACCCTTGCCCCAACGTGTTGTTGTTTCATTGATAAAGGCCCGTTCATTCATGCCGGTGGCATTGGAAAAGTGAAGCTGGAACACGTGGCCGCCGGTTTCAATATCAACTCCTATTGACAAAGGGTGATAATTAACAGCCTGCTCAATACCATTAAACAAATGGAAATAATCACCTGTGAGTGCAATACGTTTCGTCAATTTCAACCGTGCACCTGCACCGAGTGCAAATACATCGTTCGGTTGTGTATGCAGTACAACAAGATTTGTATGAACCATTGTTGGCGTTAATTGCAGCGTAAAACGTTCAGAGAATTTTCTTCCAAGTATCAGTTGATAATAATAGGCGAGGCGGGAAGAAAAATAATTGTTGATCGTAGGATCGGCCCATGGAGAGGTATTCATGGTTATGCCTGCTGCAATGGCAATTGTCATTGGAAAACTGTTATTTCCTGTTGATTGCATAACAGGTGCATATTTGAAATAACCATCAAGTTCTTTTTTGAATGTACTCCTTCCCACACCGATCATAAGATTTCGATATAAGCCAAAATCAAATCCCATACGCATACTGGCCTGGTCTAAACCAAAGAAATTTTTATAACCCTGATCAAGCTGACCGAAGCGATGCAGTATGCGGAAGTCCATGGTTCCGGGAGAAAGAAATTCCATCGAGTGGCCATTGATAACTCTTGTTGATTTAAAGGCAGATTTAATATAGGTATTACTTGTGCTTCCTGAATCAACAAGACTTAAAAGATCTTCGGTTTCCTGCGCTTTTACTTTGAAAGAAAAAAGCAGAATCAGTAATGCGGCTGCGAAATGTATTTTCTTTTTCATGCTGATTTTGGAATGAAGTGTTTATTTAGCAGGTAGCGGATCAAGCAAACAATTCACAACGATCTTTGCAGATTTAGAAACTTTATCAGCAACTAAACCCGGTATGGCTATTTTATAATCTGCAAGCTGAACAGTAAAGACAGATGTTGCAGCGATCTTACCATTTTTAACAACAAGTTTTCCATTTGCTTCAACATCTTTTGTAATTCCATGCATGGTTAATTTTCCTTTTACAGAAACAGGATACTCTCCGTTTGTAGCATAGCTGATGCTGCTGTTGTTGCTGATCTGTCCTTTGAATTCTGATTTGGGGAATTGATCGCTTTCAATATAGTTTTCATTGAAGTGTTCCTGCATTAATGCCCGTTCAAATTCAAACCCTTTCATGGTAACGGAGAATTGCAGATTACCGGTTTTGGTATCAAGCACACATAAAGTGCTTTTATGAATGCCTTCAACCTGTTCTGGAGAGCCGGGAGAAGTAGCATCGAAATTGATCTTACCGGTTTTTGTAAAATATTTGTCCTGTGCAGAAACTGTTCCTGCGAACAATAAAATAATCAGTAACCAACTTATCTTTTTCATATCTGCTGATTTAATATTTGGTAGTTTATTTTTGAATGATGATGCACCTGTTCAATAACACATCTGCACCAAGCCCCAGTTCATCTGCATTAAAACCTGTGCAAATACCTTTAACTGTTATGGGAATGTTGATTTGCAGGTTGTTTTTTTCAATCGGAAATAAAGTATCAATGCTGCATCGTACTGATGAGGGAGAAGCACTGTTACCTAATATAACTGTAATATATCCTCTGTCATCCACATCAATTGTTTTCAACAGCCCATCAACCTGCAGCACTTTGCCGGAATATTTTTCTGTTGCTGCTTTTTCATTTTCCGTAAACTCCTGAATCAGTGCATCAGATGTTAGTTCAAATACTGCATCAAGTTTGTCGACATTTTCTGCTTTTCGGTTGTATTCTCTGTAAGCGAAATAAGCAGCAATTGATCCTAGTATAAGAATAAGAAGTAAACTGTTTCTGAAAATCGTTTTCCTTTTCATAGTGACTTTATTAATTAGCAGGTGTTCCTGCATCGATCCATTGTTTAACAATTGCAATTTGGCAGTTAGTCAATTTCGCTGCGCCTTTCGGCATTGCTGAAAAGCCAGCCGTGTGGCTGACGCTTCCATAAAGCTTTCCATTTGTTGCAAGTGCTTTGTCGGCGGCATAAGTGCCCATGATAATACCACCACCGGTTGAAGCATTCAGGTGACAACTGTAACAATGTTGTTGCAGTAACGGCACAACTTTTTGCGAGTACGATGTTGCTGTGGTATCACAAACGCCACTGACAGGATATAAAAGATCTGCAGCATCGTAATAACAGGAGCTGCTCAGGATGATTGAAATATAAATGATGATTCTCTTCATACTGTTTCGTTTAGTTGTTGAGCATACCTGCATCGATCCATTTTCTGATCTGTTTTATTTCACATTCCGGCATTTTCAATCCGCCTTGTGGCATTGGTATATATCCTGAAGACCAGTTTACAGAGCCATAAAGTTTGCCATTTGTGCCTGCGGCCTTGATTGCTGTATAAGTTGACAGATCAATTCCTCCACCCAGTAATGCAGGGTTATGACAGCCCTGGCATTTGTTTTGAATTAAAGGTTTGATCGCCGTACTGAATTTATAATCAGTTGTATCACATCTGTCGCAGGCGTTGTTTTTTGCACCTTGGTTGATCCATGTGCGGAGTTTTGCTACCTGTTCAGTTGTCCATACGGGCATTGGAGGAGGGGGCATGCGTTCATTATCTGTTTTAATGATCGTTTTGTAAATCTTGCTTTCTGATGCATTTCCGGCAACAATATAATTTTTGATATTGTTGTAAGTTGACAGATCGATCCCTTCTTTATGCGTGATGGCATCGTGGCAACCTGCCATAGCACAAGTGGAGCTGATGAGCGGATAAATATCATTGGCAAAATAAACTGAGTCGTTACTGCAAACACGACCAACGGTGCCGGGTATACCAGAAACGCCACCGGGATTACCATTGTCGGGCGGCACCGGAATTTGATGCTTACATGCATTTAAGAGTAGAATAAAGAACGCAACAATACTACTCCCAAAGAGCATTGTTTTTTTCATGTGCTATTTGGTTTATAGTTACCGTAATAAAATTTCAATTACCAGGCAGCAAACTGCATTGGCATTGACTTTAAACAGAAATAGAAATTGGTGGGGAGTGTTTCAATCCTTAATACGCAGGTACACATTTTTTATTGTACACGGTATGTTTAGATTTTTATAAAGGTACAAAATATATAAAGGAAATAAACCAATGTGACTTATGTCACATTAGTTTGTCTGTCATCATCAGCAGCACGCAAATCATTTTCAATTTGCATGCTGCTGTTAAATAATTCGTTTACTTAATCTTCTGTTTTATTCTTCAGGCTCATCAATAAGGTATAAGCTCCTTTACCCACTACTTGTTTTTGCTGAAAGCTTTCTGTGTTCAGAATTTCAGTGAAACCGTTTGCTGTAACGCCCGGTTGTATTTCCAGAAGCTCAAATGTTTTATCTGTTTTTTTAACGAAGATGTATTGTTTGTTTTCAAAACGTACCACCGCTTCTTCCGGTAAAACCCATGCTGCCGTATTCTTTACTTCAATGTCAGCATTCATGTAAGTACCGGGGATGAGTGTTTTATCATAGTCATCAAAATGGCAATGCACTTCTGTGCTGCGGTCGGGCCCCAGGTCTTTTCCAATTAAGATGATATCACCATGATGTTTGATGCCCGGATCATTATTGGTATAAGATACAAGTTTCTGCCCGATAAAAAGTTTATTCACATCCTTTTCAAATACGGTCAATGCAAGATGTATATCAGTTGGGTTGATCAATTCAAATAAAACATCAGTAGGTGCAACATACTTGCCGATGTTCACATTTACTTTCGATACATATCCATCAATAGGGGACTGCAGTTGAATACTGCGGGTGATCGTTTGCTCTGTAAGTTGATTGGTGTTGATGCCGGCCAGTTTCAGTTTTTCTCCCAATGCACTGATAAGTATTTTCTGACTTCTGAATTCTGCTTCGGCCTGTTGATATACTTTATCGCTGCTGGCTTTGCTTTCGTTCAGCTCTTTTTGACGCAGGTATTCAGCCTCCGTAAAACCGATCCTTGCTTTAGCGGTCAAGTAATCCTGTTGCAGTTGAATGTATTGTTGATCTTCAATAATAGCGATCACTTCACCTTTCTTTAAATGCATACCCGGCAACAACTTTGTTGATTTCAGATAACCACCTAACGGCACACTGATGGAAACAATATTTTGTGGCGGCACATCAATGCGCCCGTTGAGTTTTAAAATAGAAGAGACAGAACGCTGTTGCACCTGCACCAGTTCAAGCGCTGCATTTTTTAGTTGCGCATCGGTGAGTGTGACGCTTGTTTCTTCTATTGCCGCAGTTTCTGTTCCTTCCGTTTTATTTTTATTGCTGCAGGCAAACAACAACAGTAGTGATATAGACAGGATTGAATGTTTCATGATCGTTCGTTTATTGGTTGTTGTAATAGTTGAGTTGAATAATGCTTTCGTTGAGATGGCGCACTGCATCAACATAATCATTCTTTACAGCTGTGGCCTGATTCACCAGCATAAACCACTCGAGGTAATTGATTAAACCGCTGCTGAATTGTTTGTTTGCAGTTTCAATGATAAGGGAAGCATTTTTCAATCCCGTGTTTTCAAAATAAGTGACAGTTTCGTTATGCTGTTTATACAATGTAAGCGTTTTCTGATAATTGCTTGAAAGTGTTTGCAGGCTGATGGCTGTTTGATTAGCAGCAATCTGCTTACTGAACTGCGCACTGTTGATCTTTGCTTTTTGTGCTCTGGCAAAAACAGGAATGCCAACTCCTAATTGTACCGATTGAAAACGTTTTGCACTACTGTAATATTTATCATCGGCACCAATGCCTTTAATGCTTGTACTGAATACCCCAAGTGAAAGTTCAGGTAACAGTTTCGATTGTTCTGCTTTTATAGTTGCATCGGCGATACGTTCCTGCTGTTGTGCAAGTATGATCGATGGATGCGAACTGAATTCGGCAATTGCTAACTGAATGGGCATCTTTAATGTTTGCACCGCAGGTATAAAAGCAGTAGTTGTATTGAGCAGTATCTGAAATTGTAATTGCAATACAGCTTTATCGTGTTGCAGTTGTTTACGTTGGATATTAATTTGCCCGAGCTGTGTTTCTGTAGTTGCTTTTTCAAGGATATTACTTTCGCCTTTTTGTAAACGCAGTTCAGTTCGTTTGTAAAAATCGTTGAACAAACTATCAGCATACAGCAACAGTTTTTCTTTTTCCTGCAGCCATGCAAGCTGATAAAAAACTGATTGTACCTGTTGCTTCAGCTCTTTTTCTTTTACGGCTGTCGAAAGCGAACTGTTTTTCCATTCCTCCCTTAACAATTCTTTTTGTGTGCTGTACACTTTGGGAAAACTAAAGCTTTGTGATAATCCAAATCTTGTATCGGTGTAAATGCTGTTGAATTGTCCAGCTTCAGCATGAACAGTTGTTTGCGGTACAACCGAAGCGGATGGTATGAGTAACTGTTTGTATTGTGCAACTAATTGCTCATTCTTCAACAGTAAATTATTTTTTACTGCGGTATCAATTGCTGCCTGCAGGCTGATAGGCGTTTGTGCAGTTGCTGTTCCCTGTAAGCAGAACAGCAATAACAAAATACTTAGCGGCAGGCCGTTCTTTTTCTTTTTCATCTTGATTCCTTTTTCAAAAATGATATAAAGCACAGGTAATACAAATAAGGTGAGGAAGGTGGCAATGATCAAACCTCCAATTACAACAGTTGCCAATGGCCGTTGCACTTCTGCACCTGCACCATTGCTCAATGCCATTGGTAAAAAGCCAAGCGATGCAACGGATGCAGTCATCAACACCGGACGTAAACGGATCTTGGTGCCCATTAGAACTATCCGTCGAACATCATGCAACCCTTCTTTTTGCAGTCGATTAAATTCTGCGATCAGCACTATGCCATTCAAAACAGCCACACCAAACAATGCAATAAAACCAATACCTGCACTTATGCTGAACGGCATACCACGCATCGCAAGAAATAGAATGCCGCCGATTGCAGATAATGGAATAGCTGAGTAAATGAGTAAGCCTTGCTTTACAGAACCAAAAGCAAAATAGAGTAATACGAAAATGAGCAGCAGCGAAACTGGTACAGCGATCATCAACCGCTGTTTTGCTTCATTCAGATTTTCAAATGCACCACCGTAGGTTACATAATAACCTGCAGGCAGTTTTAGTTGCTGCTCCGTTTTTTTCTGTAACTCGTTCACAATGCTTTGCACATCACGACCACGAACGTTGAAGCCAACAACAATCCGTCGTTTGGCATCTTCACGTTGGATCTGATTTGGACCTTCTTTAATTTCTACATTCGCCAGTTGATACAACGGGATCTGTGAACCGGATGGAGTAGGGATGAGTAATTGCTGAATATCTTTTACGTCTTTTTTCTGACCGCCTTTTAAACGCACCACAATATCAAAACGCTTTTCACCTTCAAATAACATGCCTGCACTTTGTCCGGCAAGTGCAGTATTAACAACCTTATTTATATCTGCAATACTTAAATTATACTGTGCAATAGCTGCACGGTTGTATTGAATAATGATCTGCGGTAAACCATTCACAGTTTCTACATACAAACTCTTTGCTCCTTCAACAGTGTTAATGATCTTGCCGAGTTTTTGTGCATAGTGCGCCAACGAATCAAGGTCTTCACCAAAAATTTTACACACTACATCCTGTCTTGCGCCGGTCATCAATTCATTAAAACGCATTTGCACAGGATATTGAAAACCTGTTGTAATGCCGGGCACATCCTTCAATGCTTCACCCATTTTTTCAGCCAGTTCATCAAAGGTTTTTGCTGATGTCCATTCTTCTTTGTCTTTTAAGATCACCATCAGGTCACTTGCTTCCATGGGCATCGGATCGGTAGGTACTTCGCCACTGCCAATCTTGGTAACAATTTTCTCCACTTCAGGAAATCTTGTTTTGAGAATATGGGCTGCTTTCTGTGTGTAGTCAATCGTTGTTTGCAAATTACTTCCTGTCAACACTCGTGTATCAACAGCAAAATCGCCTTCCTCTAAAGCGGGAATAAATTCACCGCCAAGTGAACGAAGTATCAGGATTGAAGATGCAAACAATAATAGCGCTGCTGCAATAACAGTCTTTGGAAAGTTGAGCACTTTATCCAATGCAGATTGATAGATGCGTTCCAGCCAGATCATAAATTTATCTGACAGGTTTTGTTTGTGATGAATTTTCTTACTGAGGAACAATGCACTCATCATGGGAATATATGTAAGCGAAAGAATAAATGCACCCAGCAATGCAAACGCAACTGTTTGCGCCATTGGTTTGAACATTTTTCCTTCAATACCCTGCAACGTGAAGATGGGGAGATAAACGACGAGGATGATGATCTGTCCAAACACAGCACTATTCATCATCTTACTGGCACTTTGATTTACTTCAGCATCCATTTGTTCACCAGTTAAACGATAAGTGCTGTTGAACTTTTTACTATGACTTAGTTGATGCATCACCGCTTCAACAATGATCACGGCGCCATCTACAATCAATCCAAAATCAAGCGCCCCCAAACTCATCAGGTTACCACTCACGCCAAACATATTCATCATGATAATGGCAAACAACATCGCTAGTGGAATAACTGATGCTACTAAAATACCTGCTCTGAAATTTCCAAGAAACAACACAAGTACAAATACAACAATCAATGCACCTTCCAGCAAATTAGTTTTCACAGTACCTATTGCATGGCCTACCATTTTTGTGCGGTCGAGAAATGCTTCAATCTTAACACCTTCGGGCAATGTTTTTTGTATTTGTTCAATACGGTCTTTTACATTCCTGATCACCTCGCTGCTGTTGGCACCTTTCAACATCATTACAACTGCACCCGCCACTTCGCCTTCATCATTAAAGGTCATGGCACCATAACGTGTGGCATGGCCAATTTTCACTTCTGCAACATCACGGATAAATAAAGGGGCACCGCTGTTTGTGCGTTTGATGGAGATGTTACCTATATCCTCCTGGCTTCCGGCAAGACCTTCACTTCGTATATACAGCACCGTTGCACCTTTTTCAATATAAGCGCCACCGGTGTTCTGGTTATTTTTTTCGAGTGCAGTAAATACATCACTGATAGTGATACCATACGAGAATAGTTTTGCCGGATCAATTTCAATGCTGTACTGTTTTAATTTTCCGCCAAAGCTGCTTACTTCAGCAACACCCTGCACACCTAACAACTGACGACGAACGATCCAATCCTGGATTGTGCGTAATTCCGTTGCATCGTATTTATTCTCGTAACCTTTTTCAGGACGAACAACGTATTGATAGATCTCACCAAGTCCCGTTGTTACCGGCGCAAGTTCAGGTGTGCCGATCTCTTTCGGAATAATATCTTTTACTTTTTGCAAACGTTCGGCTACCTGTTGGCGTGCCCAATACACATCGGTTTTATCATCAAACACAATTGTTACAAGTGATAAACCAAAACGGGAGAAACTCCTGATCTCCACTAAGCCGGGAATATTATTGTTTACCTGCTCAATAGGAAAAGTGATGAGCCGTTCAATATCTGTTGCTCCATACGAAGGCGCAACAGTAATTACCTGCACCTGGTTATCGGTAATATCCGGAACAGCATCAATGGGCAGTCTTGTAATTTCATAACTGCCATAACCAATAAGACCAATGATGAGTAACCCGATAATAAGTTTGTTTTTTACGGAAAACCGTATAATGGCATTCAGCATTACCTGTTTTGTTTAGATCATAAGTAATACAGCAATAACTTCCTTTCAATGAAAGAAAAGCTTACTGAAAAAAAATTGATATTGCTTAACAGGCTTTGGGCGGTTGCCAGATAGAAGATCGAAATGTTGAGCTGATAAAACTTTCGTTGCTGATAGCATGTGCTACAGGCAAAGCGATCTCAACTTTAGGTATCAATAAATAAAAAGGAGTAGGTTCAAATACACTCAATACAGCACCGGTATATCCGCCTTGTGATTTGAATGGCAATTGCTGATCCTTACTGTAATCGAGATCAATAATATCCTCATCATTATAATGCATGGCGAGGAACTGAAGCAGGCCGAGGTTCTTGTTTTGTTCTTTATGTTCGGTGTAGTGTTGAATGAGCAAAGGAAACTTCAACAGCTGCCGTAGTTCTGTTGAGGATATGAGATAAGCTCCGAGAAATAATATGCAGATCGCTTTTTTCAACAAAGCAAAGATATTTTAAAATACCTGTAAGTTGGTTATAGATAAAATGCAACTACGTTTCAAGGGTTCTTGCTTTTTGTAAACCTTTCTCTGCAAAACGCATTCATCTCGTCCATTTGTAGTTCGCTGAGCACGGCACCGGTTTCATATTGTATAAATTGGTTCTGAACAGTGTTGATAGATACAAAATCATTCTTTACGATCATGTTATCGATATTCTTCCACTCGATCAATCGTTGTTTGAGATTATCAGGTGTGTGCACCCCTTTTTCATCAATAATTACATGGCAGGTTGAAAAGATCTTTCGCTCGGTAAAGAAGAGGAACAACAGACCGCCACCGGCAAAGAACTGCAGAACAGCTCTCATACCTTCGTTCAACTGCAGGAAATGCCAGGCCGCATAAAAGAGAACGGCAGCACCAATTAAACGAAAAATGCCATTACTTCTTGATTGATCAGCTATCCATTTTTTTCCAACAAACGCATACAGAATAATGAGCAACGCCGCTGCAATTTGTATCACAACAAAAAACAAACCCGGAGTAGGGGTTTTGAATTCGCCCCATGCATTGGCAATCATCAGGAAACCAGCCAGTAAATGTAAAAGACGGGCTGCTTTTTTTTGTTTTTCAAATGGTTCAAAGAAAATGGGAATACGATATGTGTTCATGGCAAGTTAAAGATACAGCATAATGAAAATATGCTGCTATGACGCAGGTGTGTTACCCTTCAAACAGTAATCATCAACCGAAGTTGAAGGGTTCTTCGATAGCCATATCTGAATCTTCTATAGTTTACTGGGTAGTAGCGAAAGCAACACGAGAGATAAAGCTCAGCTACTTTGCTTCTTGTGACAACTCATACCATACGCAGTTGTTTCTGACCAAGCAAGAAATACTACAGGCTTTTAGGTTTTGCACAATTCTGTATCGAGGATGTGAAAAACTGGAAAATATTACCAATATCATATTTTATACTACAAAATGGTATCAGATTTTGCTGTTCTTTTGTGTCATAGGTGTTTTTCATAGGTTAGCAACGGCCGACTCTTTTCAGGGACGGCCTATTTTTTTGCCCATACATCTCTCACATGGTCTTTTCATTCTTTCGTTTTAGTTATTGACTTCCTTAACCGCTACGGTTTTGTCATTTTTTTTCTGACATAATTTAAAATGTCTTTTTCAACCACACGGTGAATTGTTTTTTATTCTATATTGCACGTAGGTGTTTTTCATAGGTTAGCAACGGCCGACTCTTTTCAGGGTTGGCTTTCTTTTTTTAAGTGGATACCCAATAAGGTTCTGATTTTCTCCTTACACATGTTAGCATAAAAAAGAGGCTCATGAAAAATGAACCTCTTATTGATTTGTTATAATCAGCTTAATTAGGATTACATGCCAGCAGCATATTGCTGAGTTTGTACAGCACACGGGCTCCAACATTCTCATCCCATTCATTTGAGCTTACACCCACTTCATTCAAATCAAAACCGATAAGTTTACGACCACTGGTAATGATCTTGCGGAATAAATAGAAAGCCTGTTCTGTTTCGAGGCCACCCATTACCGGAGTGCCGGTATGTGGGCAAAGTTTGGGATCAAGTCCATCAGCATCAAAGCTTATATATACATTGGCTGGCAGGTGTTCAATAATTTCATCAACCACCTGTTTCCAGGTTTGTCCTTCATACATACGCTCTTTTAAGTCCCTGTCGAAATAAGGAACAATGCGGGCGTTGCTTTCGCAAACGATCTTCCATTCATTGTCGCCGAAATCACGAACGCCCACCTGTACTAATTTCTTGATCTGGGGAATTTCTTTCAATGCATTGTACATAATGGAAGCATGGGAGTAAACAAAGCCCTCATATGATTCACGCAGGTCAAAATGCGCATCGATCTGCAGAATACCAAAATCGCCATACTTTTCAGCAATGGCTTTATAGTAACCGAGGGGAGTGCTGTGGTCGCCGCCAAGCAACGCAACCAGTTTCCCTTTATCAAGCAAAGCTTTTGTTTGCTCATACACCCAGTTATTCAGAAACACACTACCGGCGTTTACTTCCTTGAGTGTTTTGCACATGAACTTGTTATCGTTCACATTTTCACCTTGTGAGATATAATTGATATATAGTTCCGCTTCTTTACGGAGATAATCGCTTTTAAGGAGAATGGCCCTGTCAACATCACGCATGTAAATTCCACGTCGCCATGCATCATTGGTATCATTGTCGAGCAGGTCAACTTGCAAACTTGCACGGAAAATATGTTCCGGAGCACGGGCTGTGCCTGCTTTGTAACTTACGGTTACTTCCCAGGGAACAGGCAGTATGATCAAATCTGCATCTTCTTCTGAAAATGGGAGCCCGAAAATATTATTATTGGGATTACCTGCGCTGTTGGGGTCAAACCCCGATAGATCGGCCATGTGGTTACAATTTGGAAAAACTTCGCAAAGGTAATAGACATTATAACAACAGGAAAGAGTTGCATGGAAAGTTTTGCACAAAAAAGAAAGTTGTGAAGGAAGGGTATTAAACTGATTGTTGTGGAATGGAATCGAAAAAATAGTTGCAGTTGACTCAACTGTCTCAACAGTTGCTGCAAGGATTTATGCCATCTATCCAATTATCTGTGTTTTATGCTTATCATCACAAAAAGCGACTTGTTTTTGGTCTAACTTTGCGGCTGCAATAAAAAAGCATCGAATGAAGACCTCACATATCCTTATTTTAATCGTGATTGCTGTAGCTATAGGCATACTTATCAGCAGCATGGGCGACCTTTCAACTTACGATACCATTGATTCTGCAAAGGCCAAGCCCGGTAAGTTCTTACACCTCATTGCCAAGCTTGACACAGCCAATGGCAAAGAGATCGAGTACGATGCACTTAAAAATCCGAATTATCTTGCTTTTCATGTGGTTGATTCTTTGGGCGGATCTACCAAAGTTGTTTACATGAAGGGCAAACCGCCAACAGATATGGAACGTAGCGAACGTATGGTGCTGAAAGGAAAGATGACAGACAGCGCTTTTTTATGTGATGATATTCTTATTAAATGCCCCAGCAAGTACAAAGACGAAAAAGCGAAGATCAGTACTGTTGCTAAGTGATAAAATTGAGATAACTCCACGTTGCGAAATAGTTTTTTTGAACCAATTACCGAACCATGCCATTTATAGGTGAACAGTTATTGCCCGGACAGATCGGAAATTTTTTAGCTATTCTTTCATTTGTCGCCTCATTATTGGCAACCGTTGCTTACTTCAAAGCAACACAATCACAAATACCATCTGAACAACAGAGCTGGAAACGGATTGCCCGTGTGTCGTTTCTTGCAGAGATCATCGCCATTATCGGCATTTTTGCAGTTCTCTATTTTATTATATCTAATCATCGGTTCGAATACAAATATGCATGGCAGCATAGCAACTATCAGTTACCCATGCAATACATTCTTGCCTGTTTCTGGGAAGGACAGGAGGGTAGCTTCCTGCTCTGGAGTTTCTGGCATTGTGTGTTAGGTGGCATTATCATGTTGCGTGAAAAGAAATGGGAAGCGCCGGTAATGGTTACCATTAGCTTTATGCAGTTTGCATTGGCAACCATGGTGATAGGTATTTACTTCTTCGATTTTAAACTAGGTAGTAATCCCTTTGTGTTGATGCGTGACCAAGGCATGTTAAGCCCTGAACAATTCCCGATCGGGTTTGATTCAGAAGGTCATTTACGCAGCGATTACCTGAGCTTTATCCGTGATGGAAATGGATTGAATCCTTTGTTACAGAACTATTGGATGACGATTCACCCTCCGGTTCTCTTCCTCGGTTTTGCCAGCACGATTGTACCGTTTGCATTTGCAGTTGCCGGGCTTTGGAAAAAAGATTTTGGCGGCTGGGTGCTGCCCGCCCGTCCATGGGCCATCTTTAGTGCAGGTATTCTTGGGCTGGGTATTATGATGGGAGCTGCATGGGCTTACGAAAGTTTAACCTTTGGTGGCTACTGGGCCTGGGATCCTGTAGAAAATGCATCGCTGGTGCCTTGGTTAATCGCCATTTGTGGTATCCATACGTTGATCGCTTATAAACACACCGGTCATTCTTTACGAGCTACCTTCTTATTTTTTATACTGCAGTTCCTGTTCATCATCTATTCCACCTTCTTAACCCGTAGCGGAATTTTAGGCGATACAAGTGTACATGCCTTTACTGATCTTGGTATGAATACGCAACTGCTGATATTCCTGTTGATCTTTGTGATTCCATCGTTGTCATTGTTTGCAGTTCGTTACAAACAAATTCCAACAGTTTATAAAGAGGAAGCGTTCAGCTCAAGAGAGTTCTGGTTGTTTGTTGGTTCGTTGTTGTTCTTTATCTCAGCGCTCTTTATCATCGGTAAAACATCTTTACCTGTATTCAATAAGATATTCGGCACCAAGTATGCGCCTGCGCAGGATATTGAGTACTCCTATAACAAAGTGCTCATCCTGTTCTCATTCGTCATTGCGATCCTTACTGCCATCGGCCAATATTTAAAATACAAGCAAACGGCAGGATCTGCATTTATCAAATCGATCTGGCTCCCTGCTTTAATTGCATTGATCGCTTCGTTAAGCATCAGCATTTTTGGTGATATTAATTATAACAAATACGGCATCGGTTATCTCACGGTAATCCATTTCAGCATTTTCGCTGCTGTGTTTGGCGTTATTGCCAATGGTATGTACATCTTTACCGGCATTAAAGGGAAGATGATCAAAGCCGGTGCATCTATTGCACACGTTGGATTTGGGTTGACCTTGCTGGGAATACTT
This sequence comes from Lacibacter sp., assembly GCF_035299325.1. Lineage (GTDB taxonomy): Bacteria > Bacteroidota > Bacteroidia > Chitinophagales > Chitinophagaceae > Lacibacter. The sequence goes on along the minus strand of NZ_DATGWT010000040.1, from coordinate 4,923 downwards.
ATCTCTTCATCAAAGAAAGAAGTGATCAGCTGGAATACCAGTGGTATTATGGTGAATTTCGGCGAAGAGAGTAAAGAAAACCCTGCTGAGAACTTAACGCTGGTAAAAGGTATTGCAACAGATATGGGTAAGTACATGGTGACTTATCTCGGCGATTCAACGCATCCATCCGATCCCAAACAATATTTCAAAATTCATTTCAAGTATAAGAATAAAGACGAAGGCTTTACTTTATATCCTGATGCATTCGTGAACTTTAAAGGCAACGAAGGCATCATGGCAAATCCTGACAGCAAACACTATCTACATAAAGATGTGTTTACCTATATCACCTCATTGCCCAACCCCGATAAAAATAAAGACACGTCTTCGTTTAAAGAACATAAGATCAAACCAGGCGATACTGTCTTTTATTCACAAGGATTTTTAGTATTGGATAATGTTGGTCGTGATATTAAACGCAAGCATATTCCTTACGAACCAACTGATTCAGTTTTTGCGGCATCAATCACGGTTTATGCAAAAGACAGCAGCCGTTACAGTGCTGAACCATTATTGATCCTGCGTGGCAACAATATTATGCCTGTGGCTGATACAGTTATTTCGCAAAGTCTCGTATTGGCATTTAGTGGAGCTGAAGCTGATGGTATTAAACTTGGGGTGAAAGAAAGTAACTCTGTATTGCAATATGTAACGCTCAAAGCTTACCAGTTCCCGGCCATTAATGTGCTGTGGTTTGGTATTTTGTTGATGACCTTTGGCTTTTTGCTGGCAAGCTGGAACCATATTCAGAAAAACAGGAAGGCTGAACTGAAATCTGTTTGATAGAGTCACTGATGACGCAGATAAGACGGGTTAAAACGGATTTCTTTTGTGATTTCTGTGTTCCCGTGGAGAATAATAGTGCGGTAACAAACAGATGAGCGTTTTCGCTTTTAGCCAGAAGCGAAAAGCCATCAGCCTTTTTAAGAAAATCTTCACAAGGCAGCATCGGTTACATTCTTCCTGTCTGTTGTATAAACAGGAGAGATTCCTTAATTTACATGGTCGATGAATAGCCGCAAGCGAATATCATATCTATCTGTACTCTTTTTATGCTTCCTCCTGAGCAGCGGCTCTCTTTTTGCGCAGGAAGTATTACCACCGCATCCCGATTCAACTTCTCCCAAACAAATTATTAAAACAGAATATGGCGTAAATGATACCATTTATGTAAAGGCCATGGTCATCAATGGCGAGATCATTGGTGGCAGGGAAATAAGTGAAGTGTTTGTATGGGGTGGTAATCCTAAAGAAGCCGCAAAGTATTGGGCCAACTGGACAAGATTAAGAAATGCTGTTTATCTCACCTATCCTTATGCACGCTCAGCAGGTGTGGTGATGAATGATGTAAATAAGCATCTTGAAAACATTAAAGTAAAATCCGACCGGAAGAAATACATCAAGTCGAGAGAAAAAGAATTGCGTTCAAGCTTTACCGATAAGGTGACCGATCTATCTATTTACCAGGGCAAGGTGTTAATGAAACTGATCAACCGCCAGACAGGTAATAACTGTTACGAAATTGTACATGAAATGAAAGGCGGTTTTACAGCAGGTTTTTACCAGACACTGATGTTCTTTGCCGGCACCAGTTTAAAACAGGGCTGGAATCCAACCGATGATAAATTTGATAAACAGATCGAAGATATTGTGCTGGAAATTGACAGGATGTATTATGGTGCGCCGGGATATACTACAACAACTGCTAAAACTTCAGCAGGCAGATAGACATTATGTTATCCACATAACAGATTGTTAACTGCATTTCATCTTCATGTACTTGTCGCCATATTTCCTACTTTCACAGTCCAAAATTTTATTAGATGAAATTAGATATACTCGCATTTGGTGTTCACCCCGATGATGTTGAATTAAGTTGTGCAGGAACATTGATGGTAGAAATTAACAACGGTAAAAAAGTTGGCGTGATCGATCTTACACGTGGTGAGCTTGGTACCAGAGGTACAGCAGAAACAAGAAAAGAAGAAGCGGCAATTGCAGCAAAGATCATGGGTGTACATGTAAGAGAAAACCTGGGCATGCGTGATGGTTTTTTCCAAAATGATGAAGCCCATCAACTGCAGATCATTCAAAAGATCCGTCAGTATCAACCGGAAATTGTTATTTGCAATGCATTGGTCGATCGTCATCCTGATCATGGCCGTTCATCAAAACTGGTGTCTGATGCAAGTTTTTTATCCGGTCTTCGCAAAATAGAAACAAGTTTTAATGGTGAAGCACAACAGGCATGGCGACCAAAGTATGTGTTTCATTATATCCAGGATCGTTATGCAGAACCTGATTTTATTTTCGACATCAGTTCGGTATTTGATCGTAAAGTTGAAAGCATCAAAGCATACGGTACACAGTTTCACAATCCTAATCCCGGTGCTGATGAACCACAGACCTATATATCCACGCCGGCTTATTTTGAAACAATCATCAGCCGACATAAGATGTTTGGTAAACGTATTGGTGTTGAGTACGGCGAAGGGTTTATTACAGAGAAACGCATAGGTATCAACACGTTCGATGCATTAATTCAGGTGAGCACCTAATGCTTGTTTGTAGATGTTACTGTTAATCCTATGTCATTCTTCAACAGTTTAGAGGTTAAAAGGACGAGAATCGTTACCTTCGTGCAATTATTTTTTTGTACAATGAGCACTCCTAAATTTGCCGTTAAGGCACAATCCTTCCACACAGAACTAAAGAGAAGGGTAAATTCTTACTTCGAAGAACAACGAAAAAAGCCAACAGGAAATTTCAGCCTCTATTTCAAAGCAATCGGTTTTGGTGTTGCGTTGATCGCTGTTTATGTTCACCTTGTTTTCTTTACACCGGTTTGGTGGCTTGGTGTAGCTGAATCAATTGTTTTAGGTGGATTGATCGCAGCAATTGGTTTTAATGTAATGCACGATGGAGCACACGGAAGTTTCAGCACGAACAAGGTTGTAAATATGATGGCTGCTTTTTCATTGAATATGTTAGGTGGCAGCAGCTTTATGTGGAATTTCAAACACAACATTATTCATCATGCTTATACCAATATTGATGGGGTTGATGATGATATCGATATTCAGCCGTGGTTGCGTATGAGCAGCACACAGAAAAAATACAAACTGCATAAATACCAGCATTACTATTTCTGGTTCTTATATGCGTTGCTTTACATCCTTTGGATATTTGTAATGGACTACCAAAAATATTTCAGCAAAAAGATCGGTAACATGCCATTGAAGAAAATGGAAGTGAAAGATCATGTTGTATTCTGGTCGTTCAAATTAGTTCACCTGATCATTTTTGTTGGTATACCAATTTATTTTGCTGGGTTTGTTCCCTGGTTGGTTGGTTTCCTTGTAACTACTTTGTTTGCAGGTGTGGTGATCAGTATTGTGTTTCAGTTGGCACATACTGTTGAGCATACACATTTCCCAATGCCAAGTGAAGAAGATGGTCGTTTGCAGGATGAGTGGGCTATTCACCAGTTGAAAACCACCGCAAATTTTGCTACAAGAAATAAATTGATCTCTATGCTGGTGGGTGGATTGAATTTCCAGGTTGAGCATCACCTGTTTCCAAAAATTTCGCATGTACATTATCCGGCTATCAGCCGCATCATTAAACAAACCTGCCAGGAATTTAATGTGGAGTACATAGAATATCCCAAGATGCGTATGGCTATTGCATCGCACGTGGCTTACTTACGTGAAATGGGAAGAGGTGAGGTTAAACATTACCATCAGCACTAAAAAATAATTCAGAGCCTTTACGTGGCGGAATGGAGTTGTAACACAGCTCCATTTTTTTTATGTGTAAACGTTTGCTGAAGAGCTGTTCGTATTCTTCTTTGCTGCCACCAAAAGGAGGTCCACCTTCAAATTCTTTGTTGAATAAAACACCAACCAGTACGCCACCGGGTTTCAACAGTTGATGCATATGTTCTACATACCTGTTGCGGAATGAAGGATCGAGTGCGCAGAAGAAGGTTTGCTCAAGAATAAGATCATACTGTCCTTCGTGTTCAAAAAAGTCACCTGTGACAATCTTGATGGGCTGTCCTTTAAATCTTTCTTCTAATGCAGCAGTAAGAACAGGTGAAATATCCAACACAGTTACATTGGTAAAACCATGTTGCAATAACCACTGAGCCTCATACGCATTCCCACACCCTGGGATGAGGATAGAAATGCTTTTATCTTTTAGTGATTGCAGGTATTCAACAAGAGGAGTGGAGCCATAGCCAATATCCCAACCTGTTTGCTGTTGTTGATAACGGTTACTCCAGTAATCTGCATCGAGTATTGTCTCACTCATGAAAACATTCTTTCGAAAAAGTTACTGCATTTTAAAATAGAAAATGTCGTAGAAGTTTGTATTCAGCCAGGGTTTTTGTTTACCACTTGATTTTTCTCTCACTTCACGACCGGTTAATTTAAACACATTCTCCAGTTGCATGTTGGGTGATGCAATGTATTTGATCAACGAACCGGTGTACAATCCATTGGTGCCGGCAACACCATCACTTGCTACGGAGCCGGGATCTGTTGCAAAAGAAATAACGGTATTATCAGGAGGTGTAATAGAAGCTAATCCTTCATTTGCATCATCTTCACCAAACGAACCACGATCAAATGGATTGTTGCGGCAGGCATCAAGAATAACAATGTTCAATTTTGTTGCTGCATTTTCCATCCTGTTCAATACCCAGTTAATATTCGGACAATCTTCTTTGATATCTGCTTTTGTCTGCAACCTGAAATCGACAGGGATGATATAATTAAAATTATCTACCTGCATACCATGTCCGGAGTAATAAAATAATGCCACATCTGCTCCAATGATCTTTGCACCAAAATCACGGATGGCTGTTTTCATTTG
>NZ_DATGWT010000039.1:0-19165 GCF_035299325.1 Lacibacter sp. | reverse complement strand
AATGCTATTAGATGCAAAATCGTTAGCAGAGCCTTTGCAGTAATAGATAGAAATAACCCTTTTGTTGATCTAAATAAATTTAAAGCTGCAGCCTAAAATTGTTGCGGTTTTATTTGATTATGATCATAGAATGCGCCAGTGGGTTATATGGGTGTATAATCAATAAAATATTCAACTTTAGGATTGACTCTATTTATTTCAATCAATGCACCCAACCCATACTTATAGTTGTCAACACTATTTTGATTAACAAAATCATTGATTTTCTCAACATCACCCAATCTACTAATTGTATTCCAATATCCTTTAAACTCAAGAACAAGAACATTATGCACGTTAGACTCTCGCTTATGTATAAGTAAATCTGGGATTACTCCATTAGGAAAATTTTGTGTTCGTTTACTACCACCTAAATTCCTATTATATTCACAGTCTAAATCATACCCTTTGAAAGATGATAATTTCATCAGTTCATAAAAATATTTTCCGAACGTAAAAACAATGGCTCTTTCATTAGTTCTGTTTTTAATTAACCTCCAATCCGCCTCGTATAGCTCATGAAGAACGTATTCGATCATAATCTGAATCTCAGTAATTTGATTTATTGATAATTTCATAGATTTTTAAAAAAATGAAAAAAGATAGGAGAAATTTACACGATTAATTTATCAATTACATTATTTCTAAATCTGAAGAATAACCACAAATACAAAAGAACATAAAGGACACTTGTACTAGAAAGTTATAAGTAATTAAGATTTAGTAGATGCAATTTTTTGAATCATATCTAAGCTTATGTTACTTATTGATTTAAAATCGGATTCTTTTGATAAAAGTCCAGTATCACCGAAATGTATAATAATATCAATTAGTTTTGAATAAATTAAATTTCTTTGATTTACGTCTTTTGCCGCTCCAACTATGTTTGCCATTGACTCAATGACTGTAACACAATGTTGATTATACTCCTTTAGATGAATATAAGACCGATAAATTTTGAAACAGTAAGAAGCTAAAGAAAAAATTGCACCTATAATCGTTACTCTTATAATTGAAATATAAACAATCTGCCAAGTCCAATTTTCCTGAAATTTTTCACGAAGTAAACAATAGCCTAACGCAGCACTTGCAAAAATAAGAATTAAACATACTATCATCCATTTAAAGGCCTGTGTATCTAACTTTTCCCCATACTTTTGAAATTTTATTTTTACCACGTCCAATGCAGCAGACAATTCGGATATTCGTTGTTCTGACGACTCTCCTCCAACTGTCGATGAGGAATCAGTCTGAGAAGGCACCTGAACTGTACTATTGATTATATTGCTTTCCATACTGATAAGTGAATTGGCTTAGCATCAAGACCAGGTTTCAGTTCTGTCCTAATTTTAAAATAAAAAGTATCCCCATCTTTTGATTTTATTCTTTGCGCCTTTTTTAATTCAATTGGACTATCTGAAATCCAATTATATAAAGTAAGTTTTATATGAACTTCATCAATATTATACTGCCACAAAGTCGAATACTTCACTTCTTTTTCCTCTTCACTGAAAACTATTCTAAACTTCCAATTTAATATCTTTTTCCCGAGAGTTACATCTATAATAGAAGATGATTTAGTATCTAAGCACAAAAAGGTTTCGTTAAAAACCAACTGAACCTTATTGTTATCATACGTTGAAATAATTTGTACTTCGTTATCCATTTCTTAAAATTGAGAAACTTATGTTCAATATAGAATAATTAATATTAAATACAAGATAAAGATATGATTGAAATACTTTATCCATCTAAAAATTAGATTATGCCTACTTTGCTAATAAATAACAAACGCTTAGCCTTGGTCCGAGTCTCCATGATAATGTCCACGACTTTTTCCTGTTCCTGAAGACTCTAACCAGAGCGAAAGGCTCATCAACACTACTTCCAAATCGCCCCCACTCCTGCCTCGCCCAACTTTCTATTCAATGCATTCAACCGCACTGCCAATGCATCAGCTCTTTGTTTCAACGCTACCCATTGTAAATCGTATTCTTTTTTCAGATCAAGGCTTGGTTGGTTTACACGGGGGATATCACTTTCTGTTTGGTTAATGAGAAAGAGATAGTTGGCGGTAAACTTGTTGGGGAAATTTTCTACATCATCATAGGCTTTGCTTTTACGCTGCACCATGTCTTCATCCCATTCTTTCATGTCGTTACTTAAAGAATCAGCTTCTTTTTTCAGCGCTGCAAATTTCGCATCGGTTAAGTTCTTAATGAGATCATTCAACTGTAAACGTTTACCATTAAGTTTATTGATAAGGTTATGCATGGCCGTTACATCGGCTTCCATGGTACTCATCAACGCATCGTATGCACTGTATTCAGCAGGCGTTGTTGGATACAAGGGATTGGCAGCAATAACAGCCGTAGCAGTTGTTTGCTGTGTACCTGCTTTGATAGTAACGTTGTAAGTACCGGGGATCGCTTTATGTCCGGCATAACTGCTTTCGATATATACATTTGGTATGCCGGGCATGGTTGCATGACGCATATCCCACACAAAACGATTCAATCCTTTTTGTTTGCTGAGTGTGGGGTTGGGTGATGGTGCGCCATCATAGTATGGAGCGTTTTCTGCTACTGAACTAAAGCTGCGAATGAGTTTTCCTTTTGCATCAGTGATGGTCATTGTTACAGTATCTGTTGCTCTCAACTCAGGTAAGTTGTAATACAGCACTACGCCATTAGCAGGATTAACACCCACACCACGTGCCGTACCGGTTGGACTAGCCGTATTCATTGCACTGAAACCATTGGCGATATATGCCTCTTCGGGTTGATATAACTGTAACCCAGTTTGTTCTTTTTTATATTGACGTAGTACATGCAGATCATCGAGTACCCAAAAACTGCGGCCCGATGTTGCTGCAATGAGATCGCCTTTGTGTACACGCAGATCAGTAATTGGTGTAACCGGTAAATTCAATTGAAACGGTTGCCATTGTTTACCACCATCAAACGAAATAAATACACCTAACTCTGTTCCTGCATACAAGAGATCTTTACGCACATCATCTTCACGCACTACACGTGTAAATGCATTGTTGGGTATGCCGTTTACCAGCTTGGTCCATGTTTTACCATAGTCGGTTGTCTTGTAAATAGCGGGTGCATGATCATTAAATTTATATCGTGTGGTTGCAATGTATGCAGTTGCTTTATCGTGTGGCGATACTTCAATGGCATTGATCAAACATTCCTGCAAACCTGCGGGTGTAATGTTTGTCCATGTGGCACAACCATCTTTTGTGATGTACACATAGCCATCATCACTACCGGTATAGAGTACCCCTTTTTCATGCGGCGATTCTATCACATACGCCAACGTTCCATAGTTCTCCGCTCCCACTGCTTCATTAGTATATGGCACACCGCCTTTGCCTTGTTTTTCTTTTTCGTTGCGTGTAAGATCGGGTGATACTTCTTTCCATGTACGACCCATATCGGTTGTCTTCAATAATAATTGCGAACCATGATAATAAGTATTTGCTTCATGCTTGCTCCAGATGATGGGTGCATTCCAGTTGTAACGATATTTAATGTCTTTTGCATCCTTACCGAGATATTGAATGGGCGCAGGCATAATGTTGGTGCTTGCTTTTGCTTTTGTATCGAGCACTTCAATCGTGCCCTGGTAACTTCCTCCCAATACATAACGGGGATCGTTAGGGTCAAACGCAAGAAAGGCGCTTTCGCCACCTGCTGATGCTTCCCAATCGCTGGCAGTAATAGAGCTGCCACCAAAAGTTCGATGCGGAATCGATACCGATGTATTATCCTGCTGACCTGCATAAATGCGATATGGGAATTGATTATCGACATTGATACGATAGAACTGTGCCGTAGGCATTTGGTTTTGCGGACTCCATGTTTTTGCAAAATTCACCGATACTGCACAACCGCCATCGTTACTGATGATCATGTTGTTTGAATTTTTTGGATTGATCCAGAGATCATGATAATCGCCATGTGTACCGCTGAGGTTCTCCCAGGTTTTACCGCCATCTCTTGAACGCAATGCCGGTGCACTTAATACATAAATGGTTTGATCGTTATTTGGATCGATAAACAATTCAATATAATACCATGCACGTTGTATCAACCGATGATCATCTGTAATGCGGCTCCAGCTGGCACCTGCATTGTTGCTTACGAATAAACCACCTGCTTCTTTTTCACTATCGCTTTCAATCAATGCATAAACTTTTTCCGGATTGGAACGACTAACGGCAATGGACATCTTCCCCATTTCTGTCGGCAATCCATTGGTTAACTTCTGCCATGTATCTCCACCATCAACGCTTTTATACAAACCACTTCCTGCGCCACCACTGATCACCTGCCAGGGTTTGCGACCATGCTCCCACATCGATGCATAGATGATGCGTGGGTTATTCATGTCCATGCTTAATTCATTACAACCTGTATTTTCATTTACAAACAATACATTCTTCCAGGTGGCACCTCCGTCGGTGCTTTTATAAATACCACGTTCTTTGCTTTTGCTATACAATGCGCCTTGTGCGGCAACCAATAATGTGTTGGGATCTTTCGGATGCACCACTATGCGTGCAATATGCTGTGTGGCTTCGAGGCCCATGTGTTTCCATGTTTTACCTGCATCTGTACTCTTGTAGACACCATCACCATGATGCGTCATTACACCACGCACTGCATGTTCGCCCATACCAACATACACCACATTGGCATCGCTTTCTGGAACTGCCACCGCACCCACACTTCCTGTTTTAAAATACCCATCAGAAATATTGCTCCAGTTTAAACCAAGATCATCCGTTTTCCACAGTCCACCACCTGTTGTACCCATGTAATAGGTATTGATATCGCCGGGCACGCCGGTACCACAGTTGGATCGTCCTCCACGGAAAGGCCCAATGCTGCGCCATTTCACAGCGGAGAGTTGTTTGTTGAGATCGGATTTACTTGTGTCGGGTTTTGTTTGAGCGTTGATAGTTGTTGCTGTGATAAGAAGAGCAACCAAAAAGTATTTCTGCATGCTTATTGTTTTGGAACGGGAATATAAAACAAGTTTGCCAGAGATGAGTAGGTAGATATATGGATGGATATGATCGGGGAAGAAAGTTTCACGCAGAGAGTGCGGAGTCGTAGAGACGCAAAGATGATTGGTCAAGGATGAGCAACTCATCACTCATCATTAAAACTCAGCTTCCACCCGTTTTAATGCAAGGTTTTTTATTTTGATGATGTGCAGCCAGTCCATAATTCTTATGATAAGATAAACAGGGTCAACCTCATGCCAACGCACTCCACCAAAATCTACGCTGGAAGGATACTTGTGATGGTTGTTGTGATACGATTCACCCAGCATCAGAAAATCAAAGGGCAATAAATTTTTAGAGGTATTGCCTACTTTAAAATTGGTATAACCATATTTGTGTGCAAACCAGTTAACAATAGTGCCATGTACAGGCCCCATTAAAATATGAATGGGAATTAACAGGCACATCCACCAGGCAGTGGCAAATAAAATGTAGTAACCGATATAAATAAGACTCCACACGATGGAAGATGTCCATGTTAAAGCCCACTTATCAAAACCCGGCCAGTCGGGAATATTTTTCATAAACTTTTCATCTACCGGAAACGTACCGTTGTAAACTCCCATGTAAATCGTGTTGGTACGCTTCATCATTTCAATCACGTTCTTCTGGTATTTTGGCGAATGTGGATCTTTTTCTGTATCAGTATATGCATGATGCATCCGGTGCATAATGGCATAAGCCCTCGGGCTCATGTAAGAAGATCCTTGTGTAAGGTAAGAAAAGATATAAAAGAATTTTTCCCATCCCCTGCTCATGGTAAAGGCTGCATGCGACGCATAACGGTGGTAGAAAAATGTTTGCGAAAACAAAGACAAAAACCAATGGGCAATAAAGAAAAGAAGTATTGCCATAACCTCATCAATTTACATCCTAATTTAAAACAAAACATACCCTGAAGAAAATGATGCAGGTCAGTTTGCGTTTTGATTCTTATTGTTGATTCAGGTTATGCAGTTGCTTTGCTGCAAATGCCTGAACAACTTCAATTACTCAATCGTATCTCTATCCCAGTTACGGATCATATCAGCAATACTTTTATGTGCTGATGTTTCAAGAAACGAAATCAATTGCTCATCCGTAAGTGTTGCTTTTTGTTGTTTGAATACATTCCATAGTTTCAGCACCAATTCCTTTCCACCGGCATCATAAATATCGCCTGCCGATTTATGCCAGCGGCATTGGTACCAGCCATAATTTTTTGCATGCTGCTGACCTATTTCTTCATAACGTTCATGCACATCTTTTAAACTTGTGTATTTGTATTCTTTTGTACCGCCGTCGATGACCATGCGTGGGAAAAGTGTAAGTGCAGGTAATTGCTCCGGTTCATTTTCGGCAATATAAGTATGCAGTAAAATATTGCAGAATAACTCGCCCATCCATTTTCGTTGCATGGTAAGCCCGCCCTGTATATGAAAAGCATGACCGAGTTCGTGCAAAGCCAGCAGATCAAAAAATGCTTCCATACTGATGTTGCCGTTACTGTTACGGTAAACTGTCTCAATTTGTGTACGCAGGTCGGTTGGTAACTGATCCATTGGCGGAATAAACCCTTTCCACATGGCATTATCTTCCGCTGCCACGATCAGTGTTTGCTGATCGTTGTAATGCGGCATACCGTACACGGGAAAATTGGTATAGCTGCTCCAATCGGCAGCTGATAACACCAATAAGGTAACCGTTGGCTTAAACCCCACTAACTGGTTATGAAAGGCAATTGCTTTTTCAACCCTGTTGCTGATGGTTGCTGCCCGTTGTTGATGACCTGCACTGTAATAGGCTTTGATGGTTTTTGTTTCCAACGCTGTGAGCTTTTCAAATTTTTGTGCAGTTGCCTGATGAATGATTGAAACAAGGAATACGAACGACAGAAGAATTGTTTTTTGCATGGTGACTGATTTTGATACAAAACTCGTCAACCGTTAAGGCAGTAAATAGTATGAAAACGACATTATAAACGGAGATCGGCCTGTAAACGGACAGGGTTGCCGTTCAACTCTTTTTCAATGATGCCCGGTGCCACGCCTGCAAATTGCTTGAAGTCACGGATAAGATGCATCTGATCAAAATAATTACATTCATAAGCGATCTTTGTCCAGCTCCAGTCAGGAAAATTTTCCCGCAGCCTGTATGCTTTGGAAAAACGAACGATCCTGGAAAATAATTTCGGCGGCAAACCAATACGTTCTTTACTCACCCGTTCAAACTGGCGCAAACTTAAGCAAGCCATCGATGCAATGTTTTCAATCGATACATTGCCCTCAACACGTAACAGTTCCAGCATTGCTTTGTCAAAGGGTAAGATCTCTTTTAAACGTTTTGCTTTTTTCAACAGGAATGCTTCCACCACATCTTTAATCGCATCAAAATTGTTTGCTTCCTGCATTTTTTCATTCAGCTCATTCATCTCTTTTCCAAATACATCTGCTGCATCGTAACTGCCATCGATCATTTCGGCCATGGATAAACCAAGCAAACGATGCAACCCGCCGGGATGAAAACCAACCCTCACCGCCTTATGATCTTTGTTGATATCAATGGTAACACGGTTGAGTTGCGGACCTACAATGACACTGCGTGGCTGTAAAATAAAGTGATCGCTTCCCTCCTGTTGTACTTTGATCTGATCATTGATATAAAAGAACAATGAATTTTGTGGCGTGGGCGGATAGGGACATAACACCGGCCCGGCAGAAGGATCAATTTCTGCATGCACCAGCATAATGCACTGCACAAACTCCTGCAACAACGGATGCGGTATGTAAAACTTTGTTTGCAATTAATTGACTTGAGTGAAAGTTACACAAAACTTCTGCATCTGTGAAAAGACCCGAAACTAAATTTCACTATCTTGTCTGCATGAAAAAGTATGTATTTCTATTGCTGAGTATTGCAACCTTGCATGGTTCTGCACAACAGGTAAACATCTCCAAAAAGATTCAACAGGCGATGAACAGGATCGATACCAATACGATCCGTTCGCATATTGCCTACCTCGCCGATGACAAACTGAAAGGACGTTTACCCGGCACTGAAGGTTACCAGATGGCTGTCGATTATGTGGTAGAGCAATATAAAAAAATGGGTGTTGCACCCGGCGGCGACAACGGCGGTTATACGCAGAAGTTAGTATTGCGTCGTTCGGTGTTGAATAATAAATCGGCAGTGGCAGTATTGAAAGACAAACAAGGCAATATCGATTCCTTACAGTTTGCAGTTGATTATACCGCAGCACCACACCCGATGTTTACGAATGCCAAAGGAGAAGGCGAATTAGTTTTTGCAGGTTATGGTGTAGAAATTCCCGGACAGTATTCTGATTACGCAGGTATTGATGTAAAAGGGAAAATTGTGGTACTGGTTGCAGGTGCGCCTGATGGATTGATTTCAACACTAACAGCGCATTTCTCCAATGCAGGCAATAAAATGAACACAGCTTTTGCAAAAGGTGCAGTTGGAGCTGTATTGATCAACTTAGCAGTAAGGCCATCTGGCAATGCCGCTGCAGTCATCCAATCAAATGTTGCAGTGAACCCTGCAAAAACAGAAGCCTATGGCCGTGGTTTTACCGGCAATCTGAATATTGCACTCAGCGGCGGCAAAGCATTGCTCAGTCGTTTGTTTATGCACTCCGGCAAAAACATGGAGCAGGTGTTGGCTGATATTAAAAAGGGCAAAGCATCTTCCTTTGCATTGCCGTACAGTATAGCTGCATCGTACAGCACAACACATACCGATTTTGAAAGTTATAATGTGGTGGGCTTAATTCCCGGCAGCGATAAAGTTTTGAAGAATGAATACGTGGTGCATTCTGCCCATCTCGATCATGTGGGTATTGGTCGTGCAGTAAATGGTGATTCGATTTATAATGGTGCACATGATAATGCATCAGGAGTTGCTTCATTACTTGAGATTGCACGTATCTATAAAACATCGGGCGCAAAACCAAAGCGTTCAATATTGATCGTAATGGTTACTGCTGAAGAAATGGGATTGGTTGGCTCGTCTTATTTTGCTGCAAACCCTACTGTACCAAAAGCATCGATCGTTGCTGATGTAAATACGGATATGCCGACCGTGATCGCTCCGTTGCTTTCCGTTGTTCCATTGGGTGCTGAACATTCGAGCATCATGAACAATGTAAAATTTGCAGCTTCGTATTTAAAACTGGATGTAGAAAAAGATCCGGAGCCCGAACAAAACCGTTTTGTGCGTAGTGATCAATACAGTTTCGTGATGAATGGAATTCCTGCCCTGCATATCAAGTATGGCAATAAAACAAATATCCCCGGTTTTGACCTGGATGCATTTATCAAACAATGGCGTGCGAAATACTATCATCAAAGTGCGGATGGATTAGATGGCATCTTCAATTTTACAGCAGCGAAAACCTATGTGCAGTTGAATTTTCTCATCAGTTATTCCATTGCGCAAACAACTGAACGTCCCATGTGGAATAAGGGTGATTTGTTTGGAACGGTTCAGCACTAATAAAACGTTTTAAAAAAGCCCGAAACCGGCCGATCTGTCGCTCGGTTATTCCTGTTCACCCGAAACAAAAAGTCTGCTTAATGTTTTGCAGCCGGATGAAGCATGATAATAATCAGTTTTCTAAAGGGTCTATCCCATTTTATCGCCCGCCGTGCGGCAATAAATTTGCCAAACAAAATAAAACTGCCGGTAAAAGGCTGTTTAGTTCCTGTATTCAACTAATTTTTACTTTATGAATCGGTCGGTTTACATCATCACACCATCTAACCAAAGCGGGAAATCCATCATCAGCCTGGGGCTTATGCAAATGTTGCAGCGCACCACCCCACGGGTTGCTTTTTTTAAACCTGTGGTTGAAGACAAAGAAGCAAAGGATAATCACATTGATGCCGTTCTTTCCCACTTTAAAATTCCCATGGAATATGAAGAAGCCTATGCTTTTTCAAGAAGTGAATTGAACGAGCTCCGTAACCAGGGCCGCATTAATTATGTGTATGATGAGATCATTGAAAAATACAAGAAGCTGGAAGAACGGTTTGATTTTGTGTTGGTGGAAGGGAGCGATTTTAATGAAGAGACTTCTGTATTTGAAGTTGACTTTAATGCATCACTGGCAACATCACTTGGTATGCCGGCGCTGCTGGTGATCAAAGATAATTTTGATTCTGTTGATGAACTGGTAGAACATGTGCAGTTACAGCTGCATTCGTTCATGGCGAAAAACATCAAGATCATAGGCGTGTTTGTGAGCCGCTGCACCAAAGATGTTGCAGTAGCAGAAAAAGCGCTGAAAGCAAGACTGCCGAAAGAGTTGATCGTAGCGCTTATTCCCAATAGTGAGGAGTTAGGCCATCCTACCATGAAAGAAATTGCCGATGAATTAAAAGCACATGTGTTGTTTGGCAGTGATAAGCTGGATGCCATTGCACGCAATTCAATTATTGGCGGTATGCAGCTGGCGAATTATCTAAACCGTATTTCACCTGATTGTGTAGCGGTAATGCCTGGCGACAGATCGGATCTTGTGATTGGCACTATGCTGGCGAACATGTCGCCCAATTACCCACGTGTTGCAGGCCTCGTGCTTACCGGTGGTTTTCTACCCGAACGTTCGGTGGTAAATCTCATGGATGGAACGCAGCAAACATTGCCTGTTTTAGCAGTAAGCACCGGCACGTTTGAAACGGCATCACGCATTGCCAACATACAACCAAAGATCTATGCCGGTAACGAATACAAGATCAGGCTGGCCATCGATATTTTTGAATCGTCTGTTGGTACCGATGCACTGAGTGAAAAGATCAACTCTGTAAAATCGGAAGCCATCACGCCCATCATGTTCCAGCATAATTTACTGGCGAAAGCAAAAAAAGCACAAACACATATTGTATTACCCGAAAGCGAAGATGAACGGATTTTAAAAGCGGCATCTCGTTTGGCGAAAGATAAAATTGGCTTCTTCACATTACTTGGTAAAGCAGATGAAGTAAAAGCGAGAGTAAAAGATCTTGGTTTGTATTGGGATGATGAACGGATCAAGATCGTTGACCCGATGACGAGTAACAAGTATGAAGATTATTATACAACCCTGTACGAACTGCGTAAGGCAAAAGGTATGGAAATTACTGCTGCTGCAGATCTCATGACTGATCCATCGTATTACGGAACAATGATGGTATACAAAGGCGATGCCGATGGTATGGTTTCGGGTGCAGCACATACAACAGCACATACCATTAAACCGGCTTTGCAGTTTGTGAAAACAAGAAAAGGTTTTAATACCGTGTCATCTGTTTTCTTTATGTTACTGCCCGACAGAGTTGTGTTGTATGGCGATTGTGCAATTGTTCCAAATCCAACTGCAGAACAGTTGGCAGAGATCGCTATATCATCAGCCGATTCAGCCACAACATTTGGTATTGAAACAGCAAGAGTGGCGATGCTCTCCTATTCATCGGGCACATCCGGCACCGGTGAAGAAGTAGAGAAAGTGCGTTCTGCAACAGCTATTGTAAAACAACGTCGTCCTGATATTCTGGTGGAAGGACCAATTCAATACGATGCTGCTGTGGATCCTGCTGTGGGCCGTAGTAAAATGCCGGGATCGGAAGTAGCAGGACAAGCCAATGTACTCATCTTCCCCGATCTCAATACAGGTAACAATACCTACAAAGCCGTGCAACGTGAAACAGGTGCATTAGCAGTTGGACCGATGTTACAGGGTTTGAATAAACCGATCAACGACTTAAGCCGTGGTGCTACCATTGACGATATATACAACACCGTTGTTATTACAGCTATTCAATCAACGAACAAATAAGCTATGCAGATATTAGTGATCAATGCCGGTAGTTCATCTATGAAATACCAGCTGATAGAAACAGATGATAAAACCGTTTTAGCCAAAGGACTTGCAGAACGGATTGGTATTGCAGGCAGCAGGGTAAAACATCAATTCACCAAAAACGGAACAACAGGTGAAAAAGTTGTTGAACAGGATCTCCCCGATCATAATGTAGCGTTTGAAATAATTACACAACTGTTGACCGATAAAGAGGATGCAGTTATTCCATCACCTGAGGCAATTAAAGCTGTCGGGCATCGCATTGTACATGGCGGGGAAAAATTTTCGGATACACAGGTGATCACTGAAGAAGTAAAAGACACCATCCGTGCATTGATCCCGTTGGCACCTTTACACAACCCTGCCAATTTAATTGGTGTGGAAGCTGCAGAAAAATTCTTTCCGAAAGCGGTACAGGTGGCAGTGTTCGATACAGCTTTTCATCAAACACTTCCCGAACATGCATTCCGTTATGCCATTCCTGAAAAATTTTATACCGAAGATAAAATACGGGTGTATGGTTTTCATGGCACCAGTCATAAGTATGTGTACAATGAGGCAAAAAAGTTTTTAAAGAATGAAAAACTGAAAGCGATTACCATTCATCTTGGCAATGGCAGCAGCATGGCGGCCATTGATGAGAATGGACATAGTGTTGATACAAGTCTTGGCTTTGGTCCACTGTGTGGATTGGTAATGGGCACACGAAGCGGCGATATTGATCCATCAGTCATTTTCCATATGATCGAGCAATTGAATATGCCTTTGGAAAAAATAAAAAATGTGCTGAATAAAGAAAGCGGAATGCTCGGTCTTGCAGGCAGCAGTGATGCACGTGATGTTGCAACGAAGTATAATAGCGAAGACAGTAATGCCAAACTCACGTTTGAGCTGTATGGCTATCGCATCCGCAAATATATCGGTGCCTACATGGCCGCACTCAATGGTGTGGATGCATTGATCTTTACTGCAGGGCTTGGTGAAAACTCTGTACTCACACGCAGCTATGCCTGTAAGCATTTAGAAAATTTAGGCATTGAACTCGATGAACAATTAAACGTAGAAAAGAATCATCCCGATGCACCGGTTGAAATACAAACTGCCGCAAGCAAAGTAAAAATCTTGATCGTGCCTACCAATGAAGAATGGCAGATCGCAAAAGAAGTATCGGAGTTGGTGAAGAGGTTTTAGACTTTAAGCTCGTTTACATAATTTTCAAACAATGGCTTGGTTCGTTCTTCACGAACCCTATCACAACCCTGTTCCTGTTTTTGAAGACAAGAACAGGTCATTAAAATTCAGTTTAATAAGTCCGCTTTACCCGGAAGCTCATTCTGAATTTGTATTGTTTTAGGTTTACGTCTTCCAGTGTTCCTTCAGCAATTCCGGCAACATAACCGCCAACGGGTCCGTATTCTGTAATATGTAGTAGTGATGGCCCTGTTGGATATGCATTTATTTCAGCCAAATAAAAATCTTCCAGCGAATGACTGCTGCCGACAGCAATACCTGCAGATGGAAAAGAAAACCCATTACTTTCAAGTGTGATCTTGTTTTGTACCTCTACACCTATACGTGCTCCATTATCAAGAAAATGAAATTTAATGGTATCCTGTGGCGGTAAATAACTGCGGTATTGTTGATCATCGATCACATAATTAAAATACTCCATTGTACCGGGCGGGTTAGAACAACTGTTTACAGTAAGCTGTTTAGTGCCCGCCTGCACAGTTGTGGAAATAGTAGTACCGGGTAACAATGTAGATGCATTCACTGCTGTTATGTACACCGTTTCCGCTCCACTGCTATTACACAAAGGAATATTATAGCTAAAAGCACCTGCACTGTTTACAGGTGCCTGCATTCCTTTTTGATCTTTATAAATAATTACAATGCCATTCGGCACAGGGTTGTTGTTACAATCCACTACTGTTCCTGTAATAGTAGCCATTGCCAAACCTGTTATGGTAAGATTACCAATAGAAGTATCTCTGTTAACGGTTGAAAAATTTGTTGTAAACACCGGTGTGTTGCATTGAAGAGAACCGAATACCGATAGTTGATAGCTTCTGTTGGTATAAATAGCTGTACTAACCAATCCTCCGGCTATACTTGTTAGCCTGACCGGATTCTGCAAATCAGTAACAGGAGCAATGCGAACAAAAAGATCAGGCAAAGGGTTACCTGCAGCATCAACAAGTTTACAACTGAAGCGAATGGTAGCATCTGTTCCACACACACTGAGATTACCTGCATCATTAGCACCCGGCAATAACTTTACATAGGCCGTATTGCCTTTTTGTGCCGTGGGTATTTCAACCGGTATCAGTTGCAATCCGTTCCTGTAAACATAATCGCAGGCAACAGTACAAAACTCAACCACACCTTCACTGTTTGCCTGATAACGCACATCATTGTTTAAAGAATACACATAGCCATTTGTTACTTTACCGCCACCGCATGCTTTTAGTGCAGCCTTTACCGTTACAACACGTTCATCTGTCAAAACCATTTCGCCCAATGGTACATCTGTTCTCCCGGTAGTAAAATTTTTTGAGTAGAGAGGCGATTCACAATCAGCAGATAACCGAACTGTATGCTGTGCATCTGCTCTTACATAACCGGTGAAATAACCCTGTTCATTACTGTAGTGCCATACCGGATCGATATTAATTAATGATACGTTTTGTGGAATGAAACGAACCCCTGCAAATCCAAACGGCAAACCCGTTTTACCGGTAAAGCGACCGGTCACCCTTACATACTCACTGGCTGTGCCAACTGCAAAATGCCCCAGTTCACGAATATCTGTTTTTACTTCTGTTGTTGCTGCTACACTTGCCATCCCTTTTTGCTGCCAAAAACCTTTTGCCGCATCATAATGCCAGAGATGTATACCGGAAGGCATTGAAGTTCCTGTAACTCCCCACAGATAAAATTTCAGTTCAGCAGTTTTTCCATCGGCGAGTTTTAGCCTTTCGCCGTTCAAACCATACAATACAATATTTCCGAAATTGTGAATAGAAAGCAGTTTCAGTTTTCCGCTCGAATCGATCCCCAATAAACCACCAGGCATATAATCAGCAAACCCGCCGTCATTTGGTTTTTTATAGTTCAGAATCATTTTAACAAAACCAGTATATAGCGTATTGGTCGATTCTACAACCAGCGTATTCGGTGCTATTTTTACCTGAGCATCAAAACCGTTCAAACTGATGGTAGTACCCGCAGCGGCAGAAAACACGCCACCCATTGAACTCTTTAAATTTATTCGTGTAAACACTGCTTTACTGTCGGTTAACTGAAATGTTTTATACCCCGTTTCAAAATCAGGTTTTGATACAATAAGCTGAGCAGCATATTGTATTACACGTGCATCCTTAATTTCAAAATAACCATATTCATCAGTAGTCGTTGTCTTGTCGCCATACTGCACCAATGCACCTGACAGACGACCGGTAGCTCCCCCTTCACCTTTTACATAACCCGATACTGACGATTGAATGGTGGTTGTAAAATCAGGCGTAGTGGCAGGTGTTTGTGGATTATTGTTTGTTGAGCCTGGTGCTTTGCGGCAGGAAGATCCTTGGAGTAACAGCACAAAAAGCAGGGTAAGCAACAATGCAGATCGGTTGGGTAATGTAAACATGAGGTGCTTGTGATAGTTTGGGCACTTAAGATAAAAACAAAAACCGGAATTTAAAACAGACCTCGTTGCCAAGGTTCGTGAAGACTAAACCGGGGCACTGAATGCTGATTGATTCCACCCCTTCTTCCTTGTGCCTTGTCCTTGCACCTTGTACCTTGTTCCTTCGCCGAAAAAATGTCTATTTCCTACCACTAATCTGTTGGGCGGTTGATTGATTTTTAGGGTTTAAAAACAATCACCATGCTACGAAAAGATTTTTTGACCAAAACACTTCTTGCATTACCTGCCATGGCCGTTGCTAACGAACTAACCGCAGGCACTACTTCTACCAAAGAACCGTTTATTGTTGATGCCGGCAAATCACGCTTTGGTGATACCGTTAAATTCCTCGGCGTTCATCCCAACGATCTCAAAATTTCATCGAAGGATACAGACGGGCAACTCTCGGTGTTCGATTATACCGGGTTTGGAAAAGTGGGCCCTACGTTACATGTCCATTTTAAACAGGATGAAATTTTTACTGTGGTGGAAGGAGAATACCGTTTTGTAGTGGGGAAAGAAACACATGTACTCAAAGCAGGACAAACCATCTTTCTTCCCCGTGGTATACCACATACGTGGATACAGTTAACCGATAAAGGACGCATGATCTATTTTCTGCAGCCTGCCGGTAAAATGGAAGAGTTTTTCGTTTTGATGAACAGCTTAAAAGAACGTCCATCACCTGATGAAATGGACCGGATCCATGCTGCACACGATATGAAAGTTGTTGGTCCGCCGCTTACACTCTGATAAATGCGTTGTATCTTAAACCGGAAAACAACACTCATTTGTTACTAAAAGATTTTATACCTGCACCTGATGTACGGGAATTTGTGCAACTGTTCCGGATCGTTCATTTTCAATTTGAAAAAGAACAACCGTTGCCGTTTAAAGCATATCCTCCGAGACCGGAGCAATGTCTTGCCTTCTACCCCTTCGATACAGAAGTAGTTGAATACCCGAGCAGCGGCCTGCAGGTAAAACATCTTCCTGTTGTTCTGTACGGACAGTTTTCGCAGGTAACCAATCGCATGATTGGCCGGAACTTTTTAGTTGTGCAGGTTGTTTTTCAGCCGGGTGCTTTGTATCGTTTAACAGGAGTTCCTGCAAATGAATTATGCAACCGTTATATAGATGCTGAAATTTATTTCTCATCGCAGATACGTTTTGTAAATGAACAACTGGCTGCAGCAACAGACTATGCAAACATGCTGGAAACAGTTACTGATTTTATCCGTTCACTTATCCGCACACATAAAAAACAACGTCTGCTTATTGATGATGTATTTCTGCAATTATTACACGGAAAAAAACCAAGGCTTGAGCAACTTGCAGCGCAGGCCTGTTTAAGCAGCAAACAACTGGAGCGAAAGTTTAAAGAACGTACCGGTGTAAATCCGAAACTGTTTGAACGCATTATCCGTTTCGATAAAGCATTTCGTCTTCGTAATGCACGACAGGAATTCGACTGGCTTCGTATTGCGGTTGAATGTAATTACCACGATTATCAGCACCTCGCCAAAGAGTATAAAGATTTTACCGGACTTACGCCAATAGCTTTTCATGAAATAGAAAACAAAGCACCGGAACGTCAGTTTGGATTGATTGAAGGGTATTATGAATAGTGTCATTCTTTCATAGCCATGTCTTCTGAAAAGGACGTGGCGTAATACCAGTTCAATCCTTTATGACGAAACGTCCCATGCAGGAGACGTTTCTGCGAAGGGGAGTATCGGAGTTGGTGAAGAGGTCTTAGACTTTAAGCTCGTTTACATAATTTTCAAACAATGGCTTGGTTCTTTCTTCACGAACCCTATCACAACCCTGTTCCTGTTTTTGAAGAAAAGAACAGGTCATTAAAATTCAGTTTAATAAGTCCCCTTTCTGGCGCAAGTGCGCCACAGAGGGCAACAGAAAAAATCCTGATACTTATCGAACAACGATAAGAGCTATTTTGTTTTAGCTGCTTAATATTTAAATTTGAGCAGTTGCGAAACTATTTACTATAAAAGAATAACAATGAAAAACGTACTTCTTACCGTCTTTAAAATTTCGATACTACTTGTATTGGCTGGAAAGATTTTAAACTGGTTGCTGAATTTCAGCGACGCAACGAATCAACTTTTAAACATCGTCATGTTTAGTATCATTGGGATCGCTTATACCGTGATGGGGTTTTATTGGAATCACAAACTCACAAAAATTGTAATAACAACTTGCGGGCTGTTTTTAATCGCTATGAATTTCTTTCCAGGAAGCACACTATTGCAAATCGTTGGAATTGTATGCATACTTACACCTATGCTCATCGCACGTTTTCACAAAGAAGAAAATCCTGTAATCAAACCAACAAAAAGCTGATTTCGCTTTTATTCTTTCTTCATAGCAATGTCTCCCGCAATAGAGATTGCGTTTAGATAATTTCGTTGTTACCTGTACTACAAAACATACTCTGCGGGAGACCTTGCCGGGAAGAAAATGTTTTTGTTACCAGGGAATCTCTCCTGTTGTCGGGTTAGTTTCTTCACTTATAAATTTACCTGTTACACCATCTTTGTCTAACAAGGCATATTTTACAATTCGTTTTCCTGCTTCTTCAACTTCACCACCGTTAAAGCCTGTAAAATCAGTTTTTGTATAACCCGGACAAACTGCGTTTATTTTGAACGGGGTGTCCCGTAGTTCGTAAGCCAAATGAACGGTAAACATATTCAAAGCTGCTTTTGATGAACCATAAACCGCATATTTTGCAAAGTTATAACCCATCCAATCAGGATCGCTTTGAAGAGTAAGTGAACCTACGCTTGTACTTACATTCACAATTCTTGGCTCAGGTGATTTGCGTAACAAATCAATAAAAGCCTGTGTAACACTTGCCACGCCAAATACATTGGTGTTAAATGCAGCTAAAAATTGTTCTGTGCCTGCTTCCAGTGCGGTATAGGGTGCACCACCATTGATGCCTGCATTGTTAATCAAAACGTCTAAACAGTTTGTTTTTCTGCCAATTTCAATTCGGGCTTTTTTTACTGAATTATTATCGGTTACGTCAATTTCAATGACTTCAACATTTGTCAGGTTTTCGGCTTTTAATTGTTGAACGGCTTTTGTACCATTCTCTGAATTTCGGCTTCCGAGATAAACATAAAATCCTTTTTGCAATAGTTGTCTGGCGGTTTCAAATCCAATGCCTTTGTTGGCACCTGTGATAAATGCTGTCTTCATTTTTTTAAAATTTTTAGTGCAAATATTTCACTAGAAAGAATGAAGTCATTTACCATTTGGTAAAAAGCAAAATCATTTGATATTTTTTCTTATTCTGCTCAATGATTGTTGTGTAACGCCTAAGTATGAAGCTATATGAGAAAGAGCAACACGGTTAGTAAGTGTTGGATGGTTTTCCAAAAATTCCAAATAGCGGGTAGTGGCATCTTGAGAAATGACCGGGCCTTTTCTTGATTTTTGATAAAGACAATTTTGAACCATTTTGTTTTTGATGTTATCCCAGCCT
>NZ_DATGWT010000038.1:0-91294 GCF_035299325.1 Lacibacter sp. | reverse complement strand
CGAAGGTGCATCGTTCGTAACAGAAGCTACCTCACAGTTGTCGTTTGTTACTGGTGTACCTAAGTTAACAGTAGTTGTACAATCGCCTTTACCATCATCACTTGTTTTCGCATTCAATACCGCAGCAGGTGCTGTGATGGTGGGAACCTCATCATCCACAACTGTTACCGTAAAGCTGCAAGGAGTACTATTGCCGGCTGCATCCGTTACTTTCAGATGAACCGTGGTAACTCCTTTATTAAAGGTTTGTGTTCCCGGCTGGCCGTTAATAGGCGTTGCTGCACTTGCAAAAGTTGTAGCACCTGTTGCATACCAGCTCAATGTGCTGCCGCTGCAATTATCACTGAACACTATATTTGGTGTTGCTATACTCTTATCACAGGTTGTAGTGGTGGTGCTTTCGCTGATGTTGCCAGGACAGGTGATTGATGGATCAACATCATCAACTATTGTTACAATGGCAGAAGCTGTAGAAGTATTTCCAGAAGGATCTTTTACTGTAAGAGTAATCGTGTTGTCGCCAATGTCTGCACACGTAAAATTATCTTTGGAAGGTACAGCAGTTACTACCGTACAGTTGTCGGAGCTGCCTTGCGTAAATTGTTGAATTTTTGCGCCAAAAGCGGCTTTACCATCGGCATCAAGATAAAGTATAACAGGATTGGCTTTTGCTGTTGGAGCTATAATATCTTTTACAGTTACTTTTTGCTGACAGCTTTGTACTACGTTACCGTTTTCATCTTTTAAACTCCAAGTTACTGTAGTTACCCCACCATAAAAACTTGAAAAACGATAATCGGGTGCTATATTATTCGATACGGTATAACCTGGCGGGGCATAATAAACCGGATTACCTAGGTTAACGTCTTTGGCGTAACATCCATCGTTTGTGTTGACCGTAATATCTTCCGGACATGTTATGAAAGGTTGAGGAGCCGGAACTTCATACGCACCCATATCAACTATTCCACCTTCAAATCTTGGTTGATTAATAATATCTACCAGATCACCCGTATAATTGTTGCTGCCCTTGTTAATTACAGGGGAATTAATTAAAGGCAATAGGTTACCTGCGATGGTTGGTGCAGTAAATGCATCAATAGGCGTCGTGAATAAAGGATTACTTGAACTTAATGTCCCGTCAAGGTTATTGTTAGAGCCGGCCAGGTTATAATTAGCTACAAGGCTGTTGTAAAATGTAATAGAGGCACCACCCGTATTTAAAAGAGATGTGGTTACATTAGTGTATGAATCACCGGCAAGATTATTCCAAATAATGGAATTGTATAAAATAGTATTTGCATTTTGTGTATTATAAATAGCTGCTCCGGCCAATGCTCTGTTGCCACTAAATGTACAGTTTGTAAATACAGGATTGGATCCGGTAACATAAACAGCTCCACCGCCTACGCCGCTTAATGCAAAAACAAAATTGCCAGAGAAAACCGAATTGTAAAAATAAGCTGACGAGGAACTGCCGTTATACAAGGCACCGCCAGCAACAAATACAGTATTACCTCTGAAAAAACAATTGAGTACAAGTGGTGAAGATTCCTGATAGTTTGCTAAGGCACCCCCAACTTGCGCATGGTTACTTTGAAGATCACAATTTCTGATTTGAGGTCGTGCTTTTCTGCTGAATATACCACCACCATAGCCATTGATACCATTTACCGCATCAGCGTTTCCATTTTTTATTATAAAACCATCCAATACCGCCGATTCATTTATTGTACCAGATTCAGGATCGGCCATTACCACATGATAAGCGTTATCAAAAATGTTATTCGCACCCTGGTCGTTTTGTGTAATATCCCCATTTAAAAAAGTTGGGTTGTTAAACCAGTTGCGTTGAGTTAATTCGGTTTCTGTGCCGGCAAAACCACCATAAATGGCTACTCCATTATTCAATCTGAAGGAATGGCTTCGATTATTATTCGTATACCCTACGCCTTCATCAGGATAATATGTGCCTTTTGCTACCCATATTTCTGAGCGACAATTATTTGAAGATGCAGTGATCGCATCTTGCAGACTTTTAAAAGCGTTTATCCAGGATGTACCATTATTTGCTCCCGTTGCATTACTGTTTACATAAATTCTTGTTGCAACCACTACATTGCTTCCGAGGGTCACGGACGTTTGCACAGACCCCCCAGCATTAGAGCTTGAAATACTTTTTTCTACATTTAAAGCTCCCTCCAATACATAACTACCACCACCACCACCAGCACCAAAACCAGCCTGACTACCACCACCGCCACCAGAATATCCACCACCGCCACCACCGGCAATATTTCGAGCTCCGCCACCACCAAATCCACTACCACCATTCACAAAACCTGCACCCACAGATCTGGCCCCTCCATTACCACCACCAGGGAAACCTTGTTTGCCACCTAACCCAAGAATGCTGCCATCAGCACCACCACTAAAAGCACCACCTCCGCCTCCGCCGTCTCCCGCTATCAATCCTCCGGCACCACCACCACCACCATTGGCTCCGCCATTTCCTGGTTTTTCACCACCGCCATTGGTACCTTCACTACTAAGCGATGCATCAAATCCATTGCCACCAAAACAATTTTGACCCAACAAGCCTCTGTTAGCATGTGCGCCACCACCAGCACCGGCTACCAACAAGATCGTCCAATCATTTGATCCCGGTGCCTGATACAATGCTGCTGAACCGCCACCACCTGAACCAATAGGGGAATTCTGTCCATCTTCATTACCGCTATCACCATTTCTTCCCCTTATAAAACGCAGCTTACCTCCACTTTGCAACGAAAATAATCCCGATTGACAGGGTAATGAACTCACAATAAATCTTCCTTTGATAATTGCACCTTTTCCACCACTATATCGACACGATGTATATGTTATAGCATCGCCGCCTTTTCCACCAACTACGGTTATAGTAACCGAACTGATTCCCGTTGGAATAATATAATCGCCTTCCACATTTGAGATAGAGGTAGGCAGCTGGCTTTGTGCCTCTGTTGTAAATGGCATTGATAGTAACAAAAAAAACCAAGAGAACTTTTTCAGCTTTTTATACATAAAAAGTTGCAGATAATTTTGTTGCAGTTTACTGGTTTTGACCCTGTACATACATTGAGGTTTGGTGATTAAGAAAAAGTTTGGGTTGGTTTCCGCAGGGTATCAGCAGCTGTCAGTTGATCTTATCAGGCAGGGATTCAATTCGTTTTTCGAAAATGAAATACACGAGGAGAATGAGGAGCAGGACAGTTACGATTAATACAATCAGTGTCCAATCCTTTTTTCTCATACATACAGTTTCAAATGAAAAAGATTTGTTGTTGTAAGATAGCCGGCACAGGAGGGTACATACAAATTTTTGAGGCGACAAAAACCCGACAGTGGGGGGTACAAAGAGGCGACAGGCACCGGACAAAGACCGGACAGCTGGCCGAACAACCTTTATTTTCAATGGATTAACGTTTGAAGCAGATTTTATTTCATGAACTGCAAACAATGCAAAACCGATACAGAAAAAAGAAAACCCATTGGAAAATGGGTTTTGATACTTGATCTAATCAACATGAGGAAAAACTAAGATGCAGGTTAGAACGGTCTTGAAACGATTGATGAACCGTTTACCTGTTTTCAACAAAGATGGCGCTGCACGTGGGTTTTGGGTAAACCGCTGCGTAGCTATTTCAATCAATGAATTGTCAGGAGTATGAAAGTAATGCAGGCATTTGTAAACCCGCATTTTTGAGGCAGGACAAAAACCGGACAATTACAAAAGGGATCAAATTTGTGTAAGAAGCAACCGACAAATCAAATACCGGCAATATATTCTTCGAGATTGATATCGGAGCTTAGTTGAAGACGTTGCCTCAACCTTTGGCGTGTTTTGTGAACACTATCTACTGAAATGCCTAACATCGCCGCCATTTGTTTGCTGGTTAGCTGCATGCGTGTAAGAGCAGCCATTCGTTGTTCAGCTACCGTTATATCCCCGGCATTCTCTTTTAATTTCTGGAAAAAAGAAGGATAAATTTTCTCGAAAAGTGACTTGAACTTTAACCAATCATCTTCCGTAAGTATGGTTTGCTGACTTAATTCGGCGATCAATAATTCCTTGTCGGCAGACAGGCCTTTACTTTTCACCTGTTCTTCGAGTTTTTCAATGAGGCTTGTCTTTTCTACAATGTTTTCGGTAAACATATTCAGTTGTTCCCGGGCCGCTGTTATTTCCTGTTCCATCCGTTGTGTTTCCTGTTGCATCCGCTCAACCCGTAATTTTGATTTCAGCCGTTGCCTTGTAATAATCAGGAATCCAACAATGCCCAACAGCACAATAGCCGCCATTAATATGTTTCGCTGAAATAACTGTTTCTCTTTTTCTTTTTGTAACGATTGAATGCTGTACCTGTTTTTTTCATCATTCGCCCTTGCCTTGGAAACAGCGATACCGCTTAACGCAATTACCCGTTCCAGCGAATCGTTCAACGCAGCATGTTTCGCATTGTAATAAAAAGCACTGTCGTACCCACCCAATGCTTTAAATACTTCGGTTGCGGTGTAATATGTGTTTCGCAAATACTGCACATCGGGATTATTTTTCAGTAGTGCCAGTGCTTCCCGTACCTGCTGCAATGCAGTTGTTTTATTTCCTAACTGGATGTTTGTGCGTGCTGCCCATTGTAATGAATTGGCGGCATTGTCAAACAGTCCTTCTTTTGTACTGATTCGGTGGTCGGTTAGTAATAAGGCAAGAGCCGTATCATATTTTTTTTGCTCGTAGTAAATCTGCCCCATGTTTCCGCTAATAATTCCATTCCACACTTCCAGCTTTAGTTCATCGGCCAATTGCATTGCTTTCCTGTACCAGATAAACGCTGAATCGTATAGCCCCTGACGGTGATAACCAAGGGCCGCGGTGTTGCAACTCCACATCATCCGTTTTTTTTCACTCGTTGCATTTTGCTGTTCCCATTTTGTATATGCTTTCAGGCTTTGCTTTACGCTTTCTTTGTATTCCCTGATTCTGTACAAAATTTCACCAACCACCATATGATTCGGGGGGCTGTTTTCAATGTTGAGTTTTTCATTCAACTCCAAACCATTCAACGCATAGGTTGCGGCCAGTTCCAGTTCCTTCATAGCATAGCACCTGAGTCCGTAAACAATACTGATTTGTGCAATAAACCGGTCATCGCCGGTTAAATAGGCTTCCTGCATAGCTTTTGCAAACAGTTCCATTGCTGCGGGCTTTACTGCCGGATCAAGTTTTTGCTCGTAAATGTTAAGATCGTTTTTATAACCTTCAAGATAAACAGCGGTGGATTTAATTATGTAGAAATAGCACCTGGCAGCATGTGTTTTCATTTTTGCTTCCAATGCATTTAAAATTGAATCTGCATTTCCGCTCTGAAAAACCTCACCTCCCAACGACTCAACAGCTATACGGCCTATTTTTAAAGGGTCGTTTAACTCTTTTGCTACTTCATCTACATTAAAACTTTTTGATTGTGCATTTGAGGAACACAAACAAACGATAACGAGTGAACCGGTAATACAGATTCGGAATAATTGGGTTTTGAAACAACTCATAAGCAGCAACAATATAGAAAAAAATATTACTACTGCTGCTGCAATGCCACAGGAAGCTGATTCCAATTTTGAGAGCAGAACCTGTTGAAAACACATACCAGCTTTGAAAGAGAAAGCTCATCTCTATTTCAGAAAGTTCAATGACAGTTACATAACGGCAATGTATTCGTCGAGATTTATATCGGAGCCCAATTGCAGGCGTTGCCGCAACCGTTGCCTTGTTTTATGCACACTATCAACCGAAATGCCGAGCATAGCCGCCATTTGTTTACTGCTGAGTTGTAACCGTGTGAGTGCAGCCATGCGTCGCTCGGCCACTGTAATATCGGCTGCATTTTCTCTGAGTTTCTGAAAGAAGGAAGGATAAATTTTTTCGAAAAGTGATTTGAACCTGATCCAGTCATCTTCGGTTAGTATGGTTTGCTGACTGAGTTCAGAGATCAGTAATTGTTGTTCAGAAGATATGCTGCTGCCTTTTACCTGCTCTTCCAGTTTTTCAATGAGGTTTGTTTTTTCTACAATATTTTCGGTAAACATTTTCAGTTGCGCCTTTGCCGATGTTATTTCCTGTTCCATGCGTTGCTGTTCCTGTTGCATCCGCTCCATCTGCAACTTTGCTTTTAACCGTTGCCTTGTAATCACCAGGAAGCCAACAATACCCAACAGTACAATTGCTGCAATTAACAGGTTGCGGTGCAGTACCTGTTTTTCTTTTTCTTTCAGCAATGCCTGGATATTGTACCTGCTTTTTTCATCATTGGCCCTTGCTTTGGAAACGGCAATACCACTTAAGGCAATTACTCTCTCTAATGAATCGTTCAACGCATTATACTTGGTGTTGTAATAAAAAGCACTATCATAGTTGCCCATTGCTTTGAACACATCCACGGCTGCATAGTAGGTGTTGCGGAGATAAAACATGTCGGGCGTGTGTTCCAGGAGACTGAGTGCCTCCCGTACATATTGCAAAGCCGCAGATTTATTGCCTAACTGCACCTGTATGCGTGCGGCCCATTGCAGCGAATTAGCCGCATTATCGTACAACTTTCCTTCTTTACTGAATTGATGATCTGCCAGAAATAAAGCAAGTGCTGTATCGTACTTTTTTTGCTCGTAATACATCTGCCCCATGTTGCCCCCGATGATCCCTTTCCATATATCGAGCTTTAATACAGTTGCCATTTTGAGTGATGTGTTGTACCAGAAAAAAGCTGAATCGTATTGCTGTTGGCGATGATAACCCAGCGCTGCTGTATTACTGGTGAACAACATGCCAACAGTATCACCCGGCCGTTTCAATGTTTCAAATATGTGAAATGCCTTAACGCTGTTTCTTGCGCATTCCTCATACTCTCTTATTTTATAAAAAATTTCCCCCACTAACATGTAATTGTCCGGGCTATTTTCGATACCGAGCTTTTCATTCAGCTCCAGCCCGTTCATGGTGTAGGTTACAGCCAACTCCAGTTCTTTCATAAGGGAGCAAAAGCCTCCGAAAAAAATACTTGCTCCAGCAATCAGCCGATCATCGCCTGAAAGGTAGGCTTCGGTCATTGCTTTTTTCCATAATTCCAGAATCACCGTTTTTGCTGCCGGGCTCACCCGATTTTCTGCGCCTAATTTGTTACTACTCTGATCTACATCTTCGTAATACAGCACGGCTGCTTTCAATCCATAGATCCGTGCCCGCAGTTGATGGTTATCCGCTTTTTTTTCCAGCTCAGGAAAAATTGCTGCTGACTGTTTACTTTTGACAATCTGTTCTACCAACGCAAAATTATATACATTAGCTTTATTCGGATTTCCGGTTAATGATTTAATGATTTCATTTACAGTAGGTACAGGTGTTTCCGCCACAACCGGGCAGTTGAAAAGAGAAAAAAGCAGCAGTGCAATGCAGATCCGGTACAATTGGGTTTTGAAGCGATTCATAAGCGGGGCTAATATAAAAAAATAATACTAACGGTGTACTATATGTGCAGGCATACGATTTTTTGTAAGATGACGTTGTACCTGTTACTCTGTTGTAACTTTACAAAAAAAAATATGCTACTCACAACAACACCCACCGTGGAAGGTAAACCCATTCAGCAGTACATTGGTATTGTTACTGCCGAAGCAATTATTGGCGCTAATATTTTTAAAGATCTTTTTGCCGGCATCCGTGATATTGTGGGTGGGCGAAGCGGCACCTATGAACGTGTAATTGAGGAGGCGAGGCAAAATGCATTGGTTGAGCTGCAGCAAAAAGCACAACAGCTTGGCGCCAACGCCGTAGTGGGTATTGATCTTGATTTTGAAACCGTGGGCAGTGGAGGAAGTATGTTGATGGTGGTGGCAACCGGAACCGCAGTAAAGCTATAATTCTATTTCATGAAAAATGAAAAGCCGCTCTGTGAGCGGCTCTTTTTGTGTTAATGCCTTTCGGGCGCCAGTACTTCATTTGGAGAGCGCCATAACGCACTCAACAATAACTGACGCATGAATAAGAATTCTTTCGGAAGGCGGTCATATAATTTTTCAAATAACTCTTCATGACCTAACAATTCCTGTTTCCATAATTCAGCATCGATGTGTTGTAATTCATGGAACTGTTCACGTGCAAATTTGTCGATACCCAATCCATCCCATGTAAGATCACGGTAACGTGGACGCCATCCAATGGGGCATTCCACAGCACTTGCCTTTCCGTTGCAACGTTCAACGATCCATTTCAACACACGCATGTTCTCACCAAAGCCGGGCCACATAAATTCGCCTTTGTCATTTTTACGAAACCAATTCACC
Organism: Lacibacter sp.; assembly: GCF_035299325.1. Classification (GTDB taxonomy): domain Bacteria; phylum Bacteroidota; class Bacteroidia; order Chitinophagales; family Chitinophagaceae; genus Lacibacter. The sequence goes on along the minus strand of NZ_DATGWT010000038.1, from coordinate 82,921 downwards.
CCAAAAATGCGTGGTGCATTTGGTAAATCACGGCCAAACTGTAACCAATGGTTAAAGTAATCGCCCATGTGATAACCAAGGAACGGCAGCATAGCAAATGGATCTCTTCTTACTTTTCCTAATTCACCAAATGCGGCAGCAGTCATTTCGCTACCCATTGTTGCTGCGAGGTACACACCAAAATTCCAGTTGAATGATTGATAAACCAATGGAACTGCTGTGCTTCTTCTTCCGCCAAATACAAACGCAGCTACATATACACCATCCGGATTATCCCAATGTTCATCAATAGCCGGGTTTTGATAAGCGGGTGCAGTAAACCTTGCATTAGGATGTGCAGCAGGCTTTCCACTGTTTTTATCATAAGGGTTTCCGTGCCAGTCGATCAAACCATCCGGTACTTCTTTGGTCATTCCTTCCCACCAAATATCACCTTCAGTTGTTACTGCCACGTTGGTGAAAATAGTATTAGACCTAATACTGGCCATCGCATTCGGATTTGTTTTTTCATTTGTACCTGGTGCTACACCAAAATATCCTGCTTCAGGGTTGATGGCATATAACTTTCCATCATGACCTTTATGGATCCATGCAATATCATCGCCCACTGTTGTAATCTTCCAACCATCCATTTCTTTTGGCGGAATCATCATGGCAAAATTTGTTTTACCGCATGCACTTGGGAAAGCAGCAGCCACATAAGTTTTTTCCTTTTGTGGATTTTCTACGCCCAACAGTAACATATGTTCGGCCAGCCAACCCTGATCACGGCCAAGCACAGACGCAATACGTAACGCAAAACATTTTTTGCCCAATAACGCATTACCTCCGTAACCACTACCGTATGAAATCACCAAACGTTCTTCGGGAAAATGAGAGATGTATTTTACAGTGGGGTTGCAGGGCCATTTCACATCAGTTTCACCTTCCTGTAATGGAGCGCCAAGTGTGTGTAAACATTTTACCCATTCACCGTTAATGTGTTTTAATACATCATCGCCCATACGTGTCATGATACGCATGTTTACAACAACGTATTCACTATCGGTGATCTGCACACCGTAACGGGAGAACTTAGAACCAACAGGTCCCATGCAGAACGGAATAACATACATGGTGCGGCCATGCATACTTCCCTTTGTAAGATCTTCAAGAATATGTTTCATTTCTGAAGGTTCCATCCAGTTGTTGGTGGGACCAGCGTCCTGCTTACGTGTACTGCAGATGAATGTTCTGTCTTCAACACGGGCAACATCACTGGGGTCGCTGAAACAAGCAAAGCTGTTCGGGCGTTTTTCGGGATTTAAACGGATGAATGTTCCTTTATCAACCAGCTGTTGACAAAGCTGATCATATTCTTCCTGCGAGCCGTTACACCACTGTACTTCGGCGGGTTCAAAATGCTCCTGCATTTTTTTTACCCATTCTTTTAATTCTGTTTTGTTAGGAGCAATCATTTTTTTGCGGGGTTTTGATGCGACAAACATAATATTCGATTTAGATACTGCAAGGAAAAAATATTACGGTTCAAAAAATATGACTGATGTAAGTGTGCTGTCCAATCTGTATCATTCAGCAGGAAATAACCTTAAACAGCTAAGAGGCCAACAAACCAACCGGTTTTTCAGCCAAAAAACACGATAGAGGGCCAAACTGCTTTTGTCGATTCAAAACTGAAATCTGTTGCCCGATCGATACTGCTTGTCGATTCTCTGTTTTTTCCCTTTTGCTCACGGATAATTTTACAGTCATCAATCTATTCATCATTAAACCTTATTCATTATGTTCATTTCATTGAAAAAAATCAATCTCATTGTTTTGTTTACCTGTAGTAGTATAGCTGCACTTGCACAAGAGGGGCCTGTTAATATTAAGACACCCCGGTTTGTATCCGAAAAAGGATATTGGGTGGTCAAGAGCAATGTAAAACAACCTAAAGAAGCAGTTGTGTACTTCTACGATCTGCAGCACGAGCTTGTGTATAAAGAAGAACTGAAGAATGTGAACCTCAACATCAAGCGCACAAAAGTAAAGATGCGTTTGAAAAGAGCGCTTGAGCAGGCTATTACCGCACACGAACGAGGCGATCTTCCATCCAAAGACGAGAAAATTGTAGCCGCCGTTTTCGGAAAAAACTAAATGCAGAAAGAAGGGTGCCCATGTGGCACCTTTTTCATCAACGTTCGAAACCGTTTATCGCCGGAAAAACACTGTTTGTCGATGAGCATGTGTAATCGCTTAGTATTGATTGCAGAGCTATGTAACTTTAAGCATGATGATTGAAAAATATCCTTTTATTTTTTCTGACGAACCAAAACATCGTGTAGCCAGACACGTGAGTTACTGGATTTTCTGGGGAGCTTTCCAGGGATTTCTATACTCCTTTGTTGCGATAAAAAGCAGCTACGAATTTTTTGAGCGTCTTCAAACTTCACTGGCAGAATCATTCATCTATCTGCTTCCACATGCATTTCTTTCGTACATGCTCATCTACTTTGTGGTACCACGTTTTCTTCTGAAGCAAAAATATCTTGCAACAGTTTTATGGGTTTCATTTTTATTTTTTGTTACCGCAGCCATGGCGGCCTTCCTGTCTCTTACGTTGATCTATTGGGTCCGCACAGAAATTTTGGGCCTGGCCTATACGCCAAACAATCAACATTATGGTCCAGATCTTTCCATATTCCTCGGGCTTCTGGCAGGCTTTCGAGGTGCTATTACCATTGGCGGTATTTCTGCAGCTATTAAACTCATGAAACACTGGTATGTAAAAGAACAGCGAAACCTGATACTGCAAAAGGAAAATATGGAAGCCCAGCTAGAAGTACTGAAAGCGCAGATACATCCGCATTTTTTATTCAATACACTCAATAATATTTATTCGCACACCCGTAACAGTTCGCCTGTTGCCTCCAAAATGCTGATGGAACTATCGGATATGTTACGTTACATTTTATACGAAGGCAACCGGAAACAGGTAGCTTTAAGTAAAGAACTGAAAATGATTACCGATTATATTGAACTTGAAAAGCTCCGTTATGGTAATAAACTGGAAGTAACAATTGATTTGCCAACAAATGCCAACAGATATTCTATTGCTCCACTGTTATTGTTACCATTTGTAGAAAACTGTTTTAAACATGGTGCAAGTAATATGCTTGAACATCCCTGGGTGAGTTTACACATCAGCATCAACGATCATATTCTTCATATGAAGCTGTTGAATGGAAAAATACAAGCTGATAAATCACACTCAACAGGTATTGGATTAAAAAATGTACAGGAACGGCTTCGCTTGTTATATCCGGGTAAGCATGAACTACAGATCATGAATGAACAGGATGTGTTTATTGTTAATCTTAAAGCAGAACTACAGGTATTATCTCCTGCAGCAGTAGCTATTTTACCAGAAGAAAGCACCGTTTTACATGCATGAACAATCACCCATACGTTGTCTTATCGTTGACGATGAACCGCCTGCACGGGATATCATCAAACAATATATTGCAGATACACCTATGCTGCAATTATGTGGCGAATGCGGCAATGCCATCCAGGCGATCGGATTTTTGCAGCAACATGAAATTGATCTCATTTTTCTCGACATACGCATGCCGCAATTATCCGGCACCGACTTTTTAAAAACATTATCACATCCTCCAAAAGTAATTTTTACTACTGCGCATCCCGAATATGCATTGGAAGGTTTTGAATTGGATGTAATGGACTATTTATTGAAACCAATTCGCTTCGATCGCTTTCTGAAAGCAGTGAACAAAGCCTATCAACAAACTGCCATGCGCAACACACAGGAACGATCAACTGTTGAACCGGAAAAAAAGGATGCGTTTGTTTATTTCCGTGCAGACAGGAAGATGATGAAAGTAATGCTCTCAGATATTCTTTACATCGAAAGTATGAAAGATTATGTGAAAGTGGTAACAGGTAACGAAACCATCATCACCAAACAATCGATCAGTTCGGTGGAAGCGATGTTGCCTGAACAGAAGTTTATCCGTACGCATCGTTCATTTATTGTATCGGCAGCTGCCATTCATTCTTTTACCAGTGAACTTATCAATGTTGGAAAAACAGAAATCCCAATAGGTAAACTATACCGCCAGCAAGTACTCAAAACATTAGCCTGATGCAGCACTAAGTTTTTGTTGCTTCCAATTTTCAACCTACCTTTTCTCACTAAATCGCATTGTATGGTTGGCTGGATCACTTCGCTATGGTGGAAACTCAATGGCTGGAAAATAAACGGAACATTTCCTGATCATATACCTAAAATGGTGATTGCTGTTGGGCCACATACCAGTGCGTGGGATATTGTAGTTGGCCTTGCAGCACGCTATGTTACGCCCATTCATAAAGCGTATTTTCTTGGAAAGAAAGAATTATTTGATGGTGCATTCGGTTGGTTTTTTCGTGCACTTGGCGGCACACCGGTTGATCGTTCTTCATCTCAGGGAATGGTATCGCAGGTGGCTGATAAATTTAAACAGTATGATGTGTTCCGGATTGCAATGAGTCCTGAGGGAACAAGAAAGAAAGTTGAAAAACTTCGAACGGGATTTTATTATATTGCTAAAGAAGCAAATGTTCCCATTCTTTTAGTGGGGTTTGATTTTAAAAATAAGCAAGTGATCTATGGTCCGCTCGTTCATCCTTCAAATGATGAAGCGGCAGACTTTAAACAGATCACCGCTTTCTTTGCGCCAATAGAGGGGAAACATCAAGATGCAGGCATGGCACATCTTGGATAGCATTCATTATTATACTTCATCATACCAAAACCAATCAGCATGAGAACAATATTTGCCGGCTTTCTATCTCTTTTGTTTACTTCAACATTAACAGCACAAACCAAACCTGTTCCTTCATCCAAAACAGAAGCATGGAAAAAAGAAGTGATCGCATCTGTTGACAGTAAAGCAAAAGATGCACAGGTGATGGTGGATATGGTGTTCAGTTTTGCAGAGCTGGGTTTTCATGAAACAGAAACAAGTGCCTATCTCACAAAAATCTTAGAGCAGAATGGATTTACCATTGAGCGTGGTGTTTCAGGTATGCCTACTGCATGGATCGCAAAATGGGGAAACGGTAAACCGTTTATTGCGTTGGGTAGTGATGTGGATTGTATTCCTAAAGCTTCGCAAAGACCAGGTGTTGCATATAAAAGTCCGATCATTGAAGATGCACCGGGACATGGTGAAGGACATAATTCCGGTTTACCATTGGTGATTCTTTCAGCTATTGAAGTAAAGAAAATTATGGAGCGTGAAAAATTACCCGGCACGTTGATGATATGGCCCGGTATTGCTGAAGAATTGGTTGGAAGCAAGGCTTGGTATATACGAGATGGATTATTCAAAGATGTTGATGCATGTATTTTCACGCACGTTGGAAATAATTTGGGTGTAAGTTGGGGCGATGCCGGAAATAATGGATTGGTATCAGTTGAATTTTTGTTTGAAGGAAGCTCTGCACATTCTGCGGGTGCACCATGGCGTGGAAAGAGTGCATTGGACGCAGTTGAATTAATGAATATTGGCTGGAACTACAAGCGTGAGCATTTGAAACCAACACAACGTTCACACTATGTGGTTACTGACGGTGGTGATCAGCCGAATGTTGTTCCGTCAAAAGCAGCTGTGTGGTATTATTTCCGTGAACGTACATACGAAGATATCAAAGCAATGTATGATGATGGCATCCGCATTGCCAACGGTGCGGCTATGATGACGAATACAACTGTGAAGCATCGTTTACTCGGCACCGCATGGCCCGGTCATTTCAACAAGTCCGTTGCTGAAGCCATGTATAAAAATATAAAGGCAGTTGGCTTACCTACATGGAGTAACGATGACCAGGCACTTGCAAGAGCAGTGCAAAAATTAGTGAATGCACCAAAGAAAGATCAACGTGGAAACGCAATTGACGGCCTGGCTACAAAACTTGATACATTAAACGGGCCAGTACAATTCTCATGGGGAGCAGGCAGCGATGATATTGCTGATATTGCCTGGAATGTGCCCACAGTTGTGTTGCGTTATCCTTCCAATATTCCCGGTACGCTGGGTCATAACTGGGCCGATGGTATTGCTATGGCAACTCCTATTGCACACAAAGGTGTAGTGAGCGGTAGCAAGGTGCTTGCATCAACATTAATTGACATGCTCACCAATCCAAAGATCATTGCTGATGCCTGGGACTATCACAACAATGTGCAAACAAAAGATGTGAAATACATTCCTTTTGTTGAGAAGAATACGCCACCCGCAACTTTTCTCAATACAAAGATCATGGATCAGTTCAGGCCACAGCTGAAGAAATTCTATTACGATCCATCAAAATACAATACGTACCTCGAACAGTTGGGTATCACCTATCCAACATTGGAGAAAAAAGAGTAAACTGAGCGTAACTGCTTTTGGGGTTTAGTGAAGATTTATTTCACTTCTTCAAACATACCCGTCTGTTTGTTTTTGCGCACATTGTCCCAATTGAAGTAGCGGCCATTCATTGCTACATACACACCATGTGGTAAAGATTGTGCAAAGGCAAGCGCACTGCCGAGGTTAAATAATCCATCACTACTACCAAACTTAATGGGAATCATGGCACCGGTAAGCACTACCGTTTTACCGGTTACTTTTTGAGCAATCACTTTTGCGGTATCGCTCATGGTGTCGGTGCCATGTGTAATAATGATCTTGTCTTCATCGCATTGAATACATTGATGGACAATCAGCTCACGGTCTTCATTGGTCATTTCCAGACTGTCTACCATCATAAGCGTTCGTATTTCAACAGGCACATGGCAACGCCCCATCTCCAGCAGATCATGCATATGTGTATCCTTAAAAAAAAGCTGCCCGGTAATTTCATTGTATTCTTTATCGAATGTGCCCCCGGTAATAAAAATGCGAACTGCCATGACAAGTTGTTTAATGATGGGAATATCTGCAAAGAAAAAGAATCTATTGCTTGCATTGCAATAAAAAAAGGGGCGCTAAAGGCGCCCCAGAGTCATAATCAGCAGCAATCATCAGATCACTAAGCCTGAAGAGTTGATATAGTTCACTAACGCTGCACTGTTTTTCAGATTTAATTTCTTGAGAATGTTATGACGATGCACTTCCACTGTTTTAAGGGAAATATTCAGTTGCGTAGAAATTTCTTTGGAAGAAAGCCCTTCCTTGATGTGTTTGATTACATCCAGTTCACGGGTTGAAAGTGTGTTTGCACCTGTGCTTTCTTCTTCAAAGATCTGCTCACTCAAAATTGTTTTTACTTCGGCGCAGATATAACGTTTGCCTTCATGCACTGCGGCAATAGCATCAAACATTTCCTGCTGCGGAGAGTTTTTGGTTACATACCCCATTGCACCAAGCTTCAACAACTTTTTTACGTAAGCCGGTTGTGAGTGCATGGATACACCAATGATTTTTGTTGAAGGCGAAAACTTACGGATCTGTTCCGTTGCTTCAATACCATTCATTGGTGCCATGTTAATATCTAACAAAGCAATTTTCGGACGTAATTTCTGAGCCATTTCAATAGCTTCCTCACCGTTACTGCACTGCGCTATTACAGTAAAGCGTGGATCACTATTCAAAATAAAACTCCAGGTTTCACGGATCAGCTTGTGATCATCGGCAATTAAAACTGTAATCTTTTCCATTTCATGTAGTTTTTAAAATATTAATAGGAATTTGAATAACCAATTTGCAACCGTATCCGGGATTTGTCAGGATCTCTACTGATCCTTCCTGTAACTCGGCACGGCTTTTTATATTCATGAGCCCCTGGCCCCTTTTAACTGTTTGCAGATCGAACCCTTTACCATCATCCGCAATAAAGAGATAAACCTTGTTATCTTCCTGGAACATTTCCACCATTACATTCTTTGCTTCTGCATGGCGTACAATATTGTTCAGTTGCTCCTGTAAAATGCGGTAGATGGTTAGTTTAATTGTATTGTCCATCCGCTCTTCAATGGTATTGGTAGCGAAAAAACGAATGTCGAAACTGCCCAACGCACGGAAACTTTCTATGAGATCGTTAACAGATGCAATCAAACCAAGATCATTGATGCTTGAAGGAACCAATGAACGTGAAAGGTTTCTTACTTCGGTGATGATGGTATTAATATGTTTTGTACCACGATCGATCAATTCAGCAGGATCGGCTTGCTTTAACTTCATCATCTCTAAATACAACTTCGTTGTAGTTAACAGCTGACCAATATTATCATGTAACTCCTTCCCTATTTCTGCTCTTTCTTTTTCCTGTGCAAACACTGCTGCCTGCGCTATCTGGAACTGACGGCTGCGTTCTTTCAGCATCAGTTCTTTTTCGAGTTTTTTACGTTCAGTGATATCTCGCATAGCACCAACTATACGCACCGGCTTTCCTTTATTGTTAAAGATCATGTACCCTTTGTCGAGCACATTGGCATACGATCCATCTTTACGACGAAAACGATATTCACATTCCCAATGCGGTGTTGTATGTTGTTGCAGGAATGAATTAAAACTTTCAATCACCATTATCCGTTCATCGTAATGGATATTGGTTTCCCAAAAATCCAGTCCCTGGTCGGCATCTTCAAAACCATGGCCAAACAGTATGCGGTAACCCTCACTCCAGGTCATATTATTCTGCTCAAGATCAAGATCCCAAATGGCTTCATTGGTTGCTTTTGTTACCAACTCATAGCGTTCATTACTGATCTTGAGTTTTTCTGCAAATTCCTTTTGTTCCGTAACGTCTTGCATTGTTCCAACTAACCTGATCGGTAATTGATCTTTATCTGTGATCAAATAACCTTTATCTGCAACGAATGCATAGGTGCCATCACTTTTCTGAAAACGATATTCACAATGCCATTGGCGTATATTCGTCTGACTTAAAAAAGCATGCAATTCATGCATCACACGTTCTTTATCTTCAGGATGCAGTTTCGATTCCCAGAAATGAAGATTTGAATGCTCATTATCTGTATCGTAACCAAACAACACTTTATAACTGTTGCTGCGTATAATTGTTTTTGTAAGCAGATCATAATCCCAGATCGCTTCATTCGCTGCGTTCTTGATAAACTCGTAACGTTCATTACTGATCTTAAGAGCTTCTGCAGCTTCCTTCTGTGCAGTAATATCCCGGTGAGATGCAATAACGATTCCTTCACTCAACAGCGGGGTGGCTGTCCATGCAACCCATCTTGTTTCACCAGCTTTTGTAACAATGCGGTTTTCAAAATAAGGAATCACCAGTCCATTACTCAGCTCCTGCAATTTCTCAAGTACAGCTGGTTTGTCATAATCATGCACATAACTCAACGGGTGAATTTCAGTTGCTTCTTTTGCCGTATAACCACTGAAGGTTTCAAAGGCTGGATTTACCCGCAGAAAGCGGCCATCGAGACCTGCAATTGTAAGAATATCCTTGCTGATGAGAAAAAACTGATCAAGCATCAAATTGTTTTTGCGCTTGGTTATTTCCGCACCAAACAATTTGCCTTGTATGCTGATGAGGTTTACATCGTTGCGATTAAGTTTCTTTTGCTGCCTGTTTAAGAAGAACAGACAACAAACAAGATTGCTTTCGCTCATTACAGGCACCGCCAATGCTGATTGAAAACCAAACCTGATAGCAGCATCTTTCCGTTTAAATTCAAATTCATTCGTTGCGATATCCTCAATCCAAAAAGGTTTTTTTGAAATGGTAACATCACTTGAAGCATAATCGCTCAACAAGTAAACATGATCTTTTGTAGTGTTAGAAAAAGCTACTAAGTCATTGTCTGTAACTTCAAAATCTGACACCTGGTTTTGCAGATAAACAGCATCAAAACCCGGCACCCAAATTTCTGCCAGATCCCAGCCAGTAAATGATCTTAACTTATTTAATGCAAGTTTCAGGTTCTCATTTAATGGATTGGGTTGAATAAGGATCTCCGAAATATCAAAACCCAATTCATTTTCCCGGTTGGTGCGGTACGATTCTGTTATATCATTGATCTGTAAAAGATACCCGTTCAAGTTTGAATGAACAATCTCATGGCGGGCAATCGTTACCAATAATACTTCGCCACTTTTTGTGCGATGCTCAACCGGTTGACCACTTTTGTACACATCATAAAGATGTTCGCACTTAACCGGTTTATCAAAAATCTTACATAAGCTTATTGCTAAAAATTCTTCTTTGCTGTAACCATAACGCTCTGTTGCAAATTGATTTACATCAAGTATTGTTTTATGATCGTTGCTGATCACAAATAGCGGAAGTGGTAAATGATCAAAAAACAATTTATACCTGTTCTCGCTTTCCCTCAACGCCTGCTCCCATTGTTTACGCAATGAAATATCATTAAGGTTAATGAGCATTGCACCAATATGCGGATTATGAAACAGGCTTTTCCCTTTTACTTCTGTCCATAACCAGCTGCCGTCTTTTTTACGAAAACGAATATCTACAGAGCGATTTTGATCAGGTTTTTCGAACTCCTGTTTAAATGTGTTAATAGCCAGTTCCAGATCATCGGGATGCACATAAGAAAACCCATTCTCCCCAACCAGCTCAAACGGCTCGTAACCCATTACTTTTGTTACGTTCGGAGAGCAATAGCTAACATTATTCTGCTCATCTGTAAGAAAAAACACATCAACACTGTTAGACAATAACTGTTCAAGCATTTTTTCTTTACCGGAAATTTCACCCGTTACAGAAAGAGATGCTTCAGCTTCGGTTGCCTGTATAATATCCAAACCAATACATTGTATATAATAATCTTCTGCACAATTACCTTCAATGCAGGAAAGCTCCCATCTTGTTGAGATATAATGGCCCCTGGCTTCTAATTTACGTAGATCAACAGGCACTATTTTCCCGGGTTCTTTCAAACACGCTTTTAGAGCAGCTTTATAAGCAGTATGATCATCCGGATGAATAGTTTTAAACGAATGAGTGGTTGTAATTTTCTCTTCATTCAATCCAAACCGGCTGAAAAAGTGAGGATTTCCTCCTGCATAATACCCATCAGGCTTCACCAGCATATAATAAAGTTGCTGGCTGAGTTCGAAGGATTCGGGTATAAGAGAGATACTATTCATTAATATTGGATACGTAACAAAAGTAATTTAAAACACTTATGGCTTTTGTAGTACAAAATGTATTTAGAAAGCGGTAAACTTTAAACTTTTTGTACTACTAACACTACAAGAGCTAACAGTATATTCAAGTAAAAATTAATATAAAAATCCTTTCTGTTGAAATAATATTTTGCCCGTTTGGTGCAAAACGTTGGGCGGCACAGAAAAAGCTATGTTTCCATTCATCCAATCTTACAACCTCAATTTGTATTTTCCCTTACCTTAAACCCTTCATTTAAAATAAATCAACTACAGCATGAGAAGATCAGTCCTTTTCGCCTGGCTGTTACTGTTTACCGCAGTAGCCAGGGCGCAGGAAACGTTTCCTGTAAATGGCGTAGCCGACCCCCGCAGCGGCCTTTATGCATTTACCAATGCAACCATAGTAAAAGATGCGGCCACCAGCATCAGCAATGCCACTTTAGTGATCAAAGACGGACGAATTGTCTCTGTTGGTACTAATGTAACCGTGCCGGCTGATGCCGTGGTGATCGATTGTAAAGGGAAATACATTTACCCTTCCTTTATTGATGCTTATGCCGATTATGGCATGCCCACTCCCCAGCGTACACAAGGTGGGTTCAACTTTAATGCACCTGCCCAGCTCACGTCTAACCAAAAAGGAGCTTATGGCTGGAACCAGGCGCTCCGTACCGATGTACAGGGTGTTCGCATTTTCACAGGTGATAATGTAAAAGGTAAAGCTTTGCGTGATAACGGTTTTGGATCGGTACTTGCTCACCAGCGTGATGGTATTGCAAGAGGTACCGGTGTGTTTGTGTCGTTGGCTGATGCCAAGGATAATAAAGCCATCCTGAAAGAGAAAGCATCTGCTCATTATTCATTTAATAAAGGAACATCCACGCAATCGTACCCGGGTTCAATCATGGGTTCTATTGCATTGTTGCGTCAAACTTATCTGGATGCACAGTGGTATAAGAATAACCCGCTTGCAGAAGGCGTGAATCTTACACTGAGATTTTGGAACGAACATCAAAACCTGCCACAGATCTTTGAAGCCAATGATAAATGGGCCGTTGTACGTGCCGATAAAATTGGTGATGAATTTGGTGTGCAGTATATCATAAAAGCCGGTGGTAACGAATACCAACGCATTAATGAAATGGCTGGCACAAAAGCTACGTTCATTCTGCCGCTTAATTATCCTGCAGCAATGGATATTGAAGATCCGCATGATGCACGCTTTGTTTCACTAAGTGATATGAAGCATTGGGAAATGGCACCTGCAAATGCAGCGATGTTTGAAAAAGCAGGTATTAATTTCTGTTTAACTACTTCTGATTTGCGTGATGCACGCCAGTTCCTCACTAATCTTCGTAAAGCAATGGAATATGGTTTAAGCGAAGCCAAAGCATTGGAAGCATTGACTAAAATTCCTGCAACAATTTTGGGTGTGTATGATTTGGTAGGAAGTATTGATGCAGGCAAAGTAGCCAACTTCTTAATTACGTCGGGCCCCATCTTCTCCGAAAAAACAGTGATCTATCAAAACTGGGTGCAGGGTGAAAAGTATGCAGTGAAAGAAGAACTTTGGAACGATGTAAAGGGTGTTTACAATTTAACAGTGAACACTCCAGGTGGTGCGAAGAACTATACGCTTGATGTTAAAAACAGCACAACTGCAAGTGTTATTGGAAAAGATACACTCACTGGTCGTTTTACGTTTGATGGCAAACAGGTAAAACTCAATTTTCCTGAAGCAAAAGGCAGTCGCAACAACATTCGTTTAAGCGGTATCGCCAACGATAACCTCTGGAGCGGTGTTGGTGATGATGCAAATGGCAACCGTTTTACATGGACAGCTATTTACAGCAAAGAAACAACTGTAAAAGCTGATACTACCCGTCCGAAAATGGCACCTAAACTTGGCGCTGTTCCTTATCCATTCAATGGATATGGTTTTACTGAAATGCCAAAGCAGGAAACTATCTTGATCAGGAATGCTACTGTATGGACCAACGAAAAAGAAGGTGTTTTACAAAATGCAGATGTATTGATCAAAGGTGGAAAAATTGCAGCTGTAGGTAAAAACCTAAGCGATGCAGGTGCAAAAGTAATTGACGGCACAGGCAAACATGTTACAGCAGGTATCATTGATGAACACTCACATATTGCAGCGGCTTCTATTAATGAAGGTGGACAAAGTGTAACCTCTGAAGTGCGTATTACAGATAACCTTAATCCTGAAGATATCAATATCTATCGCCAGTTGAGTGGTGGTGTTACATCATCACATATTCTGCATGGTTCTGCTAATACTATTGGCGGACAAACACAATTGATTAAACTCCGTTGGGGAGCAAATGATGAGGGTTTGAAATTCCAGAACTGGCCGGGCTTCATCAAGTTTGCATTGGGTGAAAACGTTAAACGTTCGAGCTCACAACAAAACAACCGTTTCCCTGATTCCCGTATGGGGGTAAGCCAGGTATTGATCGATGCATTTACCCGTGCAAAAGAATACGAAGCAGGCTGGAAAAAGTATGATGAAGAGAAAAAGAAAAATGCAAAAGTAATTGCGCCACGCCGTGATCTTGAACTGGATGCATTGGTTGAGATCATGAATAAAAAACGTTTCATTACTTGTCACTCTTATGTGCAAAGTGAGATCACGGATATGATCCGTGTAGCTGATCGTTTTGGTTTTACACTCAACACCTTCACACATATTCTTGAAGGTTATAAAGTAGCAGACAAAATGAAAGAACACGGAGCTGCTGCATCTACCTTCAGTGATTGGTGGAATTACAAAATGGAAGTATTAGATGCCATTCCACAGAATGCCACTATTATGCAAAAAGTGGGATTGAATGTTGCTATTAATTCTGATGATGCAGAAATGGCCCGTCACTTAAACCATGAAGCAGCCAAGAGTGTAAAATATGGTGGCATGAGTGAAGAAGATGCATTGAAAATGGTTACGCTTAACCCGGCTAAGATGTTGCATGTTGATGATAAAGTGGGCAGCATTAAAGTTGGTAAAGATGGGGACGTAGTTCTATGGAGCGATCATCCGCTGAGCATTTATGCAAAAGCTGAAAAAACAATTGTAGATGGTATTGTTTATTATGATCGTGAAAAAGACAAACAACTCCGTTTGGATATTGCCAAAGAACGTGCAAGACTGATGGCGAAAATGATTGGCGAAAAAAGAACAGGTGGTCCAACCGTTCCATTCAGCCCAAGTATGGAAATCATGCACACTTGCACTGATCATTATCATAATCATGGCTTGTTAGTGATAGATGCAGATGATGTAGATCAAAACAGCAACCAATAAAATTTACGACAATGAAGAAATTAATATTCAGCATACAATTTTTGCTCGTAAGCATTCTTGCAGTTGCGCAGGAAACAGTTTACCCGGCAAAAGCACAAACAGAAACGATCACCATTACAAATGCCACTATTCATGTTGGTAACGGAACTGTGATCAACAATGGATCCATCACATTTGAGAACGGAAAGATCAAAACTGTTGGGCAATCTGCAACAGCATCAGGCAAAGTGATCGATGCTAAAGGCAAACATATTTATCCCGGTCTTATCTTATCTGCTTCACAATTAGGTTTAGCCGAAATAAGCAGCGTACGAGCAACGATCGATCATACAGAGTTTGGTTTATACAACTCAAACATCCGTTCAATTGTTGCTTACAATACCGATTCAAAAGTGATCGCCACACTTCGCAGCAACGGTATTTTATTTGCGAATGTTGTACCGCAAGGCGGCACTATCAGCGGCACTTCAAGTGTTGTGCAATTAGATGCATGGAATTGGGAAGATGCTACTTACAAAGCCGATGGACAAATGCATATGAATATGCCTAACCTGTTACCACGTCCAAGTCGTTTTGCTGCTTTTCTTGGTCAGGCAGAACAAAGAAGTACAGCCGACCAGGTGAAAGAAGCATTGGCTCGTATAGAAGATATCAAAGAATTCTTCCGTGAAGCAAAAGCCTATCATAAAGAAACAACACATGCAAAAACCAATTTGAAGTTTGAAGCAACAAAAGCACTGTTTGAGAAAAAGCAGAAGCTGTTTGTGCATTGTGATATTGTGAAAGAAATGCTGGTGGCAATTGATTTTGCAAAAGAGTTTGGTTTTGAGGTGGTAATTGTTGGTGGCAGCGAAAGCTGGCAAATTGCTGATCTGTTGAAACAGAACAATATTGCGGTGATCCTTGCTGAGCGCCATGCCTTACCAACTTCACCGGATGATGATGTTGATCTACCTTATAAGTCAGCAACCTATTTGCAGGATGCGGGTGTGCTGTTTGCCATCAATGATACAGATGGTTCGACACGTGGACGTAACCTTCCTTTCAACGCAGGCACAGCTGCAGGTTATGGCATTACAAAGGAACAGGCGTTAAGTTCTATTACACTTAATGCAGCTAAGATTTTGGGGATTGACAAAGTAACCGGATCACTTGAAGTGGGTAAAGACGCTAATATTGTGGTGAGCGAGGGAGATATCCTGGACATGAGATCGAGTATTATCACCCATGCCTTCATCCAAGGCCGGCAGGTAAGTCTTGACGACAAGCACAAACAGCTGAATGAGCGGTATAAGTACAAATACGGCATCAAATAAACTGTTTTCACTGATATTTAAAAAAGGTTGCCAAATCGGCAACCTTTTTTATTTCGTAAGTATAAACACTTAGAAAACGTTTATATCTTCACATCACCAAACAACTAACCACACCCGCTATGAAGAAGCTCGTATTTTGTCTGTTCCTGCTTACGGCTGTTTTCTCTTGCCGCAAACCGCAGGATACCCCACCTCTGCAAAACATTCTTACGCAAGGCAGTTGGCGCATTTCACTTTTGAGAGATAATGGCAATAACATCACCTACCTCTATAACGGCTGGCAGTTTACATTCAATGCTGATAAAACAATGCAGGTAAGCGATGGAACAACTACCTACAACGGTACCTGGAACGAAAATTCACAAGGAGATACTTTTGAATTAGATATTTCTTCTACTGAACTTGAATTGGAATACATCAGTAAACTCTGGCATAATGAATTGATCAATCCAAACGGCGTATTGTTTCAAAACGACAGGAATAACCCTACCCAGGAATTACAGTTTACAAAGCTGTAGAAATCAAGACTGCAGTTTTGGGTAATCAAAAAACCAGAATTCTTTTTTTGCTTTTGCAAAATCTTTCCAGTTTTCAATATCTGCCTTCACTGCAAAAACAGAACAGGTAGGCATATTATCAATGCCGGTACTTGTGAGAGTGTTGGCAAATTCTGTTATGCCATTGTTATGCGAGAAAATAGCAGCCGATGAAATGGAAGATGGTATACTGGTTATGGTTTGCATGAACACATCAGGTGCCGCAAGGTAGAGTTGCGATTGAAGCTGCATAGTTGCTTCATCAACTTTGAACGTTTGCATGAAAAGAGAACAGGTTTGTTTTGCCCGTATTGCAGGGCTGCTTATGAATGCATCAATTTTAATCTGCCGATCAAGTAAGCGTTGCGCCATCATAGGTGCATCTTTCAATCCTCTTGCATTTAATGGCCGGTCGAAATCGTTTTGCATGGGATTATCCCAACTGCTTTTTGCGTGCCGTATAAGGAAGAGCGATTTCATGTGTTCAGTTATATTTGATTTTAGCCACATAGCTTACCCATAAAAATTACCATAACTGCCGGTCCAAGTTCGTTCCCCGCCTGAAAGACACAGTCGGGCAGGGATAATCATTATGAGTAATTCATTCCATTGAAAATAAGCAATCAACAGCAATAAAAAAACCATCCGAATTGTCAGATGGCTCTCTTAAAAGTATTTTCCCGGTTTGATTTAAGATTTTAAAGACGGGCAATTTTAAACAACAAAAATTCAGCCAAAGAGTTGACTCAGCTCTACTTTTTTAATAGCCACGTACATTCTTCCCATCAAGATAATTGAGTAACGCCTTGTTACATACCCTGTTACCTCCCGGTGTAGGATAATTACCTGTGAAATACCAATCGCCGGTGTTGGTAGGGCAGCTGGCATGCAAATCCTCAATATTCTGATAGATCACTTGCACAGGAATCGTAAATCCTGCCGGTGTGATGAGCTGAGCAATTTTATCGCTGATCTCTTCTGTTGTAAATGGCTTGTATAAACGACGCACTACATTTTCTGTATGCAATTGATTGTTGCGTTGTAATTCTTTGATGGTTGTATGCACCTCATCGATCAGATCGGTCATTCCTCTTTCCTTCAACAATTCCATTGCCGCACGGAAGGCAACAAAATCGCCGAGCTTGCTCATATCAATTCCATAACAATCCGGGTAACGGATCTGAGGTGCACTTGATACAACAATGATCTTTTTTGGACCAAGGCGACCCAACATTCGAACAATACTTTCTTTTAATGTAGTACCACGTACAATTGAATCATCGATCACCACCAACGTATCAACACCCTTCTGAACCGTACCATATGTAATATCATATACGTGCTGCACCATTTCGTTACGACTACTATCTTCCGTAATAAACGTACGCAGCTTCACATCTTTGATCGCAATTTTTTCCTGCCTGATCTTACGTGTGATCATCTCGTTCAACTTCTCTTCATCAAAATCTTTACCCCAACTCATGATACGTTGTACTTTGATCTGGTTTAGATATTCTTCCATCCCTTTCACCAAACCATAAAATGCAACTTCTGCTGTATTGGGAATATACGAGAAGATGGTATTCTTCAAATCATAATCAATATGTTCAAGAATACGTTTACTGAGTTTATGACCAAGTGTGATACGTTCACGATAAATTTTTTCATCACTACCACGGCTGAAATAAATACGTTCGAACGAACAGGCTCTGCGTTCTTTCGGTTCAAGTATTTGTTCAATATGGTATTGCCCGCTCGGCTCAACGATCAACGCTTGCCCCGGCATTAATTCCAGCACTTCGTTTTCACCAACATTAAATGTTGTACGGATGGCTGCACGCTCACTTGCTGCAACAATCACTTCGTTATCTACATAATAATAAGCCGGACGAATACCATGCGCATCACGCATTACAAAACTTGCGCCGTTGCCCGTCATGGCACCAATGGTATAACCACCATCAAACAATGGTGTTGCTTTTTTCAACACATTGCATAAAGATGGATTGTTAGGATTTAATTCATCTTCTTTTACGAGAAAATGATGAACTACTTCCATCATCGCCGCCAGATCACTCTGCTTTTGAAACTCACCGGGATCAATATTCACCAACCCGAAAAGTTCATCAGTGTTTACCAGGTTGAAATTTCCCGCCAAAGCCAGGTTCCGGGCAGGGTTTGTATTGCGTTTGATAAAGGGATGACAGAATTCTACATTGTTTTTCCCTTGTGTGCCGTAGCGAAGATGACCAAGCATCAACTCACCTAAAAAAGGCAGATGACCTTTCATTAGCCCGGCATGTTGCTTGATATCGGGCTGATATTTTTCCAGTTCCTGTACTTCCTGCCCCACTTTAAAAAACAGATCGGCAATTGGCTGGTTGGCACTGCTCCGTAACCGATGGAGAAAAGGATAACCCGGCTCTACATCTAGTTTAACAGCAGCAATACCTGCACCATCCTGTCCACGGTTGTGTTGTTTTTCCATGAGCAGGTACAGCTTGTTAAGGCCATACAGCACGGAGCCATATTGTTTCTGGTAATGAGAGAAGGGTTTGCGTAAACGAATGAAGGCCAAGCCGCATTCGTGTTTTATTTCGTCGCTCATGATTGTTGTGAGAAGTCGACCTCGGTTCCCCCTTGGCCGATGAAGGCGCAAAGGTAAGAATCAATGCCAACATTACTGCATTAATTAAGCACTGATTCCGGATGAAGGCTTTCAGCCAGCCATAAAAACTCACGAATAAATACATCCACATTTTTCTGAAAAGCTTCATCGAGCAGGTTTCCGTCTGCATCAAATTTCTTATCAACACCGCCAACCACTAACATATGTGGACTGGCAATACCGAATAATGCATTGATCAACAGCTGCATTTGCTGTGTGGCCCTGATGCCGCCCATCATACCCGGGCTGGCAGTAACAATTCCAAACGCCTTGTGACTTTGCTTGGGATAATGATCCAGCAAATTTTTCATGGCCGATGTATACGTTCCATTGTACTCGGGAGTAGCCAAAATAAATGCATGTGCATTGAACATGCGGGTGCTCAATGGTTTAAACTCTTCCGGTGTTGCATCAACTGATACAAACACATTTTGAAGCAAAGGAAGTTCCCACTCCCGAACGTCAATGATGTTGACCGTGTGTGATGTACGTTCTGTCAATATTTTTTTGAGGAACAATGCCACACGATGTGTTACACTATTCTCTCTGGGGCTGCCTGCGATTATTTCGATGTTCATTGTTTAATGATTGATTGGTGCTTCAATGATGATGAATTCTGTTTCTTTTACAAACCGGAGCTCCACTTGTTCAGTTTCCCACAAACCCACTGCATCTCTTCTGCCAATTTTAATGCCGTTTACTTGGGCTTCACCTTCCATCAGAAATACAAAAATACCTTTATTAACAGGATTGAACTGATAAGTAACCGACTTCTCTGCTTCAAACCAACCGAGACTGAGCTTGGCATTCTGGTTGATCCAGCAATGTTGCTGCCCTTCTTCATTACTCACCACTGTTACCAATTGATTCTTCCGCTGATCTTTGGGAAAATTTCTGCGTTGATAGCGTGGGTTGATATTTTGCAGCTTGGGTTCGATCCATATCTGCAGAAAATTCACTTCATCGGTTCCTACATTGTATTCTTCATGTCGTAATCCGCTACCGGCGCTCATGATCTGTACCCAGTCTTTTTCGACTACATCCGCATAACCCATACTGTCCTTGTGATTCATTTGTCCGTTCAGCATAATGCTGATGATCTCCATATTCTGATGCGGATGTAAACCAAAACCTTTGCCTGCTTCCACAAAATCATCATTGAACACTTTCAACAAACCAAATCCGTTTTTTGATGGATTATAATATGATGAAAATGAAAACGTGAAATTGCTTTTCAACCAACCAATATCTTTCACTCCTCTTTCCGAACCGTTGAATAAAATATGTTGCATATATGTTAGTTGATCTGTACGTTTAATTCCGATGCCGCTCCAAGTGTTTTTGATACCGGGCAATTTTTGGCAACCTGAATCAAACGTTGTTGTTGTTCGTCTGTTAATTGATGTTCAAATTTCAATTGCCTTGTGATGATGGTTTTGCCTTCTTCACGTTTCAATGAAACAGCAATTTCAATTGCTCCTACATTCCATTGCTTATGATCGGTATACATTCGTAAGGTGACCAGTGTGCAACTCGCCAGTGCCGACTCCAATAACTCATCAGGGGTAGGTGCGGTATCCATTCCACCTTTTTCAACCGGCTCATCTGCATAAAACTGGTGACGGCCATTGCTATGTGTTACTTTGTATTTTTCTACGCCAATGAATGAGTTGATCATTTGTATTAATTAAGATGCCCAAATTTACCGGCATTGTAATCATCGATCGCCTGTATAATTTCCTGCTGCGTGTTCATTACAAACGGACCATAAGCTGCTACCGGTTCCGTGATCGGCTCACCACTTAACAATAACAGGTGCGTTTCATTGTTTGTTTGAATATGAATATTCTCACCACTATTATCAAATATCAGCATATCACCTTCACGTGCTGTTTTATCATCATTGATGAGAACTGTTCCTTTCAATACAAGTAAAGTTGTATGGTCGCCATCAACCACATTCAGATCAAATGACGCATCTGCTTTTGCATGTGCATCAAAAATATTAATGCGGGTGAATGTATTCGCCGGTCCTTTCACGCCGTTCATTTCACCGGCAATGATGCGGATCTTTCCTTTGTCGTTTGCGATTTGTATCTCGGGAATATTGTTCGAACGGATATCCTGGTAAGCTGGTGGCGTTGATTTATCTTTTGCCGGCAAGTTCACCCATAGCTGAGCGCCATGTAACACACCACCTTTCTTACTGAATTCCTCTTCATGAAATTCTTTGTGTAAAATACCTGCACCGGCCGTCATCCATTGCACATCACCTGCAAACAATTTGCCTTTACCACCGCTGCTGTCTTCATGTGCTAATGCACCATCCCACAAAATACTTACGGTTTCAAAACCTTTGTGCGGATGAACATCTACACCACGAGGATGATCAGTCGGCAAATAATCTGTTGGTTCAATATAATCAAGCATCAGGAAAGGGCTCATGTCTTTCCACATTGCCGACGAAATAAATGTTCTCACCTTAAAACCATCTCCAACCATATGAGGAGGAGCCGCTTTCCTGATATACTTGATCTGTTTCATACTTTTTACGATTGCTTTTCAAAAACAGGTTCAACCCGTTTTCCTTATTGTTTTACAAACTGAACATGAAACTGAAGTTTCACCTCATCACTTACTACAACACCACCTGCTTCAGTTACTGCATCCCAACCTAATCCAAATTCTTTACGTTTGATTTTTCCTTCTGCTTCAAAACCCACTTTTGTTTGACCCCATGGATCAACCATTACACCATTGAAATCTGCTTTCAATTCAATTGGTTTGGTTACATCACGAATGGTAAGATCACCTTTCACTACCAATCCATCATCGTTTTTACTAACTGATGTAGAAACAAACTTTAATTCAGGATATTTTTCTGCAGCAAAGAAATCATCACTTTTCAGGTGTGTATCTCTTTGTTCGCTGCGTGTATCTACACTATTGATATCTGCAGTAAATGTTACTACTGCATCACTGAAATCTTCTGCATCAGCAGATAATGTAGCATCAAAGCTTTTGAATTGTCCTGTTACAGTTGTGATCATCAGGTGTTTTACCTTGAAAATAATGTCACTGTGCGATGCGTCAATTTTGTACGTTGCCATTTTGTTTGTGTTTAGATTTTTGTTTTTATAAATTGTTGATTTAAACTTTTAGTTGAGCATGGGTACTTCCATCAGCAATAATCTTGCATCAGAATCTGCTGAAATGTTGAGTGTATCTGTTTCGCTGATACCGAGACCATCACGTTTGTTGAGCGATTCACCATTGATGGTTACATCCCCTTCCAATACAAACGCATATACTCCGGTGTTGATTCCTTTTAGTTTATACTCTTTGGCAATTCCTTTATCAAGGTTACCAAGGCTGAACCATGCATCCTGGTGAATCCATACGCCTTCATCATCCGCATTAGGACTCAGCACCTGTAACAGATTATTCTTCATTTTACTTTCATCCAATGTGATCTGTCCGTAACGGGGCTGCACATTCTTCTTATTCGGGAATACCCATATCTGTAAGAACTTAACTTCTTTATCCTTGTTGGCATTCATTTCACTATGAGCAATACCAGTACCTGCGCTCATAACCTGGATATCGCCTTGCTTAATGATGGCTTCGTTACCCATACTGTCTTTATGTTTCAGATCTCCACTCAATGGAATGGAAATAATTTCCATGTTATCGTGTGGGTGTGTTCCAAAGCCCATACCTGCTGCTACCGAATCATCATTCAATACACGGAGTGCTCCAAAATGAATCCGCTCAGGGTTGTAATAACCGGCAAAGCTGAAACTGTGGTAACTGTTGAGCCAGCCGTGGTTAGCATGGCCTCTTGTTGCTGCTTTATGTAAGACTGCTTTCATAACTATTCCTTTATTACATGTATGTACATGCACTTGTTTAAAAAAAATCAAATTTCTTTTGACCTGATCTGCTCCAGCAAATCGTTCAGCTGTGCAGCAGAAGTATCGCTCATTTGGATCATTTCCTCAAACAGCTTGTTGATCCGTTGGGTACTCAGTTCTAAAATATTCAGTCCGGCACCTGTGAGCGACATCACGGTATGACGTTTATCGTTCAGATCGGTTGTGCGTTTCACCAGCTTCTTCAATACCAACCGATCAATGATCCTTGGTACATTGGAGCTTTTTTCGATCATCCGGCCTGCAATATCTTTTACACACATTTCATCGGGCGACTTTCCCTTTAAAATGCGGAGTACATTGTACTGCTCATGTGTTAAGCCAAAATTTTTTAATTCCCTGCTCATCAATGTCTTTAACCACCAGGCAGTGTACAGGATATTCAGTCCTGCCTTGTGGGTTTCATCTTTAAAATTCACACTTTGTATGGCTTGTTCCAGTTTCACTATGCAAATGTATGTACATACATGCAATTTTCAAAACAAAAAGGCAATTGAGTTTATTCAATTGCCTTTTTTCACAATTTCTTTAGTTTTTTACGGTAGTGCCGAGGATCGCTTTAATGGGTGCACAATCCTTGTATTCATCTTCAATCTGCACATAAAAAGTATTGGAATTCTTAATGAACCACTTTTGCAGTTCCTTTTCCTTCTTCTCTTCCAATGCACGACCGGCAATTTTGCTGTAATCATTTTCAATATTCTCTCTGTGTGGAGCTGTGCGGCTTACGAGGTAGATCAAGCGAACACCTTTCTTGCCCTGTGGATCAGTGAAAGCTGTTGGTTGTGCAAATTCACCTGGTTTTAATTTTTCCAATAAAGGCACCATTTCTTTATCCAGGTCATCAATGTAAATAATGGATGTGCCATCTTTTCCACGCATCATACCAGCAGTGAACTTTGAATTTTCTTCGTCAGAATATTTACTTACCGCTTCACCAAACTTCAAGGTTCCGGCAATTAATTTAGAACGAACTGTATCAAGCTTATTGATGGCATCTTTAATATCAGGTTCATTAATACGTGGTATTTTCAGAATATGTCTTACCGTTACTTCGTCACCATTTTTTGATAAGCATTGAATAATGTGGTAACCGAATTTTGATTTAATAACTCTTGATACCTGTCCTTCTTTTAAACTCATAGCGGTGTTAAAGAATGTAGGGTCCCACTGATTATCGTTTCTGTTCAACACATAAAGTCCGGCGTTTTCCTTTGCAGCAGGATCTTCACTGTATTGTGATGCAAGGAATTCCATTTTCTTTGAACCACTTTCTACCTGGCGTTTAAATTCTTTCAATTCTTCCTGTGCATACTCTTCCATTTCACGACCTGCTTTTGGATACACCACAATCTCTCCGATCTCCAATTCTGTTTCGTAAAATGCAAGGCTGTCTTTTGGTATTTTATTGAAGTATGCCCTTACTTCTGTTGGTGTGATCTTTACGTTTTCAACGATCTTACCACGCATAGCAGTAGCCAGTTTGCTTTCCTTGATGGGTTCACGCATTTCTTCACGGAACTGGTAAATGGTTTTACCGGTAATCTGTTCGATCACTTCTTTTGAGCCATACTGCTGAATAAAATAGCGGATACGATTGTCAACATCTGCCTCTATCTCTTCATCACTCACAGGAAGTGAATCCTTTTCAGCCTGAATTGCCAGCATTTTATTAATGATGAGCTGTTGCATCAAGTAACAAGATGCATCAGGAGGAAGTTCATAATCCTTGCTTTTCGCATCGTTGATCTGGTTGTCGATATCCGACTTCAGCATAATACGATCGCCAACAACACCAATAATTTTATCGGCTACAATTTTCTTTGTTTGTGCCTGCACAAACACCACAGCCAATAACGCAATAACAGTAAATATTTTTTTCATTCTAAGTATGATGAGCGTCAAAAGTAATAGAGATGGCCGTCTTTCCAGCACGGCCATCTTTGTTTTAACATTCTGTTTCTATGCTTTGCAGCTTATAATGTACGTTTCACTTCTTCTTCTTCAAAGGCAACAATGGTATCACCTACGTTGAGATCTGCGAAATTTTTGATCGTTAAACCACATTCCATATTCGATGCTACTTCTTTCGCATCGTCTTTGAAACGCTTCAAGCTACCCAGTTCTGCAAAACCACCTTCTGTACGTGGGTATACCAATACACCATCACGGAACAAACGGATTTTCGCATCACGCTTCATTTTTCCATCGAGCACATAGCAACCGGCAACAGTTGCCTTATCAAACTTGTACACTTCACGTATTTCAACTGTAGCAACTTCTTTTTCTGTGATCTTCGGTTCCAGCAAGCCTTCCATCGCACTCTTCACTTCTTCAATCGCATTGTAGATGATGGAGTAGTTCTTGATCTCTACACCTTCCTGCTCAGCCAGACGTGATGCCTGCAATGATGGACGAACGTTAAAGCCGATCAGGATCGCATCAGATGCACTTGCCAATGTTACGTCGGCTTCGGAGATCTGACCAACTGCCTTGTGAACGACGTTCACCGCAATTTCTTCAGTTGACAATTTCTGCAATGAATCGGTTAAGGCTTCTACTGAACCATCCACGTCACCTTTGATGATGAGGTTAAGTTCTTTAAAGTTACCGAGTGCCAAACGACGACCGATCTCATCGAGCGTAATATGTTTCTTGGTTCTGATACCTTGTTCACGCAGGATCTGTGCACGACGGCCTGCAATTTCTTTTGCTTCAGCTTCGTCTTCATACACTTTAAATTTCTCACCCGCCTGTGGTGCACCATTTAAACCAAGTATCTGAACCGGTGTTGATGGACCTGCTTTTTCAATACGCTGGTTGCGTTCGTTGAACATGGCTTTGATGCGTCCGTAGTATTGCCCGGAAACGATCAGATCACCTTGTTTAAGTGTTCCGTTCTGTACCAGGATTGTTGCCACATAACCACGTCCTTTATCCAACGATGCTTCAATGATCGATCCGGTACCTTCCTTATCAGGATTGGCTTTCAGATCAAGCAATTCAGCTTCCAGCAATATTTTTTCGAGGAGCTTATCTACATTCAATCCTTTCTTGGCAGAGAGTTCCTGGCTTTGGAATTTACCGCCCCACTCTTCAACAAGAATATTCATTTGTGATAACTGCTCGTATATCTTTTGCGGATTAGCTCCGTCTTTATCGATCTTGTTTACTGCAAAGATCATTGGTACACCAGCTGCCTGCGCATGGCTGATGGCCTCTTTTGTTTGTGGCATCACGGCATCATCCGCAGCTACAACAATCACGGCAACATCCGTAACCTTGGCACCACGGGCACGCATAGCCGTAAACGCTTCGTGACCCGGTGTATCGAGGAAGGTGATCTTTTTACCTGCAGCATTGGTTACTTCATACGCACCAATGTGCTGGGTAATACCTCCGGCCTCTCCAGATACTACATTTGCATTACGGATATAATCGAGCAATGATGTTTTACCATGATCAACGTGACCCATGATGGTAACAATCGGTGCACGTGGCTGCAGGCTGTCAACATCATCTTCATCATCTTCTTCCTCCATTTCGGCCTGCTTCTCCATATCAATGAACTCTACTTCAAAGCCGAATTCACCTGCCACCAATTCAATCAATTCTGCATCGAGACGCTGGTTGATAGAAACCATCATACCCAAACTAAAACATTTTGCCACAACATCAGTTGCCGATACATCCATCAGGCTTGCCAATTCAGCAGCACTGATGAATTCTGTTACCTGCAGCTTATTGTCTTCGCTACCCTCAGGCATATTATCAGCCATTTCATCACGCTTGAGTTTGCGGTATTTAGCTTTTAAGCTCTTACCACGACCACCCTGGCCTGAAAGTTTGGCTTGTGTTTCACGAAGTTTTTCCTGGATCTCTTTTGCATCAATCACTTTGTCTTCACGACGTGTGATCGCCGGGCGACTACCTGCTCTTTGAGGAGGTCCGATCCTTGATCCGCCTTCTCTACGCTGACCACCACCTTGCTGCTGGCCACCTCTGTTTTGGAAGCCGCCACCCTGTTGACCACCCTGGCCTTGTTGCTGACCACCACCTTGCGGAGGTTGACTGCCTTTCTTATCGATCGGGATACGTTTACGCTTACGCTTTTCTTTATCCTTATCGCTAATTGTTGGCTTAGGTCTTGTATCTGAATTAACAGGAAGTTCAATTTTACCGAGGATCTTAGGTCCTTCAAGTTTATCAGCTTTAATGTTTTCAATTACCACTTCTTCATCTTCTTCCGCTACTGCTTCTTCGGTAACTGCAACCGGCACCACAACTTCTTCTTTTACTTCAGGAACCACCACTTCTTCTTTGGGTTCTTCTTTCTTTTTCTTTTCGATCTTCTTCGGTCTCGTAGAAGAATCGATTTTATCAAGATCTATCTTGGTTATGATCTTCGGACCTTCCACTTCCGGTGCTTCCACCTTCGTTACTTCAGGCTCTGGTTGTGGTTGTACTAATACCTCTTCAACTTTTGGCACTTCTGCCACCACTACTACAGGTGGTTGTTCTACCACTACCGGCGGCTCAACCGGTTTTACTTCTTCAACCTTTGGCTCTTCTTTTACAACCTTCTTTACTTCCTTCCTGATAGAAATGTCCTCTTCTTCTTTTTTCTTCTTCAAATCAGACATACCACCCTTCGGAATTTCAATCTGATCACTTTTTGCTTTCGCCAGTTTATCAGATGAGAATTCTGCCTGCAAGGCACGGTACATTCCTTCCGTAAGCTTTGCAGTGGGCTTAAGATCGTCTTTATTGAAGCCTTTGTTGGCCAAAAAATCAATAAGGGTGTCCTTACCGATATTGAATTCCTTGGCGGCGGCCATTAAACGTGGTGTATTACTTTCTGACATAATGAACTTCCCTTGCCATACCTCAGTACGAGGGAATATCTTGTTTAATTGTTTATATAAATCTTATCTAAATAACTTTTTACGGTTACTCTTTTTCAAATTCTTCTTTCAATACACGACGTACTTCTTCAATTGTTTCTTTTTCCAGATCTGTACGACGCTCTAATTCCTCTGCTGTTAATTCCAATACACTGCGTGCTGTATCGCAACCAATGCGTTTCAACTCATCAATCACCCAACCTTCGATCTCATCTGTAAATTCATCCAGATCAATATCAAATTCGTTGGTTTCTTCTTCTGTATCACGATAAACATCAATTTCAAAACCTGTTAATTCGCAGGCGAGTTTAATGTTTACACCACGCTTACCAATTGCCAATGAAACCTGGTCGGGTTTCAGATACACTTCTGCATGTTTTCTATCCTGATCAATATCCATACTGGTGATCTTGGCAGGCGTTAATGAACGTTGAATAAGCAGGTTGATGTTTGCTGTGTAGTTGATCACATCAATATTTTCATTCTTCAGTTCACGAACGATGCCATGGATACGGCTACCTTTCATACCAACGCAGGCACCCACCGGATCAATACGATCATCAAAGCTTTCAACTGCAACTTTCGCTCTTTCTCCCGGTTCACGCACAATTTTTCTGATAACGATCAAGCCATCAAAAATCTCCGGCACTTCAATTTCGAGCAATTTAGCAAGGAATAACGGACTGGTTCTTGACAAAATAATCACAGGTGCATTATTTTTTAATTCCACCTTCTTGATCACTGCACGGATGTTCTCACCTTTCTTGAAATAATCCTGTGGGATCTGTTCGCTTTTTGGCAGAAGTAATTCATTTCCTTCTTCATCGAGCAACAATACTTCCTTCTTCCAAACCTGGTATACTTCTGCACTCAGAATTTCACCAATACGGTCAGAATATTTTTTTACAAGTACATTCTTTTTAAGATCGCCAATACGGCTTGCGAGTGTTTGCTTTGCAGCAAGAATAGCACGACGGCCGAAATCATGAATATCTACATCTTCATATAACTCTTCACCCACTTCATAATCAGGTTCCAGCTTTACAGCATCTGTATATGCAATCTGCGCTAACGGATCTTCCACTTGCCCATCTTCTACAATGGTACGACGACGCATGATCTCAAGATCACCCTTCTCCGTATTTACGATCACATCGAAGTTATCATCACTGCCATATTTCTTACGAAGCAATGTTTTAAACACATCTTCCAGCACTTTCATCATCGTGGGGCGGTCGATATTTTCCGCATCCTTAAACTCCTGGAAACTCTCAATAAGATTGATACTTGCCATAACTCTTTTTTTTAAATAGTCCGGTTGTTTTCACTGTCAGCAACCGTAATCAGTTAAATACAATTTGAATTTTAGTTGATTTAATATCTGCATAAACCAGGTTGTGTTGTATCACTTCCTGTTTCTTACCTTTTCCTTTTGTTTCTTCCAGCGTTACTTCCAGTTCACCTGCTGCCAGTAATTTGCCTTCAAGTTTGCGGCCATCTTTCATAATTATTTCCACTTGCCGGCCGATATTTTTGAGGTACTGACGATGCAGTTTCAATGGCTCTTCAAGACCGGGTGATGAAACTTCGAGTGCAAAATCACCATCATTAAAAAGAGCAGCCTCTTCAATCTTCTTGTAAAGAGCCCGGTTATACTGGATGCAGCGGCTGATTGGCAATCCGGCATCGGCATCTACAAATACCTGGATATTGTTACCCGGTACCATTTTTATATCTACCAGGAAACAATCAGGATCGTTGCTGATCACTTCCTCCATCATTTGCCTGATGCTTTCTGTCTTTTGTTCTAAGTTCATGTAAGGAAAATAAAGAAGGGAACGTTTTCCGTTCCCTTCCACTGTTTCTTTTATCCGACCGCAAATGTAAGAGAATACAGGGTAATGGAAAAATTTTTTTCAGCCTGTATTCAGCGGCAAGCTTTAGGGGAATCTTCACACAAAGCGAAGCGGTTTAATTTATCTTTGCAGCATCATGTTACTACGTTATTTACTCTACGGACTCCTGATCTATTTTGTGTTCCGTTTTATTTTCAGATTTGTTATTCCTGTAACAAGGGCTGCACGTGATATGAAAAGCAAGATGAATGAATTTCAGACACGTATGCAGGAACAACAACAGCAACAGGCTGCTGCACAACGGCCTCAACCTGTAAAAGAACCGCTCACTCCTAAAGAAGGTGATTATATTGAGTTTGAAGAAGTGAAGTGATAAGGCACAAGATCCAAGGAGCAAGGCACAAGAAGAAGAATCTGATATCAGAAATCATACATCCTACATCAGACTTAGTTCTTCCACTTTCATCCCCGCCTTCAAATGAATTGTTTGCAAACCCAGCTGTTGAGCTGCTTCAATATTATTGATACTATCGTCGATAAATATTGTTTCTGCAGCAATTAACCCATGTTTCTGTAATACATATTCAAAAGCGGAAGCATTTGGTTTGCGATGCCCGATGCGGTGTGAATAATAAGCCGCATCAAACAAATCATCAAACACCTGTCCCGGCCTCCATGCCTCATACCTTCGCTGAAACTCCTGCAAATGAATTTCATTGGTGTTACTAAGCAAGTATAATTCGTACTTATCTCTTAACTGAGGTAATACAGCAACACTTTCAGGTCTGAAATCGAGCAGCAATGCATTCCATGCATCTCTTATCTGTTCATCACTTAATGATAAACCGGTTGCTGTACGCAGATCATCATAAAACAAATCATCCTCCATTCCTGTTTCCAATCGACGGAACAGATCATTACTGTGAAACTGATTGAAAAAATCGGAGAAGTTGGTAACGCCCAACTCCGTAAAAGCTTTTTCGCTCAATTTGAAATCAATATCGAGTAGTACACCGCCCAGATCAAATATGATCGCTTTTGTTTGTTGCATACTGCAAAGAAACAAGACTGTTTCAAATGATGAATCAGGTGCAGAATTTCTTTCTTTTGAAGGCCAAAAAATATCTCTTGAAATTATAGCAGCACGATACATCGATTTTTCTATCTTTGCCCCCGCCCAAAAGGCCGGATCCTTAGCTCAGTCGGTTAGAGCATCTGACTCATAATCAGAGGGTCGTAGGTTCAAATCCTACAGGATCCACGAATAATAAATGCCGGTAAGGCAGAAAGACGGGAGATGAGTTGAACCTAAAATTTACTTCTCGCCTTTCCGTCTTCCCGGCTTTATCATAAAAATGGCTTTAACCTTTGCTTAACCGATAAGCAAATACATTTGCCTCTTTACAAATTATGAAGAAACTAATACTGTTTACGCTCATCCTCGCCACCGGCTTTTCATTGTCGGCCCAGGAAACAGAAAAGAAGAAAAAGAAAGACTGGTCGAAAGTAAGTCTTGGCAACCGTCCGAAAGATCATCTCATTTTTCAAATAGGTTATCTCACCTGGCTGCAAAAACCCGATAGTATTGCTACAAAAGGTTTGGCAAGAACTGTGAATGCTTATTTCTCATTCGACTTCCCTTTTAAAACTGATCCACGTTTCAGCGTTGGTTTAGGTGCAGGTGTTGGTGCCGATAATATGTATTTCGATAAAAATGCAGGACGCAACCTCAACATCATTAACAGTAATTCATTCCAGTTTGCACCTCACCAGGGGAAAGACACATTGAATAAATACAAATCAATGAAACTGGCTACAGTTTATCTTGAAGCACCGGTTGAATTGCGTTTTATGGTTGATCCCACGCAACCTAACAAGAGTTTAAAATTTGCATTGGGTGTGAAAGTGGGTACATTGATCAGTGCCAACGATAAAACAAGATTTACATCGGATGCAAACGGCAATGTTGCTTATGTATCAAAAGAAAAAGACAAAAAACATTTCAATACGTTGCGTTTGGCGGCTACTGCCAGAATCGGCATGGGTAACTTCGCCATCTTTGGTCAGTACCAGTTGAATGATTTTATTAAAGAAGGACAAGGGCCTAACCAGATCCGTCCGGTAACGTTTGGACTTACCTTAACCGGATTATAATACTATCGAAATAGAAATTTGAAAGCGTGGCGGTTTACGTCACGCTTTTTTCTTTACACATGGCAAATAAGTTCAATTACCTTTGCCTTTGAATTTTTAATAAAGTGATTGAACGCAAACAGGAAATACAACAGGAAGAACGAGCCATTATTGTTGGCGTAGTGCAAAAGGGTCAAACAGAATTACAGGTGCAGGAATACATGGACGAATTGGCATTTCTTGCCGAAACTGCAGGTGCAGTTACTGTGAAACGCTTCATGCAAAAACTGCCCCGCCCCGATAGCAAAACATTTGTAGGAAAAGGCAAACTGGAAGAAATCAAAAACTATGTGCAGGGTCACGATATTACACTCGTGATTTTTGATGATGAACTTACCGGTGCCCAGATCATGAATATTGAAAAGGAAGTGGGCATTTACACCATCGACCGAAGTGATCTCATCCTCGATATTTTTGCACGCCGTGCAAAAACAGCACAAGCTAAAACACAAGTTGAGCTGGCGCAATACCAATACATTTTACCAAGATTGAAAGGTATGTGGAAACACCTTGAACGGCAAGGTGGTGGTGTGGGTACAAGAGGCCCGGGTGAAACAGAAATTGAAACGGATCGTCGTATTGTAAAAGATAAGATATCCCTGCTCCGCAAACGTTTAGCTGAAATTGATAAACAGGCCTTCACCCAAAGAAAAGATCGTGGTGAATTTATTCGTGTGGCGTTGGTTGGTTATACCAACGTGGGTAAAAGCACACTCATGAACATCCTCAGTAAACGGGATGTATTTGCAGAAAATAAATTATTTGCAACGCTTGATACAACAACCAGTAAAGTAGTGCTTGAGAACACTCCTTTTTTATTAAGTGATACCGTAGGTTTTATTCGCAAACTACCCCACCATTTGGTGGAAAGTTTTAAAAGTACGCTTGATGAAGTGCGTGAAAGTGATGTGTTACTTCATGTGGTGGATATTTCGCATCCGCAATACGAAGAGCAAATGAATGTGGTGAACAAAACGCTACAGGATTTGAAATGTCATGATAAGCCGGTGATTACCATCTTCAACAAAATGGATCTGTACGAAGAAAAGCATTTCGATGAATGGCTGGGCGATGATATAAAAGAAACCATTCTAAAGGAATTGAAAGAACGTTGGGAAAACGAGACGCAGGGCAACTGTGTGTTTATTGCAGCAACAGAAAAAAGAAATATCCCTGAGCTACGTGACCGGTTGCTCGATCAGGTTCGAACAAATTATAAAATACGTTATCCTTACAAAACAGAATTTCTGTATTAATGGCTGCTGAAAAGAAATACAATTGGGTGAAGATCGGAGAAGCCATCAACGATTTTTTCTGGCAGGAAAATGATCTTTGTGAGATCAATGTAAAAGGCAAAACCATCTGCATTGCTAAACATGGGGAGCAGTTGATGGCCTGCACACACAAATGTCCGCATGCCGGTGGGCACCTGGCTGATGGGTTTATTGATGCGTTGGGTAATATTGTTTGTCCGCTCCACCGTTACAAATTCAATTTACAGAACGGTCGCAATACAAGTGGCGAAGGATACTATCTCAAAACCTATCCTGTGGAAACAAGAAGCGACGGTATTTATATCGGGTTGGAAGAGAATTCGTTCTTCAGCTTTTTTAAGTAAAAAAAGTTATACAGAAATAGAGTGTAAAAAACCAAATTCCCCTATTTTTGCAACCCCAATGGTGAAAATACAATAACCAAAACCCAAAGCATTAAGCGTGGACATTGGATTTTGGATTTGACCCCTTGGATTTTAAAAACATTCCTCCTTAGCTCAGTTGGTTAGAGCATCTGACTGTTAATCAGAGGGTCTCAGGTTCAAGTCCTGAAGGGGGAGCGAAAAGCCTCGCAGAAATGCGAGGCTTTTTCATTTTCGCCATATCAGATGAATTATTTCATTAAAAACTTATTCGTCTCTATACTCCAGTATATCTCCCGGTTGACAATCCAACACTTTGCAGATCGTTTCAAGTGTGCTGAAACGAATGGCTTTTGCTTTTCCTGTTTTGAGAATGGATAGATTGGCCAGGGTTAATCCCACTTTTTCGGAAAGTTCATTCAAACTCATTTTCCGTCTTGCCATCATCACATCAAGGTTTACAATGATTGCCATAGGTTATACAGTTAATTCGTTTTCGTTTTGTAACTCGATACCCTTTTTAAATATGAAGGCAATTACGAACAGCACAATTCCCATAAACCACCACACATCAGCACCAGCCAAACGCATGTAACGGAGGTCGGGCATGCTTACTCCTTTTTGCGTAAGCCCTTCAACAAATCCTGTTCCCCAAGATGAGAAGAAAGCGATACCCAGCGACAGGTAGCCCATGTTTAACACAAATCGTTTTGTTGTTTCATTAAAAGGCTTCGCCAGGTTGAAGTTCTTATTGTAAAAGAATTTTATGATCACGTAAAACATCAAGGCCTTTAATATCGTGGCAATAATGATGAGGGATGTAAGTGTAACAAAATAGCTCTCACTGTGATTGTACACGGCTGTCAGGTCAACCTCCTTCCACATTTTTGCTGCCTGTGCAGGTTCAAGCATGAGTGTAAGGATAGTATAAACGATAAAGATACCCGCATCAAGACACAGGCCTATAAACACGATCCATGAAAGCACGTTCAGCGCTTTTAAGATGTAATCTGTTTTAATTGACATAGAATTATTTTTACTGAAACACAAAAATAGATAAATATTTATTTATAAACAATAAATATTTATAAAATATCAGAAACTTTTTTTTGCCCTCTCCTTTGCCTTTTGGAATTTGGATTGTGGATTTTTACCCTTGTGCCTTGTTTCTTCTTGAGCCTTGTGCCTTTTTTAGTTACTCCACAAATAGGCTGCAAAGTGAGTTTGTTCTTTTACAGTATTAAAAGAACAGTTTATGCAACAGCTTTCATTTCCATTCAGCAACAAATGTTATTTCAGTGTTTGTGACGGTAATCGCAGCTATGCGCCCGTTGAAGCCGAAGAAGCGATAACTACTGCTGAAATTTATCAATCACTCAACTACCGTAACCAGTTCCAGTTTCGCAAACCATTGGTACTGCATTTCCCTGGAGTGGATCAGCAAACTGCAGTATGGTTTGGTTATAGTTTTGATGTAGAGGTGATCTTGGTTGATGCCACAGGAACCATCAGCAAAACATTTACCATGCCGAAGCGAAGAGAGGGTGATGCGCTATTTGTACAATTCTTTATTGATTGTGCATATGCTATTCTTGTTCCGGTTGGCTTTTGCAAGAAGTGGAATATACGTGAACAACAGCATACAGTAAAACTTACTTCTTTTGCATTTCTGCAAAAACAAAAGATCAGTTAAGTCGTTAAGAAGCTGAATGAATAATTATATGCTCCGTCTTGTTTTACTTTCTTTTTTGCTGTTACCGTTGCTGGCCTTTGCACCTAAACCTGTTTACACATTAAAAGGAAAAGCTGTTCGCATTATTGATGGTGATACGTTTGATCTTTTAGCAGGATCAACAACTCATCGTATTCGATTGGCGGGCATTGATGCACCTGAAAAGAAGCAGGAGTTTTCCGACGCATCAAAACAATTACTTGGGCAGTTGTGTAACGGCCAGGTATTAACGGTTGTGGTAACAGATACAGATCGTAACAAGCGAAAGATCGCCGAAGTATATACGCAACAGAAAGTCTGGATCAACAAAGAAATGATCAGTAAAGGAATGGCCTGGCATTTTGTAAAATACTCATCTAATAAAGAACTGGCTTCAGCCGAACAAAAAGCACGAAAGCAAAAGATTGGGTTGTGGAGTATAAATTATCCTGTTGCACCTTGGGATTGGAGGAAAAAGAAATAGACCGCTGATGATACTGATAAGACTGATGCTATTGATAAACACAGATAGGACTTATCATTTCTTCTGTGAAAATCTGCGTCTTCTGTGAGCAACTATCAATAATACCCCATCGCCTTCCGCAACTCTTCTTTCATTCGTTTCTTCAGTGTTGCTGGTTTTATTACTTTCATTTCGTTACAAATACCAAGCAACTGGTGAATAAACTCTTCTGTTACGGTTACTTCCAGTTCAATCAGCAATTTATCGCTTGATTCTTTGATGATCTGCTGGGTGTGATGCATGGGGCTCACCTGCAACATACGTGAAGCAGGACCATATACTTCCAGCACTACTTTCTCTTTGGGCTTCGGACCCTCCATGATACCCGTTGAATATTTAAAGAAATCATCAGGATTAAAATCACGACGGTACTTGAATGCTTTTATTCCCTTATCCAAACCTGTAATCCGATCAAGAGCATACGTAGTGAAGTTGTTATGCTTATTCGTCCAGCCAATGAGGTACCATTTGTTACGCACCTCCTTCAACAGGTAGGGTTCCAGTTCATGAGTGCGTGTTTCGTTCTTATAAATATTGAAATAAGTAAACGTAATGGGTAAACGATTGACGATTGCTTCATACAATGGTTTGATCCAATCCTTTCCTTTTTGTGTCACCGGTTTTTCAAACTGTACATATTGATTAATGGAAGGATCTTCAAGATTTGCAGAGAGGGATAAACGTGTGTTGATCTTTTCAATCGCCTCTTTCAGATTTTCAAACAAAGGCACATCAGCAAATAAACTCAGCGTATGTGCGGCACTGCGTAACGCTTCACTCTCCTCTTCATTCAACGACATACCATCGATGCTGTAATCTGCATCTTCATAAAAATAACCTTTGTTTAAACGGTCATATTTAATGGGAGCAAAATAACCAAGTCCCGCATCTTCACGCATGGCCACAATATCTTTTTCAATAGTTGATACAGAAATATCATCGGCCATATCGCCATACAATTCTTCCATGCATCGCTGACGGATATATTCTTTGGTGGGATATTTATGTTGCCGGTTACGCAAACAACGATCAATTATGCGATAACGGATTGCGGCACTTTTATTAACAGGCATACTTTGCTGGTTCTTTCACCGAAAGTAAGAAGCTTTTGATGATAGAAAGACGGATAACACAGACGCAGCAGATGGAAACAGATTTTCCCTTAATATAACGCTGCCATCAAACTATGTCTGAGATTTAAAGTGCTCTGGCCAATGCATACTCCACTCCTCTTAATTCAGCCAATCCTTTCAACCGGCCAATTGCAGAATAACCAGGATATGTTTTTTTCTTGAGATCATCGAGCATTTGGTGCCCATGATCGGGACGCATAGGAATAGAAATATTTCTTCTGCGCTGCAGCAATACAACTTCTTTGATGACATCATACATTTCTGTATCACCAGCTAAATGATCGGCTTCATAAAAATTTCCTTCTTCATCACGTTTGGTATTGCGCAAATGAAGAAAATGAATATGATCACCAAAGCGTTTCAGCATAGCCGGAATATCATTATCCTTTCTTGCACCAAAAGAACCGGTGCAGAAACATAATCCATTTGCTGGTGATGAAACAGCAGCCAACAGATCAGCCGCATCCTGTTCTGTACTCATGATGCGTGGTAATCCCAATACTGAATAAGGAGGATCGTCCGGGTGAATCGCCATCTTTAAACCACACTCCTCTGCTACCGGAACAACCTGCTCTAAAAAATAAAACAAATGTTCTTTGAGTTTTGCAACACCTATGCCCTCGTATTTTTTTAACTCGGTTAATACCTGCTCAGGAGTAAATGCATCATCACTTCCAGGCAAGCCCAACATCATATTACTGAAAAGCTTTGAACGCTGTTCTTTATCCATCGCACCAAACCGTTCATTCGCTCTTGCAATTTCTTCCTTTGAATAATCTGCAATCGCATCAGGGCGCTGCAATAAGAACAAATCGAAGATCACATAATCAAGACGGTTGAAATATAAAGCTGTACTTCCATCGGCCATCGGGTATGCAATATCGGTACGTAACCAATCAAGTACAGGCATAAAATTATACGTGATCACTTTTAAGCCACATGCAGCCACATTACGCAGACTTATTTTATAATTCTCGATGTGGTACATATAGTTGCCCGACTGTCGCTTGATATCATCACTAACCGGCAAACTTTCAATCACTGTCCATGTCATTCCTGCATCCTCAATCATTTGTTTGCGGATGAGGATCTCATCGGTTGTCCATATATCACCAACAGGCACATGATGAAGTGCGGTAACAACGCCTGCACAACCGGCTTGCCTGATGTCTGCTAAACTTACCGGATCATTTGGCCCGTACCAGCGCATGGTTTGATGCATCAACATAATTCATTCGTTTGTGCAAATGTACTTTGCGGAAATAAAAATGCTTACAATAAAAATTTTACTTCATATTGTAAGCAAGTTCCAAGCCATTTATTTTTAAATAAACCTGTTCACAATATTCTCCAGGTATTCCTGTTTGCCACTGCGGACTGCAGGCTCACCATTTTCTAATGCATAAGCACGCAAATCTTCCAATGACAGTTTACCTTCTTCAAATTCTTTTCCCTTACCGCTATCAAACGAAGCGTAACGATCGGTTCTGATTTTTTTGTAATCAGATTTCTGTAAAATATCATCTGCAATAATGAGTGAACGTGCAAATGTATCCATGCCACCAATATGTGCATGAAACAGATCTTCAGGATCGGTACTGTTTCTGCGGATCTTCGCATCGAAGTTGATACCTCCACCTGCAAGACCACCGGCTTCAACAACCACCAGCATTGCTTCTACCAATTCATTTACATTATTCGGGAACTGATCAGTATCCCAGCCGTTTTGATAATCACCACGGTTGGCATCCATTGAACCAAGCACACCTGCATCAGCAGCTACCTGTAATTCATGCTGGAACGTATGACCGGCTAATGTTGCATGGTTTACTTCAATGTTGATCTTAAAATCATTCAACAGATCGTACTGACGTAAAAAGCCAATCACTGTTTCACAATCATAATCGTATTGATGCTTACTTGGTTCACAAGGTTTTGGTTCAATAAAGAACGTTCCTTTAAAACCATTCTTGCGTGCATAATCTTTTGCTGCATGGAGGAAACGTGCAAGATGTTCTTTTTCACGTTGCATGTTAGTGTTGAGTAAACTCATGTAACCTTCACGTCCGCCCCAGAACACATAGTTCTCGCCACCCAATGCAATGGTTGCATCCAACGCTGCTTTCACTTGTGCTGCTCCGTGAGTAAGCACATGAAAATCGGGATTGGTAGCAGCACCATTCATGTAACGGCGGTTTGAAAACAGGTTGGCTGTACCCCATAAAAGCTTTACACCACTTGCTGCCTGTTTCTCACCGAGGTATTGTGTTAATGCCTGAAGTCTGCGATCATTTTCATTGATGTCGTTGGTATAATCTACCACGTCCACATCATGAAAACAATAATAAGGCAGATTCAATTTGGTGATGAATTCAAATGCAGCATCAGCTTTATCTTTTGCACGCTCAACCGCATCGCTCTTCGAATCCCATGGGAAAATATGCGTGGGTTCACCAAACGGATCAGCACCACTGCCTACAAAGCTGTGCCAGTAAGCACATGCAAAACGTAACCACTCTTTCATGCTCTTTCCTGCTACGATCCTGTTCTCATCGTACCAACGAAAGGCTAATGGGTTATCGGTTCCTGTTCCTTCAAATTTGATTTGAGGAATACCCTTGAAAAATTCTGTTTGTCCTGTTACTACTGTCATTGGTTGTTTATTTGCCTGCTGTTGTGCAGCAGTGTTATCGATTGATTGTTCAAGTTAACTCAGTTGTTTTTGCAGCAAGGTCTTCCATTCTTCATATAAAGCATTATACTGCTGTACTGTACCATCGGGTTCAACCACAGCTAATGGTGTTGCATTGCTGAATGCTTCTTTCGGATGTTTATAGATACCTGCACCAATACCTGCACCCAACGCTGCACCTACACTTCCATCACAATTGTGCAGCTCTACCGGTATATTCAATGTATTTACAAATGCTTTGGTAAACACATCGCTTAAAAACATATTTGCTCTGCCCGCACGAATGATCGACGGATTCATTTTATTCTCCCGCATAATATCCAGACCATAGCGGAATGCGAATGCAATACCTTCCTGTGAAGCACGGTACAGATGTGCATTTGTGTGAATATTGAGATCAAGTTGCTGCACATGTGCGCCTGCAATTTTATTTTCAAGCATTCGCTCAGCGCCATTGCCAAACGGGAGTACGAATAAACCATTGCTGCCAATCGAAACCGTTGCTGCAGCTTCATTCATTTCTTTGTATGATTGATTGCCGGTTGTATTTTTTACCCAACGGTTGAGAATACCGGTTCCATTGATGCAAAGTAACACCCCAATACGCTTTTGTGCTGCGGTATGATTGACATGTGCAAAACTATTGATACGTGATTGCGGATCAAACGTAAGTTGATCGCTCACACCATAAATTACTCCACTTGTACCTGCTGTAGCAGCTACTTCGCCTGCTTCAAGTACATTCAGTGAGAGTGCATTGTTTGGTTGATCACCTGCCTTGTAGGTAACGGGGATTCCAGGTTTTAATCCCAGTGTTGCTGCGTTTGCTGGTGTAAGCTGCCCGTGTTCGGTAAATACATCTTTGATCCCAGGGATAACTGATTTACTAAAACCATAATGCCTGAACACATCTTCCGACAATGCATTCTTCACAAAATCCCAGAACACACCTTCCGACAATGCAGAAATACTTGTTGTGGTAGAGCCGGTTAGTTGCAATGCAATATAATCGCCCGGCAACATGATTTTACTGATCTGTTCGTAAAGAGCAGGTTCATTTTGTTTTACCCAGGCAAGTTTACTCGCTGTAAAGTTTCCTGGCGAGTTTAATAAATGTTGTAATGATTTTGATGGACCAATTGCATCAAATGCCTGGTTACCGATCTCCACTGCACGACTATCGCACCAGATGATACTGTCACGTAAAACGTTGTTGTCTTTGTCAAGCACTACCAATCCATGCATCTGGTAGGAGATGCCAATTGCAGCAATATCGGCGGGGTTATATTTCTTCGTTTCGTTCGCTTTTAAAATTGCCTGCTGTGTATGTTCCCACCAATTGAGAGGAGACTGTTCGGCCCAGCCCGGTTGTTTTGAAATGATCTCTGTTTCTGTTTCGGGATAACTCACCGACACAATACGTTGCTGCGTTTGCGCATCAACAACAGACACTTTTATAGATGAAGTACCAATATCGA
Organism: Lacibacter sp.; assembly: GCF_035299325.1. Taxonomy (GTDB): domain Bacteria; phylum Bacteroidota; class Bacteroidia; order Chitinophagales; family Chitinophagaceae; genus Lacibacter. The sequence continues at coordinate 41,880 of NZ_DATGWT010000038.1, read as the reverse complement.
TTCCTAATAACAACATAACGAAATGTTCATTTTGGTTTTAAAAGAGGGGGAATGAAGACACATCCCCCCGTTGTTGATTATGACCCTTAACAAACTAACATGATTATGATTTTATATTTTTTGCTATTGTTCTACAAACGTTACCACACTATTGGGCGGCAATGTAAATTCAAAACTGTTATTAGCTGATGCCACTGCTGTGCCTTGCTCAACGTTCTTGGTTGAGGTAGTTACATACGGCACAAATGAAGCTGCAGTTGCACCATCAAATGTAATTTTCTGTTTCACATTGTACGAGCCTACATTGATGGCCACTATCACTTTTTTCAATCCGTTTTTATAGGCCGACAGCAATACATCCAATCTTGAATTTGCCGACATGCCTACTCTTACTGCACCGGGTTTAATGAACCTTGCAAAATGCGAAATGATATATCCACGACGTGTAACAAGTCCATCCTGTCCGATTGGTCCGTAAAAACGTTTACCATACCACCAGATATAAGCATTGAAATTTGCTTTTGTTAAACAATCGTGTATTTCAACAGCTGTAGTAATACCCGATGGATAGGTTGAAAGCGTATCCAGGTGTTCTGTCATCCAGATCTCCTTTCCTTTACTTCTGATCTGCGGGTTATCGATAATGCCACCACCATAAATATGCGTTCCGAAAATATCGAGGTTGGCAACGGCAGCATCGTCGGCTAAAATTGTATTGATATAGGTTTGATTGTTATTCACCAGTTCAGGCGCCATTAATTTAGTTGCAGTAACAGCAGCGCCATGGTTTTTTAAAAAATCTCTCATTTCCGTTCCCGTCCAAACACAACTTTCATAATTGGTATCCCAATCAGGTTCGTTTTGCACAGACACTGCATGCAAGGGAGCGCCGTTGTTCGCCATATACAGCGCAAAATCATTCAGGTATTTTGCATATGCAGCCGCACTATCCGGAATCAGTTTGCCACTGATAATGCTGTTGTTTGTTTTCATCCGGGACGGCGGGCTCCACGGACTGGCAAGAATAATTGCTCCACGTTGTATGGCAGCCTTTGCATAGTTCAGTTCAGTTGCTCTCCAGGCATCATCAGAAGCTATTCTTATTCTGAGAATATTCAATCCCACTTGTCCGTTTGCTGAACCAAACAGCCGGTCAAACTCTTCTGACGTTAATGCAGATGTGTTGGGTGGCGTAAAAACGGTTGCACAACCAAACCCCTGAATCACCTGTTTATTTTCATTTGCAAGAACAGTAGCTGCAGCATCAAGTGTTGCGATGACGGGAGTTGTATTTTTATTCTCACCCTTCTTGCAGGAAAGCAGAACCAAAAACAGAAATGGGAAAATTTTATTGATGGTCATGAAAAGTAAATTTGTTGGCTGTGCTTTGTCGAATACTTATTTTGAAGAAGTTGAGATAGTCAATTAAAATTTGTTGTGTGTTGTGATGAGAAAAACATCAGTGAAACAGCAACAGCATTTCTGTATACATACAGAATGCTGAGACAGTGTAGCAAATGGTGCCGGCAAAACAATCAATTCTATCATAAAACGCACTGATATTAAGTAAAAGCCTGAATCCGTGAAATGAAGAAATTCAAAATTGTAATCGGTTGCACAATTCTCGACACAAAACAGATTACTTTTCCAATTGCTTACAAATTTTTGCTATGTTGTTTTTAACATCATTCAACCACTTACTCGCCCCCTATACTAGGCGAAAATTCGCACCAGTCACGGCTACTAAACAACTAACATGGACGTTTGGCAGGACCTATTTAAAAGCTAATGTAGGAATTTTTTTTTAAAATGCAACCGATTGCATTTTTGTTTAAATTTTATTGAAATCCGCTCCGTAGGAACTGGGTTCAGTGACCAAAATTCACTAAGATCTTTGACGGGAAGGCTGGTTTCATCGTGCGAGCAAAATGATACTGGTTGGCAGTCCCTGTTCCTCAGCCTTAATTTCGTTTGATTTGATTCCATGCTTTCGCTACACTTTCCACCGGAAGTTTGCAGGTAGCATTGGTACATACATAGATAATTGTTTTATTGGCGGGTAATTTATCCTGCAGTAAAGGGAGGTTCTCTTCGTTTGTTGAACCCATAAACAGACAATCGGGTAGATATTTCTTCTGCAATTCCCGATTCCGGGTTTGTGCTTCGCTTCCCATCACAGCTACCTCGAAAGTGCCGTAAGTCATCAACCCCGACAGCGAACACCATTGTGCATACCAGGCAGGTTGTTCATTCATTTTTCCGGCAGCAACAGTCAGCATGCGTGTGCTTTTGTTCAGATAGTTACTGTCAGATAAAAAAGTAGCAAGCGAATAAAGAACGCCGGCCATCACTGCATTGGATGAAGGAATCACATGATCCTGAATATCAATTTTCCGTACAACCAGATTGGCTGCATTCGTTGCTGTATAAAAAAACATGCCCGATGATGGATCGTAAAAATGACCCAACGAATAATCGGTGATCAGCTTCGCCTGCATGAGCCAGTGTTTATTGAACGTAACCTGATATAATTTTAAATAGGCAGATGCCAACCATGCATAGTCATCAAGAAAAGCATCAACCGAAGCTTTGCCATCTTTATAACTACGCAGCAAGCGCCCGTCTTTTCCCAACATATTTTTTTCGAGGAACTCCGCATTTGTAGTTGCTTTTTGCAAATACGTTTCGTTGCCCGTTGCTGCAAACGCATCGAGATATGCTTTGAGCATAATGGCATTCCACGAGGTTAAAATCTTATCATCAACAGCAGGTTTCTTTCGCTTATTCCGTTCTGCAAATAATGCTTGCCGGGTTTTATTCAACTGCGAACTAAAATCAGAAATAGTTATTTTGTTGGAAACTGCAAATGTAGCAGGCCGTTGAGTTGTATAAAGAATGTTTCGTTTCTTTTCCCAATTTCCCTCTGGCTGTACATGATAATAGGTAGCAATTGATGCAGCATTTTCTTTGCCGGTTGTTTTTACAAACTCATCATGGTTCCATGCATAAAATGCACCTTCATCTCCATCCGTTTCTGCATTTAACGAGCTGTAAAAACCTCCTGCAGGCGATGTAAGTTCCCGATCAATAAAATCAATTGTTTCTGTAAAAACAGTTTTATAGAATTCATCATTGGTCAATTGATAGGCGTGTGCATACAGGCTGATCAACTGACCATTGTCGTACAACATTTTTTCAAAGTGAGGAACACGCCATAAACTATCGGTACTGTATCGGGCAAACCCACCACCAAGATGATCATACAATCCACCCAATGCCATTTTTTCAAGTGTAGTCGTGGCGGTTTTTAATGCAGTAGTATCACCGGTGAGATAATGGTATTGCAATAAGAATTCCCAAACGGACGGAGTGGGAAATTTTTGTTTTCCTTGCAGACCTCCGTTAACAAGATCAATTTGATCGATCGCTGTTTGAAACATTGCCTGATAGCCGGCTTTGTTTCCTCGATCCGCTGTTGTAATATTTTTAAACAGAAGACTATCACTGTCAATGATACCATAGGTAAGCGAATTTGCCTGTAACACAACCTTGCTGTATTTATTCTTATAACTATCACTGATTTGTTGGAGCAGTGTAAGCCAGGTTTCTTTTGTGTAATAGGTGCCTGCAAAAAAAGGTTTGCCGTCAGGAAGTGCAAATGCATTGAGTGGCCAACCTGCTTCTCCTTTATTCAACAGTTGACAAGCATGCATGTAAATATTATCAAGATCGGGACGCTCTTCTCTGTCAACTTTGATGCATACAAACGACTCGTTCATTACTCTGGCAACTGCAGTATCCATGAACGTTTCACGTTCCATTACATGACACCAGTGACAGGATGCATAGCCAATGCTGATCAATAAAGGTTTGTTTTCCTGTTTTGCTTTGGCGAGTGCTTCATCGCCCCATTCATACCAGTCAACAGGATTATCGGCATGTTCTTTCAGGTATGGACTTGACGCATGCTGCAAACGGTTTTGTGTTTGTTTCTTTTGCAGGTTTGTACAACCTGACACAAACAAGAACAAAAACATGATCCCATAACACGAATTTCTACACAACTCTTTTTTTGTTTTTGCAAGCATGAAATAATTCAATTAGTTGCGCTTTTCAAAAACACGCAAGCGGTCATTGTTCGAACTTACAAGAATGGCCGAGCGATTTCCTGTATTGATCAACTGAATATCCTTTACATTATAGGGAACAAAAAATCCACTTGCCATTGGCATGTAACTTTTGAATTCGATATTGCCTAAACCTTTCAGAAAAACACCTGGTGAAGCATCTGCAGGAGTAGTTTCCACTTCCACATCAAATTTATTTCCTGACATCAGGATGTCTTTGATGCCATCGCCATCAAAATCTTTTACAATGATGCCGTTTACGGTTGAAAGCTGTGCTTCCATTGGTAACTTCTTTGCTGTGAACTTTCCTTTGTCGTTCACAAATACGACTGTAGAAAAAAGATGAGCCTGGTGGTGCAGAGCCGATTTTAAAGCATCATCACCTAAAATTCCTGTGAGATCACTTTCTGCAAAGGATAAGTAGGTTGGAAACTTTTCTGTGATCATCGGGCATTGTTGCGATGTACATTCTCTTCCACGGATCGGAACCATTTTATTGCTCAGATGCTTGGCAAGAAAAATATCGTTGGTACCATTGCCATCAAAATCTTTTGCATATACTTCAAATGGTTTTTCAATACTTGCCTGGAACTTATAATTTTCTCCAAGGTTACCCGCAATTAAATCAACATCACCATCACCATCAATATCATCTGCTACCAGTTTGTTCCACCAACCTGCTGTTTGATCAACGCCGTAGTTGCCGGAAACATCTTTCATTTTTCCTTTTGTGTATTCAAATACTCTAACAGGCATCCATTCCCCGGCCAATATTAATTCAGCTTTTTTATCGCCATTTAAATCGGCACCAATCGCTGATTTAACCATTCCGATATTCATCAGATCCGGTGCCACTTCGTTTGTCTTGTCAACAAACTTTCCTTTTTCGTTGATCAACAAATAGCTTGTTGGCGGATAAGGATATTTATGTGCCATTACTTCTCCTCCTCTGAACAAATCAAGATCGCCATCAGCGTCAACATCAAATGCAACTACACATGATCCACTGCTGATAGTGGCAGGCAAAACTGATTTTGTAAAATTTCCTTTACCATCATTGATGTACAATCGATCCTGATACATGCCGGAACCTTCATTAAATTCACTGCCGCCGCTTACTACATAGAGATCCAGATCTTTATCACCGTCTGCATCAAACAGCAACGTACCCATATCTTCAAATTTTTTATCTGCTTCAAACGCAGCAACGGTTTGTTTTACAAACCGTCCATTTAACTGCAAATACAAACTGCCCGATTGATCTTTTGCACCGCCAATGAAAAAATCTTCTGTGCCATCAGCATTTATATCACCAGTAGCAACAAAGGGACCACTGCGGCTGAATTCATGCGGAAGTAAAACCTGGTCAACATATTCATCCAGCTTATTTTCTGTATGTAGAAACGGCGTTGAAAGAAATTGATTGGTTACTTCAGCAAATAAAGGATCGTACACATAACGATGATTCCCGGATTGAACAGCCTGCTGATAATTTACTTTTACAACCTGGTTTGTAGTAAGATTTTGCAGGCTATTTGATTTTCCATCGGGCCATACAATTACTGCACTATCAATCTTAGCAGTTTTGCCAACGCCAAAATGAACTACAGGATCGTTTGACGAAAGATATCCCCGCACTGTTTTTTGTTGAAAGAATTGTTGCAGCTTGCCTTCGTAATACAACGAGATCTTTGCACCAATACCATCTCTGTTTTGTGCCGGACCTTCCATCTTCAAGCGTAGGTAATTATTTTTCTTATCAGTTACATTCTCGTACAGATCAGATTCTCCATCAAGATTATTGATCACAAGATCGAGATCACCATCATTGTCAAAATCAGCAACAGCAGCTCCGTTTGAAAACGTACTGTCTTTGAAGCCCCATGCTTCAGAAACATTTTCAAATTTCAGTCCGCCTTTATTTTTGAAAAGATAGTTCCGCACTTTAATAGGATCGTAGATACTCATGTAATCTTTAAACCCTTTTTCAAACATTTCCTCAGCAGAGTTGTACCTGCTCATATTTGCACGGATATACATTTCCTGCTTTTGCTGAATATCTCCATCGAATAAATCACGTCGGTATCCGTTGGCAACAAAAATATCCCGGTATCCATCGTTATCAAAATCAGAGGCAAGGGTTGACCAGCTCCATTCTGTTTTCGAAATACCCGCCATTTGCGATACATCACTGAAAAAGCCATTGCCATGATTGAGGTGAAGCACATTGTGCATGTATTGTTTATGAAAACCGCTGTCAACAATGGCCCAAAATCCCTGCACATCCATACGTGGCATTGACACTTTGGAACGCTTATAATTTTCAGGCAACATTTCCATCACCAGAATATCTTCAAAACCATCGTTGTTGAGATCGGCGATATCAGCGCCCATGGAAAACAGTGAAAGATGATTAGTCATCGATTTCACTTCATCTTTAAAGGTTCCGTTTTTTTGATTGATGTAGATATAATCATTATCGGCATAATCGTTGGAAACAAAAATATCTTCCCAACCATCGTTATTGAGATCGGCAGTAACTACCGACAATGCATAGCCGAAATTATTTTTGATACCCGCCTGTTTCCCGATTTCAGTAAACCTGCCGTTATCATTCCGGTACAATTTATCTCTGCAAAGATCCGGAGGGTTTCGTTTGCCGGATACCATTCGTGAAAGACCTAAATAGAATGAATCGGGACGGTTGGTGAGATACATGTCCAGATCATTATCATTATCCATATCAAAAAAAGCAGCATGGATCGAATAACTCTTATCGTCCAGTCCGTATTTTTTTGCCTCTTCTTTAAATGTGAGATCACCATTGTTAACGAATAACAGGTTTCTCCGTTCTTCATCAGTATCCTTATAGCCACCTCTGCAAACATAGATGTCCATAAAACCATCGCTGTTGATATCAACAAACGTTACACCGTTATCCCAACCCTTACCGCCATCCACATTTGCGGTAGTTGTAATGTCTTTAAATTTCATTCCCCCTTGGTTGAGGTATAGTTTGTTGGGCACTTCATTTCCTGTAAAATAAATATCCATCAATCCATCGTTGTTCACATCTGCTGTGGCAACACCGGCACCATTGTACACATACGCAAACGTGTCGAAATAATTACGATGGTAATTTTCTTCTACCATGTTGGTAAAACTGATGCCGCTTTCCGATGTATTCACTTTATTGAAAACAGGATCAACAGAAGACGTAACAGTAGCATCTCCCGTTGTGTTTTTTTCTTTACATCCGGTTGAGAGGACGATCATGCACATACCGATGATACAGGCAGTGCATACGAGTACAGTTTTTTTTGCCATCTTATTTCGTTTTACTTCGTATTCAGTTTTTTTCGCCGATGTGGTATAAATATTTCTGCCAAACGAGTGCAGCAACATTTCTTCCCAACTTCAACCCTTCTTCATTTTCACATTGAATATGATATCCTCCTAACACTCTTGAAAGACCGGCCATATTCGCTGTTTCAGTAAATGTGGGGAATGATAAAGTTACTTCAGCACCCACACGATCCGGTTCAGTCATTTCGCCCGGTTTTCGTTTTACTTCCACTCCAAATTTATCGCTGCCGGTAAAGAGCCGCAGAATTTCAGCACAAGCACCACTAATACTGCTATGACCGGAAATATAACTTGGGAAAGGCGGACATAAAAATGTTTCGGGTGAATAAGGTCTCCATTCCTGTCCCGGCATTTCAATCATTCCTTTGTCTGGACCACCCCAACCTTTGATTGTTTTATCTTTAAAATAATAATGCACCAGTGTATATGGCCGTGCAAAATCATATTCCATTTTTGTATCCCAGCAAGCAATAAAACCATCCATAGCTGCAGCTTCAACAACAAAATACATTTTTACGTCCTGATCTAATGTATGGTTATCACGTACCGAAACATCCTGTGCAAAAATGAGCCAATGCCCTGCCTGTTGAACTGATTTTGGTCCATCACGCATAAACTCAACCAACGCTTTTTGTTCATTGGTAAGTGCAGCTTGTAATTCCACTACTTCTTTTACTTCCCTTTCCAATTGTGCAGAGCCGATGGCAGGCGGAGGTTGGCAACGAAACTGATTGCCGGAATCCAATAACAACGGCTTTACTTTACCCCAGTGTGGCGTTAAACAGGCGGGAGCAAATTTGCCGCCTTTCCCGTCTGCAAAATATTTTGGTTGCCAGCGTTTAATATCAATGAGTGTATCAGCACTGTTAACGGGCATATAACCTGTATAATCGGAGTATACTTTTCCATTGGAGCCGGGCATTGTCCCTGTTTGATTGGAACCATCGTTCAGTCTTGCTTCGATAACTGTTTTTGCAGCGAGATTGCCAATGCCTTCGGGTGTAGTTGGATCGGTTGATTGATTGTCCGGATCCAAACCAAATTCTTTCATTTTGTTGCGAAGCATAACTGAATCGCTGTAAAAATATTCCAGCATAGCTCGGTAGGCTGCATAGCTGATCGCAATTTCTTTGTTTTTTATTGTCCGTTCTTCTTGCGGTACCCGCTCAACCTGTTGCAGGTATAATGGACGGGCCATTTCATCGTACCTCGACCATGCATCGAATACAGCCGTCCACACAAGTCCCAACATTCGTGCTGTTACAGTAGGGCGTGGCCGAAATGTTTCGGTATCATTGGCAGTTGCTTCTAATGAGATTTTCCCCCATTGGTACGCTCTGTTATTGGCACCTCTTGGTTCTTCTGTAAGTTGTTTGTTATTGCCGCTGCAAGAACAGAGAGCAACAACAAGAATAAAAAGTTGGATGTAGCGACTCTTACCCTTCATAATAGCAATACAATTAAAGTAAAATTTTTGGCAACAGGCTCTCTTTTTTAGAACAAACCGGGAAGCAGACGAACTGGTTCCCGGTTTGCAAAGATTCTGATATTATCGTTCAAAAAGACTATTTCTTATTGATATCCTGGATTCTGCGGATATTTTGGCCCTTCCGATACGAGGTTAATCTGCGTTTGAGGTATAGGTCGCAGCATATTAAATGGCTGAACACCGGCAGCACCTTCCGGATTGTGTAGCTTAACACGATCAACAAGTTTCTGTGTCCGGGCAAGATCCCACCAGCGGGTATCTTCTGCATACAATTCCCTGCTTCGTTCATCCAGTATAAAATCAAGCGTTATCTGGCCGGCGGTAACCTGCTGTGCAATAACTGCGGCAGCATATTCGGCAGGCGTCTGATTTAATTTCAATGCAGCACGAGTACGTAATACATTGATCATGTCTGCTGCATCCTGTAAAGTAGCACCACCTTTCAACGCAGCTTCTGCGGCAATGAGGTATACTTCAGAGAAACGGAAGAGGATGTATGGCCTGTCTGAATAGTCATTCAGATTTCCTCTTGTTGAATCATCAAATTTCCGAACATTCGGATAGTAGCTAGCAGTGTAAGGAACTGTAGCTCCAGGTAAGTGATTTGGTTCAAACATGATTCCTTTAAACGCAGCTCTTTCTGCAGGTGTAACAAGGCGGTCACGCATCCAGATCGATGTATCAATACCATTGATCAATTGACCTCTTGGAGTTACTGCACCATTGGATCCTCTTACAGACATTTCTGTACTATTCGACAGCCAAACAGTCTGGAAGGTTCCTTCATAACGTGCATCCGTTGCTCTGTTAGCAAAAGCCACATCCATGATATAACGGGTATTCGGACGAATGCGTTGGAATGGACGTCCGTTATTAATATCACGAACCGTAACATTGGCACCACCACCTGCCGGATAATTTGCATTAATAGTAGGATAGTTCGGGCGCCAGAAGAAGTTGGATTTGTTTTCTGCACCATTGGTAGCACCTGCACCTACTGCAGAGTTTTGGCCGAATTTCAGATCTTTTGTGTGATCAATGACCATCAACACTTCAGAACTGTACTCCTGTCCTTCTCTGAAAACATTACCAAAATAAGGCAACAGGTTTAAGCCGTAGGTGGCTTTGTTATCGATGAGGGCTTTTGAAATGGTATATGCCTGCTGAAAATCATTTGGCTGTGCTACTGTAGACCAACCTCTCCAGAGATGGGTTTTAGCCAGCAGGAACAAAGCAGTTGATTTGGTTGCCGGTTTGCCTAAACCAGCTGCGGGTGTGTTGGGCAAATCAGCAGATGCCTCTGTTAGATCTTTAATGATCTGTGCATACACATCTGCAATGGGAGATGGTGCATCGGCAGCAGAGGCAGAAGTATTGAATTTTGTTTTTAACGGAACGGATCCAAAAGTGGTTACTAAATAATAGTAACAGAAGCCACGCAGGAATTTCGCTTGTGCTAATAACTGTGTTTTCTGAGCTGCAGGAATATTAGCAGCAGCACCATATTCCAATACGCCGTTTGCAGTATTGATATTGATGAACATACTGTTCCAGAAACCTAAATAGTTATCGGTGTTACTCTTAATTACCGCATTGTTATACTCAAACCAGTGTTGCACATCGGCAGCAGCTCCTTTTTGAGATTCATCTGTACCTGCGTTAAAAAGCTGTGTGAAAATTTGCGTACCCCAATGTCCACGAAAGCTGGAATAGATACCTGCAATTGCTCCCTGGATACCATCAGAGGTAGAAAAAAATGATGGCGTAAACCCTGTTCGTGGCTGTTCCTCCAATAATTTCTTACAACCGGTAGCCGCAAGAAGAATGGAGCCCAGAAACAGACTGAATATTATTTTCTTATGTTTCATACTATAGAATTTAGAAGATTAAAATCGAACATTAACTCCAAAAATGATTTGACGTGAAGGAGGAACACCCATACCTACAGTGATCGCACGTCCCTGAACAGGGTTTAAGCCACCACCTTGCGAAGCCACGGCATTACCATTTCCGTTTCCTTCAGGATCAATACCCAATCCGTCTCTAACCAACGGAGCCCATAAAATGAATGGATTCTGTGCAGATACATACACTCTGAGTCCGCTGATTTTTGCTTTGCTCAAAAGTTTATCTGGAATGTTATATCCGAAATCAATTGTTCTGAGTTTAATAAAGGAACCATCACGATAAGTAAGCGTTGAAGTAAAGAGCAGGGCATCCTTACTTGCATCCGGCTGAGGGAATGCATTGGTTGGGTTGGTTGGAGTCCAGTAATCAACTTTCAACTGGTTTACACGGCTGTTCAGGAAGAAGGGATAACCGGCGCCGCCACCATCAGCAGAAAGGTAGGTGGCAACCACTGTTTGTCCGAAACGACCAAACATCACGATGTTCAAATCAAAATTCTTGAATTCAAAACGGTTTGATAAACCTGCTACAAGTTTTGGTTGGAAATTACCAACGATCTGCCTGTCAGCATCATTGATCACGTTGTCTTTATTCAAATCTTCAATCTTGATGTCGCCGGGAGCAACCCCATACACTGCAGCCTGAGCAGCTTCCGATGTTTGCCAGATGCCTACTTTTTTGTAGTCAAAAATGGTAGTGATAGGTTGGCCTACAAACCAGCCGTTCGCTCTGTCTTCTTTCAGACCTAATTGTAGTGCTACAATTTTCTCACGGTTGAAGAAGCCGTTGAAATCAGTGGTCCATCTGAATCCGTTTTTGCTTTCGATATTTACACTGCTTACCGAGAACTCTAAACCGTAGTTTGCAGTCTCACCTACATTCACCAGGATACTGTTTACACCATTACTACGTGGTAACTGACGGTCCAACAGGATGTCAGTTGTGTTATTTCTGTAAAAATCAACGGAACCTGTGATACGATTCTTGAGCAAACCGAAATCCAGACCGATGTTGATACCTGTTGTTTTTTCCCAGGTAAGATTTGGATTAGGGCTGGTATTGATCAGGTAACCATTTACATAGTTTACGCCAATGGCTGTACCTGATCCGAAATTATAGAAGTTGTTGCCTAGGCTGCCCAATGTTGTGTAAGCCCTTATACCAGCGTTTGAGCTGATACCCCAGCCTGCTCTTAATTTAAGACTTGATACAGCTTCCAGGTTCTGCATGAACTTTTCGTTGGCAATATTCCACCCTACGGAAACCGCAGGATAAGTTACCCACTGATTACCCGGAGCTAGTACAGACGCACCATCTGCACGCACAGTAGCGGTAAGTAAAAACCGGTCATCGTACGAATAAACAACTCTACCCATATAGCCAATCAGAGCGGATTCATCGAAAGCGGTACCTTGACCAACGTTTGCAGGCGTAATTGTATTTACCTGCAAAAAGTTATAATCCTGTATAAAGTCAGCAGGTACACCTTGTCCGTTAAATGTTTGTTGTCTGAACTGATTTTTTTGTACTTCCTGCAACGCTAACACCGTCACTTTATGCTTACCGGCAAAGGTTTTATTGTACTCCAGTGAGTTATTAATCGTGTATTGCCAGCCTTCAGAATTACCCTGGCTCAAGTTAGAACCGGCAGGAGTTGCATTGATATTAAATACAGTATTGGGTCCGGTATAGTTGCTCGAAAGTGTTTGCGACCAACCATATCCAAAGGTGGATTTGAATTTCAAATCTTTCAGGATCTTGATCTCCGCATAAAAATTATGCTGGAACTGATATCTTCTGTTAAACGCCTTGATCAGGTCGTTATTACCAATCGATGTAAGCGGATTGATCTGTGCGTTATCAACTCCTTGTAAAATAGCGGGTTTAAAGTTAATTGTACCGTCGTCGTTATATGGTTTGTACAATGGCCCTAACCTTGTACCTGCACCATATGCGTTTGTACCAAGTCTGTTAGAACGCAATAAGGTATTAAAGCTGGTAAATCCTACTTTGATACGATCTGAAACTTTATGGTCGATGTTAACATTAAATGAATACCGGTTCAGATTCTGATCGTGGATAATGCCAGTTTCATTGTAATAACCAACACCAAAAGAGTATTGTGTTCTGTCGGTACCGCCTCTCACACTCAAATCATGACTTGTACGAATTCCTTGTGTCAATAACAGATCCTGCCAATCGGTGCTCACACCCGCTGCAAGGTTTGCCTGCTCCGTTGCATTTAATGCATATGGATTGTTATTAGCAGGGTTCGGTTGCCCTTCCTTTGCATCTTGCTTAAACTTTGCATATTCTGCGCCGTTAAACAAACGATAGGTATCAATTGCATTTACCACACCCACATAACCGTTATATGTTGTAGTTGCTTTTTGCGAAGTACCACGTTTTGTAGTGATGATGATTACACCATTGGAACCACGTGAACCATATATAGCTGTTGCTGATGCATCTTTTAAGATGTCCAGACTGGCAATATTATCGGGGTTGATATCATTCACGCTACCACCGTACACCATTCCGTCAACCACTATCAATGGGCTATTGTTATTGCCAATCGAACGGTTGCCACGAATACGGATTTCACCGCCGGACCCAATCTGGGTGCTATTATTCACAATATCCACACCCGGCGCTCGACCTTGTAATTGGTTGAAAATATTCGGCGCTTTGATCTCGTTCAAGGTTTCACCTTTAATTGTAACAGTAGATCCTGTTACGTCTTTTTTGCGTTGTGTGCCATAACCAATCACCACAACTTCACCGAGTGCTTCGCTGTCAACAACCAGATCAATGGTAATTGTAGCCTGGTCACCAATGCGAACTTCCTTTTCAGCATACCCAACGGCTGAAACTACCAGGGTGCTTCCCCTGGAAGCACTGATCGTAAAGGCACCATTGTTATCGGTAGTGGTTCCTTTGTTGGTTCCTTTAAGAGTAATGGATGCACCTCTTAATGGAGTGCCATTTTCACCGTTCACTGTACCTTTTACAGTAATGTCTTGAGCTGATACCTGATTTGGTATCAGCAACACCTGTAACAGTATCGCAAATACAAAAGCAGGAAAATTTGCCGTCAGTTGTTTGAATAGAGGCAAACTGATTTTTTTCTTTGGCATAGTCAATTCTAGTTTTGAGTTTAACAGTTAATTTATGAGCAGTGTGGAGAGAAACAATATTCAGAATCTAGGGATCCGGAGGAGGAAAATGTGTGAAATAAACAAAGCGTTGATGTGGGAAGTTATAACTGACAGGCGTTCTATATAACAAACAAATAATTCCTGAACGCAAAGACTTCAACTTGTCTTTGGCAAAGGCAATCGTGAAAGTTACACGCATGGCAATCAATCTTCTCATATCAGCAGTTATCGTTAAACTTCATCCTTATACGTCAGGAGAATGAAGTGATTTTAAGTTGCAATCGGTTGCATAAACTTATAAAAAAATAGCACTAAATTCTGTCAATGCCTTTAAGAATATTTTTCGACATCCAATCCTTATTGATTTGATTAAATGAAAAAACCATCTTTTTATAAATGCAAATGAAGCTGCAGAGTAATATTGAAATCGACCCTGCTCACTTAAGTTCACAAAGCTAATGTAGGAAATATTTTTAAAAATGCAACCGATTGCATTATTTTTTTAAAATAATTTCTACCTTAGAGCGATCAACCATGTTTGCCTTCTTCCTTCAAGATGCATAAAGATGTAACCATTTACGACCTTGCCCGAGAGCTTAATTTATCGCCTGCTACCATTAGCAGGGGATTAAAGAAAAGCGATGCAATCAATAAGGATACTGTTAGCAGAATACTCTCGAAAGCGGAAGAAATGGGATATCGGCATAATAATTTTGCCAGCAATCTCCGAAACAAACGAACCCAAACCATTGGCATTATTGTTCCCCGATTGAACAGTTATTTTATGACCTCCGTATTGGCAGGCATTGAAGATGTTGCCAGCAAGGAACGTTATAATATTATCATCAGTCAGTCATTGGAGAAAAAAGAACTGGAGAAAAGCAATGTCAATACCATGTTTAATAAACGGGTGGATGGCTTATTGATATCGCTTGCATACGATACAACAGACATTTCGCATCTGCAGCCTTTCTTTGATAAACATATACCTGTTGTGTTTTTCGACCGGACTTTCCAAACCGAAGAAAGTACCTGTGTTGTTATTAATAACCGGGACGCAGCCTATAAAGCAGTAACACATCTAATACAACAGGGATGTAAGCGCATCATGCACCTTGGTGGTAGTTTATTGAGAGATACTTATAGCGATCGCTTGAAAGGCTACAGGCAGGCACTGGAAGATAATAATATATACTATGATGACACCCTTGTGCAGATAAGTAAACTTGGTGAGCAGGATGGTATTGATGCAGCCAACTATATTCTTTCTTTGAATAAAAGTGAAAGACCGGATGCTGTGTTTTGTGCCAACGATATGTCCGCCGTTTATTGCATGAGTCATCTGAAAGAACAGGGAATAAAAATACCTGATGATATTGCATTTGCGGGATTCAATAACGATGCTGTAAGCCGGGTGATTGAGCCAAAGCTAACAACAATTGATTACCCGGGTTATAACATTGGCGAAGCCGCAGCAGCAGGATTACTCAATATTTTGAAGGGCGATGTAACGACAATGAAAACAACCAGGCTTGTGTTGCAATCAACACTTTTAATAAGAGATTCATCGAAACGACGATTGTAAGGTTACAATTGTATTATTCATAACCGACCAGAAGCCATGAAAGAAAAAAAAGAGGTAACTATTTATGATATCGCAAGTCTGTTGGAGCTTTCAACAGCTACCGTCAGCAGAGGGCTTAAGGATCATCCTGCCATCAGCAAAACTACCCGAAAGAAAATTCAGGATGCAGCGAAAGAAATGGGTTACCGCCATAATAATTTTGCCAGCAATCTCCGCAAGCAAAAGACAAACACCATCGGCATTATTGTACATGAATTGAACAGTAACTTTATTACCTCTGTACTGGCCGGCATTGAAAAGATCAGTACTGAAGCAGGTTACGATCTAATTATTACCCACTCATCAGAAAGTTTTAAGAAGGAATCGGCAAACGTACTCAACTTGTTTCATAAACGGGTAGATGGTATTATTGCCTCACTTTCATTTGATACAAAAGGATTAGATCACTTTCAACCTTTCTTTGATAAGAATATTCCGGTTATCTTTTTCGATCGTGTGGAAGAAAACTCCGACAATGCCAAAGTTGTAATTGATAACTATAAGAATGGTTACCAGGCAACTCAACATTTGATTGAACAGGGAAGTAAACGCATCGTTATAGTTACTGCGAATCTTAACCGAAACGTGTATGCCCAACGTTATAAAGGTTATAAAGATGCGTTGTTCGATAATAATATTGCCTTCGATGAAAACCTTGTACTCATTAAAGACCTGAGTGAAAAGTGCGGCCGTGAAGCGGCTGAGCAGATCCTGACCATGAAACCCATGCCGGATGCTGCATTTATCACCAATGATTTCTCGGCAGCCGTTTGTATGCAAACATTAAAGGAGCATGGTGTACGCATACCGGAAGATATTGCCATTGTTGGCTTTAACAACGATGCTATCAGCAAGATTGTTGAACCGCAATTAACCACCATCAACTATCCAGGCATTGATATCGGCGAAATTGCTGCACGTAATTTAATTGCACACCTGAAAGGTGATATCAAAATCACACAGACAAACACCATCATTGTAAAGTCAGAATTAATTATCCGCAAATCATCTTTAAGAAAAGGATGATGCTGTAACGATTACTTACATGAAGAGATTAAACGTATTGCTGCTGTTATTGATCTGTGGTTCGTTTGTACGGGCTGAGAATGGGTATGATCTATGGTTACGTTATGTGCCCATCAAAAACTCAACGCTTCTACTTCAATACAAAAAGCAAACTGCCTCGCCAGTTATATTGGGTGCCTCTCCCACTGCAGATATTGCACGGAAAGAATTAAAAACAGCATTGACTGGTTTAACAGGTAACCGATACATTGTAAACAGTACAATCGCTGCATCAAGTGCGTTCATAGCAGGTACTGTAAAGTCATCTGCCGTTTTATCTGCACTTGTTACAAAAGAAGAATTGAATCGTATTGGTGATGAAGGATTCATCATAAAAGCAAAGCCGGGCAAAACATTTATTACCGGCAATACAGATATAGCTGTACTCTACGGAATTTTTCATTATTTGCGATTATTACAAACCAATCAGCAGGTTAGTAATCTCAATATTGTTTCAGTTCCAAAACTGAAATTACGCATGCTCAACCATTGGGATAATCTCAACCGCACAGTTGAGCGTGGCTATGCAGGATTTTCGATTTGGGATTGGCATCGGCTTCCTACGTTTATTGATCAACGTTATATTGATTATGCAAGAGCGAATGCATCTATCGGCATTAATGCAGTTGCGTTAACCAACGTCAATGCAAATTCCATTATCCTTACGCCTGCTTATCTTGAAAAAGTAAAAAAACTGGCGGATGTATTTCGTCCGTACGGTATAAAAGTATTTTTAACTGCACGCTTCAGTTCACCGATTGAACTCGGCAGGTTGAAAACAGCTGATCCATTGGATGCAAGTGTACAACAATGGTGGACGGCAAAAGCAAATGAGATCTACTCACTCATTCCCGACTTTGGTGGTTTTTTAGTAAAAGCAAACAGCGAAGGACAACCCGGCCCTCAGGATTATAAACGCACACATGCCGACGGTGCAAATATGTTGGCCGCTGCCGTAGCTCCGCATAAAGGAATTGTGATCTGGCGTGCATTTGTGTATGCAGCAGAAAATCCTGTTGATCGGCACAAGCAGGCAAACGATGATTTTGTTCCGCTCGATGGAAAATTCAACAGCAATGTAATGGTGCAGGTAAAGAATGGTGCCATTGATTTTATGCCACGTGAACCCTTTCATCCGTTGTTTGGTGCCATGCCCAAAACGCCGTTGATGATGGAGTTCCAGGTAACACAGGAATACTTAGGGCAGGCAACCAATTGGGTTTTTCTTGCACCTTTATTTAAAGAAGTATTAGACAGTGACACTTACGCAAAAGGAAAAGGAAGCACGGTTGCGAAAGTGATCGATGGCAGTTTAGATGATCATGCATTGAATGGTATGACGGGTGTTGCAAACATCGGCAACGATATTAATTGGACAGGACATCCAATGGCGCAGGCCAATTGGTATGCATTGGGACGACTGGCATGGGATTACAATGTAACCAGTGATGTAATTGCAGATGAGTGGCTGCGTATGACTTTTTCCAATGATGCTGCGTTTGTACAATCAACAAAGCAGATCATGTTACGCAGCAGAGAAATTATGGTTGACTATATGAACCCGATTGGGTTGCATCATATCATGTCAACTGGTCATCACTACGGTCCCGCTCCATGGGTAAGTAATCTCAATCGTCCGGAATGGAATCCTGTGTATTATCACAAAGCAGATAGTGTTGGGATTGGTTTTAATCGCACCGCTGCCGGCAGTAATGCAATTGGACAATATCATCCCGAAGCACGGAAACAATGGGAAAACATTGCAACCTGCGATGAAAAATATTTGTTGTGGTTTCATCATGCTTCATGGAATCATAAAATGAAAAGCGGCCGCAGCTTATGGAACGAACTTGTTTACAGATATTATAGAGGTGCAGATAGTGTAAAATGGATGAAAGAAGAATGGTTGAAACAACAATCAAAAATTGATGAACAACGATTCAGAGAAGTAAGCATGTTGCTCGATACGCAACTGGACGAAGCAAAGTGGTGGCGCAACGCATGTTTGCTCTACTTCCAGACCTTCTCCAATCAACCAATTCCTTCGAACTACGAACAGCCCGATAAAACATTAGACTATTATAAAAGTTTACGTTTCCCGTTTGCACCGGGCAACTAACTTGCAGTCCAAACTAATATTTGCATTATGAGTAACAAACAAAAGTTAGCGATTGTAACGGGAGGTGGATCAGGATTAGGATTAGCAATTGCGAAAGCATTTACAGCCAACAACGTCAAAACAATTATTGTTGGACGGGATGAAGAAAAGTTAAAAGCCGCAAAAGCTGAATTGGGCGAAAATGGTTTTTATAAGACCTGCGACCTGAGTGACCTTTCATCTATTCCTGCTTTGATTGAAAATATTCTTGCTGAGTTTGGACAAATTGATATTCTGGTAAATAATGCAGGCATCAATCAAAAGAAAGTATTTGAAGAAGTAACCGATGAAGAATTTCAACGCATTCTTACAACAAATGTAACGGCTGTATTCAGCATCAGTCGTGAAGTGGTGAAAGATATGTTGAAACGAAAAAGCGGATGCATCATCAACATCAGTTCAATGGCTGCACAGTATGGGTTGCCAAAAGTAATTGCATACAGTGCAAGCAAAACAGCGATCGATGGAATGACGAGAGCAATGGCGGTTGAACTTTCACCAAATGGTATTCGTGTAAACGCAATTGCACCCGGATTTATTTATAGTGCGATGACGGAAAAAGCATTGAACAGCGATCCCGAACGGAAAGCAAAAGTATTTAACCGCACACCAATGGGCCACATGGGACAACCGGAAGATATTGGTGCTGCTGCGTTGTACTTAGCAAGCGATGGCGCAAAATATGTAACCGGTGTTGTACTGCCTGTTGATGGTGGCAACAGCATTGGTTTCTAAATTAATAAGCGATTGATCTCAACCTGTTCTGCATTGCATGCAGTGCAGAACAGGTTTAATATAGAAAACAGGTATGAAAAAAACGATCTTGCTTGTCGTACTTATTGGTGCATGCATAACGGGTACCAAGGCACAACAACTGCTTGCAGAAAATGCGGGGGCCACCTCGTATGCGTTGTCTGGCGCAACGATCCTTGTTGACAAGAATGATTATACAGTTATAAACAAAGCCGCACTTTTTTTTGCAAGTGATATGCAATCGGTTACATTGAAACAATTGCCGATCAGCAATACCGTTTCAAATGCAACAGGTACAGCCATCATTATTGGTTCTGTTGACAAATCATCTTTCATCAAACAACTCATCCAACAAAAGAAAATCTCAGTTGCAGATATCAAAGGCAAGTGGGAAGCGTATAAGATACTTACTGTAAAAAATCCGGTAAAGGGAATTGAGCAGGCGTTGGTAATTGTTGGGAGCGACAGAAGAGCGACTGCATTCGCTGTATTTGAACTGAGCAAACAAATTGGTGTATCTCCCTGGTATTGGTGGGCCGATGTTCCCATACAAACAAAAAAAGAAATCTACATCAATGCAAATGCAACGATCAGCGATGCACCAAAAGTTAAATACCGTGGCATCTTTATTAACGATGAAGCACCGGCACTCAGTAATTGGAGCAAAGAAAAATTCGGCGGTTTCAATTCGAAATTTTATGCAAAGGTGTTTGAGTTGATGCTTCGTTTAAAATCCAACTATATCTGGCCTGCCATGTGGGGCAATGCGTTTTATGATGATGATTCACTCAACATCAAAGTGGCCGATGAATACGGCATTGTGATCGGTACATCGCATCACGAGCCATTGATGCGTGCACATGCTGAATGGGCCAGGTATGGCAAAAAACAAAAATGGAATTACGATAGCACAGAAGCAGGACTGAAAGAATTCTGGCGTGGCGGAATGCAGCGTGCATGGAACGAAAAAATTGTAAGCGTTGGTATGCGTGGCGATGGTGATGAACCAATGAGCCGTGAAACAGCAACTTCCCTGCTCGAACGTATTGTAAAAGATCAACGAAAAATTATATCAGATGTAACGGGTAAGCCAGCAGAACAAACGCCACAACTCTGGGCTTTGTATAAAGAAGTGCAGGATTACTTTGATAAAGGCATGCGTGTGCCGGATGATGTAACCTTGTTATTGTGCGATGATAATTGGGGTAATCTACGCAAGCTTCCAAAAGTTGAAGAGAAGCCCCGTAAAGGTGGTTACGGTATTTATTATCACTTCGATTATGTAGGTGGTCCACGTAATTACAAATGGCTTAATACAAATCCGCTGCCACGTATTTGGGAGCAGATGCATTTGGCATACGAGCATAATGTAAAAGATATCTGGATCGTAAATGTGGGCGATATCAAACCAATGGAATTGCCCATCTCCTTCTTTCTTGATTATGCATGGGATCCAACTAAAATTGATGCAAACGATATTCAGGCATACACAGTTAAATGGGCTGCACAACAATTCGGAACAAAACATGCAACTGCTATAGCTGAACTGCTTGCGAAATATGCGAAGTACAATGGCAGAAGAAAACCTGAATTGCTGGATGACAGAACATACAGCTTATTTTATGGCGAATGGGAAAATGTGGTGAATGATTTCAATGACTTACTTACCAAAGCAGAAGAGATCAATAGTGAATTAACAGCAGAACAAAAAGACGCCTTCTTTCAACTGGTGCTGCATCCTATTAAAGCCTGCGCTAATCTCAACGAAATGTATTACAACGTTGCGATGAATAAAGAAGCGTTTAAAGAAAAGTATGAATCAACTGTTGAATATGCTGACAGAGTAAAAGAGCTATACAACAGAGATTCACTGATTACAATTGAATACCACAAACTCAATAACGGCAAGTGGAACCATATGATGAGTCAAACGCACATTGGTTACACCTATTGGCAGCAACCTCCGATTAACAGAATGCCGAAAGTAAATTATCTGCCGGAAAGCACTGTATTTAAAGATGAGATCATACAGATAGGTGCTGTACCCGCAGCAAAACCACCGGCTGATGCAAAGCCAAATAGTTTTATCGAACGATTTGCTGTTGTATCAATTGAAGCAGCGCATTTCAGCAAAGCAAACAATAGTAAAATAATTTCATGGAAAGTATTACCAGATCTTGGCAGAACAGGTGATGCGGTTACAACAGTTCCTGTAACAGCACCTGAACAGCAACCTTCAGCATCAACTCCGTTTCTGGAATATGAAATTTATACGTACAGTAAAGACAGTTTCACAATCCATGCATACTTCTCTCCTTCATTGAATTTTCATAATACAGAAAATGGTTTGCAGTATGCCATTTCTGTTGATGATGAAGCGCCACAAATCATCAGCCTGAATAAAGAAGATAAAAACAGCATCAGCGGTATCTGGAATAAATGGGTGGGCGAAAGCATTATCATCAAAACAAGTAAACATAAGATCAGCACACCCGGTAAGCATGTGATCAAATACTGGATGGTAAACAGTGGCGTGGTATTGCAAAAGTTGGTGGCTGATTTTGGTGATATGAAGCCAAGTTATCTCGGTCCGCCTGAAACAAGAATCAACAAATAATATTTATACATCTTGCCTAAATCAAAAAACATGAAAAAGTTCATTTCAAAATTCGCTGTTGCTGCGGCTATTCTGGCTTGCTTTGCTTACTGTACAAGCACAAGCAGAATGGGTGCTGCCGGTAATTCGCTGAAGGATGCTTATAAAAACGATTTTCTTATCGGCACTGCATTAAACACGCAACAGATCGAAGAGAGAGACAGTAAAGCAAATGCGTTGATCGTACAACAGTTCAATGCTATTACCCCGGAAAATATTATGAAGGCTGAGATCATTCATCCTGAATGGGACAGATATAATTTTGACTTAGCCGATAAAATTGTTGCGTATGGTGCAAAGAACAACATGAAGGTGAATGGCCATACATTGATCTGGCATAGTCAGTTACCACAATTTGCAATAAGAATAAAAGATGTTGATTCCTTTAAAACATTTTTCACCAATCACATCAACACGGTTGCCAGTCGTTACAGCGGTAAGATCTTTTCATGGGATGTGGTAAACGAAGCATTGAACGAAGATGGTACTATGCGTAAATCAATTTTCCTTGATAAAATGGGAGATGGTTTTGTAACCGAAGCTTTCCGTCTTGCAGAAAAAGCATCACCCGGTACTGAACTTTATTACAACGATTATAATAATGAACAACCGAAAAAACGTGAAGGCTGTCTTGCATTGGTGAAAAAAGTACAAGCTGCCGGTGTGCGAATTGATGGTGTAGGTATTCAGGGACATTGGCATATTGGCCGTGTTCCATTTAAGGACATTGAAGAAAGTATTCTTGCCTATCATGCACTCGGATTGAAAGTGATGATCACTGAGCTCGACATTGAAATGCTGCCCCGCAATTTTCAAGGTGCAGACGTTAATCAACGCCAGGCTTCCAATCCTGAATTGAATCCATATGCAAATGGAATTCCCGACAGCTTGCTGCAAAAACAGGCAAACGATTATGCCAACCTGTTCAAATTGTTTTTGAAACACAAGGATAAAATTACCCGTGTAACTTTTTGGGGAGTTGATGACGGACAAAGCTGGCTCAACGGTTGGCCGGTACGTGGCAGAACGAATTATCCTTTGCTGTTCGATCGTGCATTTCAACCCAAACCTGCATATCATGCAGTAATGGCTTTAAAAAAATAATTCATTGGCCGATCAACAAACAATACACATGGAATCATCATCACAAAAATTATCAGTAAAAGAAAAAGTTGGGTATAGCTTGGGCGATCTTGCAGCTAACCTTGTATTTCAAACTCTCGTAACTTATCTGGCTTACTTCTATACAGATATCTACGGACTCGACACCAATCATGCATCGGCACTGATGTTAGTGGTAGGCTTGATTGCTGCGTTTGCATTTAATCCCATCATTGGTGCCATTGCAGACAGAACAGTTTCCAAGTGGGGAAAATTTCGTCCATGGATCTTGTTTACAGCTGTGCCTTTGGGTGTGATTGCATTACTTGCTTTCAGCACACCTGATTTTTCGTATAAGGGGAAAGTGATTTATGCAGTAGTTACTTACACGCTCTTGTTGTTATTGTATGCTGCCAACAATCTTCCTTACTCTGCATTGAGTGGTGTGATTACCGGCGATATGAAAGAACGCAACAGTTTATCGGCTTATCGATTTGTAGCGGTGATGTTTGCACAGTTTTTTGTGCAGGTATTTATGCTGCCCATTATTGTAGCAGCTGGTGGAGGCGATAAAGCCGTTGGTATTGAAAAAGTAATGACGTGGTTAGCCATCATCGGAACCGTGATGTTACTTATTACTTTCTTCACAACCAAAGAACGCATTGTACCAAAACCGGAACAGAAATCAAGTTTAAAAGAGGATCTGGCAGATATCTTTAAAAACAAGCCATGGATAATCATGTTGGTATTGACCATCCTTGTGTTTATTACGCTGGCGATGAAAGGTGGTTCCTATGTTTACTATTTTGAAAATTATGTTGACAAAGCCCGTTTAACCGAATTTATTACCCCCATCTTAAATGGCTTTTCGAATATTGGTATTAACTTTTTTGGTGAAGATCCTGTGTCAGCAGGTTTTGGTTTGTTTAATGCAGGCGGAATTATTTTCATGATTGTGGGCATTGGATTTTCCAAACGTCTTGCAGATAAATATGGAAAACGAGATGTATTTGGAGTAGCCTTGGTTATTTCAACCCTGTTTATCTTTTTATTTTATTTCTTCTCATCAACCTCGGTTGAGCTGATGTTTGGTTCACAAATTTTGCATGGCTTTTTCTATGGCATCACCATTCCGCTACTATGGGCCATGATCGCTGATGTGGCCGATTACAGCGAATGGAAAAACAACCGTCGTGCAACGGCCATCATTTTCTCAGCCATGATGGTTGGGTTGAAAACAGGATTAAGTGTTGGCAATGCACTGCTCACATGGATATTGGGACTGTTTGATTATGCTGCCAACAGTGAAACGGCGCAAACAGCAACGGCCATAGAAGGAACTAAACTTTTAGTGAGTGTATTCCCATCGATTCCTTTTTTACTTGGAGCAGGCTTGTTATTCTTTTATGAGATCAACAAGAAGATGGAGACTCAGATTGAAAACGATTTGAAAGCACGCCGGGCTTAAAACTTATAACCTGAAACTTAAAACTTTTTTATGCCTGAAGACAGCATTGATCATATCGACTTCGACGAATTAAACAAGCGAGCCATTTCGCAACCATTAGTGAAACATATTTACACAGCCGATCCTTCGGCACATGTGTTCAATGGAAAAATTTATATCTATCCATCACATGATGTGGACGCTGGCGATGCGTTTGATGATCTCGGAAGTCATTTTGCCATGGAAGATTATCATGTTCTTTCCATGGATTCGCCAACAAGCGAAGCCGTTGATAATGGCCTTGCATTGCATGTAAACGATGTACCGTGGGCTGCAAAACAAATGTGGGCACCCGATGCTGCAGAAAAAGATGGCAAGTATTACTTATTCTTCCCGGCAAAAGATCACGAAGGTATTTTCAAAATTGGTGTGGCAGTAAGTGATTCACCTGTTGGGCCGTTTACGCCGCAATCGGAAGCAATCAAAAACAGTTTCTCCATTGACCCTGCTGTGTTTAAAGATGATGATGGAAGTTACTACATGTACTTCGGTGGTATCTGGGGCGGACAATTACAACGTTGGCGCACTGGAAAATTTAATGCTGATCAACCGGAAAGCCCGGTTGCATTTTTACCGGAAGAAAACGAACCGGCATTGTGTCCAAAAGTTGCAAAGCTCACTGATGATTTATTAGAATTCGCCGAAGATGTAAAAGACGTGCTGATCACGGATGAAAACGGTCAACCACTTTTACAAGGTGATACTGACCGACGTTTTTTTGAAGCAAGTTGGCTCCACAAATACAATGGGAAATACTATTTCTCGTATTCAACCGGCGATACACACTATCTCTGCTATGCCATTGGCGATAATCCTTACGGGCCTTTCAAATATGCAGGAAGGATATTAGAACCTGTTGTTGGATGGACATCACATCATTCCATCTGTGCATTTGAAAACAAATGGTATTTGTTTTATCACGACAGCAGTTTAAGTAAAGGTGTTACACATTTACGCAGTGTGAAAGTAACCGAGCTTATTCATGACGAAAATGGTTTCATCAAAACAATTAAGCCTTACAACGATTAAATAATAAAATCAGATGAAGAAATTTCTCTTAACCCTTTCTTTTGCGATTGTGTTGTTATTTACAAACGCACAAACCTTTAATAATCCCATACTCGCAGGGTTCTATCCAGATCCAAGTATTTGCAGAGTGGGGAATGATTATTATGTAACCACTTCTACGTTCGCTTATTTTCCCGGTCTGCCGATTTTTCACAGTACTGATTTGGTGAACTGGAAACAGATCGGTAATGCCATGGATCGTGAAGAGCAATTGGATCAAACCAATGCAGGTGTATCAAGAGGTTTGTTTGCTCCAACTATTCGCTACCACAAAGGAACGTTTTACATTCTTTGTACATTGATCGATAAGAAAGGAAATTTCATCATCACAGCAAAAGATCCGAAAGGTCCATGGAGCAATCCCATCTGGTTACCGCAGGTACGTGGTATTGATCCATCGATTGATTTTGTAGATGATAAAGCATACGTTGTTTACAATAATGATGCACCTGATAACAAACCATTGTACAATGGTCACCGTACCATTCGCATGTATGAATTTGATATTGATGCGATGAAAGTAGTGGGTGAAGAAATTTTATTGGTGAATGGCGGAACCGATCTTTCAAAAAAACCAATCTGGATCGAAGCGCCGCATATTTTCAAGAAAGATGATTGGTATTATTTGATCTGTGCAGAAGGTGGAACAGGATATAATCATACAGAAGTTGTGTTCAGAAGTAAATCGGTAAAAGGGCCGTATGTTTCGTATGAGAAGAATCCGATTCTTACACAAAAGCATTTAGATAAAAAACGACCCAATCCTATAACTACAACAGGTCATGCTGATTTTGTAGAAACACCTGATGGAAAATGGTTTGCCGTTTTTCTTGCCTGTCGGCCTTACGATGATGATTTTTATACAACCGGTCGTGAAACTTTTTTATTACCTGTTGAATGGAAAGACGGCTGGCCGCATATACTCGAAGGAGATGAAACAGTACCGTATACATTGCCTGTTCCAATGCCTGCCATTACCAAAAAAGTAAACAACCCGTTTGGCGGTAACGTTACGTTCAGAGATGACTTCAAGAACGATCAATTTGATTTCCGTTATCTCTTCTTACGAAATCCAGAAAAAGATGCCTACAGTTTAACAGCAAAAAAAGGATCGCTGCAATTAGCATTACGTCCGCAAACTGCTACTGAACGGAAAAGCCCTTCTTTTCTTGGCTACCGTCAGAATAATCTGAAAGGATCTGCTTCTACCTGCATCAATTTCACAGCAGCATCAGAAAAAGAAAAAGCAGGCATGCTGATTTTTCAGAGCGAGAACTTCTATTACTTCCTCTGCAAATCTGTTGAAAACGGAGAGCCCGTTGTACAGTTATTCAAATCTCCGGCAAGAGGTAAAACAGAAGCTGAACTGTTGGCATCACAAAAACTAACTTCATCAAAAGAACTGTTTCTAAAAATTGAAGCAAGAGCAGATACCTATGCTTTCTTTTTTGGAGAAAAGAAAAACCAATGGAAACTGTTGAAAGAAGGTGTTGATGGTTCGTTCCTTACAACAAAAGTAGCAGGTGGATTTGTAGGGAGTCTGTTTGCATTATACGGTACGTCCAACGGTGCGCCTACATCATCACTGGCTTTGTACGATTGGTTTGAGTATAAAGGAAACGATGACGCTTTTAAAAAATAAGCAGTTACATCATTAGAGAGGTAATTGGCTTTATATTTTGTTCAATTAAACCAGGATCAAATCATATTACAATGAAATCATTTCTTGCCATTCTTACAACTGTTGTTTGCTTAACAGCAACAGCGCAGGATTACAAATCGTTCCCGATGTGGAATACAAAACTCTCCATTGAACAACGGGTGAATGATGTTGTAAGCCGTTTAACACTGGAAGAAAAAGTAGCGCAGATGCTCAATGCAACACCTGCGATCCCCCGTCTCGGCATCCCTGCTTATGATTGGTGGAATGAAGTATTGCATGGTGTGGCAAGAACGCCTTTCAAGACAACTGTATTTCCACAGGCGATTGGTATGGCAGCCACATGGGATACCAATTCATTGTATCGCATGGCCGATTACTCAGCATTGGAAGGACGGGCTATTTACAGCAAAGCAGTTGAACAGGGACGTACTGCAGAACGTTATCTCGGTCTTACTTACTGGACACCCAACATCAACATCTTCCGTGACCCACGTTGGGGCCGTGGACAGGAAACATATGGCGAAGATCCATTCCTAACGGCAATGCTTGGGCGCTCTTTTGTTCGTGGCTTGCAAGGCGAAGACCCGAAGTATTTAAAAGCAGCCGCTTGTGCAAAACATTATGCAGTGCATAGCGGACCTGAACCTTCACGCCACTCCGATAATTTTAATCCAACTGCTTATGATTTGTGGGATACCTATCTGCCTGCATTCAAAGAGTTGATCGTTGATGCAAATGTGGCCGGTGTAATGTGTGCGTACAATGCGGTTGATAAACAACCTTGCTGCGGTAATGATCAGTTGATGAATGATATTCTCCGCAAACAATGGAAGTTCAATGGTTATGTAACCAGCGATTGCTGGGCAGTAGATGATTTTTATAAATATCACAAAACACATAAGGATGCAACAACATCAGCTGTAGATGCAGTGATCCATGGAACAGATTTGGAGTGCGGTGTTACAGTGTATAAAACATTGGTAGATGCCGTAAAAACCGGAATGATCACAGAAGCACAACTCGATATTTCACTGAAGCGTTTATTTACGATCCGTTACCGTTTGGGCATGTTCGATCCCGTATCAATGGTGAAGTATGCACAAACTCCTTCTTCTGTATTGGAGAGCGCACCGCATCAGGCACATGCATTAAAAATGGCACAACAATCGATCGTGTTGTTGAAGAATGAAAACAATACATTGCCACTCAGCAAAAAAATAAAGAAGATCGTGGTGCTGGGTCCGAATGCCGACAACAGCATTGCGGTTCTTGGCAACTACAATGGTACGCCATCGGAAATCGTAACCATTCTAAAAGGAATTCAAAACAAGGTTGGCAATA
This sequence comes from Lacibacter sp., assembly GCF_035299325.1. Classification (GTDB taxonomy): domain Bacteria; phylum Bacteroidota; class Bacteroidia; order Chitinophagales; family Chitinophagaceae; genus Lacibacter. Next base: position 12,896 of record NZ_DATGWT010000038.1, on the reverse strand, counting down.
CAGTCGAAGTGGTTTATGAAAAGGCCATCAACTTTACCAACGATACTTCTTTGGTATATGCCGATGTGAGTGATCAGTATATGTATGAAGGCAAAAAAGGATTCAAAGCAGAATATTATTCGAATAAAGATCTGCAAGGAGAACCTGCTGTTGTACAAACAGAAGCAGGCGTTGATCATTTCTGGCAGGAAGGTCAGCAGGTATTGGGAAACATCCGTGCAAATAATTTTTCTGCTCGTTATACAACCAACTTCACTGCGGCAGCTGATGGATCTATTCTGTTTGAAGTGGAAGCAGATGATGGTTATAAACTTTCCGTTGATGATAAAGAAGTATTGAATGCATGGACAAGAAACCGCTGGGGTGCAAGAACCTATAAACTAATTACAGTAAAAGGGAAAACCTACAAACTGGTGTTGGAATATTGGCAGGGTGAAGGAAAAGCCAATGTAAAATTAAAAGCCGGCAACTTACAACAACTGAATTATGCTGACCTGCTCAAAAAAGTAAGCGATGCTGATGCAATTGTTTATGCCGGTGGCATCTCTCCGCAATTGGAAGGTGAAGAAATGCGTGTGGATTATCCGGGCTTTAACGGCGGCGATCGTACAACCATTGCGTTACCAACTGTACAAACTGAATTGATGAAAAAGCTACATGCAACCGGAAAGCCTGTTGTATTTGTCATGCTCACAGGTAGTGCTATTGCTACGCCATGGGAAAGTGAAAACATTCCGGCTATTGTGAATGCATGGTATGGTGGACAAAGCGCCGGCACTGCTGTTGCAGATGTTTTGTTTGGCGATTATAATCCTGCAGGTCGTTTACCTGTTACATTTTACAAGAGTGATAATGATCTTCCCGGTTTTAGTGATTATTCAATGGAAGGAAGAACTTATCGTTATTTCAAAGGCGAAGCATTGTATCCCTTTGGTCATGGTTTGAGTTATTCAACGTTTAACTACAGTGGTTTGCAGTTACCTAAAACCATTGCAGCAAACAAACCTGTTACTGTTACAGTAACTGTGAAAAATACAGGAAAGCGTGATGGCGATGAAGTAGTACAGTTATATGTATCACATCAACAAACAAAAAGCAAAGCACCTCTTCGTGCATTGAAAGGATTTAAACGCATTGCATTGAAAGCAGGTGAAAGTAAAACCATCAGCTTTAAACTTACTCCTGAAGAGTTAGCATTGGTGAATGAAACAACCGGTAAGTATTATCAACCGAAAGGAAAAGTACAGATTAGTGTAGGTGGCGGGCAACCGGGTGTGAAAAATAAAACAACAAGTAATGTAATAAGCTCACAGCTTCTTATTCAATAACATTAAACATCAGGCATTATGAGCAGCAATAAATCAGGCAGAAGAAAATTTTTGCAAGACGCAACAAAAGCTTCCGGCTTAATGCTGTTTGCGCCAATGGCAGGCAAGTTCAAATCGATCCAATCGACAGAAAAGAAAAAGGAACTTGTTATTCCACCGGGCAAAATAAAATTTGCAGTCATCAGTATCAATCATCCGCATATTTATGGAATGACGGATGCAATCAAAAGAGGTGGTGGAGAATTAGTAGCTGTGTATGCAAAGGAAGCTGATTTACTGGCTGCGTTTTCTAAAGCATATCCTGAAGCCAAACTTGCAAAAAATGAAAATGAAATTCTAGAAGATAATTCCATTCAGTTAGTGTTAAGCTCAGGTATTCCGGATGAAAGAGCTCCGCTCGGCATTCGTGTGATGCAACATGGTAAAGATTATTTAACTGATAAACCCGGCATTATTACGTTACAGCAACTGGCGCAGGTAAAGAAAGTACAGAAAGAGACAAAGCGAATCTACTCGATCATGTACAGTGAAAGACTCGAGAACAAAGGCACCGAAAAAGCCAGTCAATTGGTAAAAGCCGGTGCAATCGGTAACGTGATACAAACAATAAACTTAGCACCACATCGAATTAGCAACAAGTTTGGCACTTCGGGATTAGCTGTAAGACCCGATTGGTTTTGGGACAAAAAACGCTACGGTGGAATTTTAACTGATATTGGCTCACATCAATTTGATCAGTACTTACATTTTACAAATACAACTGAAGCAACTGTGTTGATGTCGCAGGTAGGCAATGTACATTTTCCCGAAGCTCCATTGTTTGAAGATTTTGGAGATGTGATGTTGAGTGGAAATGGTGGCGTTGGTTATATACGGGTTGATTGGTTTACACCCAACGGCCTCGATAGCTGGGGCGATGGACGATTAACCATTTTAGGTACTGACGGATATATTGAGGTAAGAAAGAACATCGACATTCTTTCCGGCAAAAAAGGTGGTAATCAATTATACCTGGTCAATCAAAAAGAAACGCTGCATATGGATTGCAACAATGAAGCACTTCCGTTTGGGCCATTATTTGTTGATGATGTTTTAAACCGGACTGAAACTGCCATGAGCCAGGCGCATTGTTTTTTAGCAACAGAGCTTGCTTTAATAGCACAGAAAAAAGCAAAGGTGCTCAATTTGAAAAAATAATTCGCTGTATTTACCATCGATATGTTTCATTAAACAGTTTGCCATGCAAAAAGAAAAGAAACCGGGTATCGGAAGAAGAAAATTTCTAAAAGATACCATGAAAACAGCAGCAGGCACGGCCGTTGCGCTGCATGTTCCATCCATTGTTCCTGCCAGTGTGTTTGGAAAAAATGCACCAAGCAACCGCATTAATATTGCAGCAATTGGTACGGGACGTATTTCACGTGGGCATGATATGCCGGGGGTTTGGAAACACAACTATGCACAGATCATGGCTGTTTGTGATGTTGATCTGAAGAGAGCTACAGAGGGCAAACAATTAGTAAATGAATTTTACACGAAGAGAGATAACAAACCCTACGATGGCGTAAAACTTTACACGGATTTCCGTGAGCTCTTATTGAATAAAGATATTGATGCCGTATTGATCAGCACACCCGATCATACTCATGCAATGATTGGTGTGGCAGCTGCACGTGCAGGCAAGCATATGTATATGCAGAAGCCAGCTTCGTTAACCATTGCTGAAGGAAGAATCATCAGCAATGTGGTACAGAAAACTGGAGTGAAATTTCAAATAGGTAGTCAACAAAGAAGCAGTGATCAATTCCGCTATGCAGCAGAGCTTGTTCGCAATGGACGCATTGGTACACTAAAAACAGTGTATGTTGGTTTGCCGGGTGATCCACCCGGTGGTAGAAAAGAAGAGATGCCGCTTCCTGCAAATTTCAATTACGACATGTGGCTGGCATCAACACCTGAAGTGTATTATACAGAAGACAGAGTTCATCCGCAAGATGGTTATGGTCGTCCCGGTTGGTTGCGTTGCGAACAGTTTGGTGCAGGAATGATCACAGGTTGGGGTGCGCATCATATCGACAGTGCACATTGGGGCATGGGTATGGAAGCAAGTGGCCCTGTAGAAATATGGGCTCAACATGTTGAGTTTGCAAAGGATGGTTTGTGGGATGTGCATGGCATTTTTAAAACAGGTGCAAAATATGCAAGCGGTGTTTCAATGATGGTGAGTAATGAATTTCCGAACGGGATAAAATTTGAAGGAACCAAAGGATGGATTTTTGTTTCAAGAGGCGATTACCAGGCCACATCAAGCGATCCCAATGCAGGAACTGTACAAGCCAAGAAGATTGATGCAAGCGATCCCAAACTACTTACATCTGTTATTGGTGAAAATGAATTTCATTTCACCGTAAGCAACGATCATCATGGTAATTGGCTGGAAGCAATTCGTGATAATAAAAAAACGATCGCACCTGTTGAAGAAGCACATCGTGCATGCTCCGCTTGTTTGTTGCACCACATCTCCATGAAGCTGAAACGGAAATTGTATTGGGATCCTGCAAAAGAACAATTCAAAAATGATGCGGAAGCAAACGGCATGTTATCCCGCCCGCAACGGAAAGGATATGAAGTGATATAGTCTCCAAATGAAAAGTGTCGAATCAAAAAATAAACAATCCATCATGAAACAGCTGGTCATTGCCTGTGTTTTCGTTTTAGCCGTTGTAAATACTTACAAACTACACGCACAGATAAAGTTGCCGCAGATCGTAAGGGACAGTATGATTCTGCAAAGAGATATTCCGGTAAACATCTGGGGATGGAGTGCAGTGAATGAAAAAGTAAGTGTAAAGTTTAATGGGAAAACATACAAGACAAAAGGTAATGCCGAAGGTAAGTGGCTCATCAAACTGCCAGCAACAAAAGCCGGTGGACCTTATACGATCGATATAACTGCAAGCAACAAGATCAGCCTCAAAGAAATTTTGTTTGGCGATGTTTGGTTTTGCAGCGGTCAATCGAACATGGTGCATCAACTCAACATTCATGATGTAACCTATGCAAAAGAAATAGCCGAAGCAAATGATCCGCAGATCCGTCAGTTTTGGGTGCCAACACTCACCAGCTTGCAAGGCCCGCAACAAAATTTACCAAGCGGTTTCTGGAAAGCAGCAGTGGGTGAAGACATTCGACCGTTCTCTGCAGTTGCTTATTTCTTTGCCAAACACATACACGAAAAATATAACGTACCCATCGGCATTATCAATGCAAGCGTGGGCGGCACACCGATAGAAGCATGGACGAGCGAAGAAGGATTAAAAGATTTTGCTGCATTGCAAACAACGATCAACAAAAATAAAGACACAGCCTATCTCAACAGTCTTACCCGCAGACCTCCCAGTGGGCCAAGACCAGCACCACAAGTTGATGCAGGTTTAAGCGGAACAACAAAATGGTTTGATGTAAACTTTGTTCCTAAAGGATGGCGTTCAATCAACATCCCAGGTTATTGGGAAGATCAAGGTGTAAAAGATTTGAATGGTGTTGTTTGGTACAGAAAAGAAATTGACATCCCTGCATCCATGGTTGGCAAGGCAGCGAAGGTTTTTCTCGGACGAATTGTTGATGCAGATGAATTATACATCAACGGTGTGCGTGTTGGCATTACAACCTATCAATATCCGCAACGCAGATACACTGTTCCTGCAACAGTACTAAAAGCGGGGAAAAATGTTTTTGTTGTTCGTGTTACAAACAATGCAGGTAAGGGTGGTTTTGTACCCGATAAACCGTATTGCATTTTTGCTGGCACTGATACTGTTGATCTGAAAGGAACATGGCAGTACAAAGTGGGTATGGTAAACCGTCCATTTGCCGGAGGTGGTTTTGGTGGTGGCGGTGTCAATGCACAAAATCAACCGGCGGCATTGTACAATGCAATGGTTGCTCCTGAAATAAATTATACCATCAAAGGATTTTGTTGGTACCAGGGCGAAAGCAATGCAGGCAGGCCACAGGAATACGGCGCTTTGCAAACTGCACAAATTCGTGACTGGCGCAACAAATGGAACCAAGGTGAATTGCCTTTTCTGTATGTGCAATTGCCGGGCTTTATGGATTATAATTATCTCCCTTCCGAAAGTGGTTGGGCCACGCTTCGTCAACAGCAATTACAAACACTTGCTGTTCCCAACACAGCAATGGCTGTTGCAATTGATCTGGGTGAGTGGAACGATATTCATCCGGATAATAAAAAAGATGTGGGTATTCGTTTGGCATTAGCAGCACGCAAACTGGCCTACAATGAAAACCTCGTTTACTCAGGTCCGTTATTTCAATCTGCACAAATCGATGGCAATAAGATCGTTGTTTCATTTCAACATACAGGCAGCGGCTTAATTACAAATGATGGAGAAGAGCTGAGTGAGTTTGCTATTGCAGGTGCTGATAAAAAATTTGTATGGGCCAAAGCAAAAATTGATGGCGATAAAGTAATTGTGTGGAGTGATGAAGTGAAAGAGCCAATGTATGTGCGCTATGCCTGGGCCGATAACCCGGTGCAACCAAATCTCTATAATAAAGAGGGATTACCTGCTTCGCCTTTTACAAATGAAAAATAAATCATCATATGAACTTGAATAAGCTTGTATTCCTGTTAGTGACAACGTTCGGAGTTAACTCGATTGCAACGGCACAGGTAACTACAATTGACAGCAGCAAGTATCCAAAGCTTACGGTGTTTACTGTACAACAGGATCAGGCGAATATGATGCAGCAATTAGGAATTAAAAAATTACGACCGGGTAAAAGCGGAAATGTACAGGATCCGAACTCAGCAAATTATGATGAAGCATTGGCAAACCCTTGTCCGCAATTGCCCGATGCACTTACATTGAAAAACGGAAAGAAAATTACAACAGCTGATCAATGGTGGAAACAACGTCGTCCTGAATTGGTAGAAGAATTTGAACGGGAAGTGTATGGACGAATTCCAAACAATATTCCCAAAGTAACATGGACAGTAAAGATCCTTGACAGAGAAGTGGTGAATCGTATTCCTGTTATTGCCAAAGAAATTATTGGTCATGTAGATAACAGTGCGTATCCCTTGATTAATGTTGATATAAAGATGGTGTTGGTTGTTCCAACAAATGTAAAAGGGCCTGTACCTGTATTGATCATGTTTGGTCGTCCTGTTTTGCCTGCTCCTGCACAACCATCACCTGATGACCTGGAGAAAATAAATGCAGCATACAAAGAAATGATGATCAAGTCTGATCCTGCAATGAAAGAAATTTTTGAAAAGTATCCCGCTTATCAACCAATCACACGTCTCCCCGCACCTAACTTTTTTGCACCGCCAAAAAATGATGAAGAGTTAACGCCACAGGAAAGATTATTGGCTGCGGGCTGGGGTTATGTTACTATTGATCCTGCAACCATCCAACCCGATAATGGTGCAGGCTTAACAAGAGGCATCATCGGGTTAACTAATATGGGACAACCACGAAAACCCGATCAATGGGGTGCATTGCGTGCATGGGGTTGGGGCGCCAGTTGTGCATTGGACTATTTGGAAACAGATGCATTGGTCAATGCAAAGCAGGTTGGCATTGAAGGGGTTTCACGTTATGGAAAAGCAGCATTGGTGACCATGGCATTTGATCAACGTTTTGCAGTTGGGCTAATAGGTTCATCAGGAAAAGGTGGAGCTACATTACATCGTCGTGTGTTTGGTGAGACAGTTGAAAATTTAACTGGTGGTGGCGGTTATCATTGGATGGCAGGTAACTATTTGAAATATGGAACAGAAGAATCAAGCTTTGGCAAAAAAACTGGTTGTGATCTGCCGGTTGACTCACATGAACTGATTGCTTTGTGTGCACCACGTTTAACATTCATCAGTTATGGCATTCCTGAAAAAGGTGATGCGAACTGGCTCGATCAAAAAGGAAGTTACCAGGCAACGATCGCTGCAGGATCGGTATTTAAATTACTCGGTGCAAAAGATCTTGGTGTGAGCAATGATTATATGAATGAAAAAATGCCACCCATGTTAACTGATATGCTGGATGGACATTTAGCATGGCGACAGCATGATGGCGGGCATACCGATGCGCCGAATTTTAAATTCTTTATTCCGTGGGCAAACAGAATGCTTTCTTATACCAAGGCAACCCGTTAAAAAAACATTTCTGAAAAATGAAAAGCAGTTTCCTATTTTTTAGTTTGATCGTATCAATTTCCTGTTTTGCACAAACGAATCCGGGATTGAAGCTTTGGTATAACACAGCTTCCGGTAAAACATGGGAAAATGCATTGCCCATTGGCAACGGACGATTAGGTGCGATGGTCTATGGCAATGTATCTACAGAAACCATCCAGTTGAATGAGCATACACTGTGGAGTGGAAGCCCGAACCGAAATGATAATCCGCTTGCATTGGATTCGTTAGCTGAAATGCGTAAGCTCATCTTTGAAGGCAAACAAAAAGAAGCTGAACGTTTAGCAAACAAAGTGATCATCAGCAAAAAATCACACGGACAAATGTTTGAACCTGCCGGTGAATTGCATCTTCGTTTTGAAGGCCATGATAACTACAGTAATTATTACCGTGAACTTGATATTGAAAAAGCAATTGCTAAAACAACGTACAGCGTTGGAGCTGTCAACTATACAAGAGAAGTGCTGGCTTCCTTTCCTGATCGTGTAATTGTGATGCATTTGACCGCCAGTAAACCCAACAGTATTTCATTCACTGCTTTCTATACATCTGTTCTTCCGAATACGCAACGAAAAACCGTTGGCGGAAAACAATTGATCATCGCCGGCACAACGGTTGATCATGAAGGTGTAAAAGGAATGCTTCGCTACAAAGGCATTTCACAGATAAAAACAGAAGGTGGTACTTCTTCCGCAACAGATACTTCTATCAGTGTTAAAAATGCCACCGCCGTTACCATCTATATTTCCATTGCCACAAGTTTCAATAACTATAATGATGTAAGCGGAAATGAAAACGAACGTGCAGCTTCTTATCTTAACAAAGCAGTTGTAAAATCTTTTCAGCAAATAAAACCTGCACATATTGCTGCCTATCAAAAATATTTCAATCGTGTAAAGATCGATCTTGGTACAACCGATGCAGCAATTCATCCAACCAATGAGCGGTTGAAGAATTTTAATACAGCCAACGATCCGCAGTTTGTTTCATTGTACTACCAGTTTGGTCGTTATTTATTGATCTCTTCTTCGCAACCCGGCGGACAACCTGCCAATTTACAAGGTATCTGGAATAATAAACTTCGTCCACCATGGGACAGCAAGTACACCATCAACATCAATACAGAAATGAATTACTGGCCGGCCGAAAAAACAAATTTGTCGGAGCTGCATGAACCGTTGTTACAAATGGTGAAAGAGTTATCGGTAACAGGTGTGCAAACGGCAAAAGATATGTATGGTGCAAGAGGTTGGATGGCGCATCACAACACCGATATCTGGCGGGCAACAGGTGCAGTAGATGGTGCATTTTGGGGAGCATGGGCCAATGGTGGCGGTTGGTTAAGTCAGCATTTGTGGGAACATTATTTGTACAATGGCAATAAAACATTTTTAGCAACAGCATATCCTGTGTTAAAAGGTGCAGCGTTGTTTTATGTTGATTTTTTGGTAGAGCATCCAACCAAAAAATGGTTGGTGATGAACCCGGATATGTCGCCGGAGAATGCACCCAAAGCACACCAGGGTTCTTCGCTTGATGCAGGTACAACCATGACGAATCAGATTGTGTTTGACGTGTTCAGCTCAACCATTCGTGCTGCTGAAATTTTAAAGAAAGACAAAGCATTTGTTGATACGCTGAAAAAAATGCGTGCCCGTTTGGCGCCGATGCATATTGGTCAGCATGGTCAATTGCAGGAATGGCTCGATGATATCGATGATCCGAACGACAAGCATCGGCATATTTCACACATCTATGGTTTGTTTCCTTCCAACCAGATTTCAGCTTACCGCACAGCACAACTACACAGCGCAGCAAAAATTACATTGTTGCATCGGGGCGATATTTCAACAGGATGGAGCATGGGTTGGAAAGTAAACTGGTGGGCAAAAATGCTGGATGGTGATCATGCATACAAACTCATCCAGAATCAATTAACACCGGTTGGCACTATAGAAGGTGGAGGTGGTACGTACAACAATCTGTTTGATGCACACGCTCCTTTTCAGATCGATGGAAATTTTGGTTGTACATCGGGAATTACCGAAATGCTGATGCAGAGTGCAGACGGAGCGATCGATTTACTTCCTGCATTACCTGCTGTTTGGAAAAGCGGTGGAAGTATTACCGGCTTACGGGCAAGAGGTGGTTTTGAAATTGTGCGAATGGAATGGAAAGACGGAACGGTTGTGAAAGCAGTGATCAAATCAACCTTAGGAGGCAATTTGAGAGTAAGGGTACCCAATCAAATGAGGTCAATGGGTGGCTCAGCTTTCAAAAATGCAGTTGGTGAAAACCTAAATCCCTTTTATGCAACAGAAACCATCAAAGAACCGGTTGTTTCTGAGAAGGCAACCATTACGCCTGCTGTGCTGAGTAAAACGTTTTTGTATGATATAGCTACGAAGCCGGGGCAAATTGTAACGATTATAGCAAAATGATTACGGAATCATTAAAAAAATTTCAGAGCAAAAAGGATAAAGTTGAAGCGTCAATTTTTATAGTCGGTTTACTAACAACACGTAGTAAATCTGGATGTGTTGTGTAATATTTTCCGCTGTGGTTTTTTGGAAGTTTAAGAATAGCGAGCTGTATAACTTGTAACGTTTAACATATCTTAACCAACCACAACAGAACATTGCTTGACATTCAATAAAGGGTTGCATTATTTCTTCAAATTTCAACAATGGTTTTTACAAATAAAGACGTCTAAAACACACAATCAGAAATTAGAATGGCAACATCTTTAATTCGGAAGCTTTTTTTTGCAGGAATTCATTTCTGTTTGATCTGTACTGTAAATAGTATTCATGCACAAGAGATTTTAGAAATATATCCGGGTAAAATTCCGGGTGCAACCGTTGCAGCTTCAAACGCAACAAATGACACTAAGTATCCGGGATTGATCAGACATTCTGTAATACCTACAGTTGAGGTTTTTCTGCCGGCAAAAGATAAAGCAAACGGTACTGCCGTTTTGATATGCCCAGGTGGCGGTTATAGTGTAATTGTTTATGAAGGCGAAGGTATAAGTACAGCAAAACGATTTGCAGAAAATGGTATTGCTGCATTTGTATTGAAATATCGTTTGCCCAATGATTCCTTTTCTGTTGATAAAAGTGTAGCTCCTTTGCAAGATGCTCAACAGGCTATCAAGTATATAAGAGAAAATGCGGGTAAATGGAATGTTGATATTCATAAAGTTGGCGTCGTAGGTTTTTCAGCCGGTGGTCATCTTGCATCAACCTTAGCAACTCATTTCAATAAGTCTTATATAGATAATCCGAAAAAAACAAATCTGCGACCCGACTTTCAGGTATTAGTTTATCCTGTTATTACAATGCAGGAAAATCTTACGCATAAAGATTCGAGAAAGAAATTACTTGGGGCAGAACCATCAAAAGAAAAAGTTGATTTGTTTTCGAACGAATTGCAGATAAGCGACTCTACACCTCCTGCATATTTAACACATACCGCTGATGACAATGTAGTAGATGTTGATAACAGCATAAATTATTTTGAAGCATTACGCAAAATGAAAATTGCTGTGGAGATGCATATTTATCCCAAAGGTGGGCATGGATTTATTTTCAGACAGCCGGGCTGGATGGATACGCTGTTGCTTTGGATGAAGAATAATAAATGGCTTAATTAACGAATCGATTTTATGTTACCTGCACAAGCTGTATCAATTGTAAGAATCAGTTTGTAATTATAACCATAGTGAATTAAAAACGATGATGATGACATATCAAAAATTGGCTACTTATACCTTAACCTGTCTGTTACTTGTAGCAACAACTGCGGGTATTGCACAACCACCACGTGGGCCGATTGTAATTTCTCCGCAGGTGCATGCAGATAAAAAAGTAACCTTCCGTTATCTCGCTCCATCAGCAAAAGAGGTAAAGCTCGGCGGTGGTCAGTTTGGTGCTTCACAAGTTCCCATGACGAAAGATTCCATCGGTATCTGGAGTATAACAGTAGGGCCAATAAAACCGGATATCTATCCTTACAGTTTTATTGTTGATGGCGTAACGGTAATGGACCCGGCCAACGTTTCGTTTTTTCCCAACGAACGGTTTAAAGCAAGCCTCGTGGATGTTCCGGGTGAAACGCCCTTGATCCATTCAATGCAAAATGTTCCGCATGGTACAGTTAGCTATGAGTATTATCCTTCCGTTGAGGGTTCGACTGGTTCGGTAGTGGTTTACACTCCGCCGGGCTATGATCAATCAGCAGGAAAAACATATCCTGTGTTTTATCTCATCAGTGGAACAACTGATACAGAAGAAACATTTTTCAAAGTAGGTAAAACCAATTTCATTCTCGACAATCTTATTGCAGAAGGGAAAGCTGTTCCGATGATCGTTGTGATGCCTTACGGTAATCCCATGGCTAGAATAGCGGAACAAAAAAAGCAACCAAAGCCAGGTGATATTGTTGGAAGAGATAGTGAAGATGCGGTTACTCGTGCTAAGCTGTTTGAAACTGATCTTGTCAGCAATGTTATTCCTTACATCGAAAAAAATTACCGCACCATCAGTAACAAAAACAGCAGAGCGATTGGTGGTTTTTCAAGAGGTGGCGGACAAACCTTACGGACTGCTTTCAGCAACACCGATAAATTTTCATGGATCTGTTGTTACAGTGCCTATCTGTCTCCGCAAGAGATGGACAGCAGGTATAAAAAACTTGTTGATAACCCAGCGCAAACAAATAAAGATTTCAAACTCCTTTGGATAAGTGTTGGTAACGAAGATTTTTTATACAAATCAACTGTGGAATTCATCGATTATTTGAAAGCAAAGAATATCAATCACAAAAGTTTGATCACATCAGGAGGACATACCTGGATGAATGTAAAAGATTATGTGGCGCAAACAGTACCATTACTTTTTAAATAATTAACCCATGAAATTCTTATTCATAATAACTGCATTTCTTTTTATTGGTAGCGCTGTGAATTCTCAACAAAGGCCACCTGTTATCAGTTCACCCGATGTTAATGCTGATGGCAGCGTTACGTTCCGCTATTATTCACGAACAGCACAAAGTGTAATACTGAAAGGCGAATTTCTTTCTGCTCCACTTCCGTTTGTAAAAGATACATCGGGCATTTGGTCGGTAACAGTGAAAGATATTAAGCCCGATATTTATCCCTACAGTTTTAACGTAGATAATGTTGAGATAGCAGATCCAAACAATACCTACATCTTCGCCAACGAACGGTTCAAGAGAAGTATTGTTGACATTCCCGGCAAAACGCCCTTGGTTCATTCATTGCAAAATGTACCACATGGAAAATTCAGCTATCGCTATTACAACTCGGCAACATTAGGTAC
>NZ_DATGWT010000037.1:0-159664 GCF_035299325.1 Lacibacter sp. | reverse complement strand
ACTCAGGCTTATGCTACTTTCAGCAATCCAAGTTTGCTCTTATCAAATTTGTGCATTGCATAGTCGAGTGTAAGATGAAATTGTTTTTCATCGCTGCCCGGCAGATCAAACATAGCATCAGTTAAAATACTTTCGCAGATACTGCGTAAACCTCTTGCACCAAGTTTGTATTCCATTGCTTTGCTCACCATGAAATCGTACACATCATTATCAATGATGAGTTCAATACCTTCCAGTTCAAATAATTTGTGGTATTGTTTGATGAGCGCATTCTTTGGTGTAACAAGTATCTCACGAAGTGTTTCCACATCCAATGGATTGAGATATGTAACAATTGGTAAACGTCCGAGTAGTTCAGGGATCAAACCAAAACTTTTCAGATCCTGTGCATTTACATACTGCAGCAGGTTCTTCTTCATGCTTTCCTGTTCTTCTTTGTTGACGTTAAAACCAATGGCATTGGTGTTTACCCTGCGGGCAATCACTTTATCAATACCATCAAATGCACCGCCGCAAATGAAGAGAATATTTTGTGTATTGATCTTAATGAGTTTTTGTTCAGGATGTTTGCGGCCGCCTTGTGGAGGAACCAATACTTCAGTTCCTTCCAGCAGCTTCAACATACCTTGCTGTACACCTTCACCGCTTACATCACGTGTTATAGATGGGTTGTCACCTTTACGTGCAATCTTATCGATCTCATCAATATACACAATACCTTTTTCAGCAGCAGCTACATCGTAGTTACAAACCTGTAACAAACGGGTGAGAATACTTTCCACATCTTCACCTACATAACCGGCTTCAGTAAATACGGTAGCATCTACAATAGCAAACGGAACATTCAGCAAACGTGCAATGGTTTTGGCAAGCAGGGTTTTACCGGTACCGGTTTCACCCACCATTACAATATTGCTCTTTTCAATTTCAATTTCGCTTTCTGCTTTTTGTTTTAAACGTTTGTAGTGATTGTAAACAGCAACAGCCAATACTTTTTTGGCTTCATCCTGCCCAATAATGTATTCATCTAAAAACCGTTTGATCTCAACCGGTTTTTTTACGTTCAGTTTAAAGTTGGAGGTAGTTGCTTCATTGCGTAGTAATAATTCCTGGGCAATGATTTCCTGGGCGTGTTCTACACAGTTTTCGCAAATATGTCCTTCCTGTCCTGCTATTAAGATCTTTACTTCGTCTCTGCTTCTGCCACAAAACGAACAGTGCAACATGTTGTTTTTCGCCATTTGAAATGGATTTTTCAGGTTGGTTTGATTATACAAACCAACTCAAAGATAATAATGCTTTTTAATTACGCTAGTATATTGATAAAAAAGGGATGGAATACTACAGATTCCATCCCTTTATATGCTGTAAATGAGCGATCAGAGCTTGTCGAGAATACCATCCACAATACCATATTGTACCGCTTCTTTGGCATCCATCCAGTAATCACGGTCAAAATCTTTCAATACCTGTTCAATGGTTTTGCCGCAGTTTTCTGCCAGGATTTTAGCACCCATCTCCTTTGTCTTCGCAATTTGGTTGGCAATGATCTCAAGATCTGCACTTGTGCCCTGTGCACCTCCAATACTTGGCTGGTGGATCATTACTTCACCACTCGGGAAAATGTAACGTTTACCTTTTGTGCCACCGCTTAACAGGATGGAACCCATTGATGCAGCCATACCCATACAAATTGTACTTACAGGTGAGCTGATCAATTTCATGGTATCATAAATAACCATGCCGCTTGTAACTACGCCACCGGGACTGTTGATATATAGTTTAATTTCTTCGCCGGGTTTAACTGCATCGAGATACAATAATTTGTTGACGATCTCTTTTGCAGAATTATCGTGCACAACGCCCCAGAAAAATATCTTGCGTTGCTCTAAGAATTTTTTGTTGTAAGGACCAAACGCCGCAGCAGTAAAATTTTCTAACGGATTTTCTTTTGGTTCATCTTCTTCTTCGTCTTCGAAACGAACGGGAAATTTTAAATTATGCTGATACATAGTTTACTTGATTTTTGAGGTTTAGCTTTCTTTTGATTTACGGGGATTCATCACTAATACTTCATCCACCAATCCATAGTCTTTTGCTTCGCTGGCTTTCATCCAGAAATCACGGTCGCTGTCTTCTTTTACTTTTTCAATTGTTTGACCGCTGTGATAAGCAATAATCTCATAGAGTTCTTCTTTGAGTTTCTTTACTTCATTCACCATGATCTGGATATCGGTAGCCTGGCCACCTGCACCACCATACGGTTGGTGTAACATGATCCGTGAATGTTTTAATGCAGTACGTTTTCCTTTTGTACCTGCACACATTAATACTGCACCCATACTGGCAGCAATACCAATGGTTATGGTACTTACATCAGGTGTGATATATTGCATGGTATCATAAATACCAAGACCTGCATAGATACTGCCGCCGGGGCTGTTGATGTACATCTGTATATCACGTGTGCGATCTGTACTTTCCAAAAACAACATCTGTGCAGTTACAATGTTGGCAACATAATCATTGATCGGCTCACCCAGGAAAATGATACGATCCATCATGAGGCGTGAGAACACATCCATGCTGGCTACGTTCAACGGACGCTCTTCAATAATGTAAGGCGTAAGATTAGTCGGGTTATTTAATGCTGATTGATAATTATGCAGTGTGGCGCCGGAGATACCACGATGTTTCACGGCGTATTTTTCAAATTCTTTATTCAAATCCATAATCGTTTTTTTTCCGGTTTGAAGTTAAGGGAAATCGTTTGGAATAATCTATTTTCAAATACCATGCGAGGCAGAAAATCAGGACATTAAGGCAGAAGACAAGGTTTGAGGTTTAATGTTTGAGGTTTAAGGTTGTTGAAGTTCGGCTATAATGACGGGGTTGGGTTGATTTTAGATTTCAGATTGACGATTGCAGATTGGCTGAAGGTTATTCAGTTCATTTTTTTAGCTGCAGATATAAAAAGAAACCCCGATGTATTGCTGCATCGGGGTTTTGTATAAATCTGAAATCTAAAATCGCAAATCAGAAATCTTAATGGTGGTGGTGCTGGTGCTCTTCATTCATCTTTGCAAACTCTTCAGCACTTACTTCTTTCTCTTCTTTTTGCACCTGGCCTTCAGCCCAGATAAACACTTTTTCAGTTACCAGTCTGCGGTATGTTTGATCAACCTGTTGTTCGTCTTTCAATAAACCATCAACGTATTGATCTAACCACTCAAGGTTGCCATCGCCCAGGTTCATGCTGCCAAAGTAACCTAATACCTGCTGGCGCATGCTTTCTTTTAATTCTTCCTGTGTAACTTCTAATTTATTTTCAGTAATCACTTTATCGGTGATCAACGTCCAACGCAATTGATTGTTGAATGTTGGATATTCTTCTTCAACCTGCTCAGGTGATTTTGGCTTTTCACCGGAAGTAGCCAACCATTTTTTCAGGAAGCTTTCAGGTAATTCCATTTTTGTGTCATCCAATAACACATGGTAGAGATGGTGCTGGAGCTGGTTACTGCTTTGACGATCCCAATAGGTTTGGATATCGGCTTCAATAGCAGCACGGAAATCAGCTTCAGTTGCAATGTCTTTACCGGGCAAAGCTTCTTTAAAGAATTCTTCGTTCAGCTCACGTTTTTCAATAAAGCCAACTTTTGTAATGGTGAGTTTGAAATTTTTTCCTTCTGCTTCGGCAGCATCTTTCAAACCGAGATCGCTGATCACCCAGTTGCGTTCTTTTTCTTCAAACGCATCCTGCAATGTGATTACGATGGTATCATCTTTCTTCTTGCCCTGCAACTGTGTGCGGTAAGCAGGAGTGAAATATTTAACCAATAATGAATTATCTTTTTTAATGCCGCCTTCAACTACATTACCGGCTGCATCGCTTTCTTCGAATGTAAGATTGAGGACATTGTCATCGCTGTTTACAGTTTCAGGCTCGGTCATTTTGCCGAAACGTGTTTGCAGACGCTCAATTTCTTCATTCACCATTTCAGGTGTTGCCTTCACTCTGTAGTAAGGAGCTTTTACGCTGCCGAGGTTGAGCTCAAATGGAGGTTTCAAACCAATTTCGAAATCAAAGCTGTAATCAGCCGGTTGTTCCATATTTGGTTTGAAATCGAGATTGCTGAGCGGAAGAGGCTGAGCAAAAATGTCCAGCTTCTCATTTACCAGGTAATCATTCAATCCTTTTTCGATATTACGGATCACTTCTTCAGTAAAAATGCCGGGACCGTACATCTTCTTCACCATTCCTGCAGGCACCATGCCTTTACGGAAACCGGGAATATTTGCCTGCTTGCTGTACGTTTTCAATGTTTTTTCAAACGCAGGGAAATATTCTTCCTTGGTGATCTTAACAGTCAGTTTGTCGGTTAACAAACCAATGTTTTCTCTTGTTACTGTTGCCATGTTTGTAGCTTTTTGCTATCGGCTGATAGCGTTGTTTTAAGTCCGGATGGAGGGACTCGAACCCCCACACCTTACGGCATCAGATCCTAAGTCTGACGTGTCTACCAATTTCACCACATCCGGAAGAGCGAAAACCCAATGTTCAAAATCCAAAGTCCAAGTTGCTCAGAAACCTATTGGCATTTGGGTTTTGGTTATTGGAATTTTTTTTTAATGGGTTGCAAAGGTAGGGGGTTTCAGTTATTCATTCGCTTTCGCAAACGCCTTTTTCGTAAATTCGCATTTACTGGAAACAATTACCACTATACCGGCCTATACCCTTACCCCCGATCAGGAGAAAAAGGAAATCCTTCGTCATTACCGCAGTTTGTTGCGTTCGCTCAAGACAAAACTCAAAAAAGGCGATAAGGAATTGGTGCGTACTGCCTTTGAAATGGCGGCTGATGCGCATAAAACCATGCGCAGGAAAAGCGGGGAGCCTTATATATTACATCCGTTGGCGGTAGCCCAGATTTGTGTGGAAGAGATCGGACTTGGGGTGCGATCAACGATTTGTGCTTTGTTGCATGATACCGTGGAAGATACCGATGTAACACTGGAAGACGTGGCCCGTGAATTTGGAAATGAGATTGCACGCATCATTGACGGGCTCACCAAGATATCAACCGTAGTTGATGCCAACTCAACACAGCAGGCAGAGAATTTCAAGAAAATATTACTTACGCTGACGGATGATCCGAGAGTGATCCTGATTAAACTTGCCGATCGCTTGCACAATATGCGTACGCTGGATAGTATGAAGCGTGAGAAGCAATTAAAGATCTCCAGCGAAACGGTTTATGTGTATGCACCACTTGCACATCGTCTCGGTTTGTACAATATTAAAACGGAGATGGAAGATCTTTCCATGAAATACCTGGAGCCGGATGTGTACAAAGAAATTGCCCGCAAATTATCAGAAACAAAACGGGAACGCAGCAGGTATATCAACGAGTTTGTAAAACCCATCAAGGAAAAACTAGAGCGTGCCGGGTTTACAAATTATGAATTATATGGCCGGCCCAAATCCATCCACTCCATTTCCAACAAGATCAAAAAGAAGGGAGTGAGTTTTGAAGAAGTGTATGATTTGTTTGCTATTCGTATCATCATCGATTCACCAAGTGAACGGGAGAAAGAAGATTGCTGGAAAGCTTATTCCATTGTTACAGATATGTACACACCATCACCTGAACGTTTGCGTGACTGGTTGAGTAATCCAAAGAGCAATGGTTATGAGGCCTTGCATACAACAGTAATGGGGCCACAAGGTAAATGGGTGGAAGTACAGATACGTACCAAGCGTATGAATGAAATTGCAGAGAAAGGTTTGGCCGCTCACTGGAAATATAAAGAGGGCAGTGGTGACGAAGACAGGTTTGATAAATGGTTCCATAATATTCGTGAAGCATTAAGTAACCAGGATAGCAGTTCACTTGATTTTCTGCAGGATTTTAAAAGTTCTTTCCTGGCAGAAGAAATTTATGTGTACACACCAAAGGGTGATGTAAAAATGCTTCCTGTTGGTGCAACGGCCTTAGACTTTGCATTTAGTGTGCATAGTGATGTGGGCAGCAGATGTATTGGTGCAAAAGTGAATCATAAACTGGTACCTATTGCGCATAAGTTGCGTAGTGGCGACCAGATCGAGATCATCACCAGCAGCAAACAAAAACCAAGTGAAGACTGGTTGAATTTTGTTGTAACGGCAAAAGCAAAAAGCAAGATCAAAGATGCCCTGAAAGAAGAAAAACGTAAAGTGGCCGATGAAGGTAAGTATGTGCTGCAACGCAAACTGGAACAAATGGGCGCCAGCTTTGATGTGAATAATGTAGAAACGCTCACACTTTTTTATAAACTGCCTTCGCAGTTAGAACTCTTTTACAAAATTGCCACCAAGGCCATTGATCTCAAGGAAATAAAAGAGCTGCATATTCATGGCGATAAACTGGAACTCCCGAAACCGGTGAAGCCGGTCATGGAACCTAAGCCAGAGTATGATCCTAACCGCACCGGATCACACAAAGATTCTGAACTCATCATTTTTGGGGAGAGCAGCGACAGGATCGTCTATACATTAGCCAATTGTTGCAAACCCATTCCCGGTGATGATGTGTTCGGGTTTGTATCAACCGGCAAGGGGTTGATTATTCATCGCACTACTTGTCCTAATGCTTCAAGATTGCTTGCAAATTTTGGTCACCGTGTGGTGAAAACAAAATGGGCCAAGAACAAAGAGATCTCTTTCCTCACCGGTATCAAGATCATTGGGGTTGATGATGTGGGCGTGGTGAGTAAGATCACCAATCTCATCAGTGGTGAAATGCGGCTTAACATCAGCGCCATCACCATTGAAGCGAAAGAAGGTGTGTTTGAGGGCAACATCAAAATATTTGTACACGATAAAGACGAACTGGACGAACTGGTTTCACGCCTGTATAAACTAACGGGCATTCAGAATGTTGAACGTTACGATACCGAACAATAATTTTCTTTCCCCAACTGCATTTTTATTTCTTCTTCCCCTTTCGATTCACTTATTTTTGCGGCTTCAAATTATCCACTCAAATTATTTTATGGTTGATGTAATTCTGGGCCTCCAATGGGGCGACGAAGGAAAAGGAAAGATCGTTGATTTTTTTGCACCTAATTATGATGTGATTGCCCGTTTCCAGGGTGGTCCCAACGCAGGACACACACTGTATGTGAATGGTGAAAAAGTAGTGCTCCATCAAATCCCCAGCGGTATTTTTCATAAAGGCATCGTTAACCTCATTGGTAACGGTGTGGTGCTCGACCCTGTTACCTTAAAAAGAGAGTGTGAAAAAGTAGCCTCCATGGGTGTTAATGTAAAAGAGAATCTTTTCATTGCACAACGCACCAACATTATCATCCCAACACACAGAGCTTTAGATAAAGCTGCTGAGTTGGCAAAAGGCGATGAGAAGATCGGATCAACCTTAAAGGGTATCGGTCCGGCTTATATGGATAAAACAGGACGTAATGCTTTGCGTGTTGGCGATCTGCTCGATCCTGAATTTAATAAACTGTACAACAAGCTGAAGGCAAAACATCAGCAGTTACTCGATAATTACAATTTCACAGAAGATATCAGTGCATGGGAAGCCGAATTCTTTGAAGCGGTTGAATTCCTGAAAACATTAAACATTGTAAATGGTGAATATTTCATCAATGCAAAAATCGCCGAAGGCAAAAAAGTATTGGCTGAGGGTGCACAGGGCAGCATGCTCGATGTTGATTTCGGAACTTTTCCGTTTGTAACTTCTTCAAACACTATTTCGGCTGGTGTAAGCACAGGACTTGGTGTGGCACCAAATAAGATCAGGGAAGTGATCGGTATCACCAAAGCCTATTGCACCAGAGTAGGTAGCGGACCTTTCCCAACTGAGTTGTTTGATGCTACAGGCGATGAGTTACGTAAGATCGGTAATGAGTTTGGTGCAACAACCGGACGCCCCCGCCGTTGCGGCTGGATCGACTTAGTAGCGCTGAAATTTGCCTGTATGATCAATGGCATTACACAAATTGTAATGACCAAATCAGACGTGCTTGATAGTTTTGCGGAACTCCAGGTGTGCACATCTTACAATGTAAATGGAAAAGAAACACAGGAAATTCCTTTTGAGATCAGTAAGGTAAAAATTGATCCGGTTTACAAAGCATTCAAAGGCTGGAGTAAACCCGCAGCTGACTGCAGAGTTGCAGCTGATTTTCCTGAACAAATGAATACTTATCTTGCATTTATTAATGAGTACCTTGGTGTGGAAGTGAAGTACGTTTCCAACGGACCGGGCAGAGATCAGATCGTAACCTTATAAGACAAACGCCTTACAAAAATAATTTTAAAAAAAAGTTTGGCTAATTCAAAAACCCGTTGAAATTTTACAGCATAATCGTTGTTACAAATGGCAAAGTCAATAAAGAAAACAGGAGACTCATCTACTCCAAAACCGGAGAATACTAAGAAGGCTGATACCAAGCCAAAAAAGAATCATGAAGATGATGAAGACGAAGAGGATGATCTGGAATTTGAGGATGATGAACCCGTTGTGAAAAAGGGTGCAAAAGCATCTGCATCAAAATCGAAAGGTAAAGATGATGATGACGATGAAGACGAAGTGGATGAAGAAGATGATGATTGGAACAAAGGCGAAGAAGATGATGATTACGATCCCGACTTTGAAGAGTTTGATATTCCAAAATCAAAAGGCAAAGCTGCAGGCAAGAAGAAAGGCGCTGAAGAAGAGGATGACTTTAAAGTTGATGACGACTTTAAAGAGTTTGATATGATGGGTGGCGGCGCAGATGATTTTGATGACGACGATGATGATTTTTAACTCAATTTGTGAAGCATAACTTCCGGTCTTTTTTAATAACAGATTTTTCTGTAACCAAACGTCAAATGTTGAGCTGGTGTAACCGGTTCAACATTTGTTCTTTTTTGGATAACCATCATTACCGTTTACCCGGCCATAGTTATGAATGTTTAATTGGCTGTGGTGTTGCATCTTCGGTAACTGCCAATGCAGGCACTGCATTAACGCAATTGCAGCAATGGCTCCATCTTCAACAAGGCAACTGGTGCTTTGGTCATTTAGCGTATAATCTTAAAGAAGAAACGGAACAACTTCCTACAACACATAGTGATAAGATTGGCTTTGCTGATCTTTTGTTCTTTGTTCCGCAATATGTTTTTCAACTCAATGAACAGGAGTTGCGGATAGGGTCATTAACAGATGATCACGAAACTGTATGGAGTGAAATCGGTGCTGTAGAAACAAATTCAACTGTTGCAGCAAATGAATTGCAGATCAGTGAGCGTGTTTCAAAAGAAAAGTACATTGAAGCAATTGAAACCATTCGAAAGCATATCCTTCGTGGTGATTGTTATGAATTGAATTACTGCATGGAATTTTTTGCTGAAGAAGCCATCATTGATCCATTGCAGAGTTATGCAGCACTTACAAGCATTTCACCCAATCCTTTCTCTGCTTTTTATAAAGCCGGCAACAGTTACTTACTATGTGCAAGTCCTGAACGTTTTTTAAGGAAGCAGGGATCAACACTTATTTCACAACCCATCAAAGGAACATTGAAGCGCAACACAACAGATGTTGTTACAGATGAAGAATTGAAAGAACAATTACGTAACAGCAAGAAAGACCAGAGTGAAAATGTAATGGTGGTTGATTTGGTGCGGAATGATCTGAGCCGTGTATGCAAAGAAGGAACGGTGAAGGTTGATGAACTGTTTGGTATTTATTCGTTCCCGCAATTATACCAGATGATCTCCACCATCAGCGGTGAAGTGAATGATGCATTAAACTTTACCGATATCCTCCGTGCAACTTTCCCGATGGGCAGTATGACGGGTGCACCCAAACGAAAAGTAATGCAGTTAACTGAACAGTACGAGCAATCAAGAAGAGGTTTGTTCTCCGGTGCGGTTGGCTATATAGCACCTAATGGTGATTTTGATTTTAATGTAGTGATCAGAAGTATTTTTTATAATGCTTCCACTAAATATCTTTCTTATATGGTGGGCAGTGGCATTACCTTTTACAGCGATGCAGAAAAAGAATATGAAGAATGTTTGCTGAAGGCGGATGCGATAAGGAAGGTGTTGGGGTAAAATACTAGGTGCAATTGTTGGCTGCCTGACCACAATGAATCTTAAGTATCAAATCATATTTATTGTGCTTTTTGAAAGCTATCTTTCGATGGTCATGAGACCAACAATGGCAAGAGTACATTAATTTATCAATGAACTTTTTGGTACGCAACACCCTCCGCCAACATTTGTAACAAACTTCAACAATTTGCATGGAGAGACATTACTAAGAAAAAAGGGCTTGAGAATAAGTCCGGTTGACACTAATTCATTAAATCTAAATCAAACGCAAAGTTTGCAATTACCACAAGTAAGGCAATTGTTCCTAAAATTGGCCCTGCAAAACACCAAATCGGTGTTTTGATTTTACTATTAAGCTCAGCTACCTTTTCTTGAAGTTCCGGAGTATTAGGAATCTCAAACTTTCCTCCTTTCTTTTGTCTTAAAACAACTTTTCTTTGTGTAGGGAACCAAGGTACTCCCAACATAAAATAATATTGGTCAACTTGAACATAATAATCTTCATTGTATTTTTCATCAAACCCAATTACAGTGGGAAGTACTTTATAGATGCTAGCGACCCTAATGCCAATTATCATAATGCGATTTAAGTTTAATGATTAGTAAATATAAATATAGTTAAATATGGGTTGTATTTTTTGCCTTTGTTGGTAGTTTTAAAAAACACATCAGTACAAAAAGTCAATTTAATCAATATTGTTTTTATTTTTCCTCAAATTCGTACTCTTCCAGCCAAACAACATGCGTGCCTCCGGAATTAGTTTGTATTACTTTTCTCTTTATAGGGTAACCGCTTGCGTTATAGATCAATTCTTCTTTCATATTTGACCATTCGCCATTAGTCGTGCCCGTAGTTCTCGACCATAATTCCTTATATTCTATTGCGTTATTTTCAAAAAAATCAAAAGCGTATTTGTGCCCATACACAAGGAAATAATGGCGTAATTCCTTACAATCGCCCAGCCAGCTTTTTTTATTATCAAATATGCTGTATATCGTTTTGGCCAATTCCGGCTGCCCCTGCGATTTTATATATGACTTAGTAGGGTTTTTACTAGCTCCATACTCATATCTGATGACGGTTTCATTTTGATGTTTTACAGTCAATAATCTTCCATCACTATCATAGGAATAAGAATTATCCCAATACCAGGTTTTCCGTCCCTGCACATCAAACGCAGTGTCTCCAATACAATAACCATTAGCATCGTAATAATATTTCCGAATTTCGCTTACGGTGCTTCCATTATTGGCATAAACCTTTGTTTCGCTTAACCTGTTTTGGCCATTGTAATAAAACTCAGTATTTAATATTCCGGGTTTGCCTACAGAATCCCAGAAATATTTTACAATCTTCCCGTTTGAATCATACTGAAAGAGGCTAAAATATTTTGTTGATGAATCGCCGTAAATTATTCGTTTGAGATATGTTTTTCTGCTGGTTTGTTGCGATCCATCATCCTTTCCTTTTTGACAAGCCCAACCAATACCGCAAAAGGCTATGAATAAAAGGCATCGGATTGTTTTCATTAGTGGTATTTTTTGGCAAACTTAATCATTATTTGTAAAAAGTGCAGTTTCCACTGCCTTGGTTCGTGTCCCACGAACCATACACTTTCCATCTAAGAATACTTATATTAGTTATTACATTTCAACTAAACTATGGACTACTTTAAGCAGCACCGAAAATCCTATATGGAAGTTGGCGAAATCTTCTTTTTTACTTCAACAATAAATAACTGGAAGCCGCTTTTGAAGAACGACAGTTATAAACAAATTATTATTGATTCGCTTGAATGGTTAGCAAATGCAGGCAAGCTGGATGTATTTGCATTTGTCATTATGCCAAACCATTTTCATGTGATCTGGAGAACAAATGACATCAATGGGAAAGAAACTGTGCAAGGTTCATTTCTTAAATACACGGCACATCAATTCAGAAGGAAATTGTTGAACGACAATCCTTCTTCACTAGCTGAATACGCTGTTCGGGCTTCAAATAAGGAATATGAATTCTGGCAAAGAGATCCTGTCGCAATATATCTGTATTCACCGCCTGTGGCTTGGCAAAAACTGGAATATATTCATCTGAACCCTTTAGGAGAGCATTGGAACCTTGTTACTGATCCTTGTGAGTACTATTATTCCAGTGCATCTTTTTACGAGAAGGATATTGTTCACTTTCCTTTTTTGAAAGATTTGAGAAATGAGTTTTAAATTGTAAGTAAATGGTTCGTGGGACACGAACCAAGACGGAAGCCTGAAAATATATTTAATTAACTAACCTTTTTGCTATGCGAAAAAAAATGCTTTACCTTTTTTTATCCTTTTTTTCTTGTACCTACAGCTATTCACAACAACATTTTAGTTTTACAGTTATTGATTCGGCTAATACTAATTCAACCTTAACAATTGGTGAGTCGTATTTTCAGCAAGAATTTGGAATGAAAGTGAACTCAAATTCTGTTGACTGTAAAAATAACAGGTATTACTTTGAGGGCACATTAGAGCACCCTACTGCAGTAAGGATATATTTTTCAGGTGCAAAAAGTTATATGAAGTTCAATCAGTTTTTCTTTATTGAACCGGGCAGTCAGGAAATAGTTATTAAGAACGGTGATAGCGGTCTGTATGTAGCCAAGAGACCAGCTACAAAAATTGAAAGCGAGTTTCAGTCATTTTTACATTTTGTCAATTCGGAAAATATTGACAGCATTCTGGAACCTGGAATACTTGTCAGCTATATTAAAAAAAATCCCTCTTCTTTTATTGGGCTATTTAAATTAATCGACCAGTCTTTCATGAATGATTTTTCATACGAGTTTAATGCTGTTCAATCACTTTTTGATAGTAGCATCACTAATACAAAGGAATATAAATACTTTGAAAACAGATATTTGAAGCAGCTGAATCTGCCCTCTATCGAAGTAACAAATGACAAAAAAAAGAAAATCAGAATAGATTTAAGTAACAGTGGAAAGTATACATTACTTGTAATTTGGTTTAATGATTGTTTGCCATGTATTCGTGAAATGAAACAACTTGTGCAATTAAACAAGGATCCGGAGTTTAGCAGTAGAATCAAAATAGTGCATGTAAGTACTGACTCTTTGAAATTTATTAATGAAAATAAGGCAACGTTAAAGAAACATGGAGTTACATGGGAAAATTATTGGGACGTGCAGGGGCAACAGTTAAAAAAACATATTATTTTAGACCGATATCCCAGTTCATTACTGATTGATGACCGGGCAAATGTAATTGCTAAAAATATTGAGGTTGACAAAATTCTTAATTACATCATGTCTAAGTAAAATCTATTTACTTGCTTACAATAGTAGTATCGAAAATAACACGCCGTGGTTGTGTCTCCCGACCAACCACATTCATGTATTCCCGCCTGCTTTCCTCTATTTCAACAACTTAAACAAGTATTTACAATGTATAAATCGACAGTTACATTAAAAAAATGCTTCTGTACACAGACTTAATTGCATGTTACAACGTCTTAATAACAGCGTGCAGTAGCTTAATGAGCAGGTACAGATACTTAATTGAAGTGTACAGTAAAAAAATTGGGAGTTACACTGTCTTAACTGCATATTGCAGTGTCTTAATTTCAGTGTGCAGCAGCTTAATTGAAGTGTACAGTAAAATAATCAGAAACGTCTTACCCTTTTTTCTTCGGCACCGGTTTCTTCTTCACCTCCGGCAGATCAGATACTTTGGGATACATATCTTTCATGCCATCTTCACCATAAAAACGCATCAGCAACTGTACGCTTTCATTAAGAATAGCATAGCGGTTGGCGTTAAACGCCTGCATTTTATCTTTCGGCAAACGAAGATTGAAAATGGTATTGCCTGCAAGCACTGCATCAAAATTTGGATTGAGTTGATTGAATTGTATAAGATCAATCATAAGATTTTTCGCCATTACCACCGAACTGAATTTACCAACGATCGGCTGCACTTCAATATTAGGATCTGTTTTCTCCGGCGCAAATTCAGGAGCTGAAGGTTGTTTACCATCATTCACCATCGTTGTGATGCCACCTTTGCCTTCCATGATATAATGCGTGGCAATAAATTTCTTTACATGCATCCTGCTTTCTGCAGGAAGATAATATTGCAGCTTCCAGAAATCACGACTGCCGCTTTTTTTAATTGCACTATAAACACGTCCCGGTCCACCGTTATATGCTGCAATCACTAATAACCAATCATCGAGATCGTTATAAAGCGAGGTAAGATATTTTGCTGCAGCATGTGTACTGCGGAAATAATCGGTACGTTCATCGATCCAGCCATTTACATTCAATCCATATTCTTTGGCAGTGTAAGGCATAAACTGCCAGGGCCCACGTGCACCAACCCAACTCGTAGCATTGGTGTTCAATCCGCTTTCGATTACTGCTAAATATTTTAATTCATGTGGCAGACCGTATTGTGTAAGCACATTATCGATCAATGTGAAATAGGGCATGCCCCAACCTTTCATTTTCTGCAGGTTCTTGCCATAGCGATCAAGGTAATCCTGGATAAATCCCCATGCCTGCGGATGAATCTGTGCATCGTAAGAAGTAGAGGAGTTGAATTCTTTATTTACAAAAAGTGCCTGGAATCCATATTTCGATACATCACCTTGTTTGTTCTCTACCATTGTATCAGTAGCAATGCCATTAACAGCAGAATCTTTCTGCGCAAATGAAAACACAGAGCAAGAAATGAATATGATGGAAAGAATAATTTTATGCATCGGCAAAACCCTTACGATGCCTTGTAGTTTTTTAACAGCACATCAGCAAGGCCGAGCAAAGATACTTCATCGAAATGCTTTGTCATCAATTGAAGTCCGAACGGTAAACCATTACTGTGTTGAAACAAAGGAATCGAAACACCGGGAATACCCACGAGATTGGCAAATACGGTATAGATATCAGCTAAATACATCTCGATGGGGTTACTGCTTTTTTCTCCGATCTTAAATGCGGTAGAAGGAGATACAGGCATGAGCAATACGTCTATATCGCTGAAAACCAGTTTCGTTTGTTCGTATAATTTACGACGAACCTGTTGTGCTTTGGTATAATAGGCATCGTAATAGCCGGCGCTCAACACGAAGGTGCCAAGCATAATGCGGCGCTGCACTTCTTTACCAAAACCCTCCGAACGATTGGCCGAGTAAAATTCTGTTAATTCTTCTTTTACAGGTGTGGCCTGGTAACCATAACGAACCCCATCAAAACGGGAAAGGTTACTGCTGGCTTCAGCTGTGGTAAGAACATAATAAGTTGGAACGATATAATCGATCAGATCGAAATCCAATTCTTTCACTTCATAACCATCTGCTTTCAGTTGATCGATCAGCTTTGCATGCGTTGTTCTGATCTCTTCATCCAGGCCTGCATGTTGAAGCGTTTGTTTGAAATAACCGAGTACAGGTTTGGTTGATTTTTTTTCAGCAATGGCTGACGTATAATCAGGAACAGGAATTGTAGAAACAGTACTGTCGAAATCATCAGCTCCTGCAATTACCGAAAGCACAAGCGAAGCATCTTCAACAGAATGAGAAAGTACTCCGATTTGATCGAAGCTGGAACCGTAAGCAATCAATCCATGCCGGCTTACACGTCCATAGGTTGGCTTTACACCAACAATGCCACAGAAATCTGCAGGCTGACGAACGGAGCCGCCTGTATCGCTACCTAAGCTCACCATGCAAAGGTTGGCTTGTACAGCCACTGCTGAACCACCTGATGATCCGCCGGGAACCCGTGTTTCATCCAACATATTTTTTACGGGACCGAAGGCAGAATTTTCATTGCTGCTGCCCATGGCAAATTCATCACAGTTATTTATGCCGATGATGATTGCATCTTCTGCCAACAGCTTTTGAACGGCTGTTGAATGATAAATGGAATGAAAGTTCTTAAGAATGTTTGAAGAAGCAGATAAAGGATGCTGCTCCCAGGCAATTACATCTTTAACAGTAATGACAACACCATGAAGTTTGCCCGGTGTTTTACCTGCAGCACGTTGCTCATCTAATTCAGTTGCCCTTTGCAATGCTTCTTCGGGAAAAGTGTGCAGCAATGCATTAAGATGTTCAAACTTGTTTGTTTGTGCTAAATAGAATTCAACCGCCTGTTTACAGGAGGTTGTTCCATCAAACAAACGTTGCTGGTATGCTTTTATGGTTGCAAAAGGATACAATGAAGAATCTCTTCAGAAAATTGAAGTGAGAACGAAAATGAGCGTTAAAGAAATTACTGTTTGTTCTGATTTGCATCAGTAGGAGTAGAGCTCTCCTCGATTTCTTTACGAACAGTGTTCTTGGCATCGTTGAATTCACGGATACCTTTACCCAAACCTTTCATCAGCTCAGGGATCTTACGACCACCGAACAACAATAAAATGATAATGGCAATAATGATAATTTCCTGGGTACCGAGAACGCCGAGAAGTATGGGTTGAAAATTCATGATATAAATTTTAAAGGAACACAAAGTTACAGTTATTTGTAACGCCGCCTTGAAAAGAAAAATAAAAAACCTTCCGGTAAGGGAAGGTTTCAATGCGTTTAATTTCAGTAGAGATTAACGGATAAAATTTCTGCCGCATTTACCTGCTTTGCCATTTGCAGCCTGGTATGGAGATATACCACGGTTACATGACATTAAGAACATTGTAATTACAGCGAGGGCAACTAATACCTTTTTCATGATCGGAACGACTTATTTAGTTAATAAATAGAGTAACGATTACTTCAAAAGGTATGGGATTAGGAGAATCTGTACGATTCGGGGTTTAAATATAAGAATGAAATCCGGTTATTTAAAGCATAAAGGGGGAAAGTTTTCTTTCCCCCTTTGTTAAATATGTTCAAAACGCCGATTATCTCATGCGCTTTTCCTTAATACGGGCACTTTTACCGCTTCTTTCACGGAGGTAGAAGAGTTTTGCACGGCTTACTTTACCTACTTTGTTGAGTTCAATTGAATCAACGTTAGGTGAGTTAACCGGGAAAGTACGTTCAACACCAACACCATCAGAGATCTTACGCACTGTAAATGTTGCAGTTGCGCCTTGTCCCTGGCGTTTGATCACATCTCCACGGAAACCCTGGATACGCTCTTTACCACCCTCAACGATCTTATAATTCACAGTAACGTTATCACCTGCTTTGAACTTTGGTTGTTCTTTCTTAGCAGTCAATTGCTCATGTACAAATGCAACAGCGGCGTTCATAACTCTTAATTTTTAGGACGGCAAAGGTAGGGGGTTTTTGGAGGAATTGGCAATTTGTTGGCAGGAATTTGGAAAAAAAGTTGATTCACTCTTTCCCAGTCCCTAATTCCCAATTACTCTCTAACTATCTGGCTACGTTTACAGCTCTTTTTTCACGAATAACAGTCACTTTGATCTGACCCGGATAAACCATTTCTGTTTGTATTTTCTGTGCCATTTCAAAGCTCAATTTGTCTGATTCAGCATCGGTCACTTTTTCTGCTTCCACAATTACCCTCAACTCACGACCAGCCTGGATAGCGTATGCTTTCTCAACACCGGGATAACCCATTGCCAGGTTCTCAAGATCCTTGATACGCTGGAGGTATTGTTGCATGATCTCACGACGGGCACCGGGCCTTGCACCACTGATGGCATCACAAGCCTGTACAATCGGAGAAATCACATACTGCATTTCCATTTCATCGTGGTGGGCACCAATGGCATTTACTACCGCCGGGTTCTCACCATATTTTTCAGCAAGCTTGGCACCAAGCAATGCATGGCTCAATTCAGTTTCTTCATCCGGCACTTTACCGATATCGTGCAGGAGACCGGCACGTTTTGCCAATTTAGGATTCATTCCTAATTCAGCAGCCATGATAGAACAAAGATTGGCTGTTTCACGGCTGTGCATCAAGAGGTTTTGACCATAAGATGAACGGAAACGCATACGTCCCACCATCCTGATCAATTCTTTGTGCATACCGTGGATACCTAATTCAATTACGGTGCGCTCACCAATTTCCATCACCTGCTCTTCAAGCTGCTTACGGGTTTTTTCAACCACTTCTTCAACACGGGCAGGGTGAATACGACCATCGGCCACTAAACGCTGCAAACTCAAACGGGCCACTTCACGACGAAGCGGATCGAAAGAGGAGAGAAGAATGGCTTCAGGTGTATCATCAACGATCAGGTCAACACCCGTTGCTGCTTCAATCGCACGGATGTTTCTACCTTCACGACCAATGATCTGACCTTTTATTTCATCGCTTTCAAGGTTGAAAACGGTTACAGTATTTTCAATTGTTTGTTCAGCAGCAGTACGCTGTATAGACTGGATCACGATCTTGCGTGCTTCCTTATTTGCTTTCAATTTGGCATCTTCAATAATTTCCTGTTGAAGTACCAAGGCACGGGTTTGTGCTTCCTGTTTCAGGCTTTCGATCAATTGATTCTTGGCTTCTTCAGCGCTTAATCCCGCAATTTTCTCCAATCTGCGGATATGCTCTTCCTGGTGTTTCTCCAGCTCAGTGCGTTTCAGATTTACCACTTCGATCTGGCGGTTGAGGTTTTCCTTGATCGCCTCGTTCTCCTTTATCTGTTTGTCGAGATTGGCTTCTTTCTGATTGATCGATTGTTCTTTCTGACGGGCACGGTTCTCACTTTCATTGATCTTACGGTTGCGTTCAGTTACTTCACGATCATAATCCGATTTGAGCTGTACGAATTTTTCTTTTGCTTCAAGTTCCTTTTCCTTGCGGATGGTTTCTGCTCGCAGCCCTGCTTCTTTTATAATTGATTGTGCCTGTAAATCTGCTTCCTCTAACTGTTTACGGGTGTTTTTTGCGAAGATGATCTTGCCCAAAATCACACCTGCTATTAGTGCGACCACACCTATTATGACATATAAAATTGCTGGTTCCATTGTTGTTGACTGGTTTGTTATTTGTTTTCTGCAAATCGTTCCTTTCTATGGCGTTGTACAAGTTCATAGCGGGACAATAGTGGCGAAAATACAGAAAAAAGAGGTAGGAAACCTTGAACGTAATAACAGAATCAAGGCTTTAACATGTGTGTATTGGCTACATGTCCGCCATTCTATAAAGAACCGGCTGATTTTTTTGAGAGATAGTTATCCCTGCTTTAATAATTGATCGATCTGAAGCTCCAGCTTTTTTAATGCCTCAGCAGCAACCGATTCGTCGGCAGTACCGGAGCCTCTCGTATCTGTTGAAGTAACATCGGTTGCATACCAGATCAGTACCATAGAAATATAATCCTGCATATCCTTCCCGGCAAAACTGGTACGATATTCGAGCACTTTTTCATTGATGATCTTTACAGTTTTGCGTACATGCTCCTCGTGTTCGGGGCTTACTTTGATCCTGTAGCTGCGATCGCCAATAACAATATTTATCGGAATTAATGATTCCATCAAACTAAAATATAAAAAGGTTGTTATATATTACACGTTCGTAAAAAAAAGCTTCCTTATTCATCCGTTGCCGGCTGCGAAAATACCTCCCGTTTTATTATCTCTAAACCAACCTCGAAACATGTTCGCAAAAGTGAAACCACAAGTGTTCATTGATACACTTACGCTGGAACTTTCTTCGCCGGATAAGAATGCCGTTAGGGCAGTATTAAAAGATGAGAGTGGATTTGTATGCCGTCGTTTAGAATCGGAAGTATCTGCTCACCGCTCACTTATCTGGAGCGGATTAAATGACTTGCCTTACGGCGTTTACAGCATTGAAATAAAGCAAGGCGATGATGAAATGAAAATGCGGATCATCAAACGTGTGTGATCCTATTCCGTAAGTAAAGCAATACAACGATCGATCTCTTTAATAAAAAGATTGAGCTTCTTTTCAAGTTCCTTCTTCTCCTTGTCATCTAACTGCTGTTGCGATGCTTTGAGAATTGCGTTCTGCATTTCCAACACCTCAACTTCCTGTTTCTTATCGAACTGCTTATCTTTTAAACCATTCAATTCATCTTTCAGCTTTTTATTCTCCTTTTCCAGTTGCTGATGCTTTTTTACAAGCAACTGCATTTTTTGCTGGAGTGATTGAATATGTTGATCAATAGCTGACACAATGAATTGTTTGCTGAAAGGTATTATTTTCTGATCTCTGCAGACAATTGTTTTTCCAATGCCTGGATAAGTGTATCCATCATCTTCTCAGTTTCTTTATCCACCAAGGTCTTCTCATCGTCCTGGAAGATGAAATTGAGAGCCATCGATTTTTTATCGGCACCTATCTTTTCACTTTCAAATACATCAAATAACGAAACTCCTTTCAAGCGGGCCACTTTTGCATTGTTGATCGTTTTTTCCACTTCAGCATAGCTTGTGCTTTTTGGAATAACGATTGCCAAGTCACGTTCAACTGCCGGGAAACGTGGTATTTCTTTGTACTCCAGTTTTGCTTTAGCAGCAAGCTGAGTTAAGATGTTCCAGTTAATATCAGCAAAGTAAACCGGTTGTTTAATGTCGAACTGTTTTAATTGTGCAGCATCAACAATGCCAATTTTTGCAATTACTTGTTTCTTTACTTTGTAATTGATCAAACCACTGAAACCTTTTTCAGCTTCTGCAATTTCTGTTTCAGCCGATAAACCTGCCTGCAGCAAAATGCTGTTCACCACCGATTTCAGAAAATACACATCAGTTGCTGAAGCTTTTTGCTTCCAGGAGGCTTCTGTACTTCCTGTTGTGTAAATAGCTAAATGATCTGTTTCGAAATATTTACCTACATCTGAAGTGGTATAAGTTTTTCCAAATTCAAACAGGCGAAGATTGTTATTCCTGCGGTTGAGATTAAATGAAACGCATTGCAAACCTGTTTCCAGCATTGATGGACGCATCACATTCAATTCAGCACTCAGGTTGTTCAGCATCTTTACTGTTGTGCTCAATACTTCTTCACTATACCATGCACTGTTGGCAATGGAGTTGGTGAAGATTTCATTGAAACCCTGGCCTGCAAGAATATTGCTGATCTTTTCTTTGTAAGCAAAACTTGTTTGATCAGCTTCTGTTGATGGGGAGATAGTGATGCTCGTTGGTATCTCCACATTATCTAATCCATCAATACGCATTACTTCTTCAGCAAGATCTGCCGGCAGTTCCATATCAGGTTTGCTGAACGGAGCAGCCACCCAAATTTCATCAATCGATTCTTTGATCAATTCAAAATTGAGTGATTCAAATATTTTCTTTACAGTATCCGGGTGATAATTCTTACCGCTGATCTTTTTCAAATAATGAAACTTGAGAGCGATCTGCGTTTTTTGTTTTGGTGTTGGATAAACATCCACCACATCACTTGCAATTTCGCCGCCACCCAATTCTTTGATCAATAATGCGGCACGTTTTAATACATTCACTGCATTGCTGATGTCAACACCTTTTTCAAAACGTGTGGCAGCATCGGTACGCAGGTTATGACGGAACGATGTTTTTCGTGTTGTAATCGGGTTGAACCAGGCACTTTCCAAAAAGATATTCTTCGTGCTTTCTTTAACACCACTTTTGGTTCCACCGAACACACCGGCAATACACATGGGCTCTTCTGCATTGCAGATCATCAAGTCTTCAACACTCAGTTTGCGCTCTTTTTCATCGAGTGTAAGAAACGGAGTTCCTTCAGGAAGATTTTTTACGATCACTTCTTTACCTGTGATAGCATCTGCATTAAATGCATGCAACGGCTGACCGGTTTCATGCAGAATGTAATTCGTGATATCGACTATATTATTAATCGGACGAACACCGATTGCCTTCAAACGTTGCTTCAACCAGGTTGGACTTTCTTTCACCGTTACATTGCTTATGCTCACACCGGCATAACGCTGACAGGCATCTTTGTTCTCTACCTTTACAGTAATAGGCAGCGATTTATTATCAACCTTAAATCCGTTGCTGAACGGAGATTTAAGCGTGTATTGTTTTTTATCGTGAAAGTTGAGGTATGCAATCACATCTCTTGCCACACCCATATGACTCATCGCATCCATATGGTTGGGTGTTAAACCGATCTCAATGATCCAATCGGTGTATAATTGAAAATAATCAGCCGCAGCACTTCCCACTCTTGCATCATCTTTCAGGATCATGATACCTGCATGACTTGCACCTAAACCAATTTCATCTTCGGCACAGATCATTCCCTGGCTTTCAACGCCACGGATCTTTGCTTTTTTCATGGTCATTGGTTCGCCGGTCAACGGATAAATGGTTGTGCCAACTGTTGCCACCACCACTTTTTGACCAACGGCTACATTCGGTGCCCCACAAACGATTTGCAAAGGTTCAGCAGCACCAACATTCACTGTGGTAAGCGAAAGTTTATCAGCATCAGGATGTTTTTCGCAAGTGAGCACTTCACCAATCACGAGGCCTTTCAGCCCACCTTTTACTTCTTCATATGCCTCCATACTCTCCACTTCTAAACCAATGGAAGTAAGGATACGGCTCAAACGCTCGGGTTCTACTGCTACCGGTAAATATTCATGGAGCCATTTATAACTGATCGTCATACTATAATCAACTTTTATTCAGAAAGCTGCAAAGATAATTGATTGAAGGCTTGAGGAGTAAACGAGTTTTAGTCGAAATCAAGCATTCTAAAATCGTATCCAGACCAATCTTTCAGCAATGAAGAATCACACAATTCAATAAAAAATGAAGGTAACAGTTATGCTCAAGTGCAGTCAGGATTTGCAATCGGTTTTAAGTGATATGAAATCGGACAGAAAGCAAGCCGGTAAAGGTTTTCAGGTAACGAAAAGGCAGAAAAAACAGTAAAAATCCATATTGTAATCCGCATCAGTCTGCCAAAAAAAAGTCATAAAATCTTTCTGCACAGCGGGTGTGCAAATACATTAGGTTTGGGCGAAAAAATAATTTAAATTGAGGATAACAGGCCTGATTTATGTGAATGAAGGAGCAAAACCGGTGGATAACCTTAAATTTAATGTGAACAGGGGTTGAAGAAATTAAGAGTGGGATTTGTTTTTGCTTGTATCATTTTCTCATTTACATTCGTCGCCCTTGTTCCGGTAACAATTGCTTAACATGAAAATTGGGTAAACGATTGTGAAAGAAAAGGAACCCGAATTCAACCATTGTATTCCCTGTTTTAAACTATGGATCTTACTAATCTCAATAAAGACCGCAAAACAAAGCGGAAGGCACCGCTTGACCTCACTACCATGGTATATGGCAAAGTTCCGCCCCAGGCTAAGGAACTTGAAGAAGCCGTACTTGGTGCCGTAATGCTCGAAAAAAGTGCTTTCGATGCCATCAGCGAAATTTTACGTCCGGAATGTTTTTATGTAGATGCTCACCAGCGCATCTTCCGTGCTATGCAGGGACTTACAGCTAAAAGTTCGCCTATCGATCTGCTTACGGTAGTGGAAGAATTGAAAATGCGTGAAGAACTGGAAATGGTTGGCGGTGCTTACTATGTAACTCGACTCACCAACACGGTTGTATCAACTGCAAACATTGAAGCGCATGCACGTATCATTCTGCAGAAATTTTTACAACGTGAGTTGATCCGCATCAGCGGTGAAACCATTGGTGATGCGTATGAAGAAAGTACCGATGTATTCGATCTGCTCGATGATGCAGAAAGCAAACTGTTTGAAATAACCAATAACTATCTCCGTAAAAACTTTGATTCGTTTGATAATGTGTTGATCAAAACCATTCAGCGTATTGAAGACATGCGGAATAAGCAGGAAGATATTACAGGTGTACCAACCGGTTTTGCAACCATGGATAAAGTGATCTACGGTTGGCAACCTTCTGACCTGGTGATTCTGGCTGCACGACCTGCCGTGGGTAAAACTGCATTTGCATTGAACCTGTTGCGCAACGCAGCATTGAGTGCAAGTAAACCAACACCAGTTGCCTTCTTCTCACTTGAGATGGGTGCTGCACAGTTGGTACAACGTATTCTTTCGGCAGAGAGTGAGATCATGCTGGAGAAGATCTCCCGTGGTAAACTGGAAGATCATGAGGTACAGCAGTTGTACAAAAAAGGAATTGAACGTTTAGCAAAAGCACCCATCTTTATTGATGACAGTGCTGCTTTGAATATTTTTGAACTACGTGCAAAAGCCCGCCGCCTGGTAAATAAGCACGGAGTAGGGTTGATCATTATCGATTACCTGCAATTGATGAGCGGAAGTGCCGGTAACAAAAATACCAACCGTGAACAGGAGATCAGTACAATTTCAAGGGGCTTGAAACAACTTGCAAAAGAATTGAACATTCCCATCATTGCACTTTCGCAGTTGAGTCGTGAGGTAGAGAAACGTAAAGATGGAAACAAGATGCCGCAGTTGAGTGATCTCCGTGAATCGGGTGCCATTGAACAGGATGCGGATATGGTAATGTTCCTGTACCGTCCCGAATACTATGATATTACTTCGAATGAATTTGGCGAAAGCAATCGTGGTGAAACACATATACGTATTGCAAAGCACAGGAATGGTTCGCTGGAAACAATTAAGCTGAGAGCATTATTACATATTCAGAAGTTTGTGGAGGATGATTTTGGTGATAATATGGGTGGTGGTGGATTTGGTGGTTCACAAGGACCATTACCCGGCGGACCAGGTATGATGCCGGGTGGCGGAAACTGGAAACCGGTGCCAAGCGATGATGGCCCTAAAGTATTTGTACAGAAAGGCAGTAAGATGAATGATATGAACTTCGATGAGGAAACGCCGTTTTAGATTTCTGATTTCGGATGTATGATTTTAGATTTGTCCCGCTTGCGTAAGGCGGGACAAATTTTTTATGGCATTACCATTTTTTTATATTGAATCTTTTGATGCATCTCAGCAACTCATTACGTTAAATGAAGAAACATCCAAACACGTAGTGCAGGTGTTGCGTATGCAGGTGGGAGAACAATTGAATTTAACGGATGGTAAAGGAAGTTTGCTCACTGCTGCTATCAGTGATGCACATAAAAAACATTGTGTGGTGCAGGTAAAGACTGTAAGCTACAAGCCACAAGCTGCTCGTAAAACAACCATTGCAGTTTCATTAGTGAAGAACGCAAGCAGATTCGAATGGTTTTTAGAAAAGGCAACCGAGATCGGTGTAACAGAAATTATCCCTTTGCTCTGTGAACGAACCGAACGTCAGCATTTCCGTTTCGATCGTATGAAAGGGATTTTAGTAAGTGCAATGTTGCAAAGCCAGCAAACATGGTTGCCTGTTTTACACGAGCCTACAAAATTTGAAAATTTGAAAATGATGCAATTTGAAAATGCACTTAAGCTTATTGCGCATTGTGATGAAACGGAGAGAACTCCATTTTCAAATTTTCAAATTAACCAATTTCAAAATTCTATCATCCTTATTGGTCCGGAAGGAGATTTCACCACGACAGAGATCAACACAGCTATTGCAGAAGGATATAAACCTGTGATGCTTGGTGAAACAAGATTGCGTACAGAAACAGCTGCTGTTGTAGCTGCTACATTACTATGCATTACCTAAGTAGAAATTGCAAAAATCTGTTGTTGTAATTATAATTTAATAGCACGAACTTTCTATTCAATTCTCTATCTCTGCCGCAAAATTTTTCTTTCATTTCTAAAACATGAGAATATGAAACGGGATATTTTATCTGTTGGCGGTATTGTGTTTATTTCACTTTCACTTTTATTCTTGGCGTATCTGTTTGTTACTTCACTTACAAAACAATTCTTTAATGAGGTTCCCGATTATGCTGACACATGGATGACGACACCAGCTGCTTTGAACAGATAGGTATTACCAAAAGTCTTTGGTATGAGACTGAACAAGTTAAGCTGAATGAGGTAATTTACCGCTGAGGTTGGAGAGACGAAGAACCTAACCGTGGTTCACACAGTTGAAACAGGGGGCTGTGCAAAAGATCAGTTCACAATTTTATTGGCACAGCTGCTGCTGGCGAAGGCTTCAGGTTTGGCTTTAAAGGCAAAGCCCATACCAAGGATATAACCCATTGCTTCACGCAATGCTTCATTACTTTTGAAGTGCGGGTTGGTGTTGATGTCGGCATGTACTTCCATATCAACATCATACTCTGTAAACAGATCGCAAAGTTCATAAGCAATCTCAATACTCTTTGCTACTTCAACAAGCATACGTTCTTTAATGGAATACTTCTGTCTTGTTTTTTCGTTGTGGATGAACATGAATCCACCATGACCTTCACGCAAAAAAACAATCACAGTTGCAAATTCAGTTTCCATTCCTTTTACCTGGCTGTCGGTTCCAATACAAACCTTTAGTCGAAAGCCTTTACTGGTTTCTCTAATGATGGCGGCACGTACCTCTTCCTTGATCGGAATGCGGATATGCTCGCCATTGAATTTTCTCCATTTCATAAAAAGGGTTTTCCTAATTTACGAAATTCTTTCCGGCTGCTGCAAATTTGTTGAGTTATGTGTTTATTAACAGGTGGGGATAAGCGAAGAAGACGATAGACGGTAGTCGACAGGCCACGGAACAATCCGTTAGCTTTAAACCTCTTGCAAAAACGTTAATCAGAGAATCAATATTGACCAGTGCTTAACATCACCAACGTACAGGCTTCCATTGGCTGAATATTGTTTTGAAGTGCAAGTTGTTTCAGCTCTTCATTTTCAGCACCGGGGTTAAAGATGATGCGTTTCGGTTTGAGCGAAAGAATATAATCGTAATATTCTTTTTGATGAAGAGGGTTTAAGTAGAGCGTAACCGTATCAAGATCTTCAACCGGTTGTTTTGTTGTTTCAATTGTTACGTCTTCAACAGTACCAGCATGCTTACCAATACCAACTACCTCATGTCCTTTACTGCGAAGACGTTGTATGGCCAGATAGCTGTAGCGTGAACTGTTATCAGATGCGCCGAGTACAAGTGTTTTCTTACTCATATTGTAAAGTTACAACTTGAATAATAACTGCAGTATCGTCAATGCTGCAATAAGAAATTGATGTTACTTACAAACAACCAGATAAATACCACTGCAAACGTGATGAACAACGTATTCATCAACACTTCTCCAATTTTGAAAATGAGTTTATTGGGAATTTCATACATAGGGTAATAGGCAAATTGTGTAATAACCTTCCCTGTCCAGTAGGCAGCAATTAAACCGGTTATTGCAACAGCTAGTGGGCTGCCGTTCTTTAACTCATCAGCAAGTAAGAATGAGATCAAGCCAAAGGAAAAGTTTAACCCTTGAATGTAGCGGCCATATGTTTTAGCGATTTCCTGGTTAAGAGGTTTCAGTTTTTTGATATCGTTATACCAATCAAAAACTTTGTGACGTACATATGGATAAACCATGGCAGTAAAAATTTGACCCGCAGCACCAATGTAAATAAGCCAGTTGGGAATTGTGTAGTTCATAACAATTTATTTAATGATGAGTTATTTCAAATGCACAAACTCTTTCAATTGCAAAGCCCTTAATTCTCTCCAACAGATCCATGTGTAAGCAATGGCCATAAAAGGAGCAGCATATAATAATATCCATAAACCAATACCAAGTGGAGTAAGCAACAACAGGATAACAACCAACCAGTGATAATACAAACGAAGACTGTTGGTATTTGTAAACCAATGCGCCAAAGCATGTGTGATCATACCAACAATATGTAACGCTCCAACAACGAAGTAAGCAGTGAAGAGCAGTCCGCCATCTCGTATGATAATCCAGCTGATAAAGAACGCTGCGATCAGTAATACACTACTGTAAAATTCAAATTGTTTAAACAGCTTCATGTTTCATGTATTTTATAATTTCAGAAAAAAATGAAAATATTGTGTTTTAAAAAAGCCGAACGAATCGGCTGTATTGATCTTTGATCAATTATTTAAAGAGTTTCAATGCTGTACTGATGAACCAATTCTCATCACTCTTCACCACCACATCGAGCATACTATCAGCATGGGCACCAAATTTTTTGATCCCACTAATTGTGTCGAGAAAGGTTTTTACTTCCTTATCTTTTTTATCGCCATCCACTTTGCTTAACTGATCCATCAGTTTCATCATCGGATCAAGTTCACGCTTCTTCCGTTCTTTAATAATCTGCCGGGCTACTTTCCAGATATCTTTTTCGGCGGTGAAATATTCTTTGCGTTCGCCTTGTATCAGTACACGGTCAACCAATCCCCAATCGATCAGGTCACGGATGTTCATGTTCACATTACCCCGGCTGATATTCAACTGGGCCATCACATCGTCCTGTGTAAGCGGGTCAGGACTGATCATCAGCAAAGCATGGACCTGTGCCATTGTGCGGTTAATGCCCCAATGTGTACCCATGGCACCCCAGGTGCTGATGAACTGTTGTTTGGCTTCGGATAATTTCATGGCCCTAAGTTAGCAAACAATTCCGAATTTTCAGTAATTACTGAAAATTAATTTTTAGTAAGACTGGCCGTGTGTGAGGCGTATCAATGGCTTGGCCAGGAAGGGTAGTGTTTTGACTGAATTGATGAAAAGATTCGTGACGCTTGACTTGCCAAACAGGCCTTGAATCAGTCGGCCGGTTTTTAATCGTTTGGCAAACTGTTGTTGCCAATTGCGACTGTAGCATTCTTCCATTTGCGCTCGTGTGATTTCATGTTGCAGAAACGCATGCACTTGTTCAAACGCAAGTTTGCTTCCATGCATAGCCATGCTCATGCCGTTGCCGCAAAGAGGCGCAATCATACCCCCTGCATCACCGATCATCAACACATGATGCTCCACCAGTTGCTTTTGCTCAAAGCTGATTTGCGAAATGGTAACGGGCGAATCGTACAGAAATTCAGCTTCGTCAAATATTTTTTTTAGCTGTGGATTTTTACACAGAATAGTTTTCTCCATCTGCTCAATACTGTTATTGCTTTTTTGCAGATTAACAGCCGTGGTTAAATAACAAAGACAAAATTTTCCATCTTCAATTTGTGAAATGCCACAGTATCCGTTTTCGAAATTGTGCAAGGCAATTACGTCAGCAGGGCGATCGATCTTGATATGATATTTAACACCGATGTAGTTGTTGAGCTTATTGGGCTTTTGCTGTACAAAATTTCGATTCCATTTTACATCCAGGTTACTTCGTTTGCCAAAACAACCTGCGGCAACTGTAGCGGTAAACTCACCTGCAGTTGAATGAATACTAAATGCTTTGTTCTGAAAAATCACATCATTCACTTTTGTTTCTTCCAGTAATAACACATTGTGTTGCCGGGCAATGTTTGCCAACATTTCATCAAGTTTATAGCGACTGATACCAAAGCCTCCAAGTGGCAGTTCGTGTTTAAAAATATTTCCATTCGGTGACGATACTTCCAGTTGTTTGATAACAGGCAAGTTCAGTTTCGATAAAGGAATGCCTAACGATTCGAGAAAGTTCCAGCTTTCCAAACTGATGTATTCGCCACAAACTTTATGGTAAGGATATTTTTCTTTTTCAAATAACACAACAGCGTAGCCTTGTTTAGCTGATTGAATTGCTAATGCCAATCCTGCAAGTCCGCCGCCAATGATTGCAATATCGTAATGCCTGTCAGTCATGTTTAAAAATAAGCAACCAGCGAAATGCCCACATCCACTTTAATTGATAATGGATGATGGATGATTGTTGTAGTATTTCGATCAGCTCATCTTTTTTAAAACCACGTGCAACACTTAATGGTGCGTCGTTTTTTACAAGGTATGATTTTGAAAAGAGAGTCGTTAATAATTTGATGGAATGATACGCAAGCGGGTGACGGTGCAGATCGTTCACAAAAAAGCCAAGCGTAGAATTATTTTTCATCCATATGAATTGCCGTTGCAATTCATCTTCTGTAAAATGATGACAGAACAAGGAAGAAAAAATAATGTCGGGCTTTTGTGTAAACATTGCTTTTGAATAATCGGAACAGATAAATTCAATTCCTTCATTCTCTTTTCTTGATCTGGCATAAGCAATGCAATGCGGGTTGATATCAATACCAATCAGTTTTAAATAAATACGTTTCTTTTCGCAGTATTGTTGAATTGCTCTCAGATTATCGCCACCGCCGCAACCAATTTCACAGACGATCAGTGCTTGGGGGTGAGCCACCCCAAATGCAGGCGTGTGACTAACCCTGTTCATTATTTGTTGTAATCCTTTTATTGTGATCTGATGTCCGCCCAACCATGTATTGATCACATCCAGTTCCTGCATATTCTGTTTGATGTCTTCAAACGGAATATCATCGCCATCGAGTAGTTCTTTTTGATATGATCGTTGTGTGAGATCAGGCATGTGTTGAAGCTACAAAAGTTTCCATTGTTAAACCGGGGCCAAAGGCGGCACCAAAAATGGATTCATCCGTACTGCTGCGTTGCATCAGTTCTTTCAGCACAAATAAAATAGTGGGAGAGGACATGTTGCCATAATCACGCAACACATCATAACAAGCCTGCAGCTTCCCTTCCGGCAATTGCAGCGCTTTATGAATGGTATCTACAATACGTCTGCCGCCGGGATGAATACACCAGTTGCTGATCTCTTGCTGCTGCAAACCTGCATGATGCAATGCACGTTCAACCAGCGGCGCAAAATCTTCTTTAATGAGATCGGGGATATATCCACTCAGCGTCATTAAGAAACCTGTGGATGAAAGCTCCCATGCCATATCCCGTTTTCCTTTCGGAACAACTTCGCTGTAAAAACTTTTCAGGTGTAATCCTTTTGGAGTCGAATCATCGTGCATCACCAATGCCGCTGCACTGCCATCGCCAAACAAAAGTGTGGAAGCAATACTATCAGGACTCGCATCTTTTTGAAAATGTAATGTGCACAGCTCAGTACAAACGATCATCACTTTAGCAGCACGATCGGTTTTGCAAATCATATCTGCCATTTTTAAACCGTGAATAGCTGCGTAACAACCCATGAAGTTGATGGAAGTACGAAAGATATTTTTTGGAAGATCCATTAACTCCATTACCATCAGGTCAAGACCCGGTGCACTCATGCCTGTGCAACTGACGGTGATGAGATGTGTGATCTCTTGACTGTTGATCTTTCCCGCAATGCATTGCCTGATGGCATCAACAGATAACGGTGCCGCATAACGGTTATACCAACGCATGCGATGTTCAAGATCGGGAAAGGGTTCAAGATTTTCGCTGTGCGGATAAAATTTCCATTCAGGTAATTGATGACTGTAATCGGGAATGGCTGAATAACGTGTATCAATACCGCTTTGGCTATAGAGAAATCTCAACTTTCTGTTTTCAACTGTATCCAGTGCATACACTTCCTGCATGAACTGCAGAATATCTTTCTGCGCATGTTTAAATGCCGGAACGGCTGTGCCAATGGAAATAAGTTTACTCAAATTGATTCATGATTAAGATCGTAATAAATGCTGCGTTGGTGCATATACTTGCCAAAACGTTCATTTGCATCGTATGTTTAAAATCTGCAAAACTTTCTGACTTCCACACTTTCACTGCCCACCATAAGAAATAAACGAGGATTGGAAGAAAAAAGATGCTGAGGATAAAAAATTCTTTGATCATGAGTGATGAAAAGAAGGTATATCCTACAAATAACATGGCAACGGAGTAAACAACAGCACAGAATACAAATGTTTTGCGGTAGCCCAGCAAGGAACTGA
Organism: Lacibacter sp.; assembly: GCF_035299325.1. Taxonomy (GTDB): domain Bacteria; phylum Bacteroidota; class Bacteroidia; order Chitinophagales; family Chitinophagaceae; genus Lacibacter. Next base: position 127,880 of record NZ_DATGWT010000037.1, on the reverse strand, counting down.
TGGTTGTAACGCCATCTTCTTTATCCTGCTTGTGCTGATAAATTTGAGTGAGCGGATAAAATCCACCGATCAATAAACTAGCTGCAATCATACCTGCAATTGGCATGCCTGTTTTCAACAGCACCGAACTTCCGTGGTACACCATCCAGAAAACCAAACCACCTTGTAACGTAATTACGGTGAGATAGCCAAGAATGGGATATTGTTTAAGACGTATGCCCCGATAGCTATATAATCTTGAACCAATGATATAAATGAAACTGCCCAATGCAAACCAGTTACTGATCAGGAAAGACAATGCAACAGCAACAAGATCCATGATGATCGATACATAAAACAGTTGCTTTGTGGGTTGTAAAGGATTTTTTACACCACCGATGGGTGACGTATCTCTGTCCATATAACTGTTATAACCATTACTGGAGGGATAGATGAGTACATGCAGAATGATAAATATCAGCACAGCATTTGTGGGGTTGATGTTCACCAACTGTGTTAATGCAAACCAGTAAACGGGCATTAAGAAAATCGAAAAATGAAATCGCAAAAGCTGTATCGTACTTTTCCTGATCATGCGTTGATTGTGCTTGTTGTAAATGTAAGCTTTGTTTAACGGGTAAACTATCGCCTGGCTGTCATTTGCCGGCTGAAGCTAACACAACAAGCCTTCTGCCAAAATGTTTTTGACAATGCGGAGCAGGCGTTGAAAAAGTAAATTGCTGTTTGCCGCTTCTTGTGGCTAGATACGGAAAGGTTTATCCTGATTAAATCACTTATCTCAAATACCATTGGCTGCTGTAAGAATAACCGGCTTGCCATCTGTGATCATGATAGTATGTTCGTGCTGTACTACATAGCCGCCTTTGTTGCCAACAAAAGTCCAGCCATCTTCCAACTCCACTGCTTGTGTGGAATGCGTGGCAATGAATGTTTCAATGGCAACCACTGAATTTTTGCGAAAACGTTTTGTATTAAATCTGTCGTAGTAGTTGGGAATTTCAAGCGGATCTTCGTGCAAACTTTTACCAACACCATGACCCGTTAAATTCTGTATCACTTTACAGTTTGCTTTCTTCGCTTGTGTTTCGATCAGCTTCCCGATCTCTGCTATACGCACACCACCTTTGATCTGGTCAAGTGCGTTATATAAAATACGTTTCGATAGATCAACCAATGGTTGATGTTGATGCAGATCTTCACCCACAACAAAGGAACCACCATTGTCCGACCAATAACCATCTAACTCAGCCGACACATCAATATTCACCAGATCGCCCTCCTGCAAAATAATATTGGTAGAGGGAATGCCGTGTGCAAATGATTTGTTTACACTAATGCAGGTGAAGCCGGGAAAATTATACGTAAGAAAAGGTGCCGATTTAGCACCCATGTCCTCCAACATCTTTCCACCAAACTCATCCAGTTCTTTTGTGCTGATGCCGGGCTTTGCATATTCACGCATGGCTTTGAGCGTTACAGCAACTGCGTTACTGATCTTTTGCATGCCTTCAAGTTCTGCATTGTTGGTGATGGACATAGTTGTTCTGTTTAGTTAATAAAGATAAATCAGAGTTGTCTGCTTCTTCAACCATTTAACAATAAAAAAATCCCGTTGCAGCAATGCAACGGGATCGTATAAAATAGATTGGAGATACTTATACCAACATTGTAACAGGATTCTCGATATACTTCTTCAGTGTTTGCAGGAACGATGAACCAACAGCACCATCCACACTGCGGTGATCGCAACTCAAAGTTACTTTCATAACGTTGGTTGTACCAAAGCTGCCGTCAGCTTTCTTGATAACGATCTCTTTAATTCGGCCAACAGCAAGAATACAACTGTCGGGAGGATTGATGATGGCAGTGAAATCTTCGATATCCATCATTCCTAAATTCGAGATCGTGAATGTGTTACCGGTGAATTCCTGCGGTTGCAGTTTACCTGTTCTTGCTTTATCGTACAAGCCATTTGCTTCAGAAGCGATCTGGCTCAAACTTTTCTGATCTGCAAATTTGAATACTGGAACAATCAATCCCTGGTCAACTGCAACAGCACTACCAATATGAATATGATTGTATGTGCGGATGAATTCGCCCATCCATGAAGAGTTCACTGCAGGATGTTTGCGGAGAGCCATTGCACATGCTTTGATCATCATATCCTGGAAGCTGATCTTCACCGGACTGATGGCATTCATTTGTGCACGGGCTGCCATGGCGTTATCCATGTTCAACTCCATTTTCAAATAGAAGTGAGGAGCAGTGAACATGCTTTCGCCCAACCGACGGGCAATGGTCTTGCGCATGTTGCTGTTTGGCGTATCAACAAATCCTTCGCCTGCACCCGGAGTAAACGCAATAACAGGGGCAGAAGGAGTTGCAGCTTTTGCTGCAGGAGCACTTGCAGCAGCGGCTGCCGGTTTATAATTATCAATATCTGCTTTAATGATACGGCCACCATCGCCACTGCCTTGTACAGCATGGAGATCGATGCCTTTTTCAGCAGCAATTTTCTTTGCCAACGGAGATGCTTTTAAACGACCATTTTCTGTGCTTGAAGCTGTTGTTGAAGCAACAGCAGCAGGAGCACTTACGGCAGCAGTTGTTGTTGTTGCAGCGGGCGCACTTGCGGGAGCTGCAGCAGCACCCGGATTTTTAAATGCACTAACCAAAGCAGAGATATCTGTACCGGCTTTACCGATCACAGCAATTACTTCATTTACCTTGGCAGCATTGCCGGCTTCAACACCGGTATATAAAATTGTACCGTCTACATAAGGAATCACTTCCATGGTTGCCTTATCGGTTTCCACATCTGCAAGACTTTCATCAGCCTTTACAGCATCACCCACTTTCTTGTTCCAGGCAATGATCTTTCCCTCTGTCATAGTATCGCTCAGAAGCGGCATACGGATAACAGTAACACCGAGCTGTTGAGCTAATGCATCAGCATCAACACCTGAAGCGGCAGGAGCTGAAGGAGCTGGAGCAGCAGCCGTTTCTGTTGCAGCAGCGGGAGCCGGAGCCGGAGCCGGAGCAGCCGATCCGCCATCTAACAGGCTTTTATAATCTTCACCTTCTTTACCAACGATTGCAATAATTTCATTGATCTGTGCAGCTTTGCCTTCCGGAACGCCGATATAGAGTAAGGTGCCATCGGCATAACCCACAACTTCCATCGTAGCTTTATCGGTTTCAACATCTGCAAGCACATCATCGCCTTTAACTTTATCGCCCACCTGTTTGTTCCATTTCAGAATTTTTCCCTCGGTCATGGTATCACTTAACAGGGGCATACGAATCACTTCAGCCATAAGATCAGTTTTTTGTCGTAATGAGGGCGTGAAATTAAGGCAATTTGGGGAAATATAAGTCGGTAGTCTTTAGTTGATAGTCAGTAGTCTTTTGCCAATAATCGTTAGTCTGTGTTTGGCGGAAAAGAATCACATTAAAATGCTTCAAAAGAAGTGACGAAAACCAGGTTTATGGCCTAATAACTTCCGGCTACCGGCTTTGTATCAACTAGTAATCCAGTTCCAAACCCAACCTGTCTTTCAGATCTTTTACCAGCGGATATTTCTCCGCCATACGCATGAATTGTTCTTTCGTGGAAAGCGGACGCTCCACCGGCGTAAGATCTTCCGGTTCTTCAACCAGCTGAACAAGAATATTGATGTTGGGATTTTTAAAAAAGCCCTGCACATGTTGAAGCAGCGCCGTTTTTTCCTGTTTCAGAAAACCAAGCTGAATATTGCCGTACACCTGCACTTCAAAATCGAGCGGAGTTTTCATGCGGCATTCCATCATCTCAAACGTTGATACCACCGAATGTTTAGTAGCAGCTTTCAGTTTAAGAATATATTCCTGCCAGGCTATTTTCAAACCTTCCGGATCAATTTCTTTTTGCTGATTGTTGGGATTGTTATTTTCTGCAGCAATCTTTTCACGAAGTTTTGATAAACCACCTTTAATGCCTGCTGAAGCAGTTTTTGGAACGGCAGTTTGTGTAGTTGGAATTTGGATATTGGATTTTGGCTCTTGAATCTTGTTCCTTGTTCCTTGTATCTTTTCAATGGGTTCTTCAACAATCAATTTGGCTCCACTTGTTTCCTGTGCCTTGTTCCTTGTGCCTTCAGCCTGTTCTTTTACTTCAATTGGCTTTAATGCACGAAACTGAACCGCCTTTGTTTTTTCAACTACTTTTTTTTTATCAGTAAGATCGAGCGCCTGCTGCAGGTAGGTGAGTTTAATCAGCGCCAATTCTACATGCAGACGTTTATTGCGGGCCTGTTTGTAAGTGATCTCCGCATCATTCAACAGATTCAATGCACTGATGATATAAGAAGCAGATGTTTTTTTAGCAGCCGAAATATATTTGTCTTTAAAGCTTTCTACCACTTCAAGCAAGTTGGCAACCTTCTCATCTTTACACACCAATAGGTTGCGGAAGAATTCAGCCATGGCGTTCAATACCATGTCGCCTTCAAAACCCTTGCGGTTAATATCATCAAACAACAACATGCTTGTTGCCAGATCCTGCTGTTGCATAGCCTCCAGCAACTTGAAAAAATAATCGGCATCTAAAATATTCAGATGCTCTAATGTGTTCTGATATGTTAATTCGCCATTGGTAAAACTCACGATCTTATCCATAATGCTGAGGGCATCACGCATACAACCTTCGCTCTTTTGAGCAATTACCTGCAAGGCGGGTTTCTCTGCTTTGATCTCCTCTTTGTCAACGATCTCCTGCAAATGATCAACGGTATCGTTGGTGGTGATGCGTTTGAAATCGAAGATCTGGCAACGGCTTAAAATGGTTGGAAGAATTTTATGTTTCTCCGTAGTTGCTAAAATAAAAATGGCATAGGAGGGAGGCTCTTCCAATGTTTTCAAAAATGCATTGAAGGCGCTGGAACTGAGCATGTGTACCTCATCAATAATGTACACTTTGTATTTACCCATTTGCGGTGCAAAGCGAACCTGTTCAATCAATGAACGGATATCATCCACCGAGTTGTTACTGGCCGCATCGAGCTCATGAATGTTAAGCGATGTGCCTTCATTGAAGGTTCTGCAGCTTACACAAGTGTCACAAGCTTCACCGTTAGGTTGAATATTTTCGCAGTTGATGGTCTTAGCCAAAATACGGGCACAGGTGGTTTTACCCACACCTCTCGGACCGCAAAACAAAAAGGCATGCGCCAGCTGGTTGTGGCTGATGGCATTTTTGAGCGTTGTTGTGATATGCGTTTGCCCCACAACTGTATCAAAAGTCTGGGGTCTGTACTTGCGTGCTGAAACAATGAATTTATCCATAACTGCGGGTGCAATTTACTACTTCGTCTAATATCACAACTAGAAGAATACCCACATAAGACTGATGGGTAATTATTGACGTGGAAATGAATTTAACACAGTTATGAGCTGTTTTCTTTCAGATATAAGGTCAGTTGTTTTTTCAACCCCTGTAAATTTTGTGGTTTAACAGGCTCATATTATTTTCAACAATCAAAGAAAAAACATGTCTCAATTATCCTCATTGTACCCTGTAAATCCTGTTAATGTTGACGAATCCGTAACTGAACCTTCTGCGTCGTTTAAGGCCGAAGTGAAAAAAGTGATGGGATCAATCTCCTTGTTCTTTATTGTCTATATCATTCTGATGGTAGCGGCAGTGGCACTGGCTGTTGGATGTGTGTTGCTGGGCTGGGCCGTTATTCTTAATGCAGGGCACTTGCTCGTGATCATTGGCGGTGCCGGAATTATGAGTATTGGAATAATGGTAGTGATCTTTTTAGTGAAGTTTATTTTTTCTGTAAAGAAAGTGGACGAATCAGGAATGGTAGAGGTAACAGAAAAAGACCAGCCGGAATTGTTTGCGTTCATCCGTCAGCTAACAATTGATACACAAACACAGTTTCCTAAAAAGATTGTTCTTTCGCCAGAAGTCAATGCATCTGTATTTTATAATGATAGTTTCTGGAGCATGTTTTTCCCCGTGAAAAAGAATTTAATGATAGGACTGGGTTTGGTGAACACAATTACCCTCAGTGAATTTAAAGCAGTGATGGCTCATGAGTTTGGGCATTTTTCCCAACGCAGTATGAAACTCGGGAGTTTTGTATACAATGTAAATAAAGCTATTTACAACATGCTGTATGAGAACAATGACTTTGGAAAGTTTCTGCATACCTGGGGTAATCTTCATTGGGCAATCGGCATTTTTGTCTGGATCACTGTTCAAATAATAAAAGGCATTCAATCCATTTTGCAGGGGATGTATAGTTTCATCAATAAAAACTACATGAGCCTGTCCCGTGAAATGGAATTTCATGCTGATGCTGTTGCTGCAAGTGTTAGTGGCGGCAATAACCTGGCAACTGCATTAAAGAAACTGGAGATCAGTGATGCGTGTTATAATTCAGTTCTGCAAAAAGCAGATGCGTGGTTAAAGAATAAAGAAGTATTTGCAAATGTATACAGCAATCATCGAGTAGTAATGCATCAATATGCAGTTGACTACGATTTGCCTGTGCAAAACGGAGTTCCTTTGGTGAGTGATGAGTTTTTAAAGCGCTTTCAATTAACCAAGCTCAATATCAAAAATCAATGGGCTTCGCATCCGGCAAATGAAGACCGTGAAGCAAGATTGAATGAATTAAAGATTGATGGTGTAACAGATGAGCGTTCGGCATGGGTTTTATTTGCACATCCTGAAAAGCTTCAGCAACAATTATCCCAGGTCATTTATGTATCGGTGCCTGAAGAAATGAAACAGAAGATGATCGATGAAAATGCATTCAGAGAAAAATATATTAATGAAATACAATCGTTTCGATTGCCTGAAGAGTACAACGGTTATTATGATGATAAACGTATTAATAATGTTGATCTGGAAGCATTAGTCAACAAGCCTTACGGACAAGAAATAAGTAAGGAAAATTTTAAGACATTGTTTAGTGATGAAAAAGTAGGGTTAGGTAAACAGATGCTTGCAAATGAATCGGATGCCGCTTTGCTACAGGCAATTGTTGATGGCGGTATAGAAACGAAAACATTTGATTACGACGGCGTAAAGCATGAGCGGGAAGAAGCCGAAGCAATTCTTGAAAAGCTAAAACAAGAAATTGAACAGCAGAAAAAGCAGTTGCAACTTGATGAAGAAGAAAATATGGCTTTCTTTTTCAAAGCTGCCAAACAAAACGGGGAGCAGGCAGCTGGCAAGCTAAAACAAATGTATAATGAGCATTTTGAAAATAGGAAACGGGCAGATAAGCATTTTGAAACTGCTCAGCAAGTGGTCAACACTCTTTCTCCTTTGTTGCAGGGCCAGCAGGTAAGTATTGAAGCTGCTGAACAAATGGCATCAGAACTAAGGCAGGCAAGTGCTGATTTGAGATTGTTATTAGGCTATTGGTTGGAGAATGGTGTTTTTGATGCCAATACAGAATTAAAAGCAAAAGCCGCTCATTTTGTAAATGCAAACTATCAATATTTTGGAGGTGATAGTTTTATTGACTACGAGCTTACAACTATTCATAAACTGGTAAATGAAGTAGTGGAAGAATTGGCATTGATACAATTCAAAAGTTTCAAAAACATACTCGAATACCAGTATGATCTGTATTTGAAAGCTGTTGCTTGATAATAAATAATTACAATAACGGATGCCGCTTAAATTCTTTCTGTCTGTCAAACAAAAAGCGATAGGTAATTAAACGTCTGCTGATGTGCGTACCCAGGCTGGCAGCCACATTCATCATGCGTGGATTAAAATCGCCGATCCATTGCATTTCATAATCATCGTACAGCATGGGCACCTGTATCACTTTTGCCGCTTCAATGATCATAAATGCATCCACACCTTTGTGCTGATGTTCGGGCACAATGCCAAAGATGATGCCGGTGAATTTTTTATTTCGCTTGGTTGCTTTTACCCAAAGGAATTTCAGTTTGCTCCAGCTATCAAATCGTCCGTTCAATTCCATGAACCATTGATTGAGATCGGGTAAGTTCAGCCAAACAGCAACCGGATCATTATTATAATAGGTAAACCAACAGATGCGTTCATCCATCACTGGTTTCATCGCATTGAACATGGCCATCGCTGTTTTTTCTTCCATTTGTTTTAACCCGGCATGACCAGCCCATGCTTTGTTATACACCGTGCAAAAGTCTCTTGCAAATTTTTCGAGTTGATTCACTTTAATGTGAACGGCTTTGTAGTGGGGATCTTTCGCTAAACGATCATGACGCTCATAAAATTTATCACTCAGCTTATCTTTTACTTTCAGCGAATAGCAATATTGATTAAAGAATAATTGAAAGCCATACTGTTCATACAACTGTTGATAGTAAGGAAGATTATAGTTCATGCAATACAATGGTTGCTGAAATCCCTCCACCTGCAAACCCCACCAGCGGTCACGCTCACCAAAATTGATAGGCCCATCCATGGCTTCCATGCCTTTGCTTTGTAACCAGTTTTTAGCTGTATCGAATAACAGGTTGGCTGCGATTTGATTGTTGACACATTCAAAAAAACCAATACCACCAACGGGCACATCATCACCTTTCGATTTGTATTTCTTGTTTACGAATGCTGCAATACGCCCGATTAATTTTCCATCGTCATTCTTTAATATCCAGCGGATCACTTCACCATGACGAAAGGCTTTATTCTTCTTCTCATCAAACACCTGCTCAATATCCTTATCCAACGGACGGATCCAGTTGGCATCATGTTTATATAATTCCACAGCTACCTGTAAAAATTCTTTTGCTGAGTGCCTGTCTGTAACTTCAATTGTTTGCATAATAGAGTATCAAATTTAGCTGAACTTTCTTAACAGGTTCTTTTGTTTTATTTATGATTTAATTAATGGCAAAAGAAATGTGTACGTCTATATTTGAGTTACTAAACCGAACTACTTATGAAGCGACTTATACTCCTCATTAATTTTTTCTTGTTCATACTACCCACCATTTCAAACGCCCAGGACAGCAGTTTTCAGCTAAAAAATTATAAATACCGTACACCCGGATTTAAAGCATTACTGCTAAACCTCAACGCATCCGGAAGTTTATATGATGCGAAAGGGGGTACTCGAACGGATGTTAAGGGAAACCAATTTAACTCTAATTCCGGCATCAATTATTACCGCATAATCAGTACCGATAAACGTCAACACATTTCCACAATCAGTTTTAACCCGGTATTCAATTTTGTTAGAAACGAAAATGGAGGCGTGGTGGCAGAACGTAACCGACAAATAATACTTGATGCAGATTGGAGCAGGATGGATCGTTTTTTTAACAGCAGAAATTTCTTTATTGAGGTGGGGAACGAGCTGGGGGCTGTTAGTAATACTCGAAAGAATCGATCGCAATTTCTGGATAGTAAAACAACTGGTAACAGTGTTTCCAATATGCTAGTACTTGGTGTTGGAAAAGGACGTTTGGAAAATGTGCAGGATGCTCAAATGGCAAAGTTCATTATAAACGACCTGCAGAAAATGGGGCTGCTTGATCGTGTGCCGGATGCTGCAACGGAATATGAACTGGCTGTGCTGATCACTGATATTAACAACCGACGTGTGTTTGATGATCGCAAAAGACTAATCTATGAATTGACACGTGTCGATTCATTTTTACAAAGCAAACAGTTGATACAAGCTCCGTCGATTGCCTACTTTACAGCAGTAAATGATAACTGGTTGCTTGCATTCAATCCCGGACGGCTTAGCGGCACAAGAATATATGCACAACTAAAGCCCGGATTTAGTTTTAACGTTGAGGGATTTAAACAGACAGACACAACTTCATTTCCTTATACGAATGATACGAAGCAGATCGAATATTTTTATGAACCGGAAATAGGAATTGAGCACCACAAGCCGGTAACACTTCATTGGCAACGTATTGCCAGAGCGGCGATTCGATTCAGACAAACATTTAATAGAGAGAAAATAAAAAGTGAATCCGTTTCAGGTTCAACTGAATCTGAATGGTTTCGAACATACCCGGAGTTATTGTTCAATTCAGTTTATGGTTTTGGTTATTACCCAACAAATCGAACTGTTGTAGATGGAGGTTTGAGTTTTGATGCTGTTTATGGGCAACAAAATATGGGAATAAGCCGAACTACTTACTTTTCGCTTGTGCCAGGTTTGCAATTCTCTGCTAACTATTTTATTAATTTTCGTACCAGAGTATTCCTTGAGGCAGATATTAAATACTATTACACTGAGTTGAGAGATGATGTTCCGGTAATGACTGCTTATAACAAAAATGTTGTAGCAGGCAATTTCAATTTCGGTTTCTCCCATGTTATTTTCTAATGTTTGTCGCAACAGGTTTTTGTGTAACTTGTTTTCATGACGAAATACATTCTTGCCTTAGACCAGGGAACAACCAGCAGCCGTGCCATTGTGTTCGGTCATGATGGAAGCATTATCTCTGTCGCACAAAAAGAATTTAAACAAATATTTCCGCAGCCCGGTTGGGTGGAGCATGATCCCGAAGAAATTTGGAGCACACAACTTGGTGTAGCTGCAGAAGCAATTACCAAGGCTGGATTAAGTACAGAAAATATTCATGCTATTGGTATCACCAACCAACGTGAAACAACGGTGGTGTGGGATCGCAACACCGGCAAGCCCATCTACAATGCCATTGTTTGGCAGGATAGACGAACGGCAGATTTCTGTGATGAACTCAAACGAAAAAATCTCCACATACTGATTCAGCAACGAACAGGTTTGGTGGTTGATGCATACTTCAGTGCATCAAAAGTGAAATGGATCTTAGATAATGTAGAAGGTGCAAGAGCAAGAGCAGAAAAAGGTGAACTCTGTTTTGGTACCATTGATACCTGGTTATTGTGGAAGCTTACAAAAGGACAGGTACATGCAACAGATGTAACGAATGCAAGCCGCACCATGCTCATGAATTTACAAACACTGCAATGGGATGGTGAGTTGGAAAAGATATTTAATGTGCCGGGTAATATGTTGCCACAAATACGGAGCAGCAGTGAAGTGTTCGGTACTACACAAAATATACTAACGGCTACCAATATCCCTATTGCAGGCATTGCAGGCGATCAGCAGAGTGCATTGTTTGGTCAGTTGTGTACACACCCCGGCATGGTAAAAAATACCTACGGCACCGGTTGTTTTATGCTCATGAATACCGGGGAGAAAGCCGTTATTTCCAAAAACAATCTGCTAACCACTGTTGCATGGAAGATCAACGGTAAAACAGAATATGCATTGGAAGGAAGTGTGTTTATTGCCGGTGCAGTGGTGCAATGGCTGCGTGATGGACTCGGTATTATCCGTTCTTCAACCGATATTGAAAAGCTCGCAGCAAAAGTTTCTGATAGCGACGGTGTATACATGGTGCCGGCGTTTACGGGTTTGGGTGCACCTTACTGGAATCAACATGCAAGAGGAACCATTGTTGGTATTACGAGAGGCGCAACAGCGGCACATTTTGCAAAAGCAGCATTGGATAGTATCGCTTACCAAACAGTTGATGTGCTGAAAGCAATGGAAGCCGATTCGGGTATTGAGATCAAAGAATTACGGGTGGATGGTGGCGCAACTGTAAACAATTTGTTGATGCAGTTTCAAAGTGATCTGTTGAATACGGCGGTTGTGCGTCCCCGTATTACGGAGACAACCGCATTGGGCGCTGCTTATCTTGCCGGACTCGCAACAGGTTACTGGAACAGTATTGATGAAATACAGGAGCAATGGCAGGTCGATCGCAAATTTGAGAGCGCAATGGATGAAGAAAAACGGGTAGGTCTGATGAATGGCTGGAAGAAAGCGGTGAAAGCGGCGCAGAGCTATTAAGTTTGAAGTTTGTAGTTTACAGTTCTTCAAACTTCAGGTTGTTTGAGTAATATTGCGGATGCTCAGTAATGAACTATTAACTATCAACCATTAACTATTCTTGAATCGTTCACAACAAATACAACAATTAAAAACCACCAACCATTGGGACATCATCATAATTGGTGGTGGCGCAACCGGATTAGGTGCAGCAGTAGATGCAGCAGCACGTGGTTATAAAACACTTTTACTGGAGCAACACGATTTTGGAAAAGGAACATCAAGCCGTTCTACCAAACTCATACACGGCGGAGTACGTTACCTGCAACAGGGAAATTTCCGTTTGGTGCGTGATGCACTTCGTGAACGTGGCTTATTGCTGAAAAATGCGCCGCATATTGCTCATCGTTTGAAATTGGTATTACCTGCGTATCGTTGGTGGGAGAAATTATATTACGGGCTTGGTTTAAAAGTATATAATTTTCTTTCAGCGAAATTAAGTCTTGGCCCGAGTGAAATTTTATCGATCAAGAAAACACAGGAATACATTAAAGGCCTTGATGGAAAGAAATTAAGCGGTGGTGTAGCGTATTACGATGGACAGTTTGATGATGCACGTTTATGTGTGTCATTGGCGTTAACAGCTGCCGATGTAAGTGCAACTGTTTTGAATTATTGCAAGGTTACCAATTTGATTCATGAACAAGGAAAAGTAGCAGGTGTACATATTCATGATTGTTTAACCGAGGAAACATACGAAGCAAGAGGCACTGTTGTGATCAACGCAACAGGTGTGTTTGTAGATGATGTGTTGAAGATGGATGATGATGGGTTAACAAAAACGGTATCGCCTTCGCAGGGAATTCATATTGTAGTAGAGAAAACATTTTTCCCCGGCGATCAGGCTTTGTTTATACCACGTACTGATGATGGACGTGTATTATTTGCCGTTCCGTTTCATGATAAAGTAATTATCGGTACAACAGATACCAGTGTTGAGACAGCGGTGATTGAACCATTACCATTGGAAGATGAAGTGGAGTTTGTGATCAATCATTTCAACCGCTATGTGCATACCGGTTTAAAACGCAGCGATGTAAAAAGTGTGTTTGCCGGTTTGCGTCCGTTGGTGAAAGTGCCCGGACAAAAGAAAACGGCTGTGCTTCCCCGTGATCATACCATTTGGGTATCAAAAGGAGGCATGATCAATATCAGCGGTGGTAAATGGACCACGTATCGGAAGATGGCACAAGAGGTCATTCTGAAAGCACACTATGAAGGTGGGCTTGCATACACCCGTTGCCAAACAGAAACCATGAAGCTGCATGGCTGGATGAAGAAAGTTGATTTTGATGATCCGCTTCATTATTATGGAAGTGATGCAGCCGCTATTCGCTATCTGCAACACCAGGGTTATTCGCAATTGATTCACCCAAATCTCCCGTACACCGTTGCAGAAGTTTTTTGGGCTGTGGGTCATGAAATGGCAATGACGTTGGAGGATGTATTGTCGAGGAGAACAAGAGCATTGATCCTTGATGCAAAAGCAGCGATTGAAGCAGCGCCGTTGGTTGCGGATATTATGATGAAGGAATTGAATAAAGATGAAGTGTGGAAACAACAACAGATCGAAGCGTTCAATGAAGTGGCGAAGGGGTACGTGTTGAAGTAGGGACAGAGTTGATAGTTTGTAGTTTTTTGTTAACTGCACTCTCAGCTGTCAATCTCAATTTGTAAAATTTGAATTGCGGGCATAACTACCAACTATAAACTACAAACCAAACGACTGCCATATGTCACCCTTCCTTGCAGAATTCATCGGTACCATGTTTATCATCTTACTTGGTAATGGCGTTGTTGCCAATGTATTATTAGCGAAATCAAAAGGACAAAACGGGGGATGGATCGTCATCACATTTGGATGGGCCATTGCTGTATTTGTAGGAGTGTACAGTAGCGCAACCGTAAGCGGCGCACATCTCAACCCGGCTATCAGTATTGCGTTGGCAGCAATTGGAAAATTTGAATGGGCTTCTGTTCCGTACTATATACTTTCACAGGTGTTGGGTGCTATGACAGGTTCTTTTTTAATGTGGCTTGCTTACCGGAAACATTTCGATGAAGTGAATGATGCAGATGCTATGATGGCGATCTTCTGTACAGCCCCTGCTATCCGGAATACAATTGCTAATCTCACGACAGAAATCATTGGGACATTTGTATTGATGTTAGGAGTGTTATTTATTGCAGCACCACAAAATAGTTTAGGTGCATTGGATGCATTGTCTGTTGCATTACTGGTGTTGGGAATTGGTTTGAGTTTGGGCGGACCAACGGGTTATGCCATTAATCCCGCACGTGATCTTGGTCCACGTATCATGCATTTTATTCTGCCGATAAAAAATAAACGCAACAGCGATTGGAGTTATAGCTGGGTGCCGATTGTTGGTCCACTCATCGGCGCATTGATTGCTGTTGGAGTCTGGACCTTGCTGCAAGGCTGATCATACAGCCTGTTTTTGAATGTAATATTTATCCCGTAACCAAAACGCAACATTCACCAAGGCGATCAAGGCAGGCACTTCCACCAACGGACCAATTACACCGGCAAAAGCTTGTCCGCTGTTGATGCCGAATACACCGATGGCTACTGCAATCGCTAATTCAAAATTGTTGCCTGCTGCTGTAAATGCAATGGATGCATTGGTAGAATAATCAGCGCCCATTTTTTTACCGATGAAGAAACTCACTAAGAACATAATAGCAAAGTAGATCACCAACGGAATTGCAATGCGTACAACATCTAATGGAATTTGCACGATCAATTCACCTTTCAAACTGAACATCACGATGATGGTGAACAACAATGCAATTAATGTGATGGGTGAAACAAACGGAATAAATTTCGTTTGATACCATTCTTCCCCTTTCAGCTTTAATAAAAAATAACGTGTAAGAAAACCAGCTAAAAACGGAATGCCTAAATAAATAGCAACGGTCTCTGCAATTTCGCCGATCGTGATATTTACAACTGATCCGCTGAAACCAAACAGTGGAGGCAACACAGTAATGAACACATAGGCATAGATACTGAACATCAGCACCTGGAAAATACTGTTCAGCGCAACCAGTCCTGCTGCATATTCACGACTGCCTTCTGCCAGTTCGTTCCAAACAATCACCATGGCAATACAACGAGCAAGGCCAATCAGGATCAATCCAACCATGTATTCCGGATAGTCGTGCAGAAAAATAATTGCCAGCGCAAACATGAGTATGGGTCCAATGATCCAGTTGAGCAGCAATGAAACACTCAACACTTTTGTATTCTTAAATACTTCTTTCAGTTTGTCGTATTTCACTTTCGTAAACGGCGGATACATCATCAGGATCAATCCAATGGCTAATGGAATATTGGTGGTGCCCGATGAAAATGAATTGATGAACGTAGCCGAAGAAGGAAAGAAATAGCCAATGCCAACACCAATGGCCATTGCTAAAAAGATCCACAAGGTTAAATACCTGTCTAAAAAGCTTAACTTCTTTCGCTCGTGTGCAGGGGCACAGTTGTTTGCACTCATAATAGTTTAGTTGTTTACAACTTTTGAAAATACATACAAGCATTCCATGGCAATCTGATTGCTGCGTTCTGTATATTTTTCATCCTGCAGAATGGTAGTATCAAATGCTTTTGGATCGTTGTAGGTAGTACCGATTCGCAGATCACAACCGGGAATGAACGGACAATTATCTTCTGCATCGGAGCAGGTCATGATGGCTGCAAAGTTTTGCGCTGGATTTATTTTGTGGTTGTATACTTTTGAAAAACAAGTGGTGAATTCATCTTCAGCAAAGTACACTTCGTAAACAGGGTTCGTTGTTTCCGTTGTTTTCTTTACGGTGAATCCTGCTGCTGTAATTGCCTTGATCGCATTTGGGTTGAACGCAGTTGCTTCTGTGCCGCCGGAAAACGTATGCACATTGCTTATGTTATAATAGGCTGCTGCTACTGCAGCCCACACCTGGCCTAAATGGCTGCGACGGGAATTGTGCGTACACACATAAACAAGATTGATGGCTTCGTTTATTGCAGCTTTGCCGCTGATGTAAGCCGCAATTTTTTCCAGCAGTTCTTTACGCTCTGCCGGAATTTCTTTAAAGTTTTTTACCAGTGCTTCGCAACGTTCTTTGATTGGTTGGTACATGTATGATGTATTGTAAATTGAAATAATTTTTTAATCGAAGAAGATGTTTAACAGCATCCGTTTTCTTTTGCCGCAGGAAGACTATGAAAGAAACCTGTAACCAGTGTTTCTACTTTTTTCCATTCCTTTTCATTAATACAATAGCTTACACTTGTGCCTTCGGTGCAGCCTTTGATGATGCCGATCTGTTTTAATTCTTTTAAATGCTGCGAAATAGTAGCCTGCGCCAAACCCAGTTCTTCCACCAGACTGCCGCAGATGCAATGCTCTGCTTCCAGTAAATGTTGCAGAATGGCAATACGAGCCGGGTGCGCCAAAGCTTTAAGTGTAGCCGCCAGCTTGTTTTGCTTTGCTGTAAAAATTTCTGTTTTAGTTGTTCCCATTTCATCGCAATATTACGATCGATAGGGGAGCTGGCAAATTAATTTTGTTTGGTTGAAGATTAGTAGCCAAGTCTCGTTCCTTACAATAACCATTATTGAGCTGTTACTGGCAGCGATAATAAAAACTGCCATTCATTATTATGTAAACAAGCCTTAAATTTATAGTTCAACAAAAACCTAAAAAAACATAACATGAGCTTACAGTCCGTAATAATTAACAACGTTGATTACAACGTGTGGGTATCACAACAGTTAGTAAATTGGCTAAGTAAACATCCCGAGGAAGTGCTGAATAAAGAATGCCTTTCAAGTTTTAGTTCCATTGCAAAAACGCTAAAGCACATCAGCGATACTCAATTATACTGGTCGTCTATGATAAGAGAAACAGCAACACCACAATTTGATTATATAGCAACCGAAGTGGATGTTAAAAACGAAATGGATAACCTCGTGAATGAAGCTTTACTTTTGGCTGCTTATGTAAAAGAGAATGTGGCAGCTATGCATGAGAACTATTTAATTGAGTCGCCGTGGTTTTCTTCCAATTTTCCGAAGTATGAATACTTACAACACTTAATCATCCACACCACTTATCATCGTGGGCAAATAGTAACCATTGGCAGGAATACAGGAATCACCGATGCTCCAATGCTGGATTACAATTTTTGGAATGTAAAGCAGCAGGCGAATCAGCAATAAATTCGGTTTCATTAATCATCGTATTGGAAATAAAGGCGGGTAAACTTGCAGTCGCAATTTGCGGTTGCAAGTTTTAGGTTATTTGCAAGGGTTGCAGACCAATGCGTCTGCAACCCTTGCAATGCTGCAAATGATATGTGGTACAAGAGTGCGACGCAACAGTTGATGCCATAGAACACAACTGCTGACCAACACCCATGCTTTCCCTGTTTTCCTCACCGCAATTAGTTTTTTTACTGATAAGCGTCATTCACCACCCATGCAGGGTCGGGTAATTTCGTTGCTTCAAATCAACTGAACATGGAAGCAACAACCAACCCCGTAGCACAAGACAAAGCATTGTATGAAGTAATGGATGGCAATGAGGCCGCCGCTTATATTGCCTATAAATGCAATGAAGTATGCGCCATTTATCCTATTACACCTTCGTCAACAATGGGCGAGTGGGCCGATGAATGGAGTGCCAAGGGCATGAAAAATATTTTTGGTACCGTTCCCCGTATTATGGAAATGCAAAGTGAAGCGGGTGCGGCAGGTGCTATCCACGGTGCCTTACAAGGCGGTGCATTGGCTTCTACATTTACAGCATCGCAGGGTTTGTTGCTGATGATTCCCAACATGTACAAAATTGCAGGTGAATTAACGCCTACTGTATTTCATATTGCCGCACGTAGCTTGGCTACGCATGCGCTTTCTATTTTTGGTGATCATAGTGATGTGATGGCGGTACGTTCAACAGGTTTTGCCATGTTGTTTGGTAACAATCCGCAGGAAGTAATGGATATGGCATTGATCGCTCAATCAGCTACATTAAAAGCAAGAGTTCCTTTTCTGAATATTTTTGATGGCTTCCGTACTTCGCATGAACTCAATGAGGTTGAAGTAATCCCTGATGAAATCATTGAACAAATGATGGATATGGAAGCCATTCATGCACATCGTAACCGTGCTTTGAATCCGAACAATCCTTCGATTCGTGGTACGGCACAAAACCCTGATGTGTTTTTCCAGAACAGGGAAGCGGCCAATACCTATCATGCAAATGTTCCTTCCATTGTACAATCAACCATGGATGAATTTGCAAAACTGACCGGACGTAAATACAGTTTGTATGAATATTACGGACATGCACATCCTGATCGTGTAATTGTGATCATGGGTTCCGGTGCAGGTGCAGTAAAAGAAACCGTTGATTATTTAAATGAGCGTGGATCGCATGTCGGTATGATCGTTGTGCGTTTGTTCCGTCCGTTGGATGTGCAGGCATTTATCAATACGATTCCAAAAAGTGTGGTAAGCATTGCTGTACTCGACAGAAGCAAAGAGCCAAACGGAATTGGTGAAGCACTTTACATGAACGTGGTGAATGCATTGAATGAAGCACAGGAAAATCATCATGCACATGTGATTGGCGGACGTTATGGTTTATCGAGCAAAGAGTTTACACCGGCGATGGTGAAAGCAGTGTTCCGTGAATTGAAAAAAGACAAACCAAAAAATCACTTTACCATTGGTATTGATGATGATGTTACGCATACAAGCTTAGAATACGATAAAACATTTAACCTGGAAACACAACATAAGTTCCGTGGTTTGTTTTTTGGATTGGGTGCTGATGGTACAGTGAGTGCCAATAAAAACTCTATTAAAATTATTGGTGATAAAACCAACGATCATGTGCAGGGATACTTTGTGTACGATTCAAAAAAATCAGGATCGTTAACGGTATCGCATTTACGTTTTGGTGAAAATCCGATTCACTCAACTTACTTAGTGCAATCTGCAAATTTTGTTGCTTGTCATCACTTCAACTATCTCACGAAGTATGATATTTTGAAAGATGCAGAAGAAGGAGCAGTGTTCCTTTTAAACGCACCGTATGATAAAGAGGAGCTGTGGGGTATGTTGCCGAAGAAAATCCAGGAAGAGATCGTTCATAAGAAATTAAAATTCTATGGTATCAATGCTTACACCGTAGCGAAAGAAGCCGGTATGGGTAACCGTATCAATACCATTCTGCAAACCTGTTTCTTCGCCATCAGCAATGTATTGCCGAGAGAAGAAGCGATTGCAAAAATTAAAGAAGCGATTTACGATACGTATTGGAAGAAAGGTGAAGCAGTGGTGCAGAAGAACTATGAAGCAGTAGATCAAACGCTGGCGAATTTATATGAAGTTGATTATTCAAAATATTTAATAGGTAACAGACCGATTGGTGATGCCGTGCCTGATTCTGCACCTGACTTTGTAAAAGAAGTGTTGGGTAAAATTATTGCAGGCGAAGGTGATGAATTGCCTGTGAGTGCGTTCCCGATTGATGGTACATTCCCAAGTGGTACAACCAAATGGGAGAAACGCAATATTGCAGATGCAGTGCCTGTTTGGGATACATCGTTGTGTACACAGTGTGGTAAATGTTTTATCATTTGTCCGCATGCAGCCATTCGTCCGAAAGTGTACGACAAATCATTATTAGAAAATGCACCTGCAGGTTTTCAACATGTAGATCCGATTGGTAAAGAGTGGAACAAAGAAACTGAAGCATACACATTGCAGGTGTCAACAGAAGATTGCACCGGTTGTACATTGTGTGTGGAGTTTTGTCCCATTACCAGCAAAACCGATCCCGGTCATAAAGCCATCAACATGATGGATAAAACGCCTATCCAGGAAAAAGAAAAAGAGAATTGGGATTTCTTCCTGAGCATTCCTGAAGTAGATCGTACAAGGGTGAATAAAAATACCGTGAAAGGTTCGCAGTTTTTTCAACCATTATTTGAGTTTAGCGGTGCATGCGCCGGTTGTGGTGAAACACCATACTTGAAGTTGTTGACTCAATTGTTTGGTGAGCGTATGATCGTTGCCAATGCAACAGGATGTTCTTCCATCTTTGGTGGTAATCTTCCCACCACACCATGGACAACGAATAAAGCAGGTGTTGGACCGGCATGGGCTAACAGCTTGTTTGAAGATAATGCGGAGTTTGGTTTGGGTATCCGCATGGCGAGTGAAAAGAAGAAAGAAATGGCGTTGCAATTAATGGATGAGTTACGTCCGATGATTGGTGAAGAGCTGGTTGATAAGATCATCAATACAGATGAAACAACAGAAGCAGGCATTCATGAAAAACATGAATTGGTACTTGAACTGAAAAACCGTTTGAAGCATGAACGCTCCATGGCTGCGTTGAACCTGTACCATCTTGCAGATTTTCTTGCAGAGAAATCGATCTGGATCATTGGCGGTGATGGTTGGGCATATGATATTGGTTATGGTGGATTGGATCATGTATTGAGCACAGGTGAAAATGTAAACATCATGGTATTGGATACTGAAGTGTACAGCAATACCGGTGGACAAAAATCAAAATCAACTCCGTTAGGTTCCAGTGCGAAGTTTAGTGTGAATGGAAAGACAACAGGTAAGAAAGACCTGGCGATGCAGGCCATTGCACATGGTACAGCGTATGTTGCACAGATTGCGATGGGTGGAAATGATATGCATACCATCAGAACAATTCTTGAAGCAGAAGCATATCCAGGTCCGTCTTTGATCATTGCTTACAGTCATTGTATTGCACACGGTATTGATATGGCCCATGGTGCAGAAGAACAGGATTTTGCTGTGAAAAGTGGTTACTGGCCTTTGTTCCATTACAATCCGATGAAACCAAAAGGACAACGCTTTGTGGTTGATTCAAAAGATCCTTCACTCGACCTGGCTGAGTTTATGTATCATGAAAACCGTTTCAATATCATTAAAGCAAAAGATCCTGAACTCGCTGCACGTTTTATGGAACAGGCACAGGATGCAAAAGTGAGCAGATGGGAACGTTTGGAAACATTAAAAGGATTATAGTGTATTGACCCATATGAATAAAGAAAAGGGAGTTTCGTGAGAAGCTCCCTTTGTTGTTTTGGGTATTCAATGCTTGATTTATTTCTTTCTCGAATCCAACTCTGCTTTAATCTTTTTCAGATTCATGAAGTTAATGATTGCAATAGGCATAAAGGCAAATGGTAAGATAGCCGTAACGCTGAAGCCCTTTTTCATGTAAGAAAAAACAGCAGAGATAAACATGATGATGATGGAGACAATAATTACTGTAACTGCGATCGTCATCATCCGCATGTTTTTCTTTAACTCTTCGTCGGTCATTTCCGAAAGTTGCTTCTGCGCCATGGTATGTGGTTGGTTTGATTGAAAAAAGAATGTGCTGCAAAATAATGCAAAAGGATTACACTCCAAACTGGCGTAGATGATGATCGAGATGTTTCCACATACTCTTGCCCCATTGCTCTGCTTTCATGGGACCAAACGTAGGATGCATTTTATCGCCAATGCCATTTGCTCCTCTTTCATGAAATGCTTTTACGATGGAAAGCATTTCTGCTTTTTCTTTTTCAAAATCACGATCGTCTTTAATAATAAAGTTGGGGGCAGTTGGTAAACTTTTCCGGTAAGGTCTTGAATTATACAACACAGGACGAAAGATCCAGCCGATATAACTGATGGGCAGTCGCTTTAATTTTTTACTTGTGAGCGGAACTTTATAGGCCTCTTTGCAATGGGCCAGCATTTGTGCAGCTGTCATCTTGCCCCATTGACGTTCACTGGTTGCCGTTAGGTTTTGCAGACGAATGATGATCTCTTCATAAGCCTGCTGATCAAACAAATTCTTTACTTCCATTGATGACTGTTTTCGTCTACAGAAAAGTAAGGGATATTGTCGCTGCTTGTTGTTTCTTCCTGTTGCCAGTAAGCCAGCGTTACAACACGGTTATCTTTTGTTTTCAATAAACGACCGAAGACGGCGTTCGTTGCATTGAATGTAACATCAGTAACACCAACCGTAAATGTTTCAGGTGTCGGTGGGGCAGGCGCTGCTTCTACCGGAGCTTCACCTTCTACAGGTTTTGGAGCAGGAGCTGCTTTTGGCGGAGGCGATGGAACAACAATTACTTTATAGCGATTGAATTCAAGCAAGTCTTTTAAAAACGCAACACGTTCTTTTGATGCATTCTTTTGCACGACAGCACATTTTACACCGTCCAGGTCTTCGAATTCATGATTTTTATTAATAGCCATACACGAAAAGTTAAACACGAATTTATTTTACCAATGAATAAATGTATTCATAAGCACCGCTTGCAATGCCGGTGATCACAATACCGGCCACACAAATTGCCATTGAAAGTTTTGGTGCCCAGGTCATCTCTACTTTTTCAATCGGCGTTTCATTGGCATCCATAAACATGGCTTTGATGATACGCAGATAATAATAGAGCGATACCACCATGTTCAACGCTGCAATGGTAATAAGCGGATAATTATTTTTTCCTGCACCTGCCAGTATCAAAAAGAATTTACCAAAGAAACCGGCTGTTGGTGGAATACCTGCCAGCGAAAACAAAGCGATCGCCAATACCCATGTCAACAATGGATTGGTTTTATAAAATCCTTTGAAATCATCAATCGTTTCTTTTCCTTTTTCCGAACTTACCAAGCTTAACACGCCAAACGCAGCAAGGTTGGAGAAGATATAAATAAGTACAAAATAAATGACCGAACTGTGTCCGATGGCACTTGCGCCGGTTACACCAATCAAAATAAAACCAACCTGCGAAATAGAAGAGAAGGCGAGGAATCGTTTTACATTTTGCTGACGGATGGCGAAGAGATTACCGACGATCATTGATAGAACAGCCAGCACAGCAATGATATTATACCAGTGAAAAATTAATTGACCGAAGACAGTGAACAACACTGTTGTCATGGCAAAGATCATACTGCCTTTGGAGATCACGGATAAATAGGATGTAACTGCAATGGGTGAACCTTCATACACATCGGCTGTCCATAAATGAAAGGGAACTGCTGATATTTTAAATCCAAAGCCAGCCAGGATGAGGATAAAAGAAAATAAGAATAAAGGTTGATCAGACGCTGCTGTTTGTAATTCTGCAAAACTCACCGTGCCGGTAACACCATACATCATAGAAATACCAAATAATAACAAGCCGGATGCAAATGCAGACGACATAATGTATTTCATGGCTGCTTCAGATGAACGTCTTTTCTCCAGGTCGAAATTGGCCAATGCTGCCAGTGGAATACTTGCCAGTTCCAACCCTACATAGAACATCAAAAGATTACTGCTGCTCAGCATAAAGAACATGCCCAGCAAGGTAGAGAGCATCAGCAAATAAAATTCTGTTGCATGTTTGTGTTTTAATAACCAGTTGTACGATTGCAAGGAGATAAGTAAAGTGCCGAGGTTGAGAATATTTTTTTCGAGTCGAAGCAGATCATTTTGCTGAAACATATCGCCAAACAAAATTCCTTTTCCTTGAAAGAAAAATCCGGCAGCAAGGTTGATCGCTAATAAAACATTCACTACCAGCAACACATTCTTTGTCTTCCATTCCACTGTACTCAGCTTCATGAATAGTAGAATAAAGATGATTGCTGTTAACAGCAATTCCTGTTGCATCAAAAGAAAAAAGTTACTCATTGCTTCGTTTTACTTTATCGATCCTAACTTTTGTATAATTACTTGTGTCCCAGGGTTAATAAGATCTGTTAACCAGAAAGGCACAATACCCATCATTAATATTCCAACCAATAGAACAACGGCTGCTGTTTTTTCATTCCAGCCGGCATCACTTAATTGCAGATGTTCATTATTTTTTATTGGTCCCATGATCGATGAACCAACTGCTCTTAAAATATAAACCGCTGTTACTACAATGGAAGCACAGGCAACAATCGTAGCTGTGTGATAGAATGCACCTGCACGTTGCCAGCTACCCATGAACACGGTCATCTCTGCAACGAAACCACTAAGGCCGGGTAAGCCAAGTGAGCACAAACCTGCAATTACAAATACAGATGAAATAAATGGCATCACTTTTAATAAGCCGCCAAGTTGTGCAACCTGTCTTGTATGTGTTCGATCATAGATCATGCCGATGACAGCGAAGAAAAGGGCCGTCATCAAACCATGACTCACCATTTGCAATACCGCACCATTGATGGATGTTTTGGTTAACATGCCAATACCCAGCAATACAAAACCACAATGGTTTACGGAAGAGTATGCATTGATGTATTTGAGATCGGTCTGCATCATCGTCGCAAAGGCACCGTATAAAATTGCAATGCAGGATAAGATGATAATGATGGTTGAATAATACTCAGCGGCATCAGGCATTAAATACGTTGCTACACGTAAGCAACCATAACCACCAAGCTTCATGGAAATGCCCGCCAAAAACATTGATGCTGCTGTTGGTGCACTTGAGTGACCATCGGGCACCCATGTATGAAATGGAAACAGTGCAGTGAAAATACCAAAGCCAATAAATGCAAAGGGGAAGAATAAATTCTGCAATGCGGGTGAAATATTCTGTTTTGAAATCTCTAAGAGATCAAACGAATGAACGCCGTTGATGCTGGTATTAAAATATAAACCGGAGAGTCCCACAAACACTAATGCAGAACCGGCCATCAACATCAACGCCAGTTTCAGGGCACTGTATTCTTTCTTGCCGCTTCCCCAAATACCGATCAACAAGAATTTCGGGATCACTGCAACCTCCAGGAAGAAGAACATTGTAAAGAGATCGAGTGAAATAAAGAATCCGTATGCGCCTAAACTTAAGAAGAGCAGTAAGAAGAAAAATTCTTTGTGCATTGTTTCCTGCTTCCATGAAACCAACACACCTGCCAATACCACGAAAGCTGTTAAGAGTATCATCGCTACTGAAATACCATCTACGCCAACATGATAACCAATGTTGAGTGCTTTGTACCATGTATGATTCTGTTCAAACAAAAACGCTGCATTGTTCGTTGCCCGTTCTGCAAGGAACTGAATCAACAGGAATAAACCAGCACCTAATTGTACAACGGCTGCAACTAAAGCAACGAGGCGTACCTGTTTTTGTCCCTTCACTACTAACAACAGCAGCGAAAACACAAGTGGCAATATGAGTAGTAACGTGAGGTTCATATTATGGTTTCCAGAAGTAAATAAATATGATTAAGAATGCAGCAAGTCCACCAAAGAAATACAAGGTGTAGTTCTGTATTTTACCTGATTGCAGATTTTTGATAAGGCTGGATATTTTTCCTGTGCTTGTTGCAATACCATTCATCAACCCATCAACAATATTACGATCGATCCATGCGGCTGGCCGGCCAATAAAATTGAAGATGACCTTTTTTGTAATGAAGAGGTACAATTCATCTATATAAAATTTCTTATAAGCTGCTTTGTACAATCCGCCGAGTGCAGTTGCAACCTGCTGTGGTTTGTTGTTTTCATTTTTGTACATCAGCATGGCAATTAAAATACCAGCAAGGCCAAGCGCCACGGGTGCAATAGAGAAACTTAAATGAAAATGTGATTCGAGTGCTTTGCCATCTGCGGAAACAAATACGCCAAACGGAATAAAGCCGGCAGCAAGTGTACAAACTGCTAAAAGGATCAGCGGAAGTTTCATGGAGAAAGTTCCTTCACCGTGGTTGTTGTGAACTTCTGTTTGTTTATTCCAGAATATAGAAAAATACAAACGGAACATATAGAAAGCAGTTAGTCCTGATGTTAGCAATGCAACCACATACACAATCATACTTGAATTATATGCCGCCAACAGAATTTCTTCTTTGCTGAAGAAGCCTGCAAATGGAGGAACACCTGCAATAGCAAGACATGCAATTAAAAAGCTGATATGTGTAATGGGCATGTATTTGCGCAAGCCGCCCATATCTTTCATGTCGTTGCTGTGAACTAAATGAATAACAGCACCTGCACCGAGGAACAATAATGATTTAAAGAATGCATGTGTAAATAAATGAAACATGGAAGCTGTGTATCCTAATCCATTTTCACCACCGGTACCACTTACACCTAATGCAAACATCATGTAGCCGATCTGGCTCATGGTAGAGTAGGCGAGCACACGTTTAATATCTGTTTGTGTACAAGCGATCACCGCAGCAAACAATGCAGATACTAAACCAACAATTGTAACAATGGACAGTGCTTCTTCATTTACTGCGAACAAAGGGAATAATCTTGCAACTAAATAAACACCAGCCACCACCATTGTTGCGGCATGGATCAATGCAGAAACAGGAGTAGGACCTTCCATTGCATCGGGTAACCAGATATGTAATGGAAACATCGCACTCTTACCGGCACCACCCATAAACACCAGAGTTAATCCCCACGTTAAGGCTGATACACCAATGAATGATGCAGAAGTGATGGCAACAAACTGTGATGATTGCTGTGCCGTTAAATTTTGCAGAATGGTATTAAAATCCAAGCTTTCACCATAAAATGCCAATACCAATATGCCGATGAGAAAACCAAGATCAGCAAAGCGTGTAACAATGAACGCTTTTTTTGATGCTGCCACTGCTGATGGTTTCTGGAAATAATAGCCAATGAGCAAATAAGAAGATGCACCAACTAATTCCCAGAACATGTATATCTGGAAGAGATTAGATGACACCACCAATCCCAACATTGAAAAAGTAAACAGGCCAAGGAATGCATAATAGGTTGCAAAGCGTTCTTCGCCTTTCATATATCCAAGGCTGAAGACGTGTACCATCAGTGAAACAAATGTTACCACTACCAACATCATCACCGAAATTGGGTCGAGAATGATGCCCATATCGATGGAAACATTTTCAGAAAATGATAACCAGGTAAATTTAAATGCAGTGATGGTTTGATAGGTGTCGCCCACTTTACCATCAACAAAAAAATACTGATAGGCAGTGTAAATAGAAAGCACAGTTGAGATCAACAGCAAACCTGTTCCGATAATGCCTGCTGACTGATTCATGTATTTCCTGCCAAACATACCGAGCAACACAAATGCTGCAAGTGGTAATAAAGGAATCAATGCGATGTATGAAGCGTAATTCATGTCTTAGTATTTCAGTTCAGTGGCGTCTTCCACATCAATTGAATTATGACTGCGGTAGAGATTGATGATGATGGCAATCGCTACGGCTGCTTCGGCAGCAGCAATCGTAATAATAAAAATGGTAAAGAAGATGCCGTCTAATTTATCGGGATACAAATATTTGTTGAATGCTACAAAGTTGATATTAACACTGTTCAGCATTAGTTCAATGGCCATGAGCATGGTGATCAGGTTTCTTCTTGTAAACAAACCATACATGCCAATGAAGAACAGGGCCGTGCTGACGAATAAAATATGTGAAACAGGAACTTCGCTCATTTTTCTTCAGGTTTTGTTTTTAATGCAATAACAATACAACCAACCATGGCTGCCAGTAATAACATACTCACTACTTCAAATGGTAAGGAGTAGCCACCTTGTTCTGTATTCAACATTGCTTTACCAATGCGTGCAACATCATTATCAAAGGGCTGGTCAATGGTGACAAAGCCATATTGATCAATTAACAAATAAGTAAACGCAAAGCCAAACAATACGGCCAATGCACCGGCGATAGTTCTTACCAATGGTGCTTTAGGCATTTCCTTGCCCGATTGCTGCGTTAGAAAAATGGAAAAGATAATGAGTACAACAATACCCCCTACATACACTACAATTTGTACTGCAGCAATAAACTGCACATCCATCCAGAAATAGAGACCGGCTATACCAACTAAAGAGAACAGCAGCCAGATAGCCGAACGGAAAATTTTTCTCGTGGTTACTGATAGCACACCCATGCTCAGAATAAAAGCTGAGATGAGATAAAATATAATTTGTGATGCAGTCATTTCAGTTCGTTATAAAACCAATATTCAATTATTCAACACCCGCCCTGATCTTCGATCCGGGTTGGTTCAATGTCTTTGTAAGTTTACTTCTGTCGAACACACTGTGTTCAAATGTTTGCGCCATCTTAATTGCACCTGTTGGACAAGCCTCTACACATAAATTACACATGGTGCATAATTCAAGATGATAGACGAATGTGTCAATCGCCTTTTTCTTCTTGCCTGTTTCTGCATCCACATCAAACTTGGTAATGATCTTGATGGTGGCGTTGGGACAAGCCAATTCACAAGCAGTACAACCCGTGCACGCATGTTCATTGTTCTCATCATGTATCATTACCACTTCGCCTTTGAAGCGTTCGGGCAATACCAATGTATCCCTGTTGTCAGGATATTGTTCGGTGATGATCTCTTTGTGGTGGGTGAAATAATAGCCGGTACGTTTCATACCTGTTGCTAATGATTTCATTGCACCCCAGACGTCTTTTATGTATTGTTTTAAAAACATAATGCTATATTAAAAATGCCAACCCAATATGGCGATCACCGTTACCAGTAATAAATTAAACATGCTGATCGGCAATAAATATTTCCACTCAAGATTCAATAACTGATCAATACGTAACCGTGGGAATGTCCAGCGGAACCACATGATCAGAAATATTAAAAAGAATGTTTTTCCAAAGAACCAGATGCTTGATGGAATATAATCCATCACATGATTGAATGCTTCCCAGTTACCAATGTGAAACGGCATCCATCCGCCTAAAAATAAGGTAGCACCAATTGCACAAACAATAAACACATTCACATATTCAGCCAGGAAAAAGAGTGCGAATTTCATTCCTGAATATTCTGTATGAAAACCTGCTGTTAATTCACTTTCTGCTTCCGCCATGTCAAATGGTGCACGGTTCGTTTCTGCTGTTACAGCAATAATGAAAATGATGAAGGAGATAATAGCAGGAATATGTCCTTTAAAAATCCACCAGCCATCGGCTTGTGCATTAATGATATCGCTTATACGCAAGCTTCCTGTTAAAACAACAATTGCAAGGATAGCAAGACCGGCAGATAATTCATAACTCACAATCTGTGCACCGCTGCGCATTGCACCAAGCAACGAATATTTATTGTTGCTGGCCCAGCCTGCCATTAAAATGCTGATGACTGAGATAGATGATACTGCGGTAATATACAATACACCAATGTTGAGATCCCATAGTTGAAAATCTTTGGCAAAGGCGATGGGCGCCATCAACAACATTGCAACAATCATGGCCACAAACGGTGCCACATTAAATAATAATTTATCAGCGCCACCGGGTGTCATTCCTTCTTTCACCA
The DNA here is from genome assembly GCF_035299325.1 of Lacibacter sp. Lineage (GTDB taxonomy): Bacteria > Bacteroidota > Bacteroidia > Chitinophagales > Chitinophagaceae > Lacibacter. The sequence continues at coordinate 98,623 of NZ_DATGWT010000037.1, read as the reverse complement.
ATAACTTTAAGGTATCTGCTAATGATTGAAACATTCCCTTCGGACCCACACGGTTCGGTCCTAAACGGATTTGTATCCATGCCGATACTTTGCGTTCCATGATCACCAATATTAATCCCAGCATTGCAAATAAGCCAATCACTGCCACACCTGCTATCAGCATTTCAAGTATAAGTGCCAATGTTGGGTTAAAGGTTTCATTGAGCCATTGATCAATGCTTGTTGCTATGTTACTTAAGCTCCACATTCAATTTTCGATTTATGATTACAGATTGCGGATTTAAATCTAAAATCTGCAATTGCTAATCTGCCATTAAACTATCTGTCAATATCCGGTATCACCAGATCCAATGTTCCCATTGCGGCAATCAAATCGCCGATCTTTCCACCTTTCACCAAATGATTCAATGCTGATAAATTGGAGAATCCGGGTGAACGGAATTTAATACGGTAAGGAGTTGTTCCGCCTTCGCTCACAATGTACACACCCAACTCGCCACGTGCTGTTTCTGCTTTTGTATAGAATTCACCTTTGGGTAATTTCAACACAGCTTTTGTTTTTGCCTGAAAATCACCTTCCGGAATATTATCAATTAATTGTTCAATAATGCGGATCGATTGTTGCATTTCACGAATGCGAACCATGTAACGTGCAAACGAATCGCAACCTGTTTCCAACACTTCATCAAATTCCAGCTTGTCGTAAATTTCATAAGGATATAATTTGCGCACATCGCTGCTTACGCCGCTGCCTCTTGCTACCGGTCCAGTACAACCGTAGGAGAGCACATCTTCCGGAGAAATAATACCAACACCTTTCATCCTGTTCTGGAAAATGATGTTGCCGGTTACCATTTCATCGTATTCGTGAATTTTACTTTTGTATTGCTGGATAAAATCCTTCACCCGTTTTTGAAAGTTGGGATGAAGATCGTGCATCACACCACCGGGCACCATGTAGTTCATGGTCAATCGTGCACCACATGTTTCTTCCATAATATCATTGATGCTTTCACGTTCACGAAACGCATGAAAGAAAGGAGTGAAGGCACCAAGATCCATCGCCATTGCTCCCCACCATAATTCATGTGAAGCAATACGGGTAAGCTCATCCATCAACACACGGATCACTTGTGCTCTTGCAGGAACTTCTATTTGCATTCCCTTCTCCACACACATGGCACATGCATGATTATTGATGTGTGCAGAAAGATAATCCATGCGACTGGTTACATAAATGAATTGGCGGTAGGTGAGGCTTTCGCACATTTTTTCAATCGAGCGATGAATATAACCAAGATGCGGTTCTACATTCTTAATGGTCTCGCCGTTTAACGTAATTACCAAATGCAACACGCCATGTGTAGCAGGATGCTGTGGTCCTACGTTAATGATTAAATCGCCTTCTGTTGTTGTACCTACTTCTTCAAACATAAATTAGAGTCTGATCATGTTAATCGGATCTTCAAAATCTTTCAGCATGGGTTTCTTTCCTTCCCATCCATCGGGTAAGATCAGCAAACGCAGATCTGGATGATTCAGGAATTTTACACCAAACATTTCATAAACTTCACGTTCGTGAAATTCTGCAGTGCGCCAGATATGGCTCACGGTTTCTATTTCAGGATTTGTTCTGTCGAGTTTTGCTTTAACTACTATTTCATGACGATGAATGGTGGAACGCAGATGATACACCATTGTGAGGTGCGTTTTCCAATCAACACAAGTCAAACAAAAAAGAAAATTGAATTGCATTGATGGATCGTTCCGCAATTGTTGTGCGAAGGCTAACCAATCAGTTGCATCAACGTTGATCGTCAGGAAATCGCTGCCATCTTCAATTACTGCAGAAGCTAACAGCGTTGGAATACTTGTCTTTAATTCTTCGTTCGTCATATACTTTCTTTTCCTTCCTTTATTTGTTCTCTTGTTAAACCACTTTTGATCTTTTCCTGCAATGAGATCAATGCATGTAATAATGCTTCGGGGCGTGGCGGACAACCGGCCACATATACATCAACCGGTATTACATGGTCTGCACCTTTTACAACGGAGTATGTATTATAAAAGAAAGGGCCTCCGCTGATGGCACAGGCACCCATTGCAATCACATATTTTGGATCGGCCATTTGATCATACAAACGTTTCAGCACCGGTGCCATTTTATTTACAATGGTACCTGCAATAATAATAACATCGGCCTGGCGTGGTGTGGCACGTGCTACTTCAAAACCAAAACGGGAAAAATCATATTTGGCACCTGCGGTACTCATCATTTCAATACCACAACAACTGGTGGCAAACGTAAGTGGCCATAATGAATTGGAGCGTGCCCAGTTAATTACATCATCCAATTTGCTGAGGACAATACCACCGCCCGGTGTTTCGTGGATCTGTCCGGGAAAATCTGTTGCGGTATGTTGTTGTTCTGTCATCTGGTACTTTTGGTTGGGTGTAGTTTATGATTATTTTATTTCCATTTCAATGCACCTTTTTTATGTGCATACAAAAAGCCCATAAATAAAATGAAGAAGAAGATCACAATTTCAATGAGTGCCAGCCAACCCACTTGTTTGGCTGCAACGGCCCACGGATATAAAAAGATCAGCTCCACATCAAAAATTAGAAAGATGAGAGCGAATAAATAATAACCTACATTAAATTGAATCCAGCTGGGGCCAACGGTTGGTATACCGCATTCGTATGGTTCAGCTTTTTGTTGATTTTTTGTGGCTTTCGTCACCACTTTTGCGATAAGAATAGCACCCGCCGAAAAGGCGCAGGCAGCAAGTATTAACAGAATGAGTGAGGCAGCACCCATAAACAGATTGGTTTGTTTGTGGTTAAATTACATCATTTCTTTCTTTCACCTGTCGTTATTGTTTAAAAACTTATTCAGAATTGTTGTTATGAATAAGTTTCCGACAAGCGATTATAATTTGAAAGGCGAAAGGTCGCAGTTGAATGAGTTGCAGCAATTGATGACAGTCATCAAAAAAACTGTTTCCTCTCATCTGTTACAATGATGAATATTATCCATATAATTCCTGATGAATCGCTTTCTTATCGTAACCCATATCCATGATTCGTTTCTTTGTTTCATCGATCATGGCTTTCCATCCGCATAGATAAAAACTTGCTTCTTGTCTATCGCTGCATAACTCTTCGTAGATCGGGTGTACATAACCTGTGCGACCTTCCCATTCCTCACGTGACAGAGTAGGGATATACTGAAAGCCCGGAAGATCCTGCTCCAGTTGTTTTAATTCTTCGTAATAAAGCAGGTCAGCTTTTTTGCGTGTGCCAAACAACAGGTAAATATTTTTATGCGGGAGATTATGCAACTTAATATAATGTGCCATACTGCGGAATGGAGCAATGCCGGTTCCCGTACAAATAAAGAAAAGATCTTTTTCAATCGGGTCTGGTAAGGTAAACACACCCATAGCACCACGTACAGGAAACTCGGTTCCTACAGTTGCGTTATTAAATAACCAGGTTGTGCCTGCACCTGCTTCATTTAATACAATGAGCAGTTCAAATACATTGGTGCCGTCGGGCCATGATGCAATGCTGTAACTGCGTAGGCGTTTGCTTTGCTGTTCGTGAATCGGAAATTCAAGCTGCACAAATTGACCGGGCTTAAAATCAAACACGTCCAGTTCTGAAAGTTGAATCCAGTAACGTTTTGTATTGGGAGTTTCGTCAACAATACGAATGATCTTGCCGGTACGCCAGGGTTGAAGCGCCATGAGTTGGTTGTTTTAGTGCCTCAATTTATTTTATATGAAGGTATTAACCAATCTTTTTTACGAAAACGAGTGCGTGCTGATACGTATTTTAAAGAAAAATGTTTTATATCATAGTTTGATGAAGCTGATTGGCAGGTTGAGGATTTGATAAAACTTGCCGGTTAATGTTTACCGTGGAGAATTATAATTTAGAGTAGCAAGAAACGAAAAAGGGAACCGATAATTCGGTTCCCTCTTATTTTACAAAAAGAGATTAGAAATTACTGCTTGGTAAAAGTAGTAACAAGCTTATAGTTTCCTCCGATATCTTCAGAAACTTCAAAACTGTTACACTTATTAACTACAGTTCCACTAAAATCATATCCGCCACCAGAAGTTTGAGAAATCGTTAGGGAACCACCAACAACATCCCAATCGCCGGCACCATCTCCTGAAGGATTACATTGGGTACCAGCATCGTCAAACACGAGCGTTTTATCCGCTTTAAGTTGATAAACATCATCTTTTTCACAAGCATCCAAATACTGATCTATAACAGATTGACCAGCTAATGTAATATTTGTGATTTTGTAATTACCCGCAAGAGCAGCAACAGTGTTGTCGCAAGATGTTTTGTCGTTCTTTTTGCAGGAAAACAGGAGAGCAGAGGCAGCAACTGCTGCGAAGAAATAATTTTTCATGAGATACAATTGATTTTGTTTCGACGAAAATAGTCGCTGGCATTTAGAATTGCTCATTTTTCAAAAGTCAATTAGCAACTGCGCAGAAATTGAGATAAATGTGTTTTTTAAATGCTTGTTCTTCGGAATTTACGGGTTCAAATAATAAAAAAGGGCTTTCAAAAGAAAGCCCTTCCATCAATCGACTGATGATTACGGTTGTTGGAACAGCGACGTAAAAAAGTCTTTCATATCCTTCCAGCTGGCGGTATCGGCAGCTGCATTGTACTTGATCGGTATGTTGAATTTCTCGCCCATGGCTGTTGCGTTGGGGTTAGTAAATGCATGTACTGCATCTGCATATTCTTTAAATGTATATTGTATGCCGGCAGAATCCATTTGTTGTTTGAAGGTAGCAACTTCAGTTGCCGGTACAAAAGGATCGGCTGCGCCATGACAAACCAGAATTTTAGCTTTCAACAAGTCTTTATTTAAAGGAGTGCCAACTACGTTGCCGTGGAAACTTACCACTCCTTTTACATCCAATCCCATACGGGCTGTATTTAATACCATCGCACCGCCAAAACAATAACCGATGGCGGCAATATTAACAGCATCAGTTTGTGGATAGCTTTTAAGTTTTGCAATAGCTGCTTCCATGCGTGTTTTTGCCATTTGCGGGTTTTGATAGAATGGACCTGCTGCTGCACCTGCACTATCGGGGTTATCAGCTATTTTACCATTGCCATACATATCCATTGCCATAGCTATATAACCAAGCTTCGCCAACTCACGGGCACGCATCATAGCATAATCGTTCAAGCCCCACCATTCAGGTACGATCAGAACTGCCGGACGGGCACCTTGAATATTCTCATCATATACCACAAAGCCATTCATAGTAATGCTGTCGCCGGTATAGGTAATACTTTCTTCTTTCAGAACAGGCTCTTTGGTTTCAGTTGTCGCTTTTGTTTCTTCATTATTACAGGCTGCCAGGGCAACAATTGCCAAAACAGGCAGCAGGAAACGGAACTTCATTTTTTTCATGATTCTCATTTTAAGTTTAAACATTGGCCTTAATAACCACAAAGGGAACAAAAAGTTTGGAAAGGTGAAGCTGTTATTTTGCTGAGGCAGGCACTCGGTTCATGGGCTGCCGGACAGCAGCGGTAGCTCCCCGCCCCAAGCGGGGACTACGAGCGGATGGCCAGAATCAAAGTTGATGAAGGAAAACTAGGATGAAAGCCCCCAACTTAAAACAATTATAACCAGCAGATTCGGGCTTTTTCCAAAGTTTTCCTCATTTCTAAATTATCCTATTTTCCATTTTTCATTTCCCCTTCAGCCCCTTACCTTTGCGGCCAAATAAAACAAAGGTTTTATTCAGCGAGGCAAAAAGAAATAAAAAATAACGAGCTAATTTTAAAACTCTCTTTTTTAAATACATTCAATATGGCCAATACTGGTAAGGTAAAACAGGTTATCGGCGCCGTTGTAGACGTTCAGTTCGACGGCACACTCCCCGAAATTTACAGCGCTCTTGAACTTAAACGCCCTAATGGTGACGTACTCGTAATGGAAGTACAGCAGCACTTGGGAGAAGACAGTGTTCGTACCATTGCAATGGACGGTACTGAAGGTCTCGTTCGTGGTATGGAAGTAACTGATACAGGTAAGAATATTACCATGCCTACCGGTGAATTGATCAGCGGCCGATTATTTAATGTAACAGGTGATGCCATTGATGGTTTGCCACAAGTAAGCAAAGAAGGTGGTCGTGCAATTCACGCCAAGCCACCGGCTTTCGAACAATTGAGCACAACCAACGAGATATTATTTACAGGTATCAAAGTAATTGACCTGATCGAACCATATGTAAAAGGTGGTAAGATCGGTTTGTTTGGTGGTGCCGGTGTGGGTAAAACAGTATTGATCCAGGAATTGATCAACAATATTGCAAAGGGTTACGGTGGTTTGTCGGTATTTGCCGGTGTGGGTGAGCGTACCCGTGAAGGAAACGATCTGTTGCGTGAAATGATCGAAGCAGGTATCATGAACTATGGTGATGCATTTAAGCACAGCATGGAAGAAGGTGGATGGGATCTGAGCAAAGTGGATATGGAAGGTTTGAAACAATCAAAAGCAACCTTCGTATTCGGTCAAATGAACGAACCTCCAGGTGCACGTGCTCGTGTGGCGCTTTCTGGTTTGACAATTGCCGAGTATTTCCGTGATGGAGATGGTACAGGTAAAGGAAAAGATATCCTGTTCTTCGTTGACAATATCTTCCGTTTCACACAAGCCGGTTCTGAAGTATCGGCGTTGCTAGGCCGTATGCCTTCAGCGGTGGGTTACCAGCCAACGCTTGCAACTGAAATGGGATTGATGCAGGAGCGTATCACTTCAACACGTAACGGTTCAATTACATCTGTACAGGCGGTATATGTACCTGCGGATGATTTGACCGATCCGGCACCTGCAACAACTTTCGCTCACCTGGATGCTACTACGGTATTGGATCGTAAGATCGCTGACTTAGGTATCTATCCAGCGGTAAGTCCTTTGGAATCTACTTCACGTATCCTTACTCCACAAATTGTAGGTGATGCACATTATAATACAGCAAACCGTGTGAAGTTGATCCTTCAGCGTTACAAGGAATTGCAGGATATCATTGCGATCCTTGGTATGGATGAATTGAGTGAAGAAGATAAAATGACTGTATTCCGTGCACGTAAAGTACAGCGTTTCCTTTCTCAGCCATTCCACGTAGCGGAAGCGTTTACCGGTTTGAAAGGTGTATTCGTAAGCATCGAAGACACGATCCGTGGCTTTAACATGATCATGGATGGTGAAGTGGATGAATATCCTGAAGCATCATTTAACCTTGTTGGTACAATTGAAGATGCCATCGAAAAAGGTAAAAAGTTAATGGCAGCAGCGAAAGGATAATTCAAATTTTCAAATTAGCGTATGAATCTCGAAATATTAACTCCACTCGGAAAAACATACAGCGGCGAGGTAATTGGTGTACAGTTGCCTGGTATTGCCGGTAGCTTTGAAGTACTGGATAACCACGCTCCGTTAGTAAGTGCGTTGAAAGCCGGACAGTTAAAAATACTGGTTGAAAAGAACCGTAACGAACTGTATAAGATCCAGGGTGGTTTTGTAGAAGTGCTGAACAATAAAGTAACAGTACTGATTGAAGGAAGTGAAGCTGTGTAAACAGATTTAGATAAGTTTTGAAAGGTCCCACGTTAACAGTGGGACCTTTTTTTATGTAATTGTATTTCTCCCTGCATCCATCGTTCATAAAACAATTGTTTATGAAAACGAAATGGCTGCAATTCCTCTTGTATGTTCTCCCTGTTACATTAGTTGCCCAATCAGTAAAACGTATTCCTGTTGAATCAAAAATGGAACAGGTAACCGTGTTTATGAAAGGGGCACAGGTTAAACGAACCGTGAAACAATCCATTTCTGCAGGCAAGCAGGAGATTGTGTTTACCGGTATCTCCACCGATATTGAAAAGCAAAGTGTGCAGGTGAAAGCCGATGGCAGACTCACTATTTTATCGGTGCGAGTTCAACGTGACTATTTAAAAGAACAGGAAGTACGGGAAGAGATCAAAACAACGCAGGAGAAATTTTTCCAACTAAATGACAAGATCAGTCTTACATCCAAAGTGCTGGAAGTATTTAAGCAGGAAGAAGCAATGATCATCAAGAACCAGCAGATAGCAGGATCAACTGTTACATTGAAACCCGAAGAGTTAAGGCAATCACTCGATTTTCAAAGAACAAGATTAACTGAAGTGTTGAAGCAACAACTGTCGTTGCAAAAAGAGATCGAGGAGTTGAATAAAGAGCGAAACAAACTATCGAATCAACTGGCTGAGATGAGCAGGAAGATCGATCTCTCTACCAATGAAATTGTTGTTCTGGCTGATGTGAAAGAAACAGCAACTGTTCCGTTTGAAATAACATACCTCGTACAGAAAGCAGGATGGTATCCTACTTATAATATTCGTGTAAAAGATGTGGTGAGTAAGCTGCAATTGGAAATGAATGCCAATGTGTACCAGACAAGCGGCGAGAACTGGAATAATATTAAACTGGTATTATCAACCGGTAATCCGAATGATAATAATTCAAAACCACTGATCAACCCATGGTTTATATCTTATGTTGATGCGCAGATGAGTAATTATATGAAGCAATGGACCATCAGCGGAAGCGACCAAATGTTGATGGGAAGAGTAACGGATGATAAAGGAATACCTATTTCTCATGCAAGCGTGGTGATCAAAGGCACAACACAAGGGGTAACAACTGATGCGAATGGATTCTATCGACTAAAAGCAAATGGAAATACACAAACTTTGGTTGTGTCATCAGTTGGATTTGAGCAATATGAGTTTGCTACCGGAAGAAGCTTTGTTAGTGTAGCAATGAAGCCAATGGCTAACAATCTGCAAGAGGTAGTTGTGGTTGGTTATGGTGCCAAAAGCGGGTATGATTCTGAGCCTTCAGAATTTATGAAAAAGGAAGTAAGGTCAAAATCGAATTCAATTCCTTTACAAGTCATCACAACTTTTCAACCCATCACAACTCAATACGAAATACAGGAAATAGCAACAGTAAATAACGATGGTAAAGTATATACAATGAGCATCAATGACAAAAGCATTGAAGCGTATTATGAATATTACGCTGCGCCAAAACTCGATGAAGCTGCATACCTCACTGCCAAGATTATTAATTGGCAGGATCTTAATTTAATTCCCGGTGAAACAAATTTATTTTTCGAAGGAACATTCCTCGGCAAATCTTATCTCGATCTGTCAACCGATTCTGATTCCTTGTCACTTTCATTGGGTGTTGACAAAGGCATTACGGTTAAACGAACTTTGTTGAAAGAGTTCAGCAACAAGAAATTCCTTGGAAATAATCGGACGGATACCAAGCAATATGAAATAACTGTTCGCAACAACAAAACTGTGCCGGTGAATATAATTGTGGAAGATCAGTTTCCAATTTCAACATTAAAGGAGATAGAAATTGACGACCTGAAATACGATGGAGCCAAATTGAACGATGAAACAAAGATCATCACCTGGACCTATACCATCGATCCAAAACAATCGAAGAAAATGGAAATGAAGTATAGTGTAAAATACCCCAAAGAAAAGAAATTGCAACTTGATTAGTAAAATTGAATCACGAAGGCACGAAGACTGAAAGGCTCACAAAGAATAGCAGATTGTATTCTTTGTGCTACTTAGCGACTTTGCGCCTTTGTGGTTCAAAAACTTACTTAGAAGCAACCTCTATTTTCTGCATCTTTCCTATCTTCACGCACTTCAAAAATTAATGATATGCGCAGGATCATCAGTGGTATTCAGCAGGTAGGTATCGGTGTTACTAACGCCGACGAAGCATTTATCTGGTACAACAAACATTTTGGAACCGATGTGGTGGTGTTTAAAGATGCGGCCCGTGCTGAGTTGATGAAGCGTTATACCGGAGGTGAAGGTCATGAACGTTATGCGATTCTTGCATTGAATATGCAGGGTGGTGGTGGATTTGAAATTTGGGAATACCGCAGCCGTAAATCGCAACCCGCTGCATTTGAAGTGCAGTTAGGTGATACAGGTATTTTCGTAATCAAGATCAAATGCAAGAATGTGAAAGCAGCTTATGCTGAATATCAGAAGGCTGGCTTAAATCTCTTGAGTGCACCAAAAGAAAATCCCGGTGGCATCGAATCGTTCTTTATGAAAGATCCTTACGGCAATATTTTTGAAGTGATGGCTGATGATAATTGGTTTGGTGACACCGGTCGACATACAGGTGGTGTTTGTGGCGTAACCATTGGCGTTAGTTCTATTGCAGAGGCGCTTCCTTTTTATGAAAAGGTGTTGGGCTACGATAAGCAATTGTTTTTAGATGAAGGACATTACGAAGAGTTCAGCAAAATACCAGGTGGGCAACATCATTTCAAACGTGTGATGTTAGGTCATACACGCAAACAGGAAGGCGCTTTCTCAAAATTACTCGGACCAACTTATGTTGAATTGGTTGAAGTGACTGATCGTACACCGAAGAAAATTTTTGAAAACCGTTACTGGGGCGATCAAGGATATATTCATGTATGCTTCGATATTAATGGTTACGAAGAGCACGAACGAATTTGCAACGAAAATGGTTTTCCATTTACAGTTGACAGCGCCAATAGTTTCGACATGGGTGAAGCTGCAGGTCATTTCTCTTACAACGAAGACCCTGATGGTACATGGATCGAATATGTAGAAACACATCGTGTACCCATTCTTAAAAAGATCGGTTGGTATTTGGATTTAAAAAACAGGAAGCCTGAAAAGCCATTACCCAACTGGATGGTGAAGAGTTTAAGTTTCTCCAGGGTTAAGGTGTAGACGTAGAACTGAGGCTAAATTGAAAAACCGCAAGTATTTATTTTGCTAACGGCGAAATTTTCTGGTCGTTCAGCAAGTGTTTTAGATCAAGCCAGTCGCTCACTGTATCCACAACTCTTAATTGATCAACTGTTGCAACAGTTAAACCTGCTGCTTCCGCATCCTTTAATGTACTGTTGTAAACTGTTTGACTGTTCCATTCCTTGTTAATAAAGAAAGGAGTGAAGAGGGAACGAAGACCAAGCAAATAATAGGCTCCATTCATATTTGGCCCAATACATACATCATGTGTTTTTAGCAGATCAAATGCTTCTTGCAAATGATGAGAAGAAAGTTGTGGGGAGTCGCTATGGATCATCAAGACCTTTTCATATTGCAACTGAAATATGAAAGCAAACGCATGCTGCATCCGTTCTCCAAAATTTTCTCCATGCTGTATTTGTTTATAGAAAAGAGTATTTTCCCAAAGATCAAGACGGTTTAAATCTTCTAAATAGAAAACAAATTTATCTGCATCTACTTTCAGTAACAAATCATGGGTATGTTGCAGTAATTGTTTATAAGCATCTGCTGCTGCAGCATTGCCAATATCTTTTGCCAACTTTGTTTTTACCTTTCCGGGTTCCGGATTTTTCACAAATACAATTACAGCTTTTTGTTTCATATAAGTTTTATTAACAGCATTCTATACCGAAATATAGTAAGCCTCAACACTCGTCTGATTTTTTAATTAACGCCAACATACACTATACTTTTGTTTTTCAAGGTGCCTGTTGTATGAACGGTATGTTATTTTCTTCACCCCGCTTTGCATGCACAATTGAATAATTTGTATCAATAATTGAGCCGTACATACCGGCCTGTGATTTCTTTTGCCTACTTTGACTAGAAGGCTGATGTCAAGCACTATTTTTTTGACAATTTTTAGTTGATATACGAGGGTTTTAAGAAAGCGGTTATTGGGTAAACTGAATTTTGATCAAGAAGTAATTTTCATCGACAACAGGGCAAATGATTGCAGTATTTATTGAAACATCAATTTAATTGCGGATCAATAGGATAGTTTATGATTTGAGTGTATTCGCCGCCCATTGATTTAACAGCTTCCTTCCAGATACTGTCTGTTTGGTTATGAAAAACGATATTGCGACTGGCGTTCACCGTTAGCCAGCTCTTTTCTTTCATTTCATCTTTCAGCTGGCCATTGCTCCAGCCACTGTAACCAAGGTAAAAACGTATTTTGTTGAGGTCAAGCGTTTCGTTTTTCAGTTTACTCAGCACGATATCAAAATCACCACCCCAAAAAATGCCTTTTGTTATTTCCTGACCACCGGGTATTTCATCGGGAAGTTGATGTAAAAAATGCAATGTATCCATTTGCACAGGTCCGCCATAATAAACAGGTACAGTATATCCTTCAAGATCGGAGATTAATTCGTTGAGTGTTTGCTCAAATGTGCGGTTGATCACCAACCCAAAACTTCCTGCTTCATCATGCTCGCATAGCAAAACAACGGTCCGCATAAAATTCGGGTCCTTTAAAAATGGATCAGATATCAGTAATATGCCACTAGCCGGTTCAATCATACACTTAATTTACAGCGGAATTTTCAATTTTCCATTTTTTCGCACATGTTCTGTCAAAGCCTCGTTAAAAGAAACAGGTGTTTAGAAATAGATGATTTCCTGTTACTTTCACAGGTATTTTTGCAGATAGCCCAAAAAGGGTGAATGCACAACCGTAAACAATACGCATGAAGAAAACGTTTCCCATCATTATTGCTTTGATCACACTGTCGTTAATGGGGATCATTTATATACAGGTGTCTTGGTTGAGAAACCTGGCTTTTCTACGGGAGGAGCAGCTAAAAGAAAAACTGTCGGCAGTTATTCAGCAGGTGGGTGAGGAGCTGGTGGTGCAGCGCAGCGATGCGTTTAATAATCTTGGCCGCATGCCCGGTATGAAGTTTCCGGGTGATGGTTATGATATCTACAAACAATTTTCTGTTACAAACAGGTTTACTATTTACGAGATCAGGGAAAAACTTCAAAAAGCTTTTATCCGGAATAATTTAAAAGACACGGAGTTTGAATTTGCAGTGGCAAGTGATAATGTGTTTGGTCATTATGAATTAAAGTCGCCACGGTTTATGGATATGGCTTCCGATACAGTGCATAATTTAAAAGCATGGTATCCGTTGGTGGCAAGCAGCGGAAGTATACTCGAAAGCTTGGCGCCCGATGAAGTTTTTGTAATTGTGGTACCCGACGTAAAAAGTTATGTACTTCAATCGCTGGGTTGGATGATTGCCGGATCAATTTTATTTACACTCATCATTATTACTGCCTTCTTCCTCACTATTCGTACGCTGTTGCGGCAAAAGAAATTGGGCGATATGAAGAATGATTTCATTAACAACATGACGCATGAGTTGAAAACTCCATTGGCAACTATTTCTCTTGCGGTTGATGCGTTAAAAAATGAAAAAGTATTGGGCAATCCTGAAAAGCTTGGATACTTCACGAACATGATCAAGGATGAGAACAAACGCATGAATAAACATGTGGAATCAATTCTGCAGGCTGCACAAATGGAACGCCAGGAAGTGCAGTTGAATTTACGTGAGCTGCATGTGCATGACATTATACGAAATGTATTAACCAATCTTCAACTCCAGATCGAAGAGAAACAGGGCAAGGTTGATGTACAGCTTTCAGCAACAAATGATCTGATGGATGCAGATGAAGTTCATCTCACCAATCTCATCAACAACCTTGTTGATAATGCACTGAAATATTCAAAAGATGATTCGTTTCAACTGCACATCAGTACAAAAAACATGGGTAAGTTTATTCGTATAACTGTAGAAGATCATGGTATTGGTATGAATAAAGAAACCCTTGCACGTGTGTTTGAAAAATTCTACCGTGCACATACCGGCAATGTACATAATGTAAAAGGTTTCGGACTTGGTCTCAGCTATGTAAAGACAATGGTGGAAGCACATGGCGGTAAAGTAAAAGCCGATAGTGTAATTGGGAAGGGAAGTACGTTTACGGTTGATCTGCCGTTGAAGAAATAATCATCGTCTTTTCGCAACTGGTATTACCAATTTCAAACCACTCCATTGCTCAGTAACAGCACACACTTTCACATCAACAAGATCGTGTGTTAATGCAAACCGGCGTATCCAATCTTCATTGAGGTCAGTAGCAATGCCCGCACTCTTTTTATACCAGCTCACCCAAAAGCTAACGTTGCCGCTCAGGCGCTTTTCAATTTGCTTGTAAAATTTCAGAAATTCTTTTTGCGATGCTGCAAACAGATGAATAAACTCAGGCCGTTCTTTTGTGCCACATAATTGTTCCGGGTAATCAGCAGATATCAATTCCCAATACGCATCAATTCCACCCGGTGGGTTAAGGATGAGGAGTTTCATCTCATCCGTAATTCCAAGTTTCTTTATAAGGGGCGTACCCGAGTAGCCTGTCATGGCAGTTTGTTTAATTCACAATGATTCTTTGGTTTTCCACAGGCTATTCACGCTAATCCACATCGCTTTTCACAAAAATGAGGGTTTAAAGGTCTCAATCCCTTTGCCAGTAAGGCTCAGGGAGTTGTGGAAAAAATAAAACTTCCCAGTTTTGGTTCAAAAGTGGGAAAAAGTGTTATTTTGTGTGTAATTGTGTAGGATTATTAATAAAATCGCTTAAATGATTGGTTTTCTGGGTGAATATGAGGTTACGCTCGACTCAAAAGGTCGCTTCCTGCTCCCGGCTGGCTTTAAAAAGCAAGTTCCGGAAGACTGGAACAACCAGTTTGTTATCAGTCGTGGCCTGGATTCATGCCTCAATTTATACCACAGCAAACACTGGGAACCCATTTTCGCCCACATCAGTTCTTTAAACGATTTTGATCCGAAGGTAAGGCAATTTCAACGCTACTTTTTGAACGGAGCAACCACCATCGAGCTTGATTCTGCAGGTCGTTTACTGGTGCCCGCTCAACTGAAAGAATTTGCAGGGCTTGATAAAGATGTGGTGTTGTTTGCCAAAGGAAACAAGATAGAAATATGGGATAGTAATAAGTACAAACAGTTCTTTGAAGCCCTTTCAGCCAACGATTTCAGCAACCTGGCGAATGAGGTGATGGTGAAACCTCCGGTGGTGTAAGAGATGGCGAAACAGAAAAAAATACAAGCTGCAGACCCGCAAAAGGTCGATCAGCAACAGGATGTTTATCACATTCCTGTAATGTTGATGGAAGCTGTAGATGCGTTAAACATAGATCCCGATGGTGTTTATGTTGATTGCACATTTGGCGGCGGCGGTCACAGCAGGGAGATTTTAAAACGTTTGAGTAAAGACGGGAAGTTGGTCGCTTTTGACCAGGACCCTGATGCCAAACGTAACCTGCCTGATGATGAGCGTATTGTTTTTGTTCCGCACAACTTCAAACATCTTACCCGCTTTTTAAAACTCAACGGTTTTGCAAAAGTGGATGGCATTTTAGCCGATCTGGGAGTTTCGAGTCACCAGTTTGATGAAGGTACAAGAGGTTTTTCTACAAGGTTCGATGGCCCGCTCGATATGCGGATGGATCCATCGCAACCGGTAACAGCTTCTTCTATTCTTCTCACTTATTCGCAACAGCAACTGCACAAATTGTTTGAACAATACGGTGAGGTAACAAATGCAAAAACGCTTGCAGCAACGATCGTTCAGCAACGTAACACCAATCCATTTCTAACAATTGAGCAGTTGAAACAGGCATTGCAACCGGTGGTAAAGGGTAATCCCAATAAATATTTCGCCCAGGTGTTCCAGGCATTGCGTATTGAAGTGAACGATGAATTAGGTGTGTTGAAAGAATTGTTAGAGCAACTGCCCGGTATCCTGAAACCCAAAGCCCGAGTGGCTATCATTTCCTTTCATTCGTTGGAAGACAGACTGGTGAAAAACTTTTTTAAAAAAGGAAGTTTTGAAGAGGAAACGTATAACCCATTTGAACGGGAAACAAAAGAACAGGTATTTAAGATCATTTCGAAGAAACCAATAGAACCATCGGCTGAAGAGCAGAAACTGAACTCAAGATCCAGAAGTGCACGGTTACGAATAGCCGAAAAACTTTAACCCTTGTAAAAACTGAAGAAACAAACAAACTGAACACAGGAAATTACAAACAAACCAATGGCAGTAAAAGAGCCGAAGATCGATTTTAAAAAGTGGTTGAATTACCAGTGGATCGTGAAGAACGTTCCATACTTTCTCTTTCTCTCCCTGCTGGCGATCATTTACATCGCCAATGGCCATTACGCCGATAACACCATCCGCAACATTAACAAAACCACCAGGCAATTAAAAGAACAGGAGTATGAGTACAAAACACTCAACGGAAAACTCATGTTCCAAAACAGGTTGAGTGAAGTGGCAAAAGCAGTTGAGCAAATTGGTTTAAAAGAAAATATACAACAGCCCATCAAATTAACTGACAGCACAAAACTGAAAGACAATTAATGGAAGTTAAAAAAGACATATTGTGGCGTGTTTACCTTGGCTTTCTCGGCTTGGGTGTATTTGGCTTCCTCATTTTAGGGAAGGCTTTTTACACACAACGAATTGAAGGAAGTTATTGGAAGAGCATGGGCGATAGTCTGCATACAAAGATTCTTGATCTTGATGCTGAACGTGGTACAATTTACAGTGAAGATGGAAGTATGCTCAGTACATCGTTACCGCAATTTGATATCTATATTGATTTTGGTGCTGATGGTTTGCGTGCAAAAGCCGGAAAGAATTTTAAAGAGAATATCGATTCATTAAGTATTGCGCTTGCAGGTTTGTTCAACGATAAAACATCTGCTACTTATAAAAAGGAATTAACGCAGGCTTATAAAGAGAAAGAACGTTACTACCTGCTGCATAAAAAAGTATCTTTTGAAGATTACAAACAACTCCGTGAGTTTCCATTGGTGCGCTTAGGTCGTAACAAAAGCGGTTTTATTGCTGAAGTAAAAACGAAACGTCTTAATCCGTTTGGTGAGCTTGGTTTCCGAACCATTGGTTTGTATCGTGAAAATTCAAAACTCGTTGGGCTTGAACGGTCATTCGATAGTGTGTTGCGTGGTACAACCGGTAAACGCCTGGTGCGTTACGTAGCAGGAGGAGTAATGATGCCTGTAGAAGGTTTTGAAGTGGAACCTGAGAATGGTGATGATGTGTACACAACTCTTGATGTGAACATCCAGGATATTACAGAGCGGGCATTGATGCGTACAATGACCACCAATGAAGCATTGGAAGGAACTTGTATTGTTATGGAAGTGGCAACAGGAAAGATCAAAGCCATTGCAAATCTGGGTCGCACAAAAGATGGAACTTATTTCGAAACAGATAATTATGCATTGCGTACTTCTGAACCTGGTTCAACAGTAAAATTGGTAACACTTCTTGCTGCATTGGAAGATAAGCATGTAACCATCAATGACAATATAGCTATCCATGGTGGTCGTTGGAATTTAAATGGAAGAACAATTGTTGATGATCATCATGGTCCGGAAGTAACAAGTATTAAAGCAGCATTTACGCAAAGTTCGAATGTTGCAATGAGTAAGCTGGCTTATCAGTATTACACAAAAGATCCCAAAGAATATTACAAGCATCTGAAGGCACTTCATCTTACTGCAAAAACAGGTATTGAGCTCAACGAAGAATTCAGTCCGCTTATAAGGAATCCCAATAAAGTGAAACCAAAGAACTGGCATCCGCAAACATTGGCATCATGGGGTTTTGGATATGAGCTGATGGTGTCGCCTTTACAGATGCTGATGGTGTACAATGCTGTTGCCAACAATGGTAAGATGATGAAGCCTTACCTGCTCAACGAAATAAAAAGTTACGGAACAGCGATCCGTAAAAATGAACCTGTTGTTTTGAATGAAGCAATAGCAAGTGAATCAACCATCAAACAATTACAGGAATGTTTAGCTGCTGTTTGCACAGAAGGTACGGCAAAGAAACAATTTGAAACTGCTCCTTATAAAGCAGCAGGGAAAACAGGTACAGCAAAAGTGAATGATGGAAAGTATAAATATCGTGATGGAGTATATCAATCAGCATTTGCAGGTTATTTCCCTGCAGAAGCACCAAAGTATTCCATCATTGTGGTGGTAAAAAACAAACCACATGCAGCTAACTACTATGGAGGATCTGTGGCAGCTCCCGTATTCAGAGAAATTGCTGACCATCTTTATAAATACAGCCAGGAACAGCAACCTTATCAATTACCTGCCATTGCTGATTCTATGCTGTACACATTCAACGGAATGAAAAAAGAACTGCAGGTGATTGCCTTGCAGTTTGGATTTAATTACGCTGATCAACTGGCAGGTAACTGGCGCAGATCTTACCTCAAGAATAATAGTGTGCAACCTATGTCAGCTGAAGCAAAAGAAAAGCTGGTGCCTGATGTAAAAGGAATGGGATTGAAAGATGCATTGTATGTAATGGAAACAGCAGGTGTAAAAGTAAAAGTAACAGGAAAAGGAAGAATCAATAATCAATCGATAGCAGCAGGCACACCTGTTGCAAAAGGACAAGAAATAATGTTGTATCTCAACTGATGGCAGTATTAAAAGACATATTATACAAAGTGCACCTGCGCAGTGTTCATGGATCAACCAATGTTGATGTGAATGATCTGCAGATCGATTCACGTATGGTGAAGCCGGGCACTTGCTTTATTGCCATTAAAGGTGTGTCGGTTGATGGTCATGAATTTATCAACAAAGCTATTGAATCAGGTGCCACAGCTGTAGTGTGTGAAGTGTTACCTGATCAACTGAATGATGATATAAACTATATACAGGTTGCCAACAGTGCAGAAGCAGCAGGCTTTATGGCCAACCAGTTCTTTGGAAATGTGAGTGAGCAAATGAAAGTGATTGGTGTAACAGGCACCAATGGAAAAACAACCATCGCTACATTATTATTTAAACTGTTCAGTGGTTTAGGTTACAGGTGTGGATTGATTTCAACAGTTGAATATCACGTAGGTGATCAAGTATTTCCATCAACACATACAACACCTGATGTAATTAATTTAAACAGCTTATTAAAACAGATGTACGATGCCGGTTGCACTTATGTTTTTATGGAGTGCAGCAGTCATGCTATTCACCAGCATCGTATTACCGGTATCCATTTCGCCGGCGCATTGTTCAGCAATATCACGCACGATCACCTCGATTATCACAAAACTTTTGATGAATACATCAAAGTAAAAAAGAGCTTTTTTGATGGACTTGGGGCTGATGCGTTTGCGATCAGTAATAGAGATGATAAAAGAGGTGAAGTGATGTTGCAGAATACAAAAGCAAAGAAGTTGTATTACGGGCTGAAGAATATCGCTGATTTTAAAGGAAAGATCCTGGAGAACAGTCTCACCGGTTTGCAGATGATGGTGAACAATGATGATGTTCATTTCCGTTTGATCGGCGAATTCAATGCGTACAATTTGCTTGCTGTTTATGGAGCAGCTATATGTCTGAAGGAAGATAAATTAAAAGTGTTGCAGGTGTTGAGTGGAATCACAGGTGCGGAAGGAAGATTTGATTACCTCATCTCGCCAAAGGATCTCATACTCGGTATTGTTGATTATGCTCATACGCCCGATGCATTGCAAAATGTATTGGCAACCATTAAAAAATTAAGAAGAGGTCATGAGCAGATCATCACAGTTGTTGGTTGTGGCGGCGATAGAGATAAAACCAAACGTCCGGTGATGGGTGAAGTGGCTTGCGAATTAAGCGACCGTGTGATTTTCACCAGTGATAATCCACGCAGTGAAGATCCATTAGAGATTCTGGCTGATATGGAATTTGGTTTGAGCAGTGCAGCAAGAAGAAAATTTATTTCAATCGCAGATAGAAAAGAAGCAATTAAAACTGCTGTGAGTCTTGCCAGGCATGAAGACATCATCCTTGTTGCCGGCAAAGGACATGAAAAGTACCAGGACATTAAAGGAGTGAAGTACGAGTTTGATGATAAGAAGGTATTGGAACAAATGTTTGAATTATTAGAAAGATGAAAATGAGTGATGAGTAATCAGGGATGAGTAAACACTCACCATTGACCATTCACCACTCACCATAAAACTGAATACATGTTAAAGAACTTATTTGATTGGTTGAACAGTATCGGGATCAAATTCCCGGGCGACAATCTGTTTCAGTTCATCACCAGCAGGGTGATGCTGGCGGTATTGTTATCACTGATCATTTCAACTGTGTTCGGCAAGAAACTCATCAACTACCTGCGCAAACGCCAGGTTGGTGAAACGGTTCGTGATCTTGGTTTAGCCGGTGAACAACAAAAGAAAGGCACACCAACAATGGGTGGGCTCATCATTATTCTTGCGATTGTTGTACCAACCTTACTGTTAGCTGATGTTAGCAAAGTCTATATCCTGCTCATGTTGTTTGCAACAGTATGGATGGGTATGATCGGTTTTATTGATGATTATTTAAAACTCCGTGCAAAACGTTTGGCTCAGGAGCAAGGTGTTAATTATAAGAAAGGCGATAAAGACGGATTAGCAGGTTGGTTCAAAGTATTAGGGCAAGTTGTATTAGGTGTTGCAGTTGCAACCACATTAATGTTTAATGATTCAGTAAGTGCTTATCGTGAGTTTAGAGGAACTGAATTGCCGGCAGGTTCTGATGTGAAAGTGGTGAAGCTCGATGGTAAGGAAAGAACAATGGTAAAAGCAAATGAACCGGTTACCACTATTCCATTTGTAAAAAATCATGAGTTCAATTATTCAAAACTATTACCCAAAGCTATTCGTGGAGCAACATGGTTGTTGTATGTCTTGATCGTGATCTTCATTGTAACAGCAGTATCAAACGGTGCAAACATTACCGATGGCATTGATGGATTGGCAACGGGCGTATCGGCAGTGATTGGAATATGTCTTGGCATTTTTGCTTACGCAAGTGGCAACATGCGACTGGCTGATTATCTCAACATCTTATATATACCCGGCATTGGTGAGTTATCCATTTTCATTGCAGCAATGGTTGGTGCATGTATCGGTTTTCTTTGGTACAATTCCTATCCGGCACAGGTGTTCATGGGCGATACCGGTAGTTTAATGTTAGGTGGTGTAATTGCATCATTGGCATTCTTAGTAAGAAAAGAATTATTGATACCCATTTTCTGCGGAGTGTTTTTAGTAGAAAACCTGAGTGTGGTGCTGCAGGTTGGCTACTTCAAATACACAAAGCGAAAATATGGTGAAGGCAGGAGGATATTCTTAATGAGTCCGCTGCATCATCATTATCAGAAAAAAGGATTTCATGAGAGTAAGATCGTCACCCGCTTTTGGATCGTAACGATCCTGTGTGTGGTGCTGGCGATTGTAACACTCAAAATCCGCTAAAGAGGTTATTGAAAAACCACCCCTGGTTTTCAATCCTTACCCAACCAATCCTATGTAAGACTTAGAAGAGAACCATCTATGTAGCACCTCTGAGATCCTGTACTAACCCATACTTGTGAAGAGCCTTTTTTATTTCTCTTGGGAAATAAGAAAAGTAGAAAAACCAAAAAAGAAAATGTTACCGGTATCCGGTTACCGGTAACATTTATCAGGAAACCGGATACTTGAAATGAACATGGCACACAAATGTTACATACTTGGTGGCGGCGAAAGTGGAGCAGGCGCTGCTATTCTTGCAAAGAAGCAAGGGTATGATGTATTTGTGAGCGATGCTGGACCTATCAAAAATATTTACAAAGAAGAACTGAAAGAATACGGGATTGAATTTGAAGAGAGCATACACAGCGAAGAAAAAATTCTGAGTGCAGATGAAATTGTAAAGAGTCCCGGTATTCCAGAGAAAAGTGAGATGATGAAGAAGATACGCAAACAAGGTATTCCTGTAATTAGTGAAGTGGAGTTGGCGTATCGTTTTAAAGGTAACAGCAAGATCGTTGCAATTACCGGAAGCAATGGTAAAACAACCACTACATCATTAGCGTATCACATTTGCAAACATGCAGGATTGGATTGCGCATTGGTTGGCAACATCGGTATCAGCATTGCAAAACAGGTCGCTATCGATCCAAAGGAAGTGTATATCGCCGAGCTTAGCAGTTTTCAGCTCGATGATATTAAAGAATTCAAAGCAGAGATCGCTGTGCTTACAAACATCACGGAAGATCATTTAGACAGGTACGAGTACAAATTCGAAAATTATATCAACGCAAAATTTAAGATCACCAATAACCAAACGAAAGACGATTTTTTCATTTACTGTGCCGATGACCCGGTTACAGCAAAGTATTTAAAAAAACTTACTCTCCAATCAACCCCATTACCATTCACCATGAAACAGGAACCACAAAAAGGCGCTTTCATCAAAGACGGCACCATGACGATTGCAGTGAACGACGACAAAGTAACAATGAGCGTAGACGATTTTAAGATCAAGGGTAAACACAACCAGTACAACACCATGGCAGCAGGTATTGCAGCGGCTACTTTAGGTATTCGCAAAGAAAAGATCAGGGAGGCCGTTACCACATTCGAAAGCCTTGAGCACAGAATGGAAATGGTGGCAATGGTAAAAGGAGTTGAATACATCAACGACAGTAAAGCAACCAACATTAATTCTACCTGGTATGCACTGGAGAGTATGACGCATCCAACCATTTTAATTCTTGGTGGTGTTGATAAGGGAAATGATTACGAAGTATTAAAAGAACTGGTGAAGGAAAAAGTAAAAGCAATTGTTTGTCTTGGGTTAGACAACAGAAAAATTCACGAAGCATTTGGTGATACGGTTTCATTGATCGTGAATACCACCAGTGCGGAAGATGCAGTAAGAGCAGCTTATCATTTTGCAGAGAAGGGGGATGCAGTATTACTGAGTCCTGCATGCGCCAGCTTCGATCTGTTTAAAAATTACGAAGACAGAGGAAACCAGTTTAAGCAAGCAGTAAGAGATCTGTAAAGAGAATTACGAGGTACGAAGTAAGAAATACGAGGAAGAAAAACGAAATGAGTCAAATCGCAAACATATCATCTAAATTTTCAACAGCTGGGTTGCGGGATAAAACCCGTGGCGATAAAGTGATCTGGGCAATCGTGGTTGTATTGTCGCTGGTGAGTTTACTGGTAGTGTACAGCGCCACCAACTCATTAGCTTATAAATTATACAAAGGCAATACCTACGTTTATCTCTTTAAACAGATTGCCTTTATTTCCTTGGGTATTATCATCGTTTACTTTGCACATAGAGTAAACTATACCATTTATTCAAGGGTAGCGAAGATGTTGTTTTACATCTCCATCCTGTTACTCATTTATACGTTGTTCTTTGGTACTAAGATCAACGATGGCAGCCGTTGGATCAAGTTGCCAATCATCAATCTCACCGTACAAACATCCGACATTGCCAAGCTGGCTTTGTTCATGTACCTGTCGAGATTGTTATCGAAGAAGCAGCATGTCATCAAAGATTTTAAGAAAGGATTTATTCCAATGATGATTCCGATTGTGGTCATCTGCGGATTAATTGCGCCGGCAAATCTTTCAACAGCATTGCTTACGGGTGCAACAAGTATGTTGTTGTTGTTCATCGGTCGTGTAAGTTTCAAACACATTGCAATAGTTGCTGCAACAGTGGCTGTTCCGGTGATGATACTCATTGCTATTGCCGGAGCTTATTATGATAAAGAAGAAGGAAAGATGAAAGAATTGCCTGCTGTTTTATCTGCAGGTCGTGTGCCAACATGGATCAAGCGTGTGCAGGATTTTATGTATGCAGGAAAAGGAGAAGCGCCTTACCAGGTACAACAGGCAAAGATCGCTGTTGCAAAAGGCGGTGTTTTTGGATTAGGACCGGGTAACAGTGAGCAGCGCAATTTCTTACCACATCCTTATTCTGATTATATCTATGCCATCATCATTGAAGAGTATGGATTAATCGGTGCAGCATTCATTGTGTTCATCTACATGGTGTTTCTTTTCAGGAGTATACGGTTGTTTAGAAAATGTCCGTATGCATTTGGTGCATTCCTTGCGTTGGCGTTGAGTTTTACGTTGGTGATACAGGCCATGACAAATATGGCAGTGAATGTGGGATTATTTCCTGTAACAGGTGTAACACTTCCACTGGTGAGTATGGGTGGTAGTAGTTTTCTGTTTACCTGTTTGTCCATCGGTATCATTTTAAGTGTAGCGAGAAATGTGGAAGATGCAGAAGGGAAAGCTGAGAACGTTAAAGAAGAATTGGCATGAGTGTAAAGATCATACTTGCGGGAGGAGGCACAGGCGGGCATATTTTTCCGGCCGTTGCAATTGCCAATGCGATCAGAAAACAACAGCCCGATGCTGAGATATTGTTTGTGGGGGCGAAGGGAAGAATGGAAATGGAAAAAGTGCCGCAGGCAGGTTATGAAATAAAGGGCATAGATATTATAGGTTTTAACAGAAGTTCTTTGATAAAAAATGTGGGTTTGCCGTTTAAGTTGATACGAAGTTTTGTTCAGGTGCGGTCGATCATCAACCAATTTAAACCAGACGCAGTGATAGGAGTTGGCGGCTATTCCAGTTTTCCGGTGTTGCGTTTTGCACAGAGTAAAGGCATTGCATCCTTTATTCATGAAAGCAACTCGTTTGCAGGAAAAGCAAATATTATGTTAGGAAAGAAAGCAACAAAAGTATTTGTAGCCAGCGATGGGATGGAGAAGTTTTTTCCTGCGCAAAAGATCATGATCACGGGTAATCCTGTTCGTGCTTCTATTTCGCTATCTACTATAACGAAGGAAGAAGGTTTGAAATACTTTGGTTTGGAAACAACAAAGAAAACGGTGCTGGTGGTGGGTGGAAGCCTGGGTGCAAAGAGTATTAACGAAGCGATTGATGCAGGCCTTGATGAATTTGAAAAGAATAACCTGCAACTCATTTGGCAAACAGGAAAAATATATGCCGACAAAGCAAAGGCAAGAGCAGAAGGGAAATACCATGTGTGGGTGAATGAGTTTATCAGTCAAATGGAACATGCTTACTCTGCAGCTGATGTAGTGATTTCGAGAGCAGGTGCCATGGCCATTGCTGAGATATGTTTGGTGGCAAAGCCGGCTGTGTTTGTTCCTTATCCGCATGCAGCAGAAGATCATCAAACGGTAAACGCTAAACATTTGGTTACGAAACATGCTGGGCTGATGGTGAAGGACAGTGAAGCAAGAGAAAAATTAGTGAGCAGCATCATTGCATTGGCAAAAGATGAAGCAATGCAAAACGAATTGAAACAACATATTGCAAAGCTGGGTGTGGCAAATGCTGATACAGTGATTGCATCAGAAGTATTGAAGTTGATAAAGAAATGATTCAGTTGAACGATATAAAAGCAGTGTACTTCGTAGGAATAGGTGGCATTGGCATGAGTGCACTGGCAAGGTTCTTTAATGAAAAGGGAGTGAAGGTGAGTGGTTACGATAAAACGGTTACACCGCTTACATCGCAACTGGAAGTAGAAGGAATTGAAGTGAATTATAGTGAAGATGTTGATCGTATTCCGAAGGATGTACAATTGGTGATTTATACACCGGCTATTCCTAAGGAGCATAAAGAGTACCAGTATTATTTACAGAATGGGTACAGTGTAGTAAAGAGGAGTGATGTGTTGCAGATCATTACGCAAAGTTCTTTGAATATCTGTGTAGCAGGTACACATGGTAAAACAACCATCAGTACCATAACGGGCCATTTGTTGCGCCACAGTGGATTTGGTTGTAATGCTTTTCTCGGCGGTATTGCCGTGAATTACAACCGCAACTTCTGGGCAAGTGATAACAATGTGTGTGTGGTGGAAGCAGATGAATATGATCGTTCATTTCATAAGCTGAGCCCGGATATCGCAGTGATCACTGCAATGGATGCAGATCATTTAGATATCTACGGAACTGCTGAAGCAATGGAAGAAGCATTCATTGAGTTTACAAGAAAAATTAAACCCGGTGGATGGCTCATCAGTAAGCATGGATTGAAACGATACAATGATCTGGTTGCAGAGAATCACATCACTTATCATCTCAATGATACAAATGCAACTGTACACTCGCTGAATCTGAAAGTACAAAACGGCAGTTATGTCTTTGATGTGGTATTTGGTGATTGGATATTGAAAGATGTGTTGTTGAATGTTGGCGGCTTGCACAATGTTGAAAATGCATTAGCCGCTATTGCGGTAGCACATGTGTTGAAGATAGATGATAAAAAAATTAAAGAAGCAGTAACTGCATTTAAAGGAGTAAAGAGAAGATTTGAATATGTGATTGCGCCGGGTGAAGGTGAGGTTGCATTTGTAGATGATTATGCACATCATCCGGAAGAGTTGAGGGCATTGATCGCCGGTGCAAGAAGTTTGTTTGCAGATAAAAAACTGGTGCTGGTATTTCAACCACACCTGTTTACAAGAACTA
This sequence comes from Lacibacter sp., assembly GCF_035299325.1. Taxonomy (GTDB): domain Bacteria; phylum Bacteroidota; class Bacteroidia; order Chitinophagales; family Chitinophagaceae; genus Lacibacter. The sequence goes on along the minus strand of NZ_DATGWT010000037.1, from coordinate 72,280 downwards.
GAGACTTAGCTGATGGTTTTGCGGCAAGTCTTGATATGGCTGATGAAGTAGTTCTCTTGCCGATTTACCCGGCACGTGAATTACCGATTGAAGGAGTAACAAGCGAACTCATCTTAAACAAGATGAAATTGGAGAAGAAGCAGATATTATCAAAGGAAGAGTTGTTGAATGAGGTAAAGAGTAAAGTAGATAAAGATGTGGTATTTGTAACAGCAGGTGCAGGAGATATTGATGCGATGTTACAAGAGTTAAAAAAGAAGATAGAAGCATAATTATAATGAGCAGTAAGAAATTTTCGTGGAAAAAGTTAGTACTCACTGTTATGTGGACAGTGGTTTGTACGGCAACAATTGTGCTGCTGGTTGCTGCTGCCCGTAACAAAAATGGCAAACGCTGCAAAGATGTTATTGTAACCATCAAAGGTGTTGATGGAACGGAGTATGTGAGTAAAAAGCAAATACTGAATACGATCTCCGGTGGTCGTCCTGATCTGATGAAAGGGGCACCTATTAAAACATTTGATCTGCAACAGCTCGAAGAATTATTGGAACGTAATCTTTGGATTCGTAATGCAGAATTGTTCTTTGATAATAATGATGTACTGCATGCTGATATTACCGAGCGTGAACCAGTGGCAAGAGTGTTTATGGTAAATGGTCAGTCGTTTTATATTGATGATATGGGCGAACAGCTGCCAATCACAAATGACCAGGTTGCACGAGTGCCTGTGTTTACTTCTTTCCCGAATGAAACAACAGTTTCAAGAAAGAAAGATAGTTTGTTACAGGAACAGGTAAAAGAGATGGGTCACTATTTAATGAAGAATGATTTCTGGATGGCGCAGGTTGACCAGGTGAACATCAACAACTATGAATTTGAATTGGTGCCCAAACTTGGTAATCATCTTATTCAGTTTGGCAATACCGAAAAGATGGAACAGAAGTTTAATCGCTTGCTGTTATTCTATAAAAACATCATGAATAAAACCGGTTGGAATTATTACAGCGCATTAGATGTGCGTTACGATAAACAATTAGTGGCGGTAAGAAGAGATAGTGTAAGCCTGTTCAAAAGTTTTGTGGTGGAACAAAACAATTATGAAGTGAGCAGGGCTATCGATACAAGTTATATTAACAGTGATACAACATTGACAACTGAAAAACCAATTATAAACCAAGAACCAAACAGTTTGCTTACCTCCGGGGCCTATAAGAGTGCACCAACACCTACAGAGCCCGTTTTAAAGTCCGCTACTGTGAAACCAGAGACAAATGAAAATCGCAATGCGATGAAGAACCAACTCCCTACCCCTGCAAGCAGCAAGGTAGAAGGAGAGAAGACACTAGTAAAAGTCAGTGCGCAAAATCCAAAACCAACTGAACAAAAACCTAAGCCTAAGACCGAAGAAGAAAGTGTATTGAATGAGGCGAAGAGCCAACCTGTGAAAAAACAACCTAAAGCAGTGATGAAGAAGAAAGAGAATGAGTGATGAGTAATGAGAGTGTTCATCCCCTCCAGGGAGGGGCGATAGAGTGTAGCACTAAGGAATGATGAAAGGGGTGGGTTGAAGATGAATGTAAGAAAGGCGTACAAGAGTGCGACGCAACGGAGATGAAACACGCACAACAGTTGATAACTATAAAAACAAAAAAAAGTTCACACAACTAAAAAACAACATACAACTATGACAACGGAATCACCCACAAACGGAACAGCAATGAGCGCACCGGCTGTCAATAACAACCCCATCATCGTGGGATTGGATATTGGTACAACCAAGATCGCTGCTATTGCCGGACGTAAGAATGAATTCGGCAAACTTGAAATTCTCGGCTTTGGTCGTGCAAACTCCAGCGGTGTACAACACGGTATGGTGTTAAACATCGATCAAACGATTAAAGCTATTGAACAGGCTTTACAAAATTGCTATGCAAGCAACCCAAATCTTGAGATCAACGAAGTATACGTTGGTATTGCAGGCCATCACATTAAATCATTGCAAACACGTGGCGATATTGTTCGTCAGAACAACGAAGAAGAAATTGCGCAACGTGAAATTGATCAGCTCATCGGCGATCAATACAAAACATATATTCCTGCAGGTGATCAGATCATTGATGTGATACCACAGGAGTTTACAGTGGATAACTTTCAAAACATTCCGAACCCGATTGGTTATAGTGGCGTGAAAGTTGGAGCAAACTTCCACATCATCACCGGCGATAAAAATGCGATCCGCAATATTAATCGCAGTGTTGAGAAGAGCAATTTGAAAGTAAGAGATCTTGTATTACAACCATTGGCATCTGCTGCAGCTGTTATGTGCGAGCATGATCTTGAAGCAGGTGTTGCTATTGTTGATATTGGTGGTGGCACAACTGATCTTGCAGTTTTCTATGAAGGTATTTTAAAGCATACTGCAGTTATTCCATTCGGTGGTGAGAATATTACCAACGATATTAAAATGGGATTAGGTGTATTACGTACACAGGCAGAACAAATGAAAGTGCAGTTTGGCAGTGCGTTGGCTGATGAAGCAAAATCAAATGCGTTCATCACCATTCCCGGTATTCGTGGAATGGCGCCGAAGGAGATCAGTGTAAAAAACCTTGCACACATCATCCAGGCACGTATGAGTGAGATTATGGATTTTGTAACCTATCATTTAAAGCAGGTTGGTTTAGATAACCGCATGCTTAATGGTGGTATCGTGTTAACAGGTGGTGGTTCACAATTGAAGCATCTTATTCAGTTAACAGAATATGTAACAGGATTGAATGCACGTATTGGATTCCCGAACGAACATTTAGCCCCCGGTCATATTGATGAGTTGGCTAAGCCAATGTACTCAACCTGTATTGGTTTGATCATGAAAGGCTATAATGTATTTGAGAACACACAGAACAAACTGAAAGGAATAGAAATAAAAGAAGAGCCGGTTGCAGAAGTGGTGAATGTGTACGATGAACAATCTGAAACGCATGTGGTGCGTGTGAAAAAACGCAAGAGCCTGAAAGGATTTATGGATAGCATTAAAGACGGATTGATTGATTTGTTTAACGAAGAAGAAGATCGCAAGCTTTAAATACAGTCTGCAGCCGATAGTCCTTAGTAAATAGTATAGGGCTATCAACTAACTACTATCGGCTACCGGCTTCAATAAAAAACTTACTAACCCAGCAAACCCGGAAAGTTATGATACATTTTGATCTGCCAAAGGAAAAGTCATCCATCATCAAAGTAATTGGTGTTGGTGGCGGTGGTAGCAATGCAGTAAATCACATGCATGCTCAAGTTATTGAAGGAGTAAATTTTATTATTTGTAATACAGATGCACAGGCTATTGCACAAAGCATGGTGCCAAACAAAGTGCAGTTAGGTCCGCATTTAACGCAAGGCCTTGGTGCAGGTGCCAATCCTGAAATTGGAAGGCAGGCAACTGAAGAAAGTTTAGAAGAATTAAAAACCATGCTGGAAGTAAATACCAAGATGGCGTTCATCACTGCTGGTATGGGTGGTGGTACAGGTACAGGTGGTGCACCTATCATTGCAAAAATTTGTAAAGATCTTGGCATTCTTACTGTTGGTATTGTTACAACTCCATTTGGTTACGAAGGAAAGAAACGTATTCAACAGGCAGAAGATGGTATTGGCCGTTTGAAAGAATATGTTGATACCTTACTCGTGATCAGTAATGATAAACTGCGTCACCAGTTTGGTAACCTGAAAATGAAAGAAGCATTTTCAAAGGCAGATAATGTATTGGCAACTGCTGCGAAATGTATTACTGATGTTATTAACAGCACCGGGCAGATCAATGTCGATTTTGCGGATGTATGCACCGTAATGAAAAATGGAGGCGTGGCTATTCTTGGTAATGCCAGTGCAAATGGCGATAACCGTGCACAGCGTGCTATTGAAGAAGCATTGAATTCACCATTGCTGAATGATAACGATATTAAAGGCGCAAAATGGATCCTTATTAATATCAACAGTGCAGAAGGTGATCATGAATTCACCATGGATGAAGTAGAGATCATTCAAAACCATTTGTTATCACAGGCTGGTGAAAACACTGATGTAATCCTTGGTTTAGGCTATGATAGTACGTTAGGTGATAAGATCGGTATTACTTTGATTGCAACAGGTTTTGAAGCAAAAGATCCATTCGATAAAAAACCTGCTGTTGTTGAAGAAGTAAAACCGAAAACAGAAAAGATCGTTATGACTTTGGCTGAGCCAGAGAAAAAAGCATATAGCCAGCCCGCTCTTTTTGCGGAGGAGCCGAAGCCAACTCCGGCACCTGCTCCGGCTCCTGTTGAAAATGTTGCCCCTGCCGTTACTAAAGAGGTAAACCTGCAGCCAGTTTTATCAACTGAAGTACCTGTTGCAAAAGTAGAAGTGACAGCAGCACCGGTTGTTGAAACAGAAAAGATCGAATTTGTATTAGAGCCTGTTGCTCCTGTACAAACTATGCAGCCTGAAATAACAGCTCCTGTTGCTGAAGTGAAAGAAGAAGTGGTAATGCAACAGCCGGCACAGGAAGTAAAATCTACAAGTGGTTTCCTGAAGAAGCCAACCATGATTTATGTAGAAACAGAAGAAGAATCCATTCCGGAAATAAAGGCCGAAGAAAAACCGGTTGAAGCTCCAGTACAACAATTGCACATTGTAAAGGACGAGGAAGAGTCGTTCGACATGCAGTTGGTGGAGAAAAAAGAACAACCAACGGCGGAGAAAGAGCTTAGGGCCGATCAAAATGTTCATCTTGCTTCTTCGGAAGAGCCTCCGGTAACGGATGAGGCAGAAGAGCAACGGAAAAAAGCAGCCGATCGTTTACAGAAGTTGAGAAACCTCTCGTTTAACATCCATGGCAGCGATCCGAATAATGAGTTTGACACTGTGCCGGCATATCTCCGCCGTAATTTAGAACTGTATAATACAATATCGCCTGCAGAAAATTTCTACAGCAATTATACTGTACAGAGTGATGAAAATAACCAGGCACAAATCAATACCATCAATACATTTTTAGATGGTAAAAAACCAGATTAATGATTTGCTCTATGTTTCAACATAGAGGAATCTTTGTTTTATAGTTGTAAGGTGAATTTTTAGAATCGTTGATTTTTATTAGTTGTGTAAAACCCCTCTGCTTGCAGAGGGGTTTCTTTTTTTGTCAAACCTTAAACATGAGAAAACGAAAGTCAATAATTATACTTAAACGAATCTAAACATGCATTCTTGAGAAAATAATTCCGGCGATCAATGCCTGGAAAAAACCGTACAGTAACCATGTACCAATAGTGAGTAATGAAACATTAATGGCGCTATAGGTAATTAAAAGGGATGGAATTGTTGCAATTACAACATAGATCAACGCCATTTCAATACCCTGCATCAGTGTATTGCCCTTCAGCAATGTTTTAAACCTGTTCCAGAACCAGGCAAGTCCAAAAGCTAAAAAAACGGGATGAACATAATAAAGCAGGTTGCGTGATTCATCATTTACAAAAGCGGGATTATAATATTCTTCTGCCACTTTCGGTAACAGGATAGGCATCACCAATAAACACAGATACGCAAACAGAAGTAAAACTATGCTTGCAACAAAACCGGAACTGATGATTTTTTTCATTTGAATTTATTTGCATACGAAAATAAAAGCGAGGGGCTTTCATGCTGCTGACAGCGATAGGTGAGAAAGATGATCTTGATCATAGTTTAGCATATTAATGATACAGGCTTAGGCTCATTGAGAAATGGGAAATACAAATATAGTTTAGGCAGAGTGGCTAAAAATATACTGCGCCTTGTCATATTCAATAATAATAGACAGTGCGATGTGATATGAATAAGAAATGCTTGAAATCTAATTATGGGCGAAAAAAACCTTTATTTACGTAATTGATTTTTTTCTGGATTTAACCCTGCAAAAAAGCTTTTTATAAGCTGATAATGTGTAAGAGTATCTATCTTTTTTATTCTTCTTTAATCACGTCTTATACATTGATTTTGAATACGAATTACATGTTATTGTTTATGATAAGTAGATGAGATTTTCTCTTGGCACAGTTTATGATTTTATGTGGGTGTTGATTAAAAAAAACTTTATCAACATATTTAAACCTCTGAAAATATCCTCTGTCTGTATATCCGTTGAAAAGCTCACAAAGCTTTTATACTTATTCAATCATCAAAACAAAACAGTATGAAGAACAAGATGAAACAGTTATCAGCCGCGGCAGTTGTAATGCTTTTTGCAAACGCTGCTCTTGCACAGGTGAACCTTAATCTTAACAGCACAACAAGCGCTGTTACAAAAGCAACTGTAAGCACAAGTAAAGTAGCAGATGTAGTCAGTAAAACAACACAGGCTACAACAAGAGTGGTAAATGCTACAGGTAAAGTGGTGCAAACAACTGCAAATGTTGCCACACGCACAACAGCTAATGTTTCTGCAAAAACAAATGCTGCTGCAAATGCAACATTAAAAAGCAGTAATGCGAAAGTAACAAATGAAACAGCTGTTGATGCACGTTTGAAATCAGAAACAAATGTGCCCGAGCAAGGGAAAGGTATTTCTGCTGAAGTAAAAGAAATGGTAGTTGCTGAAGCACAGGGTATCCGTACAACAGAAAAAGAATTACGGAACGATGTGAAGCCCGGCTTAAACATCAGCAGCAATACCAATGCGAATGCAAACGGTGAAGTAAGTTCAAACAATGCATCTGCCAATGGCGAGATTAATGGTAATGCAGAAGTGAAAACTGATGCCAAAGCGAAAGCTGATGCAATGAAAGAAAAAGCAGAAACAAAAGCTGCCGATGCAAAGAAGAATGCAAAAGCTACAGTTAAGAAAGTAAAGAAAATAAAAGTAAACGCTAATGCTGAAGTATCTGTAAACAGTAACTCAGCAGTTTCAACAGGTCGTCAGTAAGGTGAATATTTTGTATTGACGATTGGGAAAGAAAGTCCCGCCATGGCGGGACTTTCTTCTTCAAACCTTTATCAAACCGTAAAACCATGAAAAAGTATAAACAACTGTTTTTATTTCTTGTGTTTGTTAGTCCGCTAATTATTTCTGCACAAAGTGACAGTGCCAAAGCTGATACAAGAAAGCCTGTGTTTACAGCCAACATTGCTCATCAGTCGCTTGTACATTTTCTTGGCCGTACAGATAGTTTGAGTAGTAATGCAACACTACCTATTGTCAGTTATCAATTAAAAAACGGCCTGTATGCACAGGGAGCAGCTATATTTATTGCAAACAGTGCATTGCCTTTTCAATATACCGGTGGAAGTGTTGAACTTGGATATCGTTTTCCTGAGAGCGATAAATTTTCGGGCAATGTGTTTGTGTCACGGTTTCTGTATAAAGAAGAATCAGTACTGGTGCAATCAGCATTAAAATACCAAACAGGAATTAATACGTCCCTTCAAAATAAAATTGTCAATATAAATCTTGGTGCGGATCTTAAGTTCAGCAACAATACTGATGTCGGTGCAACAGCAGGACTTGATCATTTATTCATTATACCATTAAAAGAAGGAGAGGCAAAAGCATTTGCCATCAATCCAACTATAACAGCTTACGGCGGCACGCAACGCTTTAGCGAAACATATCAGAAAAAGCAAAACGGCACAGTAGGAGGTTTGCCGGTTGGCCCGCCTCAAACGGTAACTGAAACCAGGAATGTAAATACATTTTCCATCCTTGCTTATGAATACACAATGCCACTTGTATTGGTGTGGGGAAAGTTCAATGCAGTTTTGAGTCCATCTTATGTGATTCCGCAAAACCTCATTACTTCGAACGGTGAATATGGACGCAATCGGTTTTATGTAACTGCAAGCGTGGGTATCCGCTTATAATCAACAAACAAATACAACTCCGCATATACAAAAGCCCCGATTATATGATCGGGGCTTTTGTATATGCCCGGGAGTAGCGTGGAGCGAATCACTCTGGTATCGATTTGCCGAGTTTCGAAAACTATGAAATTCAGGTTGAAATGAATAGCATTTGATATCTCACTATTAGTTCAGGCTGATAGAGGTATGTTATTCGTTATTGTCCCTTTTTTAATAATTTTCTGTGATGATCGGATTCTAACTTTGTATTACGGCATTCACTTTTTATCTCCGTCCTGATTAGATTTTCTCATCTTGTTTAAATACTCAGAAGGCAGCATATTAAATTTTGCCTTAAATGACTTTGCAAAATAATTCGGAGTGGAGAACCCTGCCGAGTAGGCTACTTCTGCAATGGTGAGCTCATTATTTTCTAAGAGCTCGGCAGCTTTGTCAAGTTTAACTGAACGAATAAATTCTACGGGTGTTTGACCTGTTAACTCAAGTAATTTATTATAAAGTGTACCTCGGCTCATGCCCACATGCCGGCTTAAGGTTTCTACAGACAACTGCGTATCTGTAAGATTTTCCTCGATATAAAGTACAATTTTTTTAATTAGTTTATCATTGTATGATTCCGCTTTTACTTTGGGAGTTAACACCTCAACTCTTTTTGTATAGGTATTCTTTAGTGTATCATTCAGTACTAAAATATTTTTTACCTTGGCTATAAGCACTTCAAAGTTGAATGGCTTTGTGATGTAGTCGTTGGCTCCGGTTTTCAAACCTTCGATTTGATTTTTTTCATCGGTTAAAGCAGTTAACAGAATGACCGGTATGTGGCTGGTTCTTTTATCTTCTTTAATTTTTTTGCATAGTTGAATGCCGTCCATGTATGGCATATTAATATCACTTACAATCAAACTTGGGTGCACGGACAGAGCTTTTTGCCAACCTTCTAATCCGTTGGTAGCTTCAAAAACTTTATACTGCAAACGAAGGTTTTCTTTGAGATAAAAACGGAAATCATCATTGTCTTCCACCAATAAAAGTGACGGTATGATTGACGTTGTATTGTCTTCAGCATATTCCTTTATTGCTTCTTCAACTATGACAGGCTCTGCAAATTCTGACTCTGTTTCAGTTGGTCGAACCACCTGTTGGTTTGTTGTTTGCAACTCCGTAAAGGGAAGATGTATGGTGAATGTACTTCCTTTTCCAACCTCACTTTCCACTTCAATTCTGCCGCCATGCATTTTTACAAATTCTCTGGTAATTGCAAGCCCAATTCCGGAACCTTGGTTCAATATTGATTCAGCCGTTGTATTCTGAAAAAAGCGTTCGAAAATAATTTCTTGTTTGTCCGGTGGAATTCCAATCCCTGAATCTTGAATTTTCATCGCTATCCATTCCACCTGGTCGGTAGTGGTGCTATTCCTCTTTTCAATCTCAAAAAAGATGCTTCCCCCTTCAAATGTAAATTTGAATGCATTGGATAAAAGATTGAAGAGTATACGTTCAACTTTATCGTGATCAAATAAGGTATTGAATTTTTCGATGCTGCAAGTAAATGAAAAACTAATTTTCTTTCTTTCAGATAAGTCCTGGAACGAATCAAAAACATCCTTCGCAAAGAAAATAAGGTCACCTTCTTTTACCTGCAATTTCAATTCCTGTTCTTCCATTTTACGGAAATCGAGCAGTTGGTTTACCAGGTTCAACAATCGTTTACCATTACGCTTGATCATATTCAGTTGAACCTTGAAAGCGTTGTTTTTTTCCTCTTTAATAAGGCTGTCAACAGGGCCAAGTATCAACGAAATAGGCGTACGGAATTCATGACTTAGATTGGTTAGAAATTTAAGTTTTAATTGATCCAGTTCATGAATTCGTTCAGCTTCTTTACGTTCCTGCTCTGCATGAAACCGTTCCTGCTCAAGTATATACTTACGTCTTATTTTTTCAATACTTCTGTGACGGAAATAGGTAAGTGCAGCAATAATGATCAACGCATACAACAGATAGGCATAAATGGTGCGCCAGAAAGGAGGTTGTACATTGATCTTTATAGACGCTCCCTGTGTATTCCAGACGCCATTGTTATTGCTTGCTCTTACACGAAAAACATAATTACCGGGAGATATATTTGTATACGATACGGTTGAAGCGTTGCCAATATTGATCCAGTCCCTGTCAAAACCTTCCAGTTTGTATTCATACTGGTTTTGTTCAGGAGCCGTATAGTTTAAGCCCACAAAATTTAAGGCAAAGTTTTGCTTGTACTTGAGATTTATTACTGCAGCAGTGATAATATTTTCCTGTATGGGTCCATCTTCGGAGGGAACTACCGACGTATTAGAAATTTTCAGGTCGGTAATGATCACAGGCGGTACAATTTCATTCCGTTTAAGGTTTGCAGGATTGAAGTAGTTGAAACCTTCGTGGCCTCCAAAAAACAAATCACCGCTTCGTAATCGTAAGCCTGATCCACGAATAAACGTATTGTTTTGAATGCCGTTATGATGATTATAGTTGTTGATCTTTTTACTGTCTGTATCAAAGCTGCTGAGCCCTTTGTTTGTACTGATCCAAAGAAGCCCGTTGTTATCTTCAAGAATTTTGTAGACATTATTGTTGTTGAGTCCTTCTTTTTCGGAGTAAGAAATGAACTCGCTTGTTTTCCGGTTAAATAATCCCAAGCCTCCGCCTAACGTACCGGCCCAAATATTTCCTTTCCTGTCTTCCAATAAGGTCAGCACCTTGTCGTTCGGCAATTTTCCATTAAAAGTTGTGTAAATCGTAAATTTTTGAGACATAGGATTATAAACGGCGACTCCTCCACCATGCGTGGCAATCCACATATCACCATTTTTAGCTTCCAGAATGTCACGAATATATCCGTTGACGGGCAATTTAATATCATTCGGCAAAGTGGGGTTAGGCGTAAATTTGAATAACGCCTTATTATCTTTCGTTAAAACCACAATGCCATTTCCGTTAGTCCCGATCCATTGGTTTCCTGTTTTGTCCTCTTTAATACAATAGATCTGATTGGAATTAATGTCTGTCGGTTTTGGTCCCCGAAGCAACTGTTCATACTTACCTGTTGAAGGATCGTACACAAAATAACCGTCACCATAGGTTCCGATCAACAGTTGATGATTCCTTGACATTGTCAAAGTCATGATCGCAAGCCGGTTGCCTCCGGGGCGACTGGATTTAATATTGATCTGCTGAAATAATTTTGTTTTCGGATCAAACAAGCTAAGCCCTCCTTCGTCTGTGCCAATAAAAACCTTCCCATCTTTAGCTTCTGCGAACGATGTAACAATGGAAGCGTTCAACCCTTGTTTGTCGAAAGGGTTGCTTTGTACCAAATTAAACAGGGTAAGATTTTTATCATACTTGCTGATACCGCTTAAAAACGTACCGATCCAGCAAATACCTTCTTTGGAAAGGTAAACACAACGAATACTATTGCCTGAAAGACTATTTGTATTTCGTGGATCAAACGTATAACCTGTAATGCGTTTTGTTTTCAGATCCAGAATGTTCAGCCCCTTTGATGTACCGATCCACAGTTTATTTGAATCATCAGCAACAAGCGAATAAATGACGTTGCCGTTGAGTGTTTGTTGATTTCCTTCGGTATGCCTGAATCTGATAAATTCTTTACCATTCTCAGCTAAGATATTTAACCCGTCGTGTGTGCCGATCCATATCGTTCCATCTTTGTCTTCCGTTATGCTGAGCACGAGGTTGTTACTTAAACTTGTTGGATCATTTGCAGAATAAACGAATTGACTGAGAGCGTTTGTTTCCGGTACATATAGAAACAAGCCTTCAGAACTTCCAATCCACATTCTGTGTTTGCTGTCTTCAAAAAGTACATTGCAGTTTTTTGTAAAACGGGAGCGGTTACCGGTGCTGAAATCGGAAATACGTTGCTTTTTTTTATCCATTATACTTATACCCTCGTAATGACCGATCCATAATTTTCCCTGGAAGTCGGTGCAGATACTTGGTATTACATTATTTCGAATGGCATTTTTGCCCAGGTAATTAGTCGGAAAATTAATGAAGTGATCTTTTTTTCGATCGTATAAACTTAGAGAGCCGCCGCTTGTACCAACCCATAAATTACCGTCTTTGTCCTCATGGAGCGATAAAATTTCATTGGCTTGCAAACTGGTAGAATCCATGGGTATGTTACGGTAAACCTTAAAATTGGCGCCATCAAATCTGTCCAATCCATCGTCGGTGGCAAACCACATAAACCCATACCTGTCTCGAAGAATTGCGTTTACATTATTTGACGACAGCCCGTCTTTGGTGGTTAGGGAAGTGAAATTTATATCCTCTTGGGCAGTGGCTGTCGGCAACCAGGCGAAGAAACATAAGCAGAAAAGTAAAAGAGATGTATTCTTTGACATTTGGGCCGTCAGGCAATTGCTTTAAATGTTACACAATACTGCATTAATTGAACTACAACTCTTCAGTTAAATTAAAATGCGATCATTTGTTTTGAAGGACTACTTGAAAACCTGTTCCGTTAGTTGATTCGAAAGATTTACTGTTTACTCAAAAGGCTGCTTTCCCTAAAACTTTAAAAAAGAACTCATTCTGGTGCACACAAAACTTCTACAAAACAGAAAGTAAAACTCATCCTCACACGGCCATTTTCTATTCAAAACAAAAAAGTGATCACAACTGCTAAAGTAAAACTTGTTTTCTAAAGTTGCGCATTGTTCTAAAAATAGGTAAAAATACAACTGATTGAATATCAATCAATCTAATCGGTTGCATAAAATCGAAATTGAACATTTGTTCTATAAGTTTCAACAAATGAGCCAGCCCTTAGAGGATTCAAAAATTAGTTTTGGATACACAAGAAGAGTTTTTAGCACGGATGATTTTTTTAATTGAATTGCTGAAAAAAATTTGAAGTGTTACCCGGCTGTATTCGGGCAAAAGCAAGGTTGACAAAATAAAGATTTGAACCCTCGCCAGCCATGTTTTATCCGGCATTCGAACGATTGTGTAGATAACCAAACATTAAAAGTTGAGCCAGCTGCTTTGAACATCAAGAGAAAGTCTTCGTGATGACATTGCATGTGATTCAAGTTTACCATTACTAATTGCCATATGGAAGTAGTTAAAGATTTGCAACGCCAAATTGCCGTACATGAGGACATGCGTGCATATAAGGAACTGTATATGCTCTTGTTTGATGGACTTCATCGATTTTCTTATACCCTCGTCAAATCACGGGAAGGCGCAGAAGAAATTGTCTCCGACGTATTTATTAAATTATGGCAGATCAGAAGTCAGCTTCTTCAAATCGATAATCTAAAGGCCTACCTCTATACCACAGCCCGTAATTTTTCCCTCAACTATATCGAAAAAAATGCAAGAAACCCGGCATCTCAGCTGCATGATGTAGATATAGAAACTGTTGTTGAGTTCAACAGCCCGGAAGATTTATTCATCTCGAATGAAACGATAAAAGGAATCGAACAAGTGGTACAGGGGCTCCCCACCCAATGTAAAATTGTTTTTCAATTAGTAAAGGAGGAGGGGTTAAAATATAAAGAAGTAGCGGCTGTATTGAATATTTCTGTTTTTACCGTACGTAATCAAATGTCAATTGCTACAAAGAAAATTGGAGATGCTCTGTCGTACCCGGTTTCTGCCCGATATGGTATGGTCATTCCAAATTTGATACGGAGCGGTAGTCCTGTACAAACAGACTAGGCGGATTACGGGTTTGCTGCTGACAACTTTTCTATAGATGGTCTCTTTTTTTCAGACCGTCAAAAGCTCTTTCAAATAAAAAATAAATGTCTTTAGTACATTTTAAATTCTTCGCTGTCTATGCTTATATAAAGCTACACAGTAATGTTTTTGGATCAGCGACTCTGGATATTATACAGTTTAAAGTTAAATGGCGAAGCAGGCAACGATAAAGAGAAATTGAACATGCTATTGAATCAATATCCTGATTATTTCAGCCGCATGATGATGCTTGAGAATTTACGGAACAAAACGGTGAACGATTCAAACGGAAGAAAAGAAAAAGCTTACGAAAAACATTTGCAACGTTTAAGAAACCACCTGGTTGAGTCATCTGAAAAATAATGAGAAGAAAGATTTAACCGGTAGGCATGTTAGCTGAAGCTTATGTAAACACACCCAATGCATAAGTAATAAACAAAGGATTTACTTATTTGAAACGATTGAAGTAGTTGCAGGAAGATGAAGTAAACGAATAATCATGAAGCATTCCGCAAGGCATGTTTCCAAAACTGACAAAATCAAGGCTTTGTATAAATTAAAAAAATCAAGTATGAAATGCGTGGCAAACAACTGGCTGCATAAGCTGACACTTGCTCTTTTCGGGATTTTATTGGCGGGGTTACCGGTTATGGCACAAGTAAGTGCTCAAACGGTTTCGGGGTCAGTTAAAGATTCTTCGGGTGTTGCCCTTTCCGGGGCTACCGTTAAGGTAAAAGGTACTGCTATTGCAACCACAACCGATGCGGCTGGTAATTTCAAAATAACTATTCCATCAAAAGACAAAACACTTTTGATCAGTTATGTTGGAATGGATGAACTCGAAGTGAATGTTGGAGATCAAAGTATCATCGAAGTCAGGTTAAGTGTTGCCCGCTCTACATTAGAAGACGTGGTTGTGGTGGGTTATGGCCGACAGAAGAAAGAGAGCGTTGTAGGCGCTATTACTCAAACAACCGGTAAGGTACTTCAGCGTGCCGGGGGTGTATCCAATATAGGTGCCGCACTTACCGGTAATGTACCGGGCGTTATAACTGTACAGGGAACAGGTATGCCGGGTGCTGAAGATCCGCTCATTTTTATACGGGGTCAGGGAACATGGAACAGTGCAGGACCACTCATTTTGGTGGATGGTATTGAACGTCCTATGGCCGGAGTTGATATCGGTTCAGTAGAAAGTGTTTCAATATTAAAAGATGCATCTGCTACAGCCGTGTTTGGTGTAAAAGGTGCAAACGGTGTTGTTCTTATCACTACTAAAAGAGGTGTGGAAGGTAAAGCCAACATTAATATTACCGTTAACTCTACAATGAAAGTTCCTTCCCGTTTGCCAGAGAAGTACGACGCATATGATGCATTAACAATCAGAAATATGGCGATCGAACGGGAGTTGGCCGTGAGTCCGGCATCATGGCAGGATTATACACCACAAGCAATTATTGAAAAATATCGTAACCCTGCAAATGCACAAGAGGCACAGCAATATCCAAATATTGACTGGCAGGCTGAGTCATTGAAGAAAATGGCGATGGCACAAAATGCCAACATCAATATTTCAGGCGGATCAAGTTTTGTAAAATATTTTACCTCCGTAGATTTCCTTCACGAAGGCGACATCATGAAAATTCCGAACAATGGTAAAGGTTACAAGCCGGGATTTTTTTATGACAGGTTAAATATTCGTGCAAACCTTGATTTCAAACTAACAAAAAGCACAACACTCTCAACTAACATTTCCACACTTTATGGAAAAAGACAGGATACCTGGAGTGGTTTTGAATATTCCTGGTACCAGGGAATTTATGGTCTTGCACCTGATCTTTTTTATCCGCAGTATAGTGATGGATCCTTCGGTTACTATCCGCTTGATCCGGTGTCAACCAATAACCCGGCTCAAATTCTCTCAAATAACGGGGTAAGAAATACGAAGACTACCCAGATGACAACCGATTTTATACTGGCGCAGGATTTAGGTATGTTGGTAAAAAATCTGTCCTTCAGAGGCACATATTCTCTGGATAACACATTCGTTGCACAGGGTGGTCAATTTGACGACGGAAGTTCGATTGTTAAATGGATTGCTCCTGATGGAAGAGTGCAATACAGAAATACAGCAGGTCCTAACCAGTTCGACTATATAGTACCGCAATGGTCAGTACGTCCCGATGCATTCCAGAACGGACAAACAAGAAGAAGGCGTGTGTATCAGTTACAACTGAATCATTCGGCTAAAATAGGACGTCATAATATCACAACCATGGGCTTGTTTATGCGCAATGAAAATGCACAGGGCAGCTCGTTTCCTGAGTTTCGTGAAGACTGGGTGTTTAGAAGCACATACAATTTTGCAAACAGATACTTTGCTGAGATCAATGGAGCCTACAATGGTTCACAAAGATTTGGTCCGGATTACAGGTTCGACTTTTTCCCTTCTGCCGCAGTAGGTTGGACATTGACGAATGAAAAATTCATGGACAGATTGCCTTGGGTATCCACGTTGAAAATCCGTGGTTCATATGGTCTGGTAGGTAATGACGCCATCGGTGGAAATTATCTTTATCTAACGCAGTGGGCCTTCGGAGGTCAATCACGCATGGGCGATAATAATGCAAACAGTCCGTATGTATGGTTCAGAGAAAGTACAATTGGGAACCCGGATATACATTGGGAAACTGTGGCCAAGGCCAATATTGGTTTAGATTTCTCATTATTCAGAGGACTCATTGAAGGTACTTTCGAGGTTTACAGAGATCAAAGAACCGATGTGTTGGTAGCCGGAAATCAAAGAGCGGTACCTGCTTATTTCGGCGGTACTCCACCAACGTCTAACCTGGGTAAAACAATCGTACAGGGATATGAAATTGAACTGAAATTCAATAAAAATTTCGGCAGAAAAAGAGAAATGCGTTTATGGGGAAATCTGGCGTTGACGCATGCAAAAGATGAAATTATCGATCGGGATGATCCTCAATTATTGGATGATTATTTAAAGCAGGCGGGTTACCAGATCGGCCAGTACAGATCGCAATTGCGTTCAGGTTATTACAATACCTGGGATGAGGTTTACGGTAGCAGTGTTGTGGATCAAAACGATAATAATAAATTGCCAGGCAACTTTAATCTGATTGATTTCAATGGTGATGGTGTAATTAACAACTTTGATAATGTACCATATGCATATCCGGAAAGACCTCAAAATACATACACTGGCAGCGTGGGATTTGATTACAAACGTTTCTCAATTTTCGTTCAGTTCTATGCAGTAAATAATGTAACAAGGAATCTTGCGCAAACAAACTTCGCTGCAAATCTGAACTCAGTTTTCAAGCAAGGAGATTATTGGACGAAAGAGAATACAGATGCCGCTTCACCACTTCCCCGTTGGAAGTCACGTTTATATAGCTATGGTGATTTCTTCAACTACGATGGTTCTTATGTTCGTTTAAAAACAGCGGAAATATCTTACACGTTAGACCCATTATGGTTAACAAAGGCGGGTATTCAATCAATGCGTCTTTATGTAAATGGTAACAACCTTCTTTTTTGGAGTAAGATGCCCGACGATCGTGAAGCAAATGTTGGTTCAAGCAATTTTTCCGGTCAGGGTGCATATCCAACCGTTCGCAGGATCAACTTTGGAATTAACCTCAGTTTATAATTGATAAATACTATGATTATGAATAATTCTGTAAAATTAGCCTTAGCTACAAGTATTATACTTATAGTGTTTGGATTACCGTCTTGTAAAAAATACCTCGACCGGCCACTGGATGCAAACATCTCAGAGAAAGACGTGTTTACCAGTTTCCGAAGCTTTCAGGGTTTTACCGAAGAGTTATATTCCTGTTTGCCTGACATGTCTAAATCTACATGGAACAGTGAATGGAATATGGGGGATGATATTTTGTCAACCACAAACGCCAATTACAGGCTCAGTTCAGAATTTGATAATGGTAATTACCGGGCTTGGCAATCCGGCGGAGGTGGCTGGGATAACAGTTGGCTCGACGACAGAGGCGCCAGCACCAATCCAAATGAATGTCATGACAAAGGACTGTGGCCATTAGCCTGGTATGGTATACGTAAAGCGAATCTTGGGCTGGCCAATCTGGATATGCTGAGTAATGCAACGCAAAATGAAAAAGATGTAATAAGAGGACAGTTATTGTTTTTCCGTGGTTTTTTCCATTTTCAATTAATGAGTTTCTGGGGTGGATTACCTTATATCGATACTGTGTTATCCAGTTCAGCAAGGCTTGAATTACCGAGATTAACCTATCGGGAAACAGCTCTTAAAGCAGCGAAAGACTTTGAGGAAGCTGCAGCTTTATTGCCAAGCAATTGGGATAATTCTCCGGTAGGGCAGGCAACAATGGGTAATAACCAACAACGTGTAACAAAGTCAATGGCACTGGGCTTTAAAGGTAAAAATCTGCTTTATGCTGCAAGCCCAATGATGAATCAGTCATCTACAGGAAATGCCGGTTACGATGTGGAATTGTGTAAGCAGGCAGCAGATGCATTTGCGAGAGTAATCAAAATGTCAGAGACTGGTGAATCCTATCATAAATTATTGCCTTGGGATAAATACAGTGAAAACTGGTTTACTATCTCCAACTACTCAAAACATCCGGGTTACCCAGAGGTAATCTTTGGCCCTCCAACCTATGTGGGATGGAAATCACGCTGGTCTTTAGTGAACATGTTTATACCGCCACCATTAGGCGGTGAAGCAGGTATTTCATCACCGGCAGCGAACTATGTAAATTATTTTGGAATGGCCAATGGTCTCCCAATCGATGCAACAGGATCTGGCTATGATATAGCTGATCCTTGGACGGGTCGTGATCCTCGTTTTTACAAATCAATTACATATGATGGAGTACGGTTAATTCGTGGTACTGCAAATGCTGCCTATCGTTTTGCCAATCTTTTTAACGGAGGAAACCTGCGTCTTGATAATACAGCGAGCCGTAGCGGATATCTTGTTCGCAAGTTTGTAACAGACGGTTGTAACAACACAGACAATGAGTGGAACAATATCAATATTGTAATTCCTTATCTGCGTTTAGCAGATGTTTATCTCATGTATGCTGAGTCGGTATTGCATGGATACGGAACACCTCAAAGCAGTCACCCTGGAAGTTTAACAGCGGAAAGCGCTGTAAACACCATAAGGGGAAGAGCAGGTGTGCCTCCTGTAGATGCCAGGTTCCTCGGCTCTAAGGATGCTTTTATGAGTGAACTAATGAGAGAGAGAGCAGTTGAACTCGCCTTCGAAGGTTTGCGTTGGCACGACCTTCGTCGATGGATGATTGCTGATCAGAAAAAATATGTTGAAAAAACTGTTATCGATTTTGACCGTGGTTCAAACGGTAAACCGATTAATCTGAGAGAGAGAGTTGTTGTAACAAGAGTGTTTGAAAAGAAACACAATTGGCTGCCTTTACCAACAAGCCAGGTGAATCTTTATCCAACCTTCGGACAAAATCCGGGATGGTAATGAACATCTGTTGATAACAGGAACAATTCAAAGATTGATATCGATTAAGCACAAACGAAACTCTTTAAGCCTTAAAAACTAGTTAATGAAGTATATTAAAATATGCGTGGTACTCTGTGCGATTGTCTCTTGCTTTACCCTTAAGTTAAAAGCGCAGGATGTTCCCCAGGTTAACATCACGTCAGTTGTTTACGATGATAAGGGTAAGCCCGTTTCCGGAGTACTGGTGTCAGGTAACGAGGGCAAAACCGTAGCTTATACGGATAATGCCGGAAAATTTTCGATTACAGTACCTGCAAATTCTGTGCTGGTGTTAACCGCCAAGGGTTTCAGAATTCAAACATTGAGAGCTACGGCAATACCGGCAAGCATCAGCCTTGCAGTAGAAAATGGATCGCAGGAAGAAGTTTACCTTCCTTTCAGGAAGATTCAGAAACAGGATGTGTCAGGTGCTATCAGCATTTTAAACCCGGATTCATATATTGATCGGGACTTTAACCTTAACGTTGAAGGTGGTATGAATGGAAGGGTAGCCGGTTTATTATGGAGTAATAATATTTGGGGATTGGAGAATGCGATTGTAATGATTGATGGTGTACGCCGTGAATTTAGCGATATCACTCTTAACGAGGTAGAACAGATTTCTGTTTTGAAAGGAGTAAACGCTGTTGCACTTTATGGTAGCCAGGCAGCGAAAGGCATTATTTTCATTACGACAAAGAAGGGTGTAGCAAATGGTCGTAAAATCGGCGTGCGTGTAAACACAGGTGTTGCCACTCCGAGTGCACTTCCTAACTACCTGAATTCTGCTGATTACATGACATTGTATAATGAGGCACGCCGTAATGATGGCCTTGCAGATCTTTATAGTGCCACTACCATTCAAAATCATCGTACCGGAAATACTTTTCGTTTTCCAAGTGTAGATTATTATTCCTCACAGTACCTGAAAAAATATCAGAATTTCACAAATGCGAATGCTGAATTTTCAGGAGGAAACAGTAATGCACGGTTTTATTCAAATGTCGGTTGGTCAAACAGTACAACCTTGCTGAATATCGGCGAAGGTAAAAATGAAAATGACAATCGTTTGAATGTAAGAGGTAACGTCGATTTAAAGCTGAATGATAAGATTTCGAGTTCTGTTTATGTATCAGCGATTTTTAACGAAAGCCGCCGGGCCCGTGGTAATTATTGGGGCAATGCTGCTTCATTATTACCTAACAGGTTTACTCCGCTTATCCCAATAGATCTGATATCCCCCAACGATAAAGTGTCTCTTGGAATTGCAAATGCAAGTCGTAACCTGATCGACGGTAAATACTTACTGGGTGGATTACAAAGTTTTCAAACGAATCCCATCGCCGACCTGTATGTTGCCGGCTATGATATAAATATCAGTCGTGTATTTCAGGTAACAAATGAAATCAATGCTGATCTCGGTTCGGTGTTGAAGGGTTTATCTTTTCATACGTTGTTCAATTTAGATTATGCAAATTCTTACCTGCAATCGATCAACAACACCTACGCAGTGTATAACCCTATTTGGAGTGCTACTGCCGATTCATTATCCCTGAGCACGAGCCAGAGATTTGGTGCAGACGCCCGTCCGGGTACGCAGAATATTAATAACTCTGCGCAAAGACAGAACATTGGTTTTTCTACCTGGTTAAGCTATGACAAAACGATAAACAGTAATCACAATATTACTTCGAAGCTGTTGGGTTATACCTCATCTACTACTGTAAATGATATCTATCAGCCAATTACCAATTCGCATCTCGGTTTGCAGGTTGGTTATAATTACAAGCATAAGTATTGGGCCGATTTTAGCGGAGCTTATGTAAACTCAACAAAGTTACCGGATGGTAACCGCACAGGTTTTTCTCCAACCATGAGCTTAGGATGGTTAGTTAGCGGAGAAAACTTTCTGAAAAATTCAAAGGCAGTAAATTATTTGAAATTGTCTGCGTCTGCAGGTATTCTAAGTACCGACCTCGATATCGCCGATTACTATTTGTATAACGATATTTATCAAAGAGGTGGATTTTTTACATGGAACGATGGTGTAGCAGGACAAAACCAAACAACGACTTCTCGATTTGGTGCGAGTCCTAATCTTTCATTTCCACAGCGAAAAGAGTTGAATGCAAGTTTGGAAGGAGCTTTGTTTAATAATCTGCTGACTTTTCAAACAACTTTTTTCAGGACACAAATGGCTGGTCTTCTTACACAGCGTTTTTCACAGTATCCAAACTATTTCAGCACGTTCATCCCTTATACCAACTACAATACAAATCAACGTACCGGTTTTGATTTGATGCTGAATGTTGATAAGAAGTTTGGAGATGTTCAATTGAATGTTGGAGCTGTCGCTACTTACTCACAATCAAAAGTTACAAAACGTGATGAACTGTTTCTGGATGATTATCAAAACAGAACCGGTAAACCTGCTGATGCCATATTTGGTCTAGTGAATGATGGCTTCTTTATGGATCAAAACGATATCAACAGCAGCCCACGACAATTGTTCAGTGAAGTAAAACCAGGCGATATTAAATACGTAGATCAAAACGGTGATAACGTGATTGATGGCAGAGACGAAATAATGATCGGTCGTTACATTGCGCCTTTTACTTACGGAATCAACTTCACCGTTGGATATAAAAACTTCAGCCTGTTTGTGCTGGGTACAGGAAACAACGGGGCTAATGGTATTACCAATAACAATTACTATTGGGTAAGCGGTGATCTTAAATATTCCGAAGTTGTACAGAACAGGTGGACAGAAGCTACAAAAGCCACTGCCACTTATCCCCGCCTCAGCTCACAGCAGAATAACAACAATTTTCGCAATTCCGATTTTTGGTTGTATAAAACTGACCGGTTTAACCTGAGCAAAGTGCAGCTTACTTACAATTTTTCTAATAGAATATTACGTAGCGCATTTGTAAAGGATCTGGTAGTGTACGTTTCAGGTGCCAATTTGTATACGTTCTCGCAAAACCGGAAAATTCTCGAGTTGTCAGTTGCCAGTACACCTCAGTTCAGGAATTACAATATCGGAATCAGAGCCAAATTTTAAAGTATGATCTCACGTAGTAAAATGATAAACATGTTTAAAAAATTACTGATACTTTTTGTTGTTGGTTTAGTGCTGGTAGGGTGTAAAAAAACACTCGCTCCACTTGACGATAACCATCGCACACTGGAAGATATTTATGGTGATCCTTATTATGCAGAAGGCATATTGATGAATGCCTATACAAGACTTCCAACAAATGGATATTCATTTAACGAAGTAGCCACCGATGATGCAGTAACCAACGATAAGTTTAATCCGCTGCTGAATATGGCAACGGGTTCATGGTCTGCTGCCAACAACCCCGTAGATCAATGGAATAATTCTTATACTGCCATTTTATATTTGAATCTGTTTCTTAGGGAGGTAGATAGTGTAAACTGGTCGCCTACCAGTAAAGATGTGCGGACTTTATTTACCGATCGTTTGAAAGGAGAAGTATACGGGTTAAGAGCACTCTTTATGTTTAACCTGCTTCAGGCACATGCGGGTTACACTGCCGGCGGTGAGTTATTGGGTGTACCCATTATAACCGAAGCGCTTGAAGCGAATTCTGATTTCAGAAAACCACGTAATACGTTCGATCAATGTGTACAGCAGATCTATACTGATCTTACAGAGTCTGAAAAATATTTACCACTCGATTATGTGAATATTACTGCCGGACAATTACCTGCAAAATATAGCAGCATGGCGGTGGCAGATTATAACCGTGTGTTCGGAACATTCAGCAGACAGCGTATTTCCGGACGGATTTTAAAAGCGATAAAAGCAAGAACGGCATTGCTGGCTGCAAGCCCTGCATATAACCCGCAGGCAACTGCCAGCAAATGGGAAAATGCAGCAAATTATGCAAGTGAAATTCTTAATTTGAATGGAGGCATCAATGGTTTAGATCCTCAAGGGGCTTTGTTTTACACCGCAGCGAATGTAAATGCAATTAATATCAATCCATCTGCCGGTGCACCAATTGAACAGCGGGAAATGTTGTGGAGAGGTAATATTGTTAACACAAATAATTTAGAGATCAATAATTTCCCTCCTACACTTTTTGGAAACGGAAGAGTGAATCCAACACAAAATCTGGTTGATGCATTCCCGATGGCCAATGGATTGCCAATTACAGATCCTGCCAGTGGTTATGTTGCAACAAATCCGTATGCCAACCGTGACCCGAGATTAAGAAACTATATCGTAGTAAACGGTGGTACTATTTCAAACAGAACGATTTTCACGAAAACAGATGCGCCTACTAATGATGCGGTGAACATACTTCCTACATCAACAAGAACCGGCTACTATCTGCGTAAATTACTTAGAGAAGATGTAAATGCGAATCCTGCTTCGAGTTCAACGCAAAAGCATTATCCTGTTCACATCAGGTATACAGAAATATTTTTGATTTGTGCTGAGGCTGCGAATGAAGCCTGGGGACCCGATGGAACAACTACACATGGACTCTCTGCCCGCAACATCATTGCAGCTATCCGGAAAAGAGCAGGAATTGCACAGCCGGATAACTATCTGGCATCCGTTACTACAAAAGAGGGTATGCGTGATTTG
Organism: Lacibacter sp.; assembly: GCF_035299325.1. Lineage (GTDB taxonomy): Bacteria > Bacteroidota > Bacteroidia > Chitinophagales > Chitinophagaceae > Lacibacter. The sequence goes on along the minus strand of NZ_DATGWT010000037.1, from coordinate 48,485 downwards.
ATTCGTAATGAGAGAAGATTAGAATTATGTTTTGAAGGGTTTCGTTTTTGGGATCTCCGTCGTTGGAAAGCAAACCTCACTGAGCCCGCAAAAGGAGTAACTATTAACAACAACGTGTTTAGCATACAGACTGTAGAAAACAGACAATATTCAAATGATATGTACTATGGTCCTATTCCGTTAACCGAGGCGTTAAAAGCCAACCTTCAACAAAACAAAGGGTGGTAACACCTATCTATAATTATTAATGCTTAATAATATGAAACGAGTTTTTTTAATATCTTTTACGTTGCTCTTGATAGTAACTGCCTGTAATAAAAAATGGGAGTTTCCAGACTACAAATACTCAACTGTTTATTTCCCGTATCAATCACCGGTAAGAACGCTTGTACTCGGAGAAGATATTATTGATAACACATTGGATAACCAGCGCAAGTTTTTGATCATGGCCACAATGGGTGGTGTGTATGAAAACAAAAAGAATATCACACTTACAGTAGCCTTGGAAAATACACTTGCACAAAGGCTGAAGTTTGGTTCTGCAAACGGTAGTGATGTTGTTGCCATGCCCAGTAACTATTACGTTCTGCCGCAAGACATGAAGATTGTTATTCCTGCAGGCAAAGTAATGGGTGGACTTGAAGTTCAGTTAACCGATGCGTTTTTTGCTGATCCACGGGCTATTAAAAATACATTCGTAATTCCCTTGAAGATTCTGTCTGTTGTAAATGCAGATTCTGTTTTGAGAGGTTCAACCACAAAACAATCTCCAGATCCCCGTTTGGCAAGCGATTGGGGTATTGCTCCAAAAGACTTTGTTCTGTATGCTGTTAAATATGTAAATCCTTACCACGGTGTTTACTTACGCAGAGGCGTAGACGAAGTAAAGGGTGGTGCCGGTAATACCGCATTAGACACAACAGTTGTGTACCGCAATGCTTTTGTTGAAAAGGATGAAGTATGCAATCTTTTTACCAAATCATTGATGCAGGATAGTATTTCCCTGAACGCTAAGAATAAAGGTAATATCAATGCTCCTTTTCAGTTAGTACTGAATTTTGATAATACCGGCAAGTGTACAGTTGCAGGACCGGCTTCAGCCAGTTACACGGTTAGCGGCAATGGTACATTTGTAAAGAAGGGCGATATGTGGGGTAATCAGAAACGAGATGTATTGCATCTGAAATATCAAGTCGATTTTGGAACAACTGTACACAACTTTACCGATACGTTGGTGCTGCGTGACAGGGGAGTAAAATTTGAAACGTTTACTCCTTTCGTGTACTAAAAAATTTCGAAAGCAGAATTAACAGATCCTTGTTTCTATTGCAATGAGCAATAGAGCTGTTAGCATTTTGCTTATAAATTCTATTCAGAACAAATCAATTTCAAAAAAAGCATGCGCACAAAGTATTTAAATATTCTCTTCGTTGTTTTCGGCGGCATTACATTCTTGAATTGCAGTAGTGTTCAGAAAACAACAGGCGCATCAGGCACACCTTCGCTGAAAGCAACTTTTAAAGATGATTTCTTCATCGGTACTGCATTGAATAATGCACAGATTGAAGAAAAAATTCCCGGCGCAGCTGTTTTAGTTCCCCAACAGTTTAATGCAGTAACACCTGAGAATATCATGAAAGCTGAGGTGATGCACCCGGAATGGAACAGATATAATTTTGACCTTTCTGACAAACTGGTTGCTTATGCCAAAAAGCATAACATCGTTGTGAATGCACATACATTGATTTGGCACAGTCAATTACCGCCATTTGTTCGTCGAATGAAAGATGCAGATTCGGTTCGTTTATTTTTTAAAGAACACATTAACACCATTGCCGGCAGATACGATGGCCAGGTGTATTCGTGGGATGTGGTGAATGAAGCATTGAATGAAGATGGCACAATGCGTAAATCTATTTTTCTTGAAAAGCTGGGAGATGATTTTGTTGTAGAAGCTTTTCGCCTGGCACAGAAAGCCGCACCCAACACAAAGCTTTACTACAATGATTATAATATTGAACAACCCAAAAAAAGAGCAGGTGCTATTGCGCTCATAAAAAAAATACAGGCTGCCGGTGTACGCATTGATGGTGTGGGTATTCAAGGACACTGGCATGTAAAAAACATTCCGTTGAAAGATATTGAGCAAAGTATTCTTGAATTTTCTGCGTTGGGTATTGATGTAATGTTTACTGAACTCGATGTAAGTGTATTGCCTAATCCCCGTGACATCGTCGGTGCCGATGTAAATCAACGTGCCGAATACGAGGCAAAGCTGAACCCTTATACAGCAGGGTTGCCTGATTCTATGCAGGTATCGCTCGCCAACGGATACGAAGATATTTTCCGTTTGTTTTTAAAACACAAGAATAAAATCAGCCGTGTTACTTTTTGGGGTGTCGATGACGGACAGTCCTGGCTCAATGGTTTCCCTGTTCGTGGAAGAACCAATTATCCACTGCTCTTCGATAAAGAGTTTAAACCTAAACCTGCTTTTTATAAAGTCATTGCATTAAAAAATAAAAATAAATAGACTTTTCCCTGCTTTATTCTGCAGAGTCTATTGAATATACTGTAAAGAAGTTTATATCTCGCATAGCAATCGATAGTTAATCGTCCGCCGTTTCTACAGCGGACTTTGCTTTAATGACAAATCAATAACAGCACAACTTCATCGTTGATCATTTCAGCGCAACTATAATGTAGCAGGCAGGAAGTAAAACAGTTCTTCCATCAAATCCGATAAAGTTTTGATAACATCCTGTATTCAACAATAAGATTGCGTATGATAGCATTACGAAAAGTAGACAGATAATAATTTTAATAGCAACGTAACTACATCGATCAAGAACAAAAGCATAACCGGTTTTATTTCATTCATGCACCTTAAAAAATTATGGGGCAGTAACAAGATGCCAACAATAGCATTAGTCAAATGTGACTAGTTTTGAAACAGTACGAAGGTCGCTTTCCAGCGGCCTTCCTTTTTAATTTAATTGAGGGATTACCAAATCGATTGCCCGGCTCAATGAACTAAGCTGTTCAAATGAATGCAGTCTGGAAAGACGCTTAGTAAAAATGAAAAAGGACAAACCGAATCAATTTTCGATTTGTCCTTTTTATTCGTGCCCGGGACTGGATTCGAACCAGCACGTCCTTTCGAACACCACCACCTCAAAGTGGCTTGTCTACCAATTTCAACACCCGGGCTTTAAGGGCAGCAAATGTAAAATGAAAAGTGCAAAGTGAAAAATTAAAAACAACCAACAACTTTCGGCTAATGGCTACCTGCTTCCACTTACTTCTTCAAAACAATCCTGAACGTAGTGCCTTTTCCCGGCTCAGAGTGTTTTACGTACAGTTGTCCTTTATGGTATTGTTCAATAATACGTTTGCTCAGCGACAAACCTAAACCCCAGCCACGTTTCTTGGTGGTAAAGCCCGGCTTAAACACACGGTTGATGTTTTGCGATACAATCCCTTTGCCCGTATCCGTTACATCAATGATGATGGTGCGTTCTTCCTCATGCATATCAACTGTAATATTTCCTTTTCCATCCATCGCATCAAGCGCATTCTTCAGCAGGTTTTCAATAACCCAATCGAAGAGCGGGGGAGAAACAGCAGCGATCATATCCGCTTTGTTCTTCTTCACTTCCAGGTGAACTTTTCCGGTTGCCCGTTTGCGGATGTATTCCACCATTTCTTCTACTTGCCGAACTACATTATTCGGTTCTAATTGTGGTGTGCTGCCGATCTTTCCAAAACGATCACTCACCAAACGTAACCGTTGTACATCTTTCTCGATCTCAGTTGCAATTTGCGATTGTGCATTTTCTTCTTTCAACATTTCAACCCAACCCTGTAACGATGAAACGGGTGTACCCAATTGGTGGGCAGTTTCCTTGGCCATACCGGCCCACACCTGGTTTTGGGTTGATTTGTTTCTGATCTGCAAAGAGAAAATTGTAATGATGATGAACAGGGCTACAATAAACAACTGCACCATTGGGTAATAACGCACCTGTTGCAGCAATACAGAATGACCGTAATAATATTTATTTATGAGCAGCGGATCTTTGCTGATCTCCAGAATGATGGGTTGATTCTGACCTTTGAATTCTTTTAGTTTGGAAGCGAGGTAACCTGGATTGTCTGCAATTTTTGCACTGTCGATATTAATATAACTGACGATGCTGTCTTTCTCATCTGTTTCAATAATGGGTATTGACTTCTGTTCGTTACGAATGAGTGAAGGGAGTTTTGTATCGGCATCAATTGGTGCCATGATCAGGAATTTACCTGCTTCCACCCATTGCTCTACTTTCAACCGTTCATCAACGGCAATTTTATCGGCGAGATAGTTCGAATAGAAAATGGTACCGGTTACAATGCCAATGGCAATAATTGCCAGTAATGTTCGCCAGTTAAAATATTGACCAAGCATGCCCTAATTTAGACAAGGTTTCACTCTCAACCGCTATTTTTGAAAAAATATTTACCACACTTGCAAACCCTCCCGTCTGTTGCTGTTGTTATTCTTAACTGGAATGGAAGAAATTTCCTGCAGCAGTTTCTGCCTTCTGTATTAGCATCAACGTATGGTAATCTGCGGGTGATCGTTGCTGATAATGCATCAACAGATGATTCGGTGCAGTTTGTACAACAAACATTTCCTTCGGTTGAAATATTAACCAGTAAAGAGAATTATGGATTTGCAAAAGGATATAATTTTTTTCTGCAACAGGTAAAGGCCGATTATTATGTGTTGCTGAACAGTGATGTGGAAGTAACGAAGAATTGGATCGAACCAATTATTGATTTGATGGAAGCAGATAACACCATTGCAGCCTGTCAACCAAAACTGCTGGCATATCACCAGAAAGATACATTTGAATATGCGGGTGCAAGTGGTGGGTGGATCGACACATTGGGTTATCCTTTTTCACGTGGCCGTGTGTTTGATGTGTTGGAAAAAGATAACGGACAATACAACGATGCAGTGCCTGTTTTTTGGGCAAGTGGCGCTGCACTGTTTATCAGGTCACAATGTTTTCATGAGATGAAGGGATTTGATGAATTCTTTTTTGCCCACCAGGAAGAGATCGATCTGTGCTGGCGATTACAGCGGAGTGGATATAAAGTATATGTATGTCCACAATCAGTCGTGTATCATGTTGGCGGTGGCACCTTACCAACTGGCAGCAGCCAAAAAGTATTCCTCAACTTCCGTAACAACCTCGTGATGATCTGCAAAAACCTGCCTTGGTCTGAATTATGGTGGAAGTTTCCGTTGCGGGTTGGGTTAGATGCAGTATCTGCCTGGAAAGAATTGCTCAGCGGCAAACCAGGCTATTGGCTGGCGGTAGTACAAGCTCATTTTGCCTTTATTAGTTGGGTATTCAGGCCAAAACAATCTTCTTCCAACGCATATCCCCGTTTAAAAACTATGTACCGGGGATCGGTTGTATGGCAGTATTTCATCCGGAAAAAGAAGATTTTTTCTGAAATTGTAAAGCTTGTCTGAAGGGTTGTAACACATCATCCCTTACATTTGCAACTGTAAAAACCTCACTAATATGGCTCAAGAGATCATCGACGAAAAGCAAAAAGATATCACCAGCAATTGGGTAACATCATCCCGCTTCCTGTTTTATGTACAGGTGTTTTGTATTGCAGCGTTTTTGCTGGGTGGATGTTACAAATTGTACAGCTACCGTTATAAAGGAAAGCCGGAGGTGCAAATACCAGAAAGCACGCTTTATAATCCCAAGTATAAATAAGAATCAAGTCATTATAAATGATCCCTTCAGCAACTGAAGGGATTTTTTTTGAAGATTTTTTGCTCTCTTTTTTGTCAATTAATAGAACGTCCCTTACATTTGCACCCCAATCGTTCTTTTACAAGCGGAAGTAGCTCATTTGGTAGAGCACGACCTTGCCAAGGTCGGGGTGGCCGGTTCGAGCCCGGTCTTCCGCTCACAGTCCCGCTCTCATGCGGGATTTTTTTTCACCTTACTGGAGACACAGGTGTTGAAAAAGCTGGATCTTAAAATATTTTTACATCACTTGCCCCGGTGGTGGAATTGGTAGACACGCAGGACTTAAAATCCTGTGACCCGCAACGGTCGTAACGGTTCAACTCCGTTCCGGGGCACAACTAAAGCAACGAAAGTTGCTTTTTTTGTTTATAGCATGTCTTATTTCGTTTACATACTTTATTCTTCTAAGTGCAACCGTTACTATATCGGTTACTCAAATGATGTTCAGGAAAGAGTAATGCGGCATAATGCAGGGAAAGTAACGGCTACACGAAACTGCCGACCATATGAACTAAAAGCGAGTAAATCATATGAAACAGAATTAGAGGCGCGCCGTGAAGAGATACGGTTAAAAAAAATGAAGAGCAGGATTTATCTCGAAAGCTTAATTAACGGTAATTGGTAGACACGCCCCGATTTTAAATCGGGGTGACCCGCAACGGTCGTAACGGTTCAACTCCGTTCCGGGGCACAAAAAAAGCGACGTTCTTCGTCGCTTTTTTTATTTATATCAATTTCAGATTTTATTTTAGTTTTTAGGTAGCATTAAGTTCATCATTGACCATTCACCATTGCCAATTGACTATTCATACCTATACGTCACATATCCCATCAACTGCTTCTGTTTACTGAAACAACTCTCTTTTGTTTTCAATCCCTGCGGATTATATTGATAGCGCCAGGTAACATAATCACTGCCGCCACTTTGCACAGAGATCATTTGCGTAAGCAAAGATTGTTCGTTGTATTCATACACATAGTCGGGCAACAAACGGCGTGCACGATCATTAAAGCGTACAATATCTGTTAAACGGTTTTGTGCATCGTAATAGTAGTACCAGTTTTGTGTTTCCTTTCCTTTTGCGGTAATGATCTCTTCACCCACATTTCCTTTTTCATCAGCTTTAAATTGTATAAACGAAGTGTCGGTTCCGTTTTTGATGCGCAACATCGAAACAGGAAATCCGGTTGAATCGTAAGTGTATTGATGGCGCACTGTTTCTTTTGTTTTGTAAGCATATGCCTGCGATACATTTTCAACAACTGCTAATCGTCCAGCAGCATCATAGGTATAACTCGAAACATTCAATGTTGTGTTACTGCTATCGGCACTGCGTATCAATTGACCTTTTGCATTGAACTGTGTTACCAATACCGATTGCATGGTGGCCATCGTTTGACTGAATGTTTTAATGATATTGAAGGATGGATTTATTTCCTGGAAGCAGATGAACTGTTCAACAGGTTCGCCGGTTCCTTCAAACGACTGCAACACCACTTTACGCACTTTGTTGGCTTTATATTGTTTGATCTGCTCCATTGTTTGGCGTGTACTGAGGATGTCTTTCTGATAGTACTGGCTTTGGCCGGCAAAAGGTAAGAGGGCAAGTAAAACGAAGGCGGATATTAGTTTGTGCATCATGTGTGGCAAAGATATTCCTGAAATAAGAAACGTATGGGTGAATCTTTTTATTTTAGCCAAAACTAAGGCTATGTCGCACGGCGAGGGAAGGAAAGAAAAAAACTGCTTAAACTGTAATGCAAGGGTCTTTGGCCGTTATTGCCATGTCTGCGGCCAGGAAAACGTTGAGCCAAAAGAAACAGCCTGGCATCTCGTGGTTCATTTCTTTAACGACATTACCCATTTTGAAGGGAAGTTCAGTAAAGCTATCCGTTACCTTTTGTTCCGTCCGGGTTTTTTACCTGCCGAGTATGCCCGTGGCCGCCGCATGAGTTATATGAACCCTGTTAGGATGTATGTGTTTACTTCTGCTTTCTTTTTTATCATTTTCTTTTCGTTGTTCAAAATAGATGATAGTGCCGTTGCGTTGAGTTATGCCAAACTGGAGCAACGGTTCAAAGACAGCGATGTGAATTTTGATGTGAACTTTATTTCAGGTGAGATCAGTGTAGGAAAACAGAGTGTTGGTAATCTCAACAGGATGGATAAACTCAATGAGCAGCTGATCGATTCGCTCATCAGGGCAAAAGCACAAAAGAAAGATTCAACACAGGCAGGAGATTCGGTGACAAAGAAAAGACCAAGAGCCTTGTTTGATTTTAATGGAAAGTTTGAATCTGTTGAAGTATATGACTCTACTCAGCGAAGCTTACCTGCAGAAGAAAGGGATGGTTGGCTTTCAACATTGGTGTTCAGAAAAGCAGCACGCATTAATGAGAAGTACGGCAAAACTCCCGGGCTTGCATTTGCACGAATTAGTGATGTGTTCCTGCATAAGTTGCCTACCATCTTTTTTGTATCATTACCCTTGTTTGCACTCATACTTTCGTTGTTATACATCCGCCAGCGCAGGCAATTTAATTTTGTGAACCATGCCATCTTCAGCATCTACTATTATATCTTCTGTTTTCTGTTGATGCTGATCTATTTTGCTGCAAACAAACTGGGTAACATGACGGGCTGGAGTATTTTCTTATGGTTGCAGATTGCTTTGGGTCTTTACTTGTTTATTTATCTCTATAAAGCCATGCGTAACTATTACCTGCAACGCAGGGCCAAAACCATCATCAAATACTTTCTGCTTAACTTCATCTTTTTCATAGTTGTTACTTTTCTTTTTGTTGGATTTTTAATTTTCTCAGCGTTTAATATTTAAATTATGCAAACAGCAACGGCCGATAGTTTTCTCCGTTTGGTAAAGATCATGGATGAACTGCGGGAACAATGCCCGTGGGACAGAAAGCAAACCATTCATACGCTGCGTCAACTCACCATTGAAGAAACCTATGAACTTACTGATGCAATTTCAGGGGAGAACTGGAAAGATATTAAAGAAGAGTTGGGCGACCTGATGTTACACATTGTCTTCTATTCAAAAATCGGAGCAGAGCAGGGACAGTTCACCATACCAGAAATGATCAATGGGGTTTGTGAAAAGTTGATTGCACGTCATCCGCATATTTACGGCGATGTAAAAGTCGATGATGAAGAAGATGTGAAACGCAACTGGGAAAAACTCAAGATGAAAGAAGGAAAAACTTCTGTTTTGAGTGGTGTGCCCAAAGGATTACCATCGATGGTAAAAGCCATCCGCATACAGGAGAAAGCTAAACAGGTTGGGTTTGAATGGGAAAATAAAGAACAGGTGTTTGAAAAAATAGAAGAGGAGATCAATGAATTAAAAGAAGTGGTGCAAACAGCTGAGCAGGAGAAAATAGAAGAGGAGCTGGGCGATGTGTTCTTCTCACTGGTGAATTATGCACGGTTTTTGCAGATTGATGCTGACCATGCGCTGGAACGTACAAATCAGAAATTCATACAGCGGTTTACCCAGATGGAGCAGGAAGCGATCAGTGAAGGAAAACAGCTGACACATATGAGTCTGGAAGAGATGGACGGTATCTGGAACCGCATCAAACAGAAAAACAGGGAAGCACAATAATATCTTGAGCCACATTACAACCATCCGCAACTTCATTTTCAAAAATGGCTACCTGCTTATTTTGGCCGGTTGGTTACTTACATTCTCTTATCTTTTTCAATATTACTGGTCGTACACTTCGGCACCTGTGCAGGTGAAAAAAACGTTACAGAAAGCCATTAATAAACGGGAAAATGATTTTACAAAAATTCTTGCTGATACTGCTTTACTGCTCGATTTGAAAAAGGGACGTGCAGAAAAGCAGGAAGTGATGAAGTTAATCAGTAAAGATTACTTCATCTTTATTGCTTCTGATGGTGCCGATGGTTTTCAAACACGCTTCTGGAATACACAAACCATTTTGCCAAATATTGAATTGTGGCAACGTGCAAATGGTATCTGGTTCGAGCAACTGATCAATGGCTACTATACTGTATATAAAGAAACAGTGAAACTGGGTGACGGCTCGTTTTGTTATGCGATGGCACTCATTCCCGTAAAGTGGAATTATTTTGTTCCCGCCAGTTATCTCAGTAACAGTTTTACTTATCTCGAAGGGATTGAAAAATATTACTCTCTCAGTGATGTGCAGCAAACAGAATTGCAGGTAAAAAGTACCGATGGTACAGGTCTGTTCTGGTTAAAAGAGCAAACTAATTTTCCGCAACCGCTGAATAAAACGACAGTTATATTACGATTGCTGGCGGTGTTTTGTTTCTTAATGTTTCTGCATAAAACAGCTGCGGCTCTTGCAAATAAGTATTCATTTCTTGTAGGTTTGTCTTTTCTTGTTGGCGCAATTATCATCATACGAACATTAAGTTATTATTTCCCGGTGCCGTTGAATCTGCGTCAGTTTAATTTGTTCGATCCTGCTGTATATGGTTCTAATAATATTCTTCGTTCCTTAGGCGATCTCTTTATCAATTCATTTTTATTGTTGTGGGTATTGTTGTTCATACGGCGGTATGGACGATCAGCAATACTGTTGCCGTTAAAGATCAACGACAAAGTTGGATTGGCTGTTACAGCAGTACTTCTGTTTACATTAACCATTCTGTTTGGAAATATTATCCGGAGTATGGTTGCTGATTCACAGATATCATTTGACGTTACGAATTTTTTCACACTCACTGTTTTCAGTTTTGCAGGGTTTAGTATCCTTGGCTCACTTGCATTGAACTATTTTTTATTGGCCGATTGGTTGTTTGGTTTCCTCAAGCGTTACAGCAATGGCAAACTCCAGATCCAGGTACTCGCCTTAACTGTTACCGGCCTGGTTTACCTCACATTTACCATCAGTTCCATTGCAGTGGTATATCATCTTATTTTGCTTGGATGGTTGTTGCTGTTGTTGATCTTAATGAACAGAGAAGGTTTGCAGTTGAGGTTCCTGCCATCAAATGGCCGGGTGATCTTCTGGCTGTTTTTCTTTTCTGTATCATTAACGCTTTTACTCATTACAGAAAATGGTCGTAAGGAATTGCAGAAGGCTACAAGTATGGCTGAGAAACTCAGTCTTCAGACCGATCCATCTGCAGAAAATCTGTTAAGTATCGCACTTCGCAATTTCAGACCTGAATTTCTTGACAATGAGTTTTACCGGTTCACTACTTCCGGTGGCAATCAGTTTTTAAAAGACAGCCTGATCAGCGAAAACTTCAGTGGATATCTTAATAAATTCGAAACAGAGATCTACACTTTTACCGGAGGAGAAGAACCGGAACCATTATTTAATATTGATTCAATTTCATTCAATACTCTCAACACTGTTTATAAACTGCAAAGTAAACCAACGAGTGTGCGAGACTGGCAGTATTACGAGGAGTCGTTTGATAAGTTCTATTACATTGCACGCAGGGATGTAACCGACAGGGAAACAAACCAGGTGATTGGTTATGTATTCATTATTTCACGCCCCAAACGTTATGCTGATGAAAAGTTTTATCCTGAACTTTTTTCCAGGACATTCAATTTGCTTCCCGATGATATGCCTTCCTATGCGTATGCCATCTACAAGAATAAAGAACTCATCAGCAGCGTAAATGATTATCCTTTCCCCATACATCTCAACGACACAAAGAAGGCCCGTTTGTTAATTGAACAGAAAAAGAAGAATGGTTATTCTGAATTGTGGTACAGTACTTCAAAAGATCTTACAGTAATTGTGGTGAAACCACAAAACAGGTTGCTGGAAGGAATTACCTTGTTTGCTTACCTGTTCTGTGTGTTCCTGATCATGCTTGCACTCTTCAGGCTTGTACAATATGTTCTGCAGTTGGGCATTAAACCTGAAAAGTGGAAAGAACACCTGCAGCTTACTTTCCGCACACAGGTACACACAACCATCATTGGTATCAGTATTTTTTCATTCCTCATCATTGGTGCATCAACCATCTTCTTCTTTATTAACAGGCATAGCCGTATTAATAAGGAACGGTTATCGAGAACAATCGGCATCATGCGTACAGAAGTTGAAGTGGCCTTAAACAATCATGCAGTTTTTGATGATGTGTTGAAAGCATATGATGATGCTGCATCAGCTGAACTCCAGGGAAAAGTTAACCGCATTTCAGAGATACATGGGGTGGATGTAAATATTTATGATCCTGCAGGCAACCTGCGTTTATCATCGCAACCTTATTATTACAACAAAGGATTACTGAGCCGTAAAACAGATCCGTTGGCGTATTATAAATTATCGCAGGAATATCTTGTACAAACAATTGAAGACGAAAAAGTAGGCAGCCGCTCTTACATGAGTATTTATGTGCCTGTTCGTGATTCCGACGGACAAACCTATGCGTACCTCAACATTCCATACTTCACATCTCAGAATGAATTGAAGCAGGAGATATCGAATTTTCTTGTAACACTCATTAACCTGAATGCTTTTGTTTTTCTTATTGCAGGATTGGTTGCATTTTTTGTAACAAGCCGCATCACTAATTCGTTTGCTATCATCAGTGAAAAAATGAAAGAGATAAAGCTGGGTAAAACAAACGAAGCCATTGTATGGAACCGTAATGATGAAATTGGTGAACTGGTGCAGGAATACAATCGAATGGTAAAGCAGCTGGAAGAGAGTGCTAACTTACTTGCAAGAAGCGAACGTGAAGGTGCGTGGCGTGAAATGGCAAGACAGGTAGCCCATGAAATCAAGAATCCGCTTACGCCTATGAAATTAAGTATCCAGTATTTGCAAAAAGCAGTTGATTCAAATTCGGCCGATGCAAAAAGCATTTCGCAAAGTGTGGCAAAAACATTGGTGGAGCAGATCGATTATTTATCAAACATCGCATCTGATTTTTCCAACTTCGCCAACATTGGTAATCCACGCATGGAAAAAGTAAACCTGGTTGAGTCGGTACAATCGGTGGTTGATCTGTTTAATATGCATGAAGATGCACATATTGCTTTCAACACAAATGCAGAGACAGCTTTTGTTATGGCCGATAAAACACAGCTCAACCGTTTATTCACCAATCTTACACGTAATGCAATTGAAGCAGCACCTGCTGATGAAACAGCGCTTATAAAATTACAAATAGAAGTAAGCGATAGAAAAGTAACGGTTGCAGTTACTGATAATGGGCAAGGCATACGCCCCGACTTACAGGATAAAATATTCTATCCCAATTTCACAACCAAAACATCCGGTACAGGTTTGGGTCTCGCCATGTGCAAGAGTATAGTAGAGCAGATGAAAGGAGAAATATGGTTTGTTACCGAACAGGAAAAAGGCAGCACCTTTTTTGTGGAACTGCCGGTTATTCAATAATCACAATTTGAAAATTGCATATTGCCAATTGACTGTTTATTCTTTTGGTTCTGTTTGTTTCAACAAATGATCTTCAATAATTTCTTTAAATACTTTCTTTGGAAAAGCACCCGGCTGCATCATTGGATCTCCATCAACAGGGATAAATAAAAAAGTAGGAATACTCTGTATACCAAATACAGCAGCCAGTTCCATCTCTGCTTCTGTATCTACTTTGTAGATCACGATCTTTCCTTCGTATTCTGTTGCTAACTCTTCAAGTACCGGTGCCACCATTTTGCAGGGGCCACACCAATCAGCATAAAAATCAATGATGGCAGGAACAGAGCCGCTGTATTTCCAATCCTTTTCCGTTTCGTAATTAAAGACCTTGTCTTTAAAATCCTGTGCGGTGAGTTTGATAGTAGCCATAATTTGAATAATATAAATTTCATGCAAAGTTATTGATCATAACTGCATCTTGAGTGACAAATGTTACGCTTAAAAAGATGGGATAACTTAATAAGCTGTCCACCCTCCATCAACTGTAATAACGGCACCGTTAATAAAACCTGCATCATCTGTTGCAAGGAACAAAGCGGCATTTGCAATATCAGATGGTTCACCTGTTTTGGCGTTCAATACCATGCCGCTCATGATGCGGTCATTAATAAGTGGCGTGATCTTATTCATGTCAATTGTATCACCAATATTTGTATTGATAGCACCGGGTGCAATGGCATTGCAACGTATTCCTGTTTTCGCATACAGGTAACCTGTGTTTTTTGTAAGACCAATCAATGCATGTTTGCTGGCGGTATAAGCAGCACCTGCTCTTGCACCTTGTAGCCCGCCGATTGATGCGATGTTGATGATACAGCCACTGCCTTTTGCAAGAAAAATTTTCACTGCACTACGCATAGCTTTCATGGGGCCGGTAACGTTTATGTTCATCACTTTTTCCCACATGCTGTTATCAAGTTCTGCAACCGGGGCAAAATGATCCATGATGCCTGCATTGTTTACCAAGATATCCAACGTGCCATAAGTTGTAACAGCGGTATTGATCATACGTTCAATATCTTCTTCCAAAGCCATGTTGCATAGCAGTGTTGTAACATCTCCACCCTGGCCGGTAATTTCCTGGTGAAGTAATTGTAAACGTTCGGAATTAATATCAGTTGCTACTACTTTGCAATCTTCAAATGCAAATAAAAGGGCAATGGCTTTGCCCATGCCTGAACCTGCTCCGGTAACCAGTGCAGTTTTGCCTGCTAACTTTTTCATTGTTCATATTTTAAAACAGACAGCAACTGATTTTTTCGATGAGTTCAGCAAGCTAATTCCTGTTGAAATAAAAAACAATGACGAAGAAGATGATTGTGGTTAGGAAAATTAAACCCGTTCGTAGTTCATAAAAGCCACCCCTGATTTGGAAGTACTGATTTCTTTTAAGTTGAGATCGATTTTATTTTTGACAGTTGAAAAAAGCGGTTTGCCTTTACCTAAAATAACAGGATAAACTGCAAGCTGGAATGCATCAACAAGACCTTCATTCATAAAACTGCTGATGAGGCTGCCGCCACCATAAAGCCAGATATTACTTCCCGGCTCCTGTTTAATTTCATGCACACGTTCAGCTATTGCTGAGCTGATGAATATTGCTTTTCCATCTTCTGCAGGATGATTTGAAAAAACATATTTCGTTTTGCTGTGCACGTTTTGCCATAGATTTTTTTCTGCGGTGGTCGCATTGCTGTCCGGTTTATATTGTCCCCACAGGTCATAACTTATTCTGCCATAAAAAACAGCATCAACAGTTGCAAGAAATTGATCAAAGACAGAACCTTCACCCATTTCAGCAGCAGCATCATTGTTGATCCAGTCAATTTCTCCATTTGGACCTTCAATAAAACCATCAAGTGTTACAGCAACATTTACAATAATTTTCCGCATCTCTTTTTATGTTAATTGGTACATATCGTTATTGATCATTTCTCCAGTCCCAAACTACAACGATCCATTTGCTGTTGGCAGGATCTGTGTATGAATATATTTCCCTGAAGCCAATTCTCTTATGCGCCTGAAGCGAACGTTTATTTGTGCTTGCTATTTCAGTTATGGCAAGTTCATACTTGCTGCTGTAAAATTCTTTATAAGCTGCATAGCAATTGTCGAAAATACCCTGTCCACGATAGGACTTGGCAACACAAACCTGGCCAACAACAATATAATGAAGAGTTGAAATGATCTTTCCTTTATAAACGATCTGATCAAACACATCAAACATCGGGATCAGCACAGGAATATCAAATCTGGACTGTTTGGTCATAGCCAATACATAACCAATAACAGTTTCATCATCTTTTGCAATCACGTGTTTCTCAAGATCATTCATTTGCTTCAGCATATCATACCTGTGATGTACCGTTACAAAACCCTGGCTTTCTGCTTCATCAGGAACTAAACTCTTTGCTAAGTTCACCTGCTGAAGTGATAATATTCCGTCCAGTTCTTCTTTTGTAGTTGAAGTGGAATAACTGATCATGTGTTTGTGTATACGGTAACAAAGCTAAAGGGTATGCACGTTTTTTTGTAATTATCGATGCCTGTAAACCAAATTTCTCTTTGTGGCATTATAATTGGCTTAGTAATGAAAATAGATGCCATGAAATGAGGCATAAAATTTCCGTGCTATGATACTAAATGGCGATGAAAATTTTAAGCCGAATTCCATTTGGCTGCATGTTTAAAAAATATACAAATGAAAATAGTTGGAATTATTCTGATCGCAGCCGGCATTTTAATGCTGGTATTTAAGGGGTTCAATTTTACACAGGAGAAGAAAGTGGTAGACATTGGTCCGTTAGAGATCAATGCAAAAGAAAAGAAAACGGTGGCCTGGCCAACTTATGCCGGCATAGTTGCACTTGTTGCAGGTGTTGCCTTAGTAGCTTTAGATAAGAAAAAAGCAGGCTGAGAAGTGGTAGTGTAGAATATAAAGACATAGAGCGGAGGTATTGGCAGGAAAAGAAATAAAAATATATGTACTTATTGCAGGCTACTACGGTTTTCAATTGGAAAGAGATCTTGCTGGGCAGCCAACCCTGGAGTTTTTTACCGGAGGTGATACTGCGCACGATAATCATGTTTGTCATTCTTTTTGTGAGCCTGCGTTTGTTGGGAAAGAGGGGAGTAAAACAACTATCGATTTTTGAACTGGTGGTCATTATCAGTTTAGGCACTGCTGCGGGTGATCCCATGATGTATAAAGACGTGGGTGTGTTACCGGCACTGCTGGTTTTTGCAGTGATCGTGGGACTGTATAGTTTGATCACTTACTTTATCGGGAGAAATAAACACTTTGAGAAAATGGTGGAAGGCAAGCCGGTTTATCTCATTCGTAACGGTTTTTTTTCGATCGATAATTTTTCAAAAGAAGTGCTGGGGGAAGATGAATTTTTTGCTGAACTGCGGATGCAGGGTGTTTCACAATTAGGACAAGTGGAAGAAGCCATCGTAGAAAGCTCCGGTAATATCAGCATCTTTTACTATCCGGAGGAGGCAGTAAAGTCTGGACTGCCAATTATGCCCGATTCATTAGAAAGCGGACAACAGGAAATTAAAGAGCGTGCTCATTATGCCTGTACCTTTTGTGGTTTCACCCAACAGTTGAATCCTGCAGCCAATGCTATTTGCCCGGAATGTAAAAAAACGAAATGGGTAAAAGCCAGTAATAAAAAACGGATCCGGTAAAAATAATGCTGTTTCGTAACAAGGGGCTGACACCGCTTCGTCATGCATAAACAAACCATTGTAACTATACTTTATTAATCTCAAAGAATTGATCAGACACAATTCCGCATTCACCATTCAGCGGCACTTTCATAAAAGGATAGAACTCGTCTCTTTGCATTTGTAATTGTATCGATTAAGTTCGTACTTCACTTTGTTCGTTGCTTCATGAACAAATTAAAAATACTTCTGATTTATATTAGCAAGAATTGATGCCTGAGAATGTAACCCATTGAACGTTTCCATATTTTATTTTCTTTACTATGAATAAAGGGCACCATCACACAACTATGATGTTCAATTTTCATGAATCTGCAAGTTCAATGAACGTTATTTACATGAATAGAGTTTGATTATAGGTTTCTTCTATCTGTTTGTACAGATTATGAACCAGAACTGTAATATTTGTGTTATTTAGGTGAAGATCCTTTTGGGAAAATCTGTATGCCCTTATAGTCTGTATTTTGTTTCAGTATTTTCCTGTTATTTTGATTTTTGTGAATTTCGACGATTGCTCATGAACGATAACGCTAAGCCATTAGTTAATGATGAATATTGCCTCTCAAAAATAAAGGAGGGGGATGAGCATTTTTTTAACCTGATATTCGAAAAGTACCGAAATCAGCTGTTTGCCTATTTGTACAAGGTCACCAAATCAAAAGAACTGTCGGAGGAAATAGTGCTCGATGTTTTTTTAAAGCTCTGGCATGGAAGAGAAGCAATCACCGAAATACAAAACTTTGAAGCCTTTTTGTACAAGGTGGCACATAACAAAGCCATCGATTTTTTCAGGGCGGCCAAACGCAGCCAGGCTTTACAGCAGGCTTTATGGCAGGCAATTACCGAAGCCCCGGCCACGGATAATGCCGATAACCGGCTGATTTATAAAAACACCGATGCTTTAATAAAAGAAGCCATCAATCAATTATCTCCCCAACGAAAAAAAGTTTTTGAGCTGCGTCATTACGAAGATCTGAGCTATGCTGAAATAGCCGCAACCCTCAACTTGTCCTCCAATACGGTGCGCAACCACCTCGCTGCATCCCTGCAGTTTATCCGGGATTATTTAGAAAAAAACAACGCACTGTTACTGCTGCTTGCCATTTATTTTGAAAAAAAGTAGGGGCGGCATTAGTACATGCATTCTTTTCATTCGTCTGTATCTGGCACATACCACATTAATATGAAGAAAAGAATACCAATCCGGCTGTTATCGGTTTTAATCGTCTTTTTATTTTCCTGTGGCAAAAAAGATGTTGTAAACAACACGCCCAACGAACCACCAACAAATACGCTTCAGCAACTGGAGCCTTATAATTTTGTACTTGGTACACATGCCATATCGGGCAGTTATCAATTTACCACAGAAAACAAACTGGTGGAGCAGGCGAAGAAAGTGCGGGAGATGGGTTCGAATATCCTGAAAATTACATTGGGTAAAAACTCAGCAGATATTTATGGTATCAATGAGGTTACAAAAAGTACGACCACATTAGCGTTGTTCACGAATAACCTGCCGTATAAAACGGTTTGTAACATGGATTTTAAATACATCTTTTTTTGGGTACATACGTTAACCAATGTGGATTGGAAGAAGACCCTTACTGCTGCCGAAGAAAAAGTATTATATGATGAAATGTTCAATTTCGTTTCTCATTTACTTACAACCTATGATAACTCGGGTAAAACATTTTTAATCGGTAACTGGGAAGGCGACTGGTTGTTAATTCCCAACTACGACAGAACGGTTACACCTGCTCCCGAATTGCTTTCAAACATGAGCAAGTGGTTTCAGATAAGACAGAAAGCAATTGATGATGCAAAACTGGCATCAACAGCAAAAAATGTTTCGGTATATCATTACATTGAAGCAAACCTGGTATTAAAAGGAATGAATGGTGAGCCTTGCGTAGCAGAAAGTGTGATACCGAATGTTGATATCGATCTTATTTCCTATTCAAGCTACGAAGCAATAAAGGATAAAACCTTTGCAGCAAAAAAATCAGATCTGCAGGCGATTTTCACTTACCTGGAGTCGAAGCTTAAACCAAAAGCAGGATTGCCATTCAGCAGAAGGGTTTTCATTGGCGAATATGGCTATCAGGCCAATGCTTCCAAGCCTGAAACGTTTCAAAAACAATATGATGAAACAAAGGAAATTATGCGGATTTCATTTGAGCTGAATCTTCCGTTTGCATTGCATTGGCAGATGTATAATAATGAGTATGAGAACGGGGTATCGAAGCAGATGTCATTGATCAATGAGTCAGGATCCAAAACACGCCAGTATGGGCTGCACAACAATTTTTATAAGGCCATGAATACTTACCTGAAGGACGAAAAACAGAAAAACAATAAGTACCCGACGGCCGATGAATACAGAACAAAAGCGCTACAGGTGTTATCATCGCTTTAGATCCGGTATTTTTTTAAAAAAAGTTGAGGGCGCATTGGTACATATTTTCTTTTCGTTCGTCAACTATTTAGCATATTTCATTTCACTACATGAATAATAACAAGGAGAGCCTCTCCGATCTTATAAATAAATACCTGGATAACCGGTTAACTCCTGCTGAGTATACAGAGTTGTGGCGGTTATTGAACGAACAGTCCGATGAAACAGGCTTGAATGAAGAGCTGCAAAAACTCTGGCAGTCTGTTAAAACAGAAGCTCCGTTCATAGCTGCTGCTGAATGGGATCAAAAAATACAGGAAGCAAAGCAAAAACTTACAATATCTGATCAAGCAGAACAGCAACCTTCCATCGGCCGCTTCCAACGCTACCGTTGGGTTGCTGCGGCAGCTATTCTTTTATTGATTGTTTCTTCTGTTTTTGTTTTGATAAACCGGACTGAGAAAAACACAACTATCGCAAAAAAGACACAACCTCAATTGCAGAAAGAGGACAGGTTGCCCGGTGGAGACAGAGCCATACTCACATTGGCAGATGGTAGTTCTATTGTACTGGACAGTGCTGGTAATGGAATGCTTGCACAGCAGGGAACAACAGAGATCATAAAGAAAGAAGATGGGCAGCTGTTGTACAACAGTTCAGATAATGCAACCGATGCAGTTGCATATAATTTACTTCAAACACCCCGTGGCGGACAATATAAAATTACTTTGCCGGATGGCAGTAAAGTTTGGCTCAATGCAGCATCTTCTTTGAAGTATCCTGTTGTATTCAGCGGTAAAGAACGCCGTGTGGAAATAACAGGGGAAGCCTATTTTGAAATTGCGAAAGATGCATTACGGCCATTCAAGGTGCAGGTGAATCAAATGGAAGTGGAAGTGCTGGGTACACATTTCAACATCAACAGTTATACCGATGAAGAAAGTGTACGTACCACCTTGCTGGAAGGAAGAGTAAAAGTTACTACCGCAAGTGAAAATAAATTTTTACAACCCGGTCAACAGGCGCAACTGAAACCATCGGGTAACATGAAGATTGTTGATGATGTAAACCTGGAAGAAACAGTGGCATGGAAGGATGGAAACTTTCAGTTTGAAAATAGTGATATTAAATCGGTGATGAGACAACTGGCCCGTTGGTACGATGTAGAGGTAAGTTACCAGGGCACCATAAACAAACATTTTATTGGTGGCATTTCCCGCAATGTAAAGCTGTCGCAGGTGCTTTCAATGCTGCAGCAAACGGGTGAAGTGCGATTTATCATTGAAGGCAAAAAAATAATTGTTATGCCGTAAAAAAACAGAACAATGTAAACCGAGTATCGTAGCAAGGGCTCATAAAAAACCGGAAGTGGTTGCAACACTCCCGGCCAAAGATCAGGGCTCTCCAACAAGCAATCAAACCAATTGAGACTGTTTATCGTTAAACCCCAAAAACGAAGTTATGCCATTTACTGCTTTTAGTTTTCGGCACAAGCGAAAACTAACCAAAACATGCCCTCCTGTCAGGAAGGCACTATTGATTATGAAACTTATTGCTGTCTTTCTCTTCGTGGCCAGTATGCAGGTATTTGCAGAAGCCCACTCACAAACTGTAACGCTTTCAGTAAAGAATGCGCCCTTCCAGAAAGTATTAAAAGAAATCAGAAAACAAACAGGCTATAATTATATATGCACTGTTGAAATGATGGAACTGGTGGGCAATGTAAGTGTGAACGCCAAAAATGTTCCCTTACAACAGGCGCTGGATGAATGCCTGCAGAAAACGCCGCTTACGTTTACCATTGTAGAAAATACAATTGTAATAAAACGTAAGGTAACGGTACAGCAGCCTGCGGCAAATGTTACCAAAGAATCGCCACCTGCCGATATTACGGTTAAAGGAAAGGTAACAGATGACAGCGGAACACCGCTGCAGGGTGCTTCTGTAAATGTAAAAGGTACCGGCAAAGGTGTAAATACCGATGCTAACGGAGAATTTTCAATCAGTGTACCCGACAATTCATCCATGATACTGGTGATTTCTTTTGTGGGCATGGAAGCAAAAGAAGTGAGTGTAAAAGGTTTGACAAGTGTACAAGTTACCTTAAGCAAACAGGAAATTCAGCAGCAGGAAATTGTAGTGGTAGGTTATGGTACACAAAAGAAAGCAACGGTTACAGGTGCTGTGGCACAGGTAGGTGCAAAAGTATTGCAGTCAGCACCCGTTCCTAACGCTTCACAATTACTGGTAGGTCGTATGCCCGGTCTTTTGTCGAAAACAGCAAGCGGTTTACCCGGTGAGGATAATGCCAGCCTGCAGATCAGAGGTTACGGTAATGCACTGGTAATTGTAGATGGTTTGCCAACTCCGTTTAACCGTATTGATCCGAACGATATCGAATCTGTTTCAATATTGAAAGATGCATCTGCTTCCATTTATGGTGCAAGAGCAGGTAATGGTGTAATACTCGTTACAACCAAGCGTGGTAAAACGGGTGCACCACAAATTACGTATACCGGCACCTACACGTATCAAATGCCTTCTGCTTTTCAGAATACGGTAAATGCAGGCGACTGGGCTGAGTTACGCAGAGAAGCTGCACTCAATTACGGTTTGAGCCCCGGTGAATTTACCGAGGAAGTTGTACAGAAGTACAAAGCAGGTACGGAAGCCAACTATAAATCATATAACTGGCGTGATGCAATCTTCCGTACAGGTGCCCCCATGTTTCAGCAGAGTATGACGGTTAGTGGCGGTACACCCACTTTAAAATATTTCGGATCAGTTGGTATGACCGATCAACAAAGTGTTTTTACATCCGGTGATTATTTTTATAAGCGCTACAATACACGATTGAACGTAGATGCTACCATTGCCAAGAATCTCTCATTGCGTTTTGATATGCAATACCGTTTTGCTCAGGATCAAAAGGTTGGATCAATTGAAGATGTAATGGTTGATTTAAGTACAGCACAACCACGTTACAATCCCTACTTACCTGACCCGACTAAAAATTCATATACAGGTTTCCAGGGGCGTAACCCTTTACTGCGTATTGATGCAGAACGTAAAGGATACAACCGTACAAGCTCCAACTTTTTTAATGGCCAGATAGGACTTAACTATAAAATTCCTTTTATCGAAGGATTACGTATTGGTGCCGATTTACTGGTGAGTCAATCTGCCGATTACACAAAAGTGTTTAATATACCCGCTGAAGTAGTGGTGTATGATTATGAAACGCAGTTATATACAGCTCCGTTGGCTTCGCAGGGTAACTTTATTACCTTAAGAGAAACCAACTCCCGGTATTACCAGCTTTACCCCATGTTGAAATTGAATTATGACCGTGAGTTTGGTAACCACCGTGTAAGTGGTATGGCGATTGCTGAGCAGATTGAAAATGGTGGAAATACATTAATGGCCTATCGGCAAAACCTTCTGTCACCAGTTGTACAACAGCTCGGTTCCGGAGCGGTGGATCAAATGAATAACGACGGTTATCAATCCCAAATGTCAAGGGTAGCTTATATCGGTAAGATCAATTATGATTACAACGGGAAGTACCTGGCAGAGTTTATTTTGAGAGCGGATGCCAGTGCTAATTTCCCTAAGAATAAAAGATGGGGCTATTTCCCTGGTGTATCTGTTGGTTGGGTGTTTTCCAAGGAAAAGTTCATGGATAATACAGCCGGCTGGCTCAATAATGGTAAGTTACGATTGTCCTATGGACAGTCAGGGAACGATGGCACCAGCCAGTTCAGTTATCTTACAGGATATGAAATTGATAATAACAATGGTTATATCTTGGGTAATTTTAATTATGCTACCATCAGCACCATTGGGCTTCCCAACCCGGTTATTACCTGGGAAAATATTACCAATTACAACGTGGGTCTTGATTTAACCTTATTCAAAGGAAAACTACTGTTTGAGGGTAACGTTTTCTATCGGCTAAGAGATGGACTGTTAGCTCTAAAGGAAAGCAACATACCCTCAACTTTCGGGGCCACATTACCGGAGTATAACATCAATAAGCAAAGCAACAGAGGCTTTGAGTTGATGGTAGAATACCGGCCCAAAATCAGGAATGTACAGCTTTCCATCATGCCTACGTTCACCTTCACCCAAAACAGGTGGGAGTTTTTTGATGAAGAAGTATATACCAATCCTGATGATATCAGAACGAAAAAAAGAACAGGAAGGTCAACGAATCTTTCGTTTGGTTACATCTCTGATGGCCTCTTTATGTCGCAGGCCGAAATTGATAAACTCACCTTCAACCAGGATGGTGCTGGAAACACTACCCTGAAACCCGGCGATATACGCTATGTTGATGTAAATGGTGATGGCATTCTGGATGTACGTGATTATGATGTAATCGGAAAGGGTACGTTCCCGGAAGTAGTATACAGTTTAGTAATGGGTGCTACCTACAAAGGGCTGTCGTTAGAAATGTTGTGGCAGGGTTCTACCGGCTTTAATTTCTATGTAACCGGTGCAGCTGCATCTATGTTTTCCAACGAATCAATTCCCTACGATTATCATTACACCTATCGTTGGCAGGCAGATCCGGCAAATCCAACGCAGAACATCAATCCAAAGGCACAATTACCGGCCGCTTCCCTTGGTTTGAATCCGAACAACATCAAGCGTTCCGACTTCTGGATGAAGGATGCAACATTTATCCGTTTACGCAATGTGAATCTATCCTACAGCATCACAGGCAACTGGGTAAAGAAAGTTGGATTCAAAAATCTGCAGGTGTTTGCTTCTGGTACCAACTTGCTTACATTCAGTAAGCTTGGATTTTACAAGAACACGTTTGACCCTGATGCGAACTTAAGTGGTGAAGGACGTAACTATCCCATTCATAAAAATATTGCAGGCGGAGTGCGCTTAACATTTTAAATAAAAGGACATGAGACAGATAATCATTGCTTTCATTTTAACGGGCTTAGTGGGTTGCAGCAAAGTACTGGATATACAACCCCTGGAAATTATTCCGGAAACAGCCGTATTCAAGGATAAAAATCTGATTGAAGCTAACCTGCTTAGTTTATACGACCGTACCAAATTCCAGGAACTCGGCAACCAGGAAAACTTCAGAATGGGTTTACTCGCCGGACCGGGAGGCGAATGCAGAGCGTTTGGCGATTGGCAGGATCCTTACATTGCTTCCATTAAAATTTATGATAATTCCGGTGCAGGGTTGCTTGATTACTGGGCGTATGTTGCCATCCGACAAATCAATGAATTTATTGCTGGTGTGAATGGTTCACCATTTGAACAAAGCTATAAAGACCAGAAAATAAGTGAAGCCCGTTTTCTGCGTGGCTTTATTTATCATCAAATGGTGAAACGTTTTGGTGGTGTTCCCATTATCACCAAAGTGCAGAAAGAGACAGATCCCCAATCAGAATTATTTCCTGTGCGCAACAAAGAAGCAGAAGTATATGATTTCATTGGAAAAGAAATGGATGAAATAGCGCTTTTGCTTCCTGCTTCTTATGCTGCCAAGGATGTTGGCAGAGCTACCAGGTTTGCTGCATTGGCATTGAAAAGCAGGGCCATGCTTTATGCCGGAACTATTGCCAGATTTGGTACTGTTGATCTGAACGGCGTTGTAGGTATACCCGCCGGTGAAGCCGATAAATATTTTACCGCTGCCATGGCTGCTTCAAAAGCAATCATGGATAATCCTGCATTCAGTTTGTACAACAAAGTGTCGTCTGATCCGGTTAAAAATTTCACACAGTTGTTTACAGATGAAAATGCCAACCCCGAAGTGATCTTTAGTGTTAAATGGGATGCCTCCCTCAATCGTGGTCACTCATGGGATGCCTTGTGTACGCCGGCAGGCTTTACATCTGGCTGGAACTCCAACTTCAATGTGTTTCTCGAGTTTGTAGATCTGTTCGACTATCAGGACGGAAGATCCGGCGTGATGAACCGCTCGTTGCTTACAGGCACAAGGTTACATGATATTGATTCATTGTTTGGAAAACGTGATCCCCGTTTCAGAGCATCAACCTTTTATCCGGAATCTATCTGGCAGGGGAAGAAAGTATTTTTCCACTCTTCTACACGATACAGAAATTCAAGCGGACAGGTGGTTACCAGCACCAGCGAAACATTTGTGATCCCGAATTCTGTATCTCCGCAATTCCCGGATGGCATTACCGGAAGAGCACCCCTGCGTAATACACAAAGAACAGGTGTGCATGTACGCAAGCGTTGCGACGAGGCACTGACGCCTGCAGCAAGCGGACAATCAAGCACCGATTTTATAGTGTTCAGATTGGGCGAAATTCTGCTCAATTATGCGGAAGCCGCTTTTTATCTGAATCAAACTACCGAAGCTTTGAATGCTGTCAATCGGATCAGAGCCAGGGCAGCTATGCCATTACGTACAACTATTACGGAAGCAAACATCCGGCAGGAGCGTCAGGTAGAATTGGCGTTTGAAGAGCACAGGTATTGGGATTTACGCAGATGGCGCATTGCAGAACAGGAGTTAAACGGAAAGCGCTTCCAGGGTTTGAATTATGTGTATGATTTTGATGCAAAAAAATACATTATCACCTTAAGAAATGCCGAAGGTGTTGCCAGGGTATTCCAACCCCGTCACTATTACTTACCGTTGGGTATAGACCGTATTGCCGATAACCCAAGTTTGGTTGAGAACCCCGGATATTGATTTATTTTAGTGAATCTGCAATCAACCAATAAGCTCTTCTTCATTGCAAGAATCGCAATCGTAAAGTTTAGCTGATAATTATTATAGAGGTGCTTGAATGTTTATTTAAGCACCTCTATTAATACATGAAAATAGTTTACAGCTTTTCATCTGAAAAAGTAATTCAGTTGCAAAGGCGCTGAAAAAATTACAGTATGCAACATCAGAAGAAAAAAAACAGTAGCCGTAAGGCAATATTAATTGCTGTATTTTCCATTGCAGTTACAATTGTGTTTGGGTTTGATCGCAAGCAGAAAACGAATCCGCCCAAACCCATGAATGTGATTTTCATTTTAACCGATGATCACCGGTTTGATTTTATGGGTTTCACCGGTAAAGTGCCGTGGCTGGAAACACCGGCGATGGATCGAATGGCAAAGGAAGGAGTGTGGGTACGTAATGCTACAGTAACGACTGCACTTTGTTCTCCATCACGGGCATCCATTCTTACCGGGCAGTATGCACACACACATAAAGTGGTTGATAATTTTTCACCACTGCCTGAAAATTTAAACTTCTTTCCGGAGTATCTGCAGAAAGCAGGATACCGTACAGCATTTTTTGGTAAGTGGCATATGGGTCATGCTGGTGATGATCCGCAAAAAGGATTCAATCATTGGGAAAGTTTCAAAGGGCAGGGTGTGTATTACAATCCTTTGTTGAATATTAATGGACAGCGTGTACAATACAAAGACAGTACTTACATTACCGATCTGTTGACGGAACATGCTTCAACATGGATGCGTCAGCAACCGAAGAATAAGCCCTTCTTCATGTATGTATCGCACAAAGGTGTGCACGATGAATTTATGCCTGCACCACGTCATCGCAACAAGTATCATGGCAACCCCATCAATTATCCTTCTACCATCAACTTAACAGCAACTGAAAATAGCAAATTGCATGGTGATGTTTGTAAAAGTCCGATAGCAGCGATGGTGAAGAATGATACCAATTACAATGTAAAAGATATTCCGCAATGGGTATGGGCACAACGTAACAGCTGGCATGGTGTAGATTTTATGTACGATGGTCGTGTACAGTTTGATGATTTTTATTACCGCTATTGCGAAACATTATTGGCGATTGATGAGAGTGTTGCGAGCATCAGAAAAACAGTAGAAGAATTAGGTATTGCTGAGAATACAATGATCATTTACATGGGCGACAATGGTTTCCTCATGGGCGAACATGGACTCATCGACAAACGCAATATGTACGAAGAAAGCCAGAAAGTGCCTTTACTGGTATATGCACCCGGCATGTCGCACAATGGCAAAGCACTCGATCAGATCATCCAGGGAATTGATATTGCACCTACTGTACTCGAAGTAGCAGGTGTAACAAAACCTGCCAATATGCAGGGACAATCGTTCTTACCGCTGCTGCAGGATAAAACAGTGAACTGGCGTAACAAAGCATTTTACGAATATTACTGGGAGTTCTCTTATCCGCAAACACCCACAACATTGGGTGTAAGAGAAGGCTCTCATAAATTTATTTTCTATCCCGGTCTTTGGGATGTATCTGAATTTTATGATTTGAGTACGGACCCCGAAGAAAAGAAAAATCTCTATCGTCTTCCGGCATGGCAAAATGAAATTGGTCGTTTGCGCAAAGAACTATGGAGTTGGCTCCAGGAAACCGGTGGCTTACAAATTCCGCTAAAACCAATCAATGAAAAGCGAGGCGATTACGGTAGCAAGGGATTGTATTAAAAGCATATTTAAAAAATAAAACGTCGAATCTTTTGGCAAGCAGTCGGTAGCGATTGATAGCAACGGCGGCGGTCCGCAGTGGTCGGTGGAGACACCGGCCACAGATCGCCAATAAGAAATTGAGAACAGTATTTTATATGGACTCTCATATACTTTGTTGTAAAATATACAATCGTTGATGCTTTATCAATCCTATTCGCTGTTATGCAGGAGTAATCTTTTTTGCAATGGGATGATGCAAAAGATCTATTCATACGGTAGTTGTATAGCAACTATCTGACATTGTAATCAGCTGATAATTCTGTAACACATCGAACTATTCATTTTTTCATGAAATATTCTGTACATACTAAAATCGGGTTAGCTGTTTTTGTTGGTATGCTGCTGCTTTGTAAGAGCGATGTATTCGCTCAGAAGCAACCCAATTTTGGATTAACAAAAAAACAACCGGCGGCAACCTTGCCGAAAGGGAAAGCGCCGTTTCAAACAGCAGTTGAAAAACCAAGATCGGGAAAAGCGGGTGAAGCAACAGCGCTGGGCAATGCTAGATATTCGCTTACGAGTGGCTGGGAGTTGACAGATGATCTTACAACGCTGTTAGGTAATGCATCTGTGTTTACGGAAGCCATCAATACAAAAGGCTGGTACGATGCAGTGGTGCCGGGAACAGTGTTAACCTCATTGGTTGCGGCCGGAAAATTTCCCGATCCTTATTTTGGTTTGAACAATATGGCCATCACAGATTCATTGTGCAGGAAAGAATGGTGGTACCGTACAACATTTGAAACACCAAAAAATGAAAATGGAAAATTAGCTTGGCTTTGGTTCAACGGTATCAACTACAAAGCACGTGTTTGGTTGAATGGTAAATATCTTGGTGATATCAAAGCTGCATTCATACGTGGTAAGTTTAATGTAACTGATCATTTAAAAACAAACGGACGCAATGTGTTGCTGGTGCAAATATTGCCGCCGCATAACCCGGGAATTCCCGATGAACAATCTGCATTGTCGGGCATGGGAAAAAATGGTGGTGTACATACATTGGATGGTCCCACGTTTTTTGCAACAGAAGGATGGGATTGGATACCCGGTATCAGAGATCGCAACATGGGTATCTGGCAGGATGTACAACTTTCTTTCACCGGTAGTGTAACCTCTTCTGATCCGCAGGTAATCACTGATCTGCCGTTGCCTGATACAACCAGTGCGTCTGTTTCACTGCGTACTACATTAATCAACAACAGCGCAACAACACAGGAAGCAACGATTCATTTTTCGTTTGAAGGAGTAGCCGTTTCTAAAAAAGTAAAGCTGGCACCGGGACAATCATTGCCTGTTTCATTTACGCCTGCTGATGCTGCACAACTCAACGTAAAAAATCCACGCTTGTGGTGGCCCAATGGTTATGGGTTACCGAATTTGTACAATGCTACCATTAAAGTAACGGATGCGAAAGGAGTAGAGGAGATCAAACAGTTTCGCTTCGGCATCAGGGAGTATGCATATGAAATGATGGCGGATACAGAACAGAAGCAAGCGGTACGTTTTTCTTACAGTCCAACTGATAGTAGAATTGATAAACCCATCATAGACTATACAAAGCGCCGTGCATTCAAAGACAAAATTTTTATACCAACTCTGCGTAAAGAATTTCCATTCGAAAAGATGGAAGTGATACCAAACAACGACAACCCGTTTTTGGTGATCAAAGTAAATGGCGTTGCAGTGTATTGTAAAGGTGGCAACTGGGGGATAGATGATGCCATGAAAAAAGTAAGCCGTGAAAACCTGGAACCTGCCTTTCGTTTGCATCGTGAAGCAAACTTCAATATGATCCGTAACTGGACAGGTGAAAGTACAGAACCTGTATTTTTTGATCTGGCCGATGAATACGGCATGTTGGTGTGGAATGATTTCTGGCTGAGTACCGAAGGCTTCAACCTCAACCCAAGCGATGATCAATTGTTTTTGGATAACAGTTTAGACATGATCAGGCGTTACCGCAATCATGCATCCATTGCTATCTGGTGTCCGAGAAATGAAGGCTACGCACCGGCAGGTATTGAAAACGATCTGGCAACACAAATTGCAAAAGAAGATGGCACCCGGCATTACATCGGCAATTCAAGAGAAATCAATCTGCGACAAAGTGGTCCCTGGCATTTCTTTGTGAACAACAAAGATTACTTCACCAAACAAGGCGATGGGTTTACAACAGAGATCGGTACATTCTCTGTTCCTGAAGCCAGCACCATCCGCAAGTTTATAGCACCGGAAGATCAGTGGCCCATCAATGATGTATGGCACTACCACGATCTGCACACCAACAATCAAAACCTCGAAGGCTATCTGCATACAGCAGACAGTTTGTATGGAGTTTCGAATAGTCTTGATGATTTTAACCGCAAGATTCAACTCATCAATTACGACAGTCACAGAGCCATCTTTGAAGCATGGAATAATAAATTATGGAACAACAGCAGTGGTGTGTTATTGTGGATGAGTCATCCTGCATGGCCCAGCATGATCTGGCAAACCTATTCATGGGATTTTCAAACGCATGGTTCGTTTTACGGTTCGAAGAAAGGATGCGAACCTTTGCATATTCAACTGAATCTGCACAACAACCAGGTAATTGCTGTGAATACTTCGTTGAACAACGTGAAGGACGCAATCGCTGTGATGCAGGTATACACGATGGATGGAAAACTGTTGCAAAATAAAACTGCTCCTCTTGCTATTCAGGCAAATGCAAAAGCCGATCTGTTTACAGCAACATTGGATGAAGCCAGCTTGCCTGCTAATTATTTGGTACGTCTTTCCATAAAAAATAAAAAAGGAAATGTACTGACTGCAAATGAATACTGGAAAGCCAATACTGCAACAGGTCATTTTAAAGCATTCAACCAGTTGCCTGTTGTAACGCTTTCATCCAAAGCTATACGTCTTGCAAACAATCAGATTAAAATTGAATTGGAAAATAAAACCAAACATCCTGCTATAGGTATCAAGTTAGATGCACTGGACAACGCAGCACAAATTGTACTGCCTGCTTATTTCAGCGACGGATATTTTACATTGCTCCCCGGCGAAAAGAAAACCATTTTGCTTGAACCTTTTGATACAAAAGCTATCAAAGAAATAAAAGTAGCCGGTTATAATGTCACTGGAGTTGTATCCATTAAAAACTAATTACATGAAGAAGTCTGTTCTACTATCTGTTTGCGTTTTGCTGTTTACTGTTGCACAAGGGCAAAAAGTTGTTCCGTACGATAGCATCAAACCGATGGAGCCATATAATTTTATTTTGGGTACCAATACCATCGGTGGCCAGTACCAGTTTACAAACGAATCCAGGCTGTTGGAACAGGCAAAGCATGTGCGGGGTATGGGATCAAACATTTTAAAAATTTCATTAGGTGCCAACTCGCCGAAAAGTTATGCATTAACCATCGATCAAAAACCATCTACTACCTTGGAGTTATTCAACGCTTCGCCGGAATACAAGAAAGTAGTTGACATGGATTTCAAATACATTTTTATATGGGTACATACTATCACCGGTATTAACTGGAAGAAAGGTATTGACTCCGAACAGGAGAAACGTTTGTATAATGAGATGTTTGATTTTGCTACTTACCTGTTGAAGACTTACAACAACTCCGGTAAAACATTTTTAATCGGTAACTGGGAAGGAGATTGGCTTTTGCTTTCCGATTACAACCGCACTGCAGCTCCACCGCAGGAACACCTGCAAAATATGACGAAGTGGTTCCAGATAAGACAAAAGGCAATTGATGATGCAAAGAAGGCAGCTGCAGCAAAAAATGTTCAGCTCTATCACTACATCGAAGTAAACCTGGTGCTGAAAGGCATGAAAGGTGAACCTTGTATTGCTAACAGTGTATTACCGTATGTAAATGTAGACCTGGTATCGTACAGCAGTTACGAAGCTATAAAAAACAGAACTTACAGTGAAAAGAAAGAACAGCTGCAGAGCATTTTCGATTACCTTGAAAAACAATTGCAGCCAAAAGAGGGACTGCCGTTTTCACGCAGAGTGTATATCGGCGAATATGGTTATCATGCGAACAGCAATAAGCCCGAATCATTTACCAAACAGTACAATGAAACAAAGGAGATCATGAAGATTTCACTGGAGCTTAATTTGCCCTTTGCATTGCATTGGCAGATGTATAACAACGAATACGAAACCAACGGCGAGTCCAAACAAATGTCGCTCATTAACGAGCAGGGCGAACGAATGCCGTTGTACTTTCTGCATCAAAAATATTATCAGCAGACGAATCGCTTTTTGATCAACTATAAAGCAAGCAACAAGGCTGCACCTTCAGCTGAAGTATTTCGGAAAAAAGCATTGGAAGTATTGGATGCATTATAACGTTTTGGTTTATTTTTCTTTTTTATTCGTTGACGGGTCTATTGCATAGCACTCGTCGTATTTCATTTATTTCTTGTTGATTAAACGGCGATTCGCTTGCACCAGGAATCGCCTGTGAACATTAAGCGAGCGAGACTCGATTTCAAATGAAACGGCACTGTACCATCAACTAACAACTAACGACTATCGGCTGCCGGCTGTCGGCTTTTGGCTCATCATCAACCATTCCTCAACATCCTCTTTCCCTCGGTACCGCATAAATCACACCGCCTGAAACAGACAAATTGAAAACCTTTTTGTCAATGGAAGGAAGTATCAGTTTCCACGATTTTCCCTTGTCCGATGATCTGAAAATACCGGCAGGATGACCACAAAAAAAGTCTCCACCAACCTGCACAATGGAACTGATAAAGGCTTGTTCCGGAAGGCTCGTATTATTGTTAGGATTCCGGTTTGAATCAGTTTGATAAATTTGAGGCAAAGGATTTAGTACCGGAACAATAAATGTTTGAGCAGGAAAGCCCGCATCAATTGGCTGCCAGGTTTTACCGCCGTCGTACGATGTTCGTATTCTTCTCGTATTCGACTGTGTATTAAAAGTGATAGCAGCAAATCCGCCATCAATACGTGCTATATCAATGCCCACACCGCCCTCACTGATTACGGTCTCCCAGGTTTTGCCATCATCGGTTGATCTTATGATTCCGCTTTGGCCGGTTGCCATCAGCACACCGTTCCACTCTGCCAATTTCCATACGCCACGGGTAACTTCTTTCCAGCTTTTTCCCTTGTCAGTGGATCTGTAAAGGCCACGGCCACGGTCGCAAACAATAAAAACAGTGCCTCCGGCAGTTTCAAAAACATCGATTATCCCTTTCAACTGAAAATTCTCATATACAGGCTTCCATTCACCCGATCCGTTTATTTTTTGCCTGAACTTACCCTGGTGGTAGTCGTAGGCAAATATCCCGTTCTTGGCAGGTGCAATGTTGCTGTGTTCATCGGGGAAAATTTCTTTCTCCCAAAAAGGTGCCTTCTTGTTTGGTTTACTGTGATAGAGATAATTGCCGGAACGGAAATAGAACCCGCCATCATTTACAAAGAGACTACCCTCCAGCTTATCTCCGGGCAACCCTTCGCTGATGTCTTGCCAGCTTTGTCCGCCATCAGTAGATTTAAAAACCAGGTTCGCAACCCCGGGTTTAGCTATAGTTGATTTTTGCACATTATCCGTGATGGGAAATACAAAGGCGAATTGAAAAAGTAGTAAAAAAGCAAGACTGTAGATGTTCATGACTTGAATTGATTTGGTTAAACAATAAAGTAAAATATATCGTGCCCCAACTATCCCCGGGACTTTAGAAAACAATTGTCAATTGTCCATTAACCATTAACCATTAACTATTAACCACTCCCCACTTCCCACTCCCCATTAAAAATGATTTGCTGAAACAACGACGTAAATATATCGGGCATCTACAACCCTCATGCTTTTTTATAGTAAAGAGATGTAAAGGAACCGTAAAACATTTGTAAAACCCCTGAAAACCGTGGTTTAATAGATTAATTTGCAGAATGAAGCCGTTTGTTTTGTTAGCATCTTCAATCACCATCATTGTTATGTTGATCTCTGCTGTTGCAGTTATCAATACGCAGAAGGAGATCCCGGAGAAGCATATAGAAGTTGTATTACGTGATGTAGGACATCAGCTTTTGCTCACAGCGAATGATTCTTCATCCCGGGTGCTGCCGGTTAAGAAACTAAACGAAACTACCTACCAGATCTCTTTTCAAAATCACGTTGGCTTTATTTCAGATACACTCATCAATTTAGTGCAACGCACATTTCAAAAAAATGCACCGGCAACCAATTATATCGTCAACTTGAGGAATTGTAAACAAAATGAAACGGTCTTTGCATTCGAAATAAATGGTGTGGCAGGCGATTTAACGCCATGCAGGGGTCGCACGCTGGAGCTGGGTTGTTATCTTATTGAAATTGAATTGTTGCAGAAAAGCAGGTTTAATTCCGTTTGGTTCTTGCTGTTGCTTATTCCCTTGGGTTTGCTGGGTTTTTATATGAAAGACAGGTTTCGGAAAAAAGAAGAAAAAGAATCAATCACTGATAATAGTGATTACATTCAATTAGGAAGCTTTCGGTTTTATACAGCTGATAATGTTCTTGAAAGCGAACATAAAACCATTACGCTTTCCGAAAAAGAAACAAAAGCACTCAAAATTTTTGCAGAAAACAGGAACCAGATCGTGGAAAGAGAAAAACTGATGAAAGAAATCTGGGAAGATGAAGGCATCGTTGTCATCAGTAGAAATGTGGATGTATTGGTGTCTAAATTACGTAAGAAAGTAGGCGACGATAGCTCCCTTAAATTTATTAACGTACATGGCAGGGGTTACAAATTTATGATTGAGTAGATGCCGATTAAAATGGTCACTAATTTATTAATTCCTCAATAATATCCATTTTATCTACAAGCAGAATTTCATCCTTCAAGCCACCTGCGTCAGTTCCTTTCCAATAATTATGTGCCTTCAAGTATATTTCACTAAGCGGTATCGTACCCGTAATGAGCCAATGGTTTGCTGCTCTATGAATGATTCCTACAGTTTCAACTCTGAATATTCTTTTATTACTGCCATATACCGACTTCTTCCAAAACTCAAGAGACTGTTTATCGTCAGGACATAACCAGATACAGTTATGCCTGCTGGGCAATTCTGGATACAACTCTTTCCTAATAGCTTCGAAAATTAATTCACGGATGGTATTTATTGAAGGTACTAAAGAATCTGTTGCCTACTTAAGCGTAGCTACGGGTTTAAAATGGTAACCTTTCATTTGTATGGGCGGAGGTCCGCTTGTCAAATACAGGAATAAGTTTAGAGAATTACATAATTTTTTTGGTAACTTACTACAGCACCACCAAAATCAACACCAACTGCTTTGCCAAAAGTCCCCACTGTAATGAAGTTGAACTTCGCTGCCTGTTCAAAACTTAGAATTGGTTTTGAGTTGATGATGTCTTTTATACTCCACTGTTTTTTTTCTTTTGGAATCCTTAACACTACCCCAATATGACACTATTGCCAGCAATTGATTTCAGAACGCTATTTGAAACATCTCCCGGTTTATACCTTGTTTTGTTGCCCGATTTCACAATTGTTGCAGTGAGCGATGCATATCTCAAGGCCACCATGACGGAAAGGGAAGCAATACTTGGCGAAGGATTATTTGAAATGTTTCCCGGCAACCCAGATGATATGAATGCAGACGGCGTAGCAAACCTCAGGGCTTCACTGAATTATGTGTTGAAATATGGTAAGCCACATACCATGGCACTGCAGAAATATGATATACGCAACCCCGATGGAACATTTGTAGAAAAATTCTGGCGTCCTTTGAATACACCGGTATTTAATAAAAACAATGAACTGATTTATATAATTCACACGGTAGAAGAGATAACAGGAAACTACCAGGCTGCGCCCCCAAAAGATGGTAGTAAACTAAGTGAAGAACTTTTATTTCTAAATAAAGAAAAGGAAAAGCAGGCAGCTGAACTCATAAGCCAGAATAAAGAACTGCTTTTTCAACACGAGGATCAATTAAAAGAGATCTCCGATTACAAATATGCCTTGGATGAATCATCCATCGTAGCCATCACCGACCAGAGGGGAGTGATTAAATATGTGAATGATAATTTTTGCCGCATATCAAAATATAACCGTGAAGAACTGATCGGGCAGGATCACCGCATTATCAACTCGGGCCATCACTCTAAAGAGTTTATTAAGAATCTCTGGACAACCATCGCCAATGGAAAAATATGGAAAGGCGAGTTAAAGAACAAAGCCAAAGACGGAACTATTTATTGGGTTGATACCACCATTGTACCCTTCCTCGGTGAGCGAGGAAAACCGTACCAGTATGTTGCCATACGATCCGACATTACAGAACGGAAAACAATTGAACAAAACCTGGAAAAAAGTTTAAAAGAAACCTCCGACTACAAATATGCTTTAGAGGAATCATCCATCGTAGCCATTACCGATCAGAAAGGGATCATTAAATATGCCAATGATAATTTCTGCCGCATATCAAAATATAACCGTGAAGAACTGATCGGGCAGGATCACCGCATTATTAACTCGGGTCATCATTCCAAACAGTTTATTAAAAATCTCTGGACAACCATCGCCAATGGAAAAATATGGAAAGGCGAGTTAAAGAACAAAACCAAAGACGGAACCATTTATTGGGTAGATACCACCATTGTGCCCTTTCTTGATGAAAATGGAAAACCCTACCAGTATGTTGCCATACGATCTGATATTACGGAACGCAAAACAATTGAAGAGAATTTAGAGCGAAGTTTAAAAGAAACTTCCGACTATAAATATGCCTTGGATGAATCATCCATCGTAGCCATTACCGATCAGAAAGGGATCATTAAATATGTAAATGATAATTTCTGCCGTATATCAAAATACAGTCGTGAAGAACTCATTGGTCAGGATCACCGCATTATCAACTCGGGTCATCATTCCAAACAGTTTATTAAAAATCTCTGGACAACCATTGCCAATGGAAACATATGGAAAGGAGAGTTAAAGAACAAAGCCAAAGACGGAACCATTTATTGGGTAGATACCACCATTGTGCCTTTCCTCGATGAAAAAGGAAAACCTTACCAGTATGTTGCCATACGATCTGATATTACGGAACGCAAAACAATTGAAGAGAATTTAGAACGAAGTTTAAAAGAAACTTCCGACTATAAATATGCCTTGGATGAATCATCCATCGTAGCCATTACCGATCAGAAAGGGATCATCAAATATGTAAATGATAATTTCTGCCGTATATCAAAATACAGTCGTGAAGAACTCATTGGTCAGGATCATCGCATTATCAACTCAGGCCATCATTCCAAACAGTTTATTAAAAATCTCTGGACAACCATTGCCAAAGGAAACATATGGAAAGGCGAGTTAAAGAACAAAGCCAAAGACGGAACCATTTATTGGGTAGATACCACCATTGTGCCTTTCCTCGATGAAAATGGAAAACCCTACCAGTATGTTGCCATACGATCTGATATTACGGAACGCAAAACAATTGAAGAGAATTTAGAGCGAAGTTTAAAAGAAACCTCCGACTACAAATATGCACTGGAGGAGTCTGCTATTGTAGCCATTACCGATCAGAAAGGGATCATTAAATATGCCAATGATAATTTCTGCAGCATATCAAAATACAGCCGTGAGGAATTGATTGGCCAGGATCATCGCATCATCAACTCAGGACACCACGGCAAAGAGTTTATAAAGAATCTCTGGACAACCATCGCCAATGGAAACATATGGAAGGGCGAGTTGAAGAACAAATCAAAAGATGGAAGCATTTATTGGGTAGATACTACCATTGTTCCTTTCCTCGATGAAAAAGGAAAACCTTACCAGTATGTTGCCATACGATCTGATATTACGGAACGCAAACGGGTAGAGGAATTATTGCTCATACACAAAGAGCTGGTTTTTGAAAGTGAAGAGAATGAAAAACGTGCCGCTGAATTAATCATTGCAAATAAAGAACTGGCTTTTCAAAATGTTGAAAAGGAGAAAAGAACAGCCGAATTACTAATTGCCAATAAAGAATTGCTTTTTCAGTATGATGAGAAAGCAAAACGGGAAGCTGAATTAACAGAAACACTGGAACGTGTCAACTTCCTGGCCACCATCACCAACAATATTCAGGATATAATTATTACCTCCGATAATAATTTTAATATTACCAGGTGGAACGATGCTGCAGAAAAAATATTGGGATGGAAAAGTGAAGAGGTGCTTGGAAAAACCACAGTTGATATTCTAAACACGATTTACCTGGAGCAAAGCCGGGAACAAATACTGGCTGTTATAAACGAAAAGGGAATCTGGAAAGGAGAGCTGATTTATCATACTAAATCTGGCCAAAAAGTAAATGTAATTGCAACAGCATCGAAATTGAAAGATGCGGATGGTAATACAACAGGCAATCTTATTTTGGTAAGAGATATTACCGATCGGAAAAGAGCTGAAGAAAAAATAAAAGAGTTTCAGTATTTCTTTAATAACAGTAATGATCTTTCCTGCATTGCAAATAAAGATGGATACTTTGAAATTCTTAACCCAAGTTTTGAAAAGGTATTGGGGTATTCTCAAAATGAATTATCCAAAAATCCATTTATTGATTTTGTACATCCCGATGATGTTCCGGCAACGTTGCGTGAATACGGGAATCTGAAAGCTGGAGCAACTGTCATTCATTTTACAAACCGCTATCGCAACAAAAACGGTGAATATCGCTGGTTCGATTGGAATGCGTCATCGAACCCTCTTACCGGAAAATTGTATTGCATTGCCCGTGATATTACAGAACGTAAAAATGCTGAAGATGCCTTGCATAAATTAAATGAAGAATTGGAGCAAAAAGTGATGGACCGTACTGAAAAAATAAAGAGAAGCGAAGAACAGTATCGCCATCTTTTCCATAATAATCCAATGCCTATGTGGGTGATTGATTTAGGTAATTTCAAATTTCTTGATGTAAATGACATGGCTATAATGCATTATGGCTACAGCCGTAAAGAATTTTTATCAATGACTGCTTTGGATATACGGCCCGATGAGGATAAAGCAGCTTTTATAAAATCTGATCATTCGTACGTAACTAATCAAACAAATTACAACAAAGGAAAATGGAGACACCGCAAAAAAGATGGCAGTATTATCAAAGTAGAAATAATAGCACACGAAATATTATTTGAAGGAAATAAAGCAAGGCTTATTCTTGCACATGACATTACAGAACAGCAGGAGGCAGAAGAGAAATTAGCTGCAAGTGAAATACGTTTTCGTTCCCTGATCGAGAACAGTTCGGAAGGTATCACTTTAACTGATGCATCCTCAAACGTCATTTACCGGAGCCCCGGTTCACAAAGAATTACCGGCAATCTTCCGATTGAAAACTCGATTGACCGCACTCACCCCGATGATTTAGAAGAACTAAAAAGAATACATGCGCAAATATTGTGTAGTTCGGGTGTCGCAGTTCCTTTTCTTGGTAGGTTCCTTCACCAGTCTGGTACTTATATTTGGCTCGAAGGCACATTTAATAACCTGCTGAATGTAGATGGTGTAAATGCCATTGTTGCTAATTATCGTGATGTTACTAAACGAAAAGAATTGGAAACTTTGTTAAGTAAAGCCAACTCCCTGGCTCGTATAGGTAGCTGGGAAGTTGATTTAATGAAGGAAACTGTTTACTGGAATGATATAACAAGGGAAATTCACGAAGTTGAAAGCAATTTTGTTCCCGACCTGGCTACAGGAATTAATTTTTATAAAGAAGGCCCTAACCGGGATTTGATAGAGAAAAAGGTAAAAGAAGCAATTGAATTGGGGAATGCATGGGACATGGAACTACAGATTATTACTGCCAAAAATAATGAACGTTGGATACGTACCATTGGAGAGGCAGAGTTTGTTGATGGTAAATGCGTGCGCATCTATGGAAGTTTTCAGGATATAGACCAACGGAAAAAAGCAGAAGAGAAAGTAATTCGTTCTGAAACAAACCTGCGGGCTATTTTCGAAAATACTTCGGAGGGTTTTTTATTAGTTGATAGGGAGGGCCTTATTAAAACCTTTAATTCAAAAGCGATCGAGTATTCCTTTTTCAGCGGGGAAAATAATTTTCAGGTGGACCATTCATTGTTTGAATTTATTGAAGAATCAAGAGTGCCTGTTTTCCGGGAGTTTTTTTTACAAGTATTAAATGGGGAAAGCATTCATTTTGAGCGATCTTATGAAGCAGGTAATGGGAAGACCAGCTGGTTGGATTTTTCAATAACACCCGTCTGGGATGAAGGTATTATTTCAGGTGCCTGTGTTTCGGGAAGAGATATAACGCAAAATAAATTGATGGAGCAGGAAATACTTGCGCAGAAGATTCAGGAGCAACGCAAAATTTCAAGGGCCATCATTAAGGCACAGGAACGTGAACGAAACCACATGGGGCAGGAACTGCATGATAACGTAAACCAGATACTCGCAGGAACCAAACTGTACCTGGGTATGATTGGCAAGGATGAAGAATCAAAAGATCTGATCAAATACCCTATGGAGTTGATTGATACAGCTATTCAGGAAATTCGTTTGTTAAGCAGCAAAAAGGTAACACCCATTAAAAATATAAATTTAAAAGAATTACTGCAGAAATTACTTGAAGACCTCGAATCAGGCAGTTCTGTTAAAACCTTTTTTCAATGTAATATTACAGATCATGTAAACGACGATGAATTAAAATTGAATATTTACCGAATTATCCAGGAACAATTAAATAATATTATGAAACACGCAGCGGCAAAAACTGTAACCGTATCGGCAATTGCAAAAGATCATCGGGTTCGTATTGTAATAAAAGATGACGGGAAAGGATTTGATACCACCAAGAAAAGAAAAGGAATCGGTATTTCTAATATGATCAATCGTATTGAATCATTTAATGGTACAGTGGTAATTGAAAGTTCACGAGGTAATGGTTGTAAAACAGAAATTAATATTCCTTATTAAGCCCACAGGTATCTAATTTTTCTCATTCGCTGCCTTGGTTCGTGTCTTCACGATTCGAACCCTTAGAAAACCACATGTTGGTTGTAGGTTTTTTAAGAGTACTTTACCAAAACTTCCACCAAGGTTTAACGCCATTATTTTTCAATAGCTCTTTGTCTATTAATTCTTTCGTGACTAGTCCAAGTGATGCCCTTGCATTATAAGCTACTAAATAGTCTTTGTCATTAGTGTAGGATTCAATTCTTTCATTAATTCGTTTGTCGTTGAAAATAATCAGAATATGGAACAAGCTGATAAGATCATATTTTCCGTCAACTTTTACAAATTCTGAAAAAGCAATGTCTCTCATTTCAATTTCCTCAGGTCTGAGTCTGTAAATGTAACTAGCCCAAATAATCTTACTTATCGGATTTTTAGATTCATTCAATTTTTGTTTAAGTAACGGCAATGATCTAACAGATTTCATACTCGACAATGTCTCGCCAATTAAACAGTCATTTGATGTAGGCAATGTCTTGATTAAAGCTTCTTCAACTTGTATTTTTTCGTCTATTGATAGGTTGTCAATAATGTAGTTATTTGAAAATCCGTTTCTGTGGGTATAGTCAGAAGGTGGAATAATTTTATTAAGAAGGCTTTCGATGCTTGTCATTTGAGCAGTATCGTTTTAAACTTGTACACAACACAAATATCCATGATATAGGATGATGTGTTTTAAATATTTCGTAATTGAAATCAATACTGTATTGTTATT
The DNA here is from genome assembly GCF_035299325.1 of Lacibacter sp. Classification (GTDB taxonomy): domain Bacteria; phylum Bacteroidota; class Bacteroidia; order Chitinophagales; family Chitinophagaceae; genus Lacibacter. The sequence goes on along the minus strand of NZ_DATGWT010000037.1, from coordinate 6,861 downwards.
AGTATAATCCAATCTCAACTAGATTCCTTTCTCCATCCTCACATCCATGATATATTCTTCAAACTCCCGCAACGAAAAACTACTGAGGTTACGGCTCGCTGTTAGTCTTCCCTTTTGTGCGGCGAGGGTGCCATACTTCACATCGTTGTAACCACTCAGTTCATGTGCATCGGGGTTTATGGAAAGCAGAGCTCCTTTGTCTAACGCATACGGTATCCAGCGCCAGTCAATATCTAAGCGACGTGGATGTGCGTTCAGTTCAATCACCACACTATTGGCAACACAGGCGTCAATAATTTTTTTATGATCGAGTGGATAACCGGCACGGCTTAATAACAATCGTCCCGTCATATGGCCAAGAATGGTGGTGTACGGATTTTCAATCGCATTCATCACACGCATCATCGCTTTCTCCTCATTCATCTTTAAATTACTGTGAACGGATGCAATCACTAAATCGAATGTGGCCAGTGTTTCATCATCATAATCCAAAGATCCATCACCTAATATATCTGCTTCAATACTTTTGAAAATGCGGAAGCCGTTGAGTTTGCTGTTGAGCTCATCAATGTATTTGTGTTGTGCTTCAATTCGCTCCACACTTAACCCGTTGGCATAACCGGCACTCTTGCTGTGATCGCTGATCACCAAATACTCAAACCCTTTTTCCTGTGCATGACGTGCCATGGTCTCAATGGTTTCACCACCATCACTCCAGTTACTATGACTATGAATAATACCCTTAATCGACGAGGGCTGCACCAGATCGGGAATACCACCGGTCAGTAATTCTTCACGCAAACAGGAAGGAATAAACGCCACGCCTTTTTCTTCAAACAACAATTGTTCTTCCGCTGCTGTTGCCACAGTTCCCCATGATTGTAAAAACTCTTCTGAAGCGGATGTTTGAAATAATCTCGTTCCGAAATTCTCAGCCGTTGCCAAATGAAACTGCAATACAATATTTTCCGGTCCTTTTACGGAAAGAAAAGAATCAGTTGATTCCTTCACTTCAAAATTATTGTTGGTAAAGATGGGCGATAATACAGGCAATGGAGTAGTGGTTACCCATTCAAGCTGGTGAATGATTTCCATCTGTCGTCTGAACTCACCCGTTAGTTCAAAACGGTTGTCTTTAAAATGCTCACGCAGGTTTTTATCAACCGCCATGGCGTAGGCTTCCACATCGGCATACAAATGAATGTCTTTGTGCTTCAGGAAAAACTCGATCGACTCTTTTACATTAGCCTGCGTTTTTTCACCAAAGCCTTTAAAGAGCAACAAACGGTTCTCTTCACAAGCATATAACAACTCACCAATACTTTCAATTTCCATTTCTTTCCAGATGGTGGAAATTTTCTTAGGACCGATGCCTTTAATGGAAAGCATTTCAATAACACCGGGAGGCGTTCGTGCAATAATATCCGTGAGGGCTTTCAGTTCACCTGTTTGTAAGATCTCAAGTATTTTTTTCGATGTGCTTGCACCAATGCCTTTATAGGTAGAAATTTTTGCAGGTTCTACATCGGCAAGCTGCACCGGTAGTTTTTCGATATTAAAGGCAGCAGCAGCATAGGTCTTTGCTTTAAAACTGTCTTCGCCATGAATATCCATGAGTTTACTCAGCAATGAAAATAGTTCGGCGATCTGGTAATTATCGGGCATGCAATAAACATAAAAATTATTGAGCTAATTTATATCAATAGCGATGATAATTTTTATCGTTTATCCTATCTGGCCAAAAAAATAAAAATGAACAGATGAAAAGAAATTCTTTTTTACAAAGAAAATACTTTTCAGAAAGCATTGTTGAATTGGATAAAAACGAAGCGGCTTGAAAAAAGAAAAACTTCCATGCGGAAGTTTCTCAAGGGACATTGGCGGATGATCTCATCCGTTGTTTTTCATACGATACGGGATCATTAAGTTTTCGTTCAAGATTGGATTAAAATGGTTCTCTTATAGGGTAGTTGACTCTTGCCAACAAACTAAAAATACCACTGTTGCAACAGAAAAAAGGATACCCTCAAACTTTGTTTTTAAGTTTAAGAGTATCCTTTTACTCCCTTCACAGGATTTCCTGTTTAGAAGGTATAACGGATGGCTAAACCACCCCAGTTACCGCTGAAACCAGCTCCGTAATCACCAAATTCAAAGGAAGGCTGCCAGTCGAGCGACATATTAATCGGCGCTCCCTTGAACTTGTAATCAAGACCCAAAACACCATCAATACCTGCTACGGCTCCACCACGGTAATCGCCATACTCTCTTCTCCAGTAACGGCTATTCCAGAAACCAACGTGTGCACCGGGTCCAACATACCATTTTAAGCCGGGCGCTCCATTGATGTTACCATGAAACTCGTATAAACCTGTTATACGCATACCATTTCCCCAGAAATAGGCAATACCTTCCAGGGCAGCATTACTCTTCACAAAATGTTTGAGTGTGATTCCTGCACCGGGGTAAAATTTTACACCTAATGCTGTTTTGTAACTGCTTCCTTTTGCCTGTGCTGAGGCGCCTTGTGCAAATGCTGTTAACACAATGGCGGCCATAATAAGTCTCTTCATAAAAATGTGAGTTTTAGATGTAACACCCCCATTGAAAAAATGATGCCAAACTTTAACAGATCATGCTGAATAGCTCCCTTTCTGCCTGAATCTGTTACCTTTGCACGCTGAGAAAAACGAACGAAATTTCATCAGCAATACGATTCCATGAAAAGTAAGACATTAAAAAAGGACAAAGTGAACATCATTACTCTTGGTTGCAGCAAGAATATGGTGGATAGTGAAGTGCTGAGTGGTCAGTTATTGGCCAATGAAATTGATGTGGTGCACGAGAGCAGTAAGAAAGATCACAACATCGTGATTGTAAATACATGCGGCTTTATTGATAAAGCAAAGGAAGAAAGCATCAATACCATTTTGGACCAGGTGGAACTGAAACGCCGTGGTAAACTGGATAAAGTGATAGTAACCGGCTGCCTGAGCGAACGTTACAAAAATAACCTGGAAGCAGAGATACCTGAAGTAGATGCGTTTTATGGAACCATGGAACTTCCCATGATCTTAAAACAATTTGAAGCCGATTATAAAACGGAGTTGGTGGGTGAGCGTTTGCTGAGCACACCATCGCACTACGCTTATTTAAAGATCAGCGAAGGTTGCAACCGCACCTGTGCCTTTTGTGCTATACCATTAATGCGTGGCCAGCATGTGAGCAAGGGCATGGATGATCTGGTGAAAGAAGCAGAAGGCCTGGTAAAGAAAGGTGTAAAAGAAATTATGCTCATTGCACAGGAACTGACATATTACGGTTTAGACCTCTACAAAAAACGCATGTTGGGCGATTTAATGCATCGTTTGGCAGACGTAAAAGGTTTAGAGTGGATCCGTTTGCATTATGCATACCCGCATAAATTTCCATTGGATGTGTTGGATGTAATGCGTGAACGACCTAATATCTGTAACTATCTCGATATGCCGTTGCAACATGCAAGTGATAATATGCTGAAAGCAATGCGGAGGCAAATCACCAGAACTGAAACTGAAGAGTTGATTGCAGCAGTAAGAGAAAAAGTTCCGGGGCTTTGTTTACGCACAACATTGATCGCAGGTTTCCCCGGTGAAACATTGGATGATATTGAAGAAACAAAACTGTTTCTGCAACAACAACGTTTCGATCGTGTGGGAATCTTCACTTACAGTCATGAAGAAGGCACCAGTGGTTTTGATCTGGTGGATGATGTGCCAGCTGAAGAAAAAGAACGCCGTGCTCAGGAAATCATGGGCGTGCAGCAGGAAATTTCGTTTGAACTGAACCAAGAGAAAATAGGAAAGACCTTCAAAACAATTGTTGATAAGAAAGAGGCAGGTCGTTATCTCGGTCGCACCGAATTTGATTCAGTGGAAGTAGATAACGAAGTGATCATTCAAACAGATAAGCGTTTAAAGATCGGTGAGTTTGTAAATGTAAAAATTACAAAGGCGTTTGATTATGATTTGGAGGGAGAAGTTGTTAGTGAAGGCAAATAGGCAATAGTGAATAAGCAATTGGCAAGAAGAAAGCCAATTAGAAATTAAAAATGAAGAATGAGAAATGAAAAAGTGAAAGGCATGAAAAGCCGGCAGTGGTTAGGCAGAGGGAAATGAAAAATGAAGAATGAAAAAGTGAAAGGCTGCAGTTTGACGAATTGAAAGTTATTGCTGTGTGCAAAGGATAAAAGCAATAAACAATAAGCAAAGGTTGCAGCGGATGAAATCTACAATCACAAATCTAAAATCTGAAATTGGGAAAGTGCAACAAGCAATCGGGATGACTGTGGAGCAGTATTGCTAGCAGCTAGTAGCCAGCAGCGAATAGCTTTTTCTACTTTTTCTGCGGTCCTTTCTTATCGCCTCCAAAACCCTGTGTACGTCGTTTCTTCATTTCATCCAGGGTATTATTAAAGAGTTCCACTTGGTCAGGACGGCACAAAGCCCGTATCTGCAAAAAATGATTATGAAAGGCCAACTCAAATTTTTTCTTATTGGCTACGATTAATGTAAGAAGCGAATCAAGTCTTAAACTATCAGTTGAACCTTCTTTCAGCAATACAAATTTTGCTTCCTGCAACTGGCGGTCTTCTTTCCAGAGTTCGCCTAATTCCTGCTTATGTTTATCTCTTAATTCTTTGAGTTGTGCCACCTGTGCAGTGTCTAAATTTAATTTCTTAGTTAGGTATTCAGAGTAAGGTCGCCCACCACCAGGTCGGTTTTTAGGAGAATCTTTTTTCCCCAGCAAAAAGAAAAGGGTTACTGCGTTCAATACCAGCAACAGCAGTACGAGGATTATGAGAAACTTTGTCTTGTTCATGTTTCAACGATCAGGGTAAAGAAGTATAATTATTTTCCAGGTCGTATTCGTTGATCACTGTTTCAATACCAGTGGTAGAAACAGAATCATCACTGGCGGTAGAAGCATTCCAACCCAATACATTCAGCACTAACATAAAAACAAAAACTGTAACGGTAGCATATACCCATTTCAATTGAATGGGCTGCCGGGTAATGGGGTTTTGTAAACGGGCCATTACACGGGTGTGTAAATACGGATTGCCTTCAGCAGGTTGAATACCCTGCAGGCTACCCATTATTTCATCGATCCATTGTTCCTGATTTTTCTTCATTGCTGTACTAATTTGACGTTCATGATGTAAAAAACTTGCTATTCAGGTAAATTTTTATAGTAACCGGCCAGCAAACCCCGCAGGTTTTTGCGTGCCCGGAACAGTAATGACTCTATGGAAGATACGGAACTGCCGGTAATTTCGCTTATTTCGGCATAGCTCAGCCCCCCGGTTTCGCTCAGTAAAAAGGCAATTCGTTGTGTTTCAGGCAGCTGATCGATGGCTTTGTAGAGCATGGCTGCCTTTTCCCGATTTTCGGTCACCACGCCGGGATGCACAAAATCAGAAGCATCGCTAATGGGTTCGCCGCTATCATGAAACAGGCTGGTGAGGAAGGCAAACCGCTTTTTCCGCTTTTTGCTTCTTATATGATCAATGCTTTTATTTACGGTAATGCGGTAAAGCCAGGTGCTCACCTGTGCTTCGCCTTTAAAGGTGTGGGCCTTGTTCCAAGCCTCTATAAAAACATCTTGTGTAATTTCTTCGGCATCTTCAGCATTCTGCAACAGGTTCAATGCAGTATTGTACACCCGTGGTTGGTGTTGTGTGATAAAGTCTTTGAACGCCTGTTCGTTTTCTGAAAAGCTGAGCATGCAGGGTTAATGTGGCGGTCAAGATAAGAAGGAATGTGTGAATGATTAAAAAAATATGACCTGCGGGTTGATATGCTTAGATATTTTTCAATGCTTCCTGCACGTACTCTTTTTTTCGGCGAGCCACTTCCACTTCTGATCCATCACTCATTTTTAACCAGCCTTGTTTATCGTAGCTTTCAATATGTGTAGGGTTGATGAGATGCGATTTATGAGTTCGGAGAAAATGTTGCTCTTTCAGGATTTCATCATACTCTTTTAATGTTTTGGCCGAAACAAATACACGGTTTTGTGTGAGATGAACTTTGGTGTAGTTACTGTCGGCTTGTAACCGTATGATCTCATCGAGTGTAACATATTTCACTTCCGATGCATCGGCCAATGCGAGTTTGAATTTTTCTTTTTTGCCTTGCGAAATATTCTGAATGAAGTTGCGGAACAACTGCTGACCGGCCGGTGCATAAATTCGTTTCGCTTTAAAACGTTCAACTGCCTTTTTCAATTCTGTTTCATCAATTGGTTTCAGCAAATAATCCAATGCACTGAAGCGGATAGCCTGTATGGCAAATTCGTTGAAAGCAGTTGTGAAGATCACTTCAAAATTCCATTGATCGATGGTGGTGAGCAGATCAAATCCGCTTTGATGCGGCATTTGAATATCAAGAAAAACAATATCGGGCTGAAAGTTGTGAATAAGTGGCAATGCATCTTTTACACTGCGTGCACTCTGCACAACAGATATATCCGGGCAATATTGTGCAATCAACCATTGCAATAAGTCAATGCTCGATTGTTCATCATCAACGATCAATGCTTTTATCATGTTTCTTCCGGGTTATAATAAGGAATCGTAATAATTACTTTGGTGCCTGCCGCATGTTGTTGTGCATCAAACATGTCTTTTATTTCCACATGCGCCGGCTTGCCTGTTTTTTGTTGTAACAGTTGCAGCCGTTCTTCAATAATGCCAATGCCTTTGCTTTCATGTATTTTACTGCTGATCTTTTGTTGCTGAATTTCTGCCGCATTGCTGCGACCAATTCCATTATCTTCAATGGTACAGGTTAAATGATCATCACTATGGTTCACAAATTC
>NZ_DATGWT010000036.1:0-36021 GCF_035299325.1 Lacibacter sp. | reverse complement strand
TATCTGCGAAAGTATTTTAACTGATGCTATGTTTGATCTGCCGGGCAGCGATGAAAAACAATTTCATCTTACACTCGACTATGCAATGCACAAATTTGATAAGAGCAAACTTGGATTGCTGAAAGTAGCATAAGCCTGAGTACGAGGTAAGAAATACGAAGTACGAACGTGAATTATAATTGAACCTGTTGATTTTTTTCAACAGGTTTTTTGTTGAAGAAGATAGAGTCACAGATGAAACGGATGCAGCAGATGAACACAGATTTAAATCCCTTGTTATTCATTAAAATCTGTGTCATTACCGCCTGAATAACTTTAGTAGGACAGGCGTGTTTCTATCCAACATTCAACCTTTACCTTTAAACCTTAAACCAATCATTATGCAGGATCTCATCAACCGTTTAATGGCCGAAGGATTAACTGAGCAGCAAGCTTATAAATCAATTGAAGTGATCAAGAATTTTGCAAAGGAGAAGTTCCCAATCTTTGGTGGCGCTATTGATAAATTGTTCGATAAATACGGACCAAAAGACGAAGATGATTTTCTTGATTAAAATAACAAAGCCGCTCCTTTCGGAGCGGCCGCTTTCTCTCATGCTTGATTACTTATTTTAATTGCTCACGGGCTATAACGATCTTTTGTATTTCACTTGTACCTTCTCCAATTGTACACAGCTTCGAATCTCGATAATATTTTTCAACCGGAAAGTCTTTTGTATAACCGTAACCGCCAAAAATCTGAACCGCATCATTACTAACTCTTACGGCAACCTCACTTGCATAATATTTGGCCATTGCTCCGGCTTCCGTCACTTTTTCACCACGGTTCTTGAGATCAGCGGCTTTCATGATGAGCAATTCAGCAGCAGCGATCTCGGTTGCCATATCCGCTAATTTAAAAGAAATTCCCTGAAAATTTGCAATTGGCTGATCAAATTGATGACGTTCCTGAGAATATTTTAATGCAGCCTCAAACGCACCTTTTGCAATGCCCAACGATAATGCTGCAATAGAGATACGACCACCATCTAATATTTTCAAAGCCTGGCGAAAACCATCTCCAACTTTACCAATTCTGTTTGCATCAGGAATGTGGCAATTATCAAAGATCATTTCAGAAGTTTCGCTGGCACGCATTCCTAACTTATTTTCTTTTTTACCAGCTTTAAAACCCGGGGTTCCTCTTTCAACAATAAAAGCTGTGGAGTTACCGCTCACTCTTGGTTCACCCGTACGGGCAATAACAACTGCAACTTCTGCACTAATTCCATGTGTGATCCAGCATTTTGTTCCATTCAATACCCAATCATCACCATCCTTCACTGCTGTGGTTTGCATATTACCTGCATCACTACCGGTGTTTGGTTCTGTTAAGCCCCAGGCACCGATCCATTCACCACTTGCAAGCTTTGGCAAATATTTTTTCTTTTGATCCTCGTTCGCACAATACAAAATATGCCCGGTACAAAGTGAGTTATGAGCTGCAAGACTTAACCCCACTGAACCACAAACTTTCGCTGTTTCAACAATGGCTGCCACATATTCGTAGTAGCTAAATCCGCTTCCCCCATACTCTTCAGGAACAAACATGCCCATCAATCCAAGCTTACCCATTTCCTGCAACACATCTTTTGGGAAATGCTGGGTTTCATCCCACTCCATCACATGCGGTTTAATGTGTTTGTGTGCAAAATCCCTTGCCACCTGCGCTACCTGCTGAGTTATTTCGTTTTGTTTAAAATCCATCGTCTGTTTATTTATTCCCGATCTGCCATTAAAATAAGTTGAGCCATGAACTGACGATAAAACCAGCACCATGACTCAACTGTTTTACATGTAGCAATCAATCGAAACGGCACTGCAAATATAAGTGAACACTAACATATGTTAGCAAAAAAAGGGAGAAAATTTTCCCCTTTACTTTACTGTAAGATAAGGACTGATTTTCCGATAAAGTGCTTCATCTATAGCGCCGATCTTTTGCAGATCGGTAATTGTGGAGAAATTGCCATGTTGGCTCCTGTATTGTACAATGGCATTGGCCACGGAAAAACCAATGTAAGGATGTGCTTTTAACTGTTCAACTGTGGAATTGTTCACATCAATTTGGTTGATAGCTGAGCTGCCAAGTCGTAATTGCTGTTTCACTTTCTGAAAAACAGAATCGGGCAAACCGTATGTTTCACCAATCTGTTCTATTGAAACAAACCCACCAAGTTTGGTACGAAAGTTAACGATGCGTCTTGCGTAAGCTGAGCCAATTCCTTTCAGCTGTTTCCAGGTTGTTGTGTCAGCATGATTAATATCAACAACAACCGCATTGTATTCTTTTCGTTCCGTTTTAGTTTCAGTTGAAACGATTGTCGATTCCGTAAATCTTTTTGTTGGTGCTTCAATTTGTACATAAGGCAATAAGCGTTCATACTCATCGGTATACAAGCCATAAATATGTTGCAGGTCTTTTGGTGCATAAAACTTTCCGCCTTTGCTTCGGTATTTGAGAATTGTCTGAATCGTTTTATCACGCAAGCCTAAACGCTTCCACTCCTCTGCTGTAGCTGTGTTTGGATTAAAGAAAAATAATTCGCCGGTTATTTTCTCTCTCCGGTATTTTTCAAACTTTGATTCTTTGGGTTTATAGAGATCAGCATCGGAATAGGAAGCAGCTGTAGTTTCATTTTTATCGGGGAGAATTTCCAATGCGGCTAATTCTCGCTGGGCAACCGTATCAACAACCAGTTCAATATCGTCTTTCACAAGAAAAGGGAAGATGGTGGGCAAAAGAGAAAAGAACAACGCCAGTAAACCAAGTATGATGATGGCATTACGTTCTTTCTTTGTGAAGGAGAAATATTCCTTCACCCATTTGGTTTGGGTAAACTGCATACCTCTAAAATAGCAGTTGAGCAAGGAAAATGAAATACTACAAAGCGGGTAGTTGCTTATAAATTCAGCACTAATCCATCATAACCCAGATGGATACCTGAGGGTAATTCTGTAGTAATTGCTGCGTGTAAACCTAACTGGTGACTGATATGTGTGAAATATGCTTCCGGCACTTCCAATTCCTGCACCAGTTCAACAGCTTCTTCAAGATTGTAATGTGAAATATGTTTCTCTTTTCGAAGAGCATTCAACACCATCGTCTTGCTGCCTCTGATTTTTTGCTTTTCGTTTTCTTCAATGTAATTCGCATCGGTGATATAGGTAAACGGTCCGAAACGAAATCCATAGACCGGCATTTTCATATGCCAAACCAAAATAGGTTCAATGTAAAGATCATTGATTGTAAACGGTTCTTCTGTGATCGTATGAAGATCGATCTCAGGAACACCCGGATAACGGGTATCTGAAAACGCATAATAAAAATCACGACGAAGTGCTTCTTCTGTGAGGTAATTGCAATACACTTTCATTGACCTCTGACTGATGTAATTAAATGCACGTACATCATCTAAACCTGCAATATGATCTCTGTGTGGATGTGTGAAAATAATGGCATCAACTTTTTTGATACCAAGCCGAAGCATCTGGTAACGGAAATCGGGTGTTGTATCAACGACAATGGTTGTTTCTGCTGTTTCAACCATGATACTGCTGCGGAGACGATTATCCTTTGGATCATTTGAAGTACATACTTCACAATCGCAACCGATCATGGGTACACCGCTGCTGGTGCCTGTTCCTAAAAAAGTGATTTTGATGGGAGGATAACTCACCGGGTAAATTTATAAATGAAAAATTGAAAATGAGAAATGAAAAAGTTTCTTTCACAGTGAATTATCTTCTTCATTTTTAATTTCTCATTCTTCATTTATGATTCCTCATTGGTAGCTTTTGCTTTAGCTTCAGCCAGCGCCATTACTTCTTCGTACAATTTTTGTGAACCGGCTGTAAGTGCATCGAAGTTGATGTTCACCTGTGGAATTAGTTCGAGCAAGGTGTTGATGCGACTTTCCTGCATCAGGAATTTATTGAGCACCACTACTTTCTTCTGCTCCAATATACAATAGCCGCTTTGGAAGGTGCCACGTTCGTAACGTACCACGTAGCCGCTTTCTTCAAGCACATCTTCTAATTTATCTAATGTTGTTTGATTCAGTTTCATGCCCAATCCCCAAAGGGATCTTTAGTTCGTTGCAAATTTACCGTTACTGCCGCTCATAACCTGTTTCATTAAGTAAGACTTTTCCACAGCAGGGTTGATCGTACTTCTTACTTTGTACCTCGTAGTTAATGCTATTTGCTCGTCATCCGCACCACGGGAATAATCATTTCTTCCAAACTCACGCCACCATGCTGAAACGTATTACGGTAATAGTTCACATAATAGTTGTAATTATTAGGATAACATAGATACATATCCTCTCTTGCAAAAATGAACGATGAGTTTACATTGGGCATCGGCAAACCTGCCTCAGCCGGATCACGGAAGGCCAATACCTCTTTTGGTTCGAAGTTGAGGTTGCGGCCATGTTTATAACGGATGTTGGTGGTTGTTTCTTTATCGCCAATAACCTTCGACGGTTTCTGCACCCGAATGCTGCCATGATCGGTCGCCATTACAATATTGATCTTTTTATCGGCGATCTTCTTCAGTGCCTGGTTAAGCGGCGAATGTTCGAACCAGCTGGTGGTAATGCTTCGGTAGCTTTTCTCATCGTTTGCAAGCTCTTTCAAAACTTCCATTTCAGTTCTTGCATGACTAAGCATATCTACAAAATTGTACACGATCACATTAATGTCGTTCTGCAACAGGTTATGGATATTATTCACCAACTCCTGCCCTGCATGATGATTCAATACTTTGGTAAACGATACTTTTAAATCTCCTTTTCCCAATCGCTTTAACTGCTCCCTGAAAAATTCTTCTTCATGCAGATTTTTTCCTCCTTCATCATTATCGTTCTTCCATTGCTTCGGAAATTTCTTTTCAATATCAACAGGTAATAACCCGCTGAAAATTGCATTACGGCTGTATTGTGTTGCCGTAGGTAATATTGAATAGAACGATTCTTCTTCTGCTATACGGAAGTTCTCCGCAAAAATGGGTTGAATGGCTTTCCATTGGTCGAAGCGAAGATTATCGATCAGGATAAAAAATAATGGCGTTCCTTTCTCTACATGCGGCAATACTTTAAACCTGAACAGTGTATGGCTCATGATGGGAGCTTCAGCCGACTTAGGTTTCAACCAATCAGCGTAATGCCTTGATATGTATTTGAAGTATTCATTGTTGGCTTCGCTTTTCTGTTGCTGCAATACCTCACTCATTTCGGGGCTATCGGCCTTGCTCATCTCCAGTTCCCAATACACAAGTTTTTTATAAATATCCATCCACTCATTGTAATTCGGATTGCTGTTGAGTGCCATGAACAAATTGCGAAATTGCTGCTGGTAAGCCGATGTTGTTTTTTCACTCACCAAACGTTTGTTGTCAATGATCTTTTTTAAACTCAGCAACACCTGGTTGGGGTTAACCGGTTTAATAAGATAATCACTGATCTGCGAACCAATAGCATCGTCCATCAGGTTCTCTGTTTCATTTTTGGTGATAAGGACAACCGGTATCGATTGATTCACTTCTTTGATCTTCGTCAATGTTTCCAAACCGGTTATGCCGGGCATGGTTTCATCCATCAACACAACATCAACAAAATTTTCTTTTACATAATCAATTGCATCAAACCCATTGGTGAGAGTGTGTACTTCGTAGCCTTTATTTTCGAGGAAGAGTTTCTGTGATTGCAGACTTTCAATTTCATCATCTACCCAAAGAATTTTTGCTAATGCCATGCTTATTGGTTTAAAACAAAAGTTAAGTGCTCAAGGTACAAGTTTCAGACCACAAGACATTACCTTTGCACACTTGCTGCCTTGATATTTAACAGATTAACAATGAAATTCAGGAAAATAGTAAACGATCCGGTTTATGGCTTTATCACCTTTGATGATGAGTTGATCTATAAAATACTCTCCCATCCTTTTTACCAGCGTTTAAGACGCATTCATCAAATGGCACTGGCTCATTTGGTATATCCGGGTGCTGTGCATACTAGATTGCATCACAGCATGGGCGCCTATCACCTCATGTGCCAGGCATTGCTTGAATTAAAAAATAAAGGAGTTGAAATAACGGCTGAAGAAGAACAGGCCGCAAAGCTGGCAATTTTATTGCACGATGTTGGTCACGGACCATTCAGTCATGCATTGGAACATGTGTTGATTGAAGATGTGCATCACGAAGAGATTTCACTACTCATTTTTGAACATCTTAATAAAGAATTTAACGGGGCACTTGAACTTGCTATCTCCATTTTCAAAGGCACTTATCACAAACTTTTTTTGCACCAGCTCATCAGCAGTCAATTAGATGTTGACCGGATGGATTACCTCACCCGTGATAGTTTTTACAGTGGTGTGAGTGAGGGGGTGATTGGTTACGACCGTATCATTAAAATGATGGTGGTGCATAACAATGAGTTGATGGTGGAAGAAAAAGCAGTGTACAGCATTGAAAAATTCCTGGTTGCCCGCAGGTTGATGTATTGGCAAGCCTACCTCCACAAAACAGTTTTGAGTGCAGAGAATATGCTGGTGAAGATCCTCGATCGTGCAAGGGTTTTGGCAAAAGAAGAAACAGGAGCTTTCTCTTCAAATCCTGTTCTGGATGAATTTCTGCGCACAACACATTCGGCCACGTTTATTCGTAATAATCTAGCTAAGTTTTGCGAACTGGATGATTATGATGTGCTTGCTTCCATCAAAAAATGGATGCACCACCCTGATAAAGTATTGAGCACACTCAGTCAATGGTTGTTAAACCGTAATATGCTTAAAACAAAACTACAGATGCAGCCGTTTAATGAAAAAGAAATGGAGGTTGTGCAGCAAAAGGCAATGGAACAGTTGTCGTTAAGCAGCGAAGAAGTTGGCTATTTTGTGTTTAACGGCATTGCTGAGAACAGAATGTACAACCCCGGCAACGAGCATATTAATATTCTTTATAAAGACGGAACGGTTAAAGATATATCAGAAATAGAGTATGGATTGATCCATAAAGCTATCGCCAGCCCCGTTCGTAAGTTCTATCTTTGCCAGCCTGCACTTCGGTAAAAAGTGTACAAATGGCAAAGTAAAAGATTGTTTCGCATCGTTTTTGAAAGTAACTTTAAAACATTAAGACAGGATACATGGAGTTTTCGGCTTCGCAAATTGCGCTCATTATTAAAGGTTCGTTAGAGGGTAATCCTAACGCCACAGTAAATTCTTTCAATAAGATTGAAGAAGCAGTTGCCGGTCAACTCGCCTTTTTAGCCAATCCCAAATACGAAGATTATTTATACAGCACCGGTGCTTCCATCATTATTATTAATGAATCATTGGAGCTAAGGCAATCGATTGACGCCACCCTGATCCGTGTACCCGATGCTTACAGTGCTTTTGCCACTTTGCTCCAGGCTTACGAACAGATCATGGAGCAAAAGATGGTAGGTATTCAGGAGCCGTCGTTCGTAGCCAAATCGGCAACTATTGCTGAAAATGTTTTTGTTGGTGCATTTACCTATATCGGTGAAAATGTGAAGCTGGGAAAGAACGTAAAAATTCACCCTCATTGTTATATAGGTAACGGTGTTGTAATTGGCGACAACTCAGTTATTAATCCCGGGGTAAAAATCTATCATAACTGCGTTATTGGCAACAAAGTGATCATCCATGCCGGGACAGTTTTAGGTGGTGATGGCTTTGGTTTTGCACCACAGCCAGACGGTACGTATAAAAAAGTTCCTCAAATTGGCAATGTGGTGGTTGAAGATGAGGTGGAGATTGGTTCAAATTGCACCATCGACAGGGCAACCATGGGTTCAACCATTATTCACCACGGTGCCAAACTTGATAACCTGATCCAGATAGCTCACAATGTTGAAATAGGTACTTACACTGTTATTGCTGCTCAAACAGGCATAAGCGGCAGTACCAAGATCGGCAGCCGTGTAATGATTGGTGGACAGGCAGGCATTGTTGGCCATATCACTATTGCCGACGGCAGCCGCATTAACGCCCAAAGTGGTGTGAGCAAATCAATGAAGCAGCCAAACAGTGTGGTAACTGGTTCACCTGCCTTTGATTATACCAGTACCCTGCGCAGTCAGGCTATTTTCCGCAACCTGCCCGATCTTGAAAAACGCATTGCTGAACTGGAATTTCTCATCAAACAATTGATGGCCGAAAAAGAAAGTATTTAGCCTCTTATACGCTTACGGTCGTTTCACCTCTTTTTTATTACTTTCGTGCCCATGAATCAGAGTAACGGCAACGGGCATACCAACCAACATACACTGGCTGAGTCAATTACCATTTCCGGCGTGGGCATCCATACCGGCTCCCCGGTAAATATGACTCTCGAACCCGCCGAGCCCAATACAGGCATTATTTTTCAACGAATCGACCTTCCTGATCAGCCAACAGTAAAGGCTGATGTGGATTTTGTAATTGAAACAAACCGCAGCACAACGCTCTCAAACAACGGAGCTTCTGTTAGTACAGTGGAACATCTGTTGGCAGCTTTTGCCGGTTGTGACGTAGATAATGTGCTTATTAAAATAGACGGACCGGAAATTCCGATCCTTGACGGTAGTTCACAACCCTTTGTTGAAGCTTTGCAAAAAGTTGGACGCAAAAAACAGGATGCCATCAAAACATGGTACAGTATCGACCATAATATCTATTTTCTCGATGAGAATAAGAAAGTGGAAATGGTAGCCATGCCAGCCGATACTTTCCGCATCAATACATTGATTGATTTCAACTCACCTGTGCTTGGTACACAACATGCACAAATGAGTAATCTCGGTGAGTTCAATGATGAAATTGCATCGTGCAGAACCTTTTCTTTTTTCCACGAGCTTGAGTTTCTCCTAAAAAATAATCTCATTAAAGGCGGTGATCTCAACAATGCAATCGTGGTGGTTGATAAACCCGTAAGTGATGAGCAACTTGAAACGCTTTCAAAAGCATTCGGTAAAGAAAAGTTTGCGGTAACCAGCGAGGGATATCTCAACAATCTGCAGTTGCGTTTCCCAAATGAGCCTGCCCGTCATAAACTGCTTGACCTTGTTGGCGATCTTGCCTTGGTGGGCATGCCTTTCAAAGCACACATCATTGCCAACCGTCCGGGTCATGCAAGTAATGTGGAGTTTGCACGCAAGATCAAAGAGCACATCAAAAAGAACCGGTTCAAAGTAAATGTTCCTGTTTATCATCCCGATAAACCTCCGGTACATGATGTTGTGGAAATTGAAAAAATCCTTCCTCACCGCTACCCTTTTCTTTTAGTTGATAAGATCATTGATCTTACAGATACTTATATTGTAGGTGTAAAAAATGTAACCTATAATGAACCCTTTTTCCAGGGACATTTTCCGGGCAATTATGTAATGCCAGGTGTGTTACAAATTGAGGCACTGGCTCAGTGTGGCGGCTTACTGGCGATACCAAAAAATACAGAAGATAAATACGATACTTACTTTTTGAAGGTAGATAATTGTAAATTCAAACAGAAAGTAGTACCCGGCGATACCTTAATTTTAAAAATGGAATTGAAAAATCCCATCCGCAGAGGTATTGTTGAAATGAGAGGAACCATCTTTGTGGGCAGCAAAGTGGTGTGTGAAGGTGATCTTACTGCTCAAATTGTAAAAAGAACCAAGAATGATTAGTAACCTTGCTCATATACACCCCAATGCTCAGATAGGTGCCAATGTAACCATTGATCCGTTTTCCGTTATTCACGATGATGTGGTAATTGGAGATGGAACACATGTAATGAGCAACGTCACTATTTTCTCAGCATCACGCATTGGAAAAAACTGTAACATTTTTCCCGGTGCTGTTATTGGTGCTGTGCCACAAGATTTGAAGTACCGTGGCGAATATACATTAGCTGAGATTGGTGATAATACCACCGTTCGTGAATGTGTAACCATTCATCGGGGTACTACTGATAAGAATACAACAAAGGTTGGCAGTAATTGCCTTATCATGGCTTACGCACATGTTGCACATGATTGTGTTGTTGGTAACAATGTTATTCTTGCCAACTCCGTTCAGTTAGCAGGACATGTTACGATTGATGATTATGCTATTATTGGTGGTATGAGTGCTGCTCATCAGTTTACTCACGTTGGGAAACACACGTATATAGCAGGCATGAGCGCCATCCGCAAGGATGTTCCGCCTTATGTGAAAGCAGCACGTGAGCCTTTAAGCTATGTGGGTATTAACAATGTAGGTTTAAGCCGCCGTGGTTACAGCAAAGAAACCATTGAAGAAATCTTCAAGATCTATCATATACTTTTCGTTGAGAAGCACATTGTGTCGAAAGCTGTTGAGCTGATCGAAAGCATGTTGCCTTCAACAGAAACCAGAGACGAGATCCTTGGTTTTATAAAGAAATCTGAGATCGGCATTATCAAACGTCATTCACAAACCAGCGGTGATGAAGATATTGCTTTCTGATGCCGGCAAGCGAT
The DNA here is from genome assembly GCF_035299325.1 of Lacibacter sp. Classification (GTDB taxonomy): domain Bacteria; phylum Bacteroidota; class Bacteroidia; order Chitinophagales; family Chitinophagaceae; genus Lacibacter. The sequence goes on along the minus strand of NZ_DATGWT010000036.1, from coordinate 25,489 downwards.
ACAACAGGGAATGGATCTTTCGGGGCCTCACTTACGAATTTACAGATGCTGATGCGTATGCTATAACCGGTAACAACGGTTCGGGTAAATCAACTTTATTGCAGATTATTGCAGGTGCTGTGCAACACTCCGAAGGGAAACTTGATTTTATAAATGCAGATAAAAGTATTGCGGCAGAACATCATCATCAATATATCGGTATTGCAGCTCCTTATCTTGAATTGCCCGAAGAAATGACCTTGGTTGAGTTCCTTGAATTTCACCAGTCATTCAAATCCTTTCTTCCATCATTTACTGCAAAGAGCATAATTCATTTACTTGGACTGGAAAAAGCAAGCAATAAACAGCTTCGTAACTTCAGTAGCGGCATGAAACAACGGGTTAAACTGGCACAAGCCATTTTAAGTGATGTACCAGTTGTATTACTTGATGAACCATGCACGAACTTAGATGCAGATGGCATTTCACTATACCACAAGTTGATCAATGAAAATTGCAGTAACCGGTTAGTAATCGTAAGTAGCAATGATGAAGTGGAATACAAATTCTGCAATCACAAGCTCAGCATCATGGACTATAAATAATAAGCACATGTATTTTCATCATCTCAACTCTATTCCTTCGAAGGAAATGTTCCCTGGTTATAACGGCAAGTTTGTTCATACCGGAACGTCAACCATTGCCTTCTGGGATATTATTGCCAACTCCCCTATTCCCGAACATTCACATTTTCATGAGCAGATTATGCATGTGATAGAAGGCGAATTTGAATTAACGGTTGATGGTAAAACTGAACTACTCACAGCAGGTGCTGTAGTTACCATTCCCGGAAATATTAAACACGGTGGCAAAGCAATCACCAATTGTAAGGTGATTGATGTGTTTATGCCGGAAAGGGAAGAGTATAAATAAAGTTTGGCCGATTACAATCTTCAAATTGGATGAATCAACGACTCATTTGAAATTATCTTGGGATTAAATGGTGCTGACAATCTAATTCTTCCAACTTCATTTTCTTCCCAATAATAAAATACTCCTCGCATCCAATAATCGTTATCATTCGAGCTCATTATTTCATCAGCAAATCTTTTACTAAAGTAAAAAAATACGTTTGGCTTTGTTATTTCCTTGTAAATAACAACTATACCAACTGGCAAAAAGGCTTCATAATGTAGTTGGAAATCATATAAATCATCTTGTGATGAAAAGTCCATTAACCGAACGAGGTGTAGATATTTATACTCTTTCGCTATAGTATCAGCGTATGTAAGTGGAATAGTTATAACCTTATTATGCTCGCTATCAATCTTAAATTCCATAAGCAAATACATATTATAATTAGCAAAACAGTTCCCTACCCCCTGCTTGCAATCAACAAATTCAAATCGGTGTACTTCAGATCAAACCGTTGGCTGAGATAAAAATTGGTGAGCGATCCTTTGAAGAGATAAATACCGTTGCGGATATTCAGTTTGTGCCAGAGTAATTTTTCCAAACCACCTTCATCAGCAATTTCAAGTAACAAGGGCATCAATACATTGCTGATGGCTGTGGAAGCAGTACGTGCAAAGCCACTTGGAATATTCGGAACGCAGTAATGAATTACCCCGTGTTTGATAAAAATGGGACTTTCATGACTGGTGACCTCGCTCGTTTCAAAACAACCACCACGATCAATACTAACGTCAACGATCACACTGCCAGGTCGCATATTGGTAACCATTTCTTCGCTCACAACAATGGGACTTCTTGCCCCGCCAATTGACGATAACGCCCCCACTGCCACATCGCATGTTTTCAGCTGCTTGGCTAAAATTTTCGGCTCAATAACGGAGGTCCACATACGATGGCCGATAGCTGTCTGCATCCGTTTCAGCTTATAAATATTATTATCAAACACTTTTACACTGCCGCCCATTGCCAACGCAGTCCGGGCTGCATATTCACCCACTATCCCCGCACCGATGATGATAACTTTTGTTGGGGGGATACCACTAATACCGCCTAACAACACTCCTTTTCCATTATTGAAACTGCTGAGGTATTGTCCAGCGATGAGCATCACCGCACTACCGGCAATTTCACTCATACTGCGAACGATAGGATTATGGCCTGAATCATCTTTCAGGTTTTCGAATGATAATGCAGTAATACGTTTCTCCATCATACCTTCCAGTATCTCCGGTTTCATTACAGCAAGATGGATTGGAGAAATAATCGTTTGACCTGGTTTGAGGAGTTCCAGCTCTTGTTCACACACCGGAGCCGATTTGATCAATATATCACATTGATAAACTTCTTTGCGGTCGTAGGCAATTTTTGCACCTGCTTCACTGTAATCTTTGTCGCTGAAATGCGAGCCTTCACCTGCAAGGTATTCGATCATCACCCGATGACCATTATTCACCAATACACTCACTGCTTCCGGCGTAAGTGCAATACGGTTTTCCTGGAACATTTGCTCACGGGGAATACCGATGAACAACTGGGCACCTTTTGCTTTAATATCTAATTTTTCTTCTAAGGTCTCGTAACTGAACGATGCACTCACTATTGGTTTTGATAACGCCATACAATCGCTGCCTGTTGGTTTTTTAGAAAGTACCCAAATTACAAAACTAGTTTGGAACTTTTGCAGTTATTCTCCTTGTGTTTGCATCAATCACCTCAATTGAGAGATACACGGTATCATCAGGAAAGAGGTCAGCCGCTTTGCCGGGCCATTCAACCAAACAAAGATCGCCGCTGTACAACACATCTTCAACACCTGCCTGGATGGCTTCTTCCTCATCTTTAATCCGATACAGATCGAGATGATAGATCATTTGTCCATCAGCAGATTGATATTGATTGATAATAGAAAAAGTTGGACTGCCTACTGCATCACTCACTCCCAACACATCGCACAGAGCATGAATAAAGGTTGTTTTACCGCTGCCCATGGCTGCATCAAAAGCCCATACTTTGTATTGCTTCAGCTGCTGCAAAAATTCTTCTGCAACGCTGTGGATATTCTCTTTTGTTAAAGTGTATTGCACAAAGGGATTTGAATAGTGGTTGCAAAGATATTGATTGACGGGCTTTTGCTCCTGCCGTAACTTTGCAGTATGGAAACAATGAACTGGAAAGTAGATGGAATGACCTGTGCCAATTGCGCCCTTACGATCCATAAATACCTCGAAAAAGAAGGTATGAAGAATGTAAAGGCCAACCCGGCAAGTGGTGAGGTATTGTTTGACCTTGTTGAAAATACAGATACAGCTAAACTCGAAAGAGGACTTGAGTCATTGGGTTATCAAGTAGCAGAACGGAATGGCGTTTCTGCAAAACCGGTAGAAAAGAAAAAGATGAACAGGTTTCTGCGCTATGTATTACTCTGTGCACCTTTTACGCTGGTATTAATGCTGCACATGTTTGAAAAATGGATCCATATTCATTGGCTGATGAATCCATGGGTGCAGTTGGGATTATGTATTCCGGTGTATGTAATTGGCATGAGTTTCTTTGGTCGTAGTGCATGGAAAAGCATCCGCAACGGTATGCCGAATATGAATGTATTAGTGGCAGTTGGTGCAACAGCTGCATTTGTGTATAGTTTGTACGGTACATTAACCGGTCAGGCCGAACAATATTTATTTTATGAAACTGCAGCTACTATCATCACATTGGTTTTCCTTGGTAATTACCTGGAAGATGCATCTGTTGAACAAACACAACGAGCATTGAACAGTTTGGCAAAGAGCCAGAAAATAATGGCGAATATGATTGCGTTTGATGATCATCATCACGAACAAATATTCCCTGTTGAAAATACTGTGTTACATGTAGGCGATCTAATTCTCATTAAAAGTGGCGAACAAATTCCCGCCGATTGCAAAATCTTATGGGGTGAAGCAACAGTAAACGAAGCCATTATTACCGGCGAAAGTTTGCCGCTCACCAAAAAACAAAAAGATCAACTGATTGGCGGAAGTATTTTGATTGATGGAACTGTAAAAGCACAGGTTACTGCAACGGCAAAAGATTCTGTACTCTCCAATATTGTGAATCTTGTAAAACAGGCACAAGGAGAAAAACCACCGGTGCAACAATTGGCCGATAAAATCAGCGCCATCTTTGTTCCGATTGTGTTGGGCATTGCACTTGTAACGCTCGCTGCCAACTGGATCATCATCAAAGAATTTACACCTGCACTCATGCGTAGTATTGCTGTTTTGGTGATCGCATGTCCTTGTGCAATGGGTTTAGCTACACCAGCTGCCATTGCCGTAGGCCTTGGTCGTGCTGCAAAGAATGGAGTGTTGTTCCGTAATGCAAAAAGTCTTGAACTGTTTAAAAATATTACTCAGGTTGTGTTTGACAAAACCGGAACATTAACCACTGGTAATTTTGTGTTGGCAGACTGGAAAGTTGTGAATGGTGAATGGTCAGAAACAAATGCTGAATCCGCAATTGGCAATCGGCAATCAGCAAATGAATATGCAACTGCTGGAAATATCGTTATGAAAGTTGAGCCAGGAACTCACCACTCACTAATCACCACTCACGAGTTTCAACGCATTGTCTATTCGCTTGAAAAATATTCGAATCATCCTATTGCAGCTTGCATTGCATCCTCATGGAAAACAAACAAAGATGAACGCTGGGCTTCTATTGAAGAGATCAAAGGCTTTGGAATGAAAGCAGTAACAAAAGAAGGCGTTGAATGGATCGCAGGATCATACAAGGCGGCAGCAACTGAAACATCAGACGAAACACATAATGTGTATGTGTTGAGAAATGGAAAACTAGTTGGCTGGGTTGATGTAAAAGATGAAGTTCGTGCAGAAGCAAAAACAATTGTGCAATACCTCAAGAGCAAAAACATTAAAACCATTTTGCTTAGTGGCGATCGTAAAACAAAAAGTGAAGCAATTGCAAAACAATTGGGCATTGATGAGGTGATAGCTGAGCAAACACCAGAACAAAAATTAGAAGTGATTGAACGGTTGAATAAAATTACACCTACTGCGATGGTAGGCGATGGTATTAATGATGCGCCAGCTCTTGCAAAAGCAACCATTGGTATTTCATTAAGTGAAGCATCACAGGTTGCCATGCAAACAGCCGATGTGGTATTAATGAATCATGGTTTAAAGAATCTGCCTCTATCGCTGGGATTGGGTAAGCATACCTTCATCACCATCAAACAGAATTTATTCTGGGCATTTTTCTATAACATCATCGCCATTCCTGTTGCTGCATTCGGTTTATTAACCCCAACATTTGGTGCGTTGGTTATGGGGCTGAGTGATGTGGTGCTGGCGATCAACAGCGTGCGTTTGTTTGTGAAAAGAGTCGTGTAACTTCACGGCCGATGCAAGATCTTTCTTCCATACTTCAACAATACTGGGGCTACTCTTCCTTTCGGCCAATGCAGGAAGAGATCATTACTTCTGTACTGGAAGGTCATGATACACTTGCATTGCTTCCTACAGGCGGTGGTAAAAGTATTTGCTACCAGGTGCCTGCGCTTGCAAAAGATGGAATGTGTATTGTTGTGTCGCCGCTTATTGCATTAATGAAAGACCAGGTGGAAGCGCTTCATCGAAAAGATATAAGCGCAGCAGCGATCTACACTGGCATGCCTTTCCCGCAAGTAAAAGATATTTTGCAAATGGCCGTGAACGAGAAACTGAAATTTCTATACGTGTCTCCGGAACGTTTAGAAACAAATCTATTTCTTGAATATTTGCCGGGGATGAACATTCAACTCATTGCTATTGATGAAGCACATTGTATTTCACAATGGGGATATGATTTTCGTCCTTCCTATTTAAAGATCGTCAACTTTCGGAAAGAATTACGAGATGTTCCTTTGCTTGCAGTAACAGCATCGGCAACGCCACAAGTACAAGAAGATATTTGCAGCAAATTACAATTCCGTAATCATCATATTTACAAAGGTTCTTTTCTCAGGCCGAATATTTCGTTCAGTGTATTTCGTGTTGAGAGCCGCATAAATAAAATATTACAGATACTCAACAATGTGCAAGGTTGTGCGATTGTGTATTGCAAAAGCAGGAAGATGACACAGGAAACAGCACAACTGTTGCAACTGCATCATATTTCAGCAGACTACTACCATGCAGGTCTATCAAATGATGAACGAAGCAAGCGACAGGAATCATGGTTGAAGAACGAAACAAGAGTGATCGTTTGCACCAATGCCTTCGGGATGGGGATTGATAAACCTGATGTGCGAGTAGTAATTCATCATGATATACCCGATTGTTTAGAGAATTATTACCAGGAAGCTGGCCGTGCAGGAAGAGATGGACAAAAAGCATATGCTGTATTATTGTACGAGGAAAAGGATCTTAACGAATTAACAGGTTTATCTGCTATTCGCTTTCCTCCTGTTACAGAAGTTAAAAGAGTTTATCAATGTTTGGTGAATTATTTACAACTTCCAAGCGGCAGTGGTGAATTACAATGGATGGAGTTTGACTTGAATGATTTCATCAAAACATTTAAGCTGAATGTTTATACTGCTGTGTATGCAATCAAAACATTAGAACAGGAAGGATGGATCAGTTATGCTGAACAGATTTTCCTGCCTGCAAAAGTTGTATTCACTTCCAGTAAACAACGGCTTGCGGAGTTTGAACAGGAACATCCGGAACTGGAGCCTGTTATGAAAGCATTGCTGCGTACTTATGGTGGAATCTTTGATATGGAATCATTCATATCAGAAAAACAGCTGGTAATTATTGTAAAGACCGATCTTGATTCTATCAAGCAGGCATTGCAGCAACTGCATCAACATGGCATCATCAATTATAGTCCGCAGAAAGACAAACCACAATTACAATTTTTAGAAAACCGCCCGGCAGTTGAAGACCTGTTTATTAATCCTTTGAACTTATTACAACGTAAAGAACAGTTTGAACAACGTGTCAACAAAATGCTGGAATATGTTACTGATAGCAATACTTGCAGAAGTAAAATGATTGGAACTTATTTTGGAGATGAAAGTATTGGCGACTGTGGAGTGTGTGATGTTTGTTTACAGAAAAAAGGAAATGATCTTTCGCCTGATGAGTTTGAACTGATCCGTGTTTTTCTCAATGAGAAAGCCGGAGACAAGGGCATTGTTCTAAAAGACCTGTTGACAAAAATGGGTAGTAAACAAAAAGATCGGGTGTGGAAAGTGATCGATCATTTACTGGCAGAAGAAAAAATAACCCTTACGAAGGAAGGGTTACTAAAACTAAAATAGACTGCATAAAAAAAACACGCTGCTTTGCAGCGTGTTTTTTTAGTGATAGTATTTCATTAACCACCAGTATAAATATCCCAGTTAAGGTCTGCCTGTGGTTTTGGGAACTGTTTGAATACAGCACCTTGATCTGCAGCAACAGGAATTTCATTCATCCTGTCGTACCTGCGGGTGTCAATCCAGCGATGCCCCCATGGTTCAGCCCACAATGAATATCTACGCTGATAAAGAATTTCACTGATCAATGCAGGTTGCGTTTGTGCTCCACCGTAAGCTCCGATGTTAGCAGCCGTTCTGATAATATCAATTGCTGCAACTGCCTGCGTTGGTTGATTTAACTGAGCATGTGCTTCCGCTTTGATCAGGATCAATTCTTCATTTTTAATAAATGGAATAGCTGTTGTGTTTGTGGCCCAACGACGATCCTGGTGTGTACCGAATAATGTACCTGCATCAGTTGATACACTTGCAGCAGTTGTGCGTTGGAAAAACTTCGCAGCCACTCGTGCATCATTGGGTGTTGCATCAGCAATCATAGAAGGATGCACAACAATGATCGTACTGATACTTGCATCCAGCACATAAAATAATGGATTGAAAATATCAGGTGCCGCACCGTATGTATGTGCAGGGCCGGCACTTAAATTTCCCGTTAAGTTCATGAAAGAGGCATTAGCTGCATCTAAAGCACCTTGCCAGTCTTTCCGGTAAATCGCAAGGCGTGCAGCAATTGCACGGTTCACTTTCTTTATCCCGTCAATGTTATTATAGCCGCTCCATCCTGCAGTAAGACTAAATGGGAATGTAGCACCTGCTGCATTCAGATCAGCATAACCTTCATCCAGAATAGCTTTAATAGCTGTAAGTGCATCCTGGTAAGGAACAAAATCGCCAGGGTTTAATGGATCTTCAATATCAACACGAATACCATTATCATATAAAAAATTAGCAGGTATCATGAATTGATAGCCCATGATCGTTTTTGCAAACCCGGTAACAGCTTTCTTTTCCTGATCTGATAATGCACTTGTATTATTAGCCGCATTACGCAGCACAATTGCCTGACGAATGGCTTGGTATGGTGTAGCATAAGCTGCACCACCTGTTGCACCAAAACCAAAATAAGCCGCATCAGGTCGTCTACCACTTTGTCCTAACCAATCTGTTTGGAAACGGGGATCGGATGCATTAAAATACCATATCTCTCTTCCAAATGTTCCAAAGGCAGCTGTTACAGTAAAGAGATAATCACGATGGCGTGATTCCAAACCAGTGATCAAAAATTGTATCTGTGCACGGGAAGCATTGTTTGATACGCTTCCTACAGACGGGTTGTTTGGATCTGCCACTTCATCAAGCTTCATCGGGTTACATCCAACCATCGAAAGAAGTGCAAGACCTCCCAGGAATGATTTTATGAATTTATATTTCATACTAAGTTTTTTAAAATTTTAGAAATCAAGATTTATGTGGAAGAAGATGCGACGTGTTGTAGGATATGGAGCCACATCTACATTACCGGCAATTGATTGCGCACCAAATGTTGAAGTTTCAGGATCATAACCTTCATACTTTGTAAATAACAGAACATTATTTCCTGACGCACCAATTCTGATGCGATCCACAAAGCCATTGAACCATTTGTTAACATTGCTTTGCGGCACATTATAATACAAACCGATCTCTCTCATTTTAAAGAACGTTGCATCCTGCACCCAACGACCAGCATTGTTAAAAGGAGCAGGTGGACGTTGACGACCATTTGGTATGCCATCTTTATCATCATCATCAAACCAACCTTCTGTTGTACCACCTGAATCTGTAAGGAAACTAGTAAGGTTAATATTATCACCACCATTTCTCCACTCCCACATCATACTGAAATCAAAATTTTTCAGGAAGGTTACCGTGTTGAACCATGACATGGTGAACTTAGGTTGATTGTTTCCCCAAACTGTAAATACACCTGGTGTAATTGCAGGAGAACCCACAATCGTTAAAGGACTAACTCCTTCCTGTATCAGGAACGTACCCAAACCTGTTCCGAATGCACCGGTTAAATAAGATGGGATGCCAAGTTTTTTTACAAGAACATCATTCTTCCACCACATTACACGGGAGAACCATTTAACATTTGATTTCTGAATAACAGTGCCTGCTAATGCAAGCTCAATACCTTTATTCTCTAATTCAGCTTCGTTACTTGGTGTTGTATTTACACCAACTGCGGGTGAAAGATTCAGGTTCTGAATATTATTCGCAGTTGTTTTGATGTAATAGGTTGCTTCAAGAGAAACACGGTTTTTAAACAATCCCGCATCAATACCAAATTCAATTTCACGTGCTGTTTCAGGACGAATGCCTGTATTACCAATTTGTGTTGATACTACCGAACCCAGCAAGCCGCCAATATTAGTACCATTCAATGGCGTAAAGGTTGAACCAAAAGCAACAGGGCCGGCTGTTTCACCATATGCAATACGTGGTTTCAATTGATTAATAAAACCTACATTCCAGAAATCAAAATTGGTAAGATTAATTGCAAGTGAGGCCTTTGGAAATGCATACATTTTATTGATATCTCCATTAAGAGTTGACTTATCAAAACGAACACCGGCTGTTGCAATAATCTTATCATCCCAGTTAACTTCTTCCTGTGCAAAAATGCCTGCTTCCTGAACACGGCTGTCGAACTGTTGATCGATCTGTTGAACAGTTGCCTGTTGCACATTTGTTTGTTTAGGTGCTAAACCACGTCCACGAATAAAGAAAGAATTATAATCAAACTCAAGACGAACAATACCCGCCTGTGTTGTAAAACCAAACTTATTTACATTCACATTATGCACCAATGCAGCCTGGAAGTTCTTATTAAAACTTTCCTGGCGGCCATGTAACACATCACCGGGATTAGCTTGTGATCGTTGATATTGCAGATCTTCCGGCAAATGAATCAGTGTTTTGTTTTGCACAAAATCAATACCACCGGTTACCTGTAATTTTAAACCAGAGTTGGCACGGTCAATAATTTCCCAGTTCAAAGTTCCCGATTGAATAAACCTGTTCACCAAAGAATTATTGGTTGCCTTGTCTGTTACTGCCAGCGGGTTTTCTCTTGGGCCACCATAATCTACATCAGGATAAATACCTGCGGCGTTAGGACGCAGATCAAAGTAATTAGGAATGTAAGAAATATTATAACCGATAGATGCGCCGGTATTGTTTTGGTTTCCTGTAAAACCACGATCAGTATTTGATCTTACATAATTTGAATTAATAGAAAAGTTTAATCGATTACTGATCTTGTGCTCAATATTAGCCCGAATAGAATAACGTTCAAAACCAGTTCTTCTTACTGTACCTTCTTCATTGGTGATAACACCTCCAACATAAAACTTTGTTTTATCGGTTCCACCAGTTACAGTTAAACGAGTATTTGATAACGTTGCTGTATTAGCATAAAAAATCTCTTCATAGTCAAAAAACTGACCTGTGCTTTGCGCCTGTTGAAAGCGAGCCAGTTCAGTTGCACGTTTTGTTGCATTAGTAAAGAAGAAATTAATTTTTTCAACACTCCAGTCATCAGTTCCAACTAAACGTAAAGGACGACCAAAGCCAATATCCTGACCAAAGCTGATAGCAGTTTTACCACTTGATCCTTTTTTGGTAGTGATGATGATTACACCGGCGTTGGCACGTGTACCATAAATTGCAGCTGCTGAAGGTCCTTTCAACACTTCAATGTTTTGAATATCGGCAGGATTAATATCAGCTAAACGGTTTGCCCCATCATCTTGTGCGGGAGCGCCTGCCCCCGCTGCAGCACCGGTAACTGTTGCACGGCCTGTGCGTTGAAATGAATTGTTGATGTACACACCATCGAGAATGATCAATGGTTGCGATGCACCTACCAGTGAAGAAACACCACGTAATTGTATGGATAAACCGCCACCGGGAGCACCGCCATTCAAGCGAATGTTTGCACCGGGCACTTTACTGTACAATGCACCATCGGTAGTTTGAATTTGCGTAGTACCGGTTAACTCCTTTGAATTAATAGATGTAACAGCATTGGCCAGGTTACTTCGCTTTACTGATGTAGCCAACCCCGTCACAACCACTTCCTCAAGATTGAGAACATCTGTTTTCAGGGACAAATCAAGTGCGGCACTTGTGCTGGATACATTGACAGATTGTGACATAAATCCCACCAACGAGATTACCAATGTAACAGATTTGTTATCCGGCACATTAAGACTAAATGTACCATCTGTTCCCGTGGTTGTACCAACCTTTGTTCCTTTGATCTGAACGCTTACGTTAGGTAGAGGTTCGTTCCGGGCTTCATCAGTAATTTTTCCCTTAACAGTGTACTGGCTGAAGCCGGCAGTGGAGAATAGCAGGAACAGCAACAGCTGTCCGAGCCTTTGCACAGATTTTCTCATGCTTAATTTGTTTTGATTTTAAAAAATAAAACCAAACAACCGGATCAGCCGATAGATAAATAGCAAGCAATCGTTCCTCTGTCCACTGACCACAGGTTGTCAGTTTTCATTACAGAAAAATAGCAATTCTCACTTTACTTCAAAAACATTTCCAATGTTTTTATTAATAAGGGAACTGCCAATTTTATGGCTAAGACATAAGGCAACTGAAAGTCGCTGCATATACTTGAAGTAAGAAATGTAAACCATCCGACAAATGCAGAAATTTTGTTTAAGAAAAAGTATTCTTTAAGAGCAAAATTTAAAACCAACTCGTCTTTTTCCGTCTGGTCGTCCTTCCTCCTAACCCTAATGCGCCCAATAAACTTCTGGTAATTATGCTGGCAGCAGTACGACCCACCTGCTTCACCGTTGGATTATCAAAAAAGGTTTCTTCCTTTTTAGCAGGCCGTTTCTTCTCTTCTTTTTCTTCTGCTTTTGCTTCTTCTGCTGCTTTTGTTTTTTCAGCTGCTTCTTCAAGCTTGGCGGTTATTATTTCGTGGGCACTTTCGCTATCGATCGTCTCTGCATATTTTTTCACCAGTTTGCTTTTTGCAACAAGTGATTCCACTTCTGCATCACTCAACACATCCATCCGGCTGCGTGGAGCTACCAGCATTGTATGCACCAATGGAGTTGGAATTCCTTTTTCATTCAACAGTGTAACAAATGCCTCACCAATACCTAACTGTGTGAGTAATTCATCTACATCATAAAATTCTGTTTCTGGATAATTCTCTGCTGCCTGTTTAATCACTTTCCGGTCGGCCGCTGTAAAGGCACGCAAAGCATGCTGCACTTTCAAACCTAATTGTGATAATACACTTGCCGGTACATCCTGCGGATTTTGTGTGCAGAAGAAAATACCTACTCCTTTTGAACGAATAAGTTTGATCACTGTTTCGATCTGCTGTAACAAGGCTTCATTTGCTTCCTGGAAAACAAGATGTGCTTCATCAATAAACAACACGAGCTTTGGCTTATCCATATCTCCTTCTTCGGGCAATGTTGCATACAACTCAGCTAATAAACTCAACATGAACGTGGAAAATAGTTTTGGACGATCCTGTAATTCCATTACACGTAATATGCTGATCATACCTCTGCCGTCGTCGCTGATGCGCATCAGATCATCTACTTCAAAACTTGGTTCGCCAAAAAAGGCATCAGCACCCTGTTGCTGCAGTTCAATTACTTTACGCAGAATAGTTCCGGTTGATGAAGTGGATATTTTGCCGTAATCTTTTTCAATCGTTGATTTCCCTTCATCACTGATGTACTGAATGATCTTGATAAAATCTTTCAGATCAAGCAAGGGCATTTTATTATCATCACAAAACTTAAAGATCATGGCCACAATTCCTTGTTGCGTATCGTTCAGTCCTAATATCTTCGATAGTAAGATAGGGCCAAACTCACTCACGGTAGCACGTAGTCGCACACCTTTACCATCATCAGTCAATGTCATTAACTCAACAGGAAATGCAAATGGTTTATATTCACCTCCCATCAGCTGAATACGCTCTTCTATTTTTGAATTACTTGCACCCACTGCTGCAATTCCACTCAGATCACCTTTAATATCCATCAATACAACAGGAATACTTGCATCACTCAATCCTTCAGCAATTACCTGTAGTGTTTTTGTTTTACCGGTACCTGTTGCACCTGCAATTAAACCGTGACGGTTCATTGTTTTCAACGGAAGCAAAACTTCTGCTCCCTTCACTACTTGTTTATCATACACACCAACACCCAAACGAAATGATTCACCTTTAAATGTGTAACCCTGTTGTATTGCTTGCATGAATTGTTCTGTTGTTGCCATACTAAAAACTTTACGGAAAGATAAGATATAGAATGAGATTGTATGACAAGAAGATTACCTGTTTGTAGTATTGACAATCACTTTTATTACTGATAGTTTTACTCCATCAATTTTCTCAGCAATCGTAAACGACGCTGCATTTATATGCGGCGTTTTTTTATACCATTTACAGGTAAATACCGTAAAGTGGTATTGTAAAAATAAAAATATGAAAATAGCTTTGCCTCACATTAATCATTAAACCTTAATCACAAAAACATGAACAAGTTTATTATTGCAGTTATTGCATGCAGTCTCATTTTTATTTCGTGTAAAAAAGAAAGCTCTCCCGAAACACCTTCAATTGTTGGCTTTTGGAAAGGGAAATGGGGAAGTAGTGAAGCTTATCCTACCTATGGCTATGCCGCACTATTTCGTTCGAACGGAACTGTTCGCATTTTCGACGGAGCCGATACAGCAACTGCCGCCAAAGCAGAAGGCACCTATACAGTTTCCGGCACAACAGTAACAGCAAACTATACTTATGCAGGTTCTGTAAACTTATTGGCTATTTCTGCAACTGTAGATTCAAAGTTTACATTTCTTGAAGGCACTTGGGGAAATAGTCCAAGCAATACCAATGGAGGTAAATGGTTCCTGAACAAAAAATAATCTCTGGTTTCGATAGTAGTTATACAGCATCCTGTTTTTACAGGATGCTTTTTTATTTATAGCTCTTCTTCACGTTCCAACATAAGAATAGCACTTTGCGGAACAATGAAATAGCGATCGCCTTCATACATTACTTCAGTAGCACCACTTAAAAGGAAGATTGCCAGGTCACCTTCTTTTGCCTGCAAGGGCACATATTTCACCTGCTCGTCTTCATTTTTCCAAGGCTCATCATCCACCGGCATTGGAATAGCGTAACCGGGACCGGTTTTAATAACATATCCCTGTTGCACTTTCTCTTTTTCCTGCACACCGGGTGGCAGGTATAAACCACTGGCAGTACGTTCATCGGGCTGACTTGGCTTAATAAGTAACCGATCGCCAATTACAATGAGTTTCTTAAAACGATTATCGGAAGTGATACGCATAGTCTCTGTTTATCTGCAAAAATAACAGGAGAACAGCAATCAGTTATCTATCTTGTACTTCTGCAAACACCCTTCTTTAACAAAAAATTAGACGGGTAAAGAATTTGAGCCAAAAGGTTTTATCTTTATTTGTCAACACAAACACAAGTAAAATGGAAGAAGCTAAATCAAAAGTATTATTAGTTGAGGACGACAGCAGTTTTGGAAATGTACTGAAGAATTACCTGGAGTTGAACGATTTTGATGTAACACTGGAGCGTGATGGCCGTTTGGGTCTTGCTGCCTTTCAACGTGAGAAGTACGATATCTGTTTATTAGATGTAATGATGCCGCATGTAGATGGTTTTACGCTGGCTGAAGATATACGTGATATTGATCCGGATGTACCTCTGTTTTTCCTGAGTGCAAAAACCATGAAGGACGATATATTAACTGGTTATAAATTGGGCGCTGATGATTACATCACCAAACCTTTCGACAGCGAAGTGCTACTGATGAAGATCAAAGCCATTCTGAAGCGGAACGAGGAAACTAAACACGAAACAGAAAATAAAGAGTTCGATCTTGGGATGTATCATTTCAACCCCAAGTTGCGTGAACTCACTGTTGAAGGAAAAACAAATACGCTTTCACCAAAAGAAAGTGAGTTACTACGCATGCTTTGCGAATACAAGAACGATCTTTTACCAAGAGAAACGGCATTGAAACGCATCTGGGGCAGCGATACTTATTTCAACGGCCGTAGCATGGATGTTTACATTGCTAAACTCCGTAAATACCTGAAAGAAGATCCCAAAGTTGAGATCGTAAATATTCATGGTAATGGTTTCAGATTAGTAGTGAGCGAATAAATAAATTCAAACAAATAATAAAACGGCCGTTCAGATTGAACGGCCGTTTTATTTAGCGGGTAATTTCTTTTGCTATTACAGCTTGTGCTGCTGCTTCTTTATTACATTCTTCAATGAATTGTAAAATTTCTTTCCGCCCTCTGAATTTTACTGCCGAGCTCACAAAACTTTGCGGCAGGAACTGCCAGCTTTTACCCAATGCAGTTAAAAACGATTTTACTTGTGCAGCCACTTCTTTCTGCGTGGTTTTATCGGCTTTGGTGAAAACGATTGTAAATGGAATCTTCCACTCGCCCAGTTGATCCATAAACTCAAGGTCGATCTCCTGCGGCTTGTGCCGGCTATCCACCAGCACAAATAAATTCAAGAGATTTTCCCGTTTGCGGATGTAATTCTCGATCATCTTGATCCACTGTTTACGTTTCCCTTGTGCTACTTTGGCGTAGCCGTATCCTGGAAGATCCACGAGGTACCAATCAGTCTTCTTGTTGTTCTTTTCATCAAGACTTTCAATAAGAAAATGATTGATCATCTGCGTTTTGCCGGGTGAGCCACTTGTTTTTGCCAGTTTCTGGTTGTTGCAGATCATGTTTATGAGCGAAGATTTGCCCACATTGCTTCGACCGATGAAGGCATACTCCGGCTTATCGGGCTTAGGACAATCCTCCACTTTCGGACTGCTGATGACATATGTTGCTGAATGAATGTTCACGGGTGCAAGATACTGCTTTAGCCAATAGCCGTAAGTCGGTAGTAGATAGCAGGAAACTCTTGTACTATTGACTAACCACTATCGGCTATAGGCTTTCCCGTATATCTTACTTCGTACCACATACTTCTTCATTCCCTCCTTACCTTTGCGCTCCATGAGCGAACAATACGCACACGATAAAGTAGTACCCGACAAAGCATCGGAACAAAGCAAGAAAAAGCAGGTAGCAGAAATGTTTGATGACATTGCTCCCCGTTACGATTTCCTCAACCGTTTCCTTTCTGTTGGCATTGATACAGGCTGGCGCAAAAAAGCATTGGCGAAGCTGAAAGACCTGCAGCCAAAACTGATGCTGGATGTGGCAACGGGCACTGGCGATGTGGCCATAATGGCTGCTAAACAGCTGCAACCCGAGAAGATCATTGGCATCGATATCAGCGAAGGGATGTTGGAAGGCGGTCGTGTAAAGGTGAAAGCCAAAGGGTTAGAGACGATGATTGAGCTTAAAAGCGGCGACAGTGAAACAATAAATTTTCCTGATAACACGTTTGATGCAGTAACTGTGGCGTTTGGCGTGCGGAATTTCGAAGATCTTGAAAAAGGCATCAGTGAAATTTACCGTGTGCTGAAACCAGGTGGCCGCCTTGTGGTGCTGGAATTTTCGAAACCAAAACTACCCGGTGTTTTACAGGCATACAATCTTTATATGGGATTGGTTGCTCCACAGGTTGCGGGCGCTTTCAGTAAAAATAAAAAAGCCTATCAATATCTTAACAACAGCATCAAAGCATTTCCGGAAGGACAAAACTTTGTAGCTGTATTGAACAAAACCGGATTTATAAACACTTCATGCAAACCTCTTACGCTCGGCATATGCAGTATTTATTGCGGCGACAAATAATCGTTACCCTATTTCTTTTTACCTGTGTGTTTACCTCCTTTGCACAACGTGAAACAAACCTGCCCAACCACGAATTAAAACAGTACTACTTTGGTATTACGTTGAGTGGCAACAGTGCTTATTTTCACATGAATCATCATCCGAAATTTTTGCAGGATGACAGTGTTGCAACTGTAGGTTCTACCAGCAGCGCAGGTTTTGGATTAGGTTTACTGGGTACCTTGCGTTTGGTTGATCATTTAGAAGCACGTGTAAATCCACAACTCATATTTGCATCACGTGGTATTAACTACTATCTCAGCTATCCACTTACCGGCGATAAAAACTGGCAACAAAAAACGGTTGAAAGTATTTACATCAGTGTGCCATTGCAATTAAAATTCAGCAGCGACAGGATCGATAATTTTCGTGTGTACATGTTAGGGGGCGGTAAGTTTGATTATGATCTCGCCAGCAACAGCGAAGCACGCCGTGCAGAAGATCTTGTAAAACTCACTAAATCAGCATTGGGCTATGAAGTGGGACTTGGTTTTCATTTCTACTTCCCAACATTTATTATGAGTCCTGAAATAAAATTCAGCAACAGCTTTAAAAGTGTACATGCAAGGGATCAACATCTCATCTACTCAAATGTGATCGATAAGATGCAGGCGAGAATGATTGTGTTTAGTATCCATTTGGAAGGCTAAATAGAAACACAGATAACACAGATCGGGACTGATTATAGCTGATCATGTCGAATTTGCTTTATCACACTTTGCTTCTTTATTTAAATCTCCGTGTTTGCAGGTTACACAAAGTGCTTCACAAAGTACACGAAAAAAAAACCGTTCTCATCCGTTTCATTTGTGTCATCAGCGAATCTATCCCACATCAATAATCATAATCCCTATACCACAAATTCATCCTTACACCTAACCCAAACACGGTTGTATTTTGTGCAGCATCGTTTCCTTTACTGAATCGGCGGAGTAACAGGCTGGCATCAATAAAAATATTTTCATACACTTCATAGCTCGCAAGTAATAATGCATTGATACCTTTACTCTCTACACCATTAGTTGTTGTATAACCATAGTTACTTGTGCGACCATCGGTATTCAAACGAAAAATATCAGAGCCTGCATTACGGCCACTTGCACTATCCAATCCTTGTTTCCAGTAAATCAGTCTGCCCATTAAATTCAGTTTACCAGTTGGTTGATAACGTACCACTGCAATTATTTCATTAAAGTTGGCACCAAGCGGATGCGCCAATGGCTGGTTATAATGAGTATAGCTCGAAACAGAATCAAAATGCGAATAGGTAAACGGACGAACAGTGTTCCATTCCAACTGCAGATCAAGATTATTTACATTTGCCACATCAATGTATTTCAACCCAAGTTGTGTTCCTGTTTTATTACCCCACCAGCTGCGATCTTTTCTTAACTCAGCAAAATTAAATTCATCAATAACCAATTGTCCGTACAATTGTACACGTTTGAACAGGTTCGCTTTAAAATCAGCACCCACCAATGCATTATCACTGCTGCCTAAATTACCTTCGATAGTGCGGTAGAAAATGATCGGGTTCATGTACCCGAACTCAAACTTATCCTTTCTTCCAAACACCACACCTTCAAATAAACCAACATTTAACCACGGCAATACATTCATGCTTAAATGATGCATGGCTGCATACTTCTTTGGCACCAGTGCATTGCTGCTGTTGCTTTTACCGGTAGTATGCAATTCCATAAACAGGTTCTGGTAATTAAATTTCCAGATACGTGTATTTAGTTTTACAAACAACTGGTTGCCGGCAAACTCACTCAACATTAAACTTCGGTAACCATTGCCGATAAAATTGCGATCATATCCTATCTGGAAATTGATATATTTTGCTGCATTAAAAGTGAACGATCCACGTGCATCAAAATAATCAACACCTGTTTGTTTGAAGTTCTTGTAAAAATTAGCACCTGGCACAGCATCCAGACTATCAATCCAGTTTTGTACAAACAACGGTGCACGTTCCTGCACATCCATCGCCATGGCACTAAAACCAACACGTTTGCCAATATTTCCACGCACATTCAAACCACGTTGATTGATGAAAATATTCTGATCCGTATTATTCAACTCCACTGATTGACGATAGCTGATCATCGGGTTAATGGCAATAAAGAAATCATCGCCATATTTTTCAATAAAGCTGGCAGGCGTTTTATAAAATTTCTTTAAAAATGGCTTTTTGCTGTTAAAGCTGCTGCGATCACCCGTTACCCATTCCTGGTTATTCAGATAAAGGCTGCGTAGATTATACTGATCGGTCTTACTTAACCGAAGCGCTGTGTCCTGGTTATAAAATAAGGGCGTATGCGCAAGCATTGAATCGGCTTTGGCACCCAGCCATTGCACAGCATAACGGCGATCGTAAGGTTTGGTACTGGTAAAATTAAGATCACTGATATTACCGGTCTTTAATTCAAGCCTGTCGATAAAATGAAGGTGTTTCGATTGCTGCTGCAGGTAAGTACTTTGCGCAGCTGAAAAAAAGGGTATAGCAAGAAGAGCTAACCATAGACTGCATTTGCTAAATTGCATGCGGTTGTGTTTTAATCGTAAAAATAAGCGATACAAACGATACATCGTGCTGAATAGTACAGAGTTTTAAGGACTGATACCGGCTGGCAGGATACACAACCAATCATATTGAAATAACTGAACAACACATGGCACAACATTACCTGCTTAAGAACTGTTTACTTGTAAACGAAGGAAAGATCACTCCAACAGATGTACTCATCAAAAACGGGCGCATTGAAAAGATCGCTTCTTCCATTAGTAATGCTGATGGAGCAACAGAAATAAATGCAGAAGGCAAATATCTTCTACCGGGCGCAATTGACGACCAGGTTCATTTTCGTGAACCCGGATTAACACACAAGGCAACGATTCATACCGAAGCAAAAGCAGCTGTAGCCGGTGGCGTAACCAGTTTTATGGAAATGCCTAATACTATTCCAAATGCATTGAATCTTGAATTACTCGAAGATAAGTATACCATTGCTGCAAATACATCGCTTGCAAACTATTCGTTTTACATGGGCACCAGTAATACAAGTGCTGATGATACATTAAAGGCGAATGATTATAAAAACAGTATTTGCGGCATCAAGATCTTCATGGGCGCAAGCACCGGCAATATGCTGGTTGATAATTACAATACACTTGATAAAGTATTTCGTGAAAGTGAAATGCTCATTGCTACACATTGCGAAAGCGAAAGCATTATTAAAGAAAACTATGAACGTTTAAAAGCATTGAAAGGTGAATTATCGCCTGCCGATCATCCGCTGGTACGTGATGTAAACGGTTGTTTTGAATCATCATTGATGGCGATACAGATCGCAAGACAATACAACACACGCTTACATATCCTGCACATCAGCACGGCAAAAGAACTGGAGTTGTTTGGCAATATGATGCCGCTGAAAGAGAAACGCATCACCAGCGAAGTGTGTGTACATCATTTACATTATACGGCCGATGATTATGCAACACTTGGCTACCGTATTAAATGTAACCCTGCCATAAAAGCAAAAGAAAATAAGGAAGCATTATGGAAAGCGTTGCTTGACGACCGTATTGATGTCATTGCAACCGATCATGCACCGCATACATTGGAAGAAAAACAGGGATCGTATGAACACGCACATGCTGGTTTACCACTGGTGCAACATCCGCTGTTGCTGATGTTGCATTATTATAAAGAAGGACGTATTTCATTGGAACGTATTGTGGAGAAGATGAGCCATGCAGTGGCAGATTGTTTCCAGGTAAAAGAACGTGGCTATGTTCGTGAAGGTTATTTTGCCGACCTGGTATTGATTGACCTCAACAAATCCTCAACAGTAACAAAAGAAAACTTACTTTACAAATGTGGCTGGAGCCCGCTGGAAGGTTTTACATTTCCTGCAACCATCACACATACTTTTGCAAATGGTCACCTGGTTTATGGAAATGGAAGGATCGATGAATCACAGATGGGACAACGTTTACTTTTTGACAGGAATTAAATTTAATACAGTCGTTACAACTTGGAAATAGACAAAGTCACATACTACGATCTTTCGATATTCAATACCGAGGAAGAGTATTCGCTGCTGCATCGTATCAATTTCTGTAATACGTTTGGTGGTAAACAGAAACTGGAATACCTGTTAACGCATCCACATCACAACCTGAAAAAAATTATAGATACACAACAAACGCTGCAACAGATCGGGGAAGTTATTCCGCAATGGCCCAAAGAAATTACGAATGGAACCATACTTGTGTTAGAAAAATTTTATGGCTACCCTTTTGATAACATTCCTGACAGCTATTCACCGGTGCCGGCTTTCTTTTATCGTGTGTTTGAAGCACCGGATTACCGATTGGTTCGTTACACTGTAGGTCATTTTATTGATTTCCTTCGAGGGATGCATCAATTGCAGCAATTGTTCGATAAAGATGACCTCTCACCTATTCTTCAGTCATTAGTTGTTGATATAAGAAAACTGCTCGATCATAGTCAGGTTCATGATATGATCAAACAACATTCATCTGCCACACTTGCTCCACCAAAAATGTTACGGTTTGGAAATTTCTTGCGCATTGAATATAAGCGGCAGGCAGAACAACTGATCGATATTTATCATAAGCTCGATGCCTATTACAGTATGGCCAAAGCCGTGCAACATTTTAACCTGCATTTTCCTGACGTAAAAGAAAATGATGAGCCGTTGATCAAAGCACAGGGTTTGTATCATTTATTATTGCAGACTCCTGTTGCATACGATATTACCTTGAACCCTCAAACGAATTTTCTTTTCCTCACCGGTGCAAACATGGCCGGGAAGAGTACTTTCATTAAATCGGTTGGTTGTGCAGTTTATCTTGCACATGTGGGCATGGGTGTTCCGGCTGCTTCAATGGAATTAAGTTTGTTTGACGGCTTGCTCAGTAATATACAGGTGCAGGATAATATTGTAAAAGGTGAAAGTTATTTTTATAACGAAGTGCAACGAATCAAGAACACCGTTTTAAAAATTACAGATGGAAGAAAGTGGCTGGTGTTGATTGATGAATTATTTAAAGGCACCAACATACAGGATGCCATGCATTGCAGCACAGCCGTGATTAAAGGATTGCTGAAGATCAAAAACTCCTTGTTCATTCTCTCCACACATTTGTATGAAATTGGTGAAGAGTTGAAACAATACCCAAACATATCCTTCCGCTATTTTGAAACTACTGCCACTGATGAGCAGTTGCAATTCAGTTACCAGTTAAAAGAAGGCATCAGCAACGACCGCTTTGGCTATTTGATCTTGAAACGGGAGAAGGTGGTGGAGATGCTGGAGAAATTGTAAGGATAGATTCACAGATGACGCAGATACTGCTGATCTTCACCGATTTCTTCTTAGTGTACCTTGTGCAATCTTTGTGTCTTCGTGGTTTAAAAAACTTTACATGAAAAAATTCTTCATCCGCATAGCCATCATTATAGCTGTTCTTCTTTCAGCCTACTTCATCTGGTCATTCACCGGCAGGGCAAAAGAAAAAGAAACAGGCTGGAGTAAACTGCCTGAATTCAAAGCAAGATTTGAATATGTGGAAGCAGGTATCGACAGCGGCAAAGGAAACATCATCGGCATTCAACCTTATCTTACTGCCACCAGTTATTCAACTGCTTTTAATTTCGAAGTGTCACTTCGCTTTTACTTTGAACAATTAAAGCGTGAAAATAAACTCAACGATAAATCAATTGTTGTGTTGCCGGAATACATCGGTACCTGGTTAGTAGCAGCAAATGAAAAAGAAACGATTTATAAGCAAGAAACCATTGAAAAAGCAATGACCACAATGGTGCGTTCGAACCTGTTTAGTTTTTTATACGGCTATTTAAAATCTCCTGCAAAAGATAAATCGACGTATGCCCTCTTTCATTTAAAAGCAGAGAAGATGGCAAAGCAATACCAGCAGGTTTTTTCAACGCTGGCAAAAGAATATAAGTGTACCATTGTTGCGGGTTCTATTGCATTACCTGACGCATCCATTAATTCCATCGGCAACTTGCAGATCAAACAAGGTGCTCCTGTTTATAATACATCCGTTGTATTTGGAAATGATGGAGCAATTCTTCCTCCCCTGATCAAAAAAATGTTCCCGATTGATGAGGAACAGGGCTTCACTTCTTCTGCCGATACTGCACAACAACCTGTGTTTACAACCAAGGCAGGAAAAATGGCGGTGCTGATATGCGCAGACAGTTGGTATCCGCAGGCATACAGCAATCTTACAAACAAAGCAGATTTTATTGTAGTTCCTTCACTTGGCGGCAAGGATAGTGTTTGGCTTGCAGCATGGAAAGGCTACAATGGTTTTACAGCACCTGCCGATGTTGATACAACTGATTACAAAAAGATCAGCGAAGGCGATGCATGGCTCAAGTACAGCATGAACAATCGGGCTGTGCAGGCAAATATTCGTCAGGGAATGAATGTATTTTTTACCGGCAGTTTATGGGATATGCAACCGCAAGGAAGGGTATTGATCTTGCAAAACGATTCAACAACTGTATTACCGCCTGCCGTTGGTAAAGGAAGAATTGTATGTTTGTGGCTGAATAACTAAGTATTATCTCTTGCAGTAAACCTGTTGTATGTATATGCCTCAAACAAAATCAACAGCAATTTTTGTTTTTCATTTGATCATAACAATCGGTGCTTATTTTGTTCCCTTTCTGATTTCATGGAAAATTGCTGTTCCTGTTTTTGTAGCAACCATTCTTCAACATGCAGTTTTTGGACGATGCCTGCTGAATGCCAAACACGGCTTATCTGAAAACGATGGAAGCACCTTTTATTCTGAAGCATTGGAGCGGCTGGGGTTTCAGCCCAACAAAGAAACGATCAGGTTCTTTGTACGGAAACTACTGTACAGCCTGCTTACTGTTGTTACACTCATTTGGCAGGTAGTTCTGGGCAATAAACCCCTTTGGTTCTAAATGAATGTTCTTTTGTTGGTGCTTATCGCATAAAAAAATTATTTTTATCCCACTCATTTAAAAACATCAACCATCTGCATGCTCGTTAAAACCTTTGGAAGCGCTGTATACGGAGTGAACGCTATTACGATTACGGTAGAAGTGAATGTGAGCGGCGGACAAAAATTTTTCATGGTTGGGTTGCCCGATAATGCAGTAAAAGAAAGCGAACAGCGAATTGAAAGTGCATTAAAAACATCCGGCTATTATTTTCCAAGAACAAAGGTTGTTGTAAATCTTGCGCCTGCTGATATCAGAAAAACAGGAACTGCTTTTGATTTATCCATAGCAGTTGGCATTCTTGGTGCAACTGAACAACTTGCCAATCCTGAACGGTTAAGTGAATATGTGATCATGGGTGAGTTAAGTTTGGATGGAAGCATTCAATCGATCAAAGGTGCATTGCCGATTGCCATACAGGCACGCAAAGAAAATTTTAAAGGCTTGATCGTTCCCAAACAAAATGCAAAGGAAGCAGGCATGGTGAACAACCTGAATGTGTATGGTGTAGAGCACATCAATGATGTGATTGCCTTTTTTAAGGATGAAACAACGTTACAACCGACTGTTGTAAATACGAGAGAAGAATTTTTTAATGCACAGTATGAATTCGAATTTGATTTCAATGACGTAAAAGGTCAGCATAATATTAAACGTGCATTGGAAATTGCTGCAGCCGGGAGTCATAATGCAATATTGATCGGCCCTCCTGGTGCCGGCAAAACAATGCTTGCAAAACGATTACCCACTATTCTTCCACCGTTGAGTTTGCAGGAAGCATTAGAAACAACAAAAATTCATAGTGTAGCCGGTAAACTTCCGGAAAATGCAACATTAATTTCCAAACGCCCGTTTCGTTCGCCTCATCATACAATTTCAGATGTTGCATTAGTCGGCGGCGGCACCAATCCTCAACCGGGAGAAATTTCATTGGCACATAATGGTGTATTGTTTTTAGATGAGTTGCCTGAATTTAAACGAACTGTGCTGGAAGTGATGCGTCAACCAATGGAAGAGCGACGAGTTACCATTTCACGGGCAAAGATCGCTATTGATTTTCCTGCATCATTTATGCTCATCTCATCTATGAACCCCTGCCCTTGCGGTTTTTATAATCATCCGGAAAAAGAATGCACTTGTCCACCAGGTGCTGTGCAGAAATATCTCAATAAAATTTCCGGTCCGTTGTTAGATCGTATTGATCTGCATGTGGAAGTAACGCCTGTTCCTTTCAGCGAATTATCAAAAGCAGAAAACAGCGAACCAAGTGCAGCTATCCGTGACCGTGTGATTGC
>NZ_DATGWT010000035.1:0-19170 GCF_035299325.1 Lacibacter sp. | reverse complement strand
AGGATTTATCAGCTCGTATTTCTTATGTTGGCTGCTGCGAAAGAAAGAATGGGATTAACGGATGATAACCGTACCCATGGCCTGGGTTAAATCCATTTCTAATTGCTTTAGATGCTGTTGTGTCTTAATGAGGTTAGTCATTTCTTCATCAGAATGTACTTGTTGCATATCATTATTGTTCTCTATGATCATCTTTTTGATCTTACGCAACTTTAAATAAGTAAGGATCGATTGCATTTCCTGCAGGTACAATTCATCTTTTGTAGGAAATGGTTTTTCATAAATGCGTATCCAGTTTGGACTCAGCTCTTCCGTGAAATCAGCTAACGAAACCACATGCTTACTTACCGTTTGATCTTCATGAAACAGAAAGCCTTTCATGGTTGGTTCACTACCGGCATTGTATAACTGTCGATACAATTCAACCAGGTTCAGCAAGTCGGGATGTTCTACCATGCCCCATTCATCAATTTCAGCTAATGCATGCTGGGCCAACGTTGTTTCCTCATCCCAAGGCAATAAACCAAACTCAAGTAAACAACGCACCAATGCACGTTCATGCATTTCATCAGTATTGAACAGTTGAAGCGTTGGATCTTCATAATTGTCTGTTGATGGAAAATCAGGAAGCTGTTCTTCATCACGGATGTTTTTTGCTTCCAGCTTTGTCATCCGTTCACGGATGAACTTATTCACCAATGAATGTAAACCTGCTTCATCGATTCTTAACAGCTCTGCACTTTTATGAATATAATCCTGCTGACGTGTAAAATCTTCAACCTTATTAATCCTGCTGATGCTTTCAGCAATAGTATTTACTGCTGCTGCTTTCTTTGTTGTATCGTTTCCCGCATCTTTCAGCATCACTTCAAGCTGAAAGAGAATTACATCTTTTTTATTCTGTTTGATGAAGTCAATAAAACCAGAAGCACCAACTTTATTGACATAACTATCAGGATCTTCTTTATCGGGGATCAATACAAGATGCACATTCAACCCTTCTTCCAACGCAAGATCCAAACCACGCATGGCTGCTTTTACACCTGCAGCATCTCCATCATATAAAATGGTAAGATTGTTACTGTACTTTTTGATCAATCGCAATTGATCTGGTGTTAATGAAGTACCACCACTGGCCACCACATTTTCAATACCTGCCTGGTGAAGCGAGATCACATCAGTATAACCTTCTACCAATAAACATTCATCGTTCTTATCAATCGATTGCCGGGCAAAGTACGTGCCGTAGAGAATTTTACTCTTGATGTAAACTTCATTCTCCGGCGTGTTAATATACTTCGGCGCATTTTCTTTTTTACCAATGATACGTGCACCAAATCCAATGATCTTTCCTGTGTTGTTGTGAACAGGAAAGATGATACGTTCACGGTAATTATCCATCAACTCACCATTACGTTCGGCAACAATACCTGTTTTGGTGAGCAGTTCTGCATTGTATTGTTGTTTCAGTGCTTCGCTGGTAAACGCATCACGCTGGCGTGGAGAATAACCGAGTTGAAATTTCTGGATGATATCTTCCCTGAAACCACGTTCTTTCAAATAACTCAATGCAACAGCCTGTCCTTCTTCTGTATCAAACAACTGCTTGCTGAAAAACTGTTGCGCAAACGAGTTGATGATGTAAAGACTGTCTGCTGTTTGGCGTTGTTCTTTTACTTCAGGAGAGGAATAAGTTTCTTCAACTGTTACATTATACTTTGCAGCGAGGAACTTCAATGCATCAACATAACTGTACTTTTCATGCTCCATCAAAAAGCTCACTGCATTACCACTCTTGCCACAACCAAAACATTTGTAAAGTTCTTTTGCAGGAGAAACGGTAAACGACGGGCTCTTTTCATTATGAAAAGGGCAGAGGCCAAGATAATTGGCGCCACGCTTCTTTAATTTCACAAAGCCGCCAACGATCTCAACAATATCGATACGGCTTAAAATCTGTTGTATGGTTTCCTGCGAGATCAAGGCGGGCAAATTACGAAGAAAAGTCCTGTAGTTGGTAGCCGGTAGTCTTTAGTCGATAGTCGGAGTGACCGTTGTGAACAATGCGGACTAACCTTCAGCGACTTACTTCCGACTACCATCTAACGACTTACGGACTATTTCCCTACATTTGCACCCGTTATGACACTAGAAAAATTAAACGATATAAGGGAACGCATTCTTGTCCTGAGGAGGTTTCTTTGACGTCGAGAACCGACTATATAAAATCGCAGAAGACAAGCAACTCTCTCTAAGTCCCGGTTTCTGGGACGATAATAAGCGGGCAACCGAAATTTTAAAGGAGACCAAGAACAACGAGTATTGGGTAAAACTCTATGAGGATACCAATTCTGCCGTTGAAGATTTTGCTGTGCTGTTTGAATTCTGGAAAGCAGGTGATGCTACAGAAGAAGAAACAAAAGAAGCATACGATAAAGCAGTGAATGCAATTGAAGATGCTGAGTTTAAAAGCACGCTTAATCAACCTGAAGACGAATTACCCGCAGTTTTACAGATCAATTCTGGTGCCGGTGGAACAGAAAGCCAGGATTGGGCCGAAATGCTTGCACGTATGTACCGCATGTATGGCGAGAAGCAAGGCTGGAAAGTAACCGAAATGGATTGGCAGGATGGCGATGGTGCCGGTATTAAAACCTGTACCTACCAGTTTGATGGTCCGTTTGCTTATGGTTTTCTGAAAGCTGAAAGTGGTGTGCATCGGTTGGTGCGTATTTCACCTTTTGATAGTAATGCAAGACGACATACTTCGTTTGTAAGCGTGTATGTTTACCCGTTAGTGGATGATACCATTACCATTGAGATCAATCCGGCGGATGTAAAAATGGAAACATCACGAAGTGGTGGTGCCGGTGGACAAAACGTAAACAAAGTAGAAACGAAAGTACAGTTAACACATATTCCAACAGGTATTGTGGTGGTTTGTCAGCAGGATAGAAGTCAGCTGGGTAACCGTGAACTGGCCATGCAGATGTTGAAGAGCCGCTTGTATGAAATGGAATTGCAAAAGCGGAATGAGTTGAAGGATGCTACCAATGCCAAAAAGAAAAAGATCGAGTGGGGAAGCCAGATACGCAGCTATGTGTTCCATCCGTACAAGATGATCAAAGATCATCGTACCGATTATGAAGTGGGCAACGTTGGCCCTGTGATGGATGGAGAACTCGATGGCTTTATCAAAGCCTATTTGATGAGTGAGAAGGAAGCAGAAGCGAAGTAATAATGAATTCGTATAGTATATAGCCCTGCATTTTGCGGGGCTTTTTTTGCGCAAACGGGAGCACAAAGCATATGATCGATAGTTTGTACCTTGCAGGCCATTAAAAGAAGACCTGTTCTTACGTTTAACAGTAAGTAACTATTCTCTTCTATCGTAAAAAGCAACAAGCAAAACACAACATTATGAATCTCGGTTATTTCAACTACCCGTTGCCGGTTAATGAACCTGTATTAAACTATGCGCCGGGCTCACCGGAAAAAAAGCGTTTAAAGGAAGTCTTGGCTGAATTAAAAAGTACGGAGATTGATGTGCCCATGTACATCGGTAACAAAGAAGTACGTACCAATAAAAAACATGCCATGCGTCCGCCGCATGAACACAAGCATGTACTCGGTTATTTTCATGAAGGTGAAGAGAAGCACGTGCAGCAGGCAATCGATGCAGCATTAGCTGCGAAAGAAAGCTGGGCCAACATGAGTTGGGAAAGCCGTGCAAATATTTTTCTTCGTGCTGCTGACCTTATCGCCACCAAGTATCGTCCGTACATGAATGGTACAACCATGCTGGGGCAAAGCAAAAATGTATATCAGGCTGAGATCGACAGTGCATGTGAGATCATCGACTTCCTGCGTTTCAACGTTCATTTTTTAAGTGATATTTATCGTCAGCAACCCATCAGTGGTGCGGGTATGCATAACCGTATGGAATACCGTCCGCTGGAAGGTTTTGTATTGGCCGTAACGCCCTTCAACTTTACAGCTATTGCTGGTAACCTGCCAACAAGTGCTGCTATGTGTGGTAATGTTGTGGTGTGGAAACCTGCGAACACAGAAGTGTACAGCGCACAAATGATCATGCGTGTGTTGAAAGAAGCAGGATTACCTGATGGTGTTATCAATTTAATTTATGTTGATGGCCCAACAGTTGGTAAAGTATGTTTCAATCACAAAGATTTTGCAGGTGTACATTTCACCGGTTCAACAGGTGTGTTCAACAACATGTGGGAAACCATTGGAAAGAACATGGGTATGTACCGCAGCTATCCACGCATCGTTGGTGAAACAGGTGGAAAGGATTTTGTATTGGCACATAAGAGTGCAGATCCTGATGTGGTGGTAACAGCTTTGTTACGTGGTGCATTTGAATACCAGGGACAAAAATGTTCAGCAGCATCAAGAGCATATATTCCAAGTAATATTGCAGAAGAAGTAAAGAAGAAATTAATTGCCGGTGTGAAGAGTTTCAAAATGGGAACGGTAGAAAATTTCTCCAACTTTATTAATGCAGTGATCGATGAAAAAAGTTTTGATAATATCAAACGCTACATCGATAATGCAAAGAAAGATGAGAAAGCAGAAATATGGGTGGGAGGTAAGTGCGATAAGAAAGAAGGATACTTTGTACAACCAACAGTGATCGAAGCAAAGAATCCGAAATATGTAACTATGTGCGAAGAGATCTTCGGACCGGTACTAACGGTGTACGTGTATCCTGCAAACAGTTTTGAACGTGCATTGGAGCTGGTTGATACCACTTCACCTTATGCATTAACAGGTGCTGTTATTTCACAGGATCGGGATGCAGTGGAACTGGCAACAGCAAAGCTTCGCAACTGTGCAGGTAATTTTTATATCAACGATAAGCCAACCGGGGCGGTTGTTGGTCAACAACCTTTTGGTGGTGCCAGAGCAAGTGGTACCAATGATAAAGCAGGAAGTATTTTAAATCTTTATCGTTGGTTAAGTGCCAGGACAATCAAAGAAACATTTAACCCGCCAACAGATTATCGTTATCCGTTTTTGGGTGAAGAATAAAATAATAAAGAGGCCGGATTTAATCCGGCCTCTTTATTATTAATTTATTCTTTTTTCTTCGCCGCATTTAAATGGATCTGAAAACCGATATTTATTTTGAATGTGTTATATCTGTCATCAACATCTTCAAATTTCATGGATGAATAGCCAAGTGTAAACTCCAGTGCGGTATGCTGGTTTAAAAATATAGCGGGGCCGGCCATGAACGAATAACCATTCATATTGCTTTTGGTATCGCCACTTCCTTCCGATCCAAAGCCATAGGCGCCATCAACGAAAATATTTACTTTTTGTTCTTTTGATGCGGGTATAAAATAATACCTGATAAAGGGTGCAAAGCTGGTTACAACATAAGCATCATCCTCGCCATCTTCTTTGTAAGAATCAATTTGAACTCTCAGGCCACCGGCAAAGTTGTTGACAAAAAAATAGCCGATGTTGGGTGCAAAGCTGAATGAAGTGCTTTTTGAATCTCCCCATTTGTCAGAAGAAAAAGAAGTAGAACCTCCGAGAAGCAGGTTTCCTTTCGTGATTTGTGAACGGGTCACATTGGCAAAAAGAAGCAGCAGGCATGCTGCGAGAACTGATTTTTTCATTGTTTTAAATTTTGGGTTAAAAATTATAAGGCACAGAAAAAATCAATCTGCAATCGATTAGTAAGAACTATGATCAACTAAAAATAATAACTGTTTTGTAGAAATCAAAGCTTTTGCAGGTAAGGGTAAGGGATTAGTATTTTTTACTTAGGTGATACAGACTGATAAGTTACTGACGAACAAAATATGTTTTATACAGCCTGTTTCATTGAATTTATTGAGGCGGGAGCATAAAATTCAATGATCGTTTTTTTGAGTTAATCCGTTTGGTTTTAGTCACTTGAAATGAAATCTTCTTTATCCCGTGTTGTTTTGGCACGGTTTTTTAAAGAGATGGGTTGTTTTCGTGCACGGAATAGTTTGATTAAAATTATTTATGATGATACGGGTTGAAAAAGTATTCATTCATATAAAAATCATGAGCGAAGTATTTTTTTAGCGAACCTGCCTTACGGCAGATAAGTATCATCTGGCAATAACACTTTAAAATATATTCAGATGAAACTATTATTCATTTCAGCAGCATTAGTAGTAGCAGGCTTTGCACATGCACAGCATAGGAGTAACGTACATTTTGGAATAAAAGGCGGTTTAAACATTACAAATCTTGCAAGTTCTCCTGATGCTGATTATGAAACCAAAGCAGGCTTTCATGCAGGTGGTCTTGCACATATTCACCTGAGTAAATCATGGGCTTTGCAGCCTGAAATAATGTACTCAGGTCAGGGTGCACAAACAAACGATGCAAAAGTTAAACTCGATTACGTAAATGTGCCTTTGCAACTGCAGTATATGTTTGATAAAGGTTTCAGGATTCAAACCGGACCACAGTTGGGCATATTGGCTGCAGCTAACGTAAAGCAAGGCGATTCAAAGACTGATGTAAAAGAATCGTTTAAGACTGCAGAATTAGGCTGGACAATTGGTGCAAGTTATGTTGGTGAATCGGGTCTTGGTATCGACGGACGATATAACCACGGCATCACCCGCATCAATGCAAATGACGGAGTAAATTTATATAACAGAGGGTTCCAGGTGGGTTTATTTTATGTGTTCAAACACAAGTATTGATCGACCCATGAAGAACGGTAAGCTGTGTGCACTTGTGCATGCAGCTTATTTTTTTAGTTGATAGAACAATCCCCAGCCGAATGGTGAAAACGAAGCAGTGCGTATGCCGCATGCATTGAGTGCATTACTCGTCCATTGATTGCAGGTGGTAAATAGTCCGTAATTGAACGTGGATCTGTAAAAATAATCGTAACCGTAAAATCCCAGGTACGATTGTATAACCGGTTTCCCGTTTTCAATTTTAAATCCTGATTGGATATAGGCAATCAGTTGCAAATACTGTTCAACCGACAAAAAGCGCTTCACCGTTACCGGTAGTTTCAACGACCATACAGTATCTCTCCATTGAATATGCATCACACTGCTGTTGCCGGGCTTCGCAATAATTTCAGCAATGGTAGAAAAACGGTGTGATCTGTCTTGCGCAACTTCCGTCATCCAGTCCTCATCGGCCCATGCAAAACTGATCAGTTTACGATCGCTGTGTTTCCTGCGCATGGTAGAATCATCAAACCAATTCATCCAGTTAATGATCTGCAGGGAATCTTCAACAGGTAAATATAATTCGGTATGAAATCCATCACCATGAATTAATAAAGGAATGCCACTGCTGTGTTTGATCTCATCTTTATTTCTCGGCCAGAAACAACCGATCAATACAAAGCAGCCATACAGCACCAGCAGATCAGCAAGTAGCTGTACTGTAAACAGGAGAAGCCGGGCAAAGCGTTTCAGCAATTGCATCAAAACCAATTTAAGTATTTTACCACGAAGTGTTTATTTTTATCAAAATTTCAGCAGTGAAGACCATCTTATCAAACGAACAGTTACAACTCACCATACAGCGGTTAAGTCATCAGTTGATCGAGAATCATCATCCGTTTACTGATACGGTATTTGTTGGCCTGCAGCCACGAGGCATTTACCTGGCCGATCGTATTGTGCAGATCATTCAAAGCATTTATCCCGATCAGAAACTGCAATACGGTAAACTGGATATTACGTTTTATCGTGATGATGTGCACAAGGAACTGCATGTAGCCAACCAAACCACCATCAACTTCAACATTGAAAATAAGAATGTGATCCTCATCGATGATGTGCTCTACACCGGCCGTACCATCCGTGCAGCCATGGATGCCTTGGTCGATTTTGGCCGCCCCGCAAAAGTAGAGCTGTTGGTATTGGTCGATCGCAGGTTCAACCGCCAATTACCCATACAGCCCGATTACACCGGCAAAGCCATCGATTCTATTCTCAGCCAGAAAGTAACTGTGGATTGGGAAAAGCCGGAAGTTGTGTTGCTTTAATGCACAAGGTTCAAGGTGCAAGGCACAAGTTTAGTTCAATCAGAATAAGTAATTCTAATAGCGTAATTGTTAACCTATGTCGCAGGAATTGGAAATACGATTTTTCAAGTTTGCTGAGCGTTGCCGGGATTTTTGTCGTTCGGTAAAATGGGATATAATCAATTCAGAATATATCAAACAGCTTATCCGTTCCAGTGGATCCGTTTCGGCCAACTACATTGAAGCCTCGGATGATTTAGGTAAGGCTGATGAAAAAATGAAGATTAAAATATCCAGAAGAGAAACAAAAGAATCAATTCAATGGCTTAGTTTGATTTTAACCTACGAAAATCAACAATTGGAAACTGAGCGAAAGTGGTTATTAGACGAAGCCGACCAAATCCGAAAAATCCTGTCTGCAATTATCAATAAATTGGGAGGCTGATATCTTTCAGGCCTACTGCCTAACTCTTGTTCCTTGCCCCTTGCACCTTTTTCCTTGTTCCTTGCCCCTTGCACCTTGTTCCTTGTCCCTTGTTCCTTGTTCCTTGCCCCTTGTTCCTTGTTCCTTTTCTTCTTTTCCCTTAATTTTGCTTTTTAATGCAACTATCCACTCGTCATCTGCTCGGCATTAAAGATCTCACGGCACAGGATATTCAATTGATCCTCGATACAGCCGCCCAATTCAAAGAAGTTTTACAACGACCCATTAAAAAAGTTCCGTCGTTGCGTGATGTAACCATCGTGAATCTTTTTTACGAGAACTCCACCCGCACACGTATTTCGTTTGAACTGGCAGAGAAGAGATTGAGTGCCGATACCATCAACTTCACCGCTTCAGGTTCGTCAGCAGCAAAAGGCGAAACCCTGCTCGACACCGTCAATAATATCCTGAGCATGAAAGTTGACCTTGTGGTAATGCGACATAGCGCCAGCGGTGCTCCTCACTTTTTAGCCAAACATATTCCGGCTGCAATTGTGAATGCAGGCGATGGCATTAATGAACATCCCACACAGGCGTTGCTCGATGCATTTTCAATCAGAGAAAAATTAGGAACGCTGGAAGGAAAGAAAGTGGCGATACTGGGCGATATCATGCACAGCCGGGTGGCACTCAGCAATATTTATTTATTAAAGAAGATGGGTGCTGAAGTAACCGTTGCAGGTCCGCCCACACTCATCCCGAAATATTTACAACAGGCATTTGGTGTAAACGTATCGTACAATATTGAAGAAACATTGAAATGGTGCGATGTGGCGAACGTGTTGCGTATACAATTAGAGCGGCAGAGTCAGCCGTTGTTTTCTTCCTTGAGAGAATACAATCTTGCTTACGGTATCAATCGAAAACTACTCGATTCATTAAATAAAGAAATTGTGATCATGCATCCCGGCCCTATAAACCGTGGTGTGGAATTGGACAGTGATGTAGCCGATAGCAAACAGTCCATCATTCTGCAACAGGTAGAGAATGGAGTAGCGGTGCGGATGGCTGCCTTGTATTTGCTGGCCGGCAAACGTTCAGAAAATTAATTGTCATGCTTCGTGCAATTCTGTTATTGCTCTTCTCAAATATTTTCATGACGATTGCGTGGTACGGACATCTGCGCCATCAAAACGTACCGTTGTGGAAAGTGGTACTCATCAGTTGGGGAATTGCATTTTTTGAATATTGTTTGATGGTGCCTGCCAACCGCATTGGTTACCAAAGCGGGGTAAATGCATTCGAATTAAAAATGATTCAGGAAGTAATTACGCTGGTGGTGTTTGGCGTGTTTGCGGTGGTTTATCTCAAAGAACCCTTTCACTGGAAATACATTGTGAGTTTTCTTTTTCTCTTAGGAGCTGTTTATTTCATGTTTAAGAAGTAACGGTTCATTGTCGTAATAACGACATTGCATGACATCGCAATCATTTAGGTTTGCGTAAATCTTACAGTATGAAATTAGTGTTCACGATTCTTTACCTTGTTACTTCATTCATTGCAACAGCACAACAACCTGCCGGATTGCCTGTAGGTGCAGCCGCTCCCGATTTTACATTAAATGATCAATCGGGCAAATCATTCCAGCTCAAGCAAACCAATCAGGAAAAAACAGTCGTGTTGATTTTTTATCGTGGACAGTGGTGTCCGTATTGCAGTAAACAGATCAAAGGTCTGCAGGATTCCATGCAACTCATTGCTGATAAAGGAGCAACCGTAGTTGCAATCACGCCCGAGATACCGGCCAATGTGCAAAAAACAATCGAAAAAACAAAAGCAGCGTTTCCGATATTAACCGATGAAGGATTAAAGGTGATGAATCAATACAAAGTTGCCTTTGCAGTAGATGAAAAAACGATCGAACGCTACAAACGTTTCAATATAGATTTTAATGAAGCCAATGGTGCAAACGGCACAAATCTTCCTGTACCGGCTGTATATATCATCAGGAATGGAAAAATTGTATGGCGTTATTTCGATGCTGATTATCGCAAGCGGCCATCGGTAAATGAAATTGCAGCGCAGTTATAACAG
Organism: Lacibacter sp.; assembly: GCF_035299325.1. Lineage (GTDB taxonomy): Bacteria > Bacteroidota > Bacteroidia > Chitinophagales > Chitinophagaceae > Lacibacter. The sequence goes on along the minus strand of NZ_DATGWT010000035.1, from coordinate 8,644 downwards.
CACCCATTGTTAAAGATCAGGTAGCCTGTTCGCTAAAACCTTCTTCATAGTCTTCAACCAGGTCATCATCCGAATCATTTTTACTGAACTGGTTTACATCTTTCAATGTAAAGGTATCCATACCGGTTGTTTGCCTCCATTCTCCCTGCTCCAGGCGCAGTACCTGTACCGGTAAACCAAACCTTCGTTGAAATTCAAATTCAAGATCAGTTACTTTTTCGGTAGGCAGAATATCGATCACGCCATCAATATGAATATCCTTGATCTCTTTCAACATCTTTTCATCGGGCAACACATCACGCTCATCTGATGATTCATACAACAGATGCGGCTTCGAATAAAATTCCAGTTTCAGAAAAGGATAATAGTCAGAAAAAACATTTTTTATTTCTTTGAGAGTAATGTTATCGTGCAATTGAATATGCATAGTTGTTATTTGTCAGTGAAGGTAGAAGCCCTTTTTTCACAACCCAATGTCTGTCATCAAAAGAAGCGATGATTGTTGTCAGACAATTTTGCTGATGACAGCCATACTCATCACCAAACCAACTTCGCCACTCTTCCTTTGCCACCAGCTAAATAAACAGCCTTCCCTTTCTTCGCTTTGCGCACAACATGAAAACCTTCAGCAGAAATGTTGCGCCAGTTGTTACCGCCATCTTCACTTACATCAATACCGGTGATGCCACATGTGATGAGTTTTGATTTCGATAAATACTCAACACAGCTTCTGTAACCAAACGGTGGAGTAGTAGGCGTTAAAAAAGTTTTACCTCCATCTTTTGTCAATACACAATTCTTTTCTGTTGAAGTGGCGTTATTAAAATCACCACCAACAACAGCAAATGTTTTTTTATCCCACACGGCTAATGAATTAGCACCCGTTGTTTCTTTTCCCTGGATGATCGGTAATACAATTTTATCATTCCGGATAAAGATGCGTGAATAAGTACCACCTGTAATAAACAGTAATTCCTGTTTACCAACCGTACGCACATTGGTACCACTGCTGGCAAACATCGCTTCCCCTTTTTCTGCAGCAGGGGAAAGACTTTCGGGCATGGGTCGCCACGTAGCACCACCATCAACAGTAACGGCAATAAATATTTTTCCATTAATCGGGTCGCCAACTACCACACCACTCTTTTCATTAAAAAATTCCATCGCATCTAAAAACATACCCGGTCGATTATCTTTAAAAACGATCTTCCAGCTGATACCACCATCAATTGTTTTTAAGATCACAGCAGGTGTATCAATACCCATGATGATCGCAGTGTTTGCATCGAAGGCTTCGATATCCCTGAAATCCGTTTTTGCAAAGCCATCCACTTTTGTCCATTTAAACGAAGCACCACCATCAATCGACCGACCAATCATTCCATTTGCACCACTCACCCAAACAATATTATCATTCACCACACTCAATCCACGAATGGAATTTGTCTTGCCACTATCAAGTAATTGAATGGTTTGTGCAGATAATTGCAAACTGCAAACGGCAAAAAAAACACAGAAAAGAAGTTGTTTCATATTATCAAATGTAAGTAATGCATTATTCCAAATGCACGAGAGACTTTGCATAAATCATGCCTACAAAAAAGTAGAGTGATGCACACAGTATGCTGATGTAACTCCAACTGTAATTCACCACAGTAGTACCCAAGCTTAATCAAGGCGTTCGACGGAACATGGGGGTAATATGTTCCGGCTTGACTTTTTGGTTCTTTTGTGTCAACCTGTCCCGCCTTAGCGGGAGACAAAAGAACAGAAAGAGTTGCTTTGCAACCGCCGTCGGGGCTTCCAGCCGCCCACGGGGTTTCTCCCACTAACACCAGTTCGCATTCTCTCCATTATTTCCTACATTCGTCCCGATTGCAATAACTATGACCGAATACAACTATCTCCCCCTCGACGAACAGCAACTCACCTTCGATGAAGTGAAGAATTACCTGCAGTTCAAACAATTTGTCTCCATCACCTTTCGTGCACATCATAAGATCGAAACATGCCGGCAATACCTCGATAAAAAAGTAGCGGAAAGCGATACGCCCTTCTATGGCATCAACACCGGTTTTGGTTTTTTGCAAAACGTGATCATTGCTGATGATCAGTTAGAGCAACTGCAGAATAATTTGTTGATGAGCCATGCATGTGGTATGGGCGAAGAAGTGCCCGAAGAAATTGTAAAGCTCATGCTCGCCTTAAAAATAAAATCGCTCAGCTATGGTTACAGTGCCGTACAGGTGGATACAGTAAAGCGTTTAATGGACATGCACAACAACAATGTACTGCCCGTTATTTATCAGCAGGGATCATTGGGTGCAAGTGGCGATCTTGCTCCGTTGAGTCATTTGAGTTTGCCATTAATTGGTATGGGAGAAGTGAAGTATGAAGGCACAAGGTACAAGGCACAAGAAGTGCTTAACAAGTTAGGATGGAATCCCATTCATTTAAAAAGCAAAGAAGGCTTAGCGCTCATCAACGGTACACAATTCATGAGTGCGTATGGCATGTATTGTTTGGTACAAGCCGAACGATTAATGCAATGGGCCGATCTCATTGCAGCTATTTCTTTTGATGCATTTGATTGTATCGATCAACCCTTTCACGAAAAAATACAAACCATCCGTCCGCACAGCGGACAAATACACACCGCTCAACAATTAAGAAACATTTTAAGCGGCAGTGAAATCGGTCAGCAGAAAAAACAACAGGTACAGGATCCGTATAGTTTCAGATGTATACCACAAGTGCATGGTGCAACGAAAGATGCTATTGCACATGTAAAGAATGTATTCTTAACCGAGATCAATTCTGTAACCGATAACCCCAATGTATTTCCTGATGAAGATCTCATTGTAAGCGGTGGTAACTTTCACGGTCAGCCGTTAGCGTTAGCACTGGATTATTATGCAATAGCAATGAGTGAACTCGCTAACATCAGCGAACGAAGAACCTATCAACTCATCAGCGGACAACGCAACCTGCCGATGTTCCTGGTAAAAGAAGCCGGACTCAACAGTGGCTTTATGATTCCGCAATACACAGCCGCAGGCATTGTGAGTGAAAACAAACAACTCTGCACACCTGCAAGTGTTGATAGTATCTCCAGCAGCAACAACCAGGAAGATCATGTAAGCATGGGCGCCAATGCAGCCACCAAAGCTTATCGTGTCATGAAGAATGTAGAAAAAGTATTGGCCATCGAATTACTCAGTGCAGCACAGGCATTGGATTTTCGTCGTCCGTTAAAAAGCTCAGCAAAAATAGAAGAGGTAATGAGTGCTTTTCGCAAGCAGGTAAGTTTTGTTGATAAAGACAGAGTGTTGCATGATGATATGATCGCTGCTGTAAATTTCATCAGTCAGGAGTTGAACCACTAAGACGATCGAAGAAGAAAGTCGATAGTGCTTAGTGAAAAGGCAATAGTCAATTGGCAACAAGCAAAAATATCCGTGTTCATCTGTACAATCCGTGAGCAACAAACGCAACAAAAATTAAGTAAATTTGGTAAACGCCTTTTATGAAATCAAAAAAGCAATTAAAAGAGGAACTGCACCAACTCATCGATAGTATCGATGATGAACAGGTGTTGCAAACCCTCAACGAAGACCTTGTGCCTTATGTTGCTAAGAAAGATGCAGCATTATTGACAGCTCAGCAACAACAGGAACTCGAAGAAGCAATTGCGGCAGCAGATAAAGGAGAAACCGTTTCGTTTGATGAATTCAAAGCAAGCATGGACAAATGGCGTACCGCATACAAATCAACAGGCGCTTCGAAATAAATGTGCATATAAGACAGCCGATAGTGGATAGTGGAAAGTAGTTAGTGAAAATGTAATAGTCAATAAGCGATCAATAAATAAATCCTTTTTTCTTCTTTGTGAACTTCGAGCCTTCCCGTCTTAGTGGCAAAAAATCCGTGTTCATCTGCGCAATCTGTGAGCAACAAAAATCTTATTCATCTTTTCAATCCCATAAATCATGGTTCAGACAACTTACGATGCTGTTAAATACAAAACCCCCACGGGCAGTGAATTATCCTGCAAAGGCTGGATCCAGGAAGCAGCCCTGCGCATGCTCCTCAACAACCTCAATCCCGACGTTGCCGAACGCCCCGACGATCTCATTGTATACGGCGGACGAGGCAAAGCAGCCCGCAACTTCGAAGCACTCGACAATATCATTGCCGCCTTGAAAGTATTGGAGAACGATGAATCACTCCTCATCCAGAGTGGTAAACCCGTCGGCATCTTAAAAACACACAAAGACGCACCACGAGTACTCATCAGCAACAGTCAGCTCGTACCCAACTGGGCCAACTGGAAACACTTCGATGAGCTCGAGAAAAAAGGACTCATGATGTACGGACAAATGACCGCCGGCTCCTGGATCTACATCGGCTCACAAGGCATTGTGCAAGGCACCTATGAAACCTACGCTGCCATTGCCGATAAACATTTCGGCGGCACACTCAAAGGAACCTTGAACGTTACTGCCGGACTCGGCGGTATGGGTGGCGCACAACCTTTGGCCATTACCATGAACGAAGGCGTCGCACTCATTGCCGAAGTAGAAGAGTGGCGCATCGATAAACGCATCGAAACAAAATACCTCGACGAAAAATATACCAGCATCGACGAAGCCATTAATGCGGCTGTGCATTACCGTAAGGAAGGCATTGCCCGCAGCATCGGCGTGGTATGCAATGCCATTCATCTGCTCGATCATTTGATCTCACGTGATATTATTCCCGATACACTCACCGATCAAACAAGTGCACACGATCCGCTCATTGGTTACATACCGCACACACTCAGCAATCACGAAGCAAACGAACTGCGTACCAACAATCCCGAACGTTACCTGCAACTCAGTTACGAAAGCATGTACCTCCATGTGCAACTCATGTTACAACTCATGGACCAGGGAGCTATTACGTTTGATTATGGAAATAACATACGGGCGAGAGCGAAAGAACAGGAAGATCGTCAAATGCAAGCCGATAGTCATAAGCCGATAGTAGATAGTAAAGAATCTTCACTACCCACTACCAACTACCGGCTATCGGCTAAAAACTACCGGCTACCGGCTAACAACTTTCCAACCGGAAGATGCTTTGCATTCCCCGGCTTCGTCCCCGCTTACATCCGTCCTCTCTTCTGTGAAGGCAAAGGCCCCTTCCGTTGGGCAGCACTCAGTGGCGATGCCAATGATATTGCCGTAACCGACGAACTCATCATGAACATGTTCCCCCACAACAAAGGCATGTTACGATGGATGAAGATGGCGCAGGAAAAAATTGCTTTCCAGGGATTACCTGCACGCATCTGCTGGCTCGGCCAGGGCGAACGGGAAAAAGCAGGACTCGCCTTTAACGAACTCGTACGCACCGGCAAAGTAAAAGCGCCCATTGTAATTGGTCGTGATCATCTCGATACCGGTTCTGTAGCCAGCCCCAACCGTGAAACCGAAAGCATGCTCGATGGCAGCGATGCCGTAGCCGATTGGCCCATCCTCAACGCACTTGTAAACACCGCAGGCGGCGCCAGCTGGGTAAGCCTGCATCATGGTGGGGGTGTAGGTATGGGTTACAGCATTCATGCAGGAATGGTAATCGTTGCAGATGGTACAACTGATGCAGAAGAAAGATTGAAACGGGTTTTACGTAACGATCCGGGAATGGGTGTGATACGACATGCGGACGCCGGCTATGAACTCGCTCAAGAAACCGCAAAAGCCAATAACTTAAACATACTCGATAGAATTCAATAAGCCGGCAGGTCCGTCCCGCCTCAGCGGGACAGCTGGCTACGATATTGCAAAGGAAACGTTGAAAGCAAACGATCTTGATTTTAAAGAGCGGTTGAAATAAGATTCAACTGCTCAACTTTCCTGTCGCCCAATAAACTTGTCATCCCGACGCAGAGCTTGTCCCGCATCAGCGGGAAGGGATCTGCCCAACACCAGCACCACAGCCCAACAGATTGCTCCTTCGACGAAATGACAACTCTGTTCAACTGCAAACCCAAATACAAATGATTTTGTAACAGAGGCAAGTGCTGCTATTGAGCTGTTGTTGCAGTTTATCCTGAGCTTGTCGAAGGGCACTCTTGTGCGGTTGTTAATTCTATGCATCAAAAAATAGCCCAATAGACCTGTCATCCCGACGCAGGAGGGATCTACCAAACCCATGCACTCAGCCCAACAAACCTGCAACGAGGAAACTCCGTTGCCAAACCCAAATACAAATGTTTTTGTAGCAAAGCAAGTGCTGCTATTGGGCTGGTGTTGCAGTTTATCCTGAGCTTGTCGAAAGGCACTCTTGTGCGTTTGGTAATTCTATGCAGCAAAAGGCTCTGCTTTATTTCTTTTTTTTACAAATGGTTCGTACTGAAAAATTAATTACGAAGTCACTAAAAATGGAACAGTTAAAGATCCACCTACGAACCGGTTTCTATTGAACCTTTTTTGTTGGTTTTCTTTTTCTTCGGGGTGTTTGTTTTTCTAATATTGTTTAGGTAATTCGTGAAAGGTAGAGTATCTGACTTTCTTTCAATTTCAGCCTTAGATTTTTGGATTATTTTCTCAGGTGCGTCAATTTTATTTAGATAGACATTAATTCCAGTAATTGTTTGATTGCCCTTATACTTCGTTTTCCTATAACTAAGTTTAAAACCGCTTGATGTTACAATATCCAGCAAGGTATTAAGCAAATGCCGAAAATCTTGTTGTGATGAAAACGTCAAATCGTCAACATACCGTGTATAAGTTATCATATGCTTATTGCAGACCTCAATCAATTTCATATCTGTGCTTAGAAAAACAAGATTTGCTAAGTGAGTACTCGTCGGTGTGCCTTGCGGCAATTCATGCTTCCATGTTGTAAGTTTTGTCAACCAATGAGCATAATGAGGTGAAAACTTTAAATGTATAAAGGTGTCGTAAACTCTTTGAGCGTTTATACTTGGATAAAAATCTTGAAGATCTGTTGTGAATTGATATTTGTTGCCCTGATGCGGTTTGGCATTCGAAATGTTACTTCTCTTTTTGACACCACCATGTACGCTGTCTGGTAATTCTATTGTTGCTAATATCCTATTCTTGATATTCTTTTGAATTATTTTCAATTCTCCCAATGATGGCCGTATGACTCTTTCTTTTATTGTTCCGTCTTTATATCTTTTAGGATTACCAGTCTTGCTATCGACTTTTTTTTCCACCCACTCTTTATAATATTTATCCATTTGGGCGATGAGCCCTTCAACTTCCAAAGGCTTGAAACCAATAGTAGAACACAATCTCTTGAACTCATTTTTTTTAAACTGAGAAGAATTCATTAACCAAAGATTTTACGGAAGGACTAATAATTTCAAATGCTTTTCTTTTGCTAGGCTGAACATCATCTTCCGTCATTGAAAGAAAAAATAAAATCGGTAAAGGCATTTTTAGATTTTCGCTAATTATCCTAAGAGTTGAAAGATTTGGCTCTTTAGAGTTGCTTTCAATTTGAGAAAGATAAGTCTGAGTAATCCCACATGAAGAGGCAAACTCTTTTTGAGTAAGCCCTTTTTGCTTCCTAATATTTTTTATGACATTTCCTAAGTCCATTTCCGTGCATATAAAAAAATTAAGGAGTGTTCGGGGTTCGATTCAACATCATTTACTTCTAATCTGTTTAAACAAAAAACTTAGTTAACAATTCAATCACTTTTGCAATTTCATGAAGAATTTGCTGATTGGTTCTACCTTTTTTCTGTTTCAGTTTTTGAAGTTTTTCTAATGCTTCACCTAAGACCGTTTGGTCTTTCTCCGAAAGAGAACACTGGCTCTTTGTGATAACCATGATACTATGTATCAAATTATCAATGTTTTGATTTTGCATTAATCGAGACATATTACTTGTTTTTATGACAACGACATTGTTGCCTGCTTACCAACAACATCTTAGTAAAATGTCCTATTAAAGGTCTATACACTTAATGTGTAATCAATGTTCTCATGCACTCACTTAAATTTCCTGCTTGTAAAAAAACAATACGTAAGTGGCACAAATCAATACACATAACGTGCACTCAATGTGTTATCCTCCGCTTAATTGAATAAGAAACAAAGCATAAGTACGACTAATCAATTCACTTCAGTCCAATGCCAATGACGGACAGAGGGGCTGGGTGAACGAATGGGCGCCTTCAATTTACCCGTAAGGGTTGCCTTTTCAGACAGTCAAGTGAACTCCATTAAGAGTATAGACATCAAAACAACGCTCAAAGAACTATTACAAAACAAAAGTAATTAAATATTCCTGATAGTTAATAAAATTTGAATATTGATTTTTCCACACCTTAAAAAAAATGTGGAAAGGTTTAGCCATTGTTGATCCTCCCGATCAATAATATTTCCCCCATCTGGTCCATGTATAGTAACGCTGGCGCAAGAATGAGGCGCTGCTTTGTGTATTCGCTTCTTGTGCCTGAGTATTTGAATGCATAAACTCTCACTGGCGCATTCTATGATCATAATCAAATAAAACCGCAACAATTTTAGGCTGCAGCTTTAAATTTATTTAGATCAACAAAAGGGTTATTTCTATCTATTACTGCAAAGGCTCTGCTAACGATTTTGCATCTAATAGCATT
>NZ_DATGWT010000034.1:0-34589 GCF_035299325.1 Lacibacter sp. | reverse complement strand
CGCAACCGTTATGATTTTGATGATATGATCACATGGGTCATCAAAGCATTTGAAGAGAATAAAAACATGCTGGCCAATTACCAGGAACAGTTCCAGTATATATTGGTTGATGAGTTCCAGGATTCAAGCGGCACACAAAATAAAATTGTTGAATTACTCATCAGCTATTGGGATCAGCCGAATGTATTTGTGGTGGGCGATGATGACCAAAGTATTTTCCGTTTCCAGGGTGCAAACGTGGAAAACATGGAAAGCTTTGCCGGCATGTATGCGAACGATTTGGTAACCGTTGTATTATCAAACAACTATCGTTCAACACAGCCGATTCTTGATATTTCAAAATCGCTCATTAACCGAAACGATGAACGATTAATTAAAAAGATTCCCGGCTTAACAAAAGATCTTCTGGCGAGTAACAGCAAGATCAATCACCTGCTGCACAACCCTTCGATCAAAAGTTACCAAACACAACGGGAAGAAATGATCGATATTACCTTACAGGTGCAACAGTTGTTGAAAGAAGGCATATTGCCCGGGCGCATTGCAGTGATTTATAAAGAGAATAAATATGGTGAAGAGTTAACGCATTACTTCAATCACCTTGGCATTCCGTTTTACAGCAAGCGTCATTTGAATATACTGGAGTTGCCATTGGCACAAAAGATCATTTTAATACTCAAGTATCTTGCTGCGGAGCATGATGTACCGTATGGTGGTGATGAAATGCTGTTTGAATTATTGCACTTCAGTTGGTTTCATATTCCGCCTATTGAAATTGCAAAGCTTACTGTTGAAGTTTCGGCCACGCAATTCAGCGATAACAAAACATCGCTCCGAAGATTGTTGTACGAAAAAGCGCATGCACCTGCCAAAGATCTTTTTTCGCAAGGCATTCATCATGGTTTAAAAGCTGCAAGTGGCATTTTTGAAAAACTGGTAGGCGATGTGCCGAATATTACGTTGCAGCATTTGTTCGATAACATCATTCGTGAAACCGGCATTCTCAAATACATCATGCAAAGCCCGGATAAACACTGGCAGTTGAAAATACTCACAGGCTTATTCGATTTTGTAAAAGAAGAAACAAGACGTGACCCTTCACTTTCATTGCAAGGTTTGGTTTCTATTATTGAACTGATGGAAAAAGAAGATCTGAAACTTCCATTGGTGCAGGTAAGCGGCAGCGACAACGGTGTGAATCTTCTAACAGCACATGGTTCCAAGGGTTTGGAATTTGAACATGTGTTTGTGGCCGGTTGTAACTCCGGCTATTGGGAAAAGAAACGAAATCCTTCCAATGGGTATAAATTACCGGATACCATTTTCACGACTTCATCTGTAACAAAAGAAACATCTACGGAAGAGCTACGTCGATTGTTTTATGTGGCGATCACAAGAGCAGAAACACATCTCAATCTTTCATTTAGTCAATTTAAAAACGATGGGAAAGAACTGGAACCATCGATGTTCCTCGAAGAAATAAGAGAAGAACAGCCGATCGATATTGTGCCGGTGATGCTGAGTCCGGAAGCATTGAGTGAATTCACTGCTTTGTTGTTTGGTGAAGCACAGGCACCGGAAATTGAAAAGATCGAAGAAAGTTTTATTCAGCCGATACTGGAAAAATTTGTAATGAATGTGACGGCGTTGAACAATTATTTAAAATGTCCGCTGGAATTTTATTTCAAGAATCTCATTCGTATTCCTTCGCCTAAAAATGAAGCAACGGAATTCGGTTCATCTGTTCACTATGCATTAGAACAATTGTTCCGTAAAATGCAGGAAACAAAAACAGATACGTTTCATTCCAAACAACAGTTCATTGCCGATTTTGAATGGTATATGCGGCGCCACCGTGAAAGTTTTACCAAAGAACAGTTCGCACGGAGAATGGAATACGGAGTGGAAGTATTGAGTAATTACTATGATAAATACATCAACAGTTTCTCCACTATTGTAGCCATTGAACGCAACATCCGCAATGTGATGATCAAAGGAGTTCCGTTAAAAGGAAAGTTAGATAAGCTGGAGTTCGACGGCAAAGCGGTGAATGTGGTGGATTATAAAACCGGCAATGTTGATAACGCTAAAGAAAAACTGCAAGGTCCGAGCGAAAAACAACCGGATGGTGGTGATTATTGGCGACAGGCGGTGTTCTATAAAATTCTTGTTGATAACTATGAAGCGAAAGACTGGAAGGTAGTAAGCACTGAGTTTGATTTTATTGAACCTGATAAGAAGAAAGAATACCGAAAAGAAAAGATTGTGATTACGCCGGCCGATATCGAAACGGTAACACAACAGATCGTGCAGGTTTGGGAAAAAATTCAGAACCGTGAGTTTTACATCGGCTGCGGCAAGGAAGATTGTCACTGGTGCAATTTTGTAAAGACCAATGAAATGGCGGTGGTGTTACATGAGTTGGAAGAAGACGAGTCTGAACCATGATTTGGGCCGATTTGAAGGATGAAGAAGATTTATTCTTTTAGAAAATCCTGTTAATCCTGCTCATCATCAAAATCCCGGTTCACACAATTAGCCTAAGTTTGCAGCTTCTATGACAGCAGGCAGAATAATATCTTTTTTAATTATCAGCGCTTTGTTTATTGGTTTATTCAGCGGTAGTGGCTGTGCCAACATCGTTCCACCCAGTGGTGGCCCCCGAGACAGCCTGCCTCCTGTTCCGGTTTCAGCTACACCAAAAGATTCAGCCACCATGGTGAAAGAACAAAAGATCACCATCACGTTTGATGAGTTTGTGGAATTAAAAGAGCCGAATCAAAAAGTGATCATTTCACCCTATCCTGTAAAAGACGCAGTGATCGAATCTAAATTACGCACTGTTACAGTTCGACTGAAAGATTCGTTATTACCCAACACTACATACAATATCAACTTTGGTGATGCCATTGTTGACCTCAACGAAGGAAACATTCTCAAAGATTTTCAATACAGTTTTTCAACCGGTGCTTCTATTGATTCAAATGAACTTTCAGGAAAAGTTATTCTTGCAGAAACAGGAAAGACTGACAGTACCATGTTTGCCTTGCTGTATCGAAAAGAAGAAGATTCAACTGTGTACAAAGAAAAACCCATGTATGTAGCAAGGGTTGATGGACAAGGTAATTTCCGTTTCAATAATTTACCGACAGGCAAGTTTTACGTGTATGCCTTGCGTGATGAAGATGGAAACAAAAAATATACACAAGGTATTGAGCAGTTTGCTTTTCTTGATTCAACAGTAATGGTGAGCACCAACACAGCCGCCGTTCAGTTATACGCATTCGCAACTGAAAAAGAACGACAAAAATCAACTGCCACACAGGACACCAAACGTGGACTAGTTGTTTCTTCCAACCTGGAGGGCAATGCATTGGACTTTCTTGACACATTCAGGCTGATCTATACGAAACCCATCCGCAGTTATGATTTGTCGAAGATTCGATTGCAGCAGGATTCAACAAAGTTCATTACCGATTTCACCATCGTTAATGACAGTGTTCGCAAACAATTACTTTTCAATTATGCATGGAAATCCGGTGGCACTTACAAACTTTACCTAGATAAAGATTATGCCGCTGATACTTCAGGATTAAAATCATTGAAGAACGATACACTTTCTTTTCGTGTAAAAACAGAAAAAGAATATGGCACGCTTCGTATTCGTTTTAAAGAACTTGATACTGCGGCACACCCGGTATTGATTTTTTACAATAACGATCAGATTGTTGGTCGCTATCCATTAACCGGCAAAGAATTTTATCGTGCACAATTCAAACCCGGTTCTTATAAACTTGGTTTGTTATTCGATACTAATCGGAACGGCGTTTGGGATCCAGGCGATTATTTTGCAAAACCGAAACGTCAGCCCGAACTTGTTCAACCACTCAATTATTCAGTTACAGTAAAAGAAAACTGGGATAATGAACTGGTGGTAGAACCCGGTAAAGCACAAAGCAATACAAACAAGGCTCCTGAACGACAGTAAACGTCATTCTTTGTTCATCGGTTATTAATTCAGCATCCTTCGTACTTTCGCTGTATGTCTTTCTCTTCGTCTTTATTGGAACAGGCCGTGAATGAATTTTCCAAGCTACCCGGCATTGGCAAAAAAACGGCCTTGCGTTTAGTGCTTCATCTTATTAAACAACCGCAGGAAGAAACCCAGTTGTTTGCTGATACCATTGCACGCATGCGTAGAGAAATTAAATTCTGCAGCAAATGTTGTAATGTATCCGATACGGAGATCTGCAACATCTGCAGCAATATCTCCCGCAAAAAACAGATCATTTGTGTGGTGGAAAATATCCGTGATGTAATTGCTATTGAAAGCACGCAACAGTTCAACGGGTTGTATCATGTGCTTGGCGGTGTTATTTCGCCTTTGGATGGTGTGGGACCGGATCAGTTAACCATCGAACCATTGATCAGCCGTTTAAAAGAAGATGAAGTGGAAGAACTCATCTTTGCACTCAGCCCTAACATACAAGGCGATACTACATTGTTCTACATCAGTAAAAAAATAAAAGACCTGCCTGTTAAAATAACCACCATTGCACGTGGCATTGCCTTTGGCGGCGAACTGGAATATGCTGATGAATTAACGCTTGCACGCAGTTTGCAGAACCGCCAGCCTGTAGCAAATTATGTGAGCATGAAATAGTTAATGGTGAATGGCTAGAGTCTGATTCATAACTCATCATTCTTTATCTCAGTTTAAATTTTGCTGTTACTGTTAACCCTGCATTATATAAACGGATCTTACCAACGCCAATTCCGCCTGATGGAATTTTGATACCCGGCTCAGCCATCAGTGAAAAGCGGTTTGATAATTTTCTTTCAGCTATTGCAGAAAAATTCACGCTTGAAAATAAATGAAAACTGTTGTTATTCCACGCACGTTGTGTTACCGTATCTCTCCCCGCTTGATTTTTATAATAATATTCGTAAGCTTCTTTACGCATGATAACCGAAGATGATCCTGCCGAAACATACACATTTGTTTTTTTAGCGTTCAGTACCCTGTATGCAATGCCCAATGGAATTTCAATGACCTTACAATCGGCATCAATCTTTTTAAAGTAAGTATAACTTGCCCAGTAATTATTTGCAGGGTTGTAATCCTTATCCTGTGCTGCATAGATTTTAGAAGCTGATGCTACACCGGTGCGCAGAATTAATTTTTCACCAATCGTGTACATCACTCCTATTCCCACAACCGGGGTTAGTCTGCCCCATGTATTTAAAGAAGTGGCTGGTGCTTCAAGTCCTGTGCTAAAAGTCAAAGAAAAATTGTTTTTAACAGGTTTCCTGATTGCAGCACTTTTTTCTTGGGTTACAACCAATGAACTATTATTCTTCGCCGGTTCGTTTTTCAGAAGCAGGAAATTTTTTCTATTCGTAATCGACGCAGCTCTGTCAGTCGGAGTTATTGATGATACTTCTGCAGGAGCGTCGGGTATATTGTCGTTTGTAAAATCATTTTGCTGCAGCTGAATTTTGTCAGTTTGCAAAAAGGTCAACATTTTTTGATTGGGTTTTACTTTTACTATTTCAGTCGTACTTATTTTCTTTGGTTGTATTTCAAGATCAGTTGAACGATCAAGTTTTTCATCAACAGCAACAGGAGTTTTTTGTATTTCAGTTTTTGAAGTTGCAGTAATAGGTTTAGCAGTTATTTTGTCAGTACTGCTAATTATGCCTTCTCCGGTTTGCGATGCACGCCTTGCCGGAAGAAACGTAGTTAAAGATGCCAGGATTATGCAACCAAGAAATAAGATATACGGGAATACTCTGCCATTATTCTCAGGCAAATGTTTATCCAGTAATACCTCCATCTTCTTCCACGATTCCTCTTCAAATTTGGGAAAAGAGTCAGGTGGAGGCTCCTTTAATTTTTTATATAGATCATCAACAGGCATTTATTTCTTTTTTAATGGATTTTTGCAGGAGCTTATTTTGTAAAAAAGCTCTTGCCTTTGCAAAATTTGATTTAGATGTTCCTTCGGTTATATTCAACTGCTTACCCACCTCTTTATGGGTCATTCCTTCAATGGCATACAGGTTAAAAACGATGCGGTAAGCAGGACTCAGTTCCTGGACAATTTTGATCAATTCGTTGTAGGAGATATTCGCCAGCATATCTTTCTCTTCACCGACAGTTACATTCGTATGCTCCTCATTCAAGTCTTTGAAAATGGCATTATTCTTATTCTTCCTGTAATGATCAATTGCTGTATTGATCATAATGCGCCTCAACCATGATGTGAAGCCGAAAGCAATATCTTCTGAAAGAGGTTTGTAATTGTATATTTCCCTGAAGATCTTTAAGAACCCGTCGTTGATGATTTCCACTGCGTCTTCCTTGTCGTTACTGTATTTGAAACATATTGACATAGCATAATCATAAAAAGCAACATATATCTTGTTTTGATATATACGCTTATTATGCTTGCACCCTTCTATGCAATTAACTAATTCCTCTTTTGTCAGCACGGCCTGGGGTTGATATTGTACTAAGTAACGAAAAGACAGAACAAACAGTTGCCTCGCAACTCAAATTTGCTCTTAAACCAATTTACCACCTGAAAGTCTCTATAAAAGTTACAAAAAATTATTAGTACAAAGGCAACCTTATTCCCTGTAACAACGATAGTTAGAATACAGCAGTCTGGTAATTTGTTGATAGAACCGAAAAGCTGATTGAGTTACCTGCAGATATTTTAGCATACCTGGTGGTTGCAGCCTCATGAATCTTCGCCTTTGAAGCAGAAGCAATGAAAACCGTTGCTGCTTTAGTGTGGTGCTGCTTCAAAAACTATCCGTTAACCATTTTATATATGTAACTCAATCGGCTTTTGGTATGAAAAAACGATCGCTCATAGTTTTTATTCTGTTGGCAGTTTTGATTGGCGCAGCAATTTTCTTTATCTATGCCAAATGGAATAAAGCTCCTCAAAGCATTGAAAATGCTGAGTCAGTTAAAATAAATGCAGCTGATCTGTTCCGTGCGTTTTCAGAAAATGAGCAGCAGGCCACGCAAACCTATAATGGCAAAGTGCTTGAAATAACCGGTATCGTGAGTTCAACTGCAATCAACCAGGAAGGCAAAACAATTGTACAGTTACAATCCCATGATCCCCTGTTTGGCATTAACTGTACCATGGAAAAAGAGGAGATGATAAAAGAGGGCGAAACCGTTACCCTAAAAGGCGTTTGCAGTGGCTTTACAACGGATGTTATTCTGATACGCTGTTACCTTATTAAAAAAACAACATGACATGAGCCATGAAAATTTTTATGGCGAATGCTATGTGGCAAAAAAAATCACAAATTATCACATGAAACTGATCTCTGTTCCCATACTATGTTTAGCATTGCTCTCTTCGTGCACGTATAACAAAGAAGAGCTGCTGTACAACAACACCTGCGATACCAGCAATGTGAAATACAGTGTACAAATAGTAAACACAATTGCTGCAAATTGTTTAGGCTGTCATACGGGTGCAAGTGCTCCCGGAGGCATCATGCTTGATACATATACAGATGTGCGTACAGTTGCCATGAGCGGTCGGCTGCTTGGCGCTATCACTCATTCACCCGGCTATCGTGCAATGCCCGACTTTGCTCCCAAACTTCCCGAATGCCGTATTGCTGAAATCAGAACATGGATCAGAAATGGCATGTTGAATAATTAAACCTGAAAACATGCGCATAATTTCTTTCGTACTTATTCTTTGTTGCTCCCTGTTCAAATTGCAGGCGCAGGAAAACTATATGACCCGCAACGGGCAGATCAGTTTTTTCTCCTCCACACCATTGGAAGATATTAAAGCGATCAATAACGAAGTGGCATCTGTCTTAAACCGTAAGACCGGCAGCGTTCAATTCATTGTTCTGATTAAAAGTTTCCAATTCAGGAAAGCGGCTATGCAGGATCATTTCAATGGAAAAGATTACATGGATTCGGATCGTTATCCCAAAGCTGAGTTGAAGGGAACAATCACCAACATCAGCACGGTTGATTTTACAAAAGACGGCACTTATCCTGTAACAGTGGAGGGTACCCTCAGCATGCACGGTATCAGCAATAAGATCAAAACCGCAGGGAATATCATTGT
The DNA here is from genome assembly GCF_035299325.1 of Lacibacter sp. Classification (GTDB taxonomy): domain Bacteria; phylum Bacteroidota; class Bacteroidia; order Chitinophagales; family Chitinophagaceae; genus Lacibacter. The sequence continues at coordinate 26,469 of NZ_DATGWT010000034.1, read as the reverse complement.
AAAAGGTAGTACTGTAACCGCTACTGCTGTCTTAACAATTAAGCTTGTCGATTATAAAATTTCTGTTCCAACAATTGTCTCAAAAAAAATAGCAGAGAAAGTGGAAGTGACGGTGAATTGCAATTACCAACTCTATCAACCAAAAACAAAATAATCCATGCTTGATAAAAAATATACGTTGTTGTTGATAATGCTTATCAGTAGTTGTTTTCTCACAGCACAAGAGATCGATCTCAACAAAGAACTTGAAGCGGAAAAAGAAAAACCAACAACACATTACACCACCAATACCTTTCAATCAACTCGTATCATCAACAGTCATACCATTGAAATTACACCGAAGGGTTATATGGATTTCCGCATTGCACACCGCTTCGGCACACTCAATGGTGGCTTTTATGAATTGTTTGGATTAGATAATGCCAGCATGCGTATGAGTTTCGATTTCGGTGTAACACCTAATCTGATGTTTGGCGTTGGAAGAAGCACTTATCAAAAACAATACGATGCATTCGGCAAGTATCGCTTTCTCCGGCAAAGCAAAGGCGAACGGACTATGCCCATCAGTGCGGCTATTGCATCATCCATTATGCTTACAACATTAAAATGGCAGGATCCAACAAGAGAGAATTTGTTTTCATCACGTTTGCAATACGCCCATCAACTCATCATTGCCCGTAAGTTTTCAGAAGGTACGGCCATTCAACTGATGCCAACGATGGTGCATTACAATCTTGTATCCAAGGCCAGTGATCCAAATGATATTCTGGCGTTGGGCATTGGTGGTCGTCAACGTATAACTAAAATGGTATCGGTGAATGCAGAATATTATTACCTGTTGCCGGAGTCCCGTTTCGAAGGAACTACGAACTCTTTTTCGATTGGTTTCGATATTGAAACTGCCGGGCATGTGTTTCAACTTCATTTCACCAATTCACGTGGCATGACGGAGCGAACATTCATCAGCGAAACGGCTGGCAGTTGGGGCAAAGGAAACATCCTCTTTGGTTTCAACATTTCACGAATGTTCAACTTGCAAAAGAAAAAGAAGGTTAAAACAGCATAAGCATTTGGCAGGTAGCTGCTCATTGCTGAACTTCATTGTCACATGCGAAACACGTTACTATACTTCCTGCTGTTCATCAGCATTGCCTCTTGCAAGAAATCAGGTACAACCGATGAACCCACGGTTAACATCAGCGACGGCACCTGGCGCATCAGTTATTTTTGGGATCAGCAGGATAAAACATCCAACTACTCGTCATATTATTTCATGTTCCTCAATGGCGGAACGTTGATGGCGCATGGCAGTTCAACCACCTTAACCGGTACCTGGAGCCAAACAGGCACAAGAATCAATATCAACTTCAGCAACCCCACAATGAGCGACCTCAATGGCGATTGGCTCAAGACCGAACTCACCAATTCAGGTATCAAACTCAAAGACGACAGTCCTTCGCAGGACGATCAACTGCATTTCGTAAAAAACTAACCTCCTCCCTCAAAAGCCCAAACCCCTTGTTGGTGCGTGTTTTTCATTTACATTTGCACTTCATTCAGGCGGATTTGTTTATTGTTCGGCCAAACGGAACTAATAAACGTCAATAAAACTCTCACCCGGTTTTCCGAAACGTTTATAGTTTAAATTATGTAGCCAGCTTTTATGCTGCTATCATCTTCTGTTGCGTCGCACTCTTGTACGCCTGGTGCTATTATTCATCTGCCTTATTGAACACTCAGTTCGGGCAGTTAAAATGATAAACTATGGACATCAGAAAAGAACTCGAAAAAAGAATCCTCGTTATTGATGGCGCAATGGGCACCATGATCCAGCGGCATAAATTGGAAGAAGCTGATTACAGAGGCGATCGTTTCAAAGATTGGCATTGCGATGTAAAAGGCAATAACGATCTGTTGAGCATTACGCAACCGCAGATCATTACCGGAATTCACAAACAATATTTAGATGCAGGTGCCGATATTATTGAAACAAATACCTTCAGCAGCACAAGTATTGCACAAGCCGATTACGATATGCAATCGTTGGCTTATGAGTTAAACGTTGCTTCAGCAAAATGTGCAAGAGAAGCAATTCAGCAATCAGGAAAAACTGCATTTGTTGCAGGCGCCATCGGACCATTGAATAAAACATTGTCACTTTCTCCCGATGTAAATAATCCCGGTTACCGTGCTGTTACATTTGATGAAGTTGTAACTGCATACTACGAACAGATCAAAGGTTTGGTGGATGGTGGTGTAGATGTATTGTTGATCGAAACTATTTTCGATACACTCAATGCCAAAGCTGCCATCTTCGCTATCAAGAAATATTTTCATGATACCAACAAACCGGAATTGCCGATCATGATCAGCGGTACTATCACTGATGCAAGTGGAAGAACCTTGAGCGGACAAACGCTTGAAGCTTTTTACATTTCAGTAATGCATGCTAATCCGTTAAGTGTTGGTTTGAACTGTGCGTTGGGTGCACATGAAATGCGTCCGCATATTGAAGAGCTTTCACAAATCGCTTCATGTTATGTATCTGCTTATCCCAATGCCGGTTTACCAAATGCCATGGGTGAGTATGATGAAAATCCGGAAGACACAGGGCATTATTTGGAAGAGTGGGCAAAAGAAGGTTGGGTGAATATTGTGGGTGGTTGTTGCGGCACCACACCCGATCACATTAAACATATTGCAGATCATGTAAAGAAATTGCAGCCGAGGGAATTGCCGGTTGTGGAAGCAAGCTTTTAATTGGCATTAAGGAACGAAAGCAACTGTTATATCAGTTAACAACAAAGAAATTATGAGCGTTATTAAACCATATAGTCGTTTTTCAGGATTAGAACCTTTAGTTGTTCGACCAGAAACCAACTTTTTAAACGTTGGTGAACGTACCAATGTAACCGGTAGTAAAAAGTTTGCACGTCTCATTCGTGAAAACCAATACGAAGAAGCATTGAGCATTGCACGCCAGCAGGTGGAGAACGGTGCACAGATCATTGATGTAAACATGGATGATGCATTGCTGGATGGTGTACAAGCCATGACCACCTTCATCAACCTCATGCAAAGTGAACCGGACATTGCCAAGATTCCCTTGATGATCGACTCTTCAAAATTTGAGATCATTGAAGCAGGTTTAAAATGTGTGCAGGGAAAAAGCATTGTGAACTCCATCTCCATGAAAGAAGGAGAAGAAAAATTTATTGAGCAGGCACGCATCTGTCGCATGTATGGTGCATCAGTCATCGTCATGGCCTTTGATGAAAAAGGTCAAGCCGATACCAAACAACGCAAAGTAGAGATCTGTCACCGTGCTTATAAAATATTAACGGAACAGGTTGGTTTTGCGCCGCAGGATATCATCTTCGATCCGAACATCTTTGCCATTGCAACAGGTTTGGAAGAACATAACAACTATGGTGTTGATTTTATTGAAGCAACCAAAGAAATAAAAGCATTGATGCCGCTTACCAAAGTAAGTGGCGGTGTAAGTAACCTTTCGTTCTCCTTCCGTGGTAATGAACATGTGCGTGAAGCCATGCACAGTGTGTTTCTTTACTATGCTATCAAAGCAGGGATGGATATGGGCATTGTTAACGCAGGTCAACTGGTGGTGTACGATGAAATTGAACCAACGCTCCGTGATTTGTGTGAAGATGTAATTCTCAACCGCAATAACGATAACAACGAAGCAACTGAAAAGCTCATCAACTTTGCGGAGACAGTAAAAGCCAAAGGAAAGGAAATTGTAAAAGATGAAGCATGGCGCAACAGTTCTGTTGAAGAACGCTTGAAGCATTCATTGGTGAATGGTATTACCGATTATATTGACATTGATACCGAAGAAGCAAGACAGAAATACAGTGCACCGCTTGAAGTAATTGAAGGACCACTCATGGCTGGTATGGATGTAGTGGGTGATCTGTTTGGTGCAGGTAAAATGTTTTTACCACAGGTAGTAAAGAGTGCAAGGGTGATGAAGAAGAGTGTGGCCATTCTTACACCCTACATCGAACAGGAAAAAGAAGATCGCAAACAGGCGCATCTTGCAGCAGGAACAGTTAACGAAGAAAGTGCCGGTGCTGCAAAAATTTTACTGGCAACAGTAAAAGGTGATGTACATGATATCGGTAAAAATATTGTGGGTGTTGTACTCGGTTGTAATGGTTACGATGTAATTGACTTGGGTGTAATGGTATCAACCGATAAAATTTTAGATACAGCACAAAAAGAGAATGTAGACATTATTGGCTTGAGTGGATTGATCACGCCTTCGTTGGATGAAATGGTACATGTGGCACATGAAATGAAACGCAGGGGTATGAAACAACCGCTGCTGATCGGTGGTGCAACTACTTCACGCATGCATACAGCGGTGAAAATTAATCCGCAGTACGACGAAGGTGTTATTCATGTATTGGATGCAAGTCGTAGTGTAACTGTTGCAGGTAATTTATTAAGTCCTGAACAGAAACCTGCGTTCCTGCAAGGCATACAGGCAGAGTATGAAAAACTGCGTGATGATTTTAATAATAAGAAAGTTGTAAAACAGTTCTTACGATTTGAAGAAGCGCAGAAGAATAAAGTAAAAATTGACTGGAGTAATTTCACTCCTGTTGCTCCCACATTCACCGGAGCAAAACAATTTGATGCATACGATCTTTCAGAGATCAGAAGCTATATTGACTGGCAACCATTCTTTATTGCCTGGGAACTGCATGGTAAATTCCCGGCTATCTTAAGCGACAGCATTGTAGGTGTTGAAGCAACCAAACTTTACAACGATGCAAATGCATTGCTGGATAAGATCGTTGCAGAAAAATGGTTGACTGCAAAAGGAACCATTGGTTTCTGGCCGGCAAACAGTGATGGAAAAGATTCTGTTGCGGTATTGCACCAACAAGCAGGACCGGATGAAGTACTCCATCTTCAATTCCTTCGTCAGCAGATCAAGAAAACAGAAGGCCAACCCAATATTTCATTAGCTGACTTTATAGCACCTGCTGAAACAAAAGCACAAGATCACATCGGAGCGTTTTCAGTTACCATTCATGGCATTGAAGAACACATCAAACGTTTTGAAGCAGCGCATGATGATTATAACAAGATCATGTTGCAGGCATTGGCCGATCGTTTAGCTGAAGCATTTGCAGAAGTGTTGCATCAACGTACAAGGAAAGAATTCTGGGGTTATGCAAAAGATGAAACGCTGAGTAACGAAGATCTCATCAAAGAGCAATATATCGGTATTCGTCCGGCACCGGGCTATCCTGCCTGTCCTGATCATACAGAGAAGTATAAATTATTTTCACTGCTTGGTGGCGAAGAAGCAACCGGTATTCATTTAACTGAATCACTGGCCATGTATCCGGCATCATCTGTATGCGGCTGGTACTTTGCGCATCCTGAATCAAAGTATTTTGGTGTAGGTAAAATTGAAAAAGATCAGTTGAATGATTATACCAAACGTAAAGGCATGAGTTTGGAAGAAGCGACAAGATGGTTGCGACCGATACTTGAATAATGACGATACTGAATCAAATAAGTAAACCCCGCAATGCGGGGTTTTTTATTTTCAAATATTTTTCAACAGATTAAATCCGAACATCCTTCTGCTCCGTATCTCTTATTGTTCCTGCATAAAAAAGGGCATCAACAGATTATCCTGTTTAATACATTCTTTAAAATCATATTAAAAAACAAAACAAATGAAAAAAGTAAAATTGTTAGCCTTGTCAATTGCAGCCGTTGTTGCTGTAGGTACATTGAACGCACAAACTTCAACATCTAACAAGATGAAAGAAAAAACAGTGGAAGTTGGTGGCGCACCGATGTATCCTTCAAAAAATATTGTGGAGAATGCAGTCAATTCAAATGATCACACAACATTGGTGGCAGCTGTTAAAGCAGCTGGCTTAGTTGAAACGTTAATGAGTGCTGGCCCGTTTACCGTATTCGCTCCTACTAATGCAGCTTTTGAAAAATTACCTGCAGGTACAGTTGAAACATTAGTAAAGCCTGAAAACAAAGCAACCCTTACAGCAATACTTACGTATCATGTTGTAGCCGGCCGTTTGGATGCAAAAGAAATTGCACGCCTTATTAAAGAAGGAAATGGCAAAGCTGAGTTAACAACTGTGCAAGGTGGAAAATTATGGTTATGGATGAAAGACAAAACACTCTGGATCAAAGATGAGAAAGGTGGAATGGCTTCTGTAACAATTAAAGATGTTTATCAAAGTAATGGCGTTATCCATGTTATCGACGCCGTTGTTTTGCCGAAAGGCTAAATATGTAGTCCTGGTTTTGGTTTACAAGCGGATGGTTTCCACCATCCGCTTTCTTTTTATATACTACTTACTAAAAGTAAGCGCTTTCGTCTCTGCGTGTTTAAATAGCAGAAACAAAACCAAAAAATTATTTTTCTGTTTAAAATCCAATTCACATCGCTTTAACGTAAGTCTATCATATCTGTACCAACTCATCTCCCTGTGAGTAACGTGAAGGCAAATCATTAATCAAAAATTTTTAATCAAAAAAAATCAAACAATGAAAAAGAGAAAAGTTTTACTGACTGTTCTTGCAGCAGCAGTAGCTGTAACCGGAGGCATTATTTATGCTGCGGATCACCTCGATGCACCTGCTGTATCTAACCAGGCAACTGACATTACTGATGTGTATGTTTTCCGTGGCGAAAACACCAACAACCTTGTGTTTGTTGCCAACACACAAGGTTTACTTTCACCATCTGCAACCGGCGCTGCAAAGTTCGATGAGAAAACACTCATTGAATTTAACATCGACAATACAGGTGATAATGTTGAAGACCTCGTTATCCAGGCAATTGTAATGAACGGTAATATGAGAGTGTATGGTCCTTATAAACCAACTGCAACCGGAACAAGAAGCACAATCAGTGCAAACGCATTCAGCGTACAGGCTAAAGTTACTCCTTACGGCCAGGCAGCTATTATTGGTGAAGAAAATGGCATTAAAGTATTTGCAGGCCCACGTGATGATCCATTCTTTTTTGATCTTGGTCAGTACCAGAAAATTATAGGTGGTACTGCAACAAGCTTTAACAACCCGGGTACAGATACATTCAAAGGCACAAACGTAATGAGTATTGTTATTGAAGTTCCTAAATCAAAATTAGGTGCCGGAAGCTCAGGTGCATTGAATGTATGGGCCGAATCTAAAAAAGCGATCAACTGATCAAATCATTATTCCTAATCAAAAAATTGTAATCAAATGAAACTTAAAATAGGTTTATACAGTATGCTTGCAGGAACAATGTTCTTCATGGCATGTAAGAAAGGTGAAAACACACCTGCTACGCAACAGGTTTATGAACAACAAGATCAAATGGGACGTCCTGCAATTAACACAGTGTTTGTAAGCACAGGTGAAAAGGATATGTTCAATACAACAACTCCCTCAGCAATGGGCGCAGCTTTTGGCGCAAAATTCAAATCAAAATTGTTGGCACTGAATGCAGGCTATACAACAAATCTGTTAGGACTTAATGCCGACCAATTTACCGGTGTGTTAGCAACAGATGTATTAAATGCTTCAACAATTGCACCTACTACATTTTATGATGGCACCAACCTTTTAACCGGTCGTGCTTTAGCAGATGACGTAATTGATGTAGAGCTGATCCTGATTTTTGGCGGCCCGGATGCCAGCGCAAATCCCGGTTTAACAAGTGATAATGTTAGTGCGAATGATAAAGCGTTCCTCACTTCATTTCCTTATTTAGCTACACCTCACTAAGCATAAGCGAACCAAGAGAACCAAGTAAAGGCGAAGGAATAAAAGCCTTCGCCTTTTTTAAACCACTGCCGTAAACTACAAATCATTTTTTATGAATAAGTCTTTCATCATTCTTTGCTGCGCTGTTCTGTTGGCAGCCTGTTCAAAAAACAGCAAGCCTGTTGTGCAGGAAGAAAAAATCATAGCATTACTGGAACAAAAATCTACTGTCAATGCTGAAGCAACTATTGAAGCTGATATGAGATTCTGGAACGATCGTCTTGCAACAACTGTTGATGATATGAGCAGCCAGATAAAACTCGCATCATTGTACAATCAACGTTTTCAATACAGTGGCCGGATAAGCGATATTCATAAAAGTGATAGTTTATATCATGTAGCTAACCAGCTGCAAAAAAGTTTTTCCTCTGGCATTTATCGATCATTGGCAGCTAACTGTGTTACCCAACACCGGTTTATACAGGCTGACCGCTATCTTGATACCGCTGCTTCAATGGGTGATGACATGTATTTGACCCGTTTGCAACAGTTTGATGTAAAACTTGAATTGGGTAATTACAAGCAGGCAGAAGTAATTCTCAACGCCTTCCGACACAAAAATAATTTCGACTATTACACACGTGCTTCCAAACTCGAAGATCATAAAGGCAGCAGCGAAGCAAGCATCAGCTTCATGGAAAAAGCACATGCTGATATAAAAGAATCAAAGAAAGACCAATTGCTGCCCTGGGTAAAAACAAACCTGGCCGATATGTATGGCCACAACAACCGCATCAGCGAATCATATCAACTGTATACAGAAGTAGTGAAAGATCATCCCGATTATTATCATGCGTGGAAAGGTATTGCATGGATCGCTTACTCACATGATAAGAACACAACGCTTGCAAAAAAAATATTGCTTTGGCTGCAGGAGCAGCATCCTGTTCCTGATTACGATCTGATGCTGAGTGAAATTGCTGCGTTTGAACAAAACAACCAGGCCAAGAATCAATACCTCGCCTCATTTGTTGACAAAGTGAGTAACCCTGCTTACGGCGACATGTACAACAAATACCTTTTTACCATTATGAGCGATGAGTTGAACAATCAATCAACAGCTATGGCTATTGCTCAAAAAGAAATCAATAACCGTCCTACTCCACAATCGTATGAATTGTTTGCATGGTCGTTGTATAAAAACGGACAAGTACAGGAAGCGGTAAAAATTGCTGAGAGCCGTATCATCAACAAAACATTTGAACCCGATGCCCTTTATCATATAGGATTACTGCTGAAAAAAAGCGGCAAACCAAAATTGGCAAAACAGTACCTGGCAGAAGCATTGGAAAGCAGCTTTGAGTTAGGCCCTGTTACTGCCAACGAAATAAAAGAACAACTGAAGACTCTGTAACCACCAACTAACTGTTATGAAAGCAATTCTATTTCTTTCCATTTTTTTACTGCAGGCATTGTTGACAGCTGCACAAACAAATTACAGCAGCCGCATTATTGATGCAGTTACAAACGAACCTGTTGAAGGTGCGGTTGTACAAAGCAAAACCAAAGTAGCAACAGCAGCGAAAGATGGCCGCTTCAGCATTGCGTTGGATAATGGTGAAACGATCGTTACAGTTTCTGCAATTGGTTATGCCACACAGGAGATTAATACATCAAACACGGGCATTGTATCATTAGCACGGGCTGCTTTTAACCTGAAAGAAGTTGTGATCGCTGCCGGCAATGCCAATAAAGTTTATTCAACTATCAGCAAGATTGATCTGAATCAGCGTCCCGTTAATTCAGCACAGGAATTTTTACGTTATGTGCCGGGTTTGTTTATTGCCCAACACCAGGGTGGTGGTAAAGCGGAGCAAATATTTTTACGTGGCTTTGATGTTGATCATGGAACAGATGTTAGAATAACTGTTGATGGTATGCCGGTGAATATGCCATCGCATGCACACGGACAAGGCTATGCTGATCTTCATTTTGTAATTCCAGAACTTGTAAAAACGATCGACTACGGTAAAGGCAGTTATTATGCAGAACAAGGCAACTTCAATACTGCCGGTTATGTTGAACTGCAAACAGCAAATCGTCTTTCGCAAAACACCGTACAAACAGAAGTTGGTTCATTTAACAGTTACAGAGCTTTGGCAATGCTGAACCTGTTGCCAGCAACCAATCAAAAACAAAGTGCATACATTGCTTCTGAATATATTTATTCTGATGGGCCTTTTGAAAGCCCGCAAAACTTTAACCGTTTCAATATCTGGGGTAAATACAATGCACAGTTGAATGAACGTAACAAATTATTTGTTCAGGCCAATGTGTTCAACAGCCGCTGGGACGCCTCCGGACAAATTCCTGAACGTGCAGTGAAAGATGGAACAATCTCACGTTTTGGCGCCATTGATAATACCGAAGGTGGTTACACCGGTCGCATCAACATCAGCACAAAATTGCAGCAACGTTTACGCAACGATGATCTGCTCGAGCATCAGTTATTTTACTCACGTTATCATTTTAATCTCATTTCAAATTTTACTTTTTTCCTGAACGACCCTGTGAATGGTGATCAGATCAGGCAACAGGAAGCCAGAGATATTTACGGTTGGCAATCAAACTGGCAATCGAAAAAATACAAAGGCATTACTGCTTTCACCAGCAGCATTGGGAGTGGAGTTCGATTTGATGCCACGCACAACTCTGAGCTATCACGCACAAAAAATAAAACAGAAATTCTCGATGCTGTTGCGTTGGGAAACGTAAGAGAAGCAAATGCATGGCTGTATGCCGATGAAAAAATTGAACAAGGCAACTGGTTGTTTAACCTTGGGGCAAGACTTGATTATTTTCACTTTGATTACAGCGATAAGTTAAACCCTTCTTTAGCATCACAACAAAAAGCAATTGTAAGTCCTAAGCTGAATATTTTCTACACAGTAAACAAATCATTGCAACTATACCTGAAGAACGGTAAAGGATTCCACAGCAATGATACACGTGTGGTGTTGCCGCAAACAGGTCAACGTGTTTTGCCCGCATCTTACGGTTCAGATCTTGGTTTTATCTGGAAACCATTCAAGAGCTTACTCATTAATGCAGCAGCCTGGCATTTATTTCTTGAGCAGGAGTTTGTGTATGTGGGCGATGAAGGAATTGTTGAACCGGGTGGTAAAACAAGAAGATATGGCACAGATATTTCTGTACGCTGGCAACCGTTGAAAGCATTAACAGCCGATGCCAATATCAACTTTGCGCATGCAAGAAGTATAGAAGATCCAAAAGGTGAAAATTATATTCCGCTTGCACCAACGGTTACAAGTACAGGTGGTATCAATTACCAGTATAACGGCTGGAACGCAAGTTTACGCTATCGCTACCTGGCTAACCGTGCTGCTAATGAAGATTACAGTATTACAGCAAAAGGATATTTTGTAACGGATGCTTCGCTGAGTTATGCGTTCAGCAAGTTTGAACTGGCAACTGTTGTTGAGAATTTATTCAATACTAAATGGAATGAGGCACAGTTTGCAACAGAATCAAGATTAAGAAATGAAACCAACCCTGTAACTGAATTACATTACACACCGGGCAATCCATTCTTTATAAAACTGAAGCTGGCATTTCATTTTTAATACCATTCAGCTTTTATCTTGTCTTTACCACTTTTGTTTTTGTCCATGTATCATGCCAGGGGAAGCCGGCTAATGCACTCAATACTTCAAAGGGAACAACACGGCAAAGAGAACGCAACAATGCATCTTTGAATGTAAGTTCGCCATCATCATCTCGTATTGCCCTTGTGCTTGTTATTAATTTACCAAGTGTGTAACCCCTGAAAAGTTTTTCGCAAAGCGTATAATAAAAGAGATAGTTACAAATACCGATAAAATAACTCACGCCCCAGAAAACAAAACCACGTTCTCCCGATGCCAGTTCAAATAATATTTCAGGAGAGATCAGTTGCAGAAGAATTCCCACCACAGCCCCGGTAAGATAACTTACAGCAAAACGCATAACTAAATTATCAATCAGCCAATTAAAAAACCGTTGGCCTGTGCTTGCATAATTATAGTTGAGTGTTTGAATATCGGCTAACACAGATGTTTGTGATGCGCTTTCATTAGCATCATATTTTTGGTCGTTCTCCATATTGATCGTTTGTACAATAATACCTGTTTTTTTAAAGTGCTGGTAGTGGCCACAGTGTTTTTATCAGCCTCTTGCATTTTCTTAAAATTGTTTCTACCTTTTGTACTTCCTTAGATTGTTTAGTCATCACCCAAAACCAACCATCATGTTCAAGAAAATCCTTAAATGGACAGGACTGATCCTGTTATTCATTATCGTGGGACTTACTGCTATTGTATTACTTAACCAGAACAAAAAATTTGAAGCTCCCAATCCGGCCATTAAAGCATCAACCGACAGTGCCGTTCTTGCAAGAGGTAAATATCTTGTGTACGGACCTGCGCATTGTGCCGACTGCCATGCAAAACCGGGAACAGAAGAACTGGTAAACAGTGGCGCAGAAGTTGATTTGCCGGGTGGCAGAGATTTTGCACTCCCGATCGGACATATTTATGTAAAGAATATTACTCCTGATAAAGAAACAGGTATTGGAAATCTATCTGATGAAACAGTTGCACGCTCACTACGTTACGGTGTTGGCCACGATGGCCGGGCTCTTTTTGATTTCATGCCTTTTTATAACATCAGCGATGATGATCTTACAGCGATCATTTCTTATATCAGAACAATTAAACCTATCAGGAACGAAGTGCCAAAAAATAAAATGAACCCGCTGGGTATGGTGTTAAAAGCCTTCGTCATTAAACCTGTGGGCCCAACAGGAACACCGCCCAAAGCTGTACAACCCGATACCACTGTTGAATACGGTCGTTACATGGCCATGAGTGTTGCCAACTGTGTGGGGTGCCATACCAACCGTGATCTGAAAACAGGCGCTTTTATTGGTGAGCCGTTTGCCGGTGGTTTTAAAATGGAATCGGTTACAGATCCTTTGACTTATGAATGTATATCGCCCAATCTCACTCCCGATAAAGAAACCGGCCGCATCTATGGCTGGAGCGAAGAAATGTTTCGCAAACGTATCAGGCAGGGAAAGCTTGTACAACATAGCCCAATGGCATGGGGACCATTCAGCAGAATGAGTGATCTCGAAATAAAAGCGATTTACAAATTCCTGCAAACGGTAAAGCCTGTACATAATAAAATAGATCAGACCGTTTACAAAAAAACATCATAAGCAATTTGAAGAAAGGCTGACGGTTTACTGTCAGCCTTTCTTACTTTCGCCGAAGAATAAATTATCATGCGCATTATTTCTTATAACGTAAACGGTATTCGTGCTGCCATTAAAAAAGGGTTTATCGATTGGCTGAAAACAGATCCTGCCGATATTATTTGTGTACAGGAAACAAAAGCACAGAAAGAAAATGTTGATCATACATTATTCAATGAGCTGGGCTACCACGATTATTGGTTCAGTGCACAAAAAAAAGGTTACAGTGGCGTAGCGGTGTTCACTAAAATAAAGCCCGATGCAGTTGAAACGGGTAATGGGCATGGACCGACTGATGATGAAGGCCGTGTAATACAATTGCAGTTTGGTGATATTCGCCTAATCAATACCTATTTCCCCAGCGGGACCAGTGGTGATGTTCGCCAGGAATTTAAATATCAATGGCTCGATGAATATTATAAATGGCTGAATGAGTTAAAAAAGAAACATCCTAAACTTATTCTTTGCGGCGATTATAATATTGCACACAAGGAAATAGATATTCATGATCCGAAAGGGAATAAAAACTCCAGTGGATTTTTACCGGCAGAACGTGAGTGGATGACGAAATTTTTTGAGAGCGGCTGGGTTGATACGTTTCGTGAATTTCATCCCGAACCTCATCGTTACAGCTGGTGGAGCCAGCGTTTCCCCAGTGTTCGTTTACAAAATAAGGGCTGGCGTATTGATTACATTACGGTAACAGAGCCATTGAGAAAAAATTTAAAAGACGCTGAAATTTATCCTGATGTAAAACACAGCGATCATTGTCCTGTGTATCTTGAATTAAAAATGAACTAACATGATCGTCTATAATGTTACATCAAAACTCGATTGGAGCATTCATGATGCATGGGTGAAATGGATGCTGGAAGAACATATTCCTGAAGTGGTGGCCACCGGTTATTTCACAAGCGGACAATTATTGAAACTGCTCGAGATCGAGGAAGAAGACGGACCAACTTATACTGCTCAATATTTTGCAGAAACAAAACAAAAGCAGGAAGAATATGTGCAGCAACATGCAGCAGCACTTCGTCAAAAAGTATTTGATAAATGGGGCAACCGCATCATTGCATTCCGCAGTATTATGGAAGTTGTGCAGTAATTGTGCAAAAAAGTCAACCCTCCCTATTTCTTTTTCCACACGCTGAAAGCCTTACCAGTTAAGGCTTTCAGAGCCATATCGCCGAAAACCCTTGTCTGTCAACAGTTTCAGGGAAATACAATCATTTACATACATGCGTTAGATTTTTTTATTGCAGCAGAAGCCTTGCTCCGTGCGGATTTGAGCGATTTCTTACATATTTCGAAACAGGTAAAAAAATTTTGTTGGAATGCAAAACCGTCTATATTTGCTCCACTTAAAAAATTCTCACTATGAACAAAGCTGAATTAGTTGCAAAACTTTCCGAAGATGCAGAACTTTCAAAGACACAGGCAAATGCTGTATTGGATTCTTTTGTAGAAGCAGTTACCAAAACATTGAAAAGTGGCGGTAAAGTAACATTGGTTGGTTTCGGTACTTTCTCTGTTACAAAACGTGCTGCACGTACCGGTCGTAACCCACAAACTGGTGCTACCATCAAAATCAAAGCGAAAAAAGTTGCTAAGTTTAAAGCTGGTAAAGAATTAGCTGCAAAACTCTAATGCTTGACCTTACTGGAAAAGCAAGAAACTGATCGTTTCTTGCTTTTTTATTTTCACAGAGCAACTATTGCTCTATCATCGTTACTTTTACAATTCAAATAAATTACTATGGGCAGAGGTGATAAAAAAACCGCAAAAGGAAAACGCTTTAAAGGTTCATTTGGTAAGAGCCGTCCGGCGAAAGTTGTTAAGAAAGCAGCTCCTAAAAAGGAAGAAAAGAAATAACTATTTATGCAGGTAAGTAAATAAGTAGAGAAGTCATCTTTTCTGCTTATTTACTTATCACTTTTCTACCCGTCAGGGTGCTAAACGTTCGATCTTCCAGCTATTGTTCTCCTGCAACGTATATTGAATACGGTCGTGCAAACGACTACTCCTTCCCTGCCAGAATTCAATGATCACCGGTTTTACTCTGTAGCCTCCCCAATGAGAAGGGCGTGTTAATTGTTCTGTGCTGAATTTTATTTCCAGCTCCTTCACTTTATTCTCCAGCCAGCTCCTGTTTTCAATTACATGACTTTGAGGCGATGCCCATGCACCGATCTGCGAACCCGTGGGGCGTGATAAAAAATATTCATCATTTTCCTGTGTACTCACTTTTTCAACCAACCCTGTAATGCGTACCTGGCGCTCCAGTTCTTTCCAGAAGAATAATAAACTTGCTCTTGGGTTTTCCGCTAACTCCTGGCCCTTGGCACTTTCATAGTTGGTGTAAAACACAAACCCTTTTTCATCATATCCTTTCAGTAAAACAATTCGTGCAGATGGAACTCCTTCCAAAGATGCTGTTGCAAGCGTCATCGCATTCACTTCATCAATTTCTGATTCAATGGCCTGTTGCCACCAATCAGCAAATTGCTGGAAAGGATTTTCAGTTACTTCTGTTTCATTCAATGTTTTTAAGGAATAATCACGACGGATATCTGCAATGGACGACATAAAACGGTTGTTTTAATGAAGCGCCAAATCTAATGAAGGAAAATATACCAACCGCTGATTTACTGATTTTGTCCGGCAGAAATTCTTGCCAGCATTGCTTCAATTTCTGAGAGACGGGATAGTTGCGATTCCAGTTTCTTATTATGATCCGATACCTGCTGCAGATCTTTGTTCAGCTCTTCAAGGAAATCGTTGCGTTTGCTCAATTGCTGGCGCTGCAGATTTGATTCCTTTAACTTGCTTTCCATTTCAATCACATGCTGGGATAGACGTGAATTTTCTTCCACCAGCTCACGCTGTTTGATGCGCATATCATTTAACTCAACCGATAACATGTGATTGGCTTCTTCCAATTCATCGTTGTGCAGTGAATGTGTTTGAGGCGATGTTAATTGCTGCTCCACTTTCAACAACTTCGATTGAATTTCATTGAACTCATCGTAAGCTGTTTCCAAACGGTTCTTCATTTCCTGAGTAAGCACCGTTTGCTGGCGGATGTTATTCAGTTCACTTTCTTTCTCTGTGAGTGAGCGACGTAATAATTGTAATTGTTCGGTGAGGTATTGATTCTGTTGTAGCGTATCCTGGTGCTTCTGTTCTACTTTCTCCAGCAGATCAACCTGGTTCAACAGTTTCGAAATATTCTGGTTGTGTTGAAGTAAATGATCCTGTGCCGATTTGAGTTGAGCAAGATATTCAGCCGGGCTTACCTCAGTTGCAATAACAGAAGTGGGAGACTCAACAATCACCTGTTGCGGAGGACGTTGCTTTAATTCTTTTATCAGTTCTTTCAGTTCTTCAATTTCATCAATCAATAGTTGTTCATTCTCTCTTGCCTGCAACAAATCTTTGCTGAGATGTTCGCCCGATTCTTTCTGTTGCTCCAGCACATTGTAATATTTCATGCGCCAGTCGTGTGCCTCTTTTTCAAATTTCTCTACATCAATATCCTGATCAAACTGGCTGCCATTGCGTATGTTCCAGAAGTAATGGATCACAAAACCGAGCACTAAAGCTCCGATCTGGAACATCACAATTTCAAGAACAGAGATCTGGATAGCAAGTAACATGAATGGTTGTTTTAGGTACAGCAGGAAAACTATTACACAGGAAAGTTAACAGCATTAAGAGAAGGGAGCTACTGCCCGTTGGATAATTTTATCCCCAAAACCTTCAAGGTTGTGAAAACCGTCAGCCTACATTTACAATTGTGCCAACATTTTCGCCGGTAACAACACGTTTGAGGTTATCTGGCTTATTCATGTCAAATACAATGATGGGCAGATTATTTTCCATGCAGAGAGTAAAAGCAGTCATATCCATCACCCGCAGGTTTTTGCTGAGGCATTCCTGGAATGTGATGGTTTCATATTTCGTAGCAGTAGGATCTTTTTCCGGATCGGCTGTGTAAATGCCATCTACCCTTGTGCCTTTCAGAATTACATCGGCATTAATTTCAATGGCACGGAGCGAACCTGCAGTATCAGTTGTAAAATAGGGATTACCTGTACCTGCACCAAAGATCACCACACGGCCCTTCTCCAAATGTCTGATTGCACGACGGCGGATATAAGGTTCAGCAATCTGTTCCATTTTAATGGCACTTTGCAAACGTGTGTACACGCCTGCCTTTTCCAGTCCGGCTTGTAACGCCATTCCGTTGATCACCGTTGCCAGCATACCCATATAATCACCATGAGCACGTTCAATACCTGTTTCAGCTTCGTTCATTCCCCTGTAAATATTTCCGCCTCCAATTACAATGGCCACCTGCACACCCAGTGCGGTAATGCTTTTGATACTTTGGGCATATTGGGAGATCACCGTTGAATCCATCCCGAAATTTTTATCGCCCATTAATGACTCGCCGGAAAGTTTGAGGAGAATGCGTTTGTATTTTGGAAGCATGCTGCGAAGATAAAAGATTTGCAGTGACGGGAAAAAATGAATGCAATTTTGGTGACCGGCGGTTGTGCTGCTAGGAAACTTTGGTTGCGTCGCACTCTTGTGCTGCATAGTAAAGAGCAGCAACACTTTTTTGGACCTGATTATTGCTAGATAAACTGCTATTACTCAGAGTGCGTCATTTCGAATCCCGCCATTTCAATGTTTATCTTTCTTTAGGCTTGAGGCGGGGTGAGAAATCTCTACATAATTATTCTGTTACTATTTAAGCAAGAGTTCAAAAAAAATTAAACCTCCGTAATTGTAGAGATGTCTCCTGTCGTCGACATGACGGTGTAAGAGTTTGAGTAATTGTAAGGTTTCATTTAATTGGAGTGCGTCATTTCGAACTCCGCCAGTTTAATGTTCAAATATTTAAGAAGTTTGAGGTGGGGTGAGAAATCTCTAAACAATGATGCTGTTACTATTTAAGCAAGAGTTCAATAAAACTTAAACCTCCGCAATCGTAGAGATGTCTCCTATCGTCGACATGACGGTGTAAGAGTTTGAGTAAACTTGAACTTACCATGTTTCAATCTCTTTCCATAAATCTTCCCAGGCGGGGTTCATTAATGCAATCAATTTATCTTTTTTCTCCCTTCGCCATTTCTTGATTTCTTTTTCTCTTGCAATAGCTTCTTCTATGCGACCAAAATGTTCGTAGTAAATACAAATTGTGCAATTGTACTGATCCGTAAAACTTCCTTTGTAAAAATGCTCCTTGTGCTGAATCACACGATTTCGTAAATCAGAAGTAACACCAACATATAATGTCGTGCGGGCTGAATTTGTCATGATGTATATAGAACCACCATGTTGCATTTCACATAGATTATTACATGAATACTTTTACAAATAAATCCGCTCAATCGCATCTCTATACTTCTCCATGATCACTTTGCGTTTCAACTTCAACGTTGGAGTAAGCTCACCACCATCTACCGTCCATTCATTGGCGCAGAGTTCAAATTTTTTGATCTGCTCTACATGATTGAAATCTTTATTGAATTCTTCCACAATATTCTTGAACATCTCCAGCACAGCCGGGTTGCGGATAAGATCATGCACTGTTCCAAAGCTGATATTATTTTGTGCGGCCCATACTTTCAAATTTTCAAACGAAGGAACAATTAAGGCACCGGCAAATTTTCGTTCAGGACCAACTACGATCATCTGTTCAATAAACTTGCTTTCCTTCATTTTGTTTTCAATAGGCTGAGGTGCCACGTATTTACCGCCACTTGTTTTAAAGATCTCTTTCTTACGATCGGTGATCTTTAAGAATTTTCCTTCCTGTAATACACCTATATCACCGGTATGGAAATAACCATCTTTATCAATTACTTCAGCCGTAAGATCAGGACGTTTGTAGTAACCCATCATTACATTATCACCTTTGCAACAGATCTCACCATCTTCTTCCAGTTTCACTTCCACTCCTTTAATCACCGGGCCCACAGTTCCAAACCGTCTTCCCGATTCATTGAAACGGTTCACCGCAATTACAGGTGATGTTTCAGTTAAACCATAACCTTCCATGATCACCATTTTACCGGAAGTGAACACACGCAGCAAACGAACCTGGCAGGCCGCAGCACCCGTTACAATAGCTTTTACTTTTCCACCCAATCCTTCACGCCATTTTTTAAAGATGAGTTTATTGGCAATAGCCAATTGTATGTTGTAAAGAAACCCGTGGTTTGTTCCCACTTCAAACCTGCTGCCTACATCAACCGCCCAGAAGAATAATTTTTTCTTGAGACCGGTTAATTCCTGTCCACGCCCCATAATACGTTCGTACACTTTCTCCAGTAATCTCGGAACAGTTGTAAACAAGGCCGGCTGCACTTCTTTCAGGTTATCACCGATCTTTTCTAAACTTTCGGCATACCACACCGATACCCCATTAAAGAGATAGATATAAGTTACCATGCGTTCGAAAATATGATTGAGCGGAAGAAAGCTCAATGCCTTATCACCCGCAGTACAAAACTCAGCAAACACTTCTGTGCTTGAAATAACATTACTCAATATATTTTTATGACTAAGCATTACACCTTTTGGTGTACCGGTAGTGCCCGATGTGTAAATGATGGTCGCCAAGTCTTCATAACGGATACTGCCTGCAGCGATCGCCAGCTTTTTCAGATCTTCCTCTCCTGCTTTACTCATGATCTCTTTCCAATGCAGTGAAGGTTGAATATAATCGAAGGTGAAAACAGCTTTAATGCTCGGCACTTTATCACGAACGCTCTGTACTTTATGATAAAGCTCCGCATCACTCACAAATACCAATTTCACTTCGGCATCATTCAATACAAACTCCAGTTCATTTGCTGCTAAAGTTGGATAGATGGGTACCAGTACCGCACCTGTTTTTTGCACAGCCAGGTCAAGCAACATCCACTCCGGCCTGTTATTACTGATGATAGCGATCTTATCACGCTTCTCCACACTCATATCATTTCCGGAAATGCCAAGATGGAGTAAACCGGCCGCAAGTCGGTCAACTGATTCTTTTACTTCTGCTGTACTGTATTTACGCCAGATGCCCCCTTCTTCTTTGGCGGCAAACATGGCTTCCTGTGGAAATCTTGCTAACTGTACATCAATACAGTCAAATAATCTTGTGGGGTTCATATAGCATGCAATTAAGTGTACGAAATACAAACAGGCAACACCTGTATTTGGTTGAAGTAAGTTAAGCAGATTTGGTCAATACGCACATAAAAAATCCTCCGTTATGCGGAGGATTTTCATCAGTTAATTTGTGCTTTTATAATATTGCCCTGCCGGCACTTTAAAGAGTTTTGATTTCTGAAAACGGGTAAACTCGTTGTATTGTTCGGTATTGAGTTTTGTCCAGCTTTCGTATTTCGCAAGATCACCTGCCGCTTCAAAAATCCACTGGTTGTAAGCTTCAAACATACCTTCCTGCAATAACTGCTTCTGGTGTTCAAACAAACGGAATGGAAACTTTGCTGCATGATCTTTATTCCAATCGAGCAGAAAACGTGTACGCAGCATGGTTAGTGTTTCAGTCGTTATACCACTGTTGATCACGCTGCTGTTTTGATTCATGACTGCTGTAAATGCTTTTGTAAACTCACTTTCTTTTTCAGGCTTACCTGATTTAGTTTTGGGATCAACCACAAAAAACTTTTTGTAACTGTCAAGCAACAGATTTTTTACTTCAGCTGTACGACTGGTGTAGCTTTCCATGTTCACAAAAATTTCACCGTACACCAACGCCCACACTTTATCGGTTGTGAAATAATAATAACGGGCGGCAAAATAATAGTTACCCGCATAAGCAGGGTCGTTTTTAATCCCCAACTCCCATTGCTCAATGCTGGTAGAATTTTCATTCATCATCCATAACAATTCACCATACTCTGCATACAACGGACCACTGTTGGGATATTTCTTCAAGGCCTTTTTATACATTCTCTCTGCATCTTTTCGTTCGACCAACGCTTTGTAAATATTACCGGCTATCTGGTAAGTGGGCACATCAGCATCTTCACGCTCCACCAAAGGTTTTACAGTTTCTCTTGCTTTTGCAAAATCACGTTGATAGTAGTAAGTAAGAGCAAGATCCTTTTGAATCGAAATATTTTGTGGTTCTTTTGCTAATGCCTTGTTCAAAACAAGTATAGCATTGTTCCAATCGCCACCACGCATGAATTGTTTGGCAGTTTCATGGAGTTGAGAAGCATCAGGATCCTGGGCGAAAGATGCAAGACCAATCAATACAAATAAAAGGGAGTTCAGAAGTTTTTTCATGTGTTCTTTTTACCTAAACCTGGTTGCCAAATAGCGTACCAGCTTCAAAAATAAATCAAAAGAGGCGATTGTTTGAATCGCCTCCCTGATATTCGGTTTTTATTATGATTCGTTGTAGATAAGGTGTGTGAGCAGTCCGTCCCTCAATTTTGGTTCGAACCAGGTGCTCTTGGGAGGCATTACATTACCGCTATCGGCAATATCAAACAACTGATCCATGGTAACAGGGTATAAACTGAAGGCAACTTTCATTTCACCACTGTCAACACGTTTCTGTAATTCGCCCAACCCACGTATGCCACCCACAAAATCGATACGCTTATCGGTACGCTGATCTTTAATACCAAGATGCTTATCTAAAATATTGTCTGAAAGAATGGTTACATCCAGTATGCCGATAGGATCTGTTTTGTAGGTTCCTTCTTTGGCTGTGAGTTTATACCAGTTGCCATCGATATACATACCGAAACTGTGCAGTTCATTTGGTTTTACTTCTTCCTTGCCAACCAGCTTTACATCAAAATCAGCTTTGATCTTTTCAATCAATTCTTCAACAGATAATCCATTGAGATCTTTCACCACACGGTTATAATCGAGGATCTGCAATTCACTTGCAGGAAACAAAGTCGTTAAAAAGTAATTGCTTTCTTCCGTTGCGGCATCCCACAATGCCGCACGCACTTTTGCTGCTGATGCTGCACGATGGTGACCATCGGCAATATAAGTTTGCGGCACCTGTTGTACAAAAATGTTGCTGATGGTTTTGATAGCTGCATCATCATTCACTACCCAAATGGTATGTTGAATATCATCATCGGCAGTGAAATCATAAATCGGACTTTTATCAGCTTTCCATTTTTCAATCAGATCATTCAACTCCTGCACATCACGATAAGCTAAGAAAACATTGCCTGTTTGTGCACCGCTGATCTTGATATGATTGATACGATCGTTCTCTTTTTCAGGACGGGTGAATTCGTGTTTCTTGATCACATCATTTTCATAATCCACCACGGCACTTCCACATACCAAACCTGTTTGGCTTCGACCATTCATGATCAAACGATAAATGTAATAGCAGGGTTTGCTTTCACGAAATAACACATCACGTTGCATAAATGCAGCGAGATTATCTTTTGCTTTGAGATATACTTCCGGAGCATAATGATCTGTCTCTTCAGGAAGATCGATCTCCGGTTTGGTGATATGCAAAAATGAATAAGGATTGCCTTGCGCTTCTTCCTTTGCCTCTTTACTGTTGAGCACATCGTAAGGACGTGCTGCCACCTGCTTAGCGAACTGGGCCTGCGGACGCAGTGCCTTAAACGGAACTATTATAGCCATAGATTTTTTATACTTACTAACCGGCTGCAAAGAAAAGGATTTTTTAGGTGGTTAACGGATAAATCCGCCACCTGTACTTACCCGATCTTTTTTGCAAACTCATTTAACAAACTCAACATTGCTTCAACACTGCTCATGGTAAGCGCATTGTACAGGCTGATGCGGAAACCTCCCACACTGCGATGCCCCTTCACGCCATACATGCCGTTTTCCTTACATAATTGCATGAAAAGAGCTTCTTTCTCTTTATCATCCATGGTAAACACCACATTCATCTTGCTCCTGTCTTCCTTTGCAATGGGCAAATTGATAAAAGGAATTGCTTCCAATGCCTTGTACAATACTTCAGCTTTCTTGTTATTGATGGCTTCCATGGCAGCAACTCCACCTTGTGCTTTTAACCAACGGAGCGTGAGCATGGCCACATACACTGCAAATACAGGCGGTGTATTCAGCATACTTCCTTCCTTGATATGATTGCGGTAATCGAGAATGGTTGGGATTGAACGGTTAACCTTACCAAGAATATGTTTATTGACGATCACAAGATTTACACCCGCTGCACCCATATTCTTTTGAGCACCGGCATAAATAAGATCGAATTTGTTGAAATCAAGCACACGGCTCAGAATGTCACTACTCATATCAGCCACAATAGGCACACCACAATCGTAAGGCATCTGGTGCCATTGTGTACCGGCAATTGTTTCGTTAGTAGTGATATGAAGGTATGCCGCAGTAGCAGGTACTGCCAGTTCATGCGGCATGGTTGTGTAATTGGTATCTTTTGACGAGCCTACAATTTCTACATGACCAAACAGTCTTGCTTCCTTAATGGCCTTGCCTGCCCAGGTACCAGTTTCAGTATATG
Organism: Lacibacter sp.; assembly: GCF_035299325.1. Lineage (GTDB taxonomy): Bacteria > Bacteroidota > Bacteroidia > Chitinophagales > Chitinophagaceae > Lacibacter. The sequence goes on along the minus strand of NZ_DATGWT010000034.1, from coordinate 2,854 downwards.
CAGCCACATCCTGTTCGTTGAGCAGGTTCATGGGCACCTGCATAAACTGGGTAGTAGCACCTCCATGCAAAAAGAGCACTTCATGATCATCATCCAGTTGCATTAATTCTTTTACCAGCGAACGTGCTTCGTTCATCACCTCTTCAAACAAAGGCGTGCGGTGACCAATTTCAAGAATGGATAAGCCACTGTTATTAAAATTCAGAATGGCTTCACTTGCTTGCTGAAAAACTTCTTTTGGTAACACAGAAGGACCTGCGTTGAAATTATGCATCATCATGGCTGCGAAATTAATTGATTTGAAAGGAACGGGTGTTAGGGTTGCTCACTCAATTGTCTGTTTTTATCTTTATTATGAAATCAATCGCATTATGGCAGCATCGAAAGGAACACTTCGCACCTGTAAAAAAGGTCACCAATATTATAAAAGCAGTGATTGCCCTGTTTGCCCCGTTTGTGCTGCCGAAGAAAAACCTGTTGATGGATTTTTTTCAGTAGTTGGTGCGCCGGCAAGAAGAGCCTTACTTGGTCAAGGAATCAACACGATACAGCAATTGGCGAAGTGGAGCAAGAAAGACCTGTTGAAACTGCATGGTTTTGGCCCGTCAGCAATTCCCAAACTACTTGCTGAATTAGAGAAGAATGGTCTTTCATTTAAAGATTAGCCTTGGCCACGGCTTTCATCAGTTAAGCCTTATACTTTCCATCTCTTTTTTGCGTTTTTATTCCTGATCTTATCTTTAGGCCTCAATCCAATGATCGATTTATGAAAAAACTCATCTTCCTGTTTTGTTTTTCTCCATTCGTACTGTTTGCACAGGACTTTCACCTATCCTTTCGGGGTGGGTTAGCCAATTACCAGGGCGATCTGCAACAAAAAGGCTTTACGTTCAATCAATCAAAATTTGCAGGCAGTATTGGTGCCCGTTATGATCTTACAGAACATTTGCTGGCACGTACACATTTCAGTTTGGGTATGCTGCGTGCTGCTGATGCAAAAAGTAAAAGCGCATCACACCAAAGTCGTAACCTTAGTTTTCAAACCAAATTGTTTGAATGGGAATTGGGTGCACAATACAATATTTTCAACCTGAATTATAAATGGTGGACACCTTATGTGTTTGCAGGTGGTGCATTGTATCGCATAAAACCGTTTACTGCAGATAACAACGGAACAAAAGTTTTTCTGCAACCCTTGAGTACCGAAGGACAAGGTTTTCTTCCGGGAAAGAAAGTTTATAAACCAACTCAGTTCTCTATCCCTTTTGGTATTGGCGCAGAATATTTATTGACCGAAGACTTACGAGTTGGTTTGGAACTTGGCTATCGCAAAACATTCACCGATTATATTGATGATGTGAGTTCGAAGTATGTAGATCAGGCAACGTTACTGGCTGCAAGAGGTCAAACAGCTGTTGATCTGGCTTATCGTGGTAATGGCACTTATCCTGCAGGTGGCAGTTTGCGTGGCAGCGAAAAAAATAAAGATGCTTATTACTTTGTGCAACTTACTGTTACATGGCGACCGTTTGTAGATTGGTACAAACGCACATCGGGTATTGCATCGTTTAAGAAAGATAAAAAAGTGGGTTGCCCTGGAGTAAGGCAGAAAGGCTGATAACCGCTGATGAAATGAGTTGAATTGATGATATTGATAAATACATAAAACAAAAAATGCGGAGTGATTAGCTCCGCATTTTTTATACTCTGTTTACTTTGCAACTTATCTACTTAGTTACTTATCACTCCTTCCCGTCCTTCGGTAACTGAATTAAAAACCCGCTGTTACCACCTGCAACTGTTGTTGGCACTTGTCCACTCCACTTTTGTACTTTAATGTAATCGATGTACAGTGAAGTCAGCGACAACTGCTCTCTCTTGATCGCTTCTGCACGACCGGCTGCCTGGATAACTGCCTGTGCTGAATCACCTCTTGCTTCTGCGATCTTACGTTCAGCTTCAGCCACAGCAACCTGTCTCCTGTTTTCTGCTACCTGCACTTCCTGGATCGCTCTTGTTTTTGCAACGATCGATTCAGAAATTTCAGCAGGCGGAACAATGTTGGTACGTAACTGTGATACGTTGAACCACTTTGCCACACGCTTATTACATTCTTTCACAATGTCTGATTCAAATTCTTCTCGGTGATTGAAAATAGAATCAACCGTATAGCGGTTGGCCACATCATTCACCGAACCAACAATGGCATTCTTCAACCAGCCTTGCTCCATTTCATTTACGCCCACACGCAGGTTCTGAAACATATCAGCAACGTTACCGGCGTTGATAGAATAGTTGAATGAAGGTTTGATGGTTGCACGGAAACCACCTTTGGTGACAATGTCGGCTGCTTCGTAATCGATATGTTGTTGGTGGATCGGGAATTCATAAATACGGGATATCCATGAATTGTAAAACACCCAACCTGTAACATACTCGGTACGGCCAACACCACGGTTATCGCCCACGTTACTTACTTTAATACCCACATGACCTGCATCAATACGCTCAACATTAATAGGATTGATGGCCACAGTAACAAATGCAATCAGCAGTACAGCGGCCAATCGAACAACCGATGCTGCCTTGAAACGGCCATCTTCATTTACATAAGTAGATTTTTTGAGGATGCCGAAAAACAACCCTGTAACTAAGACAGCGGTGATAAACACAATTAAGGAGATCATATATTACTATTTGGTTTTAAGAAAATGGTAGAGTGAAACCATGTGCGCAATCAGAAACACAAGCATTGCCATGCAAAGTGCAATGAACAGGAAAAACCTGATCCAGCCTCCCGACAGATCAAAGTCGAGCACATAAAACAAAATGAAGAGAGAAGCTAAGATGTGTA
>NZ_DATGWT010000033.1:0-184292 GCF_035299325.1 Lacibacter sp. | reverse complement strand
AAAAAGATTAGTTGTTTTTGTAGCATAAAAACAAGAGGTTCTTGGTTCATCAAGTACCACTTTTCATGTCTAACAAAACAATTGAGATGTTTACAATACGCCAGATTCTACGGCTGTATACCTCCGGTAAAGGAACCAAATTCATCAGCCAGTCAACGGGTATAGCACCTGCACGTAAATAACATCAAAAAATTTTATCCCTTCATTGGTTCTTGCAATTATGCAAGTATGCCCGACAGGCGACAGGGCATAAAAGTGAATGGAAGAATGCAAGTATTAGAGCTAGTGATGATCTTCTTCAGGTGCCTTGCCGCTTATCATTTTCGAAGGTGAAATTAACATAGGATAATTTTCTGATCAGAAGACAGACTTATTTTCGGATTGAAATAGGCAGATGCAACTGTATGATCAGGTTGCTGAACATTTGGGTAAACTTTTTACATAACAACATTTTTAAAGTAAAAGAAAACGATATCTATGAAAAAAAAAGTAATGTCTCTTTTCTTTGTAGTGTCTTCTTTTTTATGTTTCTCACAATCAAATGATACCATACGGGTTGACGCATCAAAAGTTAATACCTCTGTTTTGATTACCGGCACGCATCGGTATCTGGTATATTTCAGAATGAGCAAGAATGCTGCCCGGACCATGACGCAATTCTGGACAAGAACGATCGAGAAGACCGTGGAGAACGGGAAGCAGGTGCTTGTCATTAAGCAAGAATGGGAAGACAAGGATACGATTGTTCATAACACTACATCAGTTTGTGATGCTCTTACCATGCAACCCCTGTCGCATAAAAGCTGGTGGAAAGGGAGGGGAACTACAGAAGTTAATTTTACAGCGAATGTATTCATGTTTAATGGTACAGCTGTGACTGCAGCTGATACTTTAAAAAACCTGAAAACGATGTATAAAGCTTTTCAGTCAGCGCAGGGCAGGTATTCCTTAAACTGGAATTTAGACCTTGAAGTTTTTCCAGCACTTCTTTACAGAAAAGGTGTAACCTTTTTAATCCCTTTTTATGATCCGGGAATCAGCACCCCGCTTATGGAAGTAGCCTATACTGTAACCGGATCCGCTGTGCTGTCGGGGTATGATAATCGAAAAGTTGATTGCTGGTTGCTGACCCATGAATCAAAAGGCAACAAAGAAGTTTTTTGGATCAGTAAAAAAACAAAAGAGGTATTGAAACTGGAACAGGAGTTTGGAAAGGAGAGTGCAAGGTATAAGATTAAGTTACCCTTTAGTAATTAGATTATTAAATTACATCTCACTAAAAATTATATGAAATCATTTTTCTATTTTATTTTATTGACACTCTGTTCGCTGTCGGTTGCCGGGCAGAAAAGAATAATACTCGCAGACCTTGGAAAACTAGGAGAACAGCCCGTACATAATCGGACTATTTCAATTAAAAAGACAGATGGTGATCCATACATCAGCCTGTCGCAGGGAAAAGGGGAAGGTATTTTTTGGCTGCCTTTGAAAAACTTTCGGAACGGCACGATTATAGTCGAAATGCGGGGTAAAAATGTACCGCAACAAAGTTTTATCGGGCTTGCATTTGGCGGAAAAAATGATTCCACTTTCGAAGCTGTGTATTGCCGGCCCTTTAATTTTCTTTCGACCGATTCAGTGAAACGGGTTCATTCCATTCAATACATCGCACATCCCCGTTATACCTGGATGCTGTTGCGGGAGCAATACAACGGTCAGTTTGAAAATGAAATCCTGAGTCCCCCCAACCCTGATGATTGGTTTCGGATGCGGATCAAAATCAATGATACCAGCGTAACTGCTTTTATTAATAATGAGAGCCGTCCTTCCTTACAGATAAAACGTTTAACATCAAGTCAGAATGGTAAAATCGGTCTTTTTGTTGGCAACAACAGTGGAGGCGATTTCAGGTTTATCGATATAGTCAATAACAGAACCCGTTGATGCATTCAATGAAAGACTGTATGAAAATTTAAGATTACAATTAACGGCTATGTATAAGAAAAAACAGTTTCCCTATTTGGTTGATACGTTCAAATATTGCTATTTACTAATTTTCCTGCTGCATAATGCAGTTGGGTTTGCACAGGTAAAAAATAATCTGTCTGTAAAGCCAGCAATAAAAACGACGCAACTGGTCACTGGCTTTGCACATGGTTTTGAAGATAGCACCTGGCTTTACCTGTATGAGTGGGTTACAGGAAATACCATTGATTCGTCTAGGATCCTGAACGGTCAGTTTCAGCTAAATGTTCCCAAATCATTCAAAGAGAAATCCCGACTATTTACCATCGCCACTGGTTCATATGATAACTACAAGAGTTTCTGGATGGACGATACAAATGTCATCTTTAGTGCAGTGAAAGGAAATTTTAAAAACGCTTTGCTCAGCGGATCAAAATCGCAACAGGTACATGAAGCATACTTGCGAAGTACAGATTCATTGGTTATTGAAATTGATAGTCTGCGTCGCCACTTTGGAGATACGGATTCTTTGATGTTGCTCAAAACCAATCGTCTGGTTGAGGAATTAAAACAAATAAACATCAGGTTTATCGAACAGAACCGCCGGTCCGCAATTAGTGCTTATATTTTACGGATGAATTGTATTGAGTGGGGGGTGCCTCTTTCCAGAACTTTGTATTCGAAACTGTCGCCTGAAAATCAAAAAACGAAGTATGGGGATTTTGTAAAAAAATACATTACCTATCATAAAGATATTGCTGTTGGAAAAAACTATGTTGATTTTGTACAGATGAATGTGGAAGGAAAGCCTGTAAAACTATCTTCGTTTCAAGGTAAATACATACTTCTTGAATTCTGGGCATCCTGGTGTGGCCCTTGCCGAAAAGAGAATCCGGCGCTGGTTCAACTATACGAGCAATACAAACAAAAAGGGTTTGAAATTGTAGCTGTTTCTCTGGATGTTAATAAACAGCAATGGATCAATGCCATCGCTAAAGATTCTCTGAAATGGCCAAACCTCAGTGATTTAAAAGGGTCTGATAACATCCCCGCTTTAATGTACGGGGTGTATGGTATACCCGATAATTTTCTGATTGATCCGGAAGGGAAAATTATTGCGAAAAACCTGCGGGGTAACTCGCTTGAACGAAAACTAAAAAAGTTATTTGATCAGAAATTAACAGAATGAAACGATTGAAAAATATACGAAGCCTTTTCATGATTCAGCTAATGGTCATTTATACCCGTTATTTACTCGGGGCAGCTTTCGTTTTTGCCAGTATTATTAAAATGAAAGGGCTAAGGTTTACAAGTAGTAGTGGAGAATTAGCTCCAATTAATACATCGTTACATTATTTCGAAACAATGTACCAGTCAGATCTGTATTGGAAGTTTCTTGGTTTGTGCCAATTCCTGGCTGGTGCATTGTTAATGACACAGGTGTTTTCGTTGTTAGGTGCAGTGGTTTACTTTGCGGTAATAGTAAATATTTTTATGATCACTTTGTCTTACGATTTTGGTTTTACGCCGGTTATTACCGGTGCGATGTTACTGGCTAACCTTCTATTGCTAGCATGGGATTGGAATAAACTAAAGCTGTTCTTTAATATACAACCAAACGTTGAAAATATTGATGCTTCAACTGTTCTGCAAAACCGCATTTGGGCATTTACAGGAACCGTCCTACTGTTGTTTACTGCTTTGTATCGTGTACTGAATAATTCATATGATTTTCTGTTCTGGTTCCTTGGTTCTGTATTCATTACAATAACTGGCTTCTTTGTTTACATCATTAACAGGTCTTTAGCGAAAAAGTAATTCAGAGGTTGTAAACTGCAGTTACTTCTTTCTTAATTTGATATGAATATTTGATGCCCAACGTTTGAATATTCTAAAAAACTCATGAGTAATTTGCGTTCTGACAATACAAGGGTGAGGTTTGGTACCTATGCTCATTCATTGTTATAACAGTAGATTTCTCGTTTGCTGGATTGAGAAGTGGATCAAATCGGTAATTTTAATTTATGTACTTTGAATATAGGATTGAAACAAATAAAGCTGATTCGTAAATGAAATTATTTCAGTTTTCAAAAAATAAATACGGGGCAGAACTGCTAATGGACATCGGTACAAACACAAGTATCCCTAACTACTTTTTTGAAAGCGAGTTGCATAATACAGATTTTTTTGAAATCGTTTTTTTTACAACTGGTAATGGAATACTGGAGCTTGATCAGCAAAAAATTGAGATTTCCGACAATACAGTAGTTTTTATTTCTCCATTTCAACGACGGAAATGGTTTGTCAATAAATCTGAGATAAACTGCCATTTTTTATTTTTTCAGGACGGCTTTCTTTCAAAGTTTTTTTCAGATAAACTTTTTTCCTACAGGCTACAATTCTTTTTTAACAAAACCAAACCTTTGTTTATTAAGGTAGATAATGTTTTTTGGTTACAACTACGTGTCATATTTGAAGAACTGATTGCTGAAATAAAAGAATTAAGATCTGACAGCGAGCATATCATCCGGTCATTATTGTATTTCATCCTTATAAAATTAAACCGGGAATATTCCGACAACTATCAGCTTTCTGCAGAAACCGAAACTAACTTTATTGCGTTTAAGTTCAAACAGCTTTTACAAAACGAAATAACCAAAAGTAGAAACGTTGACTATTATGCCCGACGTCTGCAAGTAAGCAGAGTAACACTGAATCGTTGTGTTAAAGCTCAATTTGGAATAGCAGTTTCTGAGATGATAAATGAGTTTTTGATTTTTGAGATAAAATCTCATTTGCTCTACAGTAATTTTTCGATAAAGGAAATAGCCGGATTACTTGATTTTTCGGAGGCACATCATTTAACCAGGTACTTCAAGAGAAGTGCTGGTCTTTCGCCAACGGATTTTAGAGTGGCTTATCAAAATGGTAGTTCTGTTTTCTGATTGGTATGTATTGTGTTTCTCACACTTATTAGTTTTGAATCAAATACTAATTAGGTAAAGAAACTATGATTTTTCTGTCCATTAAGCCGCAATCCTGTTGTTTTCTGTTTTCCATGTATATGTTTTTTTATCGATGTTTTTTTCGTTCTGCACCTGCATTGGTCCTGCTTTGCAACGGTTATTCAAATGCGCAATCAACACAGCCGAAAGTGGTAATGATTTCCATTGACGGGGCCCCTGATTATTTGATTGATAAATTTTTAAGCAATGGAGTATTGCCATCAAACGGTGCGTTTGCCAGAATGAAAAAAAATGGCGCATATGCGGAGACGCTTTTGCCGGTAAATGTTGCTTCAACCGGACCTTCTCATGTGTCCGTATTTACCGGTGCTTCACCTGGTACAACAGGAATGGTGGGCAATACATTCCGTAAGTCGGATCAAAGCTGGGGTAGTCCTGCTTTATCTTCTTTTCGTCATCCCATTGAAGCCGAAACGATCTTTGAGTCAGCAATGAAGCAAGGGAAAAAAGTTATGGCAATCGGAGGGGTTGGCCTTGATAATACAAGCGAAAATAGAAGGACAGATTATCTGCACATGTATCCTGTTGTATCCGGCCCTTCCCTGGTTTTGGATATGATTCGAACTGATACAGTAAAGACCGATATTAACGGCAAAGTATACACAAAACTTACAACGTCGGGTTCAATTACATTACCGGCAGTTTTTCAAATCAATCAAAGTTTTCAACTGCCACTATTTATCTATGTAACAGACTCAATGCATAATAATGCAAACATATTAGAGCCGCTTACTCAGATTATTATTGATACAGATAGCGATTTGCAAAACGGTTATGCAGCATCGGTTGTGCCCGAGACCTGGACAGGTATGGCAGTTGAAAAAAATGGAAAGCAATACAATACTTCGTTCCGGATTTTTAAAGCTGATGCAGTTTCAGGTAGCTATCTTCTTTTTATGACAGCTCCCGCTGAAGTATTTGGGTATCCATCTGGTTTTCTTCAAAAATTGCAGTCAGCTTGTGGCTTGTGGCCGGGTGAACCCGAAAACAGAAAGCAAACAACTGGGTTGATATCGGAAGAAATCTGGTTTGAACAGGTTGACAGGCTGGCAAAATATTCGAGAGATTTAATTATTACCGGCATGAAAGAAGGGAATTGGGATTTATTGTTTGGATACTTTTCTACGGTGGATGACGTACAGCATCGGTATACACTGATCAATCCACATCAGTTAGATTATAACGCAGAAAATGGCAACCGAATAGCCCGATATGCCGGATACATTGAGAAACGGTTTCAGATGATAGATGCGTATTTGCTTGACATAATGAATACAGCACCAGCAGTAACCAACTTTGTTATTTTTTCTGACCATGGTATGATACCTGTTCACAGTTGCTTACTCTTACAGAATTATTTTGAACAGATGGGATTTGCCGTATCTAAACAGGAATTGACAAGTGTTTCGAGCGGAACATCTGCCCATATCTACATTAACAGAGAAAAAATTAAGACAGATAGTTATCTTGAATACTTACAACGGCTCAAGCAAAACTTACTATCGTTTAAAGATTCACTTACAGGAGAACGAGTCTTTGAATTGGTTGCAGACCAAATGCAACAAAAAAACTATGGCTTGTATCATAAAGATCATTCAGGAGATTTGTTTGTGAGCTGCAGACCTGGTTATTCAATTTCTGACAGGTATCTTACAGGTGTCAACTTTCTTGTTCAGAATTCATTTGATACTGCAATGTTTGCCAATCAAAATCATGCAACAAAAAACTTCCTTTTAAACGGAACAATGAACGAAACAGGAAGAGGGGTTCATGGTTGTTTAGCAACCGTGCGTGAAGGGCAATCCATTTTTTATGCAATAGGACCGGATGTCCCCAGGAAAAAGATAAAAAAAATGTTTTCACTGCAAATTGCAGCCACTGTTTCTACTTTGTTGGGAATTAATCCTCCAAAGAATGCTGAAGCAAAAAGTGTTTTTTAAAAACATTTGAATTGTTTAAAACTAAATCATGTACCCTTTAAACAAGTCTAAATTTGTTCTGTAGTATTATTTTGGGCAAATAAATTAAGTTTCTGGGGCTTTTTTCTTTAGAATTTGCTGCTTTTTCTATCCTTTCATTGATGTAATACTGACTTTAGTAGATGTTTCCTTTTTAGATGACACAATAATCATTTGAAATATAAGATTTTAATAACTTTCAGGTTTAACTTCAAAATAATGAAGAAGTTTTTAAGAAATGATTTTGTGGAAAGCATTTGCATCGGTTTGTCACTGATAGTAATCTGGGCACCTGCAGTTTTTGCTTTTTTTGATTTGAATGCTGAAAAGTTTTTAACATCCTATATTAACAGGACCTGGATGAACTTATTCGGGGTGTTTGTTAGTATGTTTACTTTTCATATTTTTTTTGATTTTATTCCTAAAAGAAAACAAAAATATATTTGGATTTTCTGTACGATTGTATTTATTATCTTATTGCTTTCTATTGGTTATATTAATTGGCTTAAGCTTGGGATGCGTCTTAATACATATCCTAAAGAGGATGGGGCAAGAATTGATATTAGCTATCGGATGAGGGCTGCCGTTTATCAGTTTTATAATATATTTTATTTTGTTGCAATTAAGCTGCTGCTCCGATACCTGAAATTAAAAAATAAAAATCAGCAATTGCTGTTGGAGAAAAAAATATCTGAGCTTAATTTCCTCAAGTCACAAACTAATCCTCATTTTTTATTTAATACACTTAACAGTATCTATGCTTTGGCTAGGGAAAAGTCTAATATAACTGCAGATACAGTTTTAAGGCTATCAGATATTCTCAGGTATATGCTGTATGAAACGCAAGTTGAAATTATTTCAATTGATAAAGAAATTGAAATAATTGAAGACTATATTGAACTTGAAAAAATGCGATACGATGAAACATTAAAAGTTAGTTTTGAAAAATCGATTGATAATCAACAGCAGAAAATTCCGCCGTTACTATTAATACATTTAATTGAAAACGCATTTAAACATGGCGCTTCAGAGTCAATTTCTAACCCATTTATTCTGATAGTTCTTAAAGTTAAAAATGAACTCCTTACATTTACTGTCAACAACTCCATAGCTAATAATTATGGCTCAGAACGAGTGAAAGAAAATATTGGTTTAACAAACCTTCGGCGACAGTTATCTCTTTTATTTACAGACTATCATATTAATGTAAACAGAAATACTGATTCCTTTGTTGTATCCATTGCTATTAATCTTGCTAGCTATGCAAAAAATTAAGTGTATAATAGTTGAAGATGAACCGCTCGCGGTTAGAATTTTAAAAGATTATATTTCGCAAGAACCAATTCTTGAATTAGTGGAAGTATTTAAAGATGCGATTTCTGCAAAATCTTTTTTACAAGCAGAGAATGTCAGTTTAATGTTTCTTGATATTCATTTGCCGAAAGTAAAGGGAGTTGACTTTTTAAAATCACTTTTAAATCCTCCGGTTGTAATTATTACTACCGCTTATCATCAATATGCTCTTGAGAGTTTTGAGCTGAATGTTGCTGACTATTTAATGAAGCCAATTTCAAATAAACGTTTTTCTTCGGCAGTTAATAAAGCGATTAAGCTTATTAGCGCAAACGATAGTTTTAAAAAAAATCAGGATCAGGCCATTTACCTTAATGTTAACAGGCGAAAAGTAAAAATATTACTGAATGATATTTTGTATGTGGAAAGTAAAAGAGAATATGTAATGATAGTTACACATAAAGATGAATACTTATCGAAAATAGGCACAGCCGAACTTGAAGAACTGTTGCCGCCTGAAAGATTCAGACGCATACACCGCTCATTTATTATTGCTGTAGATAAAGTAAATTCTTTTTCAAAAGAAAATGTTGAAATCAATGGAATAAAAATACCGATTGGGAAAAATTACAAAAAGGAATTTATAATGTAATTTTTGTAAACTTCTAGTTCAGGTACATTTTTGATTCGAAAATCATAATCTACTGATAATTTATCTTCCAAACTAATGCGTTTGGAAGCATCTGTCTGTACAGTTTCGGTATTATATTATTAATCGATACACTACAAGGTTAATTTGTGATCTTAAAAATTGTGGCTACCAAATAACGATTATGGTCAATAAAAGAATGAACCTTGCCAACAAAATGTACACACAAACTCTTATATACATAGTTAATCCAGAACTTTGTTTTGAGATAAGGGCAGAGCAAAAGTGAAGTTTGACTGAAAGAATTTAGAGTTCTTAAAAAATTAGTAAATAAGAAAAGTAGTCATACCTTTTTTCAGGTACTAATTACTTTATATGCCTGCAAATATTCTTAAATTTTCTATCTTTTAAAGTGATTAGCGGATTTCAAATATACTTCTCAATCTTCTAATTAATTATTGAAAAAAGCTTGAATAAGTTTATATAAAAATAAATAAGTATGATAAAAATTTTCACAATAGTGGCTTTGGCCATTTCTGTTATTGGTTGCAATGGTACAAGTAGAAATACGGAGGTGTTGAGAACCAGAGTTGAAAATATAGTATCCAGTAAGAAGGCAATTGTTGGTGTTTCAATTATTGATAGTAAAGGCAAGGATACAATTTCTATAAACGGGAACCGACGCTTTCCCATGCAAAGTGTTTTTAAATTCCATATAGCGTTAGCAGTGCTGTCGGAAATTGATAAAGGTAAGCTTTCAATAGACCAAAAAATTGAGATTAGTAAAGATCAACTTTTGCCCGAGGATTTTTGGAGTCCACTTCGGGACGACAATCCTGATGGCGGAAGCTTTACTATTGGGCAATTAATTCAATATTCTGTTTCCCACAGCGATAATACAGCCTGCGATATTTTGATTCGGCTAATCGGAACACCAAAAACCGTTGAAGAGTATATCAAAAAGTCTGGCATCAATGAGATACAAATTACGTTCGATGAAAAGGAAATGCAGGCCAAGTGGGAGAACATGTTTCAAAATTGGACTACTCCAATAGCTGCAACTGAAACCCTTAAGTTATTCTATGAGAATAAAAATAATTTACTCTCAAAAAGCAGTTATGATTTTTTCTGGAAGGTCAACAAAGAAACATCCACCGGAAAAAATAGAATTAAAGGGCAGTTGCCAGCGGAAACCATTGTTGCTCACAAGACTGGATGGTCAGGGACAAACAAGGAGACAGGAATTACTGCTGCTGTTAATAATATAGGAATTGTTTTTCTGCCAAATGGCGAATACTTTATTATCAGTGTATTTGTGACAGACTCAAAAGAGGATTTTGATACAAACGAAAAAATTATTGCGGACATCGCCAAGGCCACATATGATTTTTATACATCAACCGGTAATTAGAATGGCTTTTAATAAGGAGTTGTAATCTAATTTATCTAGAAAAAATAATTGATCCCTGCTATTAACATGGGTGATATTCAATTGTTTTCTTATGATTTGTCAGTATAAGATTGGCTAAATGTTTGAATATGCAAATCGAAGAAATAGTAAAACGAGCTTTTGATCCATACGTAAATGTTCCCATCGAAGAGTGGAAATTATTTACCAATCTCGGTGATATTGTCTTCACAAAAAAAGACGAAACTGTTAAAACAACCAATACTACAGAAAAGTATTTATATCTGATTTTAAAGGGAAGTGGTGCTGTTTTGCTTTGGGATAACAACAAGTTTGTGTGTACTGACCTTTGTTACGAAGGAGAGTTGTTTGGTGATTTTATGTCTTTCTTCTTGCAAAAACCAACATTACTTGAGGTGCTGACTTTTGAATCAACTGAACTATTCAGGATTTCAAAATCTAATTTCAACAATCTGATCCTCCATTCTAGTTATGGAGATAAAATCTGCCGTTTTACACTGGAAACACTTTTTGTTCAAAAACAAATTCAGCAAATTGAAATGATTACAAAAACAGCTACAGAAAGATACATTGAGCTGTTAGCAAAAAAACCCGATATTATCAGTCGTACTCCGCAAAAATACATTGCCTCTTATCTTGGTATTCAGACGCAAAGCCTGAGTAGAATAAGAAAACAAATACTTACAAATCATTAATTAGTGATATAAAATCATAATTAAGAATTTTTTATTCAATTGAATCTAATCTCAAAAAATGGATAACATTTCAACTCTGGATAAAGCTCAATCAGATATGTACAATGGCTATGCTTTTGGCTCTTTAGGTGTAGTAACCTCTGGAAGTATTTGGTTAATATCAACTATAATTTCGTATAGTTATTCATCCTCACAAGCTATTTGGACGCTTTTAATTGGCGGAGTACTAATAAATCCTGTTTCGAAACTTCTGGGAATAGCAATAGGGTTAAAAGGGCCTGCCGTTAACAATCCTTTGAAGAATTTAGCATTAGAAGGTACAATCTGGATGATCATGTGTATCCCAATGGCATATGGACTGTCCTTTCAAAATACTGAGTGGTTTTTCCAGGCTATGCTTTTAATAATTGGTGGTAGGTATTTGACATTTGCAACCGTTTTTGGCAATAAATTATTTTGGATTTTAGGAGCTACATTAGGCTTTTCAGCTTATCTGTTGTTTCGGTTTAAAGTACAATCATCCGGTTCATTATTAACGGGTGCACTTATCGAAATTGTTTTTGGTGTTATTATGTATTTTATCTATCGAAAATCGCAATTAAAAGCTGAAATCAATGAATACTAAAATTAGCCGTACGCATATTTTCTGCCAAACCAGTAAAGCTCGCTATTTGCAAGTTACAGTTTAAATATTTGCAACTTTAAAAAGAAAAAATGTTGGTATGAAATATTGCCGAAACTCCAGAAATAATTAAACCAATAAGTAATTAAACAAATGAAAAAAACTTTCTTAATTGTATCCCTTTTATTTTTCAACTATATAGTTTTCGCTCAGTCTTATAGCTCAAAAATTGATAGCTTAATAAAGGCATATATTAGTTTGAATAAATTTAATGGAACTGTTTTAGTTACAAAAAATGGAAAGGTTGTTTTTAATAAAAGTTATGGATACGGCGACGTAACCAATAAAAGATTAATTACTTCGAAAAGTATATTTCAGATTGGATCTCTTACCAAGCCATTTACGGCATTATTGATTCTTAAAATATTTGATGAAAAGAAAATTTCCATCAATGAGCCTCTGAGCAAATTTATTATCAATTATCCGAAAGGAAGTGAAATAACAATTAAACATTTGCTGACACACACGTCAGGAATTTATGAAGCATTACAAGATCCTAATTATTTTGAACTATTAACTGCAAGTAAACAGCTTACAAATGAAGAAAGAATTAGTTTTTTTTGCAATAAGCCATTGAGCTTCACACCCGGAAGTAAGTTTAGTTATTCGAATTCAGGTTATGATTTATTGGGTGCTGTTATTGAAAAACTTTCAGGATTAACATATCAAGAGTGTCTTAAAAAATACATTTTTGAGCCTCTAAAAATGCAAAATTCTGGGTTTGATTATAGAGCATTAAATGATAAAAAGAGAAAAGTAACTGGTTATTCATATTTATCTAAGACAAGGCAAATAGAGTCTAAATTATGGAATCCATATGCCATATTCTCTTCTGGTGCGTTATACAGTACAACAGGAGATCTATTGAAATTCTATAGTGGTTTGAAATCTTATAGAATTGTGTCAAGAGAAGTTTATGAGAGCGCTGTTACTCCGTTTTTGAATGGATATGGTTTGGGCTGGTATATTGATTCAATTGGCAAAGACTTAGTTATCAATCATGGGGGTAATATTGATGGATTCACAAGCTACTATTTGATGAATCATCAAAATGACATTTGTATAATCCTGCTAAATAATATTACTTCAACTTCTTTAGAACGTATTGGTAATTCTATTTATAAGATTTTAACAAACATGCCATATATTCTGCCCAAACCAAAGCTGGAAGTGCCAGTAAAGCAAGAAATACTATCATCATATGTTGGCAGGTATGAAATATCGGAAAATTATATAGCAACTATTAGTCTTGAAAATAGTCTTTTGTTTCTGCAAATTAATAACGAAACAAAAATGAAGCTTTCCGCAGAAAAGGAAACAGTCTTTTTTATTAAAGATGAAGATATGGAAATTGAATTCGTTCCTCAAAAAAATACTTCATTTCAACTTAAAATCAGACAGGGTTTATCAACAAAAATTGGCGACAAAATTAAATAAAACTCTCTGCTAACAAAGTATTACCAAAGGCGGAGATTAAAAGCGGGGTTTAGAAATTTGTCAAGCTTTAAGTAAGCTTTTTTATCAAACTTCTGTTAACGGTAAATGTTTTGGTGAAATTAAAAGGTTAATACGCAAAATGAAAAATAGATTATACGGACTTGATCAAAACTGTTCTAGGAAAAACTCTTCCAAGATGGATGGTTCGGTGGAAGCGTTCACATAGACCATTGCTTTGCGGATGTTTTGCTTTAATCTTACTCTGATCAATGGGTCAATGGGTAGATTAAGTCTTGACTAATTCATTTTTTAAATTCCTCCCAAAGTTTTCTTACATGATAGTCAAGCAAACTCATTGTTAGTTTTTCCAGGGTGATTTCTTTTGCTTATTATTTCAATTCAAGGCGTCATTTTTTCTTTTTAATAGCTCCAGCTAGAATAAGTGTTAAGAAAGTAATTCCAACCCCTAATAGAATCCACCAAGTCATATTTTATTTTTATAGTTTATTGTTTGTTTTTATCTGCTCCGTGACATTTGCCAATAAAGGTATATTTATTACGGATGATGGAGAATTTTATATTAGTTCGCCCGGAACCGGATCATAGCTGAGTTACAGCCGTTGATTGCACCAATGTCAAGCCCCGCTATTGGTAGTGCCAAAGTTGCGGACTGTTATTCATGTCATGCTGTCTGGCTGTTGAAATAACTGATTATCTTTTTTTTATATTCTGCTCTGTGTTCTGACTTCATCATTGTGGCATGCTTTGCATTTTTAACTGTCCATAATTCAGTCGGAACCGGACTATTTTCTTTAAATGTTTTCCCCATACTTATAGGTGTCCAATCGTCATTGTCTGAATAAATTAGAAGTAAAGATTTTAAACGTCGAGCTTCTTTTATTCGTTCTTTCATTTTGATTTTCTTTTTATATTTCGGTAGAAAGAAATTTAATATTTTCAATGTTTTATACGCTAATGGAAAATTAATCCAAAATTCATCTAAACTTGTCGCAGCACTTTCAATAATTGTAAAGTCGTATTTATGTTCTTTGTCTGCAAAAGCAATTGTAGCCCATTGTCCGCCGAGTGAAATGCCAAAATAACCAATGGGAATTTTCGGTGTCAATTTTGAAGCCTCAATACCAATAGCAACAATATCTTCAAAGTATGAAAAGTTTCCGTGTGTACTTTCTCCAAAACCGTTGATGTCAAAAACCAAAGTATTGTAGCCGTTTTCTCGCAACAGGTCGGTATAACCATTTTTAAGAAAATAACCTTTTGCTTCTTTTCCCATTGGATGTCCTAGTACAATAGTGGCTTTTGCCTTATCCGTCAATGCCTTTGCAAAAAGGGCATGGATAATAGCACCTGATTTACTTTTCGTTTGTACAGGACTCCATTCCTTTTGTTGTTCAGGTGTCAAAGGGTTCACCCATTTGACCATAAAGCGTCCAAAAAATGGTTTTTTAATAAGTTTATACATCGAACCTTTTGATTAGGAATATTTATTAATCATGTAACTATTTATTAAAATTGCAATTGGAATAAATAGTTGAGGTATTGAAAATGTTTTGTTCTATTTCAATACTATTTCAACTTCTTCTTTTTCATTTTTTATTTCTACAAATTTTTCCAGCCGATGCGTTTTTGATTCATACTGCCTTTGCTTTTCGTAAAAACGTGTGCCGTAGGAATTTGATCCCACTTCAACATCCTGTGTGTAGTAATTGGTAGTGGTCATTATCGCCTGAAGAAAATATTTGCCAGGCTTTATTTTATCAAATGTAAACCGGCCGTATTCATCCGTCTTTACTTCTATCCGATACCTGTAAGCTTCATCAGATATATAAACTTTTGTCCTTTTGCTCTCTTTTTCCTGTCGTAAGTTATAGTATTCCATAAAGTATGGCGTAGCAGGATACAATGTTACCGTTACTTTATATCCATATCTTTTTGCATTTACAATGGCAAGTTTATTTGTCTTTTTATAAACAACACCTTTAATTGTTGCTTTTCCGTACGCCAGCATCTTTTTGGCTGCGAGCGAATCGAAAGACTGTGTAGGGAAAATTGATTTGATTTCATTTCTCGAAGCTTTTCTGTCTGCATTTTTTACAGGGTTACAGGCATATATAAACAGCATCAGGGTTACAACGTAAAATATAAATTGGTTTGGATGGGGAACTTTATTAAATACCTCGTGAATTCGATTTGCTGCCTGTTGGTTAATTCGGAAAACATTGATTTTTTCTTTCATAGTGTTATTTGTGAAACGTGTGATAAAAAAGTTTCAGCAATATTAGTCTCACTGCTGCATGATTAATTTAACATAGGGTAATTTATTTTATATGCCTTTGCTCTATTCTTGCATTCTTCAATTAGTCAATTGCGAATTATGAAAAATGTAACTTTATCATCACGTTTTGAGAAGCTTATTTTATTGCCGGTAGTTGTATGTCTGATTTGTTTCAATAGTATATATTCCCAAACCATTCGATATGTAGATGCATCCCGGACAGATAATTCAGGTGCCGGGACAAGTTGGGCTACTGCCAAAAAGGATTTACAAGCGGCCATCATTGAAGCGTCTACCGGTGATCAGGTTTGGGTAAAAGCAGGTACCTATTTACCTACACATGATCCGTTCAATAATACAAGTCCTGCAGATAATCGTGATAAATCATTCACATTAAAAGAAGGGGTAAAGTTATACGGTGGTTTTGCAGGTACTGAAACGCAGTTAAGTCAACGAAACTGGAAATTGAATATCACTACACTCAGCGGTGATTTGGGTGTCCTCAATACACTTACCGATAATGCATATCATGTTGTCTTAAGTGTAAATCTTACAAGTGCTTCCTTGTTGGACGGCTTTATCATTACAAAGGGATATGCAACCGCACCGTCATTGTCAAGAATTACAGTAGGTACAAGAGTGATTGAGCGGTTTAAGGGTGGGGGTATTTATAATTCAAATGCATCAACGGGGTTTAACAATCTTACAATAAAACAAAATAGTTCAGATTGTACAAACCAGGATGATGACACATGGGGTGCAGGTATGGTAAATGAAATTTGTAATTCCTCCTTTACTGATTGTTTAATTGATGGTAATTCTTTTCTGGTAGGTGGTAACAGCTTTGGTGGCTTTGGCGCAGGAATGATTCTAGTTGGAGGTAATTGTACATTTACAAGATGCATTTTTGCGAACAATACCAGCGGCTTCGGTTTCATAGATGGTTCACGTGGAGGCGCTTTAAATGTGACCAGTGGTACGCACACATTAACCAATTGTATTTTTTATAATAACAGCGCCATGAATGGAGCTGCAGTTGCATTTGGAGGGGCTGAGTTCAATACATCGTCATTTATTAATTGCACGTTTGCCAATAATACTTCCAGTTTTGCCGGCACTGCTTTTTCAGGTTTTGCAGATGCATTATACAGAAACTGTATTTTCTGGAATAATAATCCCACTAACAGTAGTGTTGCAGGACGTAATGAAATTTTCAGCCAGGATAACAGATCGCAGTATTGGCCAACTTTTACTAATTGTATCATACGGGATGCGTCCGGTTCGCCCTTAAGTGTTACAAATACAGTTACAAGTAATGTTTTAAACGGAAATCCTTTGTTTGTAAATTATAATGATGGTGATGGTGCCGATAATATCTGGGGCACGGCTGATGATGGACTACGTTTGCAATGCAGTTCACCGGCTACAGGAACTGGAACTGGGGCCACTCCACTTACTGACTTCCTTGGATTGTCAAGAACTTCTGTACTTGACATAGGGGCTTATGAAGGTGGTCATGAAAACGGAATTGGTATAACGAATGTACTTTCAGTTTCACAAACGACTGTACAATTAGCTATTACCAATACTGGTCTTAATAATTTCTCTAATTGTATCAACCTGATCGCTTCTTTACGGGCAGGAGCTCCGTACACTGTTGCAGGTACAGTAACAACGAAGGTGTGGATCGAAAGCACACAGCCTTCTACATATGTCAAACGTCATTACGAAATGACGCCGGCAAATAATGCTTCAACAGCCACCGGAAAAGTTACCCTTTATTTTACGCAACAAGATTTTAATGATTTTAATGCTGTGAGTGCAATCGATTTACCTACAGGACCATCTGATGCTGCCGGTAAAGCCAATCTGATCATTGAAAAAAGATCGGGTAGCAGCAATGATGGAACAGGTCTTCCTGCCAGTTATTCAGGATCAGTAACAACAATTAATCCGATTGATACAGAAATCATATGGAATGGGCCGGCACAACGATGGGAAGTTAGTTTTGATGTAAATGGCTTCAGTGGTTTCTTTATAACCTCTACATCATCAACGCTCCCGCTAACGCTGGTGGATCTGAACGTAAAAAAGACAGGGGATTGCAATAGACTGGAGTGGATAACCAAAGATGAAATCAATACTGACTATTTTGAAGTGGAGAGTTCTGTTGATGGCAACAGGTTTACTGCTAGGGCAGTGATTTCAGCTGCGGGCTCAGGCAGTAGTAACTATAATTATTCAGACTGCAATATGCTGCCAGGCACAAAGTATTACAGGCTTAAAATGGTAGATAAAGACGGAACATGGCGTTACAGTAAGATTGTGACATCACCCACTTCAACTGTTTCCCGGGTAAGTTCAATTTATCCTACCGTAGCAAAACGTCAGCTCACGATACAGATTTATGAACCGTCATTAATCAATACATGGGTCAGTCTAATTGATCTGTCAGGCAAAATTCATCAAAAAATACTGCTTAAAGACCGTAATACAGTTGTTGCTATTGATGTTTTGAGGCCGGGTATCTATTTCATTCGTTTCCAAAACGGTGAATCAAAAAGATTTATTAAGCAATAATGTATTACCACGTTGGCCCAAAGTATTTTATCGTAAACAAAAATGATAAGATAGCATAACAAAGGCGGTGTGTGTTAGATGAGGCGAAATATTATTTTTGGCAATTTGGCTAAACTGCATACCTAGTTGTTTGGCGATTGTAATTGGGAGATATTTAAGCTTTATACATATACCGGGATACATAACTTCCTTCACTAGACATGTATACTTTGTCGTGCAGAATTGTAATTCAAGTGTAGAGCTAATAAATATCAGTTTAAGGGTAACAATGCATCCATAAAATCAGAGTATTATATGAAAGTATTAACTGCTTCATTTTTCAGTTTTTTTACGATTTGTAGTTTTGGACAAAATTTTACTCAATTAGAAAATCCAAAAGTAGATGAACGAATAGAGCTTTTAAGTATTGTATTTCGACTTGCAGAAAGCACGGAATATAGTTCCGAAAAGTTCAAATTTTATACAGATAAAATTCAGGCTTATTATAAGCCATACAAAAACCACGAGTTAATTGCTTTTGTCAAAAAGTTACGTAAAGATAATGGTGTTGGTTATGATGCTGTAATGAGTATGGCAATTCATCTTGATTACAAGTTTAATCCCTTAATTGAATTTACTGACAAAATACCTGATGCAAGATGGGGAAAAGAAAATGCATATCAATTTGTGAAACTCCTTAATAAATTCTATAAAGAAAGTAAGAGTGAAATATTTTTCAAGCAAAACCAAAGCCTATACAAAGAGGTCGGGGATAATTTTCAGACTGTATACAAGCACTTAGATATAAGCTGGTATACATCTTTTTATGGTAAAGAGCCAACAGAAAAATTTATTATAATAAACGCACTTGGAAACGGTGATGGGAATTTTGGACCGTCAATTAATTTACCAAATGGTAAAAGAGAAGTTTATGCTATTATGGGAACTTGGGAAACCGATAGTTTGGGGATGGCTAAATATACACTTGGCAATTATTTCCCTTTTCTGCTTCACGAGTTTAATCACTCTTTCATTAATTATTTATTGGAAAAAAATCCAGATCCTTTCACTAAGAGTGGTAGAAGAATCTATCAATCCGTAGAAAATGAAATGCGTAATCAAGCCTACGGAAATTGGGAAACAATGCTAAACGAAGCATTAGTGAGAGCTGCGGTTATTAAATACATGAAAGATCATCAGTTTACTGCCGAAGAAATTAAAAATGAAACGGATATACAGTTAAATCGAGCCTTTTTTTGGATTGAAGAATTGGTGGCAGAACTCGAAAAATACGACAAGCAGAGAAACCTTTATTCAACGTTAGAAAGTTATATGCCTAATATCATAAAAGCTTATGATAGTTATGCAAAAAATCTAGATTTTTATTTAATTGAATTTGAAAAAAGACGGCCAAAAATAATTTCTATATCGGAATTTACTAATGGTAGCCAGGAAGTAAGCTCTGAAATAAGTACCATTACAATTCATTTTGACAGAGAAATGAGGGACGGATATTCTTTTGACAAAGGACCGAAAGGTGAAAATTTCTTGCCAGAAGTCATAAATGTTGAATTTTCCGAAGATAAGAGATGTATTAAACTTAAAGTGAAGCTCCAGCCAAATAAAGTGTATCAATTTGTGGCAACAAACTACGGATTTAAATCTGCAAATGGTGTGCCTATAAAAACTTATGAAATCAATTTTAAAACAAAATAGAAAAACCGAACATAAAAATAGGATTTGAACACGCAAGGTTGATAGAATAGCTATAATTTATCGAGTAGTATGAAGTTTTTTTATCGGCTTATGTAAAGCAATCAAAATTGTAATTAACTGCTAATTACTCTTTTTTCAATTGTATTATACAATCCATAGGTACACATGATAAAGATAAATGCTACAGCCGCTTTTATACAATCTGCATAACTCTGTATCACATACCCTGAAATAAACGCAAAAATCACGTCAATTGTAAATGCGGCAAATATCCATTCTCTTAACCTGCGTAATGCCGGAATTACAAACAAGATTGCTCCTGTTATTTTGGCTATCCCGAGCGTTGTAATAAAATAGGGAGGATAACCCATGCTTAGTGTTTTAGGGTAAGTTGCCGGATGTTTGGTAATTTCAAGATAGCCACTCAAGATGAAAAAAGCACTGATTAAAACAGTAAGTGTCCTGAAAAGACTTTGTTTGTTTTTCAGACTGATCTTTGGAAGAAGCATAGTTGATAAACGATTAATTAATAAGTTGTAAAAGTCATTTTAATGTCTCACAAAAAGATTATCCTATGGTAACTAATTCTACTAGTCTCCTTTCATTTTGTTAAATTATATTTCGGTAATTCTGGTTTTGTCACCAATTTATTTTAGCCATGCTTCAGATGAGGGCCATCTCAAAAAGCAGCTTATGTGAAGTAAGTTCCGAACTACAATTGGCTAATTTTTTTGGACAGTAATTTGTTCACGGAGAGAATTTAATGATTAAAATCGGATACAATCCGTACTGGCTTGTAATAGGAAGGCATGTGTTAATTTTTTGCAATTTTTGTAATTCAAAAGTTTCGTAAATCTCTCAATAACTTTTTGTTTACAATTGCTGATTATTGGTAATATTGTTTCTGATTCTGCTCAGGCTTTGCTTTAAACTCCGATTTTTTGCCTCATGAAAAATAGAAGTGCAAGAATAATTATAGAAAATATAGAGCCGAAGGGTAAATACCAAAGTGTTAAAATACTTATGGTTATGCCATAAACGTAAGCCCATTCCTTATTAGTGCCCAATCCAAAGAGCC
Source organism: Lacibacter sp. (assembly GCF_035299325.1). Lineage (GTDB taxonomy): Bacteria > Bacteroidota > Bacteroidia > Chitinophagales > Chitinophagaceae > Lacibacter. The sequence goes on along the minus strand of NZ_DATGWT010000033.1, from coordinate 163,509 downwards.
AGGTAAACCAAAGCAAACCAAAAAGAAGAAATAGCCAACCGAGTTTAAAAACATCAATATTCAGTTTGTAGAATATTTCTGCCCATGGTCCAGGCTTTTGGGGGCCAATATATTTGCCTTTCAGATATACATGAATGCCATCGATGAACATGTAAATGCCATTAAGAAGTCCAAGTATTGTAATGAGTATCTTCATAATCTTGTTGATTTCAGATGATTATTAGTAACCAAGACAATAGAAATTAAATAATTAGAATAAAAAGGCATTCTCATATGGAAAAGATCCAACTGAATTCAAAATGTAAATGCCCATTATGTTCTTCGGTCAATACGAATTATCCGTAGTCAGTTTCTATTTTTTGTCAACTCTTCTAATTTCTTCTTCGCATTGCTGTTGGTAGGCGAGAGTTGAAGAATTATTTTATAGCACCCTTTTGCTTTTTCAATATCACCTTTCGCAATATAGGCATCTGCCAGGCTGTCCCACACATTCAGAGATTCCGGATAGTTTTTTGTATTGACTTGAAATATTGAAATGGCAACATCTGGTAATTGTCTCTCATGCAGTGCCACATAGCCGATCGTATTTATAAACCGTTCGTCTGGCTTTTCATCCAGAAACAATTCTTTTTTGAGTTTTTCACTGTATCCTGACAATATAGCCGGATCCATCGTTGCATCATTGATGTTTATTTCATAGGGCTGAAAGATAGAGCGTAAGCCAAAGTAGGTAGCTGGAATTGTTACTGTCAAATGTTTTTCATCTTCAAAGTATCTGAAATCTGTTTTCAGATCAGGTGATTTATTTTCCTTTAGCAGGTTGTAAAACTCAAGTCCCCATTGATAATGCCTTTTGTCATCCTGTAGATTGTTGGCTAATCCAATGAAAATACGGGCTTTCAGGTCTGTTTTTTTACTTAAAATTTCTTTACCTCGTTTCCCGATATAATTATGATCCCAAAACCAGGAAGGATCTATCAGTAAATAATAGGTAAACAGATTCGGATTTTCCAAAAAGCAATGTAAAGCAAATAAACCGCCCAGAGAATGTCCGATAATCATATTTTGCGGTACTGTTCTGAAAGTAAGATTGATTTGCGGCATCAATTCTTTTTCAATGAAATGCATGAAATTATTTGCTTTTCCACTGTTTTTAAAGACTGCCATGTCTTCACGATCCAGATAGTTTAAGGAGTTAGTTGGTGAAAAATCTCTTGTTCGGTCTGTGTTTTCGATCGTAACGATAATCAATTCCGGAATTTGTAATTTGAGATGAAAAGCTGAATGCATGGACTGTGCAATACCAGATACTTCAAAAAGCTTTGTTCTGTCACCATCCAGCACATAAGCTACGATATATTTCTTTGAAGGATTACTCTTGTATGATGTTGGCAGATAGACAGAATACTTCCTGTTTTCATTCAGAATCTTTGAGTGTATTTGGTATTGATGACCAATCATTAGTAAGCTGTCACTACCACCCGCAATGGAAGCCTCAATTTTACAACAGAAGAACATCAGGAGAAAAAAGGTGAATACGTTGTGCATTGTTTTACTCAATTTCATTTGTTTAATAGTTGGATTATTTAATTTCACTTTTTAGTTCTTAAATTTTTCAATTACAGCGGTGCTAAGTAGCTTTTCTGCAATCTTTTCTTGTAGCTTTGGAATACTCATGTTTATTTAAAGTCATTGTGATTCAAATTCCATATAGAAGTAAATCCGGCTTTTTTTTCAAATGAGAAATCATATTCCTTGTCCTGGCATGATCTGATATTGATATCTGAAAAACAAGGGATATAGCCCTGGAATAGTTTGCCCTTTAAATTGTGAATCATAACAGGTCTGTCATTATTTCCTTTCACAATGCTCATGTCAACTTTTATATTCGGTGCCGAGAAATGGATTCTGTCGTTTTTATCTTCAAAGTCTATTTTGGTATGTTTGCTTGCAAGGATGGTGTCAAATCCTCCCGGATTAACAATTGCTAGAATTTGTTCCATGGAGCGCTTTTGTTCATTGGTTGTTTCTTCAGCGAAATAGTATGCACCCCATTTCCCGGCTGATCCGCTCATGATCAGTTTTGTCCCCTTCAAATCTGTATTATTAAATGATCCTTTATGAATCACAATATAGGCATTCAGTTTACAGTAGGAATTTGTCATTGGCAACCCAAAAGGGCAGGGGCATGGTGCATTACAGCTGCAGCTTTCATAATAGGAGGCCTTGATTGTCCATTTTGGTTTTGCTGTATTAAGCTGAAATGCACTAACAATAAAAAAAAGCGTTAAGCAGCTTATTGCAGATACGATTGCGAAGAATAATCTAGATGTTTTCATTTGTTACTATGCTGTGATGTTATTTTAATTTTATGTTTAGAGCTTTGACTGATCTGTTTATGGACGATCTCTGTGTGCTGATAGTTTCAATGTGTTTTTAGAATTCTTTGTAATTGTCTTGCCGATTTAAAACCGCATTCAGAGGCGATACGGTCAACAGTATATTCCGGGTTGTTTTTTAGTGTATTCGCTTTCTCTAAGCGGATTTTGGTTTGATATTCTTTGATCGTTAATTCTGTAGCGTCTTTAAAAATTCTGCTTAGGTTTCGGGGGCTTGTATTTACTAATTCAGCTAGTTTTTTAATCGATAGATCGCTGGCAATATTTTCGATAATGAAATCCTGCACCTGATGAATCTTCGGATTTACATGGTTGCGGTAATCGAGGTAAATGTGTTGTTGAGCATGTTTATGACTCCTTCGGTGATACACTACAAGGCCACGGGCTATTTTATTTACAAAATAGGGGCTTGTCCATTCTTCCAGTATGGCCAGTGCTAGATCGATGCCTGCACTGATGCCTGCACTGGTGTAAATGTTATCACTTTTTACAAAAAGTACATCTTCTAAAACCTTTGCATCCGGGAAGCGTTTTTGTAAAGCTTCTGCCCTCCGCCAGTGGGTGGTGCATTCTTTGTTTTTCAATAACCCAGCTTCCCCCAACATAAATGCTGCATTACATACGGAACAAATGGTTACTTCCTTTTCAGCATAATCTGCCAGCCATTTGAAAAAATGTTTCTCCTTTTCCAGTTGTTTATTTAAGCTTTCGAAATTTGCACCGGGGATCAGGATCAAATCCCCTGATTGTAATTTTACTTTTTTGTAATGATAAATTTCTCCAAAAGGCAATCCTGCAGAGCTTTTGATCTTTTGTCCGAAAGAGTAGAACTCAAGATGAACATTGAACCCGTAAAATTTAGCTTCGGTAAAAACCTGCATGGGGCCCGCAAGGTCTAATAGCTCAACTGAAGGAGGGATGATAAAGGCTATTTTTTTCATATTGCTGTAGCAAAAATAACGATACTTTTTTTCAACTTGAAAGGACAATAAGGCGTCACAAACGGACAAGGTTAAAAAGGGACATACTACGTTTTATTTGGTAGGCGGTTCTGAACGAAATAGTTCCAATATCATTCAGTAAAACAGTTTTAAAGTAATGCTAAAATCTTATCTTTTATTTTACGGATTAAAACTATTGTAAAAAAGAATAGATTAAACGAGCAGTAAGTATTTCTTAACATATGTTAATTTTTGAGCTAGTCTTTGCTGGTATTTTTAATATTGTTGTCAATTTGGATTCAGGCCTCTGTGAATACATCTATTTATTAGAGGTTCAGGCAGAGAATGGGCAGATAATTAGTACAATTGATAAAAATATTGATACTGCATTCTTCCGTTTTTTGATGCCATTGTTGATGGAGATGTTATCCGATACGAAATAGCTGGATCACTCGGTAAGGGCGAAAAGTTTTTTTCAAAAGTACAAAAGGATGGCATCCTTAACCAATGGTCGAGGGTTAGTTCAACAGATACCGAAATACAGCAATTTGATTCAACTTGGAATTGTTCCTAATAAAAAAGTATTACAGAATATTCAGAAAGTAGAATTGGATGAATTAAGTTCCTGTTTTAAAAACATCTGTCAGGATGTATATGCATATAATATGAGTAACCCTTCGCAACAACTGGAATTAACAAAAGGAACAGCGTTTTTTGCTTACAATGCAATCACAGGTTGTTTTCAAAATGTTCGTACTTACAAAGATGGGAAGCAAAACTCAAGACCTTTTTGCATGGCGGTACAGCATATTTACGAGCGAAGAAAACATTTTAGTTGTATACAGATTTTGCAAAAGGAGAGAGGATCAGTTTGTTGAACTGATGGGTCGAATAGGGGGATAGAGACATGCCCCTATCCTTTTTAGAAACTGTCCCTTAATATATCGGATGATGTTGTTAACTGTAATACCTTTTTTGATAACTCTAAATTTCTGTAATTTGGGATAATGAAGCCGGATATTAAAATTCTATTTAACAGGGGTAAGTTGTTAATATATACATTTGGCGCACTTGCATTTGTGTGTGCTGGAGTTTTTTTTATTTACATTGGTTTAATGGCAAAGAATCAGTTTTTTTTACGACTATTTTTATTGTTTCTAGGTGTTGTAAGTACCTCGTTTTTTGGACTTCTCCTCCTAATCCTTTTACCAAAAGCAATAAAAAATAAAGCTGGACTTGTCATTACTGACAAAGGATTATACGATTACTCATCTGCTATTTCTGCAGGGTTTATAACCTGGACTGAAATAAAGAAGATAAGTCGTTCCTATTCAGGTGCAAATTTTTTTTCCTTATTATGGTAAAAAAGCCTGACCAGTTTATTGACAGGCAAAAATTGCTCATCAAAAGAATAGCCATGCGGTTGAATTATAAAAGATCAGGTACTCCGGTTCACATACTGGTAAGTTTACTAGATACCGATATTAATACTTTGTACAGCATAATAATGGAAAAGCGTTATCAAAAAATAGAGAACAAAGAACAAGAGTATTAATGCGATGCAAATAATTTATAAATAGTACAGCATTTAACATGAAATCTGTATGGAAAGCAAAGGCGAAAGATTAAAGCTGCTAAAATCGTTAACCAAAATCATTTTGAATCATCGCATGTACTTTTTCATTAGCTTCCTGGTTTGTGAATTGTATTATTTTTTATAATACAAGTTGCAAAAAATCGGTTATGCTCTATAATTTATCAAATGGTCTTTTGTGAAACCTTGCAGCACGCCCGTTTTATTTCTTGCTGCTTCCTGCAACTAGACTGGGCGAGCTCCTATGGACAATGATACTTGTGATTGCCGATGACTGGGTTCCTTGTCAACAGCAATCAAAGATTTTTATATACTGAATTTTAAATAGCGCTCTTCATTCAATCAACCCTTCCGCAAATTTATTGGCCTGCTCTGTGCGGAACAAGGTCTGTTTCCACTATCATTTATTTAACTCAATCGCCTGCGGTTTTCAAAAAAATCTCCACCTGTTTTCTTTCATGACGCTCCTTTAATGTGGTCGTATTTTATTTGAAAAACCTTGTTCCTCCTACGCAGTCCTAATGCCTGGTCGCTATGGGTACATGAATGAGGCGAAGCCGAATTCATTTAACAATCATTTTTTAACTCCCGATAACTAACGGGATAAAATTTCATGTTATGGAAATTATCGGAAGGATGACCGCAGACGCAACAGTTAATGAAACAAAGGCAGGGAAAAAAGTGGTGAACTTTTCCATTGCAATTAATGACACTTACAAAGCAAAAGGAACGGATGAAGTGAAACGGTTTGTGACCTACATCAACTGCTCTTACTGGATCAATCCGGGAGTAGCTGCCTATCTCACCAAAGGAACATTGGTGGAATGCTACGGACGCATCGGCGCAGACGCATACGCTGGCAAAGATGGCGAAGCAAAAGCCAGATTAAACTTTCATGTCAATGTCCTGAAACTTCACGGAAGTTCATCTCGTACAGAAACCTCAGCAGCAGATGCAGCTGTGAAAGAAACAACAGATGATTTACCATTTTAGAAATAGGGCAGCATGATGCTTTGTGTTGTGCTGCCTTTCTTTTTTACATCTTAAACAATTATAACAATGGCACACAATATTCATCTTAACGAACAGACGGGAAAGCACAGTTTTTTCAGCGTAAAAGAAAAAGCATGGCATGGATTGGGGCAAATTGTGCAGGACTATCCCAACAGCACAGAAGCATTGCAGTTTGCAGGACTTGATTTTGAAGTTTGTAAACGACCAAATACACACAGGTTAGATGATGGTTCTGAGGTAGTTTCTAAAACATCCTTTTACACCTATCGCCCCGATACAGCTGCAATACTTGGTGATCGTTTAGGTAAGGATTATGAAGTAGTACAGAATACAGATGCGTTTCGTTTTTTTGATGCAATTGTAGAGGGGGATGGTATTCAATACGAAACAGCAGGCGCACTTGGTAAAGGTGAAAAGATTTTTATAACAGCGAAGCTGCCCGGCTATATCAAAGTAGGTAGCGATGACTTAATTGAAAAGTATTTATTTCTCACTACTTCGCATGACGGGTTCGGCAGTATCATGGCAGCATTTACACCCATTCGTATCGTTTGCAATAATACGTTGAACGCAGCACTCAGAAACTGTAGTAATTCCATTAAAATCCGCCATACAGCCAATGCAAAAGAAAGGTTGGAAGAAGCACATAAAGTGATGGGTATTTCGAACCAGCTTTCTGTACAACTGGAAGGAATATTCAACCAGTGGGCAAAGGTTCGTATCACGGATAAAGAAGTGCAACAATTGATACAACTCGCAATGGTTCCCAACAAGGAAGTCTTGCAGAACATTCAGAAGGGCGAACTCGATGAATTAAGTACAAGTTTCAAAAATATCTGTGATGATGTGTACCAATAAAATATGTGCAGCCCGTCGCAACAACTCGATACTGCAAAAGGTACCGTATTTGGTGCGTACAATGCTATCACAGGTTATTTTCAAAACGTCAGGAATTACAAAGACAATGAAGCAAAAATGAAATCCTTGTTGTATGGTGGCACAGCACAACTAAGAGCACAGAAAACTTTTCAGTTGTGTACTGATTTTGCAAAAGGAGCATCTGTTAATCTGCTGAATTAATCAAATCAGGGGCACGCAAAGTGCCCCTTTTTCTTTTAAAAAAGCTGTCCCGCATTATTCCATACGAGTTTGCAAAATGGCGGTGCAGCTTGGCGTTTATTGTCGTATAAAGTTAAAATCAGTACAGTTGTTTTTCTTCATTCATGCCTGCACAAAGTTCGCCTTTTAGCTCCGTGGCGACCATGAAATTCCGGCATAAACAAAGCTGCGCTGTTATTCTTTGAGAATTGATTTATTCCGTTGCTTCATGGTCTTTGTCGCTAAAAGACGGAGCTGGTTCCATCATTAATTTTTTCAATTCTAAAATGAATGTCATGGAACAAACATTGCAATTACCGGACTGGACAAAAGTGGCCGAAGTGGAGCTTGTGTACAAAACAAAAATAAAGGCTTCCGAACGACCCAAAATAAATTCTTCAAAGGATATTTATGAGATCATGCGTCAGTTATGGGATGCAAATAAAATGGATATGCTCGAAGAATTTAAAGTGCTTTTATTAAACAGGGGAAACAGAATTATTGGTGTGTATGAAGTATCATCAGGAGGTATTACCGGTACAGTTGCCGACCCGAGATTGATATTGGCAGCAGCGCTTAAATCCTTGTCCGTTGCAATCGTTTTATGTCATAACCATCCAAGCGGAAACCTTACTCCAAGCCGTGCGGATGAGCAACTGACACGCAAAATAAAAGAAGCGGCTGCTTATCATGATATCTCCGTGCTGGATCATATTATTCTAACCAGCGAAGCATATTACAGCTTTGCAGATGAGGGGCTTTTATAGTCCCTTTTTTTATTCAGAAACCTCGTTGACCTGGGCGTCAATCGCTCTTTTTAACCGCTGCAAAATAATTTGCTCAGGAGGGTTATTTTGCACATCAAGATCGTACCAGTTTCCCTCTTTTGTTTTGTATGATTTATAAGAACTACCATCCTCACTGGTAATTAAATATTCTTTCAAAACTGCTGCTACTGCACCCAATGCATTCATAACTTCAACCATGTAGATTACATACTGGAATTTCCTTCCGTCATCCAGTACGACTTGTTTGCCAAGAGCAGTCTTCAATTGATCCCTCATTGGACAATAATAATTCTTTTATGCAGATGACCAAATATCAGTCCGGCAAAACTTATAAACAGCATCGGATTTGCGGTCATGAAGCTGTTGATGGTGAGTGTGCAGATGCCTTTTTTAATTGAAGGATCAGCATTCAAAAATCTAAGATTACCGAAGGAAGTAATGTGCCCGGTCTTGCACATGGCAAGATGTACAAACGTTATACGTTTGGGTCATCTTGCCCTTCGCTCCGGAGTCGCTTCGGGGAATTGAAACAGAAAACTTAAAACCATGAAGAAACGTGAAGAAGAGGTGAGAAGAAAAATGGTGGTGGTCAGAATGAATGAGCAGGAGTACAAACTGCTGGAAAAATGCAGAAAGCAAACCACAGAAAAAAACACCGGCAGTTACCTGCGGAAAGTTGCATTGCAAAAACCTGTTACTGTCAAGTACCGTAATGAAAGTGCGGATGATTTTCTGATGGATATGCTGAACCTGAAAAAAGAACTCAACGCAATCGGCAACAATTTTAACCAGGCAGTGCACAAACTACATATCCTTGACAGGATACCTGAGTTCAGGGATTGGATACAGCAGTATGATGGTCTGCAAAAACGATTAATCTACAAAGTAGATGAAATCAAAAATCGGATGAATCAACTCTACGAACAATGGTTGCAAAAATAACCATACCACGAAGTATAGAAGCTGCACTGAACTACAATGAAAAAAAAGTGCAGAAGGGTAGTGCTGTTTGTTTGCAGGCTGTGAATTATTTACAGGAATCCGGTGAAATAAATTTCTATCAGAAGCTCGCAGGTTTTGAACAACGGAACAGTTTGAATGAAAGGGCAATGACTAAGACACTGCATGTTTCACTCAACTTCGATCCATCGGAAAATCACCATGAAAATAAACTATTGCAGATCGCTGCAGATTATATGCACAAGATCGGTTTTGGCGGGCAACCTTATCTGGTATACAAACACGAAGATGCAGGCCATCCGCATATTCATATTGTGAGTACAACGATCAAAGCAGATGGCAGTAGAATTAACACGCACAATATCGGCAGGAATCAATCCGAAAAGGCAAGAAAGGAAATTGAAGCAACTTATGGACTGGTGCGGGCAGAACGTCAGCAACATTTAAGAAGTCTTCCAATCAAACCTCTTGATGCAGTTAAAGTGATCTACGGAAAATCAGAAATCCATCGTGGTATCGCAAACGTTGTCGCAGCAGTATTCAACAATTATAAATTTTGTTCTCTTCCGGAATTTAATGCAGCACTCAAACAATTTAATGTTGTTGCTGACCGTGGAAAAGAGGAGGGAAGGATCTACAAAAACCGGGGGCTTATTTACCGTGTATTGGATGCAAGCGGAAATAAAACAGGTGTGCCCATCAAAGCAAGTTCAATTGGGTGTAAACCAACACTGGATAACCTGGGAAAAAAAATCAAGGCAAATGAAGCAGCAAAGGAATCCTTAAAACCATTTGTAAAAGCAAAGCTGGTGGAATGTCTTGCACAGTCTCCGTCAACAGTCCATCAATTAACGGAATTATTAAGACAAAAAAACATCTACACCTTACTTCGTCAGAATGCGGAAGGCAGGTTGTATGGAATTACGTTCGTCGATAACCAGAATAAATGTGTGTTTAATGGTAGTGAATTGGGAAAAGGATATAGTGTTGCAGCTATTCAATCGAAACTTGCAACCCCATCAGTTAAAAATGCAGAAAAAACGATTGATGTTGATAACAGTAAAACATCAGGCGAAGAAATACGAATGGGCAAAAGCCAGGAAAAGTCAGTCACAATATTTCCATCAAAGGACAATTTGCTTAACATCCTAATTACGCCTGACCAACAATCTGGGAACACGCCATACTCACTGCTGAAAAAGAAGCGAAAGAAAAAACGGAAGAACCCGGATGCATAACCTATAAAAAATAATCTATGTCAGTTACGGGAGAAAACGAACAGGGATTGCGCAAAATAATCGACCTCACAAGGTTTGCAGGCATCTTTATTTTGCTGCTGCATTTTTATTATTTCTGTTACCAGGCATTTGTGCAATGGGAAATCACCAGTACCATCACAGATAGGCTACTGAAAAACATCAGCGGGACGGGTTTGTTTGATGGCTTGTTGAAATCAAAATTGATTGCACTTGGATTGCTGCTGATTTCTTTGTTGGGATCACAAGGCAAAAAAGAGGAGAAGATTAACAAACGAACCATCGCTGCTTATTTGCTGATCGGGTTGATGTTGTTTTTCGGAAGCAGTTGGTTATTAAAACTAAATGATGAAATTGAAACAATTGCAGTCGTGTATATGCTGGTTACCGGTATTGGATTTTTATTGATCCTTGCGGGTGGTAATTTACTCAGCCGTTTGATCAAACTGAACCTAACCGATGATGTGTTCAACTCCCTCAATGAAACCTTCCCGCAGGAAGAACGCTTACTGACCAACGAGTTTTCCATTAACCTGCCTGCTGTTTATAATCTCAAAGGAAAGCTGCGGAAGAGCTGGGTCAATATTATTAATCCATTTCGGGGGCTGCTTGTGATCGGCAGCCCCGGTGCAGGTAAGAGCTGGTTTGTGATCCAGCATGTGATCAAACAGCATATTGAAAAGGGCTTTGCCATGTTTGTCTATGATTTTAAGTACGATGACCTGAGTAGAATTGTTTACAACTGGCTGCTTCAAAACAAACATCGTTATGCGATAGAGCCTTGGTTCTATGTGATCAATTTTGATAATCTCTCCGTATCACATCGTTGTAATCCGCTTGATCCTTCCACCATGAATGATATTACCGATGCCACCGAAAGTGCACGTACAATTTTGTTGGGACTCAATCGTGAATGGATCAATAAGCAAGGAGACTTCTTTGTAGAGTCACCAATCAATTTTGTCACAGCCATCATCTGGTTCCTTCGAAAATATGCCAATGGAAAATACTGTACACTGCCACACGTGATTGAACTGATGCAGTCGGAATACGATGAATTATTCCCTGTGCTGAACACACAACCGGAGATTGAAGTATTAGTTAACCCCTTCATTACTGCTTATCAGAACGATGCAATGGAACAACTCGAAGGGCAGGTGGCTTCTGCTAAAATTGGTATGGCAAGACTCGCATCACCACAGTTATATTGGGTATTAAGTGGGAATGATTTTACACTCGACATCAACAATCCCATGAATCCGAAAATTGTTTGTGTTGGTAATAATCCTGAGAAACAACAGATCTATGGTGCAGTTTTATCGTTGTATGTTTCAAGACTTGTGCGACAGGTTAACAAAAAAGGAATGCATAAATGCAGTCTGGTGTTTGATGAGTTTCCGACGATCTATTTTAATAACATTGACAGTCTCATTGCAACAGCACGAAGTAACAAAGTGGCAACCACACTGGCCATGCAGGATTTCAGTCAGCTCAAAAAAGATTATGGACGTGAACAGGCAGATGTGATTGTCAACATTACAGGTAATATCATCAGCGGACAGGTGATGGGAGAGACCTCAAAACTGTTAAGTGAACGCTTTGGAAAAATTATGCAGGACAGGCAAAGTGTTTCAATCAATCGTACAGATACATCCATCAGTCATTCAAAACAGTTGGAAGCAGCAATACCCGCATCCAAGATCGCTGCATTGTCTTCTGGAGAGTTTGTAGGGTTAGTTGCTGATAACCCTGATGAGAAAATTAAGCTGAAAATGTTTCATGCAGAGATTATCAACGATGCAGGAAAGTTAAATGCGGAGGCAACTGCTTACAAAAACATACCTGTTATTTATAACGTGACACAGCAGCAGGTAATGGATAATTTTTATCAAGTGAAGATGGAAGTCAAAAAGATGATTGGAGAGGAGGTGGAAAAACTGAAAAATGTGCATGTGAAAACTTAAACTGATCTGATGCAAAGTGGGTTGGCCGTTTGCAATTGAGCAGGTTGTGCCATATTTAGCAATTTTGAATTGAAAATGGAGGCAATTAGAATTTTAATATAAATGTAAAGATTAGTTATTTATACAGATCGAATGACATCAAATTAAATAGTGAGGATAAACCATTGTCAACGTATTTTCTGGCAAGCTTCCAAAAGACGTTCTATTCGGTGTTTCAGACGAAAGATTTCCAATGGAGTTTCTAAATATTCTTTGGTAAGCAGCTCCTGCTAAAGCTTTTTTATCGAAATCTTCTTTTTTCAATAATTGATCAAAATAAAATTTATTGAATTCCTCTTTTGATAAATTACTTGCGGGCTGAAGTATTGATTTTATTAATGCCCCGATATAAACATAATGAGTCTGAATTTCATTTTCAACCTTGCTATCAAACTTGGGTATGGTAATGACCCAGCTATTTATACTGGGATTCTCTTTTTGAAAATGGCCTTCCTTTACTGAAATCTTAATGGTTTGATCCGCAACCAAAAGTTTATTGTTGATTCGGGCAATTTCGCAGAGTGCAACCTGAAGGAAACTTACAAATTCTTCCCCGATTGCAGTCATTGTTTCATCGTTATTAAACTCAATATTCCAATCAAGGTTCAACGAATTAAAATTAATTATTCGTTTTGCGCCAACGTCATTCAATGGGACATCTCGAATATCTCTTGCCAATATCTTTTTGAAACTATCAGTTCCCTTAATTTGCTCATTCATATGTTGAACTGCTGGTTCAATCTGTTCTTCCCAAATGACGCCCCATTTCTTTTTTAATAAATCCAGGTACGGCAGCAATTCAGGATGAATAATGGGTATTGCGTGAAATATTTTTACAATATTAAATATTGATCGTTGATACATTTCATCGTTTCCCATATCGAAACCTTTCTCGTCAAACTCTCTTTTGGTCATCAGGTATTGGTTGAAGTCCTCTAGTGCGTTCATCCACGCTCCATGCGAATAATCACAGTCACAAATTAGCACTAAAGACTGCGGTAACCGTTTGTATAATGCAGGATCCGAAAAATGCCAGGTACTCCACAACGCCACTAGTGCATAGTACTTTGAAGCGTAGCTCATGCCAAGTGAATTGTAAACCTGCGCGATATTAAGAAGTGAAAGTATATAACCCTCTTTGGTATATTCCAGCCGCCATAACTCTTTTGCCCGGTGAAAGAGTTCAAGCGCCCTCAAATAATTGGACACATCCAGATGTTCCAGATGAATCGCACCTCTTTCAACCAGGTCATGGGCGGCCCTATGTCTTTGACCAGTCCTTTCAGCATAATCCTGAATTTCTTTCATAAACTGATCCACCATCTCAATCAAGCCATCATCTATGCCGTATAAAGTAAGCATTTTGATCATCGCTTTCATTTGACCGTATAATTTTCCAAGGGAATAGAACCTTGCTTCTCCTAATAGAGGAATAATTTTTCTGTAGAAATCAAAAGAAGCTTTGAAACTCTCGACTGGATTGTGAATGTTACTTTGATGTGCTAAATGTCCACGAAGCTCCAGTAACTCACACTTTATGTCAACATTTGTTTCTTTTTGAATTTGTTCATCCAAAAACTTTTCTATCGTATTTTGCCATTCGGCTACATCAATGTCAGGCAGCGCAAGTGAAAACCCTAAAACCTGGGCTTGCAATAATTGAAGTAATGTAATGTCATCTTCGATATCGTGCAAATTGTTTCGATGTTCCCATTGGTCGATATAAAATTTGACCAAATCAATATCACCGGCAATGGCACTTTCTTCTCTTTCCTCCAAAGGGTTATGACCTATTTTTAAAAAGAGAAATTCATAAATGGCTTTTCTCTTGTATGGGAGTGGTATATCAGGTAGCCCGATATAATGTTTTAACAAATCCAGCCAAAAGGTTTCATGTCCGTCATCTTCCATGTTCCAACGGCAGTACCTGGCACCATTAATCGCAGCTTGAAATTCACCCAGGAAAAAGAATTCGACAATATTCCCTGATTTAAATTGCTGGAGGGTTTCTGCATACCATTGTTCTTCCGTTCCTCCTGCATTTAACAGAACTGAATCCAACAAATCGCTGCTCAGCTTCCGATCTTCGGGATTATCTTGTATAGATCTTTCATAAACTTCTTTTACAAGAAGGGCAATATGTATTTGGTTACGGCTTTCATCAAGCGGAAGTGGGATATTAGAGATCAGGCCTTCGATCCTTGAGACAATTTGCTGCACCGCAATATTAGTTTCTAAGCCATCGAATTGCCACTTGATGCAATGGATGAAGGCATCAAAATCACCATCTTTAAGTTCATTATATACAATCCTTGCCTGTTGAATATCACTCTTTGCCTCCTGTTTGTCTTTGAGTTCCTCAAACATTTCATCAATATACTCATCAAGAATCTTTTTTACTCTTGTACGTATGTTCCCTAACAACTCCTCGCTAATTTTCCCTTGGTTGTCACTCCATTCCTGAAGGAGATCAGCATCATTATCTTTAACGACTCTTTTAACAATTGATGCATTGGTCTCAAAATTAAATTCCATTTTATCAAACGCATAGTCACCTTTTACATACAGCATGAAAAAATGACCGATGGCTTTTTTGATACTATCGGAAAGAAATGAAAAATCGGTGCTATAAAGCTTAACCTGTGTAAATTTAGATGTGCCCTGCTTTAAATCTCTTGCGAAAATATCATCTTCGTAGTCACAGTAGATGACATCGTCACTATTTGCAATTCTGTTTTGAATCCAGTCTTCTATTGTTTTTAATTGCTGGAAAGCGTAGCCTTTTTGAGTTGCGATAGCATCTCTGTTCTTGGCAAATATGTGTAGTTTATGAATGCTCATCATTTCGAATTGAAATCAAATCTTCTATTATAAGTAATATTGTATCTAATTCCAGCAAAAATAAACATAAGTAGCCAGTAGATTTGTGCCGGGGCAACTATTGATATAACAATGATTTAAAAAGGAATCCCCAAATTTTATAATCGGATAAAAAATATGAAGAAGCAAGTAGCCATAGAAGACCTGAATGCAGTACAGTGTTATGACATATCCATTCAAACTTTACCCACAGGACAAGACTTTTTGATATTGATCTGTAAGGAGAAAGAAGGAAGTAATAACTTATTAGAAATACTTCAGAAAAATGCTTTTGATATAAAAATTTATGTCGATGAAACAACGCAACAGTATTATCTCCAACTTGAATTTATTGATACTGATATAGCAATGAAACTGGAGACCGGTAGAACTGAAACTGATTACCCTCCACTAAAGAAAATAAAAGATAATCAAATCAAGTTCATAACAACAGGAGTTTGGACAGGACAATCGGCAGCGGGAAGAAATTACGAATATAATGTGCAATTGATGCGTCTTGGTGAATTTGATTTAAGTAAATCATTTGAACAGGCAAAAGGAGTTCAGTTTGCTGCTGGTAGAAATGAAAAGGAACCATCTGTCGTGGTTCTGATCTTCGAGAACTATGATCATATTTTCCGGAGCGAAGCAGATGAGGCTTATAATAAGTTGGCTATAATGGCGATCAGTAAGCCCTTATTAGAAATTACTCCGGTCGATTCGAAGACAGTTAATTTACGAATCTGGGATATACTGGTGGATTTAGATGTAAAATTTGAAGGGCTAAAGTATTCAGATGATGAATTAGC
Organism: Lacibacter sp.; assembly: GCF_035299325.1. Taxonomy (GTDB): domain Bacteria; phylum Bacteroidota; class Bacteroidia; order Chitinophagales; family Chitinophagaceae; genus Lacibacter. The sequence continues at coordinate 147,788 of NZ_DATGWT010000033.1, read as the reverse complement.
GGAATTTATCGGAAAGACCGGAGAAAATCAGTCATTTGCTTTTGCAATAGGGTTTCTTCCCTCAGGGAAGCAAATGGCTGCTATCGCTTCAACAAAAAATGAAGGATTCGAAATCATCACTCTTTGTGGTTATACTTATATAGAAAACAAATAAAAGTTAGTTGTGATGAAGGAGGTGATCTGATAGAAAGAAGTATGAGGATTGCAGACCAAACATCATGGATGGGAAATGCCCTACACAATTAACGGAGCGTATTCTAAGCCCCAAAAATAGTTAAACAGAAAAAAGTGAGGTGGTGTAAAAGGAAAAGATGTAGGAATAAAAAACCTGAAGACTTCGAAGATCTTCAGGCTCGATGAAGCAAATTATGTAGTAGCGGTGTTAGTTAGTCAATTTCCAAATCCCTATGCATTTGTTCCCACTGCTTCCCAAATTCGATACTTTCTAATGCGGCTTTTCGTTTTTCTTCAGGTAAACATTGAATGCAGGTTGGATACTGAATTCCTTTGTAATATTCATTACAATTAGGACATAAATCCATTTTTTTTATATCAAATTTATAGGCACATCTTCTGCAAGCTGTTATCGTATCTTCAAAGGAAAGATATTTGATGTCATCGTTTAGATAAAGTAAAAATGCTTCTTTCTCAATGGCCGAAGTGTCCTTTGTGGTTGCCCGCTCTCTTTGCAACCAATACCTAACACTTGACAGGTTATGGGCATTTCTCCACTGCTTTGATATAAAGCATTTATCCCGGACTTCCAATGCATCTTCATTCTCATAAAAGATTGAAATTAGCGCATCCAATGGTATGTAAATAGGGACGTCAAATTCCTGCTTACAACCTGGGCAACGATATTTTGGAACTTTTCTCACTCTCTCGTTAGGATTGCTCCATTTACAATTTGGACAGAAAGGAACAGGCACGTACTCATATTTTTCCTGTATGTGGCTGGTAAATTCGGTTTTATCAATTTGGGGATTAGCGTCTATATAATTTTTAGCATTTTTCCTTCTTATTTCTGTCAGATATTCTGAGTACTTCCTGGGGTGAGAAAGATGCTGTAGCGTTAAGGTCTCTTTGCTAGTGCATATTTGACATTTGTCTTTAATGAACTTAGCCCTTCTTTCTTTCCAGTCCTTTGTATGCCAAGATTTTTGTCCTTCTTTGAAATCATTCCAATATTGTGTTTGTGCGAGTTCTATTCCAATTTCGCCATTTGCCAGCTTGTCCCTTAATTCTATGCGTTCGTTATATGTCAACATTTTGATTCCTGGCTTATTCTCTTTTAGACGTAATACCATTTATACTTGCAGCTAAATTAGCTTTATTTTAGAAACTCTTTGTTTAACATCATCACTGATTGCAAAATAGGTTGCTGCTCCGTGAGATGGACGATGAACGGATTGGGACGCAACGAAGATGCCCAAGTACCCTGAAGCTGGTAGAACAATTATATATTTTTAAGAAACGATCATTTCCGAAAAACTAGAATCAAAAAGCTCAGAATTTAGTTTTGCAGCAAGAGCACTATAGGGATAATGTTCTTTATCAATGTTGATAGCAATTAATAATGCTCCTTTTGTTCCGTCAGGCATGTCATGCGTAAGGATATCTTGCATGATAGCGTTTCGCTCTGCTGTATCGATCTTAGCGTAAGGATATGCATAAAGCATAAATCTATGATTAGGGTTTACAGAAGAAAAAATTACCCAATTGTGCTTATGAGTAGTCTTACCGGCTTTTATCTGTGCTACCAGTTCTTTAAACATACTTTCAAATTTCTTCTGTTCTTCATGATGAAAGTTTAGTAGCACATAAGATGAGTTTAGCCAGGTTTGAGGTTTACGAAGATCAATAAAAGATAAAATATCTTTCCACCATTTAGTCATCAACAATTCAGGTTTTTTACTCTCAATACCTACTTCTTTATTCAATACATACGGGTCAATTTCCTTTGATTTCATTACCAAATTATAAAACCATTTTTCTTCATATTCCCGTTTGCCAAGATTAAATCCTGTGTCCAAATAGAAAGCAAGTAAATCCATTTCATCCCCGCTAAATTGATTATTTACCTCAAACTCTCTTCGCTTCTGCAAATAATGTATTTTTTGGGCTTGCGAATCAAGAACGTCAAAAATAATCTGAAGATCAGGAAGATTAATGGAGGTTATAAGTTCTGTTACTTTTTTATCGGTAACGCCTGCCTCCACCAATAATTTCAAATTAGTTCCGATTATCCCAAGCTGAGAAAACGTCACGCCAAGAGGAATAAAATATCTGATTCCAGATTTATCCAACGAAAATTTTCGTCCGTTTTTATCGGTCAAACTAACGTCTTGATCATTTCTTTTCAAAAACTGAATAAACCGAAGGGCCTGTTCAGAAGGTTCCTCAATCAGACCCCTCAATGTCTTAAATAATCTATCCGGCGCACCACGTTTTGCAGCTTGTGTCACTATTCCTGATTTACATTCAACGATAATAGCAAAGCCATCCTGCACAATCAAGAGATCATTTTCGTACTGTTTATTACTTATAGGATCAGTCCATAAACTTCCGGAATAGATTTGGGCTCCGGGAAAATTTGCTTGGAAAAGTTTTTCTGTTTCTTTCTCCAGATAGTCCGCTTTCGCCTCGTTGTATTTTGAATTGAGATTTTTATCCTCATTTACCAGTGCCTCCAATATTCGAATGCTAACATGGGGAAGATGACTCCATAGAGAACTAAAATAACTATCTCCATCCACTTTAATAAAGGGTTTCTTATGTACCGGATTATCTAAAACAAAATGCTCGGTATTGAAATCTTTCAGTTCACCAAACTGATAAGACAGTTTATCAAAAATGAGAATGACTTGCTCTATGGACAACTCGTTTTCGGAGTAAGCTGCTATTTCATCAGCAGTAAAGGTGAAAATCTTATCCAGACATAAATCAGCATGTGTTACCATGGCCACCTGCATATACTCTAAATTTTCACCAAAATGCTTCCACATTTTGTCCCGCCCTTTTGGGTCTATTTTATCAACATGAGAAAATTCTTTTTCGTAAGCATCAAATATCTCATTATATGTTTTAGGCGTAAGTGCTTTGTGAAGTTTGTCCTCGTGTGCATTTAGTTTGTCAGTGACTTTATCTATTAATGTATAAAACAATTTAAACACAGGAATGGGTGGCATGCCAAATACTCTATTGAAATCTTCATTAATTAAAGAACATAAATCCTGAACTACTCTTTTTATTTGATGATCGTAGGCCCATCCTCTAACCGCCAGCGTATGGGTCATCATTTCGGTTCTTAAATGAAAAGCGCTGGCATCCTTCTGCGTGGTAATATCTTCTGGTATGTCGAACATTTTCCAGAGCATAGCATCACCTACTTCTCTCATATCCTTTTTAAATTTTGTAGCCTGATCCAGTAGGGGTCTTGCTGTAATAGACTGATCAGACGAAAGGGCAAATGCCTGGAGAATTTCCTGAAAATGCGGCGGAAATTCGAGATGGCCTTTTTCTACCTCTTCGTCACGGCCATCTTCATAGGCCATAAAGTATTTTAAACAAAAGGAAAGCAAATAAAGTGCATTGTATTCCTTGAACCAAGTAGCTAATCGAGCATATTTTTCCTGAAAATCACTTTTTGCCTTTTTTCCGATTTGACGAAGTACATTTATTCTTTCTTCCAGCGATGTCGGAATTTCCTTTTGATCGAACTCAAAGGCAAAGTGCTTCATTTTCACTTCCTGGCGGGGTTGCTTCATTTTCTAAACTTTTTGCAATCTGGGCCTGAATTTACTAACTATCTTAGTATATTTCCGTTGCTTTAAGAGTTATTTTTGAAAATAAAGACGAAAAATTATCTATGGCACTTGCAAAGGCACATGAAGGATACGAATACCAAGACTTACTAACGGCCTACTTTATACTGAATGAGATTCTGGCGGAAAATGAGAGTGAATTTCATATTGACAAAAAGGAGTTTGGCGGTGACCGAATTGATGATCTGAAAATAAAGAATAAGGCAGGGCAAAAGAAAATCCAGATCAAGTATAGTGGTGAATCCGATCATACTTTTCAAAAAGGTGATATAGCCAGTGATGCAGCTTATGGGATCGCTCTCGATAAGCTGTATGAAAACTGGAATGCTACTCCGGGGAAAAATTTAACTGAATTCAGACTTTGTCTTGCGTGGAATGCACCAAAAGATAAGCTTGTAGATTTTATCGAGCCTGTTGCTGGCGCAGGGTCTTTTGCAAACGCTACTACCAAAGTATTTAGAATAAATGGAGAAGCCATCTGGCCTGCGGGACAGCCGCTGCCGATTGGTTCATGGAAACGGTTCAGAAAAGAGGCGGCTAAAATAGACAGAAATCAATTCCTTGAATTTTCCCAACAATTGAAAATCGAAACCGAATTACCCAAATTTAATTTGAGCCTGAATAATCCTGGGCAACTGGAAAGACTTGTGATCGAACAGACAAAAAAATTAGGTATAGGTATTTTCCCCAACGACCATATAAGACCAGATCATTTAATATTATCACTGACTGCATTGATTAAAAGTGCAAGAAGCAAAGGAACTGTTCTTGATATGCAAAGTATTTTACATGAATTAAATATCAGAACGGATTACGGGACTATTGAACAAAATTTTCCAATCATCAGAAGTGAAAACCTGGAAAGAAAAGGGATGTTGGAAAGGCTTGTAAACGATATTGAAAATTTCGGAAAAATAGTTCTGGTAGGTGAGCCTGGAAGCGGAAAGTCATGGTTGATAGAAAACTTACAGGCGTATCTTAAGAAAAAAGGAATTCGTTCAGTGAAGCATTATTGCTATACTGGATTGGATGATCTATTGCAAAAAGAGCGTATTAAACTGAATGTGTTTTACGGAAACCTGATCCATGACATTCTTACTGCCTTCCCCGAGCTCAAACAATTTAAGGAAAACAACTATGCCAGTTCACTCAGCGAGTTGAATAACCTTCTGAAAAACATCAACGAACCCACTTATGTGATTGTGGATGGCTTAGACCATATTGAACGGGTATTCAATTTCCGGTCTGCAAGGGATATCTCCTTACAGGATGTTGCTATTATAGAAAGCCTGGAAAAATTGATTGTATCTCCTCATGTTAAAGTGATCATTACGTCACAGAATATACCGCAGTTAGATAACGTTGCCTCCTTTCACAGAGTTTCTATGCCTTCCTGGGATGAAGAGGATGTTAAGGCGCTGTTGCGAAAGATAAAAATCAAAAATCGGGTAGTCCGCAATAGCAGTTTCCTGTCCGCTATGCTTTTTGCAAAATGTGAAGGCAATCCGTTATATCTGAAATACCTGGCGGATGAAGTTAGAAAGAGTGCTGAAAATGCTGGTGTATTACTTGAAAAACTACCACCATATTCCTTTAACCTTGCTGAATATTATGGATACTTGCTCAACCGATTGAATATGCGGGAGGATGTTCCACAAGTGCTTTCAGGTGTAAATTTCAGTCTTACGAAATTGGAGTTGGAAGAAATCACCGGGAGCGGAAATCATGTCGGGGAATCATTGGAGATATTGTCCCCTGTACTTAAAGGCAACTATTCTCAAAGTGGATATATCATCTACCATGAAAGTTTCAGAAGGTTTATCATTGAGCAGTTAAAATCGGCGGCGGTGTCAGTTGAAAGAAAAGTGTTTCGGCCTGTCATTACCTGGTTTGAATCAAAAGACTTCTTTGCGTATCGGAAAGCATATAGATATTACCTGTCATTTTTGTATGAAAGCGGTGAGTTCGCAAAGATTCTGCAAAAATTAACTTACACGTTTGTTACTGATAGCGTGATACATGGTCAACCATGGAGTTTTATAGAAATGAATTACAGGTATTTTGTTAAAGCGGCCAGTATTGAAAAAGATTTACCAAAACTTATTTTGCTCAATGAGATTGATAAAGTGATTGCAACTGCCGGTGATAATTTGTCGAACGATTTTGCATTATACTTTGAAGCACTTGGACATATATACGGCTTTAGTTACGTTAGTGATTATTTACTTTTTGAAGGCAAGCCATCGCTTGGTGTCAGCGATGGTCTAAAAGCCTGCTATATCTGCGATAAGAACGGTATTGTTGCGCCGTGGGAACAGTATATCACCGTTTACAAAAAAGGCGATACTATTGAAGATGAGGATTTGACCTATTATATGCGAGGCGCACTCATCCTTCAGCAAACCAAAAGAGTGGTCTCAATGGTGGAACAGGCAGAGAAATCCGGGCATCAGAAGCTCCTGGATGTTTTTTATAATGAAATGGTACACTATAGAAATAAAGAGTACCTGGAAAATCTAGCCCAAAAAAGCTCCTCCATCAAAAGACTTATACATACAGAGCACACTGAACCATCCTATTCAAAGAAAGAACTTTTGGAATTAACAGATAAGATTCTAGCTATCGATCACTCACCAAGTCGGGAAACAGAAATATTGGAGATTTTTTTTTCCGGCTTCAGAAAATATAGCGGAGATGGGAAATTTCTGACGGAGTTAATAAATAAGTTTAAGGCAAAAAACTGGTTTTATAACTGGATTATTTACTGGCTGAAGATTATCAATGTAAAATCATCCTCCAAGATCTCCTTCTATGCAGTCAAGGAAGCATTTGATTATCTGCAATATTCGACTGATCCTTTTTTAGGTAAACCACGGGTGTCAGATCTCTACTCAGTTAATTACCTGGTATATCAATCCTTACAGGAAGGTCTTGAATTGCTGAAAGCAGAAGATGAATGGAAAGAAATTATTGATATGCTGATAGAAGTAGGGAATGAAACTACGGTCTCTGTGCAACGAAGTTCATGGGGTCCTCTTGAGACGGCTACATTATTTAAGCTATTGGGAGAGTTTATTAACGATGTCAACCGTAACTATATAAACAAAGTGTTCGAAGAACTCACACAGGAAAAAGAGGGATACCGCCTGCATTCCGACATTGCTGAATATAACTTAAGACTTGCTGTTTTGTTCAGTCTTGCAGGTGACATAGAAAAGGCTGATCGTTTTTTCAAGAAGGGTATTGAATGTTTGCTTGCTTACACCATGCGAAAAGATCTTACATTGTATGATGCGATTGAAGGTGTAGAATGGATCGCTCAGATTGATCCGGATAATTCTTTAAACTATCTTAAAACGATAAAAATACTGGCTGATTCTGCTGTCAATCACACTGACGGAAAAGAAACACAATATTTCCCAGCATTATGGTTTGAGCGATTCCTCAGAATTGATTTTCATAAGTCGAGTCTTTATTTGCTTAACGATCTGGCAACATCAAGATACTACTGGATAGCGGAACGTTCACTGGTGGATCTATTAAGTCAAGCCGACGGGCAGGTTAATTCTATGATTGAGTTTTACCTTGCTTTTACTTTCCCGTTGAACGATTCACAAAAATTTATTTCATACTGCCTGTCACTGCATGATAAACTTGTCATTGATCATCCTGATCTTGCTGAAAAATTGATAGCTAGGATAAGTTCTTCAGTGCAACCCCGTCAACATCGTGAATTTTCTTCGAAACTTGCTGACCGAATTAATAATGTTATAAAGCAATATAACAAGAGCTATGTGATCCCGATAGAGGAAAAAAATCAGTCAGCTACCAAGGACAAGCAGCCCCTTGTTTCAAGAGATGAGTTTTCGAAAATGAGCATTGATGAGTTAAATGATTATGTTGAAACAAACGGGGTGAGTACTGATGAAATTACTCCACTACGTTATTATTTTGAACGGTTCAAGGAGCTTACCCATTCAATAAAAGAGGTCATACAAACTATTGTCAATAAGAATAACCGGCAGTATTCCGATGCATTGGACATAGACATTATATTTCAGACGGATAATGAAATTGAATGTTATTACTGGTCTTGCCGTTTTTTTTATGATGTAGGCGGATGGTTTGAACGTTTTGTTAATCAAAAAGCGTTTCGGGAGGCTATAAAAATTGACCGCAATAAGACAATGGATTTTTTATTTGAACTCATGCCGTCCGGATTGGACATCGGATTCAACCAGGTATTTTCTTCCAATCTTATAAAAGCACTTTCGGAGAATGATTTCGATAAAGAAGTAGTCATGGAAATGTGGAACCAGCTACTGACAATGTCAAGTTACAGGCTGCCGTTCAAAGAAACCATTGAGTGGGAAATAGTACTACGAGATGAATTGGAGATGGACCAGGAAGAAATCTTTATCTGCATGTTGATCTGCCGTTTCAATGCCGCAACGACAGAGCGTTACAGGCTTGTGACGATGGCCTTGAAACATATTCTGGATTACTCACCTGAAAAACTTGAAAAGCCGTTCAAATGGTTCTTTTCTCATCGAACCAATTTCCTCAAACCAGTGTTGGTTATTATTCTGCAGCTTCTTCTGGAACATAAGAATAAAGACAATTCCTATCATTTAAAATTTGAAAAGGAGATTCGCCCGATCTTTCCCGAACATTATTTCCTGATTGATTTTATTATATCGCAGTTATTCAATCTTCCGTTATCCGAAGTCCACCTGCCTCCTGGGATTGTGTATCCTCCGCTTAGTTCGGAACAATATGATTCTCTTATAGGCATAAATAAAAGGTTTCAACCTATAGCAGAAACAGGTATTGAACTTGAGCCGGTATTTAGTAAACACATGGCGGGTTTCCGTAGGAAGTACGGCCACCTTTTTGAATCGTATTGGAGCCGGGTACACCGAATGAGCGTACCCAATATATTCATAGCAGAATATTTCCTTGAGCTAATGAATACCGATCTGTATAATCATTTCAAAAGCTGGCAGCGAATTGAACATAAAGCAGTGTTTAAGTATGCTACGTTCATTGATATAGAAGCTATGGTTGCCTTTGGAAGCAGTTTTACTTTTCGTCCTGTGGATCTTCCCAAACCTTTTGAATTTAAAGATGACTATACAATAGTTGAAGCGATGAGAGAATATGGCTGGGTCAGGCTTGCACATTTTGAAAAATCGCTAAAAGAGGAAAGCGTGTTTCGATACCAGCCTGTAAACAGTTACGGCGCAATAATTTTTTCTGAAACAGCCGAAGAAGTAATGCCATACAGCACTTACAGGACCTTTCCCTTTTATATCTGGGATGATATGGTTCCTGATTTTGATTATGAAGATGCCATCGTATTTTCTTTTTCGCAGGAAGACCAACTTGAATATTATAAACTGCTTTGGCTTAATCCTACCATCGTCAAATCACTTGGATTGACGGTCAAAAACAACGAGGCGGGTCTGTTTGCCATCAACGATTCCAATGAAGTGATCTTGAGAATGCGAACCTGGATGATGTCTTATCTTGGCAGCAGTTATGGAAGCCGTTTATCTGAGGAGATACCGAAATTAGCCGGGACAGATTTAATCATAAGAGAAGATTATTTTAATAAGATCGCTGATAAATTTCAGCAGAAACCCTCTTACCGCATCGTGAAAATTAAAGGCATTTCCAGTGAAGAAAGTGACAGAGATTAACACATATATTATTAACCCACCTATTATTCAAGAACGCTCACCGATTTTTGAAGAACATGCACCCAATTTCCACTGTTTGGATAAAAGAAAGAAGTTGTCTTTGTGTATCCTTTAGCCAAAAATAGCCTTAAGCTTGATTCATTATTTGATCTAATCGTGCATTGGAGAATTTTCGCACCTCCCTCAATAGCTTTTTTTTCAGCCAGCTTTAATATTTTACTGCCCAATCCCTTGCCTTCGTAAGTTTTATCCACTGAAACATGGCAAATTTCCCATTGATACCATTGCACTTTTTTGGACTCGGCACAGGCGACAATAATTGACCTCTCATCCGAATAAACATAGTTCTGCTCTTTTGCCAATACATCTTCAGGCGCATACTCCTTAACCAATTTGTTTCTTTCATTCAGGAGTGCTGCGATTTGTTTTGCTTGTTCTTTGGTCATACAAAATCAGTTTGAGGGTGAAGTAATTCAACCAGGCGAATAGGTGTGTCGTAAGGTTCAGTGTCCTTATAAGTCTCCGCAGTTTTTATAAACGAAATACTTTCCGTGAATTTTGCTACTAATTCCTTTCGTGTTGATGTATCAATCCATGCAAGAAACAAATCAATCGGATTCATCCGGTCATTTATTCGATACCAATTCTGATCAATACGAATGAATGGAACGATGGTTTTACCTGTCAGCAGGAAGCCCGTGCCAGTAGTGCTTGAAAATTGCTTGGGAAATCGGTTTAGATTATCAAGTAAAAGATTTCGCATTTTAGCAGTTAAAAACATTGATTTCAGTACAGTTTCGGTCGGAGAATTGATCTTTAGTCTCGTCCTTCGTTTAACAGCAGAGATTTTTTTAAATTCATTAGTTATTTTGACTTCTATATCTACTTTTCTACTATCCTGTTCTAAATCAGCAAAAGACAAATAATATAAGCGCCTGCCGTATTTACTACGCAAAAATTTAATATCCAGCGGAAGAAGCAATTTACCAAGAATTGTTTCGGCTATGGGTATCTGAAGTTTATTAAGCAACTCTTTATTGATACAGGCAATAGCAATCTTTGGTTTGTTTTCATTAGTAGGCACATTTCTTGTCAGGTGAAAATTAATATCCTCACTCCGGCTGTCATAAGAAATCGTAAAATGCACATCGGGTGGAAGGCCATGGTGTCCGAATGAAATCAGTTGCGTTTTGAAATGAACCCAACCTAAATCTTCTACAGAGAGATAATCAATTGACTGATCCATAAAGACTACTTATTAAGTGGTGTCGAGTTAAATTCGAGGTTAAACAGATTTTGTTTATATAGATTAAAGTAGGCAGGCTCACCGGTATTATATCGAAGATGATAGTCGCAGGTATAACATTTTACCCAATCAATATTCAGTTGCTCTCCATTGTTGAAAATATCATTGATTTGCTGACGATAAATAACCAGCGAATGATTGCCGCAACACGGACATGATGTAACCTCCATAGCGAGATCATTTTTTTCTTTTTCTATGTTGGCAAATCTTTTCCCCCTGCCAAGCGGGTCTTGATAGTTATATTCAAAAGTAGCCCTCAAATTACGCTGCATTAGCCAGTTCATATTAAGATTCGCACGGCCCAGTTCTTTCAGATGGCCGATATAAAGTAGGTTCATTACCGAAGAATCTATTTGTTTTTTGGACTTTGTGTTCCTGTGTAAAATAGTAGCGGATAACAGAGATTGAAGTATGTCAATCTTTGTCATTGTCTCTAAGAAATACCACCAATCGCCATATTCGGTTTTCGTCTGTGCCCTGATGGCGTCCACGATGGGAACAATTCGTTTGGCAATAATATAATCTAAGAGCCGCATAGAAGGCAAGCTGTTTCCATTATGCAATATCCTGTCCCGGTACCAATTGATAAATTCCAGCGTCGATTTATGTTCCTGCTCTTCGAGAAATTGATAGTCAATTAAAATCTTACTGAATTTTCTGATTATCGGATGGGATTTCTTGTCCTGGAGCTTTGTATAACGGATCAGTTCATAAAACCTTTTTAATGTTTCACGAAAAGGGATTGTGTATGATTTTCTCCCGGCTTTGCGTGTAGTAAAAGTATGTGATTGAATTTTGTTAATGACCTGCCAGGTATTCTTCGACCTTGTTTTTCGATCTTCTTCATAAACAAGTTTGGAATTTGTTTGCCTCAGAATATTCTTTATATAAAGTTCAAAAAAACGTTCACAGCTAATTATTGACAACACCGTATTCTCAGCATCTAAGAATTGGCTTTCGAGTATTCTTCTGTTCATCTTGTTAACTGTGGAACTGGCAACAGCATACTGTTCGTAAGAACTGTTGCTTGATCGAAATGTGTGGAAATAGAAAACGAATGTATCCCGCAATGAATCAAAATAGTATGGCGGTGTACGGTTTCGGTCCTTTCCATTATCTATTCGAACTTCATTTCCTTCTGCGATATTTTTCAAGTCAGTGAATGTCATTACCTAATTTATTTGTCTTTCGGCGAATATTGTTACAGTATGAGAAATTTAAGTAAAAAAATCATGTCATGTTAATATATCATACCTGCCTGAAATCAATAGCAATAAAAAAAGGATTATTTATCTTTACATAGCTATTCATAATAAACCAGTGAGCAATTCGGTGAGCACTTTTTGAAACGCTTTATAGGGAATTGATTATCATCATATTTTGGGAGCAGTTCGAATCTAGTCGTCCCGACTAACTAAAAAGCTTCACTGAAAAGTGAAGCTTTTTCTTTTACAACGAATCCCTCAACGTCAACGAAAACGGCACCTCCACGTGTTTACGTTCATTACTCAACACCGCCTGCGCTGCCATTTCACCCATCTTTTTAAAATCAGTTGAAATAGTGGTGATGCCATTGAGAATAAAACGTTTCCAGGGAGTTTCGTTGTAAGAAATAATGCCAATATCTTTTCCCACTTTCAGTTTGGTGTCCTGTATTTTCTCCAACAATACCACGAGATCATCTTCCATCAAATTGATATATGCTTCACCTTTGCGGATAGGCTCCGCAGCAATTTCATGTACAACACGATAAGCAAATGCATACTCCGTACAAAAACGTTCAAAGCCTTCCAATATCTCGTTCGGGAAATAAGTGTAGGAGGGAAATACTATTTTCAACGTTTGGTAATTACTCAACTGAGGCAGCGCTGCTTTTAGTGCATCGAAAATATCTTTTTCAAAATTTTCATACACAGCACCGTATTCACCTTTAATGCCGGGGATAATTTTATCAAGCAGAATTAATGAGCCTTCATCAATTTCATTGATCACTTCATGGGCTGTTTCACCACCTTCCAGGAAATGGGGGATGATGACATAATGCGTATAACCTTTCTTACGGCTTTGCATCAGCTTTTTAAATAAACCGTAATCATTGTTATAAATATAGAAGTCAATAGCTGCATGATCGCCCAGAGTTGCCACAAACGAATCGTAAATAATCTTTTTGTGTGCACTCAGTTTATTAAAAAGTAGAAACACCCTGATGTCTTGCCTGATGTCGGTCTTTGAAATAAAATAACCTTTGCCCGGTACTGAACCAACTACACCTAACTGCTTCAACTGGCGGTAAGCCTTCTCAGCCGTATCACGTGCAATACTCAATTCAAAACTCAGATCATTGATAGAAGGCAGAAGGTAATCTTTGCCGATATTACCCATTTCAACAGCCTTGAGAATAGAGTTCACGATCTGTACGTATTTGGGTGTTATCGACTGTTCATCAATAAGAATATGGCGGTAAATATTATCAGACATAATTAGTTTTTACAGGTGGGTTGAAAGCATGATCGTGCTCTAAAATTAATGGTTCTGCTGCTATTAAACGGTAGTTAAACCTATTCATTGATGCTCAGGATAGTACATGACGGGATTTCTCGCAAGCCGCTTTACTTTTATCTTCAGATGTTTGCTATATAAACTATTACAATGCAGGTATTACTCGGCGTTATTTTTCATTTCATAGGCGGTTTCGCATCAGGCAGTTTTTATATTCCTTATAAAAAGGTAAAAGGTTGGCATTGGGAGAGCTACTGGATTGTTGGTGGTTTATTCTCATGGCTCATTGTTCCACCTGTGGCTGCGTATTTAACCATTCCCGGTTTTGCAGAAATTATTCAAGGTGCGGCACTGCCAGCCTTATTCGCCACATTCATTTTTGGCGTGTTGTGGGGTATTGGTGGTTTAACCTATGGACTAGGTGTTCGTTATCTTGGCGTGTCGCTGGGTAGCAGCATTATTCTTGGGTTGTGTATGGTTTTTGGTGCCATCATCCCCGCTATTTATTACGATTTCAGCCCGTTTCCGGGAAAAGATACATTCAGTGCCATGGTAGGATCAACATGGGGACTCACCATCCTTGCCGGTTTGATCGTTTGCGTAATTGGTATCATCATCAGCGGCAAGGCCGGTATGATGAAGGAAAAAGAATTGAAAACTGCCGCCACCGATCCACATGGTGCAGAGACTTCTGTTGAATACAAGTTTGGCCTGGGTATGTTTGTAGCCATCGTTTCAGGTGTGTTAAGTGCCTGTTTCAATTTTGGTTTAGAAGCAGGGCAGGAAATGGCAACTGTTGCCAACGAAACATGGAAAGCAGCAAATCCCGGTGAAGGTGAATTCCTCTATCGCAACAATGTGATCTATGTTGTATTACTTTGGGGTGGTTTAACAACCAACTTCATCTGGTGTATGATCTTAAATGCACGCAATAAAACATTTGGTGATTATACAAACAAGAAAGCTCCGTTATTGAAGAACTATCTGTTCTCTGCTCTTGCAGGCACAACATGGTTCCTGCAATTCTTCTTTTATGGCATGGGTGAAAGTAAATTAGGAAATGGCCCAAGCTCATGGATCTTACACATGGCCTTTATTATTCTGGTTGCCAATATGTGGGGGCTTATTTTAAAAGAGTGGAAAGGCGTAAGCAAAAAAACAATTTCGACAATTATTATAGGCATCATTATCATTATCCTCTCCGTATTACTGGTAGGGTATGGTAACAGCCTTCATGTTTAATATTAACTGAAAAGAAAGCATATGTCAGTAGCAACAAAAGATTTCAAACACGTAAGTTATTTGTGGGATGATGCAAAAGCAGCAGAGCTGGCCGGTGATGAAGTGGCATTACTCGTGTATCGTTCTAATTTATTGGGAGCCGATCTGCGATTAACCAATTATGGTGGTGGTAACACTTCGTGCAAGGCAATGGCCAAAGATCCTCTTACAGGAAAAGAAGTGGAAGTGATGTGGGTGAAGGGTAGTGGTGGCGATCTTGGCACCATGAAGAGTAGTGGACTTGCTGCGTTATATGTTGATCGTTTACGTAGTTTAAAAAATATCTATCGTGGTATTGAGCATGAAGATGAAATGGTTGAACTCTTCAATCATTGTATTTATGATCTTGCTTCAAAAGCTCCATCAATCGATACGCCATTGCATGGTTTTCTTCCATTCAAACATATTGATCACTTACATCCTGATGCAGCCATTGCAATTGCAGCTGCAAAAGATGGAGAAAAGATCACGAAAGAATTATTCAACGGAACAATTGGTTGGGTAAAATGGCAGAAGCCTGGTTTTGAATTGGGGTTGATGTTAAAGCAATGTCTGGATGAAAATCCCGGCATTCGTGGTATCATGCTCGGCTCACATGGTTTATTTACCTGGGGCGATACTGCTTACGAATCATACATCAACACACTTGAAGTAATTGAACGTTGTGCAGAATATTTACAGGATAACATCAGCAAACAAAAAGCAGTTTTTGGAAGTGCAAAGATCAACTCGCTGCCCGATGCTGATCGTAAAACTCAAGCCGCTGCATTAGCACCGGTGTTGAGAGGTTTCTGTTCATCACAACAAAAAATGATCGGTCATTTTACGGATGATGCACGTGTATTGGAATTTATCAACTCA
This sequence comes from Lacibacter sp., assembly GCF_035299325.1. GTDB lineage: Bacteria > Bacteroidota > Bacteroidia > Chitinophagales > Chitinophagaceae > Lacibacter. Next base: position 132,315 of record NZ_DATGWT010000033.1, on the reverse strand, counting down.
AATGATCTTGACCGGTTGGCTCCATTGGGAACAAGTTGCCCCGATCACTTTTTGCGCACAAAAATATCTCCGCTTGTATTAAATCTTGAACCGGGTGAAGATCTGAGTGATGTAAAAAAGATCAAAGAAAAAATAAAGCCGTTGTTTGAAGCATACCGTGCAATGTATGCTGAATATTATAACACTTGCAAGCATCCAAACAGTCCTGCCATGCGTGATCCCAATCCTGTGGTGATCCTCTATCCGGGTGTTGGTATGTTTACGTTTGCAAAAGACAAACAAACTGCAAGGGTAGCAGCAGAATTTTATATCAATGCGATCAATGTAATGAAAGGTGCTGAAGCTATTTCTTCTTACACTTCATTACCACGCCAGGAAGCTTTCAATATTGAATACTGGTTATTGGAAGAAGCAAAGCTTCAACGTATGCCTAAGCCCAAAGCATTGAGTGGAAAAATTGCACTCATTACCGGAAGCGGTGGTGGTATTGGTAAAGCAATTGCAAAACGTTTTGCTGAAGAAGGTGCATGCGTTATTCTCAATGATATGAATCCTGAACGCTTAAGCGAAGCAAAAGAAGAATTCGTTAAGCAGTTTGGTAAAGATGTGGTGGCTGCGGATATTCTTGATGTAACTGATACCGCAACTATTGCATCTACACTTGCAACATCAGCACTTGCGTTTGGCGGTGTTGATATTATTGTAAACAATGCCGGCCTTTCAATATCAAAATCAATTGAAGATCATACCGACAAAGACTGGGATCTTTTATATGATGTATTAGTAAAAGGTCAGTTCCAGGTAACGCAAAAAGCAGTTGAAGTAATGCGTAAACAGGAGCTTGGCGGCGATGTGTTGAATATTGTAAGTAAGAATGCACTGGTAAGTGGCCCCAATAACGCTGGTTATGGTTCAGCCAAAGCAGCGCAATTGCATTTATCAAGATTGAACGCAGCAGAATTAGGAAAAGATAAGATCAGAGTGAATGTGGTGAATCCTGATGCTGTTATTGCCGGTAGTAATATCTGGAGTGGTGGCTGGGCCGAAGGTCGTGCCAAAGCCTATGGTATTACAGTTGAAGAATTACCTGCTTACTATGCCGGACGTACATTATTAAACGAAATAATTTTACCGGAAGATATTGCAAATGCCTGCTTTGCATTTGCAGGAGGCTTATTGAACAAATCAACCGGTAATGTATTGAATGTGGATGGCGGTGTTGCCAATGCATTTGTACGTTAAAAATTTTCTCATAATCAATAGTAGTTAAAGGGTTGATAGTTCTCTATCGACCCAATTTTTAAATTTGAGTAACTTGTTATATAAACTTGCTTTATGTTGTTAGAAAAAAACAGGATCGCTGAGTTTAACGGATTACACGCAGCAGATCACAAACGCAAATTCGATTTCGTTTCTTCAGAGATAAATAATGTGGAAGAAGTGCTGCAAAAGCTCATCGATTTCCAGGTGGCAATTCCCAGTTGGGCATTAGGCACAGGCGGTACACGCTTTGGCCGTTTTGCAGGTGCCGGCGAACCCGGTAATCTTGAACAAAAATTAGAAGATGTTGGTTTACTGCATGCACTCAACCAATCGAGTGGTGCAATTTCATTGCACATTCCCTGGGATATTCCTGAGAACTATGCGTCCATTAAAGCCACAGCTGCACAGTTGGGTTTAAAGTTCGATGCGGTGAACTCTAACACCTTCCAGGATCAGAAAGACCAGGAACTGAGTTATAAATTCGGTTCATTACAACATGTAAACAAGGCTGTACGCAAACAAGCAGTTGATCATAACATCGAAGTAATTAAACACGGTGTTGAACTTGGTTCAACTGCATTAACAGTATGGTTGAGCGATGGCAGTTGCTTCCCCGGTCAATTGAATTTCAGAAAAGCATTTCAGAATACTTTGGAAAGTCTGCAGGAAATCTATGCGGCTTTACCTGCCGATTGGAAAGTGTTTGTTGAATACAAAGCATTTGAACCAAACTTCTACTCAATGACTGTAGGCGATTGGGGACAATCATTATTGTATGCAAACAAACTTGGTCCAAAAGCATATACATTGGTTGATCTTGGCCATCATTTACCAAATGCAAACATTGAACAGATTGTTGCACTGTTGTTGATGGAAGGCAAGCTGGCCGGTTTCCATTTCAACGATAGTAAATATGGTGATGATGATCTGACTGTAGGCAGCATCAAACCTTATCAACTGTTTTTAATTTTTAATGAACTGGTTGAAGGCATGGATGCACGAGGTATGGACCACACAACTGATCTCGGCTGGATGATCGATGCAAGCCACAATGTAAAAGATCCGTTAGAAGATCTGTTACAATCTGTAGAAGCCATCATGATCGCTTATGCACAGGCATTGACTGTTGATCGCAAAAAATTAAATGCAGCACAGGAAGCAAATGATGTGGTAGCTGCACAGGAAGTTTTGCAGCATACATTCAGAACAGATTTACGTGCATTGGTTGCAGAAGCAAGATTGAGAAGTGGAGCAGCATTGTATCCGTTGCAATTCTTCCGTGAACAGAAGCTGAGGGAGCAATTGATTAAAGAAAGAGGCAGTAAGACTGTTGCAACAGGATTGTAATGAGTAAGATTCCCGTTATAGCAATTTTCGACATTGGCAAAACCAACAAAAAACTGTTGTTGTTTGATGAACATTACAAAGTTGTTCATGAAGAAAGCAGGCAGTTGAATGAAGCTAAAGATGAAGATGGTTTTGCATGTGAAGATGTGGAACTGCTTACACAATGGGTAACTGATTCATTTGAAACTTTGCTGAAAGATGATCGCTTTCAAATTAAAGCGGTTAACTTTTCTGCCTATGGCGCAAGCTTTGTATATCTCAATAAAGACTTAAAGGTTATTCCGCCTCTATACAATTACCTGAAGCCTTACGATCCTGCATTACAAAAAAAGTTTTATAAAGACTATGGTGGTGAAAGTCGTGTTTCGAAAGAAACCGCATCACCTGTTTTAGGTAATCTTAATTCAGGCATGCAGTTATACCGGTTGAAATATGAAAAGCCGGAAGTGTTTGCAGAAATCAAATACGCACTGCATTTGCCACAGTATTTATGTTTTATTCTTTCCGGGAAGTTGCATACTGATATTACAAGTATCGGCTGTCATACAAATCTCTGGGACTTCCAAGAAAAGCAGTATCATGATTGGGTTATGAAGGAAGGAGTTGCTGAAAAATTTGCACCTGTTTTAAAAAGCAATGCTATAGCAGGTTATACAAACAAAAAGATCCCGGTGGGAGGAGGTTTGCACGATAGCTCTTCTGCTTTGATCCCTTACCTCGCATCGTTTCATGAGCCGTTCATTCTGTTATCAACAGGAACATGGTGCATCACATTAAATCCATTCAATCATTCACAGTTAAGTGATCTTGAATTACACCAGGATTGTCTCTGTTATCTATCCTACGAAGGTAATCCGGTGAAAGCATCCCGTTTGTTTGCAGGTTACGAACATGAGCAACAAACAAAACGGTTGGCCGCATTTTTTAAACTACCGGAAGATCATTATAAAACAGTTGAGTGTGATCAGGCAATCATTGATCAACTGGAGTTGGGTAAAGCATTCACAAAAAAAGGTGCTGATGAGGTGATGATACAGCAATCAGTTTTTGCAAAACGTGATCTGAAGAAGTTCAAAAATTACGAGCGGGCTTATCATCAATTGATCGCCGATATTATTACACAACAATTATACAGTACCAATCTTGTGTTGAAAGGAACTCAGGTGAAACGCATTTTTGTTGATGGTGGTTTTGGAAAAAATCCCATCTTTATGCATATGATGGCGGATGTGTTTACCGGAATTGAAGTATATGCAGCATCAGTAGCACAGGCTTCGGCATTGGGAGCAGCATTGGTGATGCACGAACATTGGAATAAAAAAGTATTACCAACCGATATCATTAAATTAAAATATTACTCCGAACAACAGACACGATGAAGTGGAAAAGCGTATGAAATAACCATTAAAAATTATCGAGCAATTTTCCATTAACCGGCGATGATAATTTTTAATGCGTTATAATATGTGGCCAATTGGCAATAAAAATGTACACATGAAAGTTGGATTATTTATTCCCTGTTATATTGATCAGTTTTATCCGCAGGTAGGCATTGCCACATTACAACTCTTAGAGAAACTGGGATGTAACGTTTCTTTTCCTCTCAATCAAACATGCTGCGGACAGCCAATGGCCAACAGCGGGTTTGCAGCCCTCAGCAAAAATTGTGATAAAAACTTTGTTGCCAATTTCCGAGGCTTCGATTATATCGTTGGGCCATCGGGCAGTTGTGTGTTGCATTTAAAAGAACACTTACATGATGAGCAACATCCCGGCGAAGCAGAACATATCCGCAAACATGTATACGAACTCACCGAGTTTTTAGTTGACATTTTGAAAATTGAAAAACTAAACGCATCATTTTCACATAAAGTTGGGTTACACAATAGCTGCCATGGTCAGCGTGGTTTACATCTTTCATCCATGAGTGAACGAATGTTACCGGCGTTTTCCAAGCCACAGCAATTGTTAAGCATGGTAAAAGGTTTGGAACTTTCACTACCTGTTCGCAGCGATGAGTGTTGTGGCTTTGGCGGAACGTTTTGTGTATTTGAAGAAGCGGTGAGTGTGAAAATGGGAAAAGACAGAATAACTGAACATTCTGCCAACAAAGTTGAATACATTACTGGTGGTGACGTAAGTTGCCTGATGCATTTAGAAGGTATCTTGAAGCGAAATGGCAGCAGCGTGAAAACGATCCATATTGCAGAAATTTTAAACAGCAACGCATGAGTACGAGTAAACTTTCCCATGCTGAAGCTGCCGAGCAGTTTATTAAAGATGAGCCAAGAACTGATTGGCACGATGAAACACTTTGGTTTGTTCGTCAGAAAAGAGATAAGGCAGCTCATGGTTTGCCCGAATGGGAAAAGCTGAGAGAATGGGCATCACAAATAAAAGATCATACACTTTCCAATCTCGATAATTATTTAAAAGAGTTTGAAAGCAAGGCGCAGGACAATGGAGTTATTGTACACTGGGCTGCTGATGGAGAAGAACACAACCGCATAATCTACGACATCATTACTCATCACAGGATCAAAAAGATCGTGAAGAGCAAGAGTATGTTAACCGAAGAATGTGGTTTAAACGAGTTCTTACATGCTAAAGGAATTGAAACAGTTGATACCGACTTAGGTGAACGTATTGTACAGTTCCGTAACGAACCGCCGAGCCATATTGTATTACCTGCCATCCATTTAAAGAAGCAGGATGTAAGTGATACGTTTCATGAACATCTACATACAGAAAAAGGAAATAACGATCCGCAATATTTAACGGAAGCTGCAAGGCAGCATTTGCGTGAAAAGTTTATTGAATCGGAATTGGCGATCACCGGTGTAAACTTTGCAGTTGCAGAAACAGGTGGCATTGTGGTTTGTACCAATGAAGGCAATGCCGATATGGGTGCCCATGCAGCCAACATTCATATTGCCTGTATGGGTTTTGAAAAGATGATTCCGAAAGCAGAACATCTCTCTGTTTTTCTGCGTTTGCTTGCACGCAGTGCAACAGGTCAACCCATCACCACATATTCCAGTCATTTTCATAAACCAAGAGAAGGGCAGGATATGCATATTGTAATTGTTGATAATGGAAGAAGCCGTCAATTAGGTCGTGCTGATTTCAGAAACTCGTTGAAGTGTATTCGATGTGCGGCGTGTTTTAATACTTGTCCGGTGTACAGAAGAAGCGGCGGACATAGTTATCACACTGCTGTTGCGGGGCCCATCGGTTCTATTCTCAACCCTAATATTGATATGCGTGCAAACGCTGACTTGCCATTTGCATCTACACTATGCGGCAGTTGCAGCAATGTATGCCCAGTGAAAATTGATATTCATGACCAACTTTGGAAATGGAGACAGGTATTGGTGGAAGAAGGTTATGTTGATACAACAAAGAAAGTTGGTTTGAAAGGAATGGCTTTTGTTCTAGCAAGACCGGGACTTTATCGTTTTGCAGGTAAGGCCGGCAGAGCGATGATGCGTATGTTCCCATGGTTGCTGAATAACAAACTCAATCCCTGGTACAAACAACGGGAAATGCCTGCGCCACCAAAAGAAAGCTTCCGTGATTGGTACATCAAGAACAAACAACAATGAGCGCAAGAGAAACAATATTAAAAGCTATTAGTGCAAATAAACCAACCTTGGTTGATCTGCCTGCAATTGATTTGGCAACAGTGATTCAATACGGCGATCTTGTAGAACAATACAAAACCGTTTTGCAAAGCATCGGTGGTGGTACAATTGAATTACAAGACATCAACTCATTAAAAGCAGAACTGCAGACTAAGAAAGCCAACGGTGATTTTGTGGTAAACAGAATTGCAGCGTTGGGTGATGTAGAAAATTCGCTTGATCACTTAACTGCAACTGATCTTGCTGCTGTTGATACAGCTTACCTCGAAGGAAGCATTGCTGTGGCGGAGAACGGTGCTATCTGGTTATACGAAAGCCAGATGGGTAATCGTTTGTTGCCATTCATTTGTCAACACCTGGTCATTGTAATTGAAAGAAAAAATATTGTTCCAACCATGCACCATGCCTATCAGCAAATTGAAACTGCCAAAGAAGGCTTTGGTGTTTTTCTGGCCGGCCCCTCCAAAACTGCAGATATTGAACAATCCTTGGTGATTGGTGCACATGGTGCAAGAAGTCTGATCGTGTATATCATTTGATAGAGTCACGGATGAGACTGATTAATGCGGATAAGATCAGAGAACATCTGTACAAATCCGTTTCATCAGTGTTTCTATTGTATTACACACATTCGTTAGGGTATTAATTTTTTTCTGCTACTATTCTTTCTGTTTCTTTGTACTCACTTGTCTTTTCGGCAATATTTGCTTTAACCTTTTAATCCTTCGTTCATGCGTGTTTTGATTGCTTTTCTTTTGCTTGTTTCATTGCATACAGGTCTTTCTGCACAGGTTGGTATTACAAGTCCCGATAAAAAAATAACCGTACAGGTTTCTGTAAACGGTGAAGGTGCCATTAAATACAGTGTTCGTTATCTCGATGCAGAAGTATTGCGTACATCATCACTCGGTATACAAACAGCAACTGTTGATTTTTCAAAAGGCAATAATCTTTTAGGGGCAACACCGGTGCAAGTTGTGAATGATACGTACAATTTAAGCTATGGTAAGAAAAAACAAAGCAGTTACAAAGCCAATAAACGCACCGTTCAATTTAAAAACAACAATGGCAAAGCTCTCGATATTATTTTCCAGGTGTCGGATGATGCAGTGGCTTTTCGCTATCAATACAAAGAAGGCAACAACTTTATCGATAACATCACAAATGAGTTAACAACCTTTCATTTTCCAACAACAGCCAAAGCATGGTTACAACCGATGCAGGTTTCAAAAACAGGATGGGAGCAAACCAACCCTGCCTATGAAGAGCATTATGTGCAGGATGTACCTGTTGGCACGAAATCACCATCGGTAGCAGGTTGGGTTTATCCGGCTTTGTTCCATGCAAACAATGTGTGGGCATTGATTACCGAAGCATCTTTAGAAGCAAATGATTGTGCCACACGTTTGAAAGCTGAATCTCCCGATGGAGAATACAGCATTGGTTATCCTGATCCACGTGAGATCATCACCGGCAAAGGATTGTTGCCAACGTTTCAATCAACCTATGTTTCGCCGTGGCGCATTATCACCATCGGAAGTTTAGCAACCATCATCGAATCAACGGCAGGAACTGATCTGGCAAAACCATCAACTATCAAGAACACAACATTTGTTATACCCGGCAAGTCATCGTGGAGCTGGATCAATTCAAAAGACGATTTTATTGTGTATGATGAACAGATCAAGTATATCGACTTTGCTTCAAAGATGAACTGGCAATACTGTCTTGTTGATGCTGCGTGGGATACAAAAATTGGTTACGAAAAAATGAAAGAGCTGGCCGATTATGCAAAAACCAAAAATGTGGGTTTGTTGCTTTGGTATAATTCTGCCGGCGATTGGAATACGGTAAAATACACACCGAAGAATTTACTACTCACAACAGAAAGTCGTGCAAAAGAATTCCAACGGTTGAAAGATATGGGCATCAAAGGGGTGAAGATCGATTTCTTTGCTGGCGATGGTCAATCGGTGATTGCTTACTATCTCGATATCTTAAAAGATGCAGCGAAGTATGAACTGCTGGTGAATTTTCATGGTGCCACTTTGCCCAGAGGCTGGTCGAGAACCTATCCGCACCTGATGACAACAGAAGCGGTACGTGGTTTTGAAATGATCACGTTTGGCCAGGGTGATGCCGATAAAGAAGCTACACATTGTGCCATGTTACCGTTTACACGCAATGCATTTGACCCAATGGATTTTACACCGATGAATCTTTATAAGATTCAAACAAACGTAAAACGCAAAACAAGTTCAGCTTTTGAGTTAGCGACTTCGGTTTTATTTCTTTCAGGCATTCAACACTTCGCTGAATCGCCTGAAGGCATGGAACATATTCCTGCAAATATTCAGCAGTTTTTAAAAGACTTACCAACAACCTGGGATGAGGTAAAATTCATTGATGGCTTTCCCGGCAAGTATGTAGTTGTTGCACGCAAGTATAAAAACAAATGGTATATCGCAGGCATTAATGGTGAGCAAACTGAAAAAAAACTCACACTTAACCTCGCAGCATTTGGTAAAAAAGGAACCCTGATCACAGATGGTGAAACGCCTTTATCCTTCAGTGAAAAAAACATTCCAGCAAAGAAAAAACTCGACATCAGTATGCAGGCTGCCGGCGGCTTTGTGATTGTGCTTGAGTAAATCAGGCTGCTTCATTTGTCATATACAGCTTCTGGTATTCCAATGGTGTTTGGCCGGTGAAACGTTTAAACGTTTTGTAGAAGTTAGTAATGTTGTTGAACCCGCTTTCAAAACATATCTGCGAAATACTCAGCTTGTTTTCGATCAATAGTTTACTTGCATGCCCAACACGAAGTTCGTGCAGAAAGTTGCTGTATGTTTTGCGTGTATGCACTTTAAAATAACGGCAAAACGAATTGGAACTGATGTTCGAAACTTCAGCAATCTTCTTCAGACTGATCTTTTCTTTAAAATGTGCTAACGTGTATGCATAAATAGCATTGATACGTTCGGTCGATTTTTCTTCAACCTGTGTAGTAAACCCGGCCGATGAAATCTGTTTCAGCTGTTTACTCTGTGAGATCTTCGTTAATATCTGCAACAGCAACACGATACGTTCAGTATCTTTTACATGCAGCATTTTTTCAAGGTGCGCTATGACAAACTGTTTTGTTGCGCCTGTGATACTGATGCCACGCTTTGCTTTTCCCAGCAACTGTTTCAGCTTTTTATTTTCCGGCAATTCAAGAAAACGTTCACCCCAGAAATCTTCCCTGAAATGCACAACAGTTGATTGTGCCAGTAAGGTTTTACTTTTTTGAAAATACGCATCATCACATCGCCAGAGGTGGGGGAGATTAGCACCCACCAATATCACATCATCTTTTTTGAAGCGTTGTATTGAATCGCCGATGAACTGAATGCCTGTTCCTTTCTGGATATGCAGCAACTCCACTTCCGGATGAAAATGCCAGCGATTATAGAAATACGGAACCACATCATGCCGTATGTTAAAACTTTGATGCGGTGCTGTACTTACTTTCAGGAGATGCGGGTTCATTACAGTATTTTAACACAAAATAACGAAATATGCCAGCAGGTTGCCAAAATAGTACAAGACAAAGCCAATAAAAGTAAAAGTAAACGACAGCTATTTACCTACTTTTACTTCTCTTAAAACAACCTTTACAGCGGTTGTTTTCATTTTTTTTGATCAAGCAATTTGCTATATGAAACAAAACGTGTTAAAAGTCCATCCGTTGGATAATGTACTGGTGGCTCTGAAAGATTTGAAGCAAGGAGAAACCATCAATTTTCAAAGCGAATCCATCATACTTACAGAAGATATTGCAGGCAAGCATAAAATTTTTATGCAGGATATGCAACCCGGCGAAAAGATCATCATGTATGGAGTAACGGTTGGCACCATTGCACAACCTGTTGCAAAAGGCGCCCGGATGAGTACGGAGAATACCAAACATGCAACCGATAAATTCGATTACCGTGGTTCGAACTTTACATGGACAGCACCGGATGTTTCAAAATTTGCCAGCAGAACATTTATGGGGTATCATCGTAAAGATGGTCGTGTGGGTACTGCTAATTACTGGATCTTTATTCCGATGGTGTTTTGCGAAAACAGAAACCTTGATGTGATTAAAGAAGCGATGCATAACGAACTCGGTTATGCTGTTACAGGTAAATACAAAACCTTTACACGTGAATTAGTGGAAGCCTACAAGAATGGCGAAGACATTACTAAGATCAATATTTCTACGGCTCTATCAGGTAATGGCAACAGTCGAGTATTTAAAAATATTGATGGCATTAAATTCCTCAATCATCCCGGTGGTTGTGGTGGAACAAGACAGGATGCAGAATTACTCGGCAAATTATTAGCTGCTTATGCTGATCATCCGAATGTTGCAGGTGTAACAGTTATCAGTCTTGGTTGTCAAAATCTGCAGGTACGTGATTTTGAAAAATCATTGGCCGAACGTAATCCGAATTTTGATAAACCTGTGCTCATCTTCGAACAACAGTTGAGCAAGAGTGAACCGCAGATGATTGCAGAAGCAATACAGCAAACATTTACAAATCTTATTCAGGTAAACAATATTGAACGTAAACCAGCACCGCTTTCTGAATTGGTAGTGGGTGTGAAATGTGGCGGCAGCGATGGCTTCAGTGGCATTTCTGCAAACCCTGCTGTTGGTTATTGTGCAGATCTTGTCGTTGGTTTAGGTGGTAAAGTATTGTTAGCAGAGTTTCCTGAGTTATGTGGTGCAGAGCAGGATTTGATTGATCGTTCAGTAAACGAACCAACTGCACGCAAGTTTATAAAACTGATGACCGACTATAATAACCAGGCGCTTGCTGTAGGTTCAGGATTTCATATGAATCCTTCGCCCGGTAATATCAAAGATGGCTTGATCACCGATGCAATTAAAAGCAATGGCGCATGTAAGAAAGGTGGTACATCACCTGTAACCGATGTACTCGATTATACAGAGCCTGCAGTAAAACCAGGTTTGAATTTGGTGTGTACACCCGGTAATGATGTGGAAGCAACAACAGGTAAAGCGGCAAGTGGTGCAACGTTGATCTTGTTTACAACCGGTTTGGGTACACCAACAGGTAATCCTGTTTGTCCGGTGATTAAAGTTTCAACCAATTCAAATCTTACCAAACGCATGGGCGATATTATTGATATCGACACTGGCAGCATCATTGAAGGAGAAAAAACAATTCCTGAAGTGGGTGAAGAAATACTGGAGTATGTTATCCGTGCGGCAAGTGGCGAAGTAATTCCGAAAGCAGTATTACTGAACCAGGATGATTTCATTCCATGGAAACGTGGTGTATCACTCTAACGATTTATTTGTTTCAAGTATATGTTTCAATTAACAGGAAAGACAGCGATTATTACAGGTGGTGGCAGCGGTATTGGCCGGGCCATCTCCACCATGTTTGCTAAACAGGGCGCATTTGTTTTTGTTTTTGATATTGACGAAAAAGGAGCAGCTGCAACCGTTGCAGAAATTAAACAGGCAGGAGGTAAGGCAGAAGCGGTGATACTGAACATTACCGATCAACAGGCCATCAAAACTGCAGCACAGAAAATTGTTGATCAAAATCAACGCATCGATATTTTGGTGAACAATGCCGGTGTTGCTCATGTTGGCACAGCAGATTCAACCAATGAAGAAGATTTTACCCGTTTGTTCAACATCAATGTAAAAGGTGTTTATAATTGTCTGCACGAGATCATTCCGTTTATGAAAGCACAACAGAAAGGTGTGGTGCTGAATATGTGTTCGATTGCTGCATCGGTAGGTATTACTGATCGTTTTGCGTATAGCATGACCAAAGGCGCTGTGCTGGGTATGACGCTTTCGGCAGCACGTGACTATCTCGCATTCAATATTCGTGTAAACAGTATTTCACCTGCACGAGTGTTTACACCATTTGTGGAAGGCTTTATTGCAAAGAACTACCCGGGTAAAGAAGAAGAGATATTCGACAAATTATCAAAGAGTCAGCCGATTGGTCGCATGGGTACAACCGATGAAGTTGCAAGCCTGGCCTTGTATCTCTGTAGTGATGAAGCAGGTTTTGTTACAGGTTGCGATTATCCGTTGGATGGTGGATTTATTAAACTGAATAACTGATCAAAATATCTACACTTAAACATATAAACTGAAGAAATGAAACTGATACGTTTTGGAGAAGCCGGTAAAGAAAAACCAGGTGTAATGTTAAGCACTATTTGCTATGATGTGTCTGCATACGTAAATGATTACGATGAAGACTTCTTTGCAAATGATGGTTTGAAAAAATTAGAGCAATTTGTTGCAACTGCTAAATTACCGGTTGTAAATGTTGATCGTTACGGATGTCCGGTAAAACGTCCATCAAAAATTGTTTGTATTGGTTTAAACTATAGTGATCATGCAAAAGAAACCGGTGCAACTCCACCTCCTGAACCAGTGATCTTCTTTAAAGCAACTACAGCTATTGTTGGTCCGAATGATGAAGTGATGATTCCACGTGATTCTGTAAAAACAGATTGGGAAGTGGAATTAGCTGTTGTGATCGGCAGGAAAGCTTCGTATGTAGAAGAAGCAGAAGCGATGGATTATGTAGCAGGTTATTGTTTGCATAACGATATCAGCGAACGTGAGTTTCAGTTGGAGCGAAGCGGCACATGGGATAAAGGTAAAGGTTGCGATACGTTTGCACCCATCGGCCCATGGCTGGTTACAAAAGATGAAGTGAAAGATGTACATGCACTTCGTTTATGGTTAACATTGAATGGAGAAAAAATGCAGGACGGTTCAACATCAAACCTCATCTTCAATGTTCCATTCCTTGTTTCTTATGTAAGCAAATTCATGACCTTGTTGCCGGGTGATATTATTTCTACCGGCACACCCGCAGGTGTTGGCTTGGGAATGAATCCGCCAGTGTATCTGAAACCCGGTGATGTAATGGAACTCGGCATTGACGGTTTGGGTACATCGAAACAAACTGTGATTGCATTTAAGAAATAAATCATTCGCCCCGTCAGACGTTCTCGTCGGACGGGGTTGCTTTTTTTAATAACAACTCTTACCAACCTTAACGATTGCCCAATGACAGATCAAAAAAATAAGCCGTATCTCTTTGCGTTTGCACTAGTAACAAGTTTGTTTTTCTTATGGGGATTTGTACATAATCTCGACCCAATATTAATCCCTCATCTGAAAAGATCGTTCACGTTAACAACAACCCAATCAACGCTCATTGATTCAGCTGTATTTATTGCGTACTTCGTAATGGCATTACCGGCAGGTTTTATCATGAAGAAATTCGGATACAAGATCGGCATCATTGCAGGTTTGCTTTTATTTGCACTTGGATCGTTCATGTTTTTACCTGCGGCAGATTACCAGTCGTACAATTATTTTCTTGTTGCCTTATTCATCATTGCATGTGGGTTAACAATTCTTGAAACAGCGGCTAATCCCTACGCTGCTGTATTAGGCGATCCTAAAACATCTACACAACGACTCAACTTTGCACAATCATTTAATGGCTTAGCTGCTGCTCTGGCCCCGGTGATCGGCGCAAGAATAATCTTAACGAAAGGTCATACAGATGCGGAATTGAGTGTAATGAGTGACGCTGCCAGAAAGCTGGCATTGGCATCAGAAGCGGCGTCAGTAAAGATGCCATATATGATCCTTGGAATTGTTCTGGTAGTTGTTGCCATTTTATTTGCCATTACGCATTTACCAAAACTGAATACTGATCCTGCACATACTGCAAGCAAGAGTATTTTCCATGCCTTTAAACACAAACATTTAACATGGGCAGTAATTGCACAATTCTTTTATGTAGGGGCACAAGTATCAGTTTTCAGTTTGTTTATTTTATATGCTGAGAAGTCTGCTTCATTATCACAGGTTACAGCTGCCGATTATTTAGGTGCATGCGGAATTGCTTTCCTGATCGGTCGCTTCCTTGGAACCTTTTTCATGCGATATGTTTTGCCGGAAAAATTATTGGCGCTTTATGCCGCTATCAGCACATTGCTTTGTTTGGTTGCAATTTTTGCATCAGGAATGATTACTGTATATGCTGTAATCGGCATTTGCTTTTTCATGTCGATCATGTTCCCGACAATTTTCTCACTCGGTATTAAGGATTTGAAAGGTGACACCGAATATGGCAGCAGCTTAATCATCATGTCAATAGTTGGAGGCGCCATTCTTCCGAGGTTCTTTGGAAACATCAGCGACTGGACAGGAAATATTCAGCATGGTTATATTATACCTTTAATCTGCTTCGTTGTTATTCTGTTATTTGGATGGACAGGACATAAAGTTGTTTCAACTGATAAATAATTAACCATGCCCCGTTATTGCTTAACAGTTGATTTAATAAATGATCCGCAGCTTATTGCCGAATACGAAGCTCACCATGAACGAATCTGGCCGGAGATACAAGCATCGATCAAAGATTCAGGCATTAACAGCATGGAAATATACCGATATGAAAACCGTTTGTTCATGATCATGGAAACAACGGCTTCGTTTTCGTTTGAAGCGAAAGCAGCCGCTGATGCATCAAATGAAAAGGTACAGGAATGGGAAGCATTGATGTGGAATTACCAGCAGGCATTACCCACAGCGAAGAAAGGAGAGAAGTGGATGCTGATGAAAAAAATATTTGACCTAAAACATTTGTAATGACGATCATTGATACACATCAGCATTTCTGGAAATACGATCCGGTGAATTACAGTTGGATCAGTGATGAGATGCAGGTGATAAGAAAAGATTTTTTAACAGGCGATCTTGCCGTTGTTGTGAATGAACATAAACTGCATGGCACAATTGCTGTGCAGGCCGACCAGACAGAAGCCGAAACAGATTGGTTATTAAAACTGGCCGCAAACAATGATTTTATTAAAGGCGTTGTTGGCTGGGTTAATCTGCGAGACAGTAATATTGAAGAACGTTTGCAGCATTATCAGCAGTTCAACAAACTGAAAGGCTTCAGGCATGTGTTACAAGGCGAAGAACCTTCGTTCATGTTGCAGAAAGATTTTATCAATGGCATCAGCAAACTTAATCAGTTTGGTTTTGCCTATGACATCCTCATCTTTCCACAACATCTACCTGCTGCACAGCAGTTGGTTGAACAATTTCCGCAACAGCGATTTGTTGTGGATCATGTAGCAAAGCCATATATCAATGATGGAAAGATTGATGAATGGAAAGCAGGTATGCAACAGCTCGCACAACACAGCAATGTGTATTGCAAGATCAGCGGCATGGTTACAGAAGCAGACTGGAAAAACTGGACGGCGGATGATCTGAAACCTTACATTGATGTAGTGGTAGAAAGTTTCGGCATCAACCGCATCATGTACGGCAGCGACTGGCCTGTTTGCCTGGTTGCATCATCCTACAAAAAATGGTTGCAAACGGTAAAAGATTATTTCAGTTCGTACTCAACAGAAGATCAGGAAAAAATTTTCAGCAGCAATGCAATCAAATTTTACAACCTCTAATTCAGAAATCATAAATCTTACATCAGACATCATTCATTATTCATCACTTACAACTCATCAATATGAATCTTCAGTTAACAGATAAAGTAGTCATCGTAACAGGCGGTGCAAAAGGTATCGGCAAAGGCATTGTAGATGTATTGGCAAAAGAAGGAGCCATTCCTGTTATTGTGGGCAGAAGTGAAGCAGACAACCTGCTTGCAGTAAAAGAAGTGGAAGCTGCAGGTGGTAAAGCATGGCAGGTGGTAGCTGAATTATCGCAACCCGAAGAATGTGAGAAAGCAGTAAAAGCAGTGATCGAAAAATTCAACCGCATTGACGGGCTCATCAACAATGCCGGTGTAAACGATGGTGTTGGTTTGGAGAATGGCGATTATAAACGCTTTATGGAAAGTCTGCACAAGAATGTTGTGCATTATTATTTGATGGCACATTTCGCCTTACCGGAATTGAAAAAATCAAAAGGCAGTATTGTAAACATTACATCCAAAACTGCGGAAACAGGTCAGGGAAATACATCTGCGTATGCTGCAGCAAACGGCGGTCGCAATGCGTTGACAAGAGAGTGGGCTGTTGAGTTGGCGAAATATTCTATTCGTGTAAATGCATTGGTGGTAGCCGAATGTTATACACCGCTGTACGATAAATGGATCAAAACATTACCGAACCCCGAAGAGAAATTAAAAGAGATCACATCGAAAATACCGTTCGAACAACGCTTTACTACTGCTGAGGAAATAGCGAACATGACGGTGTTTTTGTTATCGTCTGTGTCGAGCCATACAACCGGCCAGTTGATCTATGTAGACGGAGGCTATGTGCATCTCGACAGAGCGATGGCGAATGCTTAATGTCCCGTCTGACGCCCTCGTCTGACGGAATATAATTTCGCATGATTATTCAATTGCTGTTTGTAATCAATCCTTAAAATATAAAACATGAAACTGTTTCGATTGCTGTTTAACTGCTGTGCAATGCTGAGCATAGCAAGTACTTCTCTTGCACAGACGTACACCCCTTCTGCCACAAACCTCGCTGCAAGGGAAGAATTTCAAAACGATAAGTTTGGTATGTTCATCCATTGGGGTGCATCAAGTGTGCTTGGCAGTGGTGAATGGGTGATGAATCAACGTAATATTCGTGTACAGGAATACCAACGCCTCATCAATATTTTCAATCCGCAGAATTTTGATGCAGCCAAATGGGTTGCTACTGCAAAAGCAGCGGGCATGAAATACATCACCTTCATCACACGTCATCATGATGGTTTCAGTAACTGGGATACCAATCAGAGTGATTGGAAGATTACTAAAACTCCCTACGGCAAAGATGCGTTGAAACAACTCGCCGATGAATGTCATAAACAAGGCATCAAACTCTATTGCTATTATTCATTGCTCGATTGGTACCGCAGCGACTATCAATACGAAACAGGTAAAACAGGAAAAGGCACAGGTCGCAAACAAAAAAGTGATTGGGAAAGTTATATCCGTTTCATGAAAGCACAGCTTACAGAACTACTTACCAACTACGGTGAAATTTCCGGTATCTGGTTCGATGGACATTGGGATCAGTTGGATAATGATGTTGACAAAACACTCAAATCAAAAGTGAACTGGCATTACGATGAAATTTATGAACTCATTCACCGTCTGCAACCGCAGTGTTTGATCAGCAACAATCATCACCTGTTACCGATTCCCGGTGAAGATTTCCAGGCATTTGAAAAAGATCTGCCCGGTCATAATACAACAGGTTTCGGCGGACAATCTGTTTCTCAACTTCCATTGGAAACATGTGAAACCATGAACGACAGTTGGGGTTTCAACATCACCGATCGTAACTATAAAACTTCAAAGAATCTCATTCAATATATGGTAAAGGCAGCCTGCTACAATGCCAACTTTTTATTGAATGTTGGACCAATGCCCGATGGAACGATTCAACAGGAGTTTACAGATACACTGGCGTTGATGGGTAAATGGTTGCAGCAATATGGCGCAACTGTTTATGGTACAAGAGGAGCGATCACCACGCCGAAAAGCTGGGGTGGCTTTACACAAAAAGACAAAACCGTGTATATGCACATTTTGCAAAAGCAGGAAAGCCATTACATTTTCATTCCTGAGTTAAAACAAAAGATCAAAAAAGCAACTTCGTTTGATGGAAAGACAAACATCAAATTCAAACAACAACCCGAAGGAACGTTTATCTATTTAAACGGCATCAGCTGGGATGCCGTTGATACCATATTAGAATTGCAGATGCAATAACATTTTTAATCTGACTGCAATTGAACGGCATTTGTAAAGCTTTTGTGAAAAAGAGTTTTGCAGATGCTGTTCCTTTTTTATACTTCGTTTAAGCGTATGGATTTGCAGTACCGCTGCATCTCTTCCTCTTAAACTTTGCCAATGAAAGTAACTGCTGCACTTTTTGTATGTGTTATTTTACTCGCATTATTTCTGTTTTTTGAGAACAATCGCTCTGATGCCAGATCACCCGTGGTGAAGATCAATAAACTATTACACGAAGAAGATAACAGCATTGCTGATGCACTTCGTTTCAAAACAATTTCAGCAAAACAATTCGTAAAGAACAATGGTTATAACCAACAGGTATGTTTCCTGATCGATATGAAAATACGTTCAGGATCAAACCGCTTTTTTGTATATGATCTGAAAAATGATTCTGTTGTTCAATCAGGCGTTGTTACACATGGCCGTTGTAATGAACGCTGGCTCAGCGGTCGAAAATATGGTAATGAACCGGGTTGTGGCTGCACATCATTGGGAAGGTATAAGATCGGTAATTCATACATGGGTCGGTTTGGACTTGCTTATAAACTCCATGGCCTCGATTCAACAAATAACAATGCCTTTAAACGTTTTGTGGTATTGCATGCACATGATTGTGTTCCTGAAAATGAAGTATGGTCGGATATTTGCCAGAGTGATGGATGCCCAACCGTTTCACCGGGTTTCCTTCAGCAACTAAAAGCAATTATTAATGAATCAAGAAAGCCGATACT
The DNA here is from genome assembly GCF_035299325.1 of Lacibacter sp. Taxonomy (GTDB): domain Bacteria; phylum Bacteroidota; class Bacteroidia; order Chitinophagales; family Chitinophagaceae; genus Lacibacter. The sequence continues at coordinate 113,499 of NZ_DATGWT010000033.1, read as the reverse complement.
ATTGTGGATCTATGAATCGAAATGACGGCGAAGGATTACCTGTCTTTAAAAGGTTGGTAACCCTTCGAAAAAATCTCTTCTTATTTTTGTATCCTATGCACAAACCAACCTTGTACCTTATAGCAACTATTGCACTGATTCTGCTATTCAGCAGTTGTGCAGTTAACAAACAACCAGAGGCTATTCGCTTCCGTGCATTGCAAAAAGGACGGATTGCAGATGACAGCAGCTACGTGTATTCTTTGCCTTATGAAACAGGCAAAAAACATATGATCGTACAAGGCTATTTCAGCAGGTTCACACACCGCAACAGGGCAGCAATTGATTTTAAAATGAAACGGGGGACACCCATTTATGCCGCAAGAGGTGGAGTAGTGGCAAGAGTGAAAGAAGATGGCGATAAAGGAGGGCTCGACAGGAATCTACGTCAATACGGAAACTCTATTGTCATCAATCACAATGATAATACACGTGCAGGTTACTGGCATTTGCAATACAATGGTGCTGTAGTAAACGTGGGCGATACGGTAAAGCAGGGACAATTGATTGGTTATAGCGGCAAAACAGGCTACAGTGCCTTTCCTCATCTGCATTTTATTGTTTGGCGATCAGAAGCCGGTGGTTGGCGACAGATCGGTACCCGTTTTCAAACAAAAAATGGTGCAAAATACCTTCGCCCATACAGAAGCTACCGTCGGCCAAACGAACAGCACTGATTTCCCTTAATTTCGCTGCATGACTCCCGAACGAAGAGAACGCTTACTATCGGTGTTAAATAAACGACAGCCCGATCTTACAGTTGTACTGGAAAATGTATTTGATCCCCATAACATTTCTGCAGTGATGCGTACCTGCGATGCTGTGGGCATCCAGGAAATTTATGTGTTAACGAATAAAATTCCCCGTCATAAAAAATGGGGGGCAAGAAGTTCTTCCAGTGCAGCCAAGTGGTTAACGGTTCACCAATATGAAAGTGCGGAAGAATGTTTTACTGCACTGCGAAAAAAATACAAAAAGATCTACACCACACATCTCAGCAGCGATGCTGTGAGTTTGCATGATATTGATTTTACCGAAAGTGTTGCATTGGTATTTGGTAACGAACATGCAGGTGTAAGTGAAGAAATCATCGCCATGGCTGATGGGAATTTTATTATTCCGCAGATGGGCATTATTCAATCGCTCAATATTTCTGTTGCATGTGCAGTGAGTATTTACGAAGCCATGCGGCAGAAGAAAAATGCAGGTCATTACGATAAGCAACGATTGGATGACAATACATTTAACACATTATTGGATGAATGGGGATTTAGGGCCGATGATCTGGATGCTATTAAACAGGAAGAGCAGTAACTTTAAACAATGAAACGTTTTACGCTTATTGTTGTGTTGTTGGTTTGTGCTGTTGCTATGCAGGCACAACCCATCAAACGATGGAAGATCGATGATCTCTTGCAATATGCTGATACAAACGATTCTGTATTGGTCATTAATTTCTGGGCAACTTTCTGCGTCCCGTGCATTGCTGAGCTTCCTTACTTCCACAGCATCACCAACAAATACAAAAAGCAAAATGTAAAATTATTATTGGTGAGTCTTGATTTTGAAGAATATTATCCGAAACGAATCCGTGACTTTGCCAATAAACGAAAATACACTGCCGAGATCGTTTGGCTGGACGAAGAAAAACCCGATGAATTTTGTCCACGTATTGATCCAAAGTGGACAGGTTCGATGCCGGCTACTTTATTCGTCAATAAGAAAACAGGTTACCGAAAATTTATTGAAGCAGAAATGAAACCTGAGGATCTGGAACGAGAAGTAAAATTATTAGTAGGGCAAATTAATCCATAAAATAAACCCCGCCATAAGCGGGGTTTATTTTTATTTACACTGAATCGTTGTTTATGATTTACGTTTAATACCACAGCCCATTGCTTTTGATGTTTTCATACTCACATCTTTACCGCTAACCATTTCATCAATCGCTACTTTCAAATGATCACGTGTACTTGCTGATGGTGTTTTTGGATTATCGGTAATTGCACCATGATAAACCAGTTTCATATCCTTATCAAACAAATAACACTCAGGTGTAACACGTGCACCAAATGCATCGGCCATTGCACTGTTATCATCCATGACATAAGGATATTTATAACCTTGTGCTGCTGCATATTCTTTCATACGTGCAGGTGAGTCATCGCCACCACGTGATGTTTCATTTGAATTTAAAACAATCACGCCAACTTCTTTGCCGAGCGCATAACCATATCCCTCTGCTGCAACCTGTTGATTTTTTACCACCCACGGACAGGTATTGCAGCTGAACACGACCAGTAATCCATTCTTCTTCTTTACATCAGCAAAAGAATATTCCTTACCGGAAATATCTTTCATCTTTTTTGTTGCGTTGGGAATAGCGGCGCCAATGGTCAACTCATCGGGCAGTGCCGTAAAGGCAACAAGTGCAATAAGCACTGTAATTGGTAAGAGGAACTTTTTCATGTGTTTATTTTTAATTGTTTTTTTGTCACATAGAATATCCATAAAAATTATTTTCGCTATTGATATAAATTAGCCCGATAATTTTTCTGGATATTTCATAATAAAGTGTTTGCTTAAAGTTACGACGGTTCTTTTTTGGTTTCAGCACCGCTCATCTCTTCAATGAGCCTTTTATCGCTCTGGCGCTTGAGCAGCTTGATGCTGAGATTCAACTCGAAACCAATTAACAATACAAGTGAAATAAAATTTACAAAGATCATCAGGATCAGGATGGTACCTATAGATCCATAAATAGTGTAGGCTGCAAAATTGTTGATCCAGTAAGAAAACATGAAGGTGAAGAGGATGATGAGTGCGCTGGCCACAATAGAACCGGGTGAGATGAGTTTCCATTTCTTCTCAACCGATGGTGCGTGTTTGTAAATGAATGCAATGGAATAAAAAAACAACCCAACGATCACTACCCAACGTACAATAATGATGAGCCACTTGATAAATACACTGTCGATCTTTAACAACAGCAGTAACCAGTTAAACAATGCACCTTGTGTAATGAGTAATAAAATACTGGCGATGAAAATAAGAATGATCACAAAGGTTAAACGGATAGCTTTCCAACGATAAGCGAAGAATGCTTTACTTTCTTTTTCATGGATCGATTGATTAAAGCTATGAATGATCCCCAACACTGCATTAGACGAAAAGTATAGCGAGGTAATAAAACCAATAGAGAGCAAACTGTTCTTGGGTCGTTTAAAAAAATCGGCAAGAAAATTTTCCACTGCATCACGTGTAGCTTCATTAGGTGTTATTTCCCGAACAAATGAATTCACTTCATTGTAAAACTGATCGGCAATAGGGAACAAGGGAACCAATGAAAATAAAAAGATACAGGCCGGTGGCAAGGCCATGATAAAGTTGAATGAGATAGCTGCTGCCCGCTGATTTAAACTGCCCTTCTTGATCTGCTGAACAAAGAAACGACTGACCTCGTACAGCGAAATACCTTCGAACCCAAAGGGGCGAAAGCGTTTACTGAAACGGATCAATGTCCGTATAACAGGTAAGCGGTAAATGAATTGTTCAATCGTCATGCGACCCTAAAATACTTTATTTCGTGTGTTCATATTTATTGTTTTTTTATCACACAGGATAATCCTTAAAAACAGTCATTTCTTTCGGTTAAATTTTGGATACTCGTTTTTAAGGATTATCTCCTGATTACCTGATATTTAAACTATCGAGCCATTGCTGATAGGCCTTTGCATTTTTGAAATGATCCGTCTCGTTTGATGCAAAAGCGTGGTAGCCGTTGCCGTTAGGCTTTGCACAGAAGAACAGGTAATCGGTTTGTGCAGCATTGAGTACAGCATCAATGGTTGTTTCAGACGGGGTGCAGATAGGACCAGGGGGCAATCCTTTGTTACGATAGGTATTGTAGGGCGACGAAGCGGTTGAATTGATATGACCGAACAAAAGCCGTTTGATGGTGAAATCGCCGATTGCAAACTTCACCGTAGGATCTGCACCCAGGTTCATATTTTTTTTCAAGCGGTTGAGATAAACGCTGGCAATGGTTGGCTTCTCATCGTTACGAAGTGTTTCTTCTTCAACAATCGACGCCATCGTGTGCACCTGCTCGGGAGTTAAGCCAAGCGCTGCGGCTTTTTGTTTTCGTTCAGCTGTCCAGAATTTTGTACGCTGCTCATGCAACTTGCGGAAGATGCGCTGCGGACCGGAGTTCCAAAGCAGGGAATAGGTATTGGGGAAGACTGACGTCATCACCGTATTTGTATCAAGACCAAATTTCTGTAACGAATCATTGTTGATGAGATAGGCAAGCATAGCTGCAGAATCTGTTTCAAACTTGCGGCCTATGAGTGCAGCCAGATCTTTTCTTGTTCTCAGTTTAGTAATCACAAGATTCACCGGTGTCTGCGAACCATTCCGCAACTTACGTGCAAGGGTAAACAGACTGCTTCCTTTTTCAATTTCGTATTTACCGGGGCGAAGACGTTCCCACACATCTAAACGACCAGCAACCATTTCAAACAACCCGGGATTCTTTAAAAAGCCTGAATCATTTAACGATTGCATCACCGCTTTTTGATTAGCATTGCCTGTATAGACGTAGAGATATTTTTTTGATTCGCTGAACGCAGTAGCACTGCCGAAAAACTTCCAGGCAAAAAACAAAGCAACCAGAGATAAAAGAAGAAAACTATAGCCGATAACTTTTTTCATGTGAGAGGGATGGTTTATTCAAAGAATTGGTTTTATTGAAATTATTGTGCCAATAACATGCATAGTAAAATTTCTATCGCCAAAGCGTTCCGACGATAAATATCGGGATGCCGACCAAATGCGTCGGCATGTGACACCAATGCAGCTGATCATTGCACAATTGCCGGATTCAAAATAAAACAAAAACCCCGACGCAATGGTCGGGGTTTCAGAAAATATTTTAAACGATTACTTAGCAGGAGCCGGAGCTGGTACCTGCTGTGGAGTATTCTGTGCAGGAGCAGTTTGCACTGGCTGGTTGGTTGCTTTTTCCAGGTTACCTGAACCGGTAGAACCGGCAGTATCTGAAATAAACAAAGAAGACACAAGGCAAAGAACACCGATAATAGCTGCAAATAACCAGGTACCTTTTTCAAGCACATCTGTGGTTTGTTTAACACCCATGAACTGGTTGCTGAAACCGGCAACTGAGCCACTTAAACCACCACCTTTTGGGTTTTGAACCAACACTACAAATCCTAATAATGCACTGGCCAAAACTACCAGTATGATAAATAACCAAATCATTGTTTATTGTTTTAATTCGTCAATTCGGGAGGCAAAATAAACGCTTTTTTCGGGATGCAGCAAACTTAATTTGCGGTACAAATCAATGGCTTGCGCCTTTTTACCCTGTTTCGCCAGCACTTCGGCCATGGTTTCGGTAACCACTTCGGTTTGCTGGTTGCTTTCAGTAGCTATAGAAACCACTTCTTTCTCATCTGTTATGTCCAGGTCTTTTTTCTCCTCCACGTAGATTTTTTTCATGGAACGGAGCCATTGCGTAAAGCTTTTTACCTGTTTACCCAGCTGATCGTTCTCCAGTTTTTCTTCCCGCAGTTTAATGCCTTGCGAAGCGAAATAATCAACTGTGTGAAAAGGCTCAAACGTAAATACAGGCTTTTCTTCAACCGGTTCAGTTTTTTTTGCATTCATTAGTTCTTCTTTTGCAAAATCTGAACCAATCGTTGCTTCAGCGGCCAATTCAGCATCAGCATTTGTCATGAAATCAGCAACTTCACGTTGAGCATCTGCTTCTATCATTGCTTCGGCCTGTTCTTCTATATCGAGTTCTTTTATAAATTGATCTGCTTCTTTATCTGCTTCTGCCTGCAACAGATACTCCGCATCAAGCAAAGCATCAGTAACTACGTTTACTTCTTTCACATCACGGATGTCTTCTGCTTCCACAATTGCTTCTGCATCCAATGACGCATCTGTTTCATCAATTTCAATCAAAGCTTCTTTTTCTTCAACTTCAATTATTGTTTCAGTTTCCTGTTTTGCTTTGATAGTAGCTGTTTCTGCTGCAATAAACCTGTTGAGTTGAGCACCCGACCATAAAGGTTGATTGAAATAGATCATTGCTTTCTGCACCTGCTTATCAGCATTGAGCGAACCTGTTTGTTTTTGCCTGGCAGCAAGCAGGAGTTGTGCAGTTCCAAACCATGGGTATTGATAAGCCATCATTTCCAGATCGGCTACAGTTGTTTCTTTCAGCAACGAAGGTTGCTGCAGCAATCGATTCAAAACATCTGCATTCATCATTGGGGCAAGGTAATAGAAAATATTACCAGTTGGAGAAAATGCGGTTAAAAATTTCGTCGGTCATATTCTGCACAATAAGATCAGTGAGTGAAGCTTCAGCCTGGCTCAACGGAACATTTGCAGAGAAATCGAAGTTGCGGGTAAGATCAGCTTCGAAGTTTTTCTTGTCATCCAACCGGTTTTTAAAAACAAGATGAACAGTTACATTCAAACGGTTTGATGCCGCCTGCTGATTAGAGATACCCGAAGTTGTAACATAATAATCGGTGATCTGTCCGCTGATATCATAATGTGCATCATCACTGTTTGTTTGAGACAAGCGTGTTTGATTCACAATTTTCTGACGAAGCTTATCTGTTAACCGTTGACTTAATTGCGGATTTACAATTCTTGCCCTGTTCTCGATGTAATTCACCTTTACGGTTTTTACTTCGGCAGGAATAGAAACATCTTTAAAGGAATAGCAGGAGGAGAAAGCCAAAAGCAAATAGCCAATAGTCAATAGCCAAAAGCTTTTCACCAGCGACTTACTACTAACCACTACCGGCTTATATTTAAAGTTCTTCAATATCATACTCCTTCAGTTTTCTGTATAATGTACGTTCGCTGATGCCGAGATCAAGTGCTGCATCACGACGTTTACTTTTATGTTTCTTCAGCGCTTTAATGATCAACTCTTTTTCTTTGTCCATAATGTTGAGACTTTCTTCCACTTCAACATGATCATGGATATCGCCATTGCCACCAATGATCACCGGTTGAGCGGGAGCGTTGTTGCTGATTACGGGTTGCGACATATCCAGCGACTTATGCTCATTCATCATGGCATCATTAAAAAAGTTGCCCGGCATTTGCACCGAACCACCGCCATGCTGCAATACATCAAGGAACATTTTCTTCAACTCTGTTACATCACGCTTCATATCAAAAAAGAGCTTATACAGAATTTCACGTTCATTGGCGAACTCAGTACCACTGCCTGCTGCTGAAGGTTGATGAGCCAATACCGGTAATCGGTTAAAACTTCTTTCAGGCAGAAAAGGGGTAAGATCTTTTGCCGTTACAATTTTATTGGTAGAAAGAACGGATATCTGTTCTGCAATATTCTTCAATTCCCGCACATTACCGGGAAACGGATAACTGATTAACAGATTTTTCGCATCATCTTCCAGCTGCACCGGTGTTGTTTTATAACGTTCAGCAAAATCAACGGAGAATTTGCGGAAGAGGAGAGGAATGTCTTCTTTTCTGTCACGCAACGAAGGCACTCGGATAGGAACCGTATTTAAACGGTAATACAGATCTTCTCTGAATTTGTTGTTTTGTGTAAACTCAAATAATTCTTTGTTAGTTGCTGCAATCACACGCACATCTGTCTTCTGTACTTTGGAAGAACCCACACGAATAAATTCACCCGCTTCCAACACACGCAGCAAACGAGCCTGTGTGCCCAATGGCATTTCACCAATTTCATCTAAGAAAATAGTGCCGCCATTTACTGTTTCAAAATATCCTTTGCGTGCATCTACTGCACCCGTGAACGATCCTTTTTCATGACCGAACAATTCTGAGTCGATCGTTCCTTCGGGAATTGCACCACAGTTAACGGCAATAAACGGATTGTGTTTACGGGTTGATAAAGAATGAATGATCTGCGAAAAAACTTCTTTACCAACACCACTTTCTCCGTTAATCAATACCGTTAAATCAGTACCGGACACCTGCACCGCCACATTCAATGCATGATTGAGCGATGGTGAGTTACCTATAATTCCAAACCTGTTTTTTATACTTTGTAAATCCATTGTGTTATTGATTTGTAATTGTACCAAGCAATGTGCCTTTGGTGCAATCGTGCACTTTTACCATTACGTAGTCGCCCTTCTTTAACTCATAGTTTTCTTTCGGGAATACGATCACTTTGTTTTGCGAACTGCGTCCCATCCAACTATGCTCATCCTTCTTACTATCGCCTTCGATCAATACTTTAAACGATTGACCAATATCTCTTTTATTACTGTCAAGTGATAAGTAATATTGTTTATCTACAATTTCCTGCAAACGTCTTCTCTTCACATCTTCCGGCACATCATCTTTGTAACGTCGGGCAGCCAATGTACCCGGACGCTCACTGTAGAAGAACATATAGCCATAATCGTATTTACTATACTCCATGATGCTTAACGTATCCTGGTGTTCTTCTTCCGTTTCCGAACAAAAACCGGTTATGATATCGGAACTGATGCCGCAATCAGGAATAATTTCCCTGATGCGATCCACTTTCTTCATATACCATTCACGTGTGTATGTTCTGTTCATCAACTGTAAGATGCGTGTGTTACCACTTTGCACAGGAAGATGAATATAGTTGCAGATGTTTTCATACTTCGCCATGGTATGCAACACTTCATCAGTAATATCTTTTGGATGTGATGTGGAGAAACGCACACGTAATAAAGGCGACACCAACGCCACTCTTTCCATTAGCATGGCGAACGAAACAGTCTCATTACTTTTTTCATCAACAAAATAATAGCTGTCCACATTCTGGCCGAGTAAAGTCACTTCCCGGAAACCACGATCAAACAAGTCTTGTGCTTCTGCTACAATTGATTTAGCATCACGGCTGCGTTCACGACCACGGGTAAAAGGTACCACGCAAAAGCTGCACATGTTGTTGCAACCACGCATGATCGATATAAACGCACTCACACCATTACTTTCCAAACGTACTGGAGAAATATCAGCGTAGGTTTCATCACGGCTCAACAACACATTCACTGCTTTTTGCCCGCCTTCTGCTTCTTCAATTAAACCGGGGAGTGTGCGGTAAGCATCGGGACCAACCACCATATCAACCAGTTTTTCTTCTTCGAGCAAATTTGCTTTTAAACGCTCTGCCATACAACCCAACACACCAACCAATAAACCGGGCCGGCGCATTTTGGCTTTACGGAATTCAGTTAAACGTTTGCGGATGGTTTGCTCAGCCTTTTCACGGATGGAACAGGTGTTGAGCAGCACCAGGTCAGCTTCTTCAGTGTCACGTGTAGCACCATAACCGGCACTGTTGAGGATGCTGGCTACAATTTCACTATCGCTGAAATTCATCTGGCAGCCATAACTTTCGATATAAAATTTCTTTTTGTATTGATTGGGATCGTTCGCAAACGGGGCATAGGCTTCACCCTGCCTGTTTTCGTCGTGAACTTTGGTATCGGTCATCAAATCCATCATAGTCATTCGCAAATTGAGCAGGCAAAGTTAATGAAACAATTCTATTTCGTGACAGATTGACAGCGATTGAGACCGCTGGTGGAAATAGTGCGTTGCCGTCTAACTTATGAAATTAACTTTAACCCTAAAATTGAATTATTTGCATCCCAGATCTATTCTTCCGTTCCTGATAATCAGTGTTTTTAGTTTCTTCAATCTTTCTGCACAGCAAGCTAAAAAAGACGGGGTAATCATCGGAACTGTGATCGATACCAGCAACCAAAAAGCGGTGATGGGTGCAACAGTGGCGGCTATCCCGTATACAGATAGCAGCAAACAATCGGTTTTTCTTACAGATAAAAACGGCGGATTTAACTTAACCAACCTGCAGTTGGGTTATTACCGTGTGCGGATCAGTGCAGTTGGTTACAGAACACTTACCATTGACAGCATTCATTTACGTACCGACCGGGCCGATTTCAATTTGAATGATATACCGCTCAGCAATCAATCAGTTGAGCTGGCAGAAGTGATCATATTTGTAGAAAAGCCGTTGATCGAATCGAAAGATGGCAATATCACCTTCAATGTTGGCGAAAGTGCGTTGAGCAACGGCAGCACTGCAACTGAACTGCTGAAACAAACACCTTTGGTTACCACTGATGCCGATGGAAAAATTGCTGTGCGTGGTAAGGAACCGAAAATATTGATCGATGATAAACCAGTTGAATTAAATGCTCAACAGCTGCAAGACTTACTTGAAAGTATGCCGGGCAGTATGATCGAAAAAATTGAAGTGCTCACCAATCCGCCGCCACAATACGCAAACGAGCAGGGGGGTGTAATCAATATCGTTACAAAGAAGGGAAGAGTTGGATTTGGAGCAAGAGTGAATTTGTATGCAGGTTCAAGAGGTCAGACAGGTATAAGTACCAATTTCAATTACCGTAAACAGGGTTTTGCTGTTAATTTAAATGCAGGAGTTGGGTACAACGAATTTCAATCGGAGGGTTACAGCAACCGCACCAATATTTATAAAGATTCAAGCAACCAGTTAAAGATCATCAACAACTCATTCAATAAAAGTATTCGCCCAAGTTTCCGATTGAATGTTGATTATGAATTGAACAAACGCAACAGTTTCAATTTTGTGGCGCAGTATAATCAGGGGAACACAAACAACCGTGGTTTTAACCGTTACACGAATGTCAATCGTTTCGAAGAAATTTCAAGGTTGAGTGAACGGACCGTTGCATCAGAAGGCAGAAACTATAATCCATCCATCAACCTCAGTTATCAGCATAAAACAAAGCGCCCGGGTGAATCGATAAGAATGGTTTATGCGTTGAACTTCGGACAGAGCGAAAGCATACGTAACTTTTTCCAGGAGTTTTTAAATGCTGATGATACACCCACAGGAGTGGACAGTACACAGCGCCAAACCAACAATACAAGATCAAACGGGTACAGTGTAAATATTATTTACGACCGGCCTTTAGGCAATAAGAAAACAAGTTTATCAACCGGTGTTGCTTACTACCGCAATAACAGTCATGTTGTGCTTACAACCGATTTCATGAAAAAGCCGGAGAACATTTTTCAGAAAGCGGAACTGCTGAGTAACAATTTCAAGTTTCACCAGGATGTGATCAGCACACGAGTTTCCATGAAACATATTTTTAAGCCGGGATTTTCTGTCACCGCAGGTTCTGCATTTGAACAAACGAATTTTCTGTTTGAATTATTCAGAGATAATAAAACAGAATACAACCGCTATTTCAATGTGCTTCCATTTGCCAATCTTAACCGCAGCTGGAAGAACGGGATGAATCTAACGTTTGCTTACCGTCGTACCATGCGCAGACCGGGCATTGGTGAATTAAACCCAGCCATAGACTATGGAGATCCCTATAATCTCCGTTATGGTAATCCTGATCTGTTGCCTTCGCAGTCGCATACATTCGATGTGGTGGCTGGTAAAACAAAAAGTAAATACTTCGCCAATGTAAGTGTTGGTTATAACCTGGTGGAAGATGTGTTCAGCCAGATCCGAACATTAGCACCCGATGGTAAAACAACAGTAACATGGGATAATGTAAGCAACCGCCAGGAGTATGAAGCTAGTACATGGGCCGGGCTTACCATCAGCCGTAAATTAAGAAGCAATATCAGTGCAAGCTATACCTACAACAAGTATGGCAGCTTCGATAAACAGGTGCGCAAGTTTCGTGATGGAGGCTCGTTTACGTCGAACTTCAGCACCAATTATAACCCAACAGATCTGTGGACGTTCACCGGAGCATTTTCGTTTAATCGTTTTGCAAATCCGCAGGGAACAGTACGCAGCAATATCTCCATGAACATTGGTGCGCAATACAAACTGTTTAAAAAGAAAGTGATCATCAACATTAACACAACCGATCCGTTTATTCAACAACAGAACAGGGTGTTTACTTACGGGCCCAACTTTAATTTAGAAAGTTACAACCGCACACAAACACGAAACTATCGTGTTACACTCAGCTATAACTTTAATAAAACATCCACTGTTAAACGTAAAACAGTGGATGTACTGAAGAGTATCAAGAAATAATTAATTTAATTTTTCTGCGAGATAGATGTATTGCGGATGCAAATGATGTGGAAACATATTATCTGCCGATTGGCTTTCAGGATATAGTTTAAAATAATCATCATCCGGTAATAACACGATCATGTTTCCTGTGCGTACATAATGATTACTTGAATAATAGGCAGGAGGAACAAAGCCCGGCAATGTTTTTTGCACCGATTTAGAAGTCATTGACCCAAGATATTTCTGATATCTTTTTTGTGCTTTACTAGGCGGCTTACTCAACTGGTTATACATATACTTCAACGCAAGACTCGTTGGGAACTTTTGTTTTTTAATAATTCCCTTTGCATGTAGAAATGGATTGGATAGATTAAAGTCGGATAATGTTTGAATAGAGATGGGCACTTCAGGGACCCAATCAGCAGCGTTCACCACATTGTAAGACCAACCGTTGTGCGTCATGGCTTCGTATTCATGAGCAAAATAAAGATTGCCGGGTTTGGGCCCTGCACTGCAATAAGTTTTAAAACGGATATCAGCAGGCAGCTTTCCTGTTTTTTGCAGGTTATACAAATAGGCTGTAACAAGGTAAGCAATACCACCGCCCTGGCTATGCCCAACAATGATCATGTTCTTTGTTCCGCTTTTGTATGTTGAATCAATTTTAGGCATCATATCTCTTGTAATAAAAGCAGTGCTCACCAACCAACCAACATGTACTGCAGCTTTTGGATTTGCCGCCAACTCATATTCAAACACATCATTGGATGACAATTGCAGTTGCCCTTTTGCAGGCACCATTGCTGCATAAAAATTCGCCAGCCAACTCGTTGCATTGGTAGTGGTACCACGTATGCTGAGTACAGCTGTTCCTTTACCATCATTCCACAGATCCCATAAATTATCCAAGCCAATTACGGGTGATTGGTACAACATTTTAAACCGTTGCGGTTCGGCAATTTTTTTATAATAATTCTCTTCAGCAGATGTGCGTGCCGATACTTTCATAAGTTCAATGTATTCGGCTTTATCAAAACCGGGAGTTAATTGAGCACAAAGTATTGCCGGAACGCCCAGCCAAATGAATAATATAAATTTCTTCATAATCAGTTCTTATGTTTTGGTGATTGATTATTTGCGGACAAAACGCATTACTGCCACATCATCGATCATAAAGTTGAGTGTATTATCATCGCTCAATGCGTACTTGTTTACTTTCTGCAGCATTTCTGTAAATGTTTTTTCACCATTGCCGGGACAAGCCATCATGGTAGAAATACCCGGTGCAAACCTGATACTGTTTCCATTCATTGTATAATTACTGCTAAAACCGTTGCAGCTTGTATTTCCACTGATCATTGATTGACCTAATTCAAAACGAATGAATGGCTTTTTCTCAGGATACAAACCTTCAAACGCAATACGAATACCGGAGATATAATTCAGCTCCCAGTTGCCATCGAGTTTACTGGTCGCTGCTTCAACAGCGGTAAATGTTGCTACTACTGTTTGACCATTGAAAAATTTCAACACATTATTTTCGATCTGCCATCTGTTGGTTTCTGAAATAGCAGGCAGAAAAAGACTTTCAGTTTTATCATCATTCAGGCAAGCCATTTTAGTTACTGCTAATGGCGAAAATTTGATCTCGTGGTTTCCATTGAGCGTAAAGGTTCCTGATAAACGGTTGCAACCGGTGAAACCCGCAACAGTGTTTACCTGACCGGGAGAAAAGAGCAGGTGAGCAGATCTTCCTCCTTCCGAACGAACAGGCTTGCCATTCACCTCAGAAAGATACCAGCGATACATGTATAACAGTTCGCTGCCGCCGGTTACATTTGGTGCATTATTCACAATGGGATTGGTTTCAGTTGATGGTGCGGTGGTTGAAGTTGGTTTACTGCTTTTGCAAGAGAAAGCCTGCAGCAGCAACATAGAAATAGAAAGAACAAAAAAAGTCTGTTTCATAACATAAGTTTTTGTGCAGATGATAAATTAGAAAGCATTACATAAAGTGAAAAGGATGAGAGTTTAGTTTTTGCATTTCGTTAGCATTAGCTTCATGCCTTTGTACTGAGGAATTACTCCAGACTTGAATTGCATTTTGCCATCTTCGTCTTCCATTGCTGCATAACCTTCAGTAAGCGAACTGTCTTTTTTCAGAAAAGTTATTTCACGAACAGATTGTTTTCCTTCAGACATGAATGTATAATCAGCAAAAACAGTATCGTTATGCAGCACACCTTTTAAGGTTCCTTTGTTGCGGTCTTTGCCTGAAAGTTGGTAAAGCAGATCACCACTAACCATATCATCAGGGCCAACAACCAATTCTAACATAACAGTATCCCGGTTGCTGATAAACTCATAACAAAGATGTGCAGGTTCGTCAGCAGAAGTAGGAGGAACAGCAATTGTATCAGTTTCGGAAAGAGATTTTTCAGTTTCATTGTTACAGGAAACAATAAAAAGACAGAGCGTAATTGATAGTGCTTTTATAAGCTGCTGCTGTGCTTTTCTCATTAGTAGTGTTTTTTATTAACCTAGTAAATATTACAAATATTCCTGATAATTGTTTATCATTTTATTGAAACATGAACCAAAAATTACCACAAACAACAATCCCGCTTCATGGAAGCGGGATTGTATTACTCAGGAAAACCAACAGGAATGTTTACATTCTTTTTTCTTTTCAGTTTTTTGTTCTGTTTGTTTTTCTGATTTTGTTCCAGTTCTGCGGTTGATGTTGGCAATGGCAACCAATGCTGCAAATGCCAGCAGCAACGTAATGATGAATACTCTTTTCATAACCGGAGATTTAATTACTATAAGTTACAAAACATCTCTAAAGAGTGAAACTGATTTTTGGCGAACGGAAACGAAGGGATGTGGAGCGGGGATTGTAATTTAGACGAATCAATTAAAACACATGGCTGAAACAGATATGAACTTTCACACCCGTAAATGGGTGAAACCTGAAGACCTGAATCCGAACAGCACCTTATTTGGCGGGCGCTTACTGCAATGGATTGATGAAGAAGCTGCGCTTTATGCCGTTATTCAACTGGAGAACCCTCATGTGGTTACCAAGTTTATTTCCGAGATCAACTTTATTTCTGCCCCACGGCAAGGCGATATTATTGAGATCGGCATATTGGCCACGCATTTTGGCAACACATCACTCACTATGCGTTGCGAAGTGCGGAACAAACTTACCCGTGAACCAATTTTACGAATTGAAAAAATCGTGTTTGTAAATGTCAGCCCCGAAGGGATTCCAACACCACACGGAAAAACAGAGATCACTTACGTGAAAGACAGGTTTTAAAACAATAGGCAATAGGCAATACAAACTCTTTGAAAATTGCCTATTGCCAATTGCATATTGATGATTTATTCCTCATCATCTTCTTCATAATAAGCATCCTGGCTGTAATATAATTTTTCCCAGGCGGCAACGGCTTTATCATCGAGACATTCAACAATGTCATGAATAGGAGCATCCTTTTTCTTCCACACAATTTCTTCGCCTTCGCTGTAGGTGGAAATGCAAAGTGCATGATCGCTTTTAAAATGCACCTTGATCAACTGCAGGGCATTTTCTTCTTTTTCCTGAATGAGGTAATTGCAACCGGCTTCCAACAAGTCATACGTGTACATACTTCACAAATTTTAAATCTTCAACAATACTGTTCTGGCGAATTTTAATGGGGCAGTTGGAGTTGGGAATCGGGGGTTGTAGTACCAGGTTAGTGTTGAAACAAATGTAGCATCATTTCTGTGAATTGAGATAGCCCAACATCACCCGAGAAGGCTCTTTTTACAAAAAATTAATACGTCGATTGAAAATCAATGGGTTGACTTAGTCCAGCTCAATAACCGAGACTTTCTTCCCCTCAAAGTTTACCTGGAGAATCTTAATGGAGCGCACTGGCTGACCATTTTGGATGGCGGGCTCCCAGTCGTATTGATTCATCCAGGCTTTCAGCTGCTGAAAGTCGGGACGAACATTGCTGTTGGGGCGTGCCTCGTAAGTGCAGGGTTTCCCGGTTTTATCAATGAGTATGCTGATGGTGATCTTGCCACCTGCTTTCTTTTGGGTGTATTGATCAAAGAATTTTTCGATATGCGATTCGAGACTCGGCTTTTTTGTTTTCCACTTGGCCGTTTGTTGCACACGAACATACATATCATCAAATGGATTGGCGCCGAATTGCAAGCAACTGTCGAGTTTATAAACCTCTTGTTGTTGCTGGGCACTGGTACTAATGGCAACGAGGATCAGGATAAAGGATAAGTATGTTTTCATGTGGTAAATATAAAAAATAGCTTTCAGCTGTGAGCGATCAGCTTAAAGTAAAAACTCCTAGCGCTATGGAATTGTGGTTGAATCTTAGATTACAATTTAAAACCTTGTGGTCCCGGTTTCTTATTCGCTTCGCTCATGAGCAGCGTTTGTGCAATACGTTTGGCTCTTGTTTCAGGTGTTTTGGCACTATCGACCCAAAACATAAATTGTTTACGAATGGATGGAGAGAAAGCTTTATAATTCGTAAGAGCTGCTTTCTTCCCTTTAAACGCCAGCAAGAAATCTTTGGGAAGTTCATTTGTATGTGCGGCATGGTTCGACGCATTTAGTGTTTCCCAGCTTCCATCAAGTTGAGCTGCTTCAATTTTCACAAGACCGACATTGGTCATCAGCCCATTTTTTATCAAACGTTCTACCCGTTCTTTATTTACATCGCTCCAAATACTTTTGGGCTTGCGGGGAGTGATTAGCAACATGGAACGTTCATCATCAAGCTTGCGGGGCAAACTGTCGATCTAGCCAAAACACAACGCTTCTTCCACTATTTCACTGTAGGGAAGACGTGGTTTGCTTTTGCCCACTTTGTAAAAAATGAGCCAGATCCCTTTTGACTTGTCGTGATTTTTTTGCAGCCAGTCACGCCAGGCCTTACGGTCTTTGGGATAAAATGATTGCAGGCTGTCAATAGCCCTTGCCATCGGAGAAATTATTCTTCGTGCTTGCGGTTAAGCACCCAAATAAGATAAGCGCCTAAAAAGAGGAATATACCAAGACCACCAAAGATGAGCGCAGTAAGCACTTTCTGTGCGCCGGATGATAATACCATTGACAATGCAATTACCAGGTAAACGATATAGATGGTAAGGAGGGTATAAATCTTTTTGTCCATGCTTGTGATTTTAGTGATGCGAAATTGAGAAATAATCAGTTACAGGCCAAAAATTATTCACAGGGTTGTGAACAAATAAGGGAATGGCAGGGGAGGTGTGTTTTGTTATATTTGCCCGTTCCGGTGAAGAAGTACGAGGTAAGAGGTACGAAGTACAAGAGTCGAGACGCTAAAGGTCTCGATGCCGACCAAAGCGTCGGCATGCGACGCCAATGCAGCTGATTAAAACCCCGCTGCCGGTAACAAAAAACTGAGAACTACAAACGACAAACGAAGCAATGGCTGAAGAAAAAAAGAACCTGTTCGATTACGACGAGAGCTCGATTAAAACCCTCGACTGGCAGGAGCATATCCGTCTCCGTCCCGGTATGTACATTGGTAAACTGGGCGATGGCAGCAGTGCCGATGATGGCATTTATGTTTTGCTGAAAGAAGTGTTAGATAACTGTATTGATGAACACACCATGGGCTACGGTAAAGCGGTGGATGTAACCATTGAAAAAGGTGTGGTCACCATTCGTGACTATGGCCGTGGTATTCCATTGGGTAAAGTGGTGGATGTGGTGAGCAAGATCAACACCGGTGCCAAGTACGATAGCAAAGTGTTTCAGAAATCTGTTGGTTTGAATGGTGTGGGTACAAAAGCTGTAAACGCATTGAGCCAGTATTTTAAAGTAACTGCGTTTCGTGAAGGCAAACAAAAAACGGCTGAATTTGAAAAAGGTATTTTAACCAAAGAACATAAAGAAGAGAAAACAACGGAAGGTAACGGTACCGAAGTAACGTTTATTCCCGACAACAGTGTTTTCAAAAACTATCACTACATACACGAGTACCTCGATAACCAATTCTGGAATTATTGTTATCTGAATGCAGGGTTGGTGATCAACTTTAATGGCAAGAAATACATATCCAAGAATGGATTGCTTGATTTGTTGCAACGTAAAACGAATGAAGATGAACTGCGTTATCCCATCATTCATCTGAAAGGTGAGGATATTGAGGTTGCTATTACACACGAGAATCAATATGGCGAAGAATATTACTCATTTGTAAACGGACAGTTTACAACACAAGGCGGTACACACCTTGCTGCCTTCCGTGAAGGATATGTAAAAACCATCCGTGATTTTTATAAGAAGGATTATGATGCGGCTGATATACGTGGAAGTATTTGTGCTGCTGTGAGTGTGCGTGTGCAGGAACCGGTATTTGAAAGTCAGACAAAAACAAAACTCGGTTCCAGCGTGGTGTATGAAGGCGGCCCAACGATGAAAAATTTCGTGGGCGATTTTCTTGCACGTGATCTTGATCTGTACCTGCATAAAAATCCTTCAGTTGCTGAAGCGTTGAAAAAACGTATTGAGCAAAATGAGAAAGAACGGAAAGAACTGGCCGGAATTAAAAAGCTGGCGAATGAGCGTGCCAAGAAAGCCAATCTTCACAATAAGAAATTAAGAGATTGTCGCTTTCATTACAATGATGAAGCTACAGGCAAAGACAAGGATAAAATTATTGAGAAGCAAAAGGAAACAACCATTTTCATAACCGAAGGTGATAGTGCGAGTGGAAGTATCACCAAAAGCCGCAACGTGGAAACGCAGGCGGTGTTCAGTTTGCGTGGTAAGCCGCTTAACTGTTATGGATTAACGAAGAAGGTGGTGTATGAGAACGAGGAATTCAACTTGTTGCAACACGCATTGAATATTGAAGATAATTATGAAGACCTGCGCTACAACAATATCGTCATTGCAACCGATGCCGATGTGGATGGTATGCATATCCGGTTATTGTTGATGACCTTCTTCCTGCAGTTTTTTCCTGATCTGGTGAAGAACGGGCATGTGTTTATTCTGGAAACACCTTTGTTCCGTGTACGCAATAAACAGGAAACGATTTATTGTTATGATGAAGGAGAGAAACAGGCCGCTGTAGAAAAACTGGGAAATAAACCGGAGATCACACGCTTTAAGGGTTTGGGTGAGATCAGTCCGGAAGAGTTTGGTCGTTTCATTGGAGCAGAAATGCGCAAGCAACCGGTGATGCTGTTGCCTGAAACACATATACAACAGGTGTTGGAATATTATATGGGTAAGAATACACCGGACAGACAGGAGTTCATCATCGATAACCTGAAAGTAGAATTAGATAAAGTAGAAGAAACTGTATAATTCCCTTTAACTAATGTTTGAATTTCACGCCGACAGGAAACGTTACTTCGACATACAGATACAAAACACTGAACGGTATGTGTTGCCCTTTATTGAGAAAGCATTCACTGTAAAGCCGGGCATGCGTGTGTTGGAAATTGGTTGTGGCGAAGGCGGCGTATTGAAAGCGTTTATCGACAAAGGTTGTACAGGCGTTGGTATTGAACTTGATGAAAGTCGCTTGGTGAATGCAAGAGAATGGATGAAAGATGAACTTGAGCAAGGCAAAGTAACTTTTCATTCGAAAGATATTTACAAAGCAACCGAAGCTGATTTTGGTGGTGCCTTTGATGTAATTGTGCTGAAGGATGTAATTGAACATATTCATGATCAACCAAAGTTGATCGAATGGATGAAAAGTTTTTTGACAACGAATGGCGTTATCTTCTTTGGCTTTCCACCTTGGTATATGCCGTTTGGTGGTCATCAGCAAATCAATAAAGGCAAATGGTTGAGTAAGTTGCCTTATTATCATTTGCTGCCAACACCCATTTATAAATGGTTATTGAAATCGAATGGTGAGAACTGGGAGGAAATGCTGGAGATAAAAGAAACAGGAATTTCTATTGAGCGGTTTGAGCGTATCTGTAATGAGAAAGGATACAATGTGATCAACCATACTCATTTTTTAATTAACCCGATCTATGAATACAAGTTCGGCTGGAAACCGAAAGAACAGTTTGGATTGATCAAAGCCATTCCGTTTGTTCGCAATTTTTTCACCACTTGTGTTTATTATTTGATACAGGCAAAACAGAATTAGATTTTATGATACATATTGTTTTTAATGAAGCTGATATTGATGTATTGCAAAAGGCAATAGAACTTGATGAAACATTGCAGGGCGAAGTGCTGCAGGTGGAAGATGATTATGCAGTTGGTCCACTGAAGGATATTTATACCGAAGAAGGTATTGCTGCCCGTCGTGCCTGGTGGAAAGAAGTATTGAGCGGCACCGAGCTTGAAAAGAAAATAGATGAAGGTGATGTAGATGACAATAAACTTGTTGCCTTTATCATTGAGCGTTTGCAAATTAACGAAGAAGAGAAAGTGTGGATCTGGGCAGCACAAAACAAACATGATGTGAGTGGATACTATTGGCTCATCAGTCAGTTAAAAGATTTCCAGGGTCGCATTTATATTTTGTACCTGAATAACCTGCCGTTCATTAACGAGAAAGGACAGTTGTTTTATCCTGAATGGATCAGCACTATTCAGCCCAAAGAGATGACAAAAGCAAAGAAGCTTGCACGATTGGTTACACCCAGTGAATTTGAAGTTGATCCGGATGAGTGGACAAAACTCTGCAATGAAGAGAAAGGTGTGCGTTTATTGGAAGGAGGAAAGAAACTCGGACAGAAGGATTATGATTTTTATGATGCTGATCTGAAGAATTTTATTTCAGGTGATTGGCAAAAGGCAAGTAAGATCATTCACCAGTTCTTGAGCAAAAATAAACAGACAACAGGCGATATGTATTTGCTGTGGCGTTTAAAACAATTGGTTGCAACTGATTTGTATGATGTGCAGGGTGAACTGAAGAACATGAAAGATTTTGAGCTGAAGAAAAAATCGGGGAAGTTGTTTGAAGCAACACAACCGTCTGAACAGTGATTTAAGGAGAACGAAAGGAATCAGAAGATGTGATGGAATATGTTGATAGAAACTAACATCTAATAAGATGAAAGCAATACTGAAACTGGAAGAATTAGCAATGTTTCTTGCATGTGTATACACGTTATACCTGTTTGATGCAGCGTGGTGGATGTACCCGGTTTTGTTGCTTGGCCCGGATATCAGTATGCTTGGCTATTTAGCGGGTAATAAAGTTGGTGCCTGGAGTTATAACATCTTTCATCATAAAGGAATTGCAGTGTTGTTATTAATCACTGGTGTGTTTGCTAATGTTGATGAATTGTTTTTTACAGGTGTTATTTTGTTAGGACATGCATCAATGGATCGTGTTGCAGGTTATGGCCTGAAATATGAAAATGGTTTTAAGTTTACTCATTTAGGAGAAATTGGAAAGAAATAAATTATGAGTGCTGCTAAAAAGAAAGAAAGTGTTTTCGACAATGAAAGCGGTGTACAGGGACAGTATAAAAACTGGTTCCTCGATTATGCATCGTATGTAATTCTTGAACGTGCCGTGCCGGCAATGGAAGATGGTTTGAAACCTGTGCAACGCCGTATTCTTCATGCAATGAAGGAAATGGATGATGGCCGCTTCAACAAAGTGGCGAACATCATTGGCCAGGCAATGCAATATCATCCGCATGGTGATGCAAGTATTGGTGATGCATTGGTAAATCTTGGACAGAAAGATTTGTTGATCGATACACAGGGTAACTGGGGAGATGTGCGCACAGGTGACGATGCAGCTGCTGCACGTTACATTGAAGCACGTTTATCGAAGTTTGCATTGGATGTTGCCTTCAACAATAAAACAACAGAATGGCAACTGAGCTATGATGGTCGTAAGAACGAACCTGTTGTGTTGCCGATGAAGTTCCCGTTGTTGCTGGCGCAAGGTGCAGATGGTATTGCCGTTGGCCTTTCAACAAAAATTCTTCCCCACAACTTTTGCGAATTGATTGAAGCATCCATCAAAGCATTGCGTGGTAAACGTTTTGAATTGCTACCCGATTTTCAAACGGGTGGCATGATCGATGCAGCGAATTACAACGATGGTAAACGTGGTGGCAAAGTGCGTGTGCGTGCACTGATTGAAGAACTTGACAAGAAGACGTTGCTTATCAAAGATGTGCCTTATGGTGTTACCACAACAAGTTTGATGGAAAGCATTGTAAAAGCAAATGATCAGGGCAAAATAAAAATCAAGAAAGTAACGGACAACACCGCTGCTGAAGTTGAGATACAGGTTGATCTTGCACCAGGCATTTCACCTGATATTACCATTGATGCGTTGTATGCATTTACTGATTGCGAAGTTTCCATTTCGCCAAATGCCTGTGTGATTGTTGATAATAAACCACAGTTCCTTACAGTTACGGATTTGCTGAAATACTCTGCTGAGCAAACAAAAGAATTACTGAAGAAAGAACTGGAGATAAAGCTGGGTGAGTTACAGGAGAAATGGCATTATACTTCGCTGGAAAAAATATTCTTCGAAGAGCAGATCTATAAAGAGCTGGAAAAGAAACACGAAACATGGGATAAAGTAATTGTCGCAATAGATAAAGCATTTGTTCCGTTCAAAAAACAACTCCGCCGGGATATTACCAGAGAAGATATTCTCAAGCTTACAGAAAAGCCTGTGCGTCGTATCTATCGTTTGGATATTGATGAACTGAATCAACAGATCAAAGGTCTGGAAGCAGATATTAAACAGGTGAAGCATGATCTGGAAAACCTTGTTGATTATGCAGTAGCTTATTACGAAAACCTGTTGAAGAAATATGGCAAGGGTCGTGAACGTAAAACAGAGATCAAACCATTCGAAGTCATTCAAATAAAACAAGTAGCGATTGCCAATACCAAACTTTATATGAACCGTGAAGATGGTTTTGTAGGTACATCTTTAAAGAAAGATGAATTCATTTGCGATTGTTCCGATTTTGATGACATCATTGTATTTACCAAGCGTGGTTTAATGAAGGTGGTTAAGGTGAGTGATAAAGCCTACATCGGTAAAGACATTATTCATGCAGCGGTGTTCCAGAAAAATGATGAACGTACAACCTACAACATGATCTATGCTGATGGTAAAGGTGGTGTGAGTTATGCGAAGCGTTTCAATGTAACCGGTATTACAAGGGATAAAGAATACGATCTTACACGTGGCGATGATAAAAGTAAAGTGCATTACTTTACCGTGAATCCCAATGGCGAAGCGGAAGTAGTGAAAGTATTACTGAGCCCGAATTGTACTGCACGTATTAAAGAGTTTGATTTCTACTTTGAAGAACTCGATATCAAAGGTCGCAGCAGCATGGGTAACCAGGTAACGAAGTACCCGATCAAGAGTGTGAAGTTTAAAGAGAAAGGAAGAGCCACGTTGAGTGGAAAGAAAATGTGGTTCGATGATAAGTTTGGTCGTTTAAATACTGAAGAGAAAGGACAATACCTTGGCAAGTTTGAACCTGAAGATCGTGTGCTTGTGATTTATAAAGATGGGAACTACGAGATCACCGACCAGGAGATGACGCAGAAATTTGATCCGGAGAATATATTGTTGATCGAATTGTTCCGACCTGATCGTATCATTACTGCTGTTTATTTAGATAATGATAAACTGCAGTACAATGTGAAGCGTTTCAAAATTGAAACGACTACGTTAAAGAACAAATTCTTCTTTATTAAAGAAGGTGCGAAGAATTATGTGGAAGCAGTAACAACTGATGAAGAGCCGGTGCTTTCTGTAAAGAGTGGCAAGGGCACGCAGGTTCGCAGCGCTAAAATAAAACTGGCGAAGGTTGCTGAAGTAATGGGATGGAAAGCAGTAGGCGCAAAGCTCACCGATTTCAACAAGAGCATTGAAATGGAGTGGGTGAAAGAAGATCCGAGTGCTCAACCGGAATTGTTTGGATGATGAGTGATGAGTAGTCAGTAATGAGTAAATAGTTTAACGGCGATTGCAAAGCAATCGCCGTTCTTATTTTGAAAGGATTTGTTAAGAGCAGTTCCGTTAACAAAAGATTAGATTCTGCCATACATCTCTCCAAAACATTCCATCATCTGAATGAATAGCAGTTACTAAAATCCTGCAAACATTTTTATGAGGACTACATACCTAAGCTTACTCGTAGCATTTACTACAGCAGCCATTACAACCAACGCACAAGTTAAACCTGTTATTAAAGCAGGTGTTATTCAATCAACCTGGAAAGGAGAAGCAAGAGAATCATTCACACAATTGGTCGATCAGACAGATGGTTACATCAGCAGTCGTAACAGAACGGCCTTTTATGTGGGTGCCGGCGCTGAACTTCCCCTTGGTGATTTTGTTTCAATTGAACCATCACTGGTTTACACGCAACGTGGTTATGGTATTAAAGGCAACCTCACCATTAACCAATTAAAGATTGATGCACTTGATGCGAGAGCAACGGCCCAGATGCATTACATTGACTTACCTGTATTGTTGAAAGTAAAGCCAGTTGCAGGTTTACAGCTGTTTGCCGGCCCTCAGGTTTCCTATTTGGTAAAGAATAATTTACGGGCTGATGTATCGGTATTCGGCTTCTCATTGCTTAACCGTGATATTGATATCACTGAGCAATTCAACCGTTGGGATGTGGGCGTAACGGGTGGTGTAGGTTATGAGTTTGGGAACGGGATTGGTATTACCGCCGCATACGAAACAGGATTTCAACGCCTCGACAAAAACCAGAATTTCAAAGCATTTAACGAAGGATATAAAGCAGGATTGACTTACAGATTTTAATTAATCGCCAGAAGCATATCACTATGAAAACCTTGACCGATGATGCAGTACCCGGCATCATCGGTTTTATTCATCGCTATCAACGATCTCACCGTAGTTGATCAGTAATTCTTCACCGGCTTTTATTTCACGGAGTGTTTCAAAGTCTTCTCCATCATTGATCGAAATGATGTTTGGCGATTCATCGTGATTAAGAAAATTCACAATATCCATCACCTTGAATCCATAATCGGGAACATAGTAATGATCTTCATCAAACAAACAATACGTTTCAACCAATTCTTTGCTGTGAGCAGGCAATGCATCAATCTCACTCCGTTCGATCTTGATCCACTCACCAATATTTTTTGAGAACAATCCACGCTGACCTTTGGGAATATCCCTTAACGCAAACACACCATTACCATGAATGGGAGAGGGTTTCATCATTACCCATGTATCATGTTTCAGTTCGTGGAGAAGTTGTTCTTTGGTCATAGTGGAGAAACCTTGGGAGGTCAAATTATTTGAGGTATTGCTTCATGTCACGCTCTGCATCACGGTTCTTAATTGTTTCCCGTTTATCATGCAGTTTCTTTCCTTTACCCAGACCAACCTCAAGTTTTGCTAAATTATTTTCAGTGAAGAAGATACGGAGAGGAATTACGGTGTAGCCTTTTTCCTTTATTTTATTTTCCCACTTCTTGATTTCTTTTTTGTTGAGCAGGAGCTTACGGTCATGTACAGCCAGGTGATTGTTGGTAGTGCCGAATTTATATTCTGCGATATGCAGACCTTTGATCCACAGTTCGTGCTTATCAAAAAAACAATAAGAATCGGAGAAACTTACTTTGCCTTCACGAATCGATTTTACTTCCGTTCCAACCAATACCATCCCTGCTACTAATTTGTCTTCAAAATAGTATTCATGAAAAGCAGAGCGGTTTTTTAATTCAATCATTTCGCAAATAAAAAAGCAATCAATAAAAGTTGAATCAACTCATATTGATTGCAAATATAAAATTGATCTCTTTAGTTCTTAAATAACGTAAACAGCACGCCGAATTTCTGTTTCATTTCTTTCCGGTCGATGATGAGATCGAGGAAGCCGTGTTCCAGTAAAAACTCACTGCGTTGGAAACCTTCAGGTAAATCCTTCTTAATAGTTTCTTTAATTACACGTGGACCTGCAAAGCCGATCAATGCACCCGGTTCACCAATATTCAGATCGCCCAACATACCGAAGGAAGCAGTTACACCACCAAAGGTTGGATCGGTAAGCAACGTAATGTAGGGGAGCTTCGCATCACTGAGTTGTGAAAGCTTACCTGAAATCTTTGCCAACTGCATCAATGAAAACGCACTTTCCATCATCCTTGCCCCGCCACTTTTACAAATGAGGATCATCGGAAGTTTATGTTCAATGCAATAATCGGCTGCACGTGCAATTTTTTCACCCATTACACTTCCCAACGAACCGCCAATGAAATCAAAATCCATACAGCAGATCACTGTTCCATGCCCTTCAACCTTACCTGAGGCTACACGAATTGAATCGTGCAGATCCGTCTTTTTCCAAATGTCTTCTAAACGTTTCTGGTAAGGTTTCAGATCGGTAAAGCCGAGATAATCTTTTGAACGGATGTTATCGAACAGCTCTGTGTATTCATCTCCGTCAAACAGGATATCGTAATACTCAGCACTGCCGATGCGGTGGTGATAATTACAATTGGGGCATACATATTTATTCTCAGCTAACTCTGTCGAAGTTCCGGTATGCTTACACTCAGGGCATTTGGTCCAGAGACCTTCCTGAATTTCTTTCTTTTCTGACGTTGATGTAAGAATGCCTTTCTGTACCCGTTTAAACCACGACGAACGTAATGCATCTGCCTGTGGCAGATCATCACCTGTTAGATTTTTCTCAATATCCTCTTCTTTTTTTGCCATCGTCCTTTGATTTGAAAAGTGGGTAAAAGTAAGCAATTAAGCGTTTCTATTCACACAGTTCAAATCTTCGAAAGCAACCTCAAGGCGTTTGATAAAGCTTTCTTCGCCTTTACGTAACCAAACACGGGGATCGTAGTATTTTTTGTTAGGGCTATCAGGACCTTCGGGGTTACCGAGCTGTCCTTGCAGATAGCCTTCATTCTTTTTGTAATTATTGAGGATACCTTCCCAGAATGCCCATTGAAGATCGGTATCGATATTCATTTTAATGGCACCGTAGCTGATGGCTTCACGGATCTGGTGTTGAGGTGAACCGCTGCCACCATGGAATACGAAGTAAACAGGTTTTGGTCCTGTTCCTAATTTTTTCTCAATGTGCACCTGGCTGTTATGTAAAATGATTGGTGTTAACTGCACATTGCCTGATTTATAAACACCGTGTACATTACCAAAAGCTGCTGCAACGGTAAAGAGTTTGCCAACTTTGCTCAATTCAGTATAAGCATATTCAACATGCGCAGGTTGTGTGTAAAGTTTTTCATTGTCAACATCGCTGTTATCTACACCATCTTCTTCACCACCGGTAACACCCAGTTCAATTTCAATTCCCATGCCTAATGGAGCCATGCGTTTGAAATATTCTACTGAAGTATGAATGTTCTCTTCTAATGGTTCTTCGCTGAGATCGAGCATATGTGAAGAGAAAAGGGGTTGACCTTTTTCTTTTTTGTATTCTACACCGGCATCAATCAATCCGCTGATCCATGGCAACCATTTTTTTGCAGCATGATCAGTGTGTAATACTACAGGCACACCATAATATTTTGCTACGTTATGAATATGCAATGCACCTGAAATAGCGCCACTGATATTTCCCTGCAATTTATCGTTTGGCATTCCCTTGCCGGCAATGAATTGTGCACCGCCATTTGAGAATTGAATGATCACAGGAGAATTTACTTTCGCTGCTGTTTCAAGCGTTGCGTTTATTGTATTTGTACCAATTGTATTTACCGCTGGGAGTGCAAACTGATTATCTTTTGCATCTTTTAACAATGCTTCGAGTTCTTCACCAAAAAGGACGCCGGCTCTGTACTTGCTCATAATTAAAATATTAATAGTAGTTGAAAAAGACGGATCAAGATCCGTATTAAAGCGCCGCTAAGATAGTTAAATACTGGTTAGCAGCTTTTAGGAATGGCAACTTTTTACAGCTTTACAAACGTGTATTAGTAAAAGCTGAAAACAAGCAATCCCTTTTCCAACTCAACCTGTTTTATTGCAGCTGTTGCAATTTCACCACTGAGGAATGCTTCTTTCTCCTGTTGAGTGGAGTAATAGAAAAAATAATACCTGATCTTATGTTGACTGATCTCAGTCAGTAATTCTTTTGTATAATATGAAGGTTTGGTGATGGTGTAAAATTGATTCTTCGTAAGATAGGCAAACACCATGCACTCGTCTACTTTGGCATTTGACGTAAAAGATCCGTTGATCTGTTGTTTTTTAATCTGCCCAGCAGTATCAAAAATGCTCTTGTGACCATACACCTGATCTTTCAGTTGATTAACAGGTTCAAGCAAAAAGCTTCCAAAGAAAAATAACCAAACAAATAAACGTTGCCACTTTTTCATCTGCACCTGCAGAAATAATTGTTGCATCAACAATGCGCCTGCAATAAAAAAGATAAAAGATGTTGCCCAGATAAATCTTGTTTCAAGATGAAGTAATAGATAACCCGATGGTAATGCAAGCATGCCGATAAGCAGATACAACCATTCTTTTGTTTTGTGTTTAAAGTACATAAAACCACTCACAAACAATATTGCTGGTGCTAAAAACGAAAGATCATGAATACATTTCAGCCATGCCTGGAAATTGAACAGCACAACCCTTATCTGGTGCAATGCAATTCTTATAAAAGGAACCGATTGCAGGTTATCAACTTTTACATGCCAGGGATCTTCCCACACTGATGATGAACCTTCATGCGGCGGTGTTTGAAAAACAGGGCCGGGCAGAGGTTCACCTGTAAAATTCCAATGAGCGTTGAACTTTCCGAAAGCGATCATCCACTCACCATACTTCCAATGCAAGGCTATCAGCCACGGGAATGTGAACAGGAAAAATGTGAAAAAGCCGGCTGCAAGCTGTTTAACTGCATTGCTTCTGCTGGGATTCAGAAAAATATGAATCACGAGGAAATGAAAAATAAAAAATGGAAACCCGTACGATTTTGCGAGATAGAATAACGCACCAATAAACCCCGCCAGTAAATTCTTAGGAATGCTTTCAAAAAAATCCTGTTGCTTAATGAGATTGAAATAGATCAGCAACAGAAACACGAGTAACGCATCGGCTGCCAATTCAAAATAACAATAGTGAAGCAATATGATGACACTTGCAAACTGGATGGCTGTTTTCAACCAATCCTCTACTAAAAATTTATTGACCAATGAATAAACAGCCCACAATGAACCTAAAGAAAAAATAAGATTACTGATCTTAAATGCAGCCCAATCGTTTAAACCCATTTTAAGCAAAGGCACCACCAACCATGAATGCAACGGGTTCCAAAAACCATTCACTGCAAGTTTCCATTCGCCTTTCACGTAATGATGCGCAACTTCCATATAACCAACCGCGTCAAGATCTGATACATATTGATAAAGCGGCCAAGTAACGGCAAACAGGATACAGAACAGGGCAAGTGAAAACGGTAGTCGTTGTTTATGCAGTAAGTTCATCGCTTAAAAATAAGCTTTCTCTTAGTTTAATGAAATAGTCGGATGCATATAAAGTTCTGCTGCCATACCAACTGAACAGTTCGCCATCAACAATTTTACAAACAGGTAATTGTTCAAGGCTGTTTTGCTGCAGCCAATCTTGTCTGAATGCATCAAGATGTTTTTGTTTGAAAGGGAATGGTTCTGATGAAAACAATACCGCTTCAACATTTCGTTTCATCAACTCCTCTACAGTAACAACAGGATATCGTTCTTCAGCTGCAAACACATTTTCGAACCCGGCCAATTGCATCATGTGATCAATAAATGTATCCCCGCCAACTGTCATGTATGGTTCTTGCCAGATGAGATACGCAACTCTGATGGGCTTGGAGTTCGCTGGTAAGCACTTAAAAGTTTCTTTGATCTTGTTGATGAGTTGTGTTGCGTTGTCAGTCCGGTTTGTAAGAAAGCCCAGGTGCTTAATTACTTCATAACTCTCTTGCAGGTTGCTGATATCACTGCAATAAACCGGACAAAACTGTTGAACAGCTTCCACTTGGTCTTTTACATTTTCCTCTTTACTGGCAATGATGAGATCAGGTTTTAATGATTCAATCAGTGAAAGGTTCAGTTGTTTTGTACCACCAATCCTTGTTTTGCTTCTAAACCATTCTTCAGGATGCACACAAAATTTCGTGATGCCGATGACTTCTTCTTCTAATCCGAGATCAAATAATAATTCGGTAAGTGATGGAACCAGGGAAATGATCCGTTGAGGTGGGAGAGGGATAGATACAAAATTGCCTGTTTGGTCCTGAACTTGTTTCATTTCATTTTCAAACAGGCAATTTAATTAATTCAGCGGTTCCTTTGGTGTTTGATGGTTTTCCTTGGTACGAAATTTAATTTTACTAATTCAAAGGATTTTGGAACCCTGTACTGTCTTTCTTTCAGAATATCTCCTTTTTACGGGCAGATAAAAAGAAAAAAAGATCTGGATTTCAGAGGACATTAGTTTGGATTTTACTTGGTTTTCTTAGGATCCAGATCTTTTTAATAAAGCCTTTTTTGGTCTCTTGGTTTCCGCAACAGATTGCTCTGCCTTGGTGGCTTTGTTGGTTCTTCTTCGGACGATTGGATAGGTCGGTTCTTCGGTTAGGATGTTTGGATTTTTCTTTGGTTTTTCTTCGGACGTTTGGACTTCTTTGGTTCTTCTTTAGGATTCTTGGTGGTTTCTTCAGTTAGGATTTCATTGGATTCTTCAACGGTTTTTGGTTTTCTTACAGGTTGTTGGATTAAAACTAGTTCTTAAAAACGGAAGTCGACTGATATTGGATTTTTAATTCTGGTTTTTTAATGGATTTGGATATCAAGTCTAAGTGTTTTTCTTAAATCAGCAGATTGATTGTGTTTCAATCAACTTCCGATACAAAAGTAAATGGACTGTTAAGACTGTACAAGAGCAGTATTTCTCTATTTCACAACATCGGTATTTACCTCTTGATACGTAGAACTACGCGTCTCAATTCCGTGTACTTACGTCTTGAATCCTGTTAATCTACTTGTTTCTGGGTAAATCAGCCTCAAAAAGCTTCATAACACAATAAAGCCGCTGTTGTCAGCGGCTTTATTTATTGCTTAACGTTATTGTAAATCTTATTTCGCCAGCGATTGAATGATGTCGTATTTGGTAACAATATGAAAATTGCCTGCCTCATCTTTACTTAATACAGCACCATTCTCTTTGCTGATGAGTGTACTCAGCCGCTCAATAGGTGTATCAAAGGCCACGATGGGCAAAGGAGCTTCCATCACTGCTTCAACACTTGCATGCTTAATCTCGGGATTGGAGAACACCTTATTGAACAATCCGTTTTCAGAAATAGAGCCCACCTGGCCATTGCCATTAATTACAGGTATCTGTTCGATGTCATATTTCTTCATGAGTTCTACTGCTTCAGCAACTGTATGGGTAGGTTCAATACTGATCAAACGGTTATGTGCACGTGAAGAAACAATGTCTTTAAACGTTTTCACATCAAGGAAACCTCGTTCCATCATCCATTGATCATTATATACCTTGCCAACATATCGACTGCCATGATCATGAAAAACACAAACAACAAGATCATCTTTCTTCAAACGGTCTTTCAATTGCATCAATCCCTGTAAACAACTTCCGGCACTGTAACCGCAGAACAAACCTTCTTCTTTCGCCAACCTGCGGGCCATGATTGCACCATCTTTATCTGTTACCTGTTCAAAATGATCGATCACACTCATATCATAATTCTTCGGTACAAAGTCTTCACCAAAACCTTCGCTGATATAAGGATGAACTTCACCCATATCAATTTCACCTGTGCGGAAATATTTAGTCAATAATGATCCGTACACATCAATGGCCCATACTTGTATGTTTGGATTTTTTTCTTTCAGGTATTTTGCAGCACCGGTAATAGTACCACCTGTTCCTGCAGTGCAAACAAAATGGGTGATCTTACCATCCGTTTGTTCCCATATTTCAGGCCCTGTCGATTCGTAGTGTGCCAGCCTGTTTGCAAGATTATCATATTGATTCATGTGTAAGGAATTAGGAACTTCCTTTGCCAGCCTTGCTGCTACACTGTAATAACTACGTGGATCTTCGGGTAAAACATTTGTTGGGCAAACAATTACTTCTGCACCAACAGCCTTTAAAATATCAGCTTTTTCTTTCGATTGTTTATCGGTAGTAACGAAAATACACTTGTAACCTTTAACCACGGCCGCCAAGGCAAGCCCCATACCTGTGTTACCGCTGGTACCTTCAATGATAGTACCTCCTGGTTTTAGTCTTCCTTCCTGTTCAGCAACTTCCACCATCTTTAACGCCATGCGGTCTTTAATGGAGTTACCCGGATTGAAATAATCAACCTTGGCAGTAACAGTGCAGGGAAGTTGACGGGTAATTTTATTTAACCTGATGATAGGTGTGTTCCCGATTGTTTCGAGAATGTTGTTCTTAATATTCATATCGCAACCATGCTTTTTAGGTGGCGAAGTTACGATGAATACCCGAGTGTAGTTACACGGCCTTCTTATTGCGACGCAGGTAATTATCTAAATACAGTAATCCCATCACCACATTTAACATTAACAATACATTGAGCCATGTACTGTTCAGAAGTAATTTATAATCGAAAGATATAGATGGTAATTGATAACCTTCGCCGGTTGCTGTTGATGAAGACCAATCGATCAATGTAAAACTATAGATCAGAAACCCAACAATCGTTACAATAAAAAACACTGCTATAGAACGGATGATGGTTTTATTGATGTATTTTTTTGTTGCAGGTGCCGGTTTCAATCCTTGTAACTGATCCATTACATTCATACTGAAACGCATGGGGGGTTGCTCCAGTTCCATATCGGCCTTCAACAGTTGATTGATCTCTTTTAACTCACTGTACTTTGCACGCCATATTGCATCAGCAGCAATCATTTGCTCCACAAAAGCAATTTCTTCTTTTGAAGAGGTGCCATCAATATAACCCCAGATCTTTTCTTCCATTTGTTGAGTATGCATACAAACGATTTTTAAGAATTCATATAATCTTCTACTTCAACAGCAAAATGCTGTTCCATTTTTTCCCGCAGCTTTTGCCTGGCCCTGTGCAATTTTACTTTTGCATTGTTGGGTTGTATTCCCAATATCAAACCAATTTCTTCCAGGCTTTGTTCACCTTTATAAAATAACAATAACAGTTTTGCATCATCGGGTGGGAGAAGCGCAATGGCATCATTCACCATTTTAATTTTCGATTTTTCTTCCACCATGTTTGCTTTCATACCTGCATCATGCTGATCGGCCAATTCAAATACATGTTCCTGATCAATAGAATGTATCTCCAGTTTCCTTTTGCGCAAAAAAGTTAAGCACAACGATGTTACAATTGTATAAAGCCATGTGCTGAATTTCGCATCACCCCTGTAATCATTCAAACAACGATACGCTTTTATAAAAGCATTTTGTGCCAGTTCCTCAGCATCTTCCCGGTTCTTTGTATAACGCAGGGCAATGGTAAACACAAAAGACTGGTAACGGGTAACAATAACCTCGTATGCCCGTTGGTCGCCTTTCAGCACCCGGGTGATGATCTCCTTATCCGTTGAGCCATTCTCCATATCAATAGGTATGACGCCGCCTGTAACAGGCCGGTTACACTCTTTTTATAAAGTTGAAAAGATTTTTCGAACCGGGACTTGAAAAAAATAATTGAAAATCCTGTAACCCGATGAAATCTCCTGTTGTCATAGATGCTGTACACATTTTAAAAACGAAAAATCAATTACTATGGGTCCTGCTGAAGTTTTAATTCCGATACTGGTTCCGCTGGGAGCAATGGCATTGGCATTTGGTCTGTTTTATTTAAGGAATAAAGAGAACATGTCGATGATCGAAAAGGGGATGAATCCGAAAGAATTCGCTAACCGCCCAGCACCATATCGCAATCTGAAGTGGGGATTGTTGCTGGTGGGTGCAGGCATTGGACTATTCCTTGCTTATGTTCTGCACACCTATGTATTAAAGATCGATGAAGAGAATCCGGTGATGTACTTTTCAATGATCGGTATTTTTGGAGGGCTTGGGCTCATCCTTTCTTACCGCATCGAGAAAAAGGAAATACTGGATAAGGAATAATATACCTCAACAACCTTATCAGAAAAATAAAGCCCCGCAATTGCGAGGCTTTATTTGTTTATTTCTTTAGCTCCAGCAAAGCTCTGTTCACAAGCGGATCGTAATAGTTACGCATTTTTACATAACCTTCCGTGTGCCAGAGATAGCGGCTGAGTGAGCTGATAAAGTTCTTTTTTACAGTAGCCTGTTGCCGTTCTGTAAGCGATGAAAAATTTACACTGTCTTTCGTTACTGAATTGCTGATGTAATTATTGATCGATGCATCCGTATTAATATATTGTTGTAAAGCAGCCGGATCTTTTAAGCCTTTCAATGCTGTTTTGTTTTTCAGGAAATAGAGATAGGCAGCATCGCTTACCTGTTCCCTGATGATCAGGCGGTTGGCTTTCGGTAATTGATCAGCAGAATCAACCGGCACATACACATCAGGTGAAATTCCACCACCTCCGTAAACAAGACGTCCCTTTATCTTGGTTTTGTATGTCTTTCCGTTGTGCGCTGCTGAATCACCATGAAAAAGTTCACCGTTTGTTAAACGCTCAGTCACTTCTGATCGGTACGTTGCTTTATCTCCTCTGTTGTAAGGTTTCTGAATACTGCGACCAATAGGAGTGAAGTAGCGTGAAACTGTCAATCGAACAGCACTGCCGTCACTCAACGTGAATTGTTCCTGCACTAATCCTTTCCCGAAAGAACGGCGGCCGAGAATAGTGGCTCTGTCCCAATCCTGTAATGCACCTGCCAGGACCTCACTTGCGGATGCAGAACCTTCATCGATCAAAAGCATCAGCTTTCCTTCTTCAAACAAACCCGGTCGGCGGGCCGCATAACTTTGCCTGGGGTACGATTTACCTTCAGTATAAACGATCTCTTTGTCGTCTGATAAAAATTCATCAGCCATTTGCACCGCATCATCTAACATACCTCCGCCATTTCCACGCAAATCAAGAATGAGTTGTTTCATGCCTTCCTTTTGTAAACGTTCAAGGCTTTGCATGAACTCTTCATAGGTAGTCGCTGAAAATTTAACCACTCGTACATAAGCAATCCCCGGTTCGATCATGTAAGCCGCATCCACACTTTTAATTGGGATGATACCACGCTGTATCGTTAATTCCAAAGGTTTGTTACTGCGGATCAGCTTCACTTTTACTTCTGTTCCCTTGGGACCACGAAAGAACTTGCGGATATCTTCCGACTTTCTTTTCTTACCCGATATAATCGAATCATTGGCCGAAATGATGCGATCGCCAACCTGTAAACCGGCTTTTTCTGATGGGCCTTTTGGCATAACAAACAATACATTCAACGTATCATTCAACATACCAAATTCTAACCCAACACCCTGGTAATTGCCCTGCATGTCTTCATTGACCGTTTGCACTTCAACAGGTGGAATATAGGTAGAATGGGGATCGAGCTGGCTTAATACATCCTGTATTGCAAATTGCCCAAGTGAGTCGGTACTCACGGTATCAACATATTTCTGCTTCACCAATTCAAGGATTTCCTGCACAGGATTTGGCTTTGAGCGGCCAAAAAAAGAAGGTGCATAGGTGCCCATATTGTCACGCAGTTTATAACCAAAAAACATCCCAATGATAAGTGATACGGATAAGAGAACGGGCAACCAAACTTGTACTTTCTTTTTATTCATGAACTTGCTTTCTTGTAAAAAGTGCTGCGAATTTCATGAAAATAAAGCATATTGCCCTCTCGCTTTTGTTTCATTTTTTATATTTTACAGAAAAGGCCCGAAAAACGTAATAGCGGTATGAGTGCGATTAAACTAATAGCAGATAGCGGAGCGACCAAGGCAGAATGGTGTTTACTGAAGGGTAAAAAGAAGAAAATACTCCTTACACAGGGCATTAGTCCGTTTTTAATGACCAGTGAACAAATTGCCACTTTACTCAAAAAAGAACTGAAACCAAAGCTGGTAAAGGAATCGATCAAAGAAATCTACTTTTATGGAACGGGCTGCAGCAGCGAACACAATATCAAAAGTGTAAAGACGGCCTTGAAAGAAGCGTTTCCATCAGCCATAAAAATTAAAGTTGATCATGACATGATGGGTGCCGCCAAAGCTCTGTGTGGTCATGAGAAAGGAGTGGCCTGTATTCTGGGCACCGGTTCTAATTCCTGTTATTTTAATGGCACCCGTATCGTCAAAAACAGTCCCGGGCTTGGCTATGTGTTAGGCGATGAAGGCAGCGGCGCTTTCCTTGGCCGTAAAGTGATCCAGCATTTTTTATACAACACATTTGATGAAGAGCTGCAGGCAAGATTTATTTCAAAATACCAGACCGATCGTGTGGAGATTCTCGACAATGTGTACCGCAAACCATTACCCAACAGGTATATGGCTTCATTTGCTTTATTTCTTGCTGAGAACAGGGGACATTACATGGTTGAGAATATTATTGAAGATTCGTTCAACGAATTTTTCTTTAATCATTTATATAAATTCCGTGAAAGCTGGCTGTATCCCATCCACTTCACCGGAGGTGTTGCGTATGCTTTCCGTGATGTATTGAAATCGATGTGCCATGCTTACGAACTGCAATGTGGCCGCATCCTTAAAAACCCAATGCAGGGATTAATCGAATATCATAGCTAATTTTGCACCATGGCGGAACAATTTTTAAGAATTACAGAACAGGAGTCGCATTATCATCATTTGGAGAATATGACTGTAGCTGAACTGCTGCAGAACATCAATAAAGAAGACAGTACCGTACCTGCCGCTGTTGAAAAAGCAATTCCCCAAATTGAACCTTTGGTTACCGCTATTACTGACAAGATGCTTATGGGAGGCCGGCTTTTTTACATTGGCGCCGGCACAAGTGGCCGATTAGGTATTGTGGATGCCAGTGAATGTCCCCCAACATACGGTGTGCCATATGGATTGGTAATCGGCATTATTGCCGGGGGCGAAAAAGCCATTACCAACGCAGTTGAATTTGCAGAAGACAATAAAGAACAAGGCTGGGCCGATCTTGAGGCCTACAACGTTTCAGATAAAGATGTGGTAATTGGTATTGCTGCAAGTGGTACGACGCCCTATGTGATCGGCGCCTTGGAAGAGTGCCGCAAACGGAACATCATTACCGGCAGTATTAGCTGTAACCCCGGTTCACCTGTGTCAGCCGCCGCAGATTATCCTATCGAAGTGGTGGTAGGTCCTGAATTTGTGACGGGCAGTACCCGCATGAAAAGCGGAACGGCACAAAAACTGGTGCTCAACATGATCTCTACTTCCATCATGATTCAGCTGGGCAGAGTAGAAGATAACCGCATGGTGAATATGCAGCTGAGCAACGAAAAACTGGTGGATCGTGGTGTAAAAATGCTCATGCTCCGCAGCGGCCTCACCAATTACGAAGAGGCAAGAGATTTACTACTCACTCATGGCACCGTAAGAAAAGCGTTGACCTCCATTGGACAATAGCAAACGCAATAGACAATTGGCAATTTGCAACATGCAATAATTTCAATTCGTCATTCCCATTTGTCTATTGCCTATTGATTATTGCCTTTTCCTCCATCTTTCCGTTCATAAAAATGTAGCAGTGAAAGGTTGCAATTGCTGACAAATGGTTGTAACTTTTAAGTCAGTTCAACAAACACCAAAAACTGCACATTATGAAAGAGAAATTTCTACTCTCAGCTTTCCTGTTTATCTGTTCAACAAATTTTGCGCAAAAGTCTTCGTTTGTTTACGCTATCAGTTCACCGGAAAATCAAAGTAACTGGACAAGCATTCAAATGATGAATAGTAAACGAGGTGATATTGTGCAAACAGTATTCGATCCTGCAAAAAAATATGTAGCCGTATTTGATGCTGTTACAGAAAGAAATATAAATACCTGGCCTACGGCTACAACTGTTGCTGCTGCAGCATTTGATGCATCAAACCAACGGATGTTCTTTATTCCAATGCGTGTTCCTGAATTACGTTGGGCCGATGTAAGAGAGCCATCATCACCTAAATTTTACACACTCACTTCGCCTTTGTTGAGTCAGTTGAATATGACTGACCCTGCCAATCATATTACACGTATGACCATTGCTGCTGACGGTTATGGATATGCTGCAACAAATGATGGTAACCATCTCTATCGTTTCAGTACCGGAAAAAAACCGCTATTGGTTGATCTTGGAAATATTGTTGATGCTGCAACAAACGGTGCGTTATCAGTACATAGCCAATGCAGCAGTTGGGGTGGCGATATGGTGGCTGGTACTGATGGACTGTTATATCTCATCACACAAATGAGAAATGTTTACAGTATTGATCCTTCAACACGTTTTGCTACTCATCTTGGCACGATCAAAGGATTACCTGAAAACTTTACAGTAAATGGTGCCGCTGCAGATAACGATGGCCGTGTACTCATCAGTTGCAGTTATGGCAATCAACCTTATTACTATCTCGATCTCACAACATTTAAAGCCGACTTAGCATTTGGAAATGAAAAACGCATCAATGCATCTGATCTTGCAAGTGGTAATCTCGCATCACGTGCAGCGATCAATAAAGGACAATACATAGAAGGTCGTTCTCCATTTGAAATGGCCAATCAAAAAATCGCCATGTATCCAAATCCTGTCACTGAACGTCGGTTCCAGTTAAGTTTTGAAGAAACAGGTAAAGGCATTCATACGATCCAGGTATTGGATCTATCCGGAAAAATTCTGCTCAACAAGATCGTGAACATCAGCGGACCCGGTCAATACGAAGGAGTGGAACTGAAACAACAATTAAGCAAAGGAATGTACATGGTAAAAGTGCTGAACAGTGAATCAAAAACAATTTATTCATCAAAATTTGTGATGCAATAGCTGGCGGGTTTTTAAGGTAACAAGAGCGGTTTAATAGCCGCTCTTGTTGTTTACATGAAAAATTATTTTAAGACTAACGCTTGTTTCATCGGCAGCAGCATTTAACTTCACAGCCATAATGAAAAAGACAGTTGTACATATTCACTCCTCATCCATAGCTTCATCGGCTACTGGTACAACTACATTTACAACTACGATCCGCTAAGCGGATTGTATATTACCATATTACCCCAAGGGCATTTTTGCTGCAGAACAAGAAACATCTTCTGATCATTTAACGTAAACTTTTATGCTGGTTTTAAAATTTGGTGGCACTTCAATGGGAAGCGCAGAGGCAATCAAACAGGTTGTTGAAATAGTAAAAGAAAAATCAAAGGAATCGTCCATACTATTGGTGGTGAGTGCAATGAGTGGTACAACCGATCTGTTGTTGAACTGCGGCACAAAAGCTGCTAACGACGATGAATCGTACAAGGAAATTCTCAAGCAGATCGAAACAAGACATCTTGAAACCGTAAAGGCTTTGATACCTGTTCAACAGCAAAGCAGCGTGTTGAGTATGGTGAAAAAACTTTGCAATGAAATTGAAGATATCTGCAATGGTATTTACCTGTTAAATGAATCTTCTTTGCGCACCAAAGATAAACTGGTGAGTTATGGTGAATTACTTTCATCAACCATTATCAATGCTGCGTTTAATTCAAACGGCACAGGTTCTGTTTGGAAAGATGCACGTGAACTCATCCGCACCAATTCAAACTACAGCAATGCAGTTGTTGATTTTGCCATCACCAATCAGCAGATAAAAGAGTTCGTAAACAGTACATCCCAAAAGATCATTGTATTGCCTGGCTTTATAGCCAGTGATGCAGATAATATTACGACAACATTAGGTCGTGGTGGTTCTGATTATACTGCAGCAATTCTTGCAGCGGCAGCTGATGCAAGCGCCTTGGAAATATGGACAGATGTGAGCGGTATGATGACTGCAGATCCACGTTGGGTTCCCAATGCAAAAATCATCCCTTCCATTTCTTACCAGGAAGCAATGGAACTTTCACACTTTGGTGCGAAGGTGATCTATCCGCCAACTATTCAACCGGTGTTATCGAAGAATATTCCGGTGTGGGTGAAGAATACATTTGCAGCAAAAGATCATGGAACTGTTATTGAAAACAAATCTGATTCAACAAATATTATCACCGGCATCTCCAGTATCAATTCATTGGCTTTGTTAAGTCTTGAAGGTAGTGGCATGATCGGGATACCCGGTTTCAGCAGCCGTTTGTTTGCGGCATTGGCGAATGCACAGATCAACGTTATTCTCATTACACAAGGTTCAAGTGAACATTCTATTTGTGTGGGTGTGGATGTTGCTTCTGCTGCACGGGCAAAAGAAGTAGTTGACAAAACATTTGAATACGAAATTGCAACTGATAAAGTTGATCCGTTGCAGATCGAAGAAAAACTTTCTATTGTTGCACTGGTAGGTGACCAGATGCGTCATCACACCGGCATCAGCGGACGAATGTTTTCTGCATTAGGTCGCAATGGTATCAACATCCGTGCAATTGCACAAGGCTCAACAGAACGTAATATTTCTGCAGTGGTTGCTACCGACGATGTGCGTAAAGCAGTAAACGTTTTACATGAAGAGTTTTTTGAAACAATTCAGAAACAGGTAAACCTTTTTATTGTTGGTACAGGTAATGTGGGTAAAAGATTATTGGCGCAGTTAAAACAACAACAAGGGTTTCTCGAACAGCATTTACGTTTACATGTGAACATTGTTGGCTTAAGTAACAGTCGTAAAATGCTTATCAACGAAAATGGAATTGATCTGAATAAATGGGATGAGTTGCTGCAAAGCGGTGAAGCATCAAATCTTGATCAGTTTGTACAATCAATCATCAAACGAAACCTCCGTAATTCTGTTTTTGTAGATGTTACTGCCAATGCGATCATTGCAGATGTCTATGCATCATTACTTGAGAAAAGCATTGCTGTGGTAGCATGTAACAAAGTAGCAGCCTCATCAAAACTCAGCAATTACAAAAAGCTGAAACATCTTTCAACTGAATTTAATGCACCGTTTTTATTTGAAACAAATGTGGGTGCCGGCTTGCCGATCATTGGTTCATTAAATGATCTGATGCGCAGCGGTGACAGAGTGCATCGTATGGAAGCTGTATTAAGCGGCACTCTAAATTTTGTGTTCAATCATTATGACGGTTCACGACCTTTTGCGGAAGTTGTAAAACAAGCACAGGATGAAGGGTACACTGAACCTGATCCACGATTGGATCTCAGTGGTACTGATGTAATGCGCAAAATATTAATTCTTGCACGTGAAGCGGGTGTGCAAATGGAGATGGAAGAAATCACTTGTAATGGTTTCTTACCCGAAAGCTGTGTAAAAGGAAGCGTTGCTGATTTTTACGAAGCCATGAAAAAAGAAGAAGCACATTTTAAAGCCATCTACGATAAAGCAAATGCAGAGAATTGTAAATTGAAATTTGTTGCAAGTTTTAACGATGGTAAAGCAAGTGTCGGCTTACAGCATATACCGCCTCAGCATGATCTCTATCATTTGTATGGGAAAGATAATGTTGTTCTTTTCTACACTGATCGCTATAAAGAACAGCCAATGGTTGTGAAAGGCGCAGGTGCAGGTGCGGAAGTGACAGCAAGTGGTGTGTTTGCAGATATTTTAAGAGCAGCTCAAAAATAATTACAATGAAAGAAGTAGAAGTGAAATGCCCGGCAACTGTCGCCAACCTTGTTTGTGGTTTCGATATTCTTGGCATGGCATTAAGCGAACCATACGATCACATGAAGTTGAGGTTGATTGATGAGCCAAAAGTTTACATCACAAATAAAGACGATTACGATCTGCCAACAGAAGCAGAGAAGAATGTGGCAGGTGTGGTGTTATTAGCCATCATGGAAAAGATGGGCAATAATTTTGGTTTTGAAGTGGAGATCGAAAAACATATTAAGCCGGGTAGTGGTCTTGGATCGAGTGCAGCAAGTGCTGCCGGTGCTGCTGTTGCTGCCAATCAATTACTAGGAAATATTTTTTCAAATGATGAGCTTGTGCAGTTTGCAATGTTTGGTGAAAAACTGGCGAGTGGTGTAAAGCATGCAGATAATATTACACCATGCATTACAGGAGGTGTTACATTGATCCGTTCAATTCATCCATTAGATATTGTGCCGCTCAATTCGCCTCCGTTGTTTGTTACCGTTGTGCATCCACAAATTGAAGTAAAGACAAGTGATGCAAGACAAATTCTTCGCAAAGAAGTGTTGTTGAAAGATGCCATTAAACAATGGGGCAATATAGCCGGACTTGTTGCAGGTTTTGAAAAAGGCGATACCGATCTCATCGGCAGAAGTCTGGAAGATGTAATCATTGAACCTGTGCGTAGTATTTTAATTCCCGGCTTCGATGAAATTAAAACAAGAAGCAAAGAAGCAGGTGCATTAGGTGGTGGGATATCCGGAAGCGGGCCTTCCATTTTCATGTTGAGTACCGAAGAAACTACAGCAAAGAATGTGGAAGCCATTATGCAGGAAGTGTTTCAGCGTTTGGGCATAGAATACAAAACATATGTTACTTCTATCGCTAAAAGTGGAGTTGAAGTAATTGCGGGTCAATAGACAATTGACAAAAGGCAAACCAATTTTCAAATTTTCAAATTTTCAAATTGAAGTATTATAGTCTTAATAAACAATCACCCATCGCTTCGTTCAAAGAAGCTACTATTCTCGGGCAAGCGCCTGACAAAGGATTGTATTTTCCTGAGTTTATTCCGCTGGTTGATAAAGACCTCATCAGTAATATCGAAAACATCAGCAATGAAGAAATTGCTTTTCGAGTGATCAAACCATACGTTGCAAACGAAATTGCTGAAGATGAGTTGTACCGCATCGTATCAGAAACAGTAAACTTTCCGATACCACTTGTACAAGTAAGTGAGAACATTTCTTCACTTGAATTATTTCACGGACCTACGTTGGCATTTAAAGATGTTGGTGCAAGGTTTATGAGTCGTTGCCTTGGCCAATTTGTAAAAGGCGCAGACAAAAAAGTAACCGTACTTGTTGCAACCAGTGGTGATACAGGCGGTGCTGTTGCCAATGGTTTTTACAATGTAGAAGGAGTGGAGGTAGTGATTCTTTATCCGAGTGGTAAAGTAAGCAGTGTGCAGG
This sequence comes from Lacibacter sp., assembly GCF_035299325.1. GTDB lineage: Bacteria > Bacteroidota > Bacteroidia > Chitinophagales > Chitinophagaceae > Lacibacter. The sequence goes on along the minus strand of NZ_DATGWT010000033.1, from coordinate 70,152 downwards.
AAAAACAACTCACCACACTTGGCAACAATATTCATGCATTGGAAGTAAATGGAACCTTTGATGATTGTCAGCAATTGGTGAAGCAGGCATTTTCAGATGCGGAATTGAATAAAGAATTATTCCTTACGTCGGCCAATTCCATTAACGTAGCAAGATGGTTGCCGCAACAATTCTATTATTTCTTTGCGTATAAACAATGGAAGCAAAAAGATCAACCACCCGTAATATCCGTACCAAGTGGCAACTTCGGTAATATCTGTGCAGGTATCCTGGCGCATATGAGTGGCTTGCCGGTGAATCATTTTATTGCAGCATGCAATGCAAATGATATTGTGCCCAGCTTTATGCAATCGCAGAAATATCAACCAAAGCCAGCAGTAGCAACCATCAGCAACGCAATGGATGTGGGTAACCCAAGCAACTTTGTCCGAATACTTGAATTGTTTCATCAACAGTTTCCGCAACTGAAAGAAAAGTTCAGCAGTGTGAGCATTACTGATGAAGAAACAAAACAAACCATGAAACGTGTATATGATGAATTGCATTACACACTCGATCCGCATGGTGCTGTTGGTTATTTAGCATTGGATCGATACCTGCAACAACATGTAACGGATAAAGGCATTTTTCTTGAAACAGCACACCCTGTTAAGTTTTATGATGTAGTAGAACCTGTGTTGAATCAAACCATCCCTCTACCTGATGCAGTAAAAGAGATTATTGATCTTCCAAAGAAATCAACACGAATGAATGTTTCGTTTCAAGAGTTGAAAGATTTTTTATTGAAAGCCTGATATTTATTTCATCAACTAAGCTGTTTTCCCTAAATTGAGCAAAGAGTTGCCTGCCGTACATTAAACCCGTACGTATGCAACTCTTTTTGCTTTATTAACACTCAAAATCAATATGGACAGCGAACTACTGATACAAAACTATCAGACCGGCTCTGCATTATTTGACGAAATGCAGAACAGTGGCCAAATAAGGCTGCCCTATCAAAAGCTGGTCGAAGAACTTAGTCAGCACAGCATTGCTGATCTTCATCTTAAACACAAGCTGGCAGGTGATCTCTTTATGAGCCAGGGTATCACCTTTACGGTGTATAGCGATGATGCAGGTATTGAACGCATCTTTCCATTCGACATTCTTCCACGCATCATTACTGCAGCAGAATGGGCGCATGTAGAAAAAGGGATTCAACAAAGGTTGAGGGCATTGAATCTTTTTCTCAAAGACATCTATCATCAGCAACAGATCATTAAAGACAAAATTATTCCTGCAGAACTCATTGCATCATGTCCGCATTTCCTGCATGAAGTGGCAGGTATTAAAGTGCCGCATGATATTTATGTACACATCTCAGGTATAGATCTTATTCGTGGTGAAGATGGAACGTTTTATATTCTGGAAGATAACCTGCGTACGCCATCAGGTGTGTCGTATATGTTAGAGAACAGGGAAGTAACAAAACGTTTGTTTCCTGATCTGTTATCAAATGCTAACGTGCGGATGGTGAATAATTATCCGTTGATGTTGCATAATAACTTAATGGCATTATCACCACGGCCCGTTTCGAATCCCACCGTTGTGTTGTTAACGCCTGGCATTTATAATTCGGCTTATTATGAGCATACTTTCCTTGCACGACAAATGGGTATACAGTTGGTGGAAGGAAGAGATCTTGTGATCGACAATCACAAAGTGTATATGAAAACTACCAGCGGCTTGCAACAGGTAGATGTGATCTACCGACGCATTGACGATGAGTTTATGGATCCGTTATTGTTCCGTCCTGATAGTATGTTGGGCGTACCAGGCATCATGGGCGCCTATCGAAAAGGCACTGTTGCGTTGGCCAATGCAGTTGGTAATGGTGTTGCAGATGACAAAGCCGTGTATGCTTATGTACCGGCCATGATCAAATATTATTTGAACGAAGAACCAATCCTTCCTAACGTTCCTACTTACCAGATGAGTAATGATGATGAGCGCAACTATGTATTTGACAACATGCATAAGATGGTGGTAAAACGCACCAACCAAAGTGGCGGTTACGGAATGCTCATGGGCAATAAAGCAACGGAAGAAGAAATGCGTTTGTTCAAAGAAGCAATTGAAAAAAGCCCGAGAGAGTTTATTGCACAACCGATCATTCAATTATCAACTGTTCCTTGTTTTATTGATGGTGAATTGAAAGCACGGCATGTTGATCTTCGTCCATATGCATTGTGCGGACCGGATGGTATCAAGATCGTTCCGGGTGGTTTAACAAGGGTTGCGTTGAAAGAAGGTTCGCTAGTTGTAAACTCATCGCAGGGTGGAGGAAGTAAAGACACTTGGGTGATCGATTAGGTACAAAGTGAAAAGAACGAGATAGAAAATCTGAAATCATAAATCTAAAATCATAACTCATACATGTTATCCCGTGTTGCCGATTCAATGTTCTGGATGAACCGTTATATGGAACGGGCCGAAGGTTTGTTGCGTGTATTACTCACCAACTATGTTTTGTCGCTCGATAAAGGACCATATGGAGTTCATTCATGGAGACCAGTGCTGGAAACGTTTGGCAATCTTTCCGATGAAGAAATGAAGCAAATCGAATATTCATCTGCCAACACCTTACAATATCTTATCCTTAGCAGGGCAAACAGTAATTCACTCCGCAGCATCATTAACAAAGCAAGGGAAAATGCAAGAGGCATGCAGGATCACATTACCAAAGAAGTGTGGGAAGAAGTGAACCTCATGTATCATACAGTGAACCAGCCGGGACTCGAAAAAAAATTATCAGGTGCAGAAGCATTACCATGTATCGATAAATTATTAAAGCTCTCCTTAACCTACGTTGGTGTTATTGATACCACCATGCCTCGTGGCATGGGTTGGAACTTTATGAATATTGGCCGGTTGATCGAGCGTGCAGTTCTTACTGCCGATGTTACCTACAAACAATTTGAACAGATTGATTTTAACCTGGACGATCATAAGGATATTCTCTACTGGCGAAATCTTTTGCTTTCGCTTTCGGGGTATGAGTTACATATGAAAAATTACCAGGGCAGTGCAACAAACATGAATGTGCTGCACCAGGCCATTTTCAATCATCATTTTCCACGTTCAGCGGTTTATTCGCTTTCCCGTACAGAAAAATATCTCACTGAGGTGTTGGAAGAAAATGAACCACCACAAAAACAAATGATCTATCGTGAATTTGGTCGTATTTACAGCCGTGTAAAATTTGCAGATGAAAGCTCCATCAAACAGATTACATTGCAACGCTTTCTGCAGGATACCAAACAGGACTTGCTGAAATTTTCACATGTATTAGGTCAACAATTTTTCTCGTACGCATAGTAACAATAAAGGATGCCCGTTTTTCAGATCCATCACGTAACAAAATATACTTACAACAGGCCTGTAAAGGAAAGTGTGAACCAGTTACGTATTTACCCTGTTGCATCAGATCAGCAGGAAATTTTACAACACGAAGTAAACATCACCACCGATCCTGAATTGTTTTTCTTTCTTGATTATTGGGGTAACCGTTGTGCTGATTTCAGTTTGCTGGCAGCACACACTTCTTTGATCATCGACAGCAGAGTAGTGGTGCGTACTATCGGTAAAGAGACCATTCCTGTTGTTGAAAGTACTAGGGAAGAATTACAGCAAATAGTTGCTTCGGATTTCCATTTGCTTGAACTTTCAAGACCTGAAGAAATACTTGCCACAAAAGCATTGCAACAGATCCTGACCTCGCTCGATTGTGAACACAAAACGGTGATGCAGATCGTTGAAGCTTGCTCCGGTTATATTTTTTCTGAATTCAAATACATAAAAGGCATCACCAATATTGAAACAACAGTTGATGAGATACTGGAGCATCGCAGTGGTGTGTGCCAGGATTTTGCGCATGTATTGTTGCAGTTGTTGCGAAGTATGGGTATCCCAAGCCGTTACGTAAGTGGGTATATCTGCCCGAACAAAAACGGTATGCGTGGCGAAGGTGCCACACATGCATGGGTGGAAGCTTTTATTCCTAAATTGGGCTGGGTGGGTATTGATCCTACCAATAATGTATGGGTTACCACGCACCATATTAAACTGGCGGTTGGCAGGGATTTCAATGCCTGTTCACCGATTAAAGGAACCTTTAAGGGACTGGCCAAACAAACACTTTCGGTGTATGTATCGGTAGGTTATGAAGACGGACAGGTGTTTGAAGAACTGAATGATGTGCAGATGCAGATCACGGAATCGGTGAAAGAAGCAGAGCGTATAATAGCTGAAGAAGCAGCCCAGCAACAGCAATAAACCGTAATTCTGTCTCTACAAAAGTGTCGTGGTTTTACTACATGTAAAGGCAACTTTTCAGCTTATCTTCACGTTACAATAAACCAATATCTTAAAACCCAAACCTGTATCTACATGAAAAAGCCATTATTCTTCGACGATCAGGCGCATATTGCCGAACAATTTACCATTGTTGAAGACCACACCAGCCAGTTAGCCGCTTTAGCTTTTCACAAAGTAAATGCTTACAAACTTTCTTTGCAGAACCAGGCTTACTGTATGAGCCGGGCCGAGCTTCACGATCTCCTTCAATCAACGCTGTTCAACTATGTTCACCCCTGCACGGTGTTGCAGATGGTCAGTTATTTCGACGACAGCAGCGATAATTGATTTTTATTTTTATTTGTCGGTTCATTGCTGAAATTTGCAGGAACTATCAGTTGAAAGATAGCGATGTGAAGTATGCATGATATTGAACCATTTTACAACTGGCGGCATATTTATGTGAGCGAAGAAGATGAGCACTCACCGTTCTATGGCCGTCAATACTCCGAGTTTGAGTACTCTCAAACTGTTTACAATTACTATATCCATCCGCAATGGGATGAGTTTGGCAGCCGTACGTTGTACCTGAAAATATTGATGGCCGATTACGCCGAGCAATATGCCATCATCGAAATGCTGGGCGAGTGGAACGATGCCATTGAAAATGATATCATGGAACTGAAGCGGGAGGTGATCGATAAATTGATGGCGGAAGGCATTTATAAATTTATCATGGTAGCTGAAAATGTACTCAACTTCCACAGCAGCGAAAAAGATTACTACGAAGAATGGTATGAAAACTGTGCTGATGAAAATGGCTGGACTATCATCCTGAACATGCCTGAACAGACACAGTACGATTTCAAAAAACTAAAACTCAACCGTTATCTTGAACTGATGGAACTCGATAACTGGCGTATTTATAAACCTTATCACCTGTTTAAAAAAATTGATGGAGAACTTAACCAGCGGTTATTGGTTTAAGAAACGGGGAAAATACCCTTTAGTAGGTACAGCATATGTCATTTTTAAAAGTAAAATTTGCATCGTGTAATTCGCTTTTCATTCCCAAACCAAATTGTATGTATCAAAAAAAACTTTTTACAGCATTGTTTATTTCTGCATTGAGCATTACGTCTTTAGTTGCGCAGTCAACACTCGATGAGCAATCGGGAGGCAGCGCACCCGTGAACGTGAAACCACCGGCTGAAAAAGCGGATAAAAACAAAATGAATATTGTAAAAGTGAACCTCATGGCACTCGCTTTTAAAAACTATTCATTTCAGTACGAGCGTGTATTAACAAAGAAGATCTCAGTAGCCGTTGGTGTTCGAAGCATGCCATCAGGGAACTTACCATTTGTGGACAATTATGCTGACGATATTGCTAATGGAGATGCAGATCTTGAAGCAAATATCCGTTCATTAAAAGTTGGCAACTTTGCCATTACTCCGGAGGTGCGTTTCTACCTTAACCAGAAAGGGTATGGCCGTGGATTCTACATTGCACCTTACTACCGTTATGCAAAATTCAATTCAGACGAATTGCCGATAACATTTGATGGTGATGCAAACACAACAAAAACCATCAAGTTAAAAGGAGACATTACAACTCATAGTGGTGGAGTTATGATTGGTGCGCAATGGCATTTAGGTAAAGTTGTTACGTTGGATTGGTGGATACTTGGGGCACATTATGGAACAAGTAATGGAACGTTAAACGGTGTACCATCATCCAGTCTTTCGGCAAACGAACAAACTGAAATTAAAAATACAATTGAGTCGTTGGATCTTCCACTAACAAAAATTACTGCCGAGGTAAGTGCGAATAATATCAAAGCCATTATTGATGGCCCCTGGGCCGGAGTAAGAGCAGGCCTTACAATCGGTATTAAGTTTTAATCATTAGCATAAATAATGATATTTAAAAATGCCCCGGAAAAGGGGCATTTTTTATTACATTAATCATATAACCTGTATTTTGAACCTGTTCCTACCCTAAATTTGCAACGGCTTTCCAAAACAACTTTTATGACATTCAAGCAGATGTTCACTTCTTCCATCGGGAAAAAATTGGTAATGGGTCTTACAGGCTTGTTCCTTATTACATTTTTAATCGTACACGTTAGCATCAATGCCTGCGTTTTCGCAGACTTGGTTAACCCGGATGATAACGGCCAGATGTTTAATAAAGCAGCTCACTTCATGGGTTCAACGGTGCTCATCCGTATTATGGAGGTTGGCTTAATGGCCGGCATTTTACTGCACATCATTCAAGGTTACATGCTGGAATTGCAGAACAGACAAACAAGATCTGTTGGTTATGATGTTTCCATGGGAAGCAAAGGCAGCAAATGGTATAGCCGCAGCATGGGCCTGTTAGGAACATTGCTTTTGTTATTTTTTGTTTTGCATTTCAGTCATTTTTGGGTGCCTGCACGTTTTACACATGCGGGTCTTGATATACCTGTAAACTACAATGGTGTTGATATGCACGATATGTTTGGTTTAATGAAAGTAACCTTCAGTGAATTGTGGGTGGTAATTGCTTACCTAATAGGCTGCTTCTCGTTGTTCTGGCATCTGATGCATGGTTTCCAAAGTGCTTTCCGCACGGTGGGCGTTAGCAACAATCGTTATCTCCTGATGTTAAACACGGTTGGTATTGGTTTTTCCATTCTTGTATCGGTATTATTTGCTTTGATGCCAATTGCTTTTTACCTGAAATGGATTGATTAAGTTTTTTGTTGATGCCTGCAACAATGTTCAAGTGTGCGACGCAACAAAAGCCGAACAGATAACACAAAAGCTGACTACACAAAAAATACCTTATAACTTGTACGATAAACGAATTTGATACGATATGCTCAATTCAAAAATTCCTGCCGGTCCGTTAGATACTAAATGGGTAAACTATAAAAACACCTGTAAACTGGTGAACCCTGCCAACAAACGCAGTCTTGAAGTGATTGTGATTGGTACAGGTTTGGCCGGTGCATCTGCAGCAGCTGCATTAGGTGAACTTGGTTATAAGGTGAAAACATTTTGTTTCCAGGACAGCCCACGCCGTGCACACTCTATTGCTGCGCAAGGTGGTATTAATGCTGCCAAAAACTATCAGAACGATGGTGACTCGGTTTACCGTTTGTTTTATGATACCATTAAGGGTGGCGATTACCGAGCACGTGAAGGAAATGTACATCGTTTGGCGGAAGTAAGTGCCAACATCATTGACCAGTGTGTTGCACAAGGTGTTCCTTTTGCACGTGAATATGGTGGTTTGTTGAGTAACCGTTCTTTTGGTGGTACACAGGTACAACGTACATTCTATGCTGCAGGCCAAACAGGTCAGCAGTTATTAATAGGCGCTTACCAGGCTTTGGAGCGCCAGATCGCATTGGGTAATGTAACGCAGTATTCACGTCATGAAATGCTGGACATTGTAATGATCGATGGCAAGGCACGTGGTATTATTGCACGTAACCTTGTAACAGGTGAACTGGAACGTCACTTCGGTCATGCAGTACTGTTATGCAGCGGTGGTTATGGTAACGTATTCTATCTTTCTACAAACGCCATGGGTAGTAACGTTACTGCTGCATGGAAAGCGCACAAGAAAGGAGCGATGTTTGCCAACCCTTGCTTTACACAAATTCACCCGACCTGTATTCCTGTAAGTGGTGATCATCAGAGTAAGTTAACCCTGATGAGTGAATCGCTTCGTAACGATGGCCGTATTTGGGTGCCAAAGAAACAAGGTGATACACGTAAGGCCAATGAAATTCCTGAAGAAGAAAGAGATTATTATTTAGAGAGAAGATATCCTGCATTCGGTAACCTCGTTCCCCGTGACGTAGCAAGCCGTGCAGCAAAAGAACGTTGCGATGCCGGTTACGGTGTTGGTACAAGTAAGCAAGCTGTTTATCTTGATTACGCAGCTGCCATTCAGCGTTACGGAAAAATTGAAGCAGGTAAGCGTGGCATTAATGCCGATGCCGAAACCATTACACAAATGGGGAAAGATGTAGTGAAAGAGAAGTATGGTAACCTGTTCGACATGTATGCAAAGATTACCGGCGAAAACCCATACGAAGTGCCGATGCGCATTTACCCTGCGGTACACTATACCATGGGTGGTTTGTGGGTAGACTATGAACTGATGACAAATATCCCCGGCTTATATGCATTAGGTGAAGCAAACTTCAGCGATCATGGTGCAAACCGTTTGGGTGCAAGTGCGTTGATGCAGGGTTTGGCTGATGGATATTTCGTTATCCCTTATACAATTGGTAATTATCTCGCCGATGAGATCCGCACCAAAGCAATACCAACGGATCATCCTGCATTTGCTGAAGCAGAGAGTAAAGTTCGTGACCGCATTCACATGCTCATGAATATTAAAGGAACAAAAACTGTTGAAAGTTTTCATAAGCGTTTGGGTAAGATCATTTGGGACAAATGTGGGATGGCCCGCAATGCCGAAGGTTTAAAACAGGCGATTAAAGAAGTGCAGCAGTTGAAGAATGAGTTCTGGAGCGATGTACGCATACCAGGCGAGATTAACGAAATGAATCCTGAACTGGATAAGGCCAACCGTGTAGCCGACTTTATTGAGTTAGGCGAGTTAATGTGTATTGATGCGTTGAATCGTGAAGAAAGCTGTGGCGGTCACTTCCGTGAAGAGCACCAGACAGAAGATGGTGAAGCATTACGTCATGATGACAAGTACATGTATGTAGCTGCATGGGAAATGAAAGGTGATCATGAATGGCAACTGCACAAAGAAGAGTTGAATTATGAAGTGGTGAAACCGAGTCAGAGAAGCTACAAGTAATTTGAAAATTTGATGATTTGAAAACTATAAAGACAATAGCACTATTTCTTAGTCTTTATTTCTCATCATCAGCACAAACAGTTCTTTCAAATATTCCTGATTCAGGGAAGACAATTGCTGCATTCATCCCTAAAGGATATGATACGATTGGTATTGCAAAAGGAGACTTAAATAAAGATAATATAGACGATATCGTTTTGGCCTTAAAGTACAAAGATGAAGATACTTTTGAAATGGATGAAGAACCGAAACGAATTCTGTTGGTGCTATTGATGTCAAATAAAGGGTTAAAGGTAATAGGCAAATCTGAAAATGTACTGATGTGCAGGCATTGTGGAGGAATGTATGGCGATCCATTTTCAGCAATGGATATAACTAAAGGGGTTTTATCTATTCATCATTATGGCGGAAGTTCTTGGCGTTGGTCAGAAGTGAGAAAGTTCAGGATGAATCAAAATGGAATGTCTTTAATTGGTGCAACATCAGATCTTTTTTGGAGTATGCAGGCATGTAATGGAAGTGAGATTGGTGATGCAGGAAGACAGTTCAGGGATGTAAATTTTGTTACATGTGACGAAGAAATTATTGAGCGGACAGTAGAATGTAAACTTATCAAACAAGTTAAACAGAAAATAAAACGAAGGCCTTTAGTGAAACTGGAGGATTTCAATTTTGAAGAAGAATACTAACATATAACCATCAAACTATTTTTGAATGGAACATAAAAATATCAATGTAAAACTGAAAGTTTGGCGCCAGAAGAACAGCAACGATAAAGGTTCATTTGAAACCTACGATGCAAAAAACATTTCACAGGAGATGAGTTTCCTTGAAATGTTTGATGTGTTGAACGAAGAGCTGATCGGCGAAGGGAAAGACCCAATTGCTTTCGACCATGATTGCCGTGAAGGTATTTGTGGTATGTGCAGTATGTACATCAATGGCCGTCCGCACGGTCCCTGGGAAGCAAACACAACTTGTCAGTTACACATGCGTGCCTTCAACGAAGGTGATACCATTGTGGTTGAACCCTGGAGAGCCAACGCATTTCCTGTGATCAAAGATCTGATGGTAGACCGTTCAGCGTTCGACCGTATCATTCAGGCGGGAGGCTATATCAGTGTAAACACCGGTAATGCCGTTGATGCAAATGCGCTGCCCATTGATAAAGCAAAAGCAGATGCTGCCTTTGCTGCTGCAGCTTGTATTGGTTGCGGTGCTTGTGTAGCGGCTTGTAAGAATTCATCGGCTATGTTGTTTGTGAGTGCAAAAGTGGCTCACCTCAACCAATTGCCACAGGGTGAACCGGAAAAGAAAACACGTGTGCTCAACATGGTGGCGCAGATGGATAAAGAAGGTTTTGGTGCCTGTACCAACACCGGTGCCTGCGAAGCTGTTTGTCCGAAAGAAATTTCGCTCACCAACATTGCACGCTTAAATGCTGATTATGCAGCTGCAAGTTTAACTGCAACAAAATAAAATTGCCGTTGTCTGTTCACCCAAAGTATGACCGCACAACACTTAAACGAAAAGACTTCCTTATGGAGGTCTTTTCGTTTTTTGGGAAGACCACCGGGGTTTTAAAAAAACCGGAGGTCTTATTAGCACAATAAATTCTATTTTTATGCATTCTTATCCTGAAAACCACTGACTTATCAGAAAACTCGCTTTTTTCATCGCCTTATTGCTTTCCTCCCTGCTGTCGTTTGCACAGCAGCCCAACTCCTTATCGAATTTGCGTAGTAAGAAAATCAGCACAAAAACAAGTTCGGTTAAGCTCGATAGTCTGAGTATTGTTCCAAAATCTGTCATTATTCCGGGTATTGGATTAGAGCGTTTTACTGTGGATGAAGTGAATGGCCGATTGTTTTGGATAAATCCGCCAGCAATGGATTCTATCATGATCACCTATCGTGTGTTCCCATACAAACTCAATGCGCAGGTGCAGCGCATGAATTTTGAAGATGTAAAAAATAATTTTCTCACAGCGCCTATCACCATCGATCAAAATACAGGTTTTGGAAAAAGCATGTTCGATTTTGGCAATGTGAATTACAACGGAAGTTTTGGTCGTGGTATATCATTTGGCAACAACCAGGATGCTGTTGTAAATGGTGTTTTGAATATGCAGATCAATGGCGTGATAGGTGACAGCATGTTGTTATCAGCTGCATTGACTGATAATAATATTCCTGTACAGGCAGAAGGAAATACGCAACAGTTGAATGAGTTTGACAGGGTGTGGATTCAATTGAAAAAGAAAGGCTGGCAACTTAACCTTGGTGATATTGATATCAGACGAAACGATGCTTACTTCCTCAGCTTCTTTAAACGACTGCAGGGTCTTTCTTTTCAGAACGAATCAAATGTATTCAAACAAGGGAAGAATACAACTATGCTGTCGGGCGCTATTGCAAAGGGAAAGTTTAACCGTTATGTTTTTCAAGGGCAGGAAGGTAACCAGGGACCGTATCGTTTACAAGGTCCAAATGGTGAATTATTTTTTATTGTACTTGCAGGGACGGAGCGGGTGTTTATTGATGGCGAATTAATGCAGCGTGGTGAAGACCAAGATTATGTGATCAATTACAACACGGCTGAAATAACATTTACTCCACGACGCATGATCAACAAAGACCGGCGTATACAAGTGGAGTTTGAATATGCAGATCGCAATTTTCTCAACTCACAATTCTTTGTCGGGAATGAATTGAAAGTAAATCAGAAACTCACGTTCAGAGTTAACGCCTTTTCAAATGCGGATTCAAAGAACACATCCGTTAACCAGTTTTTGACAACAGAGCAAAAGCAGTTTTTGTTTGATATTGGTGACCGGGTAGAAACAGCATTATATCCATCCATTGCCAAAGACACCTTTGCAGCCAACAAGATCGTGTATCGGTTGGTCGATTCAACAGTTAACAGCATTTCATATGATTCTGTGTTGGTGTACACAACCGTTGATCAACCCGACGTATACACTGCATCGTTTACCGATGTTGGTTTTGGCAATGCTGATTATGTGCTGGAAGAAGCAGGAGCAAACGGAAGAACATTCAAATGGATCGCCCCGGTAAATGGCATACGGCAAGGAAGGTATGCACCGGCTGTGCGTTTGGTGGCACCACGTACGCAACAAATGATGACTGTTGGAACAGATTATCAAATCACGAAAGAACTATTGGTAAAATCAGAACTTGCGATCAGCAGGTTCGATATAAATACACTTTCAAGAAAAGATAAAACGAATGACGATGGGGTGGCTGGTCGAGTGGCATTACAGTACAATAACAAGTTCAAAGGCAATCCGCAAAAACCATTGACGTATAAACTCAACAGCAGTTATGAATTTGTGCAGGAAAGTTTCCGTGCATTGGAACGCTTGCGCCCGGTTGAATTTACAAGGGAGTGGGGGCTTCCCATTTTTCTGCAACAGGAAAAAGAACAGATCATCAGTGCAGGTTTGGAGCTGATGCGTACAACCAATCACCGCTTCAGTTATAACATACAGAATTATCAACGTGGCTTCCTGTTCAAAGGTATTCGTCATGCAGTACAGCATAGCTTTCAACAAAAAGGATGGACGTGGACAGGCAATATCAATTATTCATCTACCGATAGTGGCCGCAACAAAGGTTTTTTCCTGCGACCAACTGTTGATCTGAAAAGAAGATTTGATAAGCTTGATAAAATTGAACTCGGGGGACAATATTATTTAGAACACAGTGAGACCCGTAACCGTATTACTGATTCTTTATCATCACTCACATTCATGTGGGATACATGGACGCTTTACCTGCGTTCAAAAGAAGCATCTAATAAATGGGGATTGAATTTCTTTACACGTCGTGATAAACTTCCGCTTGGAAAAGCTTTGGAACAAACCGATCGAAGCTTCAACTACAACGCTTACGTTGAATTGATGAGTAGTGAAAAACATCAGTTCCGTTTAAATGCAACAATAAGAGAATTGAAAGTATACAATAGCCAGCTGACCGGACAAAAACCTGAACGTTCTGTATTAGGCAGGGCTGAATATTTTGTGAACGAATGGAAAGGAATGCTTACCGGTAATATTTTGTACGAAGCCGGTAGCGGACAGGAACAACGCCGTGATTATTCTTTCCTGGAAGTACCTGCGGGTCAAGGTGAATTTACCTGGAATGATTATAATACTGACGGCATTCCACAGCTAAACGAATTTGAAGTAGCGCTATACCAGGACCAAGCCCGTTACATTCGTGTATTTACACCCACACTTGATTTTATACGTGCCAACTACAACCAGTTTAACTACAGTGTAAATCTTAATCCAAGAGCTTTGATCGATCTGAACAAATCAAAAGGAATGAAAAAGTTCTTAACACGTATCACACTGCAATCAGGTCTCCAGATATTCAAAAAAGAGATCTCGGATAAAAACATCAACCTCGATCCATTCTCAAAACCAAAAGCAGATACCAGTCTTATTTCATTAAGTTCTGTTTTAACCAACACATTGTTCTTTAACCGCACAAGTAATGTGTGGGGTGTAGATCTTACACATGTGCAGAATGTTGGTCGCTCCATTCTCACCTATGGTTTAGAAACACGAACATTGCGTGATCTTTCGGGTCGCATCCGTTGGAACCTCAGTAAAAATTTTTCAACAAATGTATTGGTAAAGTCTATCAAAAATCAATTGGAAACGCCCAAGTTCGGCAACAGGAACTATGATCTTGCACAATGGGTAACCGAACCATCCATCAGTTTCCAGAGCGGCACCAAATATCGTTTCTCATTAAATTATAAATACGAGGATAAACAAAACGAGGAAGGACAAAAGGAACGTGCTGTCATCAATTCCATTATTACAGAGATGCGTTACAATGTACTTTCAAGCAGCACCATCAATGGTAAATTTCAATTCAGTAATATCAAGTTCAATGGTGCTACTAATTCTACCGTTGCATTTATTATGCTCGATGCGTTATTACCCGGCAAAAACTATTTATGGAATATCGATTTTACCAGGAGACTTGCCAATAACATGGAAATCAATTTCACCTACGAGGGAAGAAAACCCGGTGAAGCAAAAGCTATTCATACAGGCAGGGCAAGTGTAAGAGCGTTGTTTTAAAACCTTCGTTCCTGCCTTTTACGGCTAGGCATTTCAACATCTTTTCTTTTTATCATTAAAATTAATTTGTCAATCATAACGCTATGGTCTGACGGTTTTCAACCGTGCCGACCAATATAAAAAAGAGCGGTGGAAGAATCCACCGCTCTTAATAAACCATCAACGTGTATGTATGCTTAGCTAAATAAACCGCCTTTACGTAATGTCTTTGAACCTTCACCAATTTTGAAACCATTGTTATAGATCTCAACTTTGTAAGCACCTTCTACAAATTTCGCACCTGGTTTCCACTCAATTGAAACAGGAGTTGTTTTACCTGCAGCGAAAGTAAGAGTTGACATTTTTGTAAACACTCTTTCACCTTCTTCTCTAGTTGTGAAACGACCGCTACCCAATGCTTCATTGCTTACCACTTGTCCTGTAGGATCAGTGATCACTACATAAACATCTTTTGTACCTTCTTCACCAACACGGTTGAATACGTTGAATGACAAACGGATTTTATCAACACGCTTTGCAACATCTTTTTCTTTTTCTTTACCGTTACGACGCTCGTCGATTGTTACGATGTTGATGTTTGAAGCATTCAATGTAGAAGCTACATCCAGTTTTTCCTCAACCACTTTCTTTTCAGCAGAAGTTTGATCGTACTGCACCTGTAAAGCTTCTTTCTGAACTGTCAATTCCTGCTTGTCTGTTTTCAATTGCAGGTTTTCACCACGCAATGTTTCAACTTCTACTACAAAACCACTGATCTTTTCATTCAATTCGTTGATCAAACGTTTTGCTTCAGCAAGATCAGCTGCTGTTTTATTTTGCTTATTCAGTAAAGTCTGAATACGCTTTTTCATGTTACCGATTTCGCTGTCTTTCGTTTTAACCAAGCTGTCCATGCTGGCATTCATGCTTGTTAATTCGTCAAGACGTTGCAAGGCAGAATTGTATTCACCCTGGATTGCACTTTTGCTGCTGTCGCTTGTGCTCAATTGTGCCTGTAACTGAGTTGTTACTTCTTTGGTTTTTGACTTGTCCCAGATAATATAACCCCATGTGCCAAGTAAAGCGGCAATTAATAATCCGTAGATCAAACCACGGTTACTGTTCTTAGGCGCTGCAGGTGGATTATCCTGGGGAGCTGCGGAAGGATAGTTTGAATAAGACATACTGTTTGATTTTTAATTTTTAAAATTTATTTTTATTTCATGGCTAACCAACAACACATACAACCCGACCACATCCTGGTACTCGATATCGAAACAGTACCACAATTTGAATCGTTTGAAGAGCTGCCGGAACTATGGAAAGTTCTCTGGGCAGACAAAATTTCCAAAACCATGCCAGAAAATTTTTCGCCAGCTGAAATGTATGAACAAAGAGCGGGAATTCAGGCTGAATTTGGCAAAATAATCTGCATCAGCACAGGCTATTTTTATACCGATAAGGGTGGAAGACTGTGTTTTCGATTAAAATCTTATGCAGGAAATAATGAACAACAGCTGTTAGCTGAATTTATTAATGCTGTTGATAAGTTCTACAAAACAAATCCTGCCATGCATTTTGCCGGGCATAATATTAAAGAATTCGATATTCCTTACATCAGCCGTCGTATTCTCATCAACGGACTAAACCTGCCTTCTTTTCTTCAATTCAGTGGTAAAAAACCCTGGGAAACAAACCTGGTAGATACCATGCAGCTATGGAAGTTTGGCGATTATAAAAATTATACTTCACTTAACCTCCTGGCACATTGCTTAGGTATTCCAACGCCTAAAGAAAATACTGACGGCAGTCAGGTTAAAGAAATTTATTATGTACAAAAAGATCTGCCCCGTATTGTCGAGTATTGCCAGAAAGATGTGATTGCAACGGCCCAGATTTTTCTACGGCTGCAACAATTACCTTTGCTGCCGGCTGAAAATATTTTTATTGCCGACCAGGTAAAATGAGTGTAACCAAAATTCTTAACGACTGGAAAAAGAAAAGCTTTAAACCTGTTTACTGGTTTGAAGGGGAAGAAGATTTTTACATTGACCAGTTGGTTGATGCAGCAGAGCATCACATTTTAAGTGAAGCTGAAGCTGGATTTAACCTTTCTGTTTTTTATGGAAAAGATGCAGCGTGGAGTGATGTGGTGAATGCATGTATGCGCTATCCGATGTTTTCTGATAAGCAGGTGGTGATCCTGAAAGAAGCACAACAGATGAAGGATATTGATAAGCTGGAAAGCTATATCAACAATCCTTTATCATCAACCATTTTTGTTGTTGGCCATAAGGAAAAGAAAGTAGATGGCCGCAGTAAGCTTGCCAAACTGTTGAAAGAAAAAGGTGAGGTACTCAGTACAAAAAAAATGTACGATAATGAATTACCTGCCTGGACGCAAGACTTCATTGAAAGCAAAGGTTACCAGCCCACACAAAAGGCCGTTCATTTATTGGTTGATCATATTGGTAACGATCTCAGCCGTATAGCCAACGAAGTTGATAAAGTGATTCTTAACCTCGGAAACCGAAAAACAATTACGGATGATGATATTGAAAACTTTGTCGGCATCAGCAAAGAATACAATGTGTTTGAACTGCAGAATGCAGTTGGCAAAAAGAATTTAGCGAAGGCTTTGCAGATCGTGCAGTATTTTGAAAGTAATCCCAAAGCTGCACCTATTCAACTGATTCTGCCATCACTCTACAGTTATTTCTCCAAAGTGTTTATGCTGTTTGGTGCGCAGGGCGATGATAAAGCGGTCGCTGCTCAAACAGGCATCAATGCCTGGTTCATGAAAGATTATAAAGCCACGGCATCGGTGTACGGATTTGAAGGTGTGCAATCAGCTCTATTATTAATGCATCATTACAACTTAAGAAGCGTTGGGGTGGGAGATGTGGGTACAGAAGATGCATCGCTGTTAAAAGAAATGATCTATAAGATGATGATGTAAGATAATGTGTAATGAATGATGAGTGATGAATCCTGACGCATACGGTTGCACCAACACATCCCGAACAAAGAAC
Source organism: Lacibacter sp. (assembly GCF_035299325.1). Taxonomy (GTDB): domain Bacteria; phylum Bacteroidota; class Bacteroidia; order Chitinophagales; family Chitinophagaceae; genus Lacibacter. Next base: position 52,851 of record NZ_DATGWT010000033.1, on the reverse strand, counting down.
ATCCATTACCTTCGCAGCAAATCAGCAATCGCAAATTTAAAATCATAAATCAGCCATGGCTTTAATGAAATCGATCTCCGGCATTCGTGGTACCATTGGTGGTGCACCCGGCGATAATCTTACTCCTGTTGATATTGTAAAATTCACGGCAGCATACGCAACTATCTTGGGCAAAGGCAAAAAAGTAATCGTTGGTCGTGATGGACGTATGAGTGGTGAAATGGTGCGCAGCCTTGTGGTGAATACTTTGCTGGGAATGGGTCTGCATGTAATTGATCTGGGATTAAGTACAACACCAACCGTTGAAATGGCCGTAAAGTTTGAAGGGGCAGATGGTGGTATAATTCTAACGGCATCGCACAACCCAAAACAATGGAATGCCTTAAAGCTCTTGAACGAAAAAGGTGAATTCATCAGTGCTGAACTTGGGCAGCAAATGCTGCAGATCGCCGACAAAGAAGCATTTGATTTTGCAGGCGTTGATGAACTCGGCACTTACTCAGCTGATGATACTTTATTGCAAACACATATTGATGCCATCCTTGTTCATCCGTTGGTTGATAAAAAGATCATTGCAGAAAAGAATTTTAATGTTGTAATCGATGCCATCAATAGTTCAGGTGCCGTTGCAGTTCCTGCATTGCTGGAAGCATTGGGTGTAAAGAACTATACTGTTCTTCATGCAGAGATGCACGGCAATTTTGCACACAACCCTGAACCGCTTGCAGAAAACCTCGTTGACCTTTGTACGGAAGTGGTAAAACAAAAAGCCGATCTTGGTATTGCAGTTGATCCTGATGTTGATCGTTTATGTTTTGTAAGCGATGATGGAAGTTTGTTTGGCGAAGAATATACATTGGTTGCTGTTGCTGATTACGTCTTATCAAAACAAAAAGGTAATACCGTTTCTAATCTTTCATCCACACGTGCATTGAAAGATGTAACAGAGAAACATGGTGGTGAATATTTTGCCAGTGCAGTTGGCGAAGTGAATGTGGTGAAGATGATGAAAGAAGTAAACGCCGTCATTGGCGGCGAAGGAAACGGTGGCATCATCGATCCGCAATTGCATTACGGAAGAGATGCGCTCATCGGAATTGCTTTATTCTTAACACATCTGGCACAATCAAACAAAACAACAGCAGCACTTCGTAAGTCGTACCCGGATTATTTCATGAGCAAGCAAAAAATCGATCTGCCAAAAGAAACGGATGTAAAGGCACTGCTGGTGAAAGTGAAAGATCAATATGCTGCACAACCTGTAAATACAGTTGATGGTGTAAAGATTGAGTTTGACAAAAGCTGGGTGCATTTACGGAGCAGCAATACTGAACCGATCATCCGGGTTTATTCTGAAGCATCAACAACAGAGAGAGCAGATGCTTTGGCAAATGATGTAATGAATACAATTAAAAGTTTGATGTAAGATACGGTGAGCCACCCTTGAACACAGCGGGTGACTCATCGGCTCAGTTTACAAGCTTTAACTTATTATCTTTGCAGCCTCATTTCCCTTAACATGACCCGTATTTATTTCGACAACGCCGCCACTACAGCCATCGATCCACAGGTATTAGATGCAATGTTGCCTTTTCTGCAGAACGGATTTGGTAATCCTTCTTCTATTTATTCTTTTGGACGGGAAACAAGACTGGCCATTGAAAATTCACGCAAATCGGTTGCAAAGATCCTGAATGCACACCCAGCTGAAATTTTCTTTACAAGTGGTGGTACCGAAAGTTCCAATACGGCTATCACAGCTTCAGTTCGTGATCTTGGTTGTAAACATATCATTACATCTCCTATCGAACATCATGCAACATTGCATACTGTTGAATACCTTGATAACCGTGACGAAGCAAAAGTGAGTTTTGTAAATGTGTTGCCCAATGGTCATATTGATCTTGAACACCTCGAGCAGTTGCTTGCATCAACCGAAGAAAAAACATTGGTTACCCTCATGCATGCCAATAACGAGATCGGCAACATTACCGATCTGCACGCTGTGGGTAATTTATGTAAAATGTATAACGCTATTTTTCATTCCGATACTGTACAAACCATTGGTCATTTCCCGTTCGATCTGCGCAGCACACCTGTGCATTTCATCAGCGGATCGGCTCATAAATTCCACGGACCAAAAGGTGCCGGACTTTTATACATCAATGAAAACGTTCACATCAAACCATATATCCATGGTGGCGGACAGGAACGTAACATGCGTGCCGGTACAGAAAACGTGTATGGCATTGTAGGTTTTGCAAAAGCATTGCAGATCGCAACAGATAAACTCGAAGAGGAGAGTGCTCATATTCAAAGCATCAAGTATTACATGATCGAGCAACTCAAGAAAAATATCAAGGGCGTAAGTTTTAACGGCGACCCAATGGGAAGAAGCAATTACACAGTGCTGAATGTAAGCTTTCCGAAATCAGAAAAATCTGAAATGCTGTTGATGAATCTTGATATGGATGGTATTTGTGCATCAGGTGGAAGCGCCTGCACAAGTGGTGCACAACAAGGCTCGCATGTGATCCGTGCAATCAACAGTAACCCTAATCAGATACCAGTTCGCTTCTCATTCAGCAAATTCAATACAAAAGAAGAAGTGGATGTAGTGGTGGAAAAATTAAAAACATTGATCTAAGGTTTACCGGTAAGGAAGAGTTTTTTTATCGTAATCAAAAATGTTTAAATTTCCTTTTTAAAACATTGATTATGATCCTGCGTAAATTACTGCTTGCTGCTCCCGCAGTCATGCTTTTTGCAAACTCATGTAGAACTGAAGTTGAAAAGAAAACAGAACCTGTTGCTTCCCCGGGCATACCTGAATATGTTTTACAATCGAATATTTATGAGGTGAATGTTCGCCAATACACACCTGAGGGAACATTCAAAGCCTTCGAAGCAAACCTTCCACGCCTCAAAGAAATGGGAGCCGAGATACTTTGGTTTATGCCCATCACACCCATCAGCAAGGTGGATCGTAAAGGCGTGTTGGGAAGTTATTATGCAGTTGCCGATTATACGGGGGTGAATCCTGAGTTTGGCACAATTGACGATTGGAAAAGCCTGGTGAATAAAGCCCATGAACTCGGCTTTAAAGTAATTACTGATTGGGTGGCCAATCATACCGGAGCTGATAACAGATGGATACAAAGCAACCCTGATTTTTTTGTAAAGAAAGATGATGGCACATTGGCTTTTGCGTTCGATTGGAGCGATACACGTGATCTCAACTTCTGGAATCCTGTTTTGCACGACAGCATGATCAACGCCATGAAATTCTGGTTAACTGAAACGAAGATCGATGGATTCCGTTGTGATGTGGCAGGTGAAGTGCCACGTAGTTTCTGGCAACATTGCATTGCTGAACTGAAAACAGTAAAACCTGATATTTTTATGCTGGCTGAAGGTGATGTTGCCTGGTTGCATGATGCAGGCTTTCATGCAAGCTATGGCTGGGACGGTTTTGCCAAGATGAAAAAAGTAGCAAAAGGTGAAGCCAGTGCTAAAGTGTTAGACACAGTGATTCGTCATTTAGATGAATCGTATTCGCCGAACTATATCAAAATGTATTTCACCAGCAACCACGATGAGAACAGCTGGAACAAAGCCGACTATGAAACAATGCCCGGCGAAGTGCATGCACCGTTTGCTGTATTATCACAAACATGGAAAAACACATTGCCGTTGATTTACAGCGGACAGGAAGAACCTTTCCTTGATTCCATTTCATTTTTCTATAAAGACACCATCACATTTGGCAAATACAAGCGTGCTGCTTTTTATAAAACCTTACTTGCATTGCGTAAGAGCACACCTGCATTGGCCGTTGATGCTGTTTATACAAAACTCATTTCTTCAAATGATGATGCAGTTTTTGCTTACACAAGAGAAAAAGGTGGAAAAAAAGTATTGGTGATATTGAATCTTTCCAACAAGCCACAAACAACAACTTTTCAGGAAGCTATAAATGGCCAACCTGAAAATGTATTTCTTGGGAAGACAGAAATTTTGAAAGATGGACAATCTTTTGCTCTGGCACCTTGGGGTTATTTAGTTTACAGCTATTAAGATGTCAGATAAACCAATTGCATACCTGATCCCGATGATTGTTGGAGGATTTGTTTATTGGATATTCTCCGGCTTTCAAGGAAACTATAAGGAACAATTAAACCAGAAAAACAGTAACAGAAGTTTTTGGATTGGTTATTTATCGCACATGATAATAATCACATTGATTGTGATTGCATTATTCAAATAAAAAGAGATGGAGTGACCGGATGTGCTCCATCTCTTTTTCTCATTTCCCTCTTTCAAACTCTTAGCTAATAAATCCCAACGCCTTGATCAATTCATCTGGCAGCTTCGGTAATTTCCTGCGTTCAATTAAATATGTAGATAATGCAGCAAGATCTTTAAAGATGTAATGCTGTTGCACAGCACCTTCTAAATATCCGGCACCGCTGGTATTACCTGTTCCCACACGCATACCAATCATACGGCGCACCATCACATAATGTTTATGTCGCCAGCCTGCCAGCCAATGATCAATTTCAATCAACGTATCAAGTATCTGAAATGAAGTTTGAAACACCGGAAAATCTCGATACAGCATAATGAACAATGCACTTCGCATTGCTGCATCGCTGAATGAACCATCTGCTTGTTTTTCCTGTATAAACTGTGTATCAAAATCAGCCAGCTTATGTTGTTCTCTTTCTGTTAAACTGTTTTGATAGATCGAACGGTAATCGCTCCAGAAAGGATGAAGTTGTGTTGACGGATATAATGCAGCATACCCTTTCCAGAATTTCTCATCAAAGAATGGCATACGCTCCAGCCATTGATTCACCAGTTGAAGAATCGTAGAAGATGTTTCCACCGAATTGATCTCATTAAAATCATTCTGTGCAAAGCCACCTTCGTTGGTGCGTTTATAATAATCATGCTGATGACGCCTTTCCATCTTCAAACCAAGCGTTGCTTCAATTAAACGAAACTGCTTGCTTTGAAAACCCGAAGCAGGAGTCAGGAGGTTCCGGAATTCAAGAAAATCCATCGGCGTCATTGTATCAAGAACTGTTACCTGTTGATTTAGTAATGCAAGAATACTTGTTACACGCTTTAACCGATGACGACAAAGATTCAGGTCTTCACTGTTATCATCAACCTTTTCTTTGCTGAATACTTTTTTTACAAAATCCAGCTCGAACAAAATTTGTTTAAACCATAATTCATAAGCCTGGTGAATGATGATGAACAACATTTCATCATGTGCAGGTTCCTGTCCTTCAGCAAAACTTAAAGGGTTTTGGCTGTCGAGAATTTTTTCAAGCTGTAAATAGGAAGGGTAGTATTGACCGTTATCAGGTTTCATATGCTTTCGTTAAGGCGGCAAGGTTAAAGAAATTTCATGAACTTATATCTGACTGCAGTTACTTTGCCATACGAATTCGTTTATTTAACCGTTTTAGCAAATAACGCACCCTGTGTAAGACTGGCTTTATTTTTGCAAAACAAATAATATCATGCAAAAGAAACTCATCTTAACCTTACTCTCTGTTATAGCCTTTACTGCACTTACTGCACAAGACCTTCGATTAAATCTCTTTGGTGGATTGGCCAATTATAACGGCGACCTTCAATCGAAACCGCTAACATTTCAGCAGGCCAGGTATAGTGTTGGGCTTTGGGCCAGTTATGATCTTAACCCATTTGTGATGTTACGTGGCGGGCTTCATTTTGCCGAAGTCAGAGCCGAGGATCGTTTTCAATCGAATCCGGCCAACCAATTACGCAACCTCAGCTTTGCCACAAATATTATTGAATTACATGCCGGTGCTGAATATCATTTTCTGGGTATGACCGACAGGGTTTTCTCGCCTTATGTGTTTGGCGCCCTTGCCGGCTTTCACTACAATCCTTACGCATACGACCAGGCCGGGAACAAAGTTTTCCTGAAACCACTTTCAACAGAAGGACAGGGGTTGGCTGGTTATCCCGATCGTCAGCCATATAGTTTAGTTCAGTTTACAGTTCCATTAGGTGTTGGTGTTCGTATGGTGTTAACCGATCGTATTGATATTGGAGCCGAGTTTGGCTATCGCAAAACATTTACCGATTATATGGATGATGTAAGCCGTTCTTATGTTGATCAGGCTGTATTATTGGCTTCACGTGGACCAAAAGCTGTTGAAATGGCTTTTCGTACACCGGAAGTGCCCGGTCATTCAATCGATCCGTATCCGGTTGATCTGGAAAAAAGAGGTGGCTCTGAATTTAAAGACAATTACTACTTTCTCGGTTTAACATTAACCTATCGCATCACCGGCGGCGACCGTACCGGAGGCCGTTCAAGTGGTGGACGTAGCGGGGGCAAACGCCGTTCAAGTTTGGGTTGTCCAACCAACGTTTTTTAAACGGTTTTTTCTGCTAAAAAATCACCCCGGTTTTCTTATCCACAAACTGCAATAAATTGTTGAAAAACAGTGAAAATAAAGGCTGTTTTTCTGTCGGGTTCCGTATGCTTTTCGGTATCTTTGGCCGCCTCAATTTAAGCGACATTTTAAGCTATGGATCAAACAGAAAATACAATGGAAAACGGGCAGGATAGAAATGGTCGTATCATTCCCGTAAATATCGAAGAGCAAATGAAAACTGCTTACATCGATTATTCGATGTCAGTGATCGTTGGCCGTGCGTTGCCCGATGTAAGAGATGGATTAAAACCCGTTCATCGCCGCATTTTATATGCCATGAACGAACTAGGTTTGCAATACAACAAAGCCTATAAGAAAAGTGCGAGAGTGGTGGGTGAGGTGCTTGGTAAGTATCACCCGCATGGCGATGGTTCTGTTTACGATGCAATGGTGCGTATGGCCCAGGAATGGAGCATGCGTTATACATTGGTTGATGGACAGGGTAACTTTGGTAACCAGGATGGTGATGGCCCTGCAGCAATGCGTTATACCGAGGTGAGAATGGAACGTCTTACTGAAAGTATGCTGGGCGATATCGACAAAGAAACAGTCGACTTCCAAAACAACTTCGATGATTCCGAAAGAGAACCTTCGGTTCTTCCTACACGTATTCCTCAATTATTAGTGAATGGCTCAAGTGGTATTGCCGTTGGTATGGCTACCAACATGATGCCGCATAACCTTGGTGAAGTTATTGATGGTTGTATTGCGTTTATTGATAACCGGGAGATCACCATTGATGAATTGATGACCCATGTAAAAGCTCCTGACTTTCCAACAGCAGGAACTATTTACGGAATGGAAGGCATTAAAGCCGGTGCACATTTTGGACGTGGCCGTGTGGTGTTGCGTGGTAAACTAACCATCGAAACAAAAACAAGTGGCAGAGAACAGATCATCATTACAGAAGTACCTTACCAGGTAAACCGTGATGCATTAACAGATAAGATCGGTCAGCTGGTGAATAATAAAGTGATTGAAGGTATTGTTCATGTGAACAATGAAAGTAACCAGAAAGAAGGTACACGTATTGTTGTTGACTTGAAGCGTGATGCTGTTGCAAACGTGATCGTTAATCAACTGTTTAAGTTTACCGAACTGCAAACATCGTATGGCATCAATAATGTTGCTATTGTAAAAGGCCGGCCAAAGACACTAAACCTCAAAGAACTTATTTCGGAGTTTGTTGACTTCCGTCATGAGGTTGTTGTACGTCGTACGAAATTTGAATTACGCAAGGCGCAGGAGAGAGCACATATCTTATTAGGTTATCTTATTGCATTAGATCATCTTGATGAAGTAATTGCACTCATCCGCAGTTCTGCAACACCAGATGTTGCTAAAGAAAATCTGATCAATGCAGGTTGGGGCCTGGATGAAATACAAGCCAAAGCAATTCTTGAACTCCGTCTCCAGCGTTTAACCGGCATGGAGCGTGATAAGATCAAGAATGAATATGATGAGTTAATGAAACTGATCAATCATTTGAACGAGCTTTTATCAAACGAAACCATGCGTTTCGACCTCATCAAAACAGAGCTGCTTGAAATTAAAGATAAGTTTGGTGACGAACGTAAAACTGAGATCACTTACTTAGATAATGAAGTGCGTATTGAAGATCTCATTAAAGAAGAAGATGTGGTGATCACCATTTCACATCACGGTTATATCAAACGTACTTCGGCTAACGAATACCGTCAGCAACGCAGAGGCGGCAGGGGAGCTATGGGTAGCAAAACAAGGGAAGAAGATTATGTAGAACATCTCTTTGTTGCATCTACACACCATACACTTTTATTCTTTACCGAAAAAGGAAGGGTGTACTGGCTGAAGAGTTATGAAATTCCTGAAGGCGATAAAACAAGCAAAGGCCGTGCAATTCAGAACCTGATGCAATTACCGCCTGATGATAAAGTGAGAGCAATTATTGATGTAGCCAATATCGAAGATGAAGAATTTGTGAAGAATCATTACATTGTATTGTGTACAAGAAAGGGGATCATCAAGAAGACACTTTTGGAAGACTTTAGCAGACGCCGTGCAACCGGTGTTAACGCCATCACCATCGTTGAAGGTGATGAATTACTTGAAGCGAAGATGACCGATGGCAGCAGTGAGATCATGATGGCGGTGAAGAGTGGTCGTGCAATTCGTTTCCCTGAAGAAAAAGTAAGACCAACAGGTCGTGGTGCCATTGGTGTAGCAGGTATTGAAGTGGATGATGAGAATGATGAAGTGGTTGGTATGATTTGTGTAAACAGGGATGACACAAGCCGCACTGTATTGGTAGTAAGTGAAAAAGGATACGGAAAGCGTACACCGGTTGATGAATACCGGATGACCAACAGAGGCGGTAAAGGTGTAAAAACAATTAACGTTACCGATAAAACAGGTCCGTTGGTTGGTATGCTTGAAGTAACCGAGAAAGAAGATCTGATGATCAGTTGTAAGAGCGGCATTACCATTCGTATGAAAGTGAATCAGATCAGCGAACAGGGACGTGCGACACAAGGTGTAAAACTGATTCGGGTTGATGAGGGCGACGAAATTGCAGCAATTACCCGACTGGATGAAGAGGAAGAAGTAGCAGATGCAACTGATGTACTACCTGAAGCATCTGATAATTCAGATAACAACATTTCTGACAACTCAGATAATAACACAACAACAACGACCGACGAAACGCCTGAATCATCTGACAATCAGTAAAAAACAATAAACACAAAAAATAAAGAGATGAAAAAATTTCTTTTCTCAGCGGTTGCTGTACTGTTTTGCCTGGGTCTTTCTGCACAGGATGTAAAGAAGATCCGCAATGCCTACGATAAAAAGGATTGGCCGAAAGCAAAAGAGGCAGTTGACCTTGCTTTAGCGAATGAAAAAGAACAAAAGAACTGGGAAGCCTGGTATTACAAAGGATTGATCTATGGCCAGATCGCCAAAGATGCCAATCTGAAAGCTACGGTTCCTGATGCGTGGATGCAGTCGTTTGATGCCTATCAGAAAGCAATGGAGCTTGATCAAAAGCAGGCAGAGATCTTTATGATGACCCGCCAGTACCCGGTATTTGAAAATTACCTGGAGCTCCAGAAAGAAGCTAATCAACTATACAATAGCGGCAACTATCAAGGAGCTTTAGATGGTTATAAGAAAGCCGACAAAGTTGGTCGCTTCATCTACAAAAACAAATGGGCGCTGAGCGAAGTTGATACGATACTTTATTATTATGCAGGGGCTGCTGCCATGCAATTAGAAAATAAGGAAGAAGTGGTATCGTTCTTTCAGAAATTAGCTGACGCAAATATTGGTGGCGAAGGTTATGATGTAGTTTACCGTTACCTCGCTTATTATTACGAACAAAAGAAAGATACGGAAGCTGCAAAAAAATATGCAGAATCAGGACGTAAGCTCTATCCAAAAGATACCTATTACGATCGTATTGAACTTGATAAGATGCGAAAGAGCGGTGCCGATGCATTAGATATCTTTAAAAAGTATGAAGGTATTGTTGCAACAGACCCCAAGGATTATGAATTACGTTACGATTATGCAGCCGAGATATTTAACTGGCTCTACATGGATTCTAAAGCAACGGCTGAACAAAAACCGGAATACTTCGGTAAAATTATTTCAACATTAAAAAATTGTATTGAAATTGATCCTAAACAACCGGATGCACATTTGCTCCTCGGCAAAACATATTTCAATGAAGCTGCAGCTATGCAGGATGAAATGAAAAAGATCAAAGGAACAACTCCGGCCGACACTCAGAAGAAGACCGAGATGAAAAAACAAATGGAAGAACGCATGAAAGAATCGCTTCCACATCTTGATAATTCACTGAATATTTATACTGCAATGTCTGCAGATCAGTTAAAAGACAAGCGTACAAAGAACGAATACAAATCAACGTTGTACCTGTTAACTGAAGCTCATCGCTTCCTTGGCAACAAGGATAAAGAAAAAGAATTTGATGCGAAATACCAGGCGTTGAATCAATAAACCCGGTGTTCTGTCAACTTAAAAGCTGTCGTTATACGACAGCTTTTTTTATTACATTTAATAAACAGAAACAATAAGCTATGTCATTGAAATTGAACCGAACAAGCTTTGGCGATCCGAAAAATAAGGACAATGTTTTAAATCGGGAAGAGGTATTTATGTTGTTGTCAGATTGGGTTAAAAATGAGCGTTTGCAACTTCACATGAAACAGGTTGGCCATTTGATGAAATGCTGGGCGCTGGAAAAAGAAGGGTTATCCGAAGCTGATCAATGGCGATGGGAAATGGCTGGTTTATTACACGATGCAGATTGGGATCTATGGCCCGGTGAGCATTGCAAAAAGATCATTGAAGAACTGGAAGCCAGGAATATCGATCCGGAGATTATCCGGGCAATTGCAAGTCACGGACCCAATCATTTTGGAGTTGAGCCGGAAACAAAAATGGACAAGATGCTGTATGCGTTTGACGAACTCAGTGGATTGATTCACGCATACAGTTTAATGAGACCCGAAGGTTATGTAGGCATGGAATTGAAAGGCGTTAAGAAGCGACTGAAAGAGAAAAGCTTTGCTGCTAATGTAAACCGGGATGAGATCATGGATGCATTAAACAGGGCAGGTGTTGAACTTGACAGTCTGGTTCCGTTCATCATACAGAAGCAACAAATGTCAGATTAAAATTGCCTGCCTTTATACCTGTTTAACATAAAAGTTAGTTATAAGGTTTCGTTGCAACTTGGGTGTTGCATTTGCTTTTTATGCCAGCTTATGACTTTGCATTGAGGGGTGGCAAAAATGAATGAGCTGCCATGTGTGTTTGCTCATTTTTGCCAACCCTCAATGCATTGGAATTTGCGGGTATTGCAACGAAAGCTGATGAACTTAATATTATGTTACACAGGTAGCCCTTGTGTAGCAAGGTTCGTAAGTTTTGCAATAACGAACCTTGCGGAGTTAGCTTTCAACAACCATAACGAAGCAGGGGAAATAGGCCGCAAGGCCTCCTGTATTATTTCTTTGTAGTGTCGGTTTTCTTTAAAGGAGCTTCTGTTGTATCTAATGGTAAGGAAGAAGCTTTCAACTTGGAAGTATCTGACTTTTTGGGAGAAAGTAGCTGATTTAAACTATCGATCCTTTGGTCTAATTTCTGCACTTTTTGCGATAATTCTTGTTGGGTCAATAACCATAGGGTTAATGATACTGCTAGTCCCATTATTGATGAAATAGCAGCTGAACGCACGTCTTTAAACCATGCCTTTTCAGTCCAATGTTTTTTCATAATTGTATACGGCCTAAGCTCAGACTCTGACATTAGTTTATACTTATCAGTCCGTAACAAAGTGGCAAGAATAGTGTCCATATCCTCAACATCTGCATACAACTCTTTTGTTTCTTGTCTTTTTTTTGCAAGAAGTATTCTAATGTCACATTGATTTTTGAGTTTCACTATTTCCTTTATTTCCAAAAGAATTGCTTTTAATCTGTCATCAGTTAATTCTGCCATAGCGTGGTGTTATCGATTAAATATTTGTAATTATGGCCTTAGTTCCCACGAGTGGGTGGGCTGTTATGGTTGTTGAAAAAGGGCTGTTTAACATAATATTAATTATACGAATAATTAATTACTAAAGTATTCAAGCTCAGTGGCTAAATCAAGATGCGGATGCTGTTCCTGTAGTCGTTTTGCGAGTTCGTAGTGCTTCTGCAGGAACTGTTTATGAAGTTGTGATGTGGGATGAAATGCTTTATGATTTCTTGCAGTTACAAGCTGGCGAATTTCTTTGATTAATTGTTTTGTGGGTTCAGTAAACGCATACTCAGAAAACTTTTCCATCACAAATTGTGTGGCGGCATAATTCGGATGCGCCAGATCAATATCGTAAAAACGGTAATCACGCAACACATCGATCACCAGTTCATAAGCCGGAAAATAAAACAGCCGGTCGAACTTGTTTACCAGGTGATGCACCGTTTCCAGTAAACGGGCTTTGCTGCGGTTATTCTCAACTACGCCGTCCCTTAAATGTCTTACCGGACTGATGGTGAAAATGATCTTCAGCTTAGGATTGAAGTGAAATAACTGGTGGATGGTATTATCCAGCTGGGCTACCTGTTCATCGATTGGAATAAGATATTTCTCAAACCACTGCCCGGGTGCTTTGTGACAGTTGGCCACAAAACGGCCATTATCAACCAGTTTGTAAACAAACGAAGATCCCAGGGTAACAATAAGCCAGTCAGCTTTTTTGAGGAATTCATGAGCGGTGTGTTGAGATTGGTTTATTCTCTCCAAAGCCTGTTTCTGATCAGGTTCTGAGAATTGACCATGATGGCTCCAGCTTTGCCAAAGCTCATTATAATAAAACAGATCGTCGCCGGAATATTGCTTATCCTGTATATAAGAAACAAGACTACGGCAGACACTTATTGGCTCAAACAGAATACCATTTGGATTTTGTAACACGTTAAATTTCAAATCACTCAGATTATTTCCGATATGCTCGGTAAAGCAACTTCCAATCAGTAAAACCGAGTGTTGATGGGTGATGGGTGCCGGTAATGGTTTTATATCAATATTCGCAATCAGGTTCATTAGTTAAATATTTCGCCAGCAATCAGCAGGCTTTTTTGTAAGGCCTGTTTGTTCAGTTGCAGACTGTTTGTTTCTTCAAAATATCCAATCATTTTTTCTGTATCCATATTACCCACTAACTCGTCATCGGCCATGGGGCAACCGCCAATTCCTTTTAATGCTCCATCAAAACGCATGCAACCGGCTTCGTAAGCAGCTGCCAGTTTCTCACGCCAATTATTACTTGTTGAATGAAGATGCACACCAATTTCAGTTCCGGGTAATTGTTTTACAAGGTAACCGGTCATCCGTTTTACTTGTTCTGCTGTGGCTAAGCCAACAGTATCAGCCAGTGAAATGGTTTCAATACCTAATTCAACTAACTGTTCCGCATAGCTGAAAACGATATCTTCCGTCCAGGGGTCGCCATACGGATTACCAAAACCCATTGAAAGGTAGACCACCAATTGCTTTTTGTTCTTGATACAAAGCTCCTGAATAGCCTCTACCCTTTTGAATGATTCATTGATTGAGCTATTGGTATTCCGCTGTTGAAATGTTTCAGAAACAGAAAAAGGAAAGCCCAGGTAACTGATCTCATCAAACAAAACTGCATCTTCCGCTCCCCTTTCATTTGCTATGATTGCCAATAGCTTCGAGGTTGAATCTGCTAATTTAAGTTTAGGTATTACCAGGCTGGTGTCGGCCATTTGTGGAATGGCTTTTGGTGAAACAAAACTGCCAAAGTCGATGGTATCGAAACCAACTTCCAATAATGCATTGAGATACCTGATCTTTTGCCCGGTAGGAATAAAGGTCTTCCAACCCTGCATGGCATCACGTGGACATTCAATAAGTTTAATGGATTGTTGCGCCATAACCGGCACAAAATTAAGCGAAGAGAATGGTATTAAACTTTTAAAGCATTTACCTTTTCCCGCATGGCATTAAAGAACCGGTTACGGTCTTTCTCACCGGTTGCACTGATTTGCGATGAGCGACTGACCAGCGTAAAGAAGTTGGCGAATGCCTTTTCATTAAAGCGGGCATCCTTTGTAATGAGATAACTCAACACATTGTAGGTTACAAAAGAAAGCTTCTCCTCGTTTAATTCAAGCAGAATGGTGTTACTGCCAATGATCACTTCGTTTACATAAAACTGAAGTGGCGCCCTGTAAACAATTTCTGAATCTCCTGGCATAAACTTGATTCCCTTCTCTACTTCCAGCTCAATATGATCAAGACATTTCTGGAAAGAATCAATAACGATATTCAAATCCTCTGGATGTTTAAAATATCCACCTTCCTTATAATACTTTAACTGACTTAATGTACTGTTGATACTTTCTGCATTCCATAATTCCAGAGAAGGGATTTTGTTATACTCACGGATAATTTCCTGACCAAGATGATAGCAATCCAGTAAAGGAAACTCTTCAAGCGAAAATAATTTGCCTTTGTACTCAGGCATATCCTTGATGGTCTTACTCCAGAAAAAAGTTTTAAAGGCCGCAATTTCAGGATATAAATAAAAATGATAAAACGTAATGTCTTTACAGAAATACAACATCCGCTTGTTTGCAAATGAATTAAAATACTTCATGTACTCCAACATTGCTTTCAGGTATTGATCAAATGAAATACGTTCATCATTTATCTCCGGGGCCCGAAAAACAACCAGCTCATTTTGTAATTGCAAAACCTGGTCAATAGATATTTTAAAATGATGACTGAGTGTTTTGAGTTCAGAAAGCGAAACTTCTTTCTCACCCCGAATACGTCGGTAAGCACTGTCGTTACTGATATTGAGTAAATCAGCAACCTGATCAACCAATGAAATATGGGAAGGCAACGAAGTCTTAATGTACTGGAATAACAGTACCTGGGGGTGGTTCGTATCCATAATGCTGGTTTTTGGGTTTTCTGCAAATGAGTACCTGGTGATTTGCAGAAATTAATAATTACTGTTAAGGTAGTTAGATTTTTCGCAAATCGCAATACCGTGTTGAAGGTACAACTGGACGGTTTGTGGTATTAACCGCCAAATTGAAAAATGCACATGTGCAAAGCAATTAGGAAAGGCATATCGGCGGAAGTAGGTTTGATATGTCAATTGACAAACTATCACTAACAATTAAAACTTAAAAAAATGAAAAAGACAGCACTCGTCGCCTTAACAGTTTTGTTTATTACAATAACCAGTGTGGCGCAAAGTCCTAAGGTAAAGTTTGGGATTCATGCCGGTACATCTATTGCTAATATGAAATATGAAGAGGATGAATATTCATATTCACCTAAATCAATATTTGGTATCCAGGGTGGTTTTGTGGCCGACTTACAATTAAGCAAGCACTTATCACTCCAACCGGGAGTAAATTTTGTTCAGAAAGGAATGAAAATTAAAAGTGATGAAGGCGGATCAAACGACAAATACAGTGAGCGTATTAACTCAATTGAAGTTCCTCTAAATATTCTTTTCAATTCTAATATCGGCTCAGGCAATTTTTTTGTCGGCGCAGGCCCAACAGTTTCGTTTGCTTTAGGAGGAAAATATACCGAGGAGTATGGCGGAGAAACTGATAAAGGAAATCTGGAGTTTGGAAATGATGAAATGGACGATGATTATCGGGCACTGGACTTCGGTTTAAATGGCATGATCGGTTATGAATTTAAAGGAGGCTTCTTCATGGCTGCTAATTATAATATTGGGTTACGTAACCTTATGCCCGGAGAAGATGAAGATTATGGGAAAGTGAAGACAAACTACGTTGGTTTAAGGCTTGGATATTTTTTCAATCGTAAATAAATAAAAATATTGTGAGTAAACTTTACACTCATTAAAAGTATTCAACCAAAACCCCAAAGAACGAACAGGAAAGAAGCCGGGTGAATTGCTATCTCCCGGCTTCTTTAAGGGA
Organism: Lacibacter sp.; assembly: GCF_035299325.1. Classification (GTDB taxonomy): domain Bacteria; phylum Bacteroidota; class Bacteroidia; order Chitinophagales; family Chitinophagaceae; genus Lacibacter. Next base: position 36,872 of record NZ_DATGWT010000033.1, on the reverse strand, counting down.
AACACTACAATTCATCTTCGCACTAACAATCAAAAAATAAGAAAATGAAAAAGATTATAGCAGGTATTATTCTACTACTTATAACAAGCGATACAAATGCCCAGACACCACAGCTATATGCTGAATTAGGAGGGCCCAGTGTTGCAGGAATAAACTTTGATACAAGATTCGCTAAAAAAGAAAACGGGATTGGCGGCCGAGTGGGTATTGGTGGATTCGCAATTGATGGAGATGGACTTCTTTTTATTCCGGTTGGTATTAACTACCTCGTTGGAAAGCCAGATTCAAAAAACTTCCTTGAACTTGGACTTAACGTAACCTATGTAAGTGCAACAAGCGATGGAGAAGAAGCTGATACCAACAATAATTTAGCAGATACCTGGGGCTCTTTTACATTTGGCTATCGGTATCAACCAAAAGAGCCCGGTGTTACATTTCGTGTAAGTGTAAACCCGTTTTTTGCTTTTAAGAATGCGGTTTTCTGGCCTTTTTATGGTGGCATTTCTGTTGGCTATAAATTCAAATAACAGCATCGCTCACCATTAAAAATCCACAAATGGAACACAACTTAAACCCAAACAAAGGCGATTACAAATACATACTTGAAGAAGAACAACGCAAAGAAACCGGGGAAGTTCCAACTCACCCGCTCTCTTCAAAGCAAAGTTTAAGCGATCGCTTCCGGAACTGGATTCTTGTTCTCTTCATGAAACTTTCGAAACGAACGGACCAGATCAAAATCTCTGCACCTGTACTCTTCGAATTCTTTTGCTGACCAAAGCACTACTACTATCACCAACTAAAGCAGTTTATTATGCGATTCTCACATTTACTTATTATAATAACCGTATGGATGAAATCAGAAGTAAAAGCCCAGGTTACTACTCCAACACAAACCATACGTGGCCGTATGGTTGATGCTGAAAGCCAATCGCCGGTTAAAGGCGCAACAGTAAGTATTGCGGACAGTCAATTCTCAACTTTCACTGATTCATCAGGCAATTTCAGCTTAACCAATATTCCGGTTGGCCGCCAACGTGTACAAGTAAGTTTTGTTGGCTTCCAGATCTATCTGTCTGATTATTTTATTCTCAACTCTGCAAAAGAAACTGACTTGCAGATCACATTGATTGAAGAAAAGAAAAACCTGGGACAGATAACGATTACGGGCACCCGAAACCCAAAATTACCTGTCAATAAATATGCACTGGTGAGTGGCCGTTCTTTTTCTGCGGAAGAAACACAACGCTTTGCTGCAAGTGCCAACGATCCCGGTCGTATGGCCATGGGCTTCCCTGGTGTGCAACCAAGCAGAGACAGCAGGAATGACATCATCATTCGTGGTAACAATCCTGTTGGCATGAACTGGCGACTCGAAGGATTGGATATTCCAAACCCCAACCACTTTGCCAGGAGAGGAAGCAGTGGCGGTGGTATCACAATCTTTAGCTTAAGTGTTTTAGATCATTCAGATTTCTATACAGGCGCACTTGCTGCTGAATATGGTGACGTGCTTAGTGGTGCTTTTGATGTGCACTTTCGCAAAGGCAATCAGCAAAAAGCAGAACATACATTCAAAGCAGGAATGATCGGTCTTGAATTTTCAACCGAAGGTCCAATTCAAAAAGGCAGAAGTTCTTACCTGGTCAACTATCGTTATTCATTTCTTGATATCCTGAATGCATTCGGATTAAACCTTGTTGATGAGCGTGAGCGAAATAAATTCCAGGATGTTTCCTTCAATCTTGCTTTCAATAATAAGAAGAACACAGTGCAAACAAATATCTGGGGTATGGGTGGATATAGTAAAGAAACTTTTCTCGCTGTAGAAGACACAGCGCAATGGAAACAGTATGATGATTATGCTGTTTACGAAAACAGTACGTTAATGGGCGCATTTGGTTTCGGACAAACCATTAAACTCAACACAAAATCATTTATCAAAACATCGATTGCAGTGATGGGGCAACAGATCAAGTGGGTTGATGATACACTTACCAAACAACAGGTAGCGACAAAAGTGAATGACGAGCTGTATAACAATAACCGTGTTTCAGCAACTGTTTCATTTAACCACAAAGTAAATACGGTTATTAATTTTAAAGCAGGTATGTATGCAAGTTTACTGGATTACAAGTTTAATAAAGGCAAATGGAATTATTCAAACAACTCGTTTAAACCGAACGTGATCATGGGTGAAGGTAACAGCTGGTTATTACAACCCTATCTTCAATTCGGACTAAAACCAAACAACCGGATCCTGATAAACCCGGGTGTACATACCATGTACTTTGGGCTGAATAAACAGTTTGTTGTTGATCCACGGTTGTCAATACAATATCGTTTCTCTGCAAAAACTAATCTTACTGCTGCGTATGGATTACACAGCAAACTTCTTCCATTAGGATCATATTTCTATCAATCAGGTTCTTCTTTTCCAAACAAGGATCTGAAGATGATGCGATCGCGTCATTACATCCTTGCATTTGATCAAATGCTTGGAAAAAAGTGGCGCTTTCATATAGAGGCTTACCACCAGCAGTTGTTTCAGATACCGGTTGCAGACAACATCAACAGAACATACTGGATATTGAACGAGATGGAAGGATACGCCAACGAACCATTGGTAAGTAAAGGAAAGGGAACAAACACAGGTGTTGATCTTTCATTGGAAAAATTCTTCTCTAAAGGTTTATTCATGATCGCATCAGTCTCTGTGTTTGATTCAAAGTTTATACCGTTGGATGGGAAATCATATAACACACGATTTAACTCACGCACAAGTGCATCTTGGGTTGGTGCAAAAGAATGGAAATTGAAAAAGAACAAAGTGTTACAGGCCGGTTGGAAAGTATTATATAATGGCGGCGTTCCGCTCTCCCCTCTCGCTGCTGTACAAAACGGAAGTACAAGGCAACCTGTGCTGGATGAAACAAGACCTTATTCTGAATACACTGATGCCTATTTCCGCACCGATGGGCGTATCTCACTTCGAAAAGATAAGAAGAAGATCAGCTGGCAATTAGCACTTGATATTCAAAACCTGTTTGCGCAAAAAAACATTGACCCGTTGGGAAGAAGATATGATCCAACAACCAATCAATGGACATTTAAACAGCAATCGGGCATTGTTCCAGTGTTGAGTTACCAGATAGATTTCTAAACTTTTTAAAACAGAAGCGATGAAATATAAATTAACATCAACAGTAGTTTTGCTAATGTTGATACAATCACTTACAGCTCAGATCGATTCAAGCAATGTGCCTAATACAGGAATTGCCCAAAATTCTGATTACTGGATGAAAAAGGCAAAACAAAGCAGAGCGATTGGTTGGGTTTTGTTAGGTGCAGGGACGGTAGTTACAATGATTGTTTCGAATAAAAATTACACAGATTCCGGCTCACCATTAGATGGTGTTGCCGCAGCAGGAGATAATGCAATAGGTATGCTTATAACAATTGCATGCGGCACTCCATTCTTTATAAACTCCATTGTTAAAAAGAAAAAAGCCCGACTCTTACTAAAACAGGAGCAAGTAATGTTCAATCCTTATAATAAAAAGAGCCTGAATTTATACCAGGCCGGAATTACGATCGATTTCTGATTTTTTTTCATCTTTAAATAAAATATCCAGATCATGAAAATTCTGATTACAGGTGCTACCGGACTACTTGGGAGTAATCTTGTTCGGTTATTAGTTGATCGTGGCTATCCTGTTGGAATCTTCGTTCATACGAGGTCTTATAAGACAACTCTACAGAACTTGCCAGTAAAAAAGCACTTTGGTGACATTCTTGATATGGAGTCAGTTGAGGCGGCGGTTCAGGAATATGACATACTGGTGCATGCTGCTGCTATCACCGATTACTGGCCATCACGTTCAAAAAAAATCAGAGAAGTTAACATTGAAGGCACGAGAAATATTATCAATGCTGTAAAAAAATTTAACCTCAGGCGTCTGATCTATATTGGCTCGGGCATCGCCAGTAATACACCTTACAGCAAACAGCCTTCACAAACAATACTTCCCTTTGCCGGTGCGAAATATAGATTGGATTATGTCGATTCAAAATATATCGCATTGCAACTTGTACTAAATGCTGCCAGGCAAGATGCTGTGCCTGCATTGGCAATACTCCCCACTTTTATGATTGGCCCATATGATTCGTTACCAACATCGGGCAAGTTGATTCTTGCGTTGGCCAGACAGAAATTAAAATTCTACACAAGGGGTGGCAGAAATTTTGTGGATGTACGGGATGTTGCAACAGCGATTGCCAACAGCATAGAGAAAGGGCAAATTGGAAAGTATTACATAACAGGTAACGAAAATCTGACTTACAAAGAGTTTTTTGAAAAAGTTACAAACGTACTTGGTGTACCTGCGCCACCATACTTATTATCGGACAGTATTACAAAATTTGCCGGCATTGTAGGCAGCCTTAAGGGAGGGTTGCTCGGAAGCAAACCTTTCATGAGCTATCCGGCAGCAAAAGTTGCCTGCGATAAAATATATTTCAACTGTAACGATGCTGTTGATGAATTGGAGATGCCGCAAACTCCTATTGAAACAGCCATAAAAGAATGTTACGATTGGCTTAATGCAAATCAACATTTAATTTAATATCCAGAAATTTGAGCATGCTTATTTAAATGGTTTTAAAAAAACCAATTGAAAAGCTATCGCTTTCCTGTGGAATGGTTGTTAATGGTTAAATGAAGAGAGTAATCAGCAGCACATATTCTATGGGCAAATGATTAACCCCGTTGCTTCATTGCTTCGTATAATATCATGGCCGTTGCTACACCAACATTCAAACTTTCAAAATCTCCTTTCATGGGGATTTTGAAAGTTTCATCACATATCTTCATCAAACCGGGAAAAACACCTTTCTCTTCCCCTCCCATTACAATGGCACAGGGTTCTTTAAAATCGCAGTCATAAATACTTTTTTTCGCCGTCATTTCACTTGCAAATACACGCATGCCATTGAGATGAAGATCGTCAACGGCTTTCATTAAACTGTTCACTCTGCAAACAGAAATCAATTCTAAAGCACCCGCACTTGTAAGAATTGCATCTTCATTCAATGCCCCTACTCCTTTGTCAGGTATGATGATAGCTTGAGCACCACAACATAATGCAGTGCGTGCAATACCGCCGATATTCCGGATATCAGTAACACCATCAAGAATCACAAACATCGGTACTTCGCCTTTTGCTACTACCCAATCAATTACCTGTTGCAGATCCTGATAGCGGATCTTTGAAAGTTGAGCAATGCATCCCTGGTGATCGCTTACATTAAAACTGTTTAGTTTTTCAACCGGCACTTTGTTTACCGGAACCTGTTGTTTAAAAGCGAGCTTTTGAATTTCTTCTGCAACATCGCCGTGCAACGTATTCTGCATGTAAATACGATCGAGTTGCTTGCCTTCCTGTAATGCTTCAAGCACAGGAATACGACCGATCACTAATGACGATTTCTTGGGACGTTGCTGTTTTTGACGGAACTGTTTCACGTTGCAAAGAAACATAAAAAAGAAACCCACAAACCTTTCGGTTTATGGGTTGAACCACATTGATGGTTTTGTTTGGGTTATTTTAAACCGAAAGCTTTTTTCACTTTCGATACGTAATCTAATTTTTCCCAGGTAAACAGTTCCACTTTTACTTTTTTCACTTTACCATCGGGGCTCTTGAATGTTTTTTCAACCACTTCAGGAACACGCCCCATGTGACCATAAGCTGCAGTTTCGCTGTAGATAGGGTTACGTAATTTTAAACGTTGTTCGATAAAGTAAGGACGCATATCAAAGATACCTTCAACGATCTTTGCAATAGCACCATCACTCAAGTCAACCTTTGCAGTACCGTAAGTATTTACGTTAATGGAAGTAGGTTTTGCAACACCAATTGCATAAGAAACCTGTACCAGTACTTCACTACATAAACCCGCAGCAACTAAATTCTTTGCAATATGACGTGTAGCATAAGCAGCAGAACGATCTACTTTAGAAGGATCTTTACCGCTGAATGCACCACCACCATGAGCACCTTTACCGCCATAAGTATCAACAATGATCTTACGACCGGTTAAGCCAGTATCACCGTGAGGTCCGCCAATTACGAACTTACCTGTTGGGTTGATATGATATTTAATATCGTTGTTAAACAACTTAGCGTATTTCTTATACTTTGATTTGATACGTGGGATCAGGATATTGATCACATCAGCTTTGATCTTAGCAAGCATTTTTGCTTCAGCATCAAAATCATCATGCTGTGTAGAGATAACGATCGCATCAATGCGAACCGGCTGGTTGTTATCATCATATTCCAATGTTACCTGGCTCTTTGCATCGGGACGCAAGTAAGGCATTTTTGAATTCTTCTCACGACGGATAGCTGCCAATTCGATCAACAGGTTGTGTGCAAGATCCAATGCCAAAGGCATGTAGTGTTCTGTTTCGTTGGTTGCATAACCAAACATCATACCTTGGTCGCCGGCACCCTGTTCTTCTTTCTTTTTGCGGTCAACACCTTGGTTAATATCAGCACTTTGCTCATGAATGGCGCTTAACACACCACATGAGTTTGCTTCGAACATATATTCACTCTTGGTATAGCCGATCTTCTTAATTACACCACGGGCAATTTCCTGAACATCGAGGTAAGCTTTTGAACGTACTTCACCAGCCAAAACAACCTGGCCGGTAGTAACCAATGTTTCGCAGGCCACTTTTGATTGTGGATCAAATGCAAGAAAATTATCAATGAGTGCATCACTGATTTGGTCAGCTACTTTATCAGGATGACCTTCAGAAACTGATTCAGATGTAAATAAGTAAGGCATAATAATGAGTTTAGATGTTCCGTTATTTTTAGTTCGGAAAGGCGCAAAGATAAGCTGTGAAACAATTCAAAACTTACGGCTTTGAGTAATAGATACGCACATACATTTTTTGCGTTGGGTGTGAGCCCCCGCCAAGTTGCACACGACCGTAAGCTAACGGGTTAAGGTATGTGGAACTGGCTTCTTTTGCAGTAAAATGAACGATGTATGGAGCCGAAAGTTTAAAGTCCCTTCGGGTTGTTTTATTGTTTACAAGGTTTTGAATATAGCTCGTCATATTCAAACGATATTCAGAAATAAGATTGTTCGATGCGTCCCTTATAAAATTGGTTCCCCCACCGGTATATTCATAATCGAAGGTGTACATCGTATCCAGTTGCTGATTTAAGGTAGAAGCCGGTGTCATATAATATTGCTCATCGAAAGGAATTGGCTCTACAGCTCCTGAAGCTGAAAAACTGGACATATGCAGGAAAGGCGGCATAAACATATTTTCAAGAGTCAATGGACCTTGATAAACCTGCTGGGCAACCAGCTCTGCACGATGAATGATATAAGAACCTCTTGTTAAAGTATCAAGGCCCGGAATTGAAACACGAACTGCAGTACCCGGTGCGGTTTGAACATACACAAGACTCGATGGCACACCGGCAGTTAATACAGGCTGAGCGGTGCTACCTGCATAATTGCGATGTACTTTGTTTGCATTAGCACTACGGATGGTATCATTTACGAAAGTGAAACGAGCTACAGTTGTATCATCTTTTCCTTCCCTGTTCTTTTGTCTGTAATAAAGGTTAAGCCTGGTTGTTTGCCCGGTAAGCTGAAAATAATTGATCACATTTCCGCTGGTAACAGAATCGGCAATAACAGCAAAACCATTAAGAAAATTCTTAAAAGTTGTATCGTTCTGAAAAGCACCATTTACATTGTTCTGATCTAATAACAAACGACCAAACGCATCACTCAAACGAATACGTAATTGATTGAATACGCTGTCCTCTTTGTAAGCTGCACGGTAAGGTCTCCTCATATCACCTACTGTAACAGAAGCCGATCCAAGAAAATCTCCCGTGGAAAAATTTGGAGCGTCTGTTAAACGGTATAATCTGTTTGCTTTAAACGTTGGGTCGCTGATCTTGTAAACATTCACTTTTGAAACAGCTGAGGTATCTCCATATGCACCTGTGAAAGATAAGGATAGCACACATGAATCCAGAAAAAGACTGTCTTTTGATACAGCATACGAGAACGGATAAAGACTAGGCAGCAACTGCAGATACATAGAAGCAGTTGTGGTACCAAACATAGGGTCATTAATATAGCCTAATAAATGTTGATCGGCTTTACCTATGTATGTTGAATCAATCTCAAGATAGTTGGTTGTTGTAACCGGAAGTATAATTGTATCGGTTATCAAACGATCAGTGCCGGGCAACAGATCACCTCCTAAAGTTGTACGCTCTAACTTTGTACAACTGCTGATAAGGATCACAATAAATAAAGGAACAAAGAAAAAGGAACTTTTACTGCGCATTTCCGGTGTGAGAAAACTCATAGAATGATGACAATATTATTTCGCCGAAAGGTCGGTATATAGTTGTAAATAGTCTGTTAAATCACCGTCTGGTTTAAAAGGCAACACTTTCTTTCCACGCACTTTGTTGAACTCTTCCAACAATTTCTTGTCAACCTTTTCAGCACCAAATGTAATTGCATCGGCATACGTTGCACCACCACGGAACATGGCTGTGTTATTCGCATCCTTGTAAGGTTCAAGATCTTTGTCTTTAATACTTGCATGAATATTTGCAAGCTTTAAAAACTTAGCACCAAGTTTTTCCTTGAATGTATTTTGACCTACAGTGTAAATAAGTTTGCTGTTTCCAAAAACCGGTTCTTTCTTGTACGCTGTTTGCAGATACATAGGAATCAAACCAGTCATCCAGCCACTGCAATGAATAATGTCAGGAGGCCATCCGAATTTCTTTACAGTTTCCAGAGCTCCTTTACAAAAGAAGATGGTACGGAGATCATTATCATCAAACCATTTTTCATTTTCATCATGATAAATGAACTTGCGTTTGAAAAAATCTTCATTCTCGAGGAAATAAACCTGCAAACGTGCATTGGGTAAAGAAGCAACTTTGATCTGGAGTGGATAATCATCATTATCAACCGACACATTGATACCGCTGAGCCTTACTACTTCGTGTAAACGGTGACGACGTTCATTGATGACACCGAAACGGGGCATAATACAACGAATTTCGAAACCACTATCATTTGCTTTGATCGCCAGCTGATTGACAATTGAAGAAAAATCTGTTTCTTCAAGATACGGCGACATTTCACTGGCAATAAATAAAATTCTTTTCTTTGCTGCTACCATTACTGATTGTTAAAGAATCGTTACCTGTTTAATAAGGTGTGCAAAGGTAGTGGATTTTAGGCAAAAGCCTTGTATTTGGCAAGTTTTGCCCTTAAAAAACAACATTCATGCTCATTTTTCATACCGTTCAGCAATTACAGAAATACCTCGGCCCGCAAAGGCAGAAAGGCTTGATAACGGGGTTTGTTCCCACAATGGGCGCCTTACATCAGGGCCATTTGTCATTGATGGAAGAAAGCAAAAAAGCTACTGACTTGACCGTTTGCAGCATTTTTGTAAACCCTACCCAATTCAACGATCCGAAGGATTTTGAAAAATACCCGGTTACGATCAGTACAGATGTTGAGTTGCTTTTGAAGATCGGTGTTGATGTACTATTTCTACCATCGGTTAAAGAAATCTACCCCAACGGAACAAATGATCAGCCGCATTACGATCTGGGATTTTTAGAAACAGTGCTTGAAGGCAAATATCGTCCAGGCCATTTTCAGGGAGTTTGCCAGGTAATGCATCGTTTGCTAGAAATTGCCAAGGCGGATCATTTGTTTATGGGTCAGAAAGATTACCAGCAATGCATGGTCATAGATCATCTTATCAATACAAAACACATACCTGCCAAACTTCATATTGTTCCTACCCTTCGTGAAACCGATGGGCTGGCCATGAGCAGCCGTAATATGCGTTTAACAAAAGAAGAAAGGCAAACAGCCCTAGCAATCTTTCAAACACTAATACAAATGAAAACGGAGTTGCAACCCGGTGCTTTGCAAAAGATAAAAGAAAATGCAACAGCTTTTCTTACAGCAAAAGGATTCAGGGTTGATTACGCAGAAATTGCCCATGCTGATTCGCTTGCATTGCTAGACAACTGGAATGGCAACGATCCTGCTGTAGCATTAATTGCTGCTTATATTGGTGAAGTTCGCCTTATCGATAACATGCAGTTAACTGCTTAACAAAAGCTTTCAAAACTTTCCTCATAAATTTGCCTTATGGAAATTGAAGTATTAAAGTCGAAAATTCATCGGCTTACGATTACGGAAGCTAATCTTCATTATGTCGGCAGTCTTACATTAGATGAAGACCTGATGGATGCCGCCAATATGATTGAGTATGAAAAAATTCAGGTGGTGAACGTAAACAATGGTAACCGCTTAGAAACCTATCTCATAAAAGGTAAACGTGGAAGCGGTGTTTGTTGTCTTAACGGACCTGCTGCCCGCCAGGGGTCTGTTGGAGATGTGGTAATTATCATATCTTACGCCACCATGGATTTCGAAAAAGCAAAAAGCTTTAGTCCTTGGGTTGTGTTTCCGAAAGAATCAAATAAACTTTAGACAGGCCAATACACATTATGCTCAAGAAAAGAATCATCCTTGTTATACAGTTTTTATTTTTCCTTGGGCTTGGATTGTTTCTTGTGTGGTGGATGGCCCGAGGTATTGATGATAAAGGTTGGGCGCAAATAAAAGTTTCGCTGAAGCAGGCAAATTACTGGCTTTTTGTTCCTGTATTTGCGATGCTGCTGCTCAGTCATTACGTGCGTGCCCTGCGTTGGAAAATACTAATGGAGCCATTGGGTTATAAGCCCGGCACCTTTAATGTATTTAATGCCGTAATGATCGGCTACCTGGCCAATCTTGCATTCCCCCGTTTAGGTGAAGTATTGAAATGTACGTTGCTTGCACGTTACGAAAAAGTAGCACCCGATAAACTCGTTGGTACTATTGTAGCTGAACGTGCCATTGATCTTGTTTGTTTGATTACTGCATTTGTGATCACGATCCTTTTGCAGATCGATACTGTTGGCAGTTATGCATTAGATATGCTGCAAAGTATTTTCAAAGGAAAAGGCGAAGGATTTTCATGGCTTCGACTGGGGATGGTACTTGGTATTGCTGCCTCTTTTATCCTGGTCTCTTATTGGATACTTAGCCGTTTTGCACATATCCGCATCATCGAGCGTATCAAAAATGTGATCAAAGGAATCTGGCATGGTTTAAACAGTGTCCGCTTTATCAAACAGCGTCGTTTATTTCTTGTTCATACAGTTCTTATCTGGACGCTATACTTCCTGAGCAGCCGTGTTGGTTTTTATGCAATGGAAGAAGTATCGCACTTAGGTACACGTGAAGCTTTTTCTATTCTTTCATTCGGTAGTATTGGTATGATCGCTACACAAGGCGGCATTGGCGCTTACCAGTTTATTGTACAGGAAATATTGATGTTATACGGCCTTTCACAAATTACCGGCTTTACTTTCGGCTGGATCTTGTGGATCGCTCAAACCCTTGTGATCTTATTAGGCGGATTGATCTGCTTTATTCTTTTACCCGTTCTTAATCGTAAACGCAATGAAAGCAACCAAGCACATTCAACAGAAAATACTTAATGCCCATCAGCTTCAACAGGAATTGATGCGCTGGCGTAAATTCAGCAAAAAGATTGCGTTTACCAATGGCTGTTTCGATATACTGCATGCCGGTCATATTCATTCATTAAAGCAGGCTGCATCTTTTGCCGATGTATTGGTTGTGGGATTAAACAGTGATGCCTCTACCAAACGATTGAAAGGCGACAATCGTCCGGTCAATAACGAACAGAACCGTGCATTACTCCTGGCTTCTTTGGTAATGGTAGATGCCGTTGTTTTGTTTGATGAAGACACACCATTTGAATTGATCACTTCAGTTATGCCCGATGTATTGGTGAAAGGCGGCGATTATACCGTTGATACCATTGTGGGAGCAAAAGAAGTAATGGCAAATGGCGGTACGGTTGAAATTATTCCTTTGGTAGAAGGGTTATCAACTACTTCTTTACTCCAGAAAATCGAACGACTGTAATTTTTCGCAAAAACTTAATGTTACACCTGTCGATGCCTTCGTAATTTTAGGTTAAGTATTCCCGATAGTTATGGCATCAGAAAAACGCAAGACGATTGTTCGTGATATCAGCTGGTTATCTTTTAATGCAAGGGTATTGCAGGAAGCGAACGACCCTTCTGTTCCTCTTCGTGAACGGGTGCGTTTCCTCGGCATTTTTTCCAACAACTTAGATGAATTTTTTCGTGTGCGTGTAGCCACGCTCAAACGCATGGCTGAGTTTGGCGACAAGGCCAAAAGCAAAATGCACATGGAAAAAAATCCGCAGAAGATCCTTGAGGAAATACAGGATGTGGTATTACAACAGCAGAATGAATTCAACCGCATCTGGAACCACGTGCAACAGGAATTAAAAAAGGAAAAGATCTTTCTTGTTACCGAAAAACAGTTGAGCCGTGATCAGAAAAAATTTGTGGAGACTTTTTTTGATGAAGAAGTAAGACAGGAAGTTATTCCGCTCATGATCGAAAGTAATCCACAGATTCCCTATCTGCGTGAACGCTCCCTGTACCTTGCCGTTGCCATGAGTAATAAATCGAATGCGTATAAAAAGAAATACGCTTTGATTGAGATACCGGCCAAGTTCAAACGCAGGTTTGTAAAACTCCCCTCGCCTGCCGGTCATCACCATATTATTTTAATGGAAGATGTGATCCGTCATTGTTTGCCTAAAATATTTTCGTTCATGGGCTTTGATGAATACAGTGCACACATCATTAAAGTAACAAAGGATGCCGAGATCGATCTTGATGCAGACGTAAGCACATCACTCATTCAAAAAATACAGAAAGGTTTAAAGAACCGTCGTAAGGCAAAGCCGGTTCGTTTTATTTATGACAAAGAAATTGATGCAGGTTTGTTAGAGTACCTCATCCGTCGTTTGAATCTGACTAGAAGAGATAACATCATCCCCGGTGGACGTATTCACAACTTCCGCCACTTCATGGATTTTCCCAATGAAGTTTTCACGGTGAAACATGAACGTAAAAAGCCATTCCCTCACCCCATATTACGTAGAACCATTCGTGTAACCGATGAGATTATTCGCCAGGATTTGCTGATGCATTTCCCTTATCATTCGTTTGATGTGGTGATCGAGCTCTTGCGTGAAGCAGCGATGGATCCTCATGTAAAAGAGATCAAGATCACTGCATATCGTTTGGCCGAAAATTCAAAAGTGATCAATGCACTGGTGAATGCAGCACGGAACGGCAAAATTGTAACCGTTATGCTGGAGCTGCGTGCCCGTTTTGATGAAGAAGCCAATCTTGAATGGAAAGAAAAACTGGAAGAGGAAGGGGTGCGTGTATTAATTGGTGTGCCGAATATGAAAGTGCATGCAAAACTCTGCGTCATTAAAAAACGTGTGCAGAACAAAACGATTCAATACGGTTTTGTAAGTACAGGAAATTTGAATGAAGGAACATCAAGAGTGTACGGAGATCATTGCCTGCTTACATCTAACCGTAAGATTATGGCAGACATCAACCGTATCTTCACTTACCTTGAACACCCGGTAATGAGTCGGTTGAAATACCTGCGCCAATGCAAAACACTGGTTGTTTGTCCCACAGGTATGCGCAGGCAGTTTATGCATCTCATCGAAAACGAGATCAGGAATGCGCATAAAGGATTGCCTGCTTCCATCATTCTAAAAATGAACAGCTTCAGCGATGAGCAACTGATCGAAAAATTATATGAAGCAGCAAGAGCAGGTGTTGAGATCAAATTAATTGTTCGTGGTATTTTTTGCATGCTTACCCAAAGTAATAAATTCAAAAGCCAACCTTATGCTATCAGTATTGTTGATCAATACCTGGAGCATAGCCGTGTGTTGATATTTCACAATAATGGTAAAGAGAAAGTTTATCTATCTTCGGCAGACTGGATGATACGCAATCTTGATCACCGTATTGAAGCGGCTGTTGAAATTACCAACAAAGCCATTCAGGAGGAATTGAAAGAATGCATCAATATCCAGTTAAAAGATAATGTAAAAGCGAGGATACTGGATAACAACCTGCAGAATGCATATGTAAAACGTAAAGGAAAAACAGTGCGTTCACAGGTGGAGATCTATAATTTCCTGCATCAAAAAATTCCGAAGCAACTTGAAACTGGCCGCCATTGATATAGGAAGTAACGCAGCAAGATTACTCATTACCGAAGTAGAGGAAAATGAGAAAGGGATACCTCAGTTCAACAAGCTCAACCTTGTGCGTGTGCCATTACGTTTAGGTTTTGATGTGTTTGAAACAGGTGATATTCCCAAAATAAAGATCAACAAGGTTATAGAAACCATCAAAGCATACAAACATCTTCTGAGTATTTACGAAGTGAAATACCTGAAAGCATGCGCTACTTCTGCCATGCGTGATGCAAGAAATGCAGAAGACATTATCCGCAAAGTAAAAATGGAAACCGGTATTGAGATACGTGTGATCAGTGGTGATGAAGAAGCATCTTTTATTTACGAAAATCATATTGCCGAAAATTTAGCAAAGGATCACTCCTATCTGTATATTGACGTGGGTGGTGGCAGTACCGAACTTACTTTTTTTAATGCAGGTAAGCTGGTGTTTAAAGAATCATTCAATATTGGTACCATCCGATTATTAAAAAACCAGGTGAATGATAAGCTGTGGGATGAAATGAAAGAATTCATCAAGCTGGGCACAAAGGGTATCAATGGTATTATTGCCATTGGTTCGGGTGGCAACATCAACAAAGTATTTTCTTTGTCAAAAAAGAAAGAGGGCAAGCCACTTTCACTTGAACTGTTACGTGATTATCATAAAGAGTTCAGCAGTTTTTCATTGGAAGACCGTATGAAACAATACAAATTGCGTGAAGACAGGGCCGACGTAATTCTTCCAGCCATCCAGATTTACATTAACGTTATGCGTTGGGCTAATATTGAAGAGATCTATGTACCGAAGATCGGTTTAGCTGATGGATTAGTGCACATGTTATACGATGAAGTGAAGAGTAAAAAATTTACAGCTTCAACTTTAGTATTGTAATTTCAACTTCTCAATTACCAAAAGTCAAATTCTCCATGTCAGTTAATAAAGAAGTAAAGCGCATTACTACGAATACACTTCAAAAAATGAAGTCGAACAGTGAAAAGATATCCATGATCACTGCTTATGATTTCTCTTTTGCCAAACTGTTTGATGAAGCGGGTATTGATGTGATCCTTGTTGGCGATAGTGCCAGCAATGTAATGGCAGGGCATGAAACAACCTTGCCGATTACTTTGGATCAAATGATCTATCATGCACAATCAGTATTACGAGGTATTCACCGATGTTTGGTAGTGGTGGATCTTCCATTTGGCACCTACCAATCAAACTCAGATATTGCGTTGGCTTCTGCCATCCGTATTATGAAGGAAACAGGTGCACATGCCATTAAACTGGAAGGTGGCGAAGAAGCACTGGAATCAATCAAACGAATCGTAAATGCAGGCATTCCTGTAATGGGGCATTTAGGATTAACGCCTCAATCCATTTACAAATTCGGCACTTATACTGTGCGGGCGAAGGAAGAAGAAGAAGCAAATAAGTTGCGGAAAGATGCATTGCTTCTGCAGGAAGCAGGTTGCTTTGCTATGGTGCTGGAAAAAATACCTGCTCAACTGGCGAAGGAAGTTTCAGAAAGTCTGCACATCCCAACCATTGGAATCGGGGCAGGCAATGATTGCGATGGACAAGTGTTGGTGATGCATGATATGATGGGGATTAATACAGAGTTTAAGCCAAGGTTTCTTCGTCAGTATTTAAACCTTCATGAACAGATTACCGGTGCTGTTCAACAGTATATTACCGATGTTAAAAGCGGCGATTTCCCGAATGAACATGAATCTTACTAAAAAACACTCCTTGCCGTAACAATATTGCAGCATCTGCAATTTCTGATAATAAGAACAGCTGAAAATACTATAAATAAGATCGGTTTTACTTCTTCTGTTGCAAACAGTAGAGTAACTTTAAGTATCGTTAACCAAAAAACGAAATACCATGTTACGATCTACATTAAAACTCCTCCCCTTGTTATTCCTCGTTTTAGTTTCAACAAATTCCTGTAAAAAGAAAAATGATCAAAAGTCAAAAACGCAGCTTGTAACAGAAAGGGACTGGAAAATGACCAAGTTCGAGGTAAAGGAAAATAACAACCCTTGGGACGACCTTCTTGCAGGACAACCTGCTTGTGATGCAGATGATCGTCATGTTTTTCGTACGAACAATACATATGAAATAAATGAGGGGCCTTCTAAATGTGTTTCAACTGACCCACAAATTATTGATAACGGCACCTGGTCATTTGGAGATAATGAAACCAAATTTATTTATGACGGTATTCCGTTTACAATTGATCAACTGGACGGCAACACACTCATCATTTCATATACCGACAACACAAGCCCTCCCGATGTATACTATTTCAAATTAACATTCACGCATTAATTATTCAGCAAGATAAATATCAAAGAAGAAGGCCTGCAATTGCAGGCCTTCTTCTTTATTTATATGATGTTCATTTATTTCAACTTTGCCAATGCTTCTTTAATTCGCTTATACGCTTCTTCGATTTTTTCCAGACTGTTGGCAAATGACAAACGGATACAATCCGGTGTACCAAATGCACGGCCTGTAACAGTTGATACATGCGCCACATTCAACAGGTACATACAAAGATCATCAGCATCATTAATTACGTTTGTTCCATCCGATTTGCCAAAGTAAAAGCTCACCTGAGGAAATACATAAAATGCACCATCGGGCTCAGCTAATTTCCATCCGGGAACTTCGCTTACCAGTTCCATTACACGCTTCTTACGACGTTCAAATTCCTTTGTCATTTCATGCGTAGGAGTTTGATCACCCACCAAAGCATCAATTGTTGCACGTTGTGTAACAGCATTGGTACCACTGGTAAACTGGCCCTGCAATTTTTCACAACCTTTTGCCACGTCAACATTTGCAGCAATATAACCAAGGCGGTAACCCGTCATGGCATAACCTTTACTCAAACCGTTTACAATGATCACCTGGTCTTTGATGGCATCAAATTGTGCAATGCTTTCGTGTTTACCAACAAAATTGATATACTCATAGATTTCATCTGAGATGATGAAAATTTCAGGATGCTTTGCAAACACATCTGCAAGGCTCTTTAATTCATCATAACTATAGACTGAACCGGAAGGATTACATGGTGATGAAAACAAAAATACTTTTGTTTTTGGAGTGATCGCTGCTTCTAACTCAGCTCCTGTGATCTTGTATTTATTTTCCATTGTGGTAGTAAGAATAACAGGTACACCGCCTGCGATCTTTACCAGCTCAGAATAAGTAACCCAGAAAGGAGCAGGAATAATTACTTCATCACCCTGATCAACTGTTGCAAGGATCACATTTGCCAAACTTTGCTTGGCACCTGTTGATAATACAATGTTCTCAGGCTTATATTCGAGATTGTTGTCACGCTTTAATTTTACACAAACAGCCTCACGTACATCGAGGTAACCGGGTACCGGAGTGTAGTGACTGTAGTTATCGTCTACTGCTTTCTTTGCTGCTTCTTTAATATGTTTTGGTGTATCGAAATCGGGTTCTCCTAAACTCAAGTCAATTACATCAACACCTTTTGCTCTTAACTCACGGCCGAGCTTTGCCATCTTTAACGTCTCAGGTTCGCTGAACCTGCTTAACAGGGAAGAAAGTTTCATGTGTATTACTGAATTAAATTGTTGTTCGCCGCAAGTTACCGCATCCGCAGCTATTACTTGTTAGTTATGTTTGATAATTGAAAGAGAAAGTGAATCAGCATTGGTTTTGCCCAGATAGCCTTTCATCACTAGAGAATAAACGGCCCCCTTGTTGAACTGTAGTTGATATTGCTTTACAATCCTGCCGCTTGCGCTCGACCTGATCTTGATGTTTACCGTTGTATCAGCATAAAAAGATTGAAATGCACCGGAGTTTAACAGGTTTGCCTGTGTGAATTTCCCGGCATAAGGTTTTGCAGCGATCACCACAGAATCTGCTGATATATTCAACGGGTGGTTGGTAAGCACTTCAAGCGAATCAGCATCGGGACTTAACTGCAGCAAACGGATTTTTGATTGCTTTCCCAAGCCTGTTGTATCAAGTTCATCTTCCACAAAAAAGTATTTCAACTTATCGGTTGTGGCGGTATCAAACAAAAAGAAAGAATAGCGGCCTCCTGTATTACTGAAAAACAAGTTTGCCAATTGCACTGCACCAATCTGTAAACGGTAATTACTAAATCCGCTATCAACAGAAGTATAGTTAGCCGTTACATTTAAACCGGTAAGGTAATTGTAAGTGCCAACTGTTTTGAGATTCTGTAACAGATCAATGCTACCCGTTCCTGCCGAGGCGTGAACAACATTCAATTGTATTTGCCTAGCGTGTACAGCATCCTTTTTACAGGATTGAATGATGCAGGTTGTACAAAAAAGGCTAACTAAAACAACACAAAAAGTCTTCAAATCTTTATTCATAATACTCACGGGCTGCAAATTTATTTATCGTAGCTCACTTTAAATTTTGAAAGATCGGGTTGATGCTTTCGTTTACGCTTTACTTCCTCTTCATAAATAACCTTGCCAAGATTTTCTAAGAAAGGCAACCCCACTGAATCGTAATCATATTTATCATCGTTGAGGATACCATCTTCATTGCAATAAACCGTAGCACTCAACATAAACTCAATGTTCTTTTCAAAATCAACAATGTAAGCTACATCAGTTAAGAATCCGTACGACCACCCTACTTTGTTAAAAATGCGGATGTGTTTGGGAAGCGCCTTTCCTTTTTGCGTACCAAACATCAGGAACTTGCAATACGCATCAAAAAAATGAGCCGTGTCGTATTCAGGAAACCTTGTTTCGCCTGGGAGCTGACTCATGTATTGGTAGAGAAACTTGTAATCTGCTTCGTTGATATGGAAACGTCGTTCCGCAGGAACTGATTCGGGAAACAGCACACTGCGTAAAATATCATGAAGGTCTTTCAGATAGATCCTGTTCTTTCGGCTGAAATCCATGGCAGCATTTACCAATTGATCTTTTTCGTCGAGATATCCCTTACCTAAAAAATCATTTCGTTTAATGTAGTTGTAATTACTCTTTACCAACGGCTGCTCAATCAAAACATTTCCTGAGCTATCTCGAAAGCTTACGGGGTTTGTTGTGCGGTGAAGTTCTTCTGGCAAGGTAATAGCGAGGCGGCGAATGATCTGCACATCAGGATAACCTTTTGCTTTCAACTGATCGTGCAGGTATTGCTGACCCAAAAACTCGTAAAGCCGGTTATTGGCATCGTTATCACTCACCACAAAAATCTTTTTGATGTAATGTTCAACCGTTGGGCGTCCATCGGGTGATGTTGGGTCGTTATATACAGCGGTTAATCCCTCCTGCCCTTTTTCGGTTATCATGCTGGCGTTTCGGCTGATTCCAAGTTGGTTCAGTTTCTCCAAAGCCAGAAAAGCCACCGGCATTTTCACAGTTGAAGCCGGGTAAAAGTAGTCGTCGGGTTTCAGGTTAAAGTTATAATCGGTAAAATGGGGCCGATTCTTTTTGTCCCTGTCTATCCGGGTGTAAATGATCTTCACCCGCATGGAATCACGGTTGGCAAGCACTTTTGAAAAATAAGCCGGATGCTGCTGCATCAGGTTTTCGAGAAAATTTTCGTTGGCAACCACTGTTTTAGCAGGTTTACAGGCGTTCAATATGAGCAACAGTACCAGGCTGAAACTGATAGAAACGACAGATTTGAACATGGCCAAAAATAACACATAAACCCTTACTGCAAACAGCCTTAGAATAGTGGATAACAGTGATTTGGGGCCTGTTCGCTTTCGATATGAAACCCCTATCTTTGCCCTCCTTAAAAAATAAGAACCCAAATTATTATTCTACTATGGCACTGAAAGGTTTGGTTAGGTTTTTTGCGATCATGCTCATCTTAATTTCTGTTTGGCAATTAAGTTTTACGTGGATTGTCAACAATTTTGAGCGCAAGCAAAAAGCCAGAGCTGAGAAATTTGTCAAGAACAATTTCGGAACTGCATCAAAAGAAACAAAAGACTCTGCAACGAACGCTGTTTACCGCAGGTATATCGACAGCCTAAAAGAAAAGGAAATCCTTGATATTCCTGTTCTTTTTCCAAAGCTTACTTATCAAAAAGCAACTGAGCAGGAACTGAACCTTGGTTTGGATCTGCAAGGTGGTATGAACGTAACGTTGGAAGTTGGATTAGATGGCCTGATCCGTTCAATGAGTAACAATCCGAAAGATGTAACACTCAATAAAGCATTAGCAAGTGCCATAGAGTTGAAAAGAAACAGCGATGCTGATTTTGTAACACTTTTTGGACAGGCTTATAACACAGCTTCTTTGAATGGAAGACTTGCACCGCTTTTTGCAGGTGGTAAGAATAAAACGATCAAGATCGATGCAAGTAACAGCACGGTTCTTGAAGCCATTCGTTTTGAAGCAAGAGACGCCATTAAAAGAACATACGATCGCTTAACAGCACGTATCGATCAGTTTGGTGTTGCTCAACCGAACATCAGCTACGATGAAAATAAAGGAATCATCACTGTTGAATTAGCAGGTATTGATGATCCTGAACGTGTTCGTAAATTCTTACAGGCTACAGCGAATCTTGAATTCTGGGATACTTATTCAAATGCTGATCCTGTTGTTGCGCAAAGCATCGCACAAATTGACCAGAAAGTAAAAGCTTACCTGAGTGGTACCAGTGATACTACTTCAACAGATACAAGTGGTACTCCTAAAGTTGATACTACTGCAACTGCTGGAGCAAACAATAATCCGGTAACTTCTCTTTTTGCACCTAACCAGCCCGATGGTTCGGCTATGATCGGTATGATCCGTATTTCAGATACAGCATTGTTCTCGAAATATGTGAACCTTGATGTTGTAAAGAATTCTATTCCCGCAACCATGCGTTTTATGTATGGTGCGAAGGCAGAAGCTAAGAATAAGAGCGGCGAAAGTATGTTGCCGATCTATGTTATTAAAACTGTACCCGGTACTGATCAACCAAAACTTACCGGTGAATATATTACAGATGCACGCCAGGACTTTGACCAACGTAACAACGAGGTTGAAGTACAAATGGAAATGAACACACGTGGTGCAGCCATTTGGGAAAAAATGACCGGCGATGCATTTAATGGTAAATATGCCATTGCCATTGCTCTTGACAACTACGTTTACTCTGCTCCTGGTGTAAACAACGGCGCTATCAGCGGTGGTGTTTCACAAATCAGTGGAAGCTTTACTATCCAGGAAGCACAGGATCTTTCAAGCGTATTGCGTACAGGTAAACTTCCTGCTCCTGCAAGGATCGTTCAGGAACAAGTAGTTGGTCCAACACTTGGTGAAGAAGCTGTAAGAGGTGGTTCTTTATCTTTCATGATTTCTTTTGTGATCATCTTCATCCTGATGCTTGTTTACTACAACACAGGTGGCTGGATCGCTAATATTGCCCTTATCTTAAACCTTCTGTTTACAGTTGGTGTGTTGAGTGCCTTTGGCGCTACATTAACAGCTGCAGGTATTGCAGGTTTGGTATTGACCATTGGTATGGCGGTTGATACAAACGTGATCATCTTTGAACGTATCAAGGAAGAATTAACGAAAGGCAAGAGTTACCAAATGGCTATTGAAGATGGTTACAGACGCTCTTTGGCTCCTGTACTCGATGGTCACATCACAACCCTCTTAACATCTTTTATTCTTTTATACTTCGGTTTAGGTCCGGTAAAAGGTTTCGCAACTACACAGATCATCGGTATTCTGTTGAGCTTGTTCTGCGGTATCCTTGTTTCAAGACTTATCACTGATATGTGGACGAACAAAAAACGCCACTTTGAATATTTCACTGCCGTTTCACGCCGCATCTTTGCACACGCTGCTTATAAGTTCATTGAGTTCCGTAAGTATACTTACATGATCTCCGGTCTTGTGTTGCTGTTAGGTATTGGTACGTTGTTCAATGGCTTTGATTATGGTGTTGAGTTCCGTGGTGGTCGCAGTTACACTGTGAAGTTCGATCGTGAATTGAAGAATGAAGAAGTAGCAAACGAACTCAACAAAGTGTTTGGCAAGTATCCTATCATTAAAACAGTAGGAACTCCAAAGCAACTCAACATTACAACTGATTACATGATCGATCAGCCAGGCGAAACGATAGATGCGCAGGTTGAAACAAAATTGTACGAAGGTTTAAAAACGTTCTTACCAGCAGGTACAAGTTACGAGCAGTTTAAAACAGCTTTCAAACAAAGCTCACAAACTGTTCAGCCTACCATTTCGGATGACTTGAAGAAAGGTGCATTATGGGCAACCATACTTGGTTTGTTGGTAATCACACTTTACATCTTTATCCGTTTCCGTGACTGGCGTTATTCAGTTGGAACAATTGTAGCCTTGCTGCATGATGTATTGGTAACATTGATCGTGTTCTCCTTCCTCCGTAATATTGTTCCGTTCCCGTTAGAGATCGATCAGCACTTTATTGCGGCGATCCTTACTGTAATTGGTTTCTCAATGAACGATACGGTGGTTGTATTTGACCGTGTGCGTGAATACAGTGCAAAAATGTTTGGCCAGCCTAAAGGTGTAATTCTTAACAAAGCCATCAACGATACATTGGCACGTACAGTAATGACGTCATTGACTGTATTCTTAACCTTGTTAACGCTTTTCATCTTTGGTGGTGAAGTAACAAGAGGCTTTGCCTTTGCCATGTTGATTGGTGTTATTACCGGTGTTTATTCATCTGTGTTTGTTGCTGCACCAATCCTGATGGATTTTGCAAAAGACAAACCATTGGGTGAGCCTGAAAAAGATAAAACTCTTGCTAAAGCAAGACATTCTATCAGCTAATAATTTCAGACCACACTACATAAAAGAACCCCGATCAAATGATCGGGGTTCTTTATTTTAATGAATGGCTGAATCGTATTATCAACTCAGAACTTACAACTCTGTATTTACCTGTAACCATTCCATTTACGACTCTGCTTATCAAACACCCAATAAATACCATTTGAATAAGAGA
Organism: Lacibacter sp.; assembly: GCF_035299325.1. Taxonomy (GTDB): domain Bacteria; phylum Bacteroidota; class Bacteroidia; order Chitinophagales; family Chitinophagaceae; genus Lacibacter. Next base: position 13,607 of record NZ_DATGWT010000033.1, on the reverse strand, counting down.
AATTAAAATAGGTTTCCACTTCAAACTGAACAGGCAATTTTACTATCTGGCTCATATAACCCGATTTAATATCGTACAGCTCCACTTGTTTCTTTGCTACATTCAACAAGCCAATTTCAGCGCCCTTAGTTCCGGTATAAATGACAGAACGGATATTGTAGGTCTGTTCAAAATCAGCAAGCGATAAAGTAGTAGCATCATTTGCATTCATTGCACCAAAATGGATCTGAATAGATTTACGTTTATCCGTTCCATCAGTTGAATAGCAAACAATATTCAACCCATCTAGAAACAACACTTCATTGTCTTCTGTATTTAAAACACCTGCACTGTTTTGATCAGGTTGATACAATCCTTCTTTTTTCATATTCAGCTTTTCGGGTAATCCATCTCTATTAAGTTCGTACGAAAACCAGCCAAAATCTTTATACGCATTTCCTTCCAGTTGTTTTGTTTTGGGATTATACCAAAGTCCACGTACATCAATTAATGTTTTCTGATCGTCTCCGGAAACTATTTTTCCATTTGCATTAAAGATCACGAGTGGAAATTCTGCATTACCTGCCTGTGCAGCGTAGTACAATTTTTCTTTTGGGTTATAGGCAACCGATGCTCCGTTGGCACCGCCTTCAGGTATTACCATGTCCATTACTTTTTCGGCTGAAATAATTTTCAGCTCTTTATTGCCAGTGTTTTTTTCATCTTTTGTGGCTTCGTTGCCAATTAACCCTGATACTGCCGCCGGCTTTTTTTTCTGCGCTAAACTTTCACTACCTGTTAAAAGTACAAGAACAAATAAGGGAAGGAATATTTTTTTCATCAATACTTTTTTTATGCTAGTTACAGCAATTTATTTCTTTTTTCAATACCGTGTAATGGGTACAAAAAAACTCCCCGCAGGGAGTTTACAAGTTAACGAAATAATGAGGTGTGATTATACTGCAAAGCTGGTACCACAGCCACAGGTCTTACTGGCGTTGGGATTGCTGAATGTAAAGCCACGGTTGTTCAACCCATTATCCCAATCGATCTGCATACCGTAGAGATACATGCCATGACTTTTATCCATGATGCAGGTAATACCATCTATTTCAAATAATTCATCATTCTCTTTTTTCTCATCAAATTCAAGCACATAACTTAAACCTGAACAACCACCGCCTTTTGCGCCCACACGCAAGAATTTACCTTCCGGCTGTTCTGTTGACAATCTTTTCAACTCGTCAATTGCAGTTGTGGTGAATGTAACCGGTGCCATGCTTATCGTTTCCATACAAGTTTATTTATTGCAAATTTACGCAGTATTTGCCTTTCGTGTACAAACTGTCTGTAGCCCTTGTTTTCAACCGCAAAAACCTATTTTTGCTTCAACTCAGTCTTTATGGATACAATTTATTATTACTTATTTGGTGGCGCTATCGTCGTTTTTATTGCCTTAGGTTATTATTTGCGGGTAAAAGGCAGAAAAGAATTACTGGAAGAGCAACGCCAGGCGGCTTTACAGGAACAAGCTTTGAGACAACAACAGGCCGCTGCTCCCCAGCCGCAACGAAAAGCTCCTTCAACTAATCCTGAAATGCTCCGCTTGCAACTGCAGGCATATGAACGAATGACCATTTTATGCGAACGTATTGGCCTCAATAATTTGCTTGGACGTTTACCAATCAACCAACTCTCTGCTGTTGAACTGCAGAACCTGATGGTGCAATCGATCAAAACAGAATTTGAATACAATGTGAGTCAACAATTATATGTTTCTAATGCTGCTTGGGATGGCGTAAAAAACCTGAAAGAACAGAATATTTTTATCATCAATGAGCTTGCTTCAACACTACCACAAGGAGCAACTGGAACTGATCTCAGTAAAAAGATTATTGAGTTATTGTCGCATGATGAACATGTATCCTTACAAAACATTGTGGCAACACTCATCAACAACGAAGCCAAACAACTGATGGGGTAACTCATCTGAAACGATTGCCTGCTTATGGAAGAAAAAAAGATCTATACTGATTCGGGGATTGAAGTAAAACCTCTTTACAATGGAACTGGTGAACTGGAACTACCCGGGCAGTTTCCCTTTACACGTGGTGTGCAGCCCGATATGTATCGTGGTAAACTGTGGACCATGCGCCAGTATGCAGGTTTCTCAACTGCAGAAGAAAGCAACAAACGCTATCATTATTTATTGTCGCAAGGTGTGAATGGGTTAAGTGTGGCATTTGATCTGCCCACACAAATTGGTTACGACAGTGATCATGCATTGGCGGAAGGTGAAGTAGGAAAAGTTGGCGTGGCCGTTGATAGTATTGAAGATATTCAAACATTGTTTAATGGCATTAAGCTGGAAGATGTATCCACTTCGATGACCATTAACGCCACCGGTTTTATTCTCCTCTCCTTTTATGTTGCATTGGCCAAACAGCAAGGTGCTGATCTGAAAAAAATTACTGGCACAATCCAGAATGATATTTTAAAAGAATACGCTGCAAGAGGAACATACATCTATCCTCCCAAACCAAGCATGCGCATCATTACCGATATTTTTGAATGGTGCAGTCATGAATTACCAAAGTGGAATACGATCTCCATCAGCGGTTATCATATCCGTGAAGCTGGTAGTACAGCGGTGCAGGAAATTGCGTTTACATTGGCAAATGGTAAGGCGTATGTAAAAGCAGCATTGGAAAAAGGATTAGACATTAATGTATTTGGTAAACGTCTCTCCTTCTTCTTTAATGCGCATAACAATTTGTTTGAAGAAGCAGCAAAATTTCGTGCTGCCCGTCGCATGTGGGCGCATATGATGAAAGAACTTGGTGCAACAGATCCTAAAGCCATGATGTTGCGTTTTCATACACAAACTGGTGGCAGCACGTTAACAGCACAGCAGCCTCTCAATAATATTTCACGGGTTACGATTCAAACATTAGCTGCAGTGTTGGGCGGTACGCAATCATTACATACAAATGGGTATGATGAAGCATTGAGTTTGCCAACGGAAGAAGCTGCACGCATTGCATTGCGTACGCAACAGATCGTTGCATTTGAAAGCGGCGCACCTGATACCGTTGATCCTTTGGCAGGCAGTTATTATGTAGAAGCACTCACAGATGAAATTGAAAAAATGGCATGGGAACTCATTGCAAAAATTGATGTGATGGGTGGCAGTGTAAGTGCAATTGAGCAGGGCTTTATACAAGATGAAATTGCAAGAAGTGCATACGAGTATCAACGCAATATTGAAAACGGTTCAAAGATCATTGTGGGTGTAAATAAATTCGAAGTAAATGAACCCAATACAACGCCTGTTTTCAGAATTGATGACAGTATCCGGGCCATTCAAACGGAAAAATTGAGACAATTAAAGAATAACCGTGACCCCGGTAAGGTGGATCAATGTCTGCAGGAGATCAACGACAGGGCCGGCAGCGGTGAAAACCTGATGCCTGCTGTTATTACAGCTGTTGAAAACAAATGTACTCTGGGTGAAATAGCTGATGAATTGAGAGCTGTGTACGGAGAGTATAAATAACCAACTTATCACAATCAGTCCATCAACTAATACAGGTTAGCCCTGCAATTTGTATATTCATTCATCTTTATTAAAAATTCAACTATGGCATCGAACGATACATCAGCTTCTCCGGTAATGAACGAGCATATTGCGGCTTTCCTGAAAGAGCAATCGGTTATTTCCATTGCAACTTCAGTGAATGATGAGCCTTATTGTGCATCCTGCTATTATGCATTTGAGCCAACAGAAAATCTCCTTGTGTTTAAATCGGATTCAGATACAAAGCATATCGAGAATGCATTAAAAAATAATCTTGTTGCCGGAACCATTTTGCCCGATAAAATTGTGAAAGCAAAAGTAAAGGGTGTACAGTTCAATGGAAAATTCATGAAGGCCGAAGGCAGTATCGGCAGCAAAGCCAAGGAAACCTATCTCAAAAAATTTCCTGTAGCAGGTCTGTTTCGTGGAGATATCTGGGTAATTGAAATAACCCGTGTTAAGTTCACCGATAATACGTTGGTATTTGGGAAGAAGTTGTTGTGGGAACGATAAAAAATGCTTTTCTAAATGAAAGCGGATGTAATTGATACATCCGCTTTTTTTATTCAACAAAACCCAATTACTGCCAATCATTCGTCAGGCATTTTTCTGTATCTTCCTTCAAACAAACCGTTCGATGAAATACTTATTTTCACTTCTGCTTTTAATTGCTTCTTTCGCACATGCTCAGGAACCGCCCGCCTTCATTAAAGACAGCCTTGAACGTTATATTGAACGTGGTATGAAAGACTGGAATATTCCCGGCCTTGCAATCACCATTGTAAAAGACGGGAAGATCGTTTTTATTAAAGGTTATGGTGTAAAGGAAGTGGGCAAACCGGAAAAAGTAGATGCGAATACATTGTTCATCATCGCATCAAATTCTAAATTATTTACGGGCACAAGTCTTGCTTTAGCTGAACATGAAAAGAAATTATCGCTTGATGATAAAGTAACTCAATACATTCCGTGGTTTAGGTTATACGATTCAACATCAACCAAACTGGCAACAGTGAGAGATATGTTGTGCCACCGCTTAGGAACCAAAACATTTCAGGGAGATTTTACTTTCTGGAACAGCAACCTGTCCAAAGATTCCATCATCTGGAAAATGCGTTTACTGAAACCCGAAGGAGAATTCCGTCAGAACTATGGCTACTGTAATGCAGGTTTTTTGGTGGCAGGTGAAATACTCCAAAAGACAACCGGAATTAAATGGGAACAATATGTAAGCGACCGTATGTTGAATCCTATTGGCATGACGAATACGTATATGAATACGGCGGGTATGGCTAACCGTAAGAACGTAGCTGTTCCCTACTCCAATTCATTCGGACCGTTGAGCAAATTGCCTTATGATGAAATTGATAATTTGGGTCCGGCAACAAGTATGGTGAGTTGTGTGAATGATCTCAGCAAATGGATGATGTTTCAATTGGACAGCGGAAAGATCAACGGCCAAACGGTTATACCATGGCAGGTATTGCAAAAAACAAGAGATGGAAATATCTTAACGGGCACACGCAAATCGCCTTACTACCCTACCCATTTCCGTGCGTATGGTTTAGGTGAATACATGACGGATTACAATGGCAGGCAAGTGTACTGGCATACAGGCGGTGCGTTTGGTTTTGTTACCAATGTATGTTTTATACCGGAAGAAAAACTCGGCATCAGTATTTTAACCAACAACGATAACCAGAATTTCTTTGAAGCATTACGTTATCAGATCATGGATGCCTACTTAGGTGTCCCATATGTTGACAGAAGCAAATTCTTATTACAGTTTCAACAACAGGATCAGGCGCTGAACGATTCAAAAATGAAAGGCTGGGAAGAACGTGCAAAGAAAAAACCAAGCTTACCCGTAAGTGCCGATGCATTTGTTGGAACCTATTACAATCATGTATATGGTAACATGCAGATCGTGAAAGAGAATAATGAACTAACGGTATTGCTGAGTCATCATCCAAAGCTGAAAGGCAAACTTGAATACATCGACAATAAAAATTTCTTACTTACATGGAACCATCCTTCGTATGGAAAGTTCGCAGTGCCATTCGAGATCAAGAATAACAAAGTAAGTGCTATCGAAATAAAAGCATCTGACTTTGTGGAATACGATGGTTATGTATTTCTTAAAAACTAGTGTTCAACTCCAACTAAATTATAAAGCATGATGAGAAAACTATTTTCCTTTATCGTATTGTGTGTGGCTGTTTCGTCAGCATCAGCACAAACTATTCAGCAACTGATCGATCAGAAAGCAAAAGCATTATTACCCAAAGTAATCGAATGGCGCAGGCATATTCATCAAAATCCTGAACTGGGTAACCGTGAGTTCAAAACGATGGAATACATCGCTGCACATTTACGAAGCCTTGGACTGGAAGTAAAAACAGGCGTTGCTAAAACAGGTGTGGTTGCTATACTGAAAGGTGGAAAACCTGGTCCTGTGGTTGCGTTGCGTGCAGATATTGATGGACTGCCAATCAAAGAACGTGTTGATGTTCCTTACAAATCAACTGTGATGGCTGATTACCTCGGTCAGCAAGTTCCCGTAATGCATGCCTGTGGACATGATACGCATGTTGCCATTTTAATGGGTACTGCTGAAGTGTTGGCATCTATGAAAAAAGATGTAACAGGTACAGTAAAATTTATTTTCCAACCGGCAGAAGAAGGTCCTCCGGGCGATGAAGAAGGCGGCGCTGCCTTGATGGTAAAAGAAGGTGTAATGGACAACCCGAAAGTAGATGCAATTTTTGGTTTGCACATTTCAGCTGACACAGAAATTGGAAAGATCACATATAAGAGCGGTGCATTTATGGCCAGCAGCGATTGGTTTACCATTAAAGTAAAAGGGAAAGGAGCACATGGTTCTGCTCCATGGACGGGCATTGATCCAATCATGATCTCGGCACAAATTATTAATGGTTTGCAAACTATTGTAAGCCGTAGTTCCGACTTAACAAAAGCGCCCGTTGTAATTACAGTAGGTAAATTCAATGGCGGTGTGCGTGAAAATATTATTCCGGAAGAAGTGAGCTTCAGTGGCACGATCCGCACACTCGACAGTAAAATGCAAAAAGAAGTTCATGAAAAGATAAAGCAAGTAGCACAAACGATTGCCAATGCTTATGGTGCAACGGCAGAAGTGGTAATTGACACGAAAACATTGGTGACCTACAATACACCTGCACTTGTTACAAATACATTGCCTTCTTTGCAACGGGCAGCAGGCAATGAAAATACGGTAGAAGAAACCTGGACAACGGGAGCAGAAGACTTTTCCTATTTCGGTGAAAAAGCACCCGCATTTTTCTTTAATCTTGGTGGTATGCCAAAAGGTGCACAACCAACCGGACATCACACACCTGATTTTGTAATTGATGACAGTATGCTTGATGTAGGGGTAAAAGCTTTTTGCAATATTGTATTTGATTATGGAAAGATGAAGAAGTAAACGCTGGTCGGTACGGCTCTTATGCCGTCAGACCATGTTATCTATATAAATAAGCCACATCGCTTTGATGTGGCTTATTTATGTAGAACGGTTCAGGCAACTCCAGCGTCCCGACCCAGATTAGCGTTTCAAAAATTTATTCTTCAGTAATTGCTCCAGCACATCTTCTTTTTCATTCCTGCTGATAGGAATTCGATGTTCACCAATACGTATCTCGTTTCCATCAATGGCTTCGATCTTGGCAGCATTTACAATAAACGATTTGTGCGTTTTGATGAATTGCGATGCGGGTAAATATTCTTCCACCGATTTCATCGTGAGATAACTGATGTATTTCTTTTCGTTTGTATAAATGCACACATAATTTTGCAAGGCTTCCACATATTGGATTTCATTGAAAGAAATGCGTACAAAACGGTTATCAGCTTTGATATAGAAATCTGTGTGTTGTTCTGCAGTTTCAGCGGCTTTGTTTTGTTGACGCAGTTCGTAGTAATCTTTTGCTTTCATGGCCGCTTTCAAAAACCGATCAAAGGAAATAGGCTTCACCAGATAATCCAGTGCATTCAATTCAAAACCATCTAATGCATATTGCGGATAAGCAGTGGTAAAAATAACCGGCGGCGCCTGTTGCAGTGATTTAAAAAAATCAATACCGGTGATCTTTGGCATTTGTATATCGAGCAACAACAACTGCACTTCGCCTTTACTGATAAGATCAGCTGCTTTCAACGGATGATCAAACTCTCCCACCAGTTGCAGAAAATCTACATCAGCTACATACTCCTTTAATCCCTTACGGGCAAGCGGCTCATCATCGATGATCACAACTTTAATCAACATTACACATGTAGTTTAAGATGAACAGAATAAACCTCCGCCCCATTTTGTATGTTGAGATCATACTTGCCGGGATATAATAATTCCAATCTGCGTTTTACATTCTGCAAACCAATACCGCCATTTTTTTCCATGGGAATCGCATCTTCTTTTGAATTCTCTACCCTAAAATCCAAGGTGCCGTTTGCTTTGGAGAGTTTCACTTTTACATAATTCGTTTCATTACTCCTGTGTGAAATATGTTTAAAAGCATTCTCAACAAACGACACCAATAGTAATGGTTCTATTGAAAATCCTTTCACCTCAGTATCTGCTGAAAAATCTACTTTGTATTGATCATCCTTCCTTAATTTTTGTAACGCTACATAATCATTTAAAAAATCGATCTCTTTTTCAATCGGTATTTTATCACCACCGGCTTCGTATAACTGGTAACGCAGCATGTCCGAAAATTTATGCAATGCTTCCCTTGCTTCTTTGTTTTCTTTATCGATCAAAAAATAAACAGCATTAATGGAGTTGAACAGGAAATGCGGATTGATCTGTGATTTCAAAAAACTCAACTCCGCCTCTGCCTTTTCCTTTGCCATATCGGCCATCTTTTTTTGCATAGCGGTGTAATCAAACATCAACTTAAATGCAGCGCCAGCCAGCACGAGGAAGATATGCGGCAATACATTATCGTACACTCTGCCCTTCCAATTGCCTGATATATTCAGCAACGCAGGGTTGTTGGTCATGCGGCCAATGATATTCATTTTTAATAAACTGCTGAGAACAATTAAGCTGATGAGTATAACCGCAAACAAAATATACTTCTTCTTATAAAGCAGTTTGGGAATAAGAACATAATTGGTGAAATACACCAATGCTGCGAGATCGATCACTTTAATAAGTGTAACTTTAAATGCAGTGGCAGGAAGACTATACCCTTCGTATCGGAACAGAAACCATGTGCCGAACACCAGCATCCAGATGAGTACATGATGCAGTTTGTATTTCAGAAAAAATGGAGCGTTGTGCATACCTCAAAATAAATGTACAAAATCCGCCTGTTAAAACCGATTACAGTTCCTGTTGCTTTTTGCTGACGAAATGCAAACCTGCCGTTGGTCAAGAAACAAGTGCTGCTGGTGTAAATGAATTGGACGATCAATTTATTTGTTCAAGATTTGTACAACAAACCAAATTTGCCATGAACCATATCATCACTCTTGCAATTCTTCTGTTTACCAATCTCCCAATCATTTCCTGTGCGCAACAGCAATCAACAAACGACATTAAAGTTGATGTGGGAGGTTGCGAAGGATGTGAAGCCATTTATGAAAGTCCGATTCCATTTGATAAATTAGAACCGATGGTGTGGCTACCCGATTGGACATTACCCGGACAAAAGCTGGCGGTGAATGGAACCGTTTATAAAGCCGATGGCAAAACACCTGCTGAGGGTGTGATCATTTATATTTATCATACTGATCATACGGGTGTTTATCCGCAAAAAGGAGATGAAAAAGGTTGGGCCAAACGACATGGTTATTTACGTGGCTGGATGAAGACAGATAAAAATGGATTTTATAAATTCTTCACGCTTCGGCCGGGATCTTATCCCGACAGTAAGAATCCGGCACACATTCATATCACTATTAAAGAGCCGGGCAAAAAGGAATACTGGATCGATGAATTTGTATTTGACAACGATCCGTTTCTTACAACAACAGAACGAAGCCGTTTGCAAAACCGTGGAGGTAGTGGTATTCTTACAATGAAACCGGGAGGCAGTATGGTGAAAGCAGAGCGGAATATTTATTTGGGAAAAAATATACCGGGTTATCCGAAATAACAAACATTGATCATTAAACCTTATCAGTTGTTCGGCACAGATGTAAACCGTCAGACGATAAAAATTATTTCTTGTCTTTCTTTTTTTGGGAAGGAAAAAACAAAAAGACTAGCAGCAATGTAGAAAAAAGTGAAACGACAAGTGTAGAGAAAACATTTGCAGTACCCATACTAACACTACCATACTTGCTCACCTGTAACATTGAACTGCTTTCGCCTGTAATCAGAAAGTAAACGAATACACCCCAAGATATTAAGGTCAATAACATCCACAATTGCCGGAATGCACCTAAATAATCAGTCGGCGGTTTTCTCATATTCATCTAAATTCTTGCACCAAACAACAAACTACCTATCCGCACCATATTACTTCCTTCTTCAATTGCAATCTTATAATCACCACTCATACCCATCGAAAGAATGGAAAATTGACTATTGGCAATTGGCACATCAGCATACCAGTCAAACAATGATTTTAACGAACGAAGCTCCCCTCTTACTTTTTCCAGATCGTCGCTGAACGAAGCCATCCCCATAAAACCACAGATCCGAACATTTTTCAACTCATGCAATCCGTCTGAATTTTTATTATAAATTGTTTTCAGCTCTTCTTCATCTAACCCAAACTTCGTTTCTTCCTGTGCAATATGCACCTGTAGCAACACGTCAATTACACGGTTGTTCTTTGCTGCTTCCTTGTTGATCTCTTTCAACAATTTGAAACTGTCCACTCCATGGATCAAATGCACAAACGGTGCAATGTATTTCACCTTGTTGCTTTGCAGGTGACCGATAAAATGCCAGCGGATATCTTTCGGCAGTTGCGCCTGCTTATCAACCAACTCCTGCACATAATTTTCGCCAAAGTCACGTTGACCTAATTCGTATAATTTCAGAATATCTTCAACAGGCTTTATTTTACTAACGGCTACCAATGTAACCTGCTTTGCATCTAATTCCTGTTTGATCGACTGATATGCTTCTGTATTAACTGCCATTGTAGTAGTAAGTGAGTTGCAAAAATAAAAGCTAATGAGTTAACTCATTAGCTTAATTAAATATGGACTGTGCGCCGCAAGTCTCCCGTTAGGGAGATTTAGAGGGTTTTATTTCAAAATACTTCTGCTGATAACGATCCGCTGCACTTCACTCGTTCCTTCATAGATCTGTGTGATTTTGGCATCACGCATCATTCGCTCTACGTGGAATTCTTTTACAAATCCATAACCACCGTGTATCTGCACTGCTTCAGTTGCTGTCCACATGGCCGCTTCGCTCGCAAATACTTTTGCCATGGATGAACTGAGCGTGTAATCGATGCCATTATCTTTTTCCCATGCCGCTTTTAAACAAAGTAAACGTGCTGCCTCGATCTTTGTGGCCATATCGGCCAGCTTAAACTGGATAGCTTGATGGTGCATAATTTCTTTTCCAAATGCCTTGCGTTGTTTCGAATAAGCCAATGCCAATTCATAAGCACCGCTGGCAATACCCAGCGCCTGCGCGGCGATACCTATACGTCCGCCTGCAAGTGTCTTCATCGCAAACTTGAAACCGAATCCATCTTCACCAATCCGGTTTTCCTTCGGCACTTTTACATCCTGAAACGAAATGCTGTGTGTATCACTGCCACGTATGCCGAGTTTATTCTCCTTCGCACCGACCGTTACACCGGGCCAGCTTTTTTCAACAATAAACGCATTAATGCCTTTACTGCCTTTTGATTTATCAGTTTGGGCAATAACCAGGTAAACCGATGCCGAGTTACCATTGGTGATCCAGTTCTTTATCCCGTTAATTACATAATGATCGCCTTTGTCTTCCGCAGTTGTTTGTTGAGAAGTGGCATCACTGCCTGCTTCAGGTTCACTCAACAAAAAAGCACCAATGTATAATTCGCCATCTTTCTTACCCTGGGCCAGCGGCGTTAAATATTTTACCTTCTGCTCTTCGCTTCCATACTCCTGCAAGCCATAACAAACGAGGCTGTTGTTTACACTCATGCACACACTCACACTTGCATCGATCTTACTGATCTCTTCCATTGCCAGCACATAACTCACCGTGTCCATACCTGAACCGCCGTATTCCGGTTTTACCATCATCCCCATAAAACCAAGATCGGCCAGTTTGCTGATTTGTTCTTTCGGGAATTTCTGTAATTCATCCCGTTCAATAACGCCGGGTAAGCATTCTGTTTTGGCAAAGTCACGGGCAGCTTTTTGAATCATTAACTGCTCCTCTGTTAATTCAAAGTGCATATAGAGTTTAAAAGTTTGCGGCAAAGATAAGGGATACTAACAGTTGAAAGTTTTTACCCCCGTTCTGCAACTAAATAAATACCAACTTCAGGGTATTTGTATCTTTAGTTTGCTTTGTAACTTTCAACCAAAATAACCCAACACATGAAAGCCTTAGTTTTCATTTTCTCACTTAGCCTTATCCTTTCCGTACAAACCTCCGCACAAACCTGTCTTAGCGGCAACTGCAGTTCCGGCTTTGGCAAATTCAAATACGAAAACGGCGATATATACGAAGGTGAGTTTTACGACGATAAACGTGAAGGCTTTGGCGTATACACCTGGAAAACCGGTGAAAAATTTATTGGTGAGAGTCTTGCCAACACCTTCAGTGGATTTGGCGTGATGGAGTTTAAAGATGGCACTAAATACATCGGCGATTTTAAGAATGGCGAATTTGATGGTGAGGGTGAGAAAACATTAACCAGCGGTACAAAACAAACGGGCATCTTCGAAAAAGGAAAATACCTAGGTAAGATATCATACTACGGAAAAGCAGTTGGCACCACAGGCTGCCTGAATGGCGATTGTGAAGCTGGTTATGGAATGAAATATTACAGTGGCAACGACCGCTATTTTGGTTACTTTAAAAACGGTAAGCGTGATGGTTATGGTGCTTATTATTGGGATGATGGCACCCGTTGGGTTGGCCAGTTTGAACAAAACCTGTTAACAGGTTATGGCACTTACTTCTTTATTACCGGTGAAAAGTATGTAGGTTATTTTATTGACAGCAAACGTAACGGTTGGGGTATTAACTACGACCCAAATACAGGTGTAAAGAAAATTGGTTTCTGGAGTGATAATAATCTGATCACACCCAAATCATCGCTGGTAAAAACAGGAGGCGCTACAGGCTGCATCAGCGGCGATTGCAAAAATGGTTATGGTAAATACGTTTACAACAATGGCTATTATGAGGGCTATTTTAAAAATGGTTACCGCAATGGTCAGGGTAAATATTACTTTGATATAGGTGACTTCTATTCAGGAAATTTTGATGATAATAAATTTAACGGCAAAGGCACTTACTACTATACCAATGGTGAACGATATACAGGCGAATGGAAAGACCAGCGTACGCATGGAAAGGGAGAACTCGTTCAGTTTGATGGCACATTGAAGATAGGTTATTGGAAAGAAGGTACATACCAGGATAAAACCACACCGCCTCCGGGATATGATGCATGGGTGCGCAACAATTACCAGATTGGCTCGGGAACAATTGCTTCAAACAACAATACGCCAACAACTACGAACAACAACAAACCACCTGTTACAAACCCAACCAATACAAAGCCAAACACTACAGGGAACAGTACTACCGGAACAAATAAACCTGGTGGCAACAATACAAATCCAACCAATAACAATAAGCCAAATAATAATACGCCAAACAATGTTGTTACTACAGGTTCAAATACCAGTGGCTTAGTTACAACCAACTTCAAAAAGAAAATGGCGCTTATCATCGGTAACCAATCATATCAATTCACCACCGCACTCAAAAACCCGAAAAACGATGCCCGTTCAATGGCGCAGGTATTACGTTCATGCGGCTTTGAAGTGATCGAGGTAATTGACGGCAGCGCATCGCAAATGAAAA